>NZ_AFHI01000072.1 GCF_000217935.1 Rheinheimera sp. A13L
CGTGTAGCATTATTAGGATCAGTTATTTAGATATATCGACTCCAAGTTTGATTGTTTTTTTATCAGGTCGCGTGGGATGAATTTTGTAAATGGGTTTTAACGGATCGAACAAGACTGAACGAGCGACACCAGGAGCAACAAGGGAGATAAAACCAGCTTTAACTAGGGTTGATATAGAGCGATCAATTCTTGCCCTAGGCATGCCTAGCATCTTCTGTAACTCCAGACTTTCGAACCCAACTACATATCCTGCTTGATTCGCCTTACTGACTAACACAGCCCAAACTAAAAGTATCGACACTTTCATTGGTTTAGAGCTATCACGAAACTCTGAATTTGTTAGATTTGAATTAGCTAGCAGATGACATATCTCCATAGCCCAAACTGGACAATTATCGAGCGATTTACACCATAGACTCCAACCTTCAATAGTAAGCCCATAATCAAAACTGTCTTTGGTTTTAACCTTCAGTGCGGAGGAAGAAAGGCTTCTAGCCTGCCAAAAGTAACCTTCGCGAACAAGGTATTCAAGCGCTTCTTTAACATTACGCGTGGATAAAGCAAAAGCATCTAATTTAGCCCTAGTACCTGCTTGAAAACTCATCCCAAAACGAGCTGCCCAGGTAATGAGTATCAACCTAGTTTCGGGTGTTGCACCGGTCATCGTGCTTAATACATTCATTTTTCTTTATTAAAATCCTTTAATTTCTAGACTTTTACCACGTTACAACCAATTAAAACACTGTATGGCGCGAACAATAAACACATGTTACATTACATGTAACAAAAGTAATCATATACAGTTTCATGCCAATCCCCCATCCAGAATTGATCAAGCTATTCGACTTTTTAGATTCAGACACGCCTGCGACCATTAATTGGGTACAGCGGTATTTAACAAAACACGGCATTAGCATCTCCCACTACACCTATCAAGGGGCAGTGAAGCAATATATCGCCGAACAATTTATCCCTCTACAACCAACTCACGCAGACATCACGCTATTCGCGCAAAGAATGGGAAATGCCTGGCGGATAAGAAAACATCGTCAGAAAAAGGATGTGGTTTCTCTTTCGGTTAGTCTCGACAAATCAGTGGCAAACAAACTATCTCGGATGAGTAAGGAACAAAAAAAGGCTGATGTAGTATCAATGCTCATCAAGGAAAACTTTCAAGAATTTGTAGCAGAAAAAAACAGGCAGAAAGCCAAGCGCACCGAGGAAAAAAGAACTCTGACAATGCAGCCTGATCAAGCCTCTCTGATGCAGCCCCTCAACCAGCCACCAAGTGAAACAACGCAAGTATTGAACCAATCAAACCGAGCAGAGGAATTCAGGGAAGCAATGATTCATCTCTATGACATTATTTTCTGTGCTAATGAAAAGGGTGAACCCATTGATGACCAAACCTTGATTCAGGCAACAAAAATTTATTACACAGCATTTAACAAATAGCTGATTGGCACTTTACTTGAACCAGCATGCGTTAAAATACAACTCAAATTCATACCTTTTTCAGTACAATTTAGAATTGTATCGGCTAACCAATCCTTGATAGCGACATTAGCTAGCTTAAAAACTTACACCTAACCAATCAACAATTTCCTGGCTAGTGTAGCTTCACACTAAACACGCCAAATGCAAGCACCTAAAATCCACAGAACATCAGGTAAATAATGATTAAAATGAGATATTGATGTCGCATTTTTGCATTTGATAATTGTCGTATTTTTGCTTATGCTACAACTACGATAAACGGGAGGTATCAGATGACGATACAAGACAGAATACAAACCAGAGTGAAGCGCTCTAAGCGTTCTGTTTTCCTGCGTTCTGATTTTACTGATATCGCTGATTATGATCAGGTTGGCCGTGGGCTCAGAAGCCTGGTACGCGAAGGCTTGCTGTTGAAAATTGGCTACGGCATGTATGTACGCGCCAGAATCAATCGCATCACTGGTCAGCTAATGCCGGACAACCCTGCCGGTAATGACGGTGTAATGATAGAGGCTATGGAAAGGTTAGGTGTTGATTATCAACTTGATGACTTGTCTCTGAAAAATTTGTCAGGCGAAAGCACTCAAATTCCGGCAAATGTGAAGATTATTCCTAAGAGTTCGCGCTTTACCCGCAAGATTGCGGTAGGGAAACAGCGTGTCAACGAAGTTCGATAGTTCACTCTTTGTCGATGTTGCGAATGCTTTAGGGCTTGGCAACCCTGCCATTGTTGAAAAAGACTATTACGTAGTGCAATTACTGCAGCAGATATCTGCACTTGAACTCGAATATCACCACATCGTGTTCTCTGGTGGAACAGCACTGGCGAAGTCAGCTATTAAAACCTATCGCATGTCTGAAGACGTCGATCTAAAGCTGGTCCCGAAGCATGCTTTTTCTGGTCTCGTATCTCGCAATGCCAAAAGAAATGCACGCAAGGCCGCTAAGCAGCTAGTTGAGTCAGTTATTGCACAGAGTGAAATCTTCTCTGTTGAAACTGCGCCTCTAGTGTTAGATGAATATAGATATTTCAGTTTCGAAATCCGTTACCCACAGGAGTATCAGCAAGCTCCCTGTTTACGTCCATTTATCAAACTGGAGTTTATCGAGTCTGATTTACTCAGCGCCTCTGAGCCACGGAGTATTCAGTCTATTTTTTCGCGTGTGCTGAAAAGCGATGTCGAGATTAACCAGTTATCCTGCGCTGCGATTATTGAGACACAAGCCGAAAAACTGCTTTCTATGATGCGCAGAACAGCTAGTGTAGAGCGCAACAGCGAACGGGATGATGACGAGACCTTAGTTCGGCATATCTACGATACTTACCATATCCAACTTGCCCAACCTTCAGATATCGAACAACTTGGCTCACTGGTAGCCAGAGCAATCCGCACAGATATAGATCGCTACGGTAATCAACATCCACAGATGGTTGGATCCCCTATTGAAGAGTTGCGCTTTGGATTGCAGCTTTTAGCTGACAACCCTAAGTTCGAGCAGCGATACAACAGCTATGTTAGCCCTATGGTGTATGCTGAAATCCCCACTCAGTGGCAGGATGCGTTAGCGGTTTTTATAAAACTGTCGCATAACGTATTGGATTATGTAGAACAACAATTTGATGGCCCACTTTCGAAAGTAAGCAGTTAATGCATATTTAAAGCAAACCTAAAATGGTGGGTAAAGTGGCGAGTAAAACGCAAAAATTAATATCGAATTTACACACAAGCAATTGATTTAAAATAACTTATAAAAATAAATCAATTAACAGATACAAAATATCGAATAAAATCAATAGCTTGCTATCAAAGCCCTGTATTTTCGTAAATTCAGGGCTTTATACCTTAAGGGTTCTCCTTTTTTTTACCCTACAGCTAACTTCGCCGCTTGTTGCCACATAAAGCTCGGCATAGGCGACTGAAGCTTCCAGGTAATGCTCATGGGTTGTGAGCCTGTATGTGATACATACTCAACTTCACCATAGTTAACAAAGCCCATAGTACGGCCATATTCATCGTCTGTTTGCTCACGAACAAACAAGAAAATCCTCTTGCCCGTCATTTTATGCTGTAGATAATCCAAACCTCGACCACGATCTGGACGTGCGCTATTTTGTGACTGCCAATGAAACAGCGATTCATTAATGGCGTAGTCGTGATACATGGTCGTCGGAGAAAATTGTTTTTCGTTTTTAATTAAAGTGACAAATAACAGCTCAATATTTTGATTTTGAATAACATAAACCCCTTCCCTTGCTGGAGGTTGTCGCTCGAAAGTTATGGCTCCAAAACCAGTTAATATTTGCTCACGTGTATAGCGGGCATGAAGTCGTAGTGGCACTTCTGGTAAACCTGCCAAAGCTAACTGTTCATGCTTAGTTCGCGCGATTTTCCACTCCAAAACGTCGAGCAACTCATTCCTAAGAGATAGGCAGTTTAAAGCATTTAAACTTTGCTCAAGTGTTTCGAAACCTACTGCAGGACCTGGCTTTTGCCAAAAGTCGTAATGACACATTAACGCCAACCGTGGGTTCTGAGAGCCTTCAACAACAAAATGGTGCGAGACGAGCTTTTTCAGGAATACCAAATAGTGATAGTCGTCACAGGCCAAAATCTTGAGTTTGATAGCCCGTTTGTATACTTCAACCAATACATCATCGGTATCTTTTTCTCTGACTTCATCAAATGAACGCGAGACTAATTCGCTCCACCCACCCCGTTGATATAAATCACGGATACCAATATGTGGATGTAATTTAAGAAAATTACCAAGGGTTAACGGCAATTCAAAATTATGAGGGTATTGCCTGATAAGACCGACTAACCTGTTAGTCGTCAGTGTCGCCTGACGAATATTGTTCAGGACCATCTCTTGCGTGATTTTCGATAGCTCAATCCGACAGCCAAGTGGTGCGTGTGGGAAACCTTGTTTAATTTCTTCGCTAATGGCTTTATTTGTTTTACCAATCAGTGCACGGAATTTATTGGAGAAATCATATTCAGCTCGTGAATTCCCAACAAAATCTAATACAGTACAACACTCTTTGTCATCGGCTAGACGCAAGCCGCGTCCCAACTGTTGCAGGAAAATAGTCAAACTTTCGGTAGGTCGTAACAATAACAATGTATCAATTTCTGGAATATCTACACCTTCGTTAAAGATATCAACCACACATAACACATTGATTATGCCAGAACGGAGCGCCTGCTGCTTTTGCTGCCGCTCGTCACTGTTATCACTGGTTAATACGTCACTTTTGATACCTTTGAGCAAAAATTGTTTGGACATATACGTGGCGTGCTCACGACTCACACAAAAGGCCAGAGCTTTCATAGAGCCGATATCAGTGATGATTTGCTGCATGCTTTGCAAAATCTTATTTACGCGGCTTTGATTATGAGTGTAAAGATTGCTTAGCTGCGAAATATCATAGCGGCCACGATTCCAGCTAATGCCTCGAAGGTCAGTATCATCGTCAATACCAAAATACTGGAATGGGCAGAGATGCCGCCTATTGATCGCTTCCGGCAATCGTATTTCTGCAGCAATGACACCACAAAAATCATCTAAAATATTTGCGCCGTCATGACGTTCCGGCGTAGCCGTCAATCCTAATAGGATTTTAGGCTGGAAGTAATCAAGCACTGCACGGTAGCTATTGGCAGCGATATGATGCACTTCATCAATCACCAGATAGTCATAAAAGTCTGCAGACAACTTTATAGAATCTAATTGATTATTCAGTGTCTGGATCGACACAAATAGTTGATGGTGATGCTCTGGTCTGTGACTGCCAACCCATAACTCACCAAACTGGCCGCATTTCAACACGCCACGATAAGCCTGACGCGCTTGAATTAAGATCTCCTCTTTATGCGCAATAAATAAAAACTTAGCATCTGGTTTTTCTTTTATAAATCGGGTGAAATCAAATGCGGAAATGAGGGTCTTGCCAGTACCAGTTGCTGCGACCACTAAGTTACGAAACCTATTGTGAATTTGTCGCTCGATGCTAAGTTGTTCCAAAATTTCGAGTTGGTGTGGAAAGGGTTTTAGATCAAAATAATGCTGATGACCTTCGCTAACACTACCTCGGGCAGTCTTTAATGCTAACTTGAGCTTCTCGCGACTCTCGACTTGGCCATCAAATAGTTCAAACTCGCTGGATTGCCAATAGGTTTCAAAAGTGTTCAGTGACTTATCAATAATATGTGGAATTTCCTGCGATGTGATTTTCAGATTCCACTCAAGGCCGTTCGTCAGTGCAGAGTGCGATAGATTGGATGAACCAATGTATCCTGTGTGGAAACCTGTATGACGTAAAAATAGATAGCTTTTGGCATGTAGCCGCTCACGTTCAGTGTTGTAGCTCAATTTCACTTCAGTGTTAGGTAAGCTTGCCAGATACTCAACCGCCTTAGCATCTGTAGCTCCCATATAAGACGTGGTAATAATTTTCAGCTCACGGCCACTCCGCGCAAAAGACTCCAACTCGTTGCGAAATACACGAATACCAGTCCACTTAATAAAAGACACCAGCCAGTAAATTTTATCTGCTGACAAAATCTCACGCTTTAGCTCAGACTCCAGCGACAAACCTGCATTGCTACCACAAAACAACTCGCTCTCAGTCAAACCCGTCAGCGGGAATATGTCCTCAACATACTTCTGTAAATCAGCAGCTATTGGGTTATCTAGCCTGTACAACGCTGTCAGAATTTTTCCTCTGCTACTTAGTAAATTTTCTTCAATAAAACCATCATCTTGAATTTTATCCTTCAGCCACATCAGCATCTGGTTAGCGAGCTCAATTTGCAGCTTTAACCGATCGTCACCCGTTGGAACTGAGGCTACAGCAAATTCCATAATTTTACTGAGAAAGCGGGATAACCAAACTGAGGCCTCATTAGAAGACAGCTCTCGCTCACCGACGTAAAATCGTGTTCGATCCAAGTTCCGTTCAACCAACTGAGTGATCAATTGCTCGTAAAGGCCAATTTGCTGCATTAAAAAATCCTTTTCATTCTGGCGCTGGCGCAGTGAATGCTCTGCATAAAGATTTGGGGTTTAGCAAGTTGTTCCAGGATATCGTACTAGCTGCTACGCCGTAAAATAATAGCGACTGATACGACATAAAAACGGACTGAAACTCAGTCCACCTCAGTGCACAATAACGGCCCTACAATCTCACCAAAGCCTGAATCGAAGAACAAAAATAGGACTATATTTCAATAATACTATGCCTAAATAGGAATAAAGTTTGAAAACATCACTTTTCACGTCATTAATTGACGTAAAAAACTGAATCAGCAAACCATCACCCTTGATTCAGTTTGAAAAAGCAACAAAACACGTCAATAATTGACGTACATTTGCTAATTACCAAACTAGTTAAGGCCCACTATGCTGAATACTCAGGCCAGACAACAACTGCAGAAGGTGCTGCCTCTGGATCTCATTGCAACCAAATCATGGCTGGTGGAGCAAGGATTCAATCTGCACTTTTTGGATAATGCGGTGCGCAGCCGAACTTTAATCCCACTCGCAGCTGGTGTTTACGCGCGACAAGAAGCTCGACTGTCATGGCAGGGTATAGTGACTTCTTTGCAGTTGATGTCTGAAACCCCGGTTCATGTTGGAGGTTTAACTGCATTGGAGTTGGAAGGTCTCGGCCATTACTTGTCCAAGGGAAGCAAGCCACAAGTTCAGCTGTATTCTGATCTGGTACTTCCCAAGTGGTTGAACAGAATAGAAATTCAGGCGCAGTTTGAGTGGCACGGCACACGCCGCCTTTGGCCGGAAACCCTGATGCAAAACAACGAGTATCTCCGGCAGGAAACCTGGCAGGAATCACTTCCTCCACTGCGGTATTCTTGTCCGGAAAAAGCCATACTGGAGATACTTGCCAATGTTCCGGCAACCATCAGCTTTGAACATGCAAACCAGTTAATGCAAGGGCTGCACAACCTGTCACCACGCAAGCTGGACGAATTACTCAAAGCCTGCTTCAGTATTAAAGCCAAAAGACTCTTTCTATGGCTGGCTGTAAAACACCAACATGCCTGGTTCAAGCACCTTACCCCTGAGCACTATTCACTTGGCACAGGCAAACGGCTGATAGCGAAGGACGGCAGACTAGAGCCCCTATGGCAAATTACTGTGCCCAAGGAGATGTAACAAATGGACAGGCAAAGTCGTTACTACCGGCAAGCTCAGCTTTTACTGCAGGTTATTCCTTTTGTAGCCAAGCACAGTTGTTTCGCGCTGAAAGGAGGCACTGCTATCAATTTGTTCGTTCGTGACTTTCCACGATTATCGGTTGATATTGATCTGGTTTTTCTACCGATGATGGACAGGCCTGAGGCTTTAGAAACCATAAAAACCAATCTGGAAACTCTCTCGACTAATATCATGGCAGGTCTCGACAATACCTTGGTTATCCGATCCTTTGAGGAGAAAGAAGATGCCTTGCGTCTACTGGTGGAGAGAAGGACTGTACAAATTAAAATAGAATTATCTCCTGTACTACGAGGCACAGTTTATCCACCTGAAGTCATACCTGTCAGCGCAGCAGTAGAGGCCGAATTCGGTTTTGCCGAAATGACCGTAGTGAGTTTCGCTGATCTGTATGCAGGCAAAATATGCGCAGCGCTGGATCGCCAACACCCTCGTGACCTTTTTGATATCAAGCAGTTGCTTGAAAACGAAGGGCTAACTCAGGACCTACGTAAAGCAGTGCTGGTATACATGATTAGCCACCCTCGCCCTATCGCAGAGCTGCTAGATCCACATATCAAAGATATTACAGCAACCTACGAAGGGGAGTTTCGCACTATGACAGAGCAGGATATACCTTTGGTTGATCTGAACGCCGCATTGTTGCAGTTAGTACATAGAATCAATACTTCACTGACAACAGAAGAACGGGCGTTCCTACTATCCTTCAAAAATCGTACTCCAGATTGGTCGCTACTCGGGCTTTCGGGTATCGACCAGTTGCCTGCTGTGCGCTGGAAGCTGCACAATCTGAATAATATGTCCGCAGAAAAACACGCGATATCTTATGCCAGGCTTAAAAAACTCCTCAGTATCTGAAGTGCAAACTTAGATCGACTGAGCCTGTTTTACTCAAGTATACGAAGCTGCAGTTCCAACTTTTCTTTCCCGCAACATAAGTTAAATAGAAAAGCTAAAACTCTGCAGCAACAGCGGTTCTATGCTGGCCTTTCTCTGCACCTTCACCCCATTCACGTACAGTCTTGGGTCTAAAGTCACAAAACCCCAGAATTGTAAAAAACGTACCACAAAACGCGATTCAATCATTTTTCCGAGTTGCTCTTCTGGTGAGAAATAGTGCTCATCCGGCAGTTGCTGAAGCAGAGCTGGAAATGCGACACACACTTCTTCATTCAGCTTTTCGACAGAGGCATGGCTTTGCAAACGCCACAGCATAAAAAGCCAGAAGGGTTGCAGCTTAACCTGCTCACTCCAACCATCCAGATAAGCCCAGTTGTATTGTTTGATAGCCACCTCCAGCATAGGCCAGAAAAAAGCGCTAATACCCTGCTGCTGGTATTGTTTTATCGCCGCTTTTTTCACATAAAAACTGCCAGTTTTTTTATAAAGAATACCTGCAAGTTCAGCCAGTAATCGGCTGTAATGCAGAGCATTAAATTTATCTTCGTTGCTGCCAGAAAATTCGCTGATACTGGGGTCTGTTTCAAACCGGGCTACCGCAAATTCAGGCAACAGCTCACTGGCTTGCTTTACTAATTTGGCAGGAAGATTGCCTTTGGTAGTCGCCTTAAAAGATCCACCTTGTTCTATAGCTTCATCAAGCATCAAAGCCAAATAACACATCACAGGGCTGGCGGATAAATCAACTGGTGTGGTGATTTTGACCAGAGCTAATTCGCTCAAAGGCGCATACAACCAGTTTTCCATCTGCGTGGGTGACAGACCACAAAACTCAGCATGAGGCTTGTTGTTACGCTCCGCCATTTTATGCTGAGCCACCAGATTCAATTCGTCCAAATTCAGGTTTGGGTTCATCGCTACGACTTGCGCTATGTCGCCGAACATTTCTGCATGCTGCTTTGATACCGCATTGATGCAGCACTGTTTGTATTTTTTACCACTGCCGCAAGGGCAAGGATCGTTACGGCCTGTTTTCATACTGATATGCTCTGAATTATTCCTCGGTTAACCACAAAAGCAAAACAACACTGCCCTGAATAATACGGTGCTAAAGGTTGAAAGCCCCTTGCTTAGTGATTTGCTCACTGCGGTTGATCCCCAGTTTGGTTGCCACGGCTTGCCAGTGCTTCACCTTACTGAGTACTTCGTCATAAATAGCGATAGCTTCAGCTTCACTTAAACGGAAGAAATCTCTCACTTCAAAAGCCAGCTGGTAATCTAAGGCGTTGGAGTTGTCGGTAATGTTCAGATGCAAACCTTGTTTGTCATGGCTTGGGTTTAAATCGTAAGCGGGAGAAAGTTTCCAGCCTTTTTCCGTCAATAAGAAACCGTGGTTTCGTAAATGATCGTCGGTATTCGACACTGCAATATTAAACACTATTCGCCGCCACAACTGAGCAAGGTCTGCTTTAGTCTGGGCGCCGTTGTTACTCAGGAACTCTGCGATTTCCAGGTAGCTTGCTCCTGCTGAATGCTCACCATCATAGTATTGCAGCTGCGTCATGGCCGAGGAAAAGTGAATTCGTTGGTCACCCACCCGATCAAAGCGTTTGGTCAAAAACGTATGATGGTTGGAAGAAAAACGCTGTACGCTGCAGGGAAACATATCAATGCCAGAGGCAAGCGCAAGTTCATGGCACAACATTTCCCAGGCACCAACGTCGAAGTTATCGTTTTGATTAGGAAATTTGGCTATCCAAAGGTTGTTATCAGCATCAGTCACACAAGCTTTAGGTCTGGCTCCACCCAATGATGAACCTGGAGAAATCAACATCTTTAACCAGCGGTAGTATTCGTCACTGTCGATGTTTTTATCCTGCTCAATTTTCATCGCAGCATATTCAAGCTCTCTGAGTGATGTGATAGGTGGAGCAGCAAACTCCGCGTTGTTGTCCAGAAAGTCTGGTGATCCGGCAGTTTTAAAGCGGATCCCGCCCATTCGATAGGAATCATGCACACCTAACAGGTAATCAAGCTCTGTTAATCTGGCCGAAGCCCGAATGCCTTTACGATGTTCAATCGCAGCCCGTCGTTGCATTAATAAACGCCCCCAACGGTCTGGCGATGAGTCTAAAAAGGCACGAAAGTTTTGATCTGGCAAGTCGTTATAATGCTCACCTCTATGCAGCGCTAACAGTGGGTCGATTTGCAGACGATATTTAGAACTGAGAAAACTTTTGTCGTAGGCAAAACTAAAAATGCCACCTCTGGTTGTTTCAGCAAAAGTCAGTTGCCCTATCTGTAAAGGCTTTGTTATCGGCATCCATGCTGCATAAACGTCGACCAGAGTTCGGTTCATCGTGAGCGCTCCAACAGCTGGATGTTTTGCAGTTTGGTACCAACTTCATCATGTGCAGCCACTTCAGCAAAATTATCTTCCATACCCAACACTGCCATGACCTTCAGATAGGCCCCTATGGAGACACCTGGATCACCGGCAAATACTTTACTGACAGTCTTGTTATCAAAGCCTGTTCTGTCACAGATGGTTTGTTTATTAAAACCACGGCGTCTGGTCGCTAACAGCAAGTCTTCACCAAAAGTAGCGAGGATTTTTTGCTGTTTAGGAAATAACACTCTGTGCATATCGCGCTTTGACATAAAAACCATCCAAAATGGGACTATATTCCCTTTATTTGAGCTATATAGGGAATATAGTCCGGTTTATGGTTTATTTCAATCTAAGGTAGTGCCTGATTTGGAAAGTAAAAATGGGACTATATTCCTATAAAAGCGTAGCTTAGTAGGAATATAGTCCTATTCGAATAAATAGACCTGACTAGCTAAGCGCTATAAAAAGCGGCTTCCAAATTCAGCATTAACACCCAAAGCTACTTACAAAGCCCCCGCGGCAACAACCCCGCCGCTTTATAAGCATCATCAATCAGTTGCATTTGGTCGATCGCATCCTGACCACCTGTCAGCGGCTTGGTTTCGCCTTTGATGCAGGCTATTACATGCGCCAATTGGTGGTCGTAGGTGGTGTCGCCGTTGATTTGATACTCATGAGCCTCGCCGTTTTTGGTGAGGCACAACTTGTGGCCTTGATGGGGGGCGACCAGGTTCAGAACTTCTAGTTGGCCTTTGTCGCCTTCAAGATACAAGGATGCGTCGTGGTGACGGCTTAGATGTTCGCTCATAGCGCAGCCGACATAACAAAGCGGGCCGTTCGGGAACTGCAGGCGAAGCTCGAAGCTGCTATCGAGTTGGGGTTTAGGGCAAATGGCGTCGGCCCATAAAATCTCTGGAGTGCCGCCAAATAAAGTGCGTAACCAGTGCAGTGGGTAGCAGCCTAAATCCATTAAAGCGCCGCCACCTAAAGGCGCGTTATGGCGCAAAGAACCTGGTGTTTCGGCAATACGCACTGAAAAATTGCTGCGCACTGTGTGAATAGTGCCAAGCTCGCCACTCTTTACTAAGCGCTCTACTTCCGCAAACACCGGATGAAAGCGGTAGTGATAGGCTTCAATCAGCAAACGGCCACTGGCATCTGCAGCCGCCACCATAGCTTTGGCTTCTTCGGCGTCCATGGCAAAAGGCTTTTCGCACAAAACGTGTTTACCATGCAATAAAGCTCTGATTGACCATTTCGCGTGCAAAGATGGTGGTAAGGCGTTGTAAATTAAATCGATATCATCGCGGGCAATAAGCTCGTCATAACTGCCAAATGCGTGCTCTATACCAAACTGCTGCGCAAAAGCCTGAGCTTTTTCAAGATTCGATGCTGCCACTGCTGCTATCACCACATCATTACGCAAAGCGGCAGGCTGAATAATAGCCTGGTCGGCAATACGGGCTGCGCCTAATAAACCTATACGGATCATGCTGTTCCCTCTGAAGTTATAATCGGCAATTGCAGCAGTAGCTGATAACTTTGGCCTGCGGTGATAGTACGTACCGCCAACTCCGCCTGCTGCACACCGTCTAGCCAGAGTGTTGGAGCTGTGACATCAGCAACCCGTTCAAAACGAATATGGAAGTCTGCGCCACGGAAACGGCGTAACACAGTGGCTTTGTTCCAGCTGGCAGGCAGTTGAGGCGCCAAAGTTAAACCTTGTTGGTTACCCTTCACGCCAAACAAACCTTCGACTAAGCAGCGGTATACCCAGTGCACAGTGCCTGTATTAAACAGCTGGCTGGAGCGGCCTGCGGTGCGCGGTAATGTCTGGTAAGCGCCACGGTAATAATTTGGAATAAATACCGGCAACTGACCCCGTTGTAACTGATCCTGTGGATCGTCCGACGGCAGCATTTGTTTTAATACCTGATAGGCTTTGTCGGCTTCATTCACCTGATACAAAGCAAACAGATAAAAAGCCGCAGCATGGTTATACACCGAGCCATTTTCTGCTGAACCCGGGTATTTTTGGGTGACCCGGCCCACGTCTTCACGCATGGCTGTATAAGCAGGCGCCAGCATTTGCGGACCATAAGGTGTATGCAATTGCTGCTCTACGGCTTTTAACAGTTGCTGCTGTTGTTCGCTGTTGGCGGCACCACTTAATAACGCCCAGCTTTGTGGGTTCAGATAAATACGGCCTTCGGTATCTTTGCTGGTGCCAAAGACGACGTTATCGTCTGTGATACCACGGCCATACCAGTTGCCATCCCATAAATACTGATTAACGGCGGCGTTAAATTCACTGGCCTGTTGCTGATACAAAGAGGCTTGTTCGTCAAAGTTTAAATCACGGCAAATTTGCGCCCAGACGTTCAGCGCATAAGCTGCGGCTAAGCTGAGCCAACCCGATACCCCTTTGCCTTTGTAACCCACCATATTCATTGGGTCACACCAGTCGCCCTGCTCGATATAACTTAAGCAGCGCTCATCTTTTTTCAGCCATAACCAACCCATAGCGCGATGGATATGTTCAGCTACTGTGTGTTGCTCTCTCGAGTCTTTATAGGCTACTTTTTCGCTTAACAGCGCGTAATCGTTGGTTTCAGCCAGATAAGCACTGATACAGACAGGTAACCAGACGCATTGATCGGTATGAGGCACCTGGTTGATGTATTTCAGTTCGGCGTCTTTGTGCAACAAGATACCATCCGGCATTTCACCCGACAGATGCTGCTGCGATAAGGCCGTTAAAAAGGCCTGACGAGCCACAGCAGGAGCCAGATAGCTCATGCCCATATTATCCTGCAGATAATTACGGCTTTGTGGATCTGTGGTTAAACGGTTGACGTCGCCGTGGTAATACACCTGACGCGCCAGCCAATGGTTGACATAGTTATTCAGCTCTTGATCCGGCGTGTCGATTTCTAAGCAAGGCACAGCCTGGGCTACATAGGCGGCATACGCCTGCTGGATTTGATCAAAACTCTCTGGCGTGCCAAACACTTGCTGACGAATGTGCGCAACTTCCGCCTTGTCATAAGCAGGACCAAACACAAAACGGTATTGTTCGGTTTGGCCTGAAGCTAAAGATACTATGTACTGCATCACACAAGCAGGCGTTTCGTAGTCTGAATCGCCACAAGCTAAAAACGGTTGTTGCACTGCAGAAGGTGCATGTAAACCGCCCTGCCCTTCGAACTGTTGCTGGTTCACTTCCCAGAAATCCGGTGTGCGCTCAGCCAATAAGAAGGTTTTGTCTTTTAAGAACTTGTTTTTAAAGTAATCCGGATACTTTTGATAAGGCGTGACTGATGAGCAGATAATGGCTTTTAAATCGGCATCATAACGGCCAGACTGGTTCATCCAGGACATATAACCAACAGGGAAATACGGATACAAGCTTAAAGAACGGTTCTGCTTTGAATCATTGCGTACCGTCAGTTGCCATAACTCCAGCGGTTGATCTGGCGTTAAGGTCAACAGCCATTCCACCGTTAAACCTGAGTCCAGTGTGAGCTGCCAGCGGATATCCGACTTGCCCGCTGAAAACACAAAATTTTGGGCTTCTTTGCGTACCGGCTCGTACGGCACAGACCAGATTTCACCGCTGTTTTCATCTTTGATATACACAAAACGGCCCGGATGATGAGCATAATAGGGCTGCTCCGGCTGCATAAAAGTTTTAGCTTCTAAGTTCGGCGCATGGGCATATTTGGCGGGTTCTGGCTGCATAAACTGCGCTGTGGCGTAACCACGGCAGTTTTGCTGGATCATCATCACCTTGTTCCATAAAAAAGCCGCAGCCTGTGGCATCGCAGTGGCGCTGTACAATTCATAACGCTGGCCGCTTTCTGTGGCTTGCATCAACTTCTTCATAGTTACTCCGACACTCCGACTACGTCATTTTTTACAAAGGGTGCTGATTTACGCTGATCCAGTTCTTGCTGAATGGTCAGCAATTGTTTTTCATCTAAATGGTAAAAGCGCATCACAAAAGCAGCCAAAAAGGCCACTAAGCCAGGGATCACTGAAACCATGAGTAAAATACCCAGTTGTGAGCCGGCACTTTGTTCAGTGTTAGCCACATAACCTATCAGTGCCAATAACCAGCCAATTACTGCTGAGGCAATAGCCCCGCCAAGCTTTTGTGAAAAGGTAGCGGCTGAAAAGGTCATAGCTGTAGCACGACGGCCAGTGCGCCATTCGTTGTAATCTGCAGTGTCGGCATACATAGAAAAGGCCAAAGGAGACTTAGGCCCCAACACAAAACCTATAGCCAGATTGATGGCAAAAATTAAACCTACCTGGTCGGCTGGTACAAAAAACAAGCTGATAGAAAACAGACCGGCCAGGCTCATCAGCAGCATCATCAGCGGCTTTTTATCCATAAACTTAGTCATTAAAGGCGTAGAAGCAGCGCCTAAAGCCAAAGCAAACATATAAGAGGATAAAAACTCGCCCACCAGTTCAGGCCGCTCCACATAGTATTTAAAGTAATACACACCGCTGCTGGCTCTCATAGTGATAGTGATCATAATGATCAGCGCTAAGCTAAAGAGCACCAGCCAGGGTTTGTTGTTTTTTAAATCAAGTAAATCCTGCCTCACAGCACTGTTATTTTCGCTGACCGGCTGAATACGTTCTTTGGTGCTGAGAAAAGTAAAAATAAACAACAAAGCAGCAGCCACACCAAAAACGCCCATGGTCAGCTGCCAGCCTAAGATTTCATCACCCTGGCCTAATAACACAACCAGTTTAGGGGTTAAATAAGTCACCAGAATACCGCCGGTAAAACCGCCAATAAAACGGAAGCTAACTAAAGTAGTGCGCTCCTGACTGTTACGGGTCATCACACCAGACAAGGCTGAATAAGGAATATTGATAGCTGTGTAGGTCAGCATCAGCAAACTATAGGTACAATAAGCCCATACCAGTTTACCGCCTGGGCCTAAGTCTGGCGTGCTGTAGGTCAACACACCAGCACCAGCTAAAGGCAAAGCTAACCACAATAAATAAGGCCGGAACTTACCAAAACGGCTTTTGGTTCTGTCTGCTAAAGCGCCCATCATAGGGTCGGTAAAAGCATCGATGATTTTAGTGATCAGCATCATGGTGCCGGCGGCAGCCGCTGAAATACCAAACACATCTGTGTAGAAAATTAATAAAAAGGCAGAGATATTGGCCCAATAGAAGTTAAAACCCATATCGCCCAGGCCATAACCGACTTTTTCGCGCAGCTTTAGCCTGTCTTGAGGTACCGCAGTTTCTGTTGTCACTTTGTCACCCTGTCGTTGTTCTGTTGTTTTGATTCGCAGATTTATTGATCATGCGCCAGAGCCTGATGGCCGGTCGTGATCGCTTGTTATAGTTGTTGTTCGATTTTTAATACCACCTGCAGCATCAGTTCACTGACGCTTTGGCTGATATCCAGACACAACACATCAGGCTCCTGATCTACCGACTCCATAGTCGCCAGTTGGCTTTGCAGCATAGACACAGGCATAAAATGGTTTTGCCGCTGCGCCAGCCGTTTGGCCAGTAATTCAGCGTTGCCTTGTAAATAAATAAACTGTGGATGGGATGCTGCCTGACGAATACGCTCACGATGCTGACGGATTAAACCTGAATAACTCAGTACCACATGCTGTTGTCTGGCTGCACAGTTTTGCAAAGCTGCACATAAACGATTGACCCACAGATCCCGCATCTCGTTGCTAATAGGTGTGCCTGACGCCATCATTTGTTTGGCTTCTGGGCTATGAAAATCATCCCCTTCGAGATAAAACCAACTCAGTTGCTCTGCAAGGCGCAAAGCGAGTGTGGATTTACCGCTGCCGGCCACGCCCATAATGATCAGACTTTGGCAGTGGTTCGCATTTTTTGTTTTGCTTGCCAGCTGCCCTGTTGGATCCTGTTGCATCAGATACGATCACACCTTCCATAAAAATGTGACTTCAGCTTAAAGCAGCCAAAATGATAGCGCAACCATTTTGACTCAAACCATAGTTTCCGTTATTGTTTTTCAAAGGCTTGAGAGTGGCATAATGAATAAAAAACCTAACCTGAAAGATGTGGCCAAAGTAGCAGGTGTCAGTGCCATCACAGTGTCGCGTGTGCTTAGCAACCCGGATAAAGTCTCAGAAAAACTGCGGGTAAAAGTTGAACAGGCCGTGCATGAAATTGGCTATATCCGTAACCATGCTGCAAGCGCGTTGGCTTCCCGTCGCTCTGGTGTGATTGCGGTTATCATTCCATCATTATCTAACATAGTTTTTAATGATGTACTGCAGGGTATTTACAGCGCGGTGAAACCGCATCATTTGCAGGTGATCCTGGGGGATTGCCATTATTCACCTTTGGAAGAAGAAAAGCTGATCGCAACGCTGCTCAGCCAGTCGCCTGAAGGTTTTATTTTAACCGGCACAGATCAAACCCATTATGCCCGTAAATTGCTGCAGCAATCCGGTATTCCTATAGTGCAGCTGATGGAACTCAGTGACTGCCCTATTGATATGAATATTGGCTTTTCGCACTTTAATGCAGGGGTGGATATCACCAACCATTTACTGCAAAAAGGCTATCGTAAACTGGGCTTTTTAGGTGCCCGAATGGACCCTCGTACTCAGCAACGCTTGGCCGGCTTTAAAAAGGCGATAGCGGACTTTAAGCAGCCTTGTCAGAGTTATGTAGTCACCACCACTCAGTCTTCATCCATACGTTTAGGCGGTCAGTTGCTACAGGCCGTGATGGCTGAATCTCAGGGCCAGTGTGATGCAGTATTCTGCTGTAACGATGATTTGGCGTTAGGTGCTTTGTTTGAAACCAAGCGTATGAACCTGAAAGTACCGGCTGATATCGCCATTTGTGGTTTTAACGACTTAGAAGCTTCAGCTTTGGTAGAACCTTCAATCACCAGCGTAGCATCCCCCCGTTTTGAAATGGGCCAGCAGGCTGTTGAATTACTGATGACAGCATCAGGCGAGGACAAAACCCATAAACCACCTATAGATGTGGGCTATCGCATTGTGGAGCGAGCTTCGACCTAGCCAGAGATCAGGCGGATCAAAGCCTGACCTCTGCGGTTATTTCTTCTGTAAAAAGGCTTTATCCAAGGCGAGGAATACCACAGGAGTCGTTAATAAGGTCAGTACCTGGCTAAAGGCTAAACCGCCTACTACAGCCACACCTAAAGGCACACGCAGTTCTGCGCCAGTACCAAAACCCATCATTAAAGGCACTGCGCCTAAAATAGCAGCCAAGGTGGTCATCATAATAGGGCGGAACCTTACTAAACAGGCCTGATGAATAGCCTCTTTCGCCGACAAACCTTGTTCACGCTGGGCTTGCAACGCAAAATCGACCATCAGAATGCCGTTTTTCTTCACTATCCCTATCAGCAAAATAATGCCGATAAGCGCCATAATAGAGAAATCCAGCTGCCAGACCCATAGCAGCAGAATGGCTCCGATAGCAGCAGAAGGCAGAGTAGACAAAATAGTCAGAGGGTGAACAAAACTCTCGTACAACACGCCCAAAATGATATAGACAGCTAATAAAGCCGTGAAAATCAGCAGAGGTTGAGTGGCCAGAGAATCCTGAAACGCCTGAGCTGCGCCAAGGAATGAACCTGACACTGAAGCTGGCATTTGTAACTCGGTCCGAGCTTGCTCCAGAGCATCCACAGCCTCACCCAATGAAATACCTGCAGCCAGATTAAAGGATAAATTCGCTGCCGGTTGCATGCCATTGTGTGCAATCACCACAGGACCACTGGTCGCTGGCAGCACTTTTGCAAAAGCCAATAAAGGCACCATTTGCCCTGTAGTTGGAGAACGTAAGTGGAAATAATTAAGGCTTTCTGCTGTGCCACGCTGGGCCGGGTCCAGCTCCAATATCACGTTGTATTGGTTGGTTTCAGTTTGATATTCGTTGATCTGACGCTGACCAAAGGCATCGTACAAAGCCTGATCCAAATCGGCAGCAGCAAAACCTAAACGGGCGGCTTCCTGCCTGTCCAGTTCCAGCTTGATAATATTGGCATCCCATTGCAGGTCATTGGATAAATCGGTAAATATCGGATTTTGCCGTAACTTCGCCGTTAACGCCTGAGTCCAGGTGGCTAACTCTTCACTACTTAAGGCTTTCAGCACATAGCTGTATTGAGCCCGGGCACCACCGCCAGCACCTAAATTAATATCCTGAGCCGCCCTTAAAAACACCTGGAGGCCCGGAATTTGCGCAAACTGTGGTCGTAACCGGTCAATAATCTCACTGGCGCTGGCATCACGATCATCAGGATCGCTTAATACCACCCAGACCCGGCCTGAGCCAGTTGAGTTATTGCCGCCTACCGCATGGTTAAAGCCTGTGATATCCGGATCATTTTTTAAGATCTGCTCCAGCTGTTTATGTTTGGCAATCATATCTTCGTATGGAATATCTGAAGCAGCCTGAGTGACACCTATAACAAAACCTGTGTCTTGCAGCGGAAAAAAGCCTTTAGGAATGGCTATAAAACTGACGACACTGCCTGCCACTGTCAGAAAAAACACTCCGAGCATTATCTTCTGATGATCCAAAGCCCAGGTCAGCACTGTGTCATAACGTTTCACTAAGCGGTCAAAAAAACCAGGATTGTCCGGGTCATGGGCTGGCGCTTTGTCCATAAAAATAGAAGCTAAAGTAGGGGCTAAAGTTAAACACACCACCACTGAAATCAGAATAGCCGCCGCTGCTGTTAACGAAAACTCCAGAAACAACTTGCCAATGATGCCGCCCATAAAGAGCAGCGGGATAAAAGCTGCCACCAAAGACACACTGATCGACACCACAGTAAAACCAATTTCTTCAGCGCCTTTGAGCGCCGCTACTCTTTTGCTGTCGCCCGCTTCTAAGTGCCGGTGAATGTTTTCAATCACGACTATGGCATCATCAACAATAAAGCCTACGGCTATGACAATAGCCACCAGCGTCAGGTTATTCAGACTAAAGCCAACCAGATACATAAAAGCACAGGTGCCAATCAAGGACACCCCGAGCACAGCAGAGACAATCAGGGTGGCCGACCATTGCCGTAAAAATGCCGCCATTACAGCTATTACCAGCACCACAGCAATCGCCAGCGTCAGTTCTACTTCATGCAAAGAAGAACGAATAGTACGGGTTCTGTCGTTAAATACTTCTACCTTCACATCAGCAGGTAAAGCGGCGGTCAGCTGAGGTAAAGCAGCTCTGATTCGATCCGCAGTGGCCACTATATTGGCACCTGGCTGACGGCGGATAATAAGCGCCACACCAGATTCACCATTAGGCCAGATTTGCACAAAATCGTTTTCAGCGCCCAGTTTCACTGTGGCTACATCACGCAAGTACACAGGAGAACCATCGCTATAACTGACGATTAAATCAGCGTATTCATCGGCTGAGAAAATTTGATCATTGACCGCAAGAGTGGACACTCTGTTGTCACCAAACAAAGCGCCTTTAGGCAAATTAACACTGGCTCTTTGCACCGCGGTGCGAATATCTGCCAGGGTTAAACCCGCAGCTGCTAAAACTTCAGGCCTGGCCTGAATACGAATAGCAGGTTTTTGTTGGCCGCCAATAAAAACTTCACCCACGCCATTAATCTGGGTCATCTGGCGCGCCAGTACAGTTTCGGCCAAATCACTGATTTCCGTGCGGGACAAAGTTTCAGAGGTCACACCAATAATCAGAATAGGACTGTCGGCCGGGTTCACCTTACGCCAGGTCGGTAAATTAGGCATATCAGGCAAACGCCCTGCCGCCTGATTCAGTGCGGCTTGCACTTCCTGAGCTGCACTGTCGATATCTTTTTCCAGTACAAACTGCAAAGTCACTTCGACCGAACCTAAAGCGCTGGTTGACGTCATTTCGGTAATGCCAGGCACTGAACTTAATGCCACCTCCAAAGGAGTAGCAACAGAAGAAGCCATAGTTTCAGCACTGGCCCCGGGTAAACGGGCATTCACCTGAATAGTAGGAAAATCAGCCTCAGGCAAAGGCGCTATAGATAAACGTGGAAAGGCCAATATACCTAACAACACCAAAGCGAATGTCAGTAATACTGTGCCTATAGGGTGATCCATACACCAGGCATACAGACTGCGGCTTTTCATGCTTAGCGCTCCGTAGCCGCAGTTTGAGGGGCATCAGCCAGAACTTTCAGCTCTGATCCTCTGCGTAACCGGCTTTGCCCATCCACCACCACCTGCTGACCAGCGGTGACTCCTGTCACTACTACCTGATTTTTATCCTGCAATACCACATCAACTGCTGCAGTAGCGGCTTTACCTTGATCATCAAACCAGACAAAAGCGCCTTGTGGCCCTTGCTGTAAGGCTTTTGCCGGAATAGTTAAGGCATTTTCTAACACCTTGCTTTGCAAAGCGATCACCACAGACTGACTTGGCCATAAGGCAGAATCCGGATTGGCAAAATCAGCTTTGACTCTGATAGTGCCAGTCGCTGAAGCCACCCTGTTATCCACCACAGTGAGCTGGCCCTGCGCCAGCGGATCCGCTCCTTCTTTTAAATAAGCCAAGACGGGAACTGTCTGCTTTTGCCTGATTTGTTGCATCAGAAGCTGTAACTCGGCTAAACGGGACTGAGGTAGGGCAATTTCAATACTGATAGGGTCCAGTTGCACCACAGAAAACAAACTGGTTGCATCACTGGTTCGGACATAGTTGCCTGCATCTACATTACGAATGCCGACCTGACCTGCGATAGGCGACAGAATTTGAGTAAAAGACAACTCCACTTGCTGCGCATTGATAGTGGCCTGCACACTACGAAGTTCAGCCTCTAATTGTTGCACTGTGGCTTGTTGCTGATCGGCCATTTGTGCCGATACTGCCTGATCTTTGCGTAAATTCTGATAACGTTTTAAATCCAGTCGCGCTACATCCAGTTGGGCCTGAACCACAGAAAGCTGAGCTTTCGCCTGCTCAAGGGCTGCTTTAATGCTGCGATCATCAATCACAGCCAGCAGATCCCCGGCCTGCACCAACTGGCCTTCTTCCACCAGAATGCGCTGCAACACCCCATCGACCTGCGGACGTATTTCGACACTTTGTTGGGCTTTCACCTGTCCTATAGCCCGGATCCAAACAGGCACAGCCTGCTGTTGCACCACAGCGGTTTTGACAGGTACAGCCGGGCTTTGTTGTGCAACAACAGCGCAGCTCAGCCAAAGGCCGGATAGCATCACTAGTTTTACCAATTTCATGCAAAAACTCCGCTTCATTCAGTGACAATAAACAGCCTGTTCAGCCCACTCAGCATAGCCAGCGTTATCTGGAAGTCGTAGGCTATTTCTTTAATTTATTCAGTATTTTGTATTATCTAACCAAGCTAAACGATTTCAGTCTGATAAAGGATCAGAGAATGCGTTCAGCTGCAAAAAAAAACAGACCAGCAGAGCCTGTTTCTTCCCTTGAATTCAGTCAGCTCAAAGCGCCAAAAATCAACTATAGTTATTTAACCCTTCATTAACAGGCGGAGTTGTGGATGAAACCGCTGTTGTGTATTGTATTCTGCTGCAGTTTTGCACTTTATGCCCAACCCCAATGGCCAGCAGCTGATTGTGCCAAAGCCACCAAAAAACTGCAGCAACTGGAGCAAAAAATCAGTTCAGGGTACAGCTTAAAAGAAGCAGAACAGCTCAGCCTCGATCAGCGTTTGTTAGAAAAACAGCTGGATCAGTTTTGCCAAAAACCGGTCACACCGCAGATTAAACCAAAGAAAACCATCAAGGCACCAGACACAACAGCGGCACTGGATGATATAGCCAAAGGCCCACAACTTTATGTCAGCTCAGTTGCAGTGAAAGCACCTTATCAGGGCAAAAAATTACAGGCATGGCTGGCTTATTACTCTGAGCCGAAGCAATGTTTTGGTGTACGCGACAGCAGACAAATGGTCTGGTGCGTTGAGCAACGCCAGCAAGCCAAAGCGAATTTTGAGCGCCATTGGCAGCAAAAAGTCGCACTATCGCAACCAGAATGATAAGCTCCGACCAGTTGAATTCTGGAGCATGCTTTTATGAACACCTTAACTAAAGCCAACTGGCAACTCTGGTGGTTTGGATTTCGTTATATTCCGCTGATTGGTTTTTGTAAGCCAAAAATTCTGGAATTAACAGACGCTCGCACCGTCATTCGTATGCCACATCATCGCCATACTAAAAATCATTTAGGCAGTATTTATTTTGGTGCTTTGGCTATAGGTGCCGATTTAGCCGGTGCTTTTTTAGTTTTTTACAAAGCGCGACAAAAAGGCCTGAATATCCATTTTGCTTTTAAAGATGTGCAGGGCGAGTTTTTAAAGCGCCCTGAAGCTGCTATTCATTTCATCAGCAACGATGGCGCTTTAATAGATCAGATGATCCAACAATCGCTCGAGACCGGAGAGCGGATTAATCAGCCAGTGACTATTGATGTCACCTGCCCTTCTTTGCATGGCGACGAGCTGATGGCCAAATTCACTTTGACTTTGTCGGTCAAAGCGAAAAAGAAATCCTGAACAAACACCACACCTTGTTTGCAGCACGACAGCGATGCGGCTAAAATCCGCTTTTGATCAGAAGGTGGTACGGCATGCAGGATTTATTAGGTAACTTATTTATTATTTCAGCGCCAAGCGGGGCGGGAAAATCCACGCTCATTAATGCGCTGCTGAAACAACATACCGATATGCAGCTGAGTGTGTCTCATACCACCCGCTCACCAAGGCCGGGCGAAAGTAATGGTGTGCAGTACCATTTCACTGATATTCCAGCCTTTAAACAGTTGATTGAACAAGATCAATTTATTGAATGGGCTGAAGTCTTTGGTAATTATTACGGTACGTCCAAAGCAGCCCTGGCGGATAAACTTACCCAAGGTATAGATGTCTTTTTGGATATTGACTGGCAAGGTGCCCGTCAAATTAAAGCCCAACTGCCTTTTGTCACTACTATTTTTATTCTGCCACCCAGTGTTGAAGCTTTAGAGCAACGCCTGAATCAGCGTGGTCAGGATAGTGCAGAAGTGATAGCTGGCCGCATGGCGAAAGCCCGTGATGAAATCAGTCATGCCAGCGAATACGACTACTGGGTGGTGAATGACGATCTGGAACTGGCGTTACAGCAATTTTCCGGCATTATCCTCACCCAGCGCCTGAAACAGAACAAACAAGCCCTGCGGCAACAGAAGTTAATTTCTGGCCTGTTGGCGAACGAAACGAAATAGAGTAGACTATGCGGTCTTTATTCAGACCCAGATTAACCGGAGTGGCAGATGGCTCGCGTAACAGTTGAAGATGCAGTAAATAAAATTGGTAACCGCTTTGATTTAATTCTGGTGGCCTCACGTCGTGCCCGTCAGTTAGCTGTTGAAGGCAAAGAGCCAATGGTTGACCCGGAAAACGATAAGTCAACTGTGGTTGCTTTACGTGAAATCGAAAAAGGTTTTATCACGAACGGTATTCTGGACCAGCAGGAACGTCGTGAACAGTTACAGCAAGAAGCCTCTGAAATGGCTGCCGTTGCTGCAATTATCGGTTCTGACGAATAATCTGAGCTCGTACCCTCTGCCAACGGTATCCGGCCGTTGGCAATAGTTTGAAATCCACGTATATTCAAAGGAACACGCCAAAGCGTTGTGCGTATTGGGGAGTTTCGGATGTATTTGTTTGAAGGCCTGAAAAATCAAATCAGTGCTTACCTGCCAGCTGAGCAGGTCGTTCTGGTGCAACAGGCTTATGTTGTAGCCCGCGACGCGCACGCGCCACAAATTCGCTCCAGTGGCGAACCTTATATTACTCATCCTGTTGCAGTTGCCAGTATCCTTGCCGAAATGCGCATGGATTACGAAACCTTAATGGCTGCGTTATTACACGATGTGATTGAAGATACTCCTGTCAGTAAAGAAGACTTAACCCGCACTTTTGGTGAAACAGTAGCCGAACTGGTACAGGGTGTCAGTAAACTCGATAAAGTAAAATTCAAAGATATCAAAGAGTTCGAAGTTACCAACTTGCAAAAAATGTTTATGGCGATGACGCAGGATATCCGCGTTATTCTGATTAAACTGGCCGACCGCACTCATAATATGCGCACCATAGGTGCTCTCAAACCAGAAAAGCGCCGTCGTATTGCCCGCGAAACGTTAGAACTCTATGCCCCTATCGCCAACCGTTTAGGTATTCACAATATTAAAAACGAGCTGGAAAACTGGGGCTTCCGCGCTTTATACCCTATGCGCTATCGCGCTTTGGAAACTGCAGTGAAGCAGGCCAGGGGCAACCGCAAAGAAATTATCGAACGCATTCAGTCGGAAATAGAACAGCGTATTAAAGCCGCCGGTATCGAAGCAGAAGTAGCTGGCCGTGAAAAACATCTGTATAGCATCTATCGCAAGATGAAAAGCAAAGAGCTGATGTTTAACGATGTGATGGATATTTACGGTTTCCGTGTACTGATTAACAGCATAGACAACTGTTATCGGGTTTTAGGTGTAGTGCATAACCTGTTTAAGCCTATTGAAAGCCGTTTTAAAGACTATATTGCTATTCCAAAACAAAACGGTTATCAGTCCTTGCACACCTCTCTGATTGGTCCACACGGTATTCCAGTGGAAATTCAGATGCGTACCCGTGAAATGGATGAAATGGCTGACAAAGGTATAGCTGCGCACTGGTCCTATAAAGGCGCAGGCGAAAACAAAAATACCACAGCGCAAATCCGTGCTCAGCGTTGGATGCAAAGTTTACTTGAACTGCAACAAAGCTCAGGCAACACCTACGAATTTGTCGAAAACGTCAAATCTGAACTCTATCCGGATGAGTTGTATGTATTCAGTCCTAAAGGTCAGATTGTTGAATTACCTATAGGTGCCAATGCGGTCGATTTTGCCTACACAGTGCATACCGATATAGGAAACAGATGTGTTGGCGCGCGGGTGGATCGTAAACCTTATCCGCTGAACAAACCTTTAGAAACTGGCCAGACGGTTGAAATTATCACCAGCCCAGGCGGTAAACCTAACGCCAACTGGCTGAACCATGTGGTGACCAGTCGTGCCATCTTAGGTATTCGTAACTACTTGAAAAAACAGCAGCTGAGTGAAGCTGTGGGCTTAGGCCGTCGTTTACTCACTTCAGCTTTGGGTGATGTCAAACTGGAAAGTATTCCGCCAGAACGTATTGAGCAGGTACTGCAAAGCACTACGCAAAAATCGTTGGATGAACTGCTGGTTGAAATAGGTTTGGGTAATCAGTTGCCCATCGCTGTAGCACGGCGTTTGATGGGTGGTTTTGATTCAGGCGAAGAAGCATTGCCTGCTGAAAATCCGGCTAACCAAAAAGCCAAAGCCTTTATTATTGGCTCTGAAGGTATGTTATTGACCTTCGCCAAATGTTGCCGCCCTATTCCTGGTGATGAAATTGCCGCTAATGCCACGCCAGGCAAAGGCCTGAACGTGCACCGTGTGGAATGCCGTAATATTCGTGGCTGGGAAAAAGAACCGGGTAAATACTTCCCGGTGAAATGGGATAAAACAGGCGATAAACAATTTTTATGTGATATCCGGGTATTTATTGTCAATCAGCCCGGTGTGCTGGCAAAACTGACGACAGTGATAGCGTCGCAGGATTCAAATATTCAGGACTTGTCGACCGACGACAGAGACACAGGTGAATACGTGGTGAAAATCACTTTATCTGTACGTGACCGCATTAATTTAGCTAACGTCATGCGCAAAATTCGTGTTGTGCCTGAGGTACTTAAAGTTTACAGAAGGAAATAGTTGTTATGTCAAAAGTGATCATCAGTACAGATAAAGCTCCTGCCGCTATTGGTACTTACAGTCAGGCCGTCAAAATTGGCACTACTGTGTATTTATCTGGCCAGATCCCTTTAGTTCCAGAGACTATGCAGATGGTGTCTGAAAATTTCGCTGAACAAACCCAGCAAGTGTTTGAAAACCTGGCTGCTGTTTGTCAGGCTGCTGGTGGCAGTTTAAATGATATGGTGAAGGTGAATATTTTCCTGACTGATTTGTCGAATTTTGCCACAGTCAATGAAATTATGAGCAAACACTTCAGCGCCCCTTATCCGGCTCGTGCTGCGGTTCAGGTCAGTGCTTTACCTCGTGGCGCTCAGGTTGAAATTGATGGTGTGATGGAAGTTCCTTCAACGAACTAACAGGGACTTCCATTGCTTCTTTCCTGCAAGGCGAACTGAGTGAATAAAATCCTGTGTTGTGTTTTGCTGCTGGTTGTTTCTCGCCTGGCAGCCGCTGCAGAGACACCAGTGCTCACCTGGTGTCTGGATCATTTTTCGCGTTTTCATGCCTATGAAACAGGTAAAGCACCCTACGGCCCTTCGGTAGACTTAATGCAGGAACTGGCGAAACGTGCCGGCTTCCAATTGCAATTCAGCCCAAAAACTCCTTCGGCACGCTGCTTTCGTCAGATGCAAACAGGCGAAGCAGATTTAATGAGTAATCTGAACTTTACCGACGATAGGGCTGAATTTATGTATCTGATGCCTTATAACGAAAGAATTCCTGAGTCTTTGTATTTAAAGGTCACAGACCCAAGGCAGATCCGTAATTTTAGCCAATTGGCCTCTTTAACTTTGGCGACTGTACGCAACTACACGTACCACCCCAGCCTGATGTCATTAATCAAAAGCTCCAAGCGTCATGTTGAAATAGCCAGTATAGAAACAGGTTTTGAAATGCTGTTACGTGGCCGGGTAGATGGCTTAATAGTGCCCACTCAAAGCTCCCTGGATGTCATAGCAGACAAACAGGAACTGCATTATCAGTTTAAAAGAGCCCCTGTTGATTTCTCTGTGGTAGAAAAACGTTTTATCAATATTGGCTTGTCTAAAAAAAGCAGACATCTTGCACTACAAAACCGGATTGAACAGGCCATCGCCTCTATGGTGCAAGACGGCACAGTAAAAAAACTCTATGCCTTTAACCCTTTAGAACATGGCCCAACCTATCTGGCAGAGCCGGCAGAGGCGAAGCAATGATGAAAGTTTTTCTGTTGTGCTGTTTCAGTTTATTCAGTGCTTTGGCCTCAGCTTCAACTCTGGAATGGTGCCTTGATCATTTCCCACACAGGCATTTTTATCCTGACAATAGCGAACCTCATGGCCCTACTGTCGACCTGATGCAAGAACTATCGAAAAGAGCTGGTTTTACAATTACTTACAGTACAAACACCCCTTTCCCTCGTTGTTTACAACATCTGAAACAGGGTAAAAGTGACCTGATGACCAGTCTGAATTACTCAGCAGCCAGAGCAGAATTTATGTATTTGCTGCCTTATGACAAAGCCAGAGTGGAAGTACTGTATCAACGAAAAGGCGCACCACCACTTAACAGTTGGGCCGAACTAAGCAACCAGCAGCTGGGTTTGGTTCGGGGCTATGTGTACAATGCGGCTTTATTGGAAAAACTGACAGTGAAACATCAGGTAGAAGTGAGCAGTCTGGATATAGGTTTTGCGATGTTGCTGACAGGCCGTATTGATTCTCTGATTGCACCAGCTCAGCAGGCCATCAACGTCATAGACTCTAACCCTCGTTACAAATCCCAATTTCAACCCGCAGTCTTACAATTCCAGCCGGCTGAAGACCGTTTTGTCTACCTGGGGTTATCGAAAAAATCTGTTAATCCAGAACAAAAACAACGGATCGAAACGGCGTTGCAGAGCATGCTCGACGACGGCTTAATTGATCATTTTCACCACAATATCCAACGAGCAAAAGACTAAAGCTACCCTCAAAGAGGATCACAAGTTAAACTGCCTGTTATCAGCCACTTAGCTTTTTATTACCCAAAGTAATTGCAGCTGCGACGCGGCAGCAAGTACAAGCATCCCCATGAGCATAGAGACACTATGTGATTGGGGTGCGCGAACGCAGCGAACAAAGTGGCAGCTTCAAGTACGAAGGGAATATATTTTGACAGTTACAGCACTGGATACCCTATCCGTCAGCCAGCTAAAAGGTGTTGGCGCCAAAGTCAGTGAACTGCTGCATAAGCTGGGTATTCAGAGTGTGCAGGATTTGTTGTTTCATTTGCCCTTGCGTTATGAAGATCGTACCCGCCTTTACCCCATAGCCGACTTATGGCCGCAGCAAACAGCGACAGTACAAGGCGAAGTGATCAGCAGTGAAATCACCTTTGGTAAAAGACGCAGCTGGCTGGTGTCTATTCGTGACGGTTCAGGCCATCTGACCTTACGCTTTTTCCATTTTAATGCAGCGCAAAAAAATGCTGTCACGCCAGGTGTCACTTTAAGAGTGTTTGGTGAGGTGAAACGCGGCATGCGGGGTTTTGAGATGATGCACCCCGAATACAAAGTCTTAAAAGACGGTATTGATCAGGATGTAGCTGAAACTCTGACCCCTGTTTATCCAAGCACTGAAGGTTTAAAACAAAACAGCTGGCGTAATTTAACAGACGCCGCTTTGCAGGTATTACAACGCAGCAGCCCTATCGAATACTTAGCACCAGTGCTGGGCCACAACAGCTGGTCTTTGTCTGATGCTTTATTTTATCTGCACAGACCGCCACCAGATGCGTCTTTGCAATTGCTGGAGCAAGGCCAACATCCAGCGCAACAGCGCCTGATCTTCGAAGAATTAGTGGCACAACAGTTATCCATGCTGCAATTGCGCCAACAATGTCGTGTCCAGCAAAGTCGCAGTTTTGTAGTCGAAGAGCAGCAGGATCAACAATTTTTAGCCGCTTTGCCTTTTGCCCCTACAGCGGCCCAGCAGCGCGTGGTCAAAGAAATTCGCCATGATTTAGCTCAGACCGAACCTATGTTGCGTCTGGTGCAGGGCGATGTAGGTTCTGGCAAAACTTTAGTAGCGGCCTTGTCGGCTTTAACTGTGTTGAGCCGTGGCGCTCAGGTGGCCTTGATGGCCCCGACAGAGCTGTTGGCAGAACAGCATGCCAACACCTTCAAAGCCTGGCTGGAGCCTTTGGGTTATCAGATTGCCTGGCTGGCCGGTAAAGCCTCAGTCAAACAAAAGCAGTTACAGCTGAATGCTATTCAAACAGGTGAAGCCAAAATGGTGATTGGTACCCACGCTTTGTTTCAACAGCAGGTGCAGTTTCAACAACTGGCTTTCGTTATTATCGATGAGCAACACAGATTTGGTGTGCACCAGCGTTTAGAGCTGCGTGAAAAAGGCGCTGATACCGGCTTTTATCCACATCAACTGGTGATGACGGCCACCCCTATACCCCGCACTTTAGCCATGACAGCTTATGCCGACTTAGATACCTCTGTTATAGACGAATTACCGCCAGGTCGTACTCCTGTCACTACAGTAGTATTGCCCGACAGCCGTCGTGGCGAAGTGACAGAACGAGTCAGGCAAGTCGTACAACAACAAGGCAGGCAGGCCTATTGGGTTTGTACTTTGATTGAAGAGTCGGAACAGTTGCAATGTCAGGCGGCGGAAATGACAACTGTAGAGCTGGCTGCCGCTTTACCGGATTTACGTATAGCTTTAGTGCATGGCCGCTTAAAAGCTGCGGAAAAACAACAGGTCATGGCCGCTTTTAAAGCCGGTGAACTGGATTTATTAGTCGCTACTACTGTGATTGAAGTAGGCGTTGATGTTCCCAATGCCAGTTTAATGATTATTGAAAACCCCGAACGTTTAGGTTTAGCTCAGCTGCATCAATTACGTGGCCGGGTTGGCCGGGGCAGTGCAGCCTCCCACTGTGTGCTTCTGTATCACGCGCCTTTGTCACCCACAGCTCAGGCTCGTTTGGCGGTGCTGCGCGAAAGTAATGACGGTTTTGTGATAGCACAACGTGATTTGGAAATACGTGGGCCGGGCGAACTGCTGGGTACCAAACAAACAGGCCAGGTGAGCTACCGCATCGCCGACTTAAGCCGGGACGCTCAGCTTATCCCCGCAGCCCAACAAGCTGCAGCTTTACTCTGGCAACAATATCACCACAACTGCCCGCCTTTAATCCGCCGCTGGCTAGGTTTGAAAGAGATTTACGCCCAGGCGTGACAATTTCAAAACAAATTTCTATTTTTTATTACAGAAACCATTAACTCTGGCCGCTTATAATAGTCAGAGTAAAAAAGACAAGGAAAGTGCTTTCAATCTGAGGGATTTAGTGAAGTAGTAAAATCTCAAAGAAGGAAACAACATAATGCGGCTCATCAGCGCAATCATTCTTTTCACTTATGCAGTGGCTTTTAATCTTGATGCCAGGCAAATCCAGAGCATCAAAGCATTCCAGGCTTTAGAGCCCTATCAGGTGATATCCCCGGAACCCAGACAATGGAGCAACGCCCTTAGTTTTGGTATCTGGCATACAACAAGCCCACAACAACATCATACCCAAGGCTCTGCTTTAGCTATCTTAGGATTACCCCTGGATGCTCAAACACCAGCCTATCAACTCACTATGACAAATGGGCTGCAGTGGCAATATCTGGAATGTGTCAGTCGTCGCCATCTGACAGAAATAGCTCACTGGCCTGTCCACTCGAATAAAGGCCAGAAACCTGCTTTGGCTTGCGGCATTAGCGGATTAGCTGATGTAACTTTCTACCTGACTCCTGAGTGGGATAACCAATTTGTCGGATATAGTGAATTGTCAGACCGCTCAATCAAAATTCGGTCACTGCATTTTCTGGAAAAAACCACCTATCCAACACTCTTTCCTGTTGGCTATTTATTAACTGACGAACAAGGAGCTTTAGCTCAGGTGGAAATATCAGGCAGTGGCCGGGTTTGGTTCAGACCAGGTTTAACAGACCAAACCCAACTTGAACTGGCTGCTCGTGTAGCAGTTCTGTTATTGTTTAATCCACAAAACTGATGGACTGAAGCAATAATGTTCCAAATAGTTCAGATTGACCATGTAGTGCTGCGGGTGAAAAACCTGCAGCTGATGCTGGATTTTTATCAGCAAGTGCTGGGTTGTAGCTTAGAACGCGAAGAAACCGATTTAGGTTTATATCAATTAAGGGCCGGCACTAGCCTGATTGATCTCGTGCCTGTGGATCAACCTTTAGGGCAACAAGGTGGTAAAGCACCTGGCCCTGAAGGCCACAATATGGACCACTTGTGCTTACGTATTGAGCCTTTTGATGCACACAGTCTGCAGCAGTATTTTCAAAGCAAAGGGGTAACGGCTGGCCCGGTTGAATCACGTTATGGGGCTGAAGGTAAGGGTCCGTCAATTTATATTCAGGACCCGGAGGGCAATACCATAGAACTGAAAGGCCCAGCTGCCTGCCTCTGATTCAATAGTGCAAAGAGACGGGCGCGGATAAGCCACGCCCCTACGCTGCCGCCTTATTCCACTGGCTGAACAGCCGGTCTTTTCCGCAGCGCCAGATACGCATCCAGTGAATACACAATCAATGCAAGCCAGATAAAACCGAAGGTTACCAGCTTAGCTGTAGTCAGAGTTTCGTTGTACAACCAAACCCCAAATACAAACATAAAACTTGGCCCTATGTATTGAAAAAAGCCCATAGTGGAGAGCTGTAAGCGTTTGGCGCCCGCAATAAAAAACAGCAAAGGCACTGTAGTGACAAAACCTGCAGCTATCAGCCACAAGTTTAAACTCCAGCTGTTTTGACTAAAATCAGCTGCACTGCTGTCTGCAAACTGCCACCAGTAATACAAAGCTAAAGGCAATAACAACAGGGATTCAATAAAAAGCCCGGTAATGGCATCAATCGCCAGCTTTTTCCGGAATAAGCCATAAAGAGCAAAAGTACAGGCCAGCGTTAATGCAATCCAGGGTACAGAACCAAAAGTGACCAATTGGATCAGCACCCCTGTAGCCGCCAGCGACAAAGCAAGCCACTGAAATTTACGTAACCGTTCACCGAGAAAAAACATACCCAACAGCACATTCAGCAAGGGGTTGATGTAATAGCCTAAACTGGCATCCAGCATATGATGATTATTCACAGCCCAGATAAACAAACCCCAGTTGCCGCCTAAAATCAGCGAGGTGCCTAACAAAGCCAATACCATTTTAGGTTGAGCTAAAATTTGCTGCACTTTGCTCCATTGCTGCATCGCAAACACAATCAGCACCAACAATACAAAAGACCAGACGACTCTGTGGATCAGAATTTCCTGCGCTGGCACAAAATCAATTTGTTTAAAATAAAGCGGAGCTATACCCCACAAGGTGTAAGCACTGGCGGCAAAGGCGCCACCTATTTTTTGCGCCGGACTTAAAGACATATCTACCACTCTTGCTGAGGCATACAGATATTGAGGAAGGCCGGCATTGTACTGGATAAGAGGTCCTCAGGCGATGTTCCGAAGACCAATCTGGCGCAATATCAGATAAATCTGGCTGAAAGCTGTTTTAGTTTTACCCTACAAGATAAGTACCTGTGCCCAAAGCTATATGAATGCCCTGCTCGTTATGCAACTCCATGCGGCAAACACAAACCTTATTACCAGTGCGGATCACCTGAGCTGTAGCAATAAACTGCTGACCACGACCAGGTCGTAAATAATCAGTACGAATATCGATAGTGCTCATTTTGCCGAGTTTTTCCGCCAGTTCAGCGTCAGCTATATCACCAAAACGGCTTAAAGCGCTGGAGACGGCCATCAGGCCCCCTACTACATCCAGCACTGAGGCAATGACACCGCCATGTAAAATCTGCTGCACCGGATTGCCGACCAACTGGCCTGCCCAGTCAAAACGCACTTCAGCTTGTTGCTCATCAAAACGGGTGACTTTTAACCCCAACAATCTGTTAAAAGGCATCTGGTCAAAAGTATCGGCGATAAAAGGCAGTAACTGATCGGCGTGCATAAGGTTCTCAATGTGACTGGTAAGAGCAGTAAGGAATTTACCCCAGTACAGCCAATGACACAATGCCCAAGACAGCTCCGCCGCTTTTGGCTACAATGCGCCAGATTTTTCATAACGCAGTAACGCCTTTTGCCACAACTATTGTTCGACACCTTAAAACAAGCTTTTGGTTACAGCCAGTTCCGTCATGGACAACTGGAGGTGATCCAGGCTTGCCTGAGCGGTCAGGACACTTTTGTGCTGATGCCAACAGGTGGCGGTAAATCGTTGTGTTATCAGTTACCTGCTTTGATGCTACCTTATGTCACTGTGGTGGTATCACCTTTAATGTCGCTGATGAAAGATCAGGTCGACGCGTTACAGGCCAATGGTATAGCGGCTGAATTTATTAACAGCAGCCAAAGCAGAGAAGAAATTCAGGATGTGATCCGCCGTTTACGTAACCAGCAGCTGAAGCTGTTGTATCTGGCGCCTGAGCGGTTATTGCAAGCTGATTTTATGTCGCGCCTGGCGGAAGTGGGTGTCAGTTTGTTTGCCATAGACGAAGCTCACTGTATTTCACAGTGGGGCCACGACTTCAGGCCTCACTACACTGAACTGGCGCAGCTCAAGCACTATTTCCCCCATGTACCTATGATGGCTTTAACAGCCACAGCAGACCCAGCTACCCAAAAAGACATCAGCCGTCAGCTGAACTTACAGCAACCTTATATCTCTGTCGGCAGCTTTGACCGGCCTAATATCCGCTACACAGTTCAGGAAAAATTCCGCCCGCTGGAACAGGTGGTCAATTACCTGAAACTGCAGGAGCAACAAAGTGGCATTATTTATTGTGCTTCACGTCGTAAAGTCGACGAGCTGACCGAGCAGCTGGCAGGCAAAGGTTTTCAGGTGGCGGCTTATCACGCGGGCTTAACCAACGAGCAACGTAACTCGGTGCAGGAAGCCTTTAAAAAAGACCAAATCCAGCTGATTATCGCCACTGTGGCTTTTGGCATGGGCGTGAACAAATCCAATATACGTTTTGTCATTCACTTTGAATTACCCCGTACCATCGAAGCTTATTATCAGGAAACAGGCCGGGCTGGCCGTGACGGTGTGCCTGCAGAAGCTTTGATGCTGGTGGACCCTGCTGATATAGCCCGGATGCGCAGCTGGATCGAAAAAGATGAAAACAACAGCAGAACCGAAGTGGCGTTGCAGCGCTTTAACCAGATGGCCGCTTTTGCTCAGGCTCAAACCTGCCGGCGTTTAGTGCTACTGAACTATTTTGGTGAATCAAGCCAGAAACCCTGCGGCAATTGCGATATTTGTATAGACCCACCTAAACAGTTTGATGCCACTGAGCTGGCGCGAAAAGCCTTGTCTTGTGTCTACAGAGTCAATCAAAGTTTTGGTATGAACCATGTCATAGACGTATTGCGTGGCAGCCAAACCAGCCGCATTCACGAACTGGGGCACGATAAACTATCCACTTATGCGATAGGCAAAGATCAGTCACACGACTACTGGCTGAGTATTTTGCGCCAATTGGTGCATTGTGGTTTATTGCAGCAGGATATCAGCCAGCACTCGGTATTAAAACTGCAGGAAGCTGCACGGGCTGTACTCAGGGCAGAACAAACACTGCAACTGGCTGTACCACGTCTGGTGCAAACCAAAGCCAGCAGTAGCAGCAAAACCACAGCACCACAAAACTATGACCGCAAGCTGTTTGCCCGCTTAAAAGTACTGCGTAAAGCCATAGCAGAACGCGATGACGTGCCGCCTTTTGTGGTGTTCTCAGACGCCACTCTGATCGAAATGGCGCAAGCCTGCCCAACCAACAGCGTGGAGTTCTTAGCAATCAGCGGTGTAGGCCAGACTAAACTGGGCCGTTATGGCGCTGATTTCCTTGATTTAATCAGCGATTATTTAGCGGGCGATTAACGTTGCATTGACACAAAAAAGCATTCATATTAACCTGCCGCCTCAACTACAGCTTTAGACCTATCACCCAGAGGCAAAGTAAAAGCTTATGCAAAAACATGGATTTGGTTTTATTGTCATTCTGGCAAGTGCAGCTTTAATGACTGGATGCAGTAGCTACGATAAACATCAGGCCGCCCAATCTTTTCTGGATGGCATGGGAAATAGCGTTGAGGTCAGAGAAAAACAAGCAGAACAGCAGCATCGGAAACCGGATTCTTCTTTGCTGCCAGATGTGATAAACGGCGTCTTAAATGTGGGTTTGCAGTGGTTGGTTGCCTCAGAAGAACCAGCAGATAAAAACTGATTTTTGCATCAGGCTGCCGGCTCCGACAGCCGCCCTGTTACAACCCATCCCTATTTCTTTGCAGGCAAAGCCGCAAAATAGGCTGCTAAATCCAGAATATCTGCATCAGACAAACCTGCTGCCATAGGTGACATCACAGCATGTTTACGTTGGCCATCACGGTAAGCTTTGATGGAGCTTTCCAGATACTTCACTTTTTGCCCTGCTAAGTTCGGGTAATCCGGAATCACAGACACCCCTTCAGCACCATGGCAAGCAGCACAAACCGCAGCTTTGGTTTTTCCAGCAGCTGCATCTTGCGCCATAGCTGGCGCAGCCAACCCGACTAAAACTAATACTATCAAAGACATAAATCGCATTATTGTCATTCTCCCTGAATATGGACTTTGGGTTTATTTTTTTAGATCTTTTGTCCATTAAAGACCTAAGCACTTGTTTATACAAGTCAGAGCGCAAAATACATCCAAAGAGCCGCTTCAACACCAGAAAGCGCTTGAGCTAAGCAGATACAGCAACCACAATAGGCCATTGCAGTTTTGGGATTGGTTATGTCACTTATTTTAAGTTCTACCTACGCTTCAGGTTTGCCTGATTTAGTCAGCGCTGTTGCAGTGACTCCATTTGCGGAGCCCACACTTCTGGCGTTTAGCGCTGATACAGCAGCTTTGTTGCAACTTCCCACGGCGTTTTTTAGCCAAACAGATGCCGCTGACTATTTAAGTGGCAAAAAGCTGTTTGCTGGTAGCACCCCTGTGGCACAAAAGTACGCTGGGCATCAGTTTGGTCAGTACAACCCGGAATTAGGCGATGGCCGGGGTTTGCTACTCGGAGATATCCTGGGCAGCGATGGCCTGCATTATGATTTACATTTAAAAGGCGCAGGCCGCACCCCTTATTCACGTTTTGGTGATGGCCGTGCTGTATTACGCTCCAGTATTCGTGAGTTTTTAGCCTCCGAAGCTATGCATCATTTAGGCATTCCGACGAGCAGAGCATTAAGCCTGGTCGGAAGCGCCGAGCCAGTGCAACGCGAAACTATAGAACAAGGCGCTATGGTGATACGGGTTTGCCCCAGCCATATACGTTTTGGCCATTTTGAACACTGCTTTTACACTGGCGATAAAAACCAGCTGCAGCGGCTGGTCGATTTTACAGTGCAGCAGCATTTCCCCGACTGCCTGAATGAAAAAAATCCTGCTTTGGCTATGTTGCAACAAGTGGTAGTGCACACCGCAGAGCTGATCAGCCAGTGGCAAGCCGTAGGTTTTAACCATGGCGTGATGAACACAGACAATATGTCGATTTTAGGCCTGAGTTTTGATTATGGCCCTTATGCTTTTTTAGATGATTATCAGCCGGGTTACATTTGCAATCATTCAGATCACAGTGGCCGTTATGCCTTTGATGAACAACCTGGCATAGGCTTGTGGAACCTTAATGCGCTGGCTCATGCGTTATCCCCTTTGATTGAAGTCGAAGACTTACGAGCAGCGCTTGGTTTGTATGAGCCGACTCTGGTTAACCATTACATGACGCTGATGGGCAAAAAGCTGGGCCTGACCACACAACAACCCACAGACAGAGCCTTAATAGGCCAATGGCTGGCGTTATTGCAGCAACAGCAGCAGGACTACAGTTTAAGTTTCCGCCGTCTGGCTGATTTTACGGATGATGCAACAGGTTCTTCTGTTCGTGATCATATGTTGGATGTCGCCGCTTTTGATCAATGGGCTGAATTGTATCGCGATCGCCTGGCATTGGAATCTGCTTCAGCCGTTGAACGCAAAAGCCAGATGAACAACATCAACCCTTTGTATATATTGAGAAACTACTTAGCGCAACAAGTGATCAGCGCGGCAGAGCAAGGAGACACAGCGCCTTTGCATGAACTGATGCAGGTGTTACAAAGCCCTTATCAGCTACAGGCTGGTAAAGAAGCTTTTGCAGCACCACCACCGGATTGGGGTAAAGGCATGGATATCTCCTGCAGCAGTTAACGGAAGCTCTATGAATAAAAACCTAACCAACAGTTTTATAGTGCAAATCGAACAAAAACAGCTGTTGCTGACCCCTTTATGGCCAATGCGATTTGAACAGGTACAGCAGTGCAAGCTGTGGTTTGAACAAAACTCAATCCGAACCGGCACTTTATCTTACGGCGCAGACAGGGTAGAACTAGGTTTAAGTTTCGTTAATGAAACTTTCACATTTTGTTATGAAGACTATAGCGAAAGTTTTTGGGTGACGGCTGACAGTGCAGGCAGCGCTATGTTACTGTCAGAATTAGCAAAAGAATTCAGTAATTTGAGGATCGGATGACGGCAAAACTTCAGCATGTATTAAAGCTATGGTGGCTGATGCTGCTGATGTTCTGCGGCAATGTTTTTGCTTTTCATGCTCAGGTGAATCACTTTGATAAACAGCTTAGCCGTCAGGAATTAGGGCCTGCGCTGTATTTTCAACAAAGCCACAAAGCCTTGCCACTGGAAGAGCTGATATTTGACCCCGAGCGCCATCATGCTTTTCGTCTGATCACAGAATACAAAAAGTCGCTGCAAAGTGCCGATCAGGCGTTATGGTTATTTACCCGTTTACACTACAAAGGCCAAACACCTGTTCAGACTGTGCTGCATTATGATTTTCCGCTGGCCGATCTGGTGCAAGTGTACAGCTACAACAGAGAAAAAAATGATCTGCAGCTGTTAAGCAGCACAGGCGCTTCGGTGCCTTTTTATCAGCGCGCTCTGGCTTACCGCAGTTTCGCATTTCCAATCAACTTTGAACCAGGCCAGGAACTTGATCTCTTTATCAAGGTTCAGGATGCAGCAGTGGCGCCAGTGCAGCTGACTTTATGGCAGCACAATAATTTTGTGCTGGACCAGCTGTATAAAAATATTCTGGATGGCCTGTTGTGTGGTGTTTTATTGCTGATGGCTATCTACAACCTGTTTTTGTTTTTTTCAGTGCAACAGCGGCTGTATTTGTATTATTCAGGCTTTTTTATCAATTGCGCTCTGGTTTTGGCCATTTTAAATGGCCTGGCTTTTGCGATGCTTTGGCCCGACTATCCGGAAATTAATCAGGCTATTTTGTATGTGGCAGCCGGAGCAACTTACACTTGCCTGACCCTGTTCAGCTGGCATGTCCGTAAACAACAAGGTGGAATACTGGGGCGTTTTGGTTTTTATTTATGTCTAATAAGCGCCTTGTTATTACTATTTAGCCCACTTTATACCAATAACCAATTGCGTTTCTGGGGCTTGTTGGTGGTAACTGCTTTATGTTTAGGTGTGAACACCCTGTTTGCCTTGATGCACGCTATTAAAGGCGACCGTACCGCCAAAACCTTTGCCTTAGGATGGGCATTTTTCTTTGGTTGCATAGTCGTACTGGCTTTGTCCCAAATTGGTTATTTACCCACAGCTCAGGCCTGGCACTATTTGTTGCTGATGGCTGTGATGGGCAGCATGGCACTGATGAGCTTCAGCTTGCTGCAAAATATCAAAGGCACTCAACAACAAAGTCAGGATCATCAGCGTCTGGCGAATGCGCATTTGCAGCAGTATTACGATATTTATCACAACGCTGTTGAAGGTATGTTTACCAGCACTCTGCAGGGCCAATTAATTACCGCCAATCAGGCTTTGCTGACTATGCTGGGTTATCAAAATTTGCAGCAAATGCAGCAGGATGTCGCAAAATCCAGTATGGCGCGTTATTACGCCAACCCGGAAGACAGAGCGCAGATGCTGAAACAACTGCAGTTAGGTGACAATAAGAATTTTGAAATCAGAGGTTTACGCTCCGACGGTTCGGCGTTCTGGGCTTTAATGTCGGCCAGGCTGGCAGAAGGAGATGGCGTCCAAAGTGCTTATGTACATGGCTCTATAGTCGATATCACAGCCCACAAACAAAACACTGAACAACTGGCTTATCTGGCCACTCACGACCCTCTGACCTCTTTGTACAACAGACATTATTTTATAGAGCAGCTGGAACTGGCGTTGCGGTCTGAGCATAAAGCCACTTTGCTTTATCTGGACATAGATCAATTTAAACTGATCAACACCACCTGCGACCACAGAGCAGGTGACGCCTTGTTATGCCAAGTCAGTAATCAAATGCAAAGAGTACTGGATAACAGAGGTATTTTAGCCCGGCTGGAAAGTGACGAATTTGTGGTGCTGCTGCCGTATTTAACCAGCAATGAAGCTTTTGCTATTGCCCGTCAGTTGCTGGACACAGTGAAAGAATTCCGTTTTATCTGGCAGGACAGCGTGTTCAGTATCAGTGTCAGTATTGGTCTGGCAGAAAACTCAGACGGCAATAAAAGTACTGAACATTGGTTAAAACAAGCAGACTCAGCCTGTTTTGTGGCCAAAGAAAAAGGCCGTAACCGTATTCATATGTTTAATGCCAATGACGAAGAGCTGCAACGGCATCAATCTGAAATTCAGTGGTTAAAAACCTTACGACAAGCACTGGAACAAGATAATTTTGTGCTTTTTATGCAGCCTATAGCTGCAATTCAGCAAGCTCAGCCGGGTTTGCATTATGAGCTGTTATTGCGTTTATCTTTACCGGATCAGGGGCTGATAGCACCAGGCAATTTCTTAAGCTCGGCAGAACGTTACGGCTTGATGCCACAAATAGACCGCTGGGTGATCCGCAACTATTTCCGCTGGCTGGCCCAACAACCTGCTCATTTGGCGGAACTGGGTTTAGCCAATATCAATTTATCCGGTGCTTCATTAACAGACCCGCTGTTTAAAGCTTATGTAGCTTCGTTGTTTCGTGAATACCGAATTCCTTTTGCCAAGGTCTGCTTTGAAATCACCGAAAGTATGGCGATTTTAAATGTGCATCAGACACTGGATTTTATTTCCCATTTCCGCACTTTAGGCTGTAAGTTTGCTTTAGACGACTTTGGCAGTGGTTTTTCCTCTTATGGTTATCTGAAAAACTTCCCCGTCGACTTTGTCAAAATTGACGGCAGCTTTGTCCGCGATTTGCTGATCGACCCATTTGATTGCGCCATAGTGCAGTCTATTCACGATATTGCCAGGGCTATGAAAATCCAAACAGTAGCCGAATATGTTGAAAACATGGAGATTTGTCACAAACTGACAGAGATGGGAATAGACTTCGCCCAAGGCTACGGCATCGCCAAACCCCGCCCCTTATATCAACAAGAATAAAACCAGCAACAATCCCCATGTTCAGCAGCCAAAGTATATTTTTTGCGCCCTATTGCTGAGTCTCAATCGCTGTCATTACAATAGCGCCCCGCCCCAGTGGGGTTTTGCTGTTTGTTCGGAGAACCTATGCAGCAGCTGCTTGCAGTCACTTCTGAGTTAATGATCCTCAACGACGAAATTGCTCAAACTTATAGTGGTTACCAGAACGATCGTAAGCTGTTTTGCCGCACTGGCTGTGGTGAATGTTGTCTGCATCCGGGCATTGAAGCCTCAGTGCTTGAAATGTTGCCTTTAGCACTTTATTTACACGAACAAGGCACAGCAGAAAGCACCCTCGAAGCCTTACAACAACACGAGCAGGAGAGCTGTTTTTTTTATCAGCCCTCTTCAGCAGATCGTAAAAGCGGCCACTGTGGTATTTATGCCTACAGACCTGCTGTATGCCGTATGTTTGGTGCTGCAGGTTACCGCGGCCGCCAGGGCGAAGTCTTGCTGTCGATTTGCAAAGTGATACGTGCAGATGAACCTGCAGCTGTGATGGCAGCAGAACTCAGTCTGACGATTGAAGTTCCACCTATGATGATGAACCACAAAGCCCAAATTGCTCAGTTGGACTACGAACTCAGTAAACAGAATATGCCAATTAAAGATGCGGCCGCAGCAGCACTGGAAAAAGTGCTGACTAAAGCCTGGTATGCAGACATGGCTGGTTTTTCAGAGCCGTTGTAAAAATTGTTTGGCGTAAGTCAGGGCTGTATCTGTGTGGCTAAAATGTTGTGGCTTGTGGGAATGCTGGTATTTCATTTCCAGCAGTTGCTGCTGTATAGGGTTTAAGCCAATATAACAGCGCAATACACAGCCGTGTTGGTCTTCCCAAGCACTGAAATCAGTCATCAGACTGATCGCATCCGGAGTCGACAGTTCCCAGCTTTGCATATCCATGACTCGGGCCCATTTTTTACCGGCAAAACCCTGTACCAGGGATTTCAATTCCTCTATCAGCAGCTCTGAACCTTCTTTATTCCAGGCTCCCTGAATTTCGCATAACAGCACTTCACCATAGGGTGTAACACTGAATTTGCCATGGGCAATAAAATCGGTCATAGCTCGCACTCCTTTTGGCTAACTACTTGAGTATAGGCAACTTTAATCATCACCCACATCTGTCAGGCCATAACGCTCAATTTTTTTCAGTAAACCCTGTCGCGAAATGCCCAAAATACGGGAAGCCTGACTCTTATTGCCTTTATGTTGTGCCATGGCCTGCTGAATTAAACGTATCTCCAGCGCTTTGACCTGTTCATCCAGACTACTTAAATCAGCTCCGGGCAAGAGTTCGCTTTCTGTTGCCGTGCTTTGATGCTCCAGATGCAGCAGCTGAATATCTGCAACCCGGATCACACCTTGCTGAGCTATAGCAGCGACACTTTCCAGCGTATTCTTTAACTCACGTACATTACCTGGCCAGTGTTTTTGCAAAAACCAGCTGATAGCCGCCGATTCCAATTGCAGCTTGTGGCCATACTGCTGGCTAAGTTGCTCCAGAAAAAACTGGATCAGCAAAGGAATATCTTCCCGCCGCTCATCTAAGGCCACTGTTTCTATAGTGACCCCTTTGATGCGGTAATACAGATCTTCACGGAACTTACCTTGTTTGACTAAATCCGGCAGATTGGCGTTAGTGGCCGACACTAAACGGATATCGATTTTTTGCTGCTCGCGCCCACCCACAGGGTAAAAAGTACCTTCCTGCAATACCCGTAATAATTTCACCTGCATCGCCAACGGCATTTCACCAATTTCATCCAGAAACAAAGTGCCGCCATCCGCCAGTTTTAATAAACCCTGACGATCTTTATCTGCACCGGTAAAAGCGCCTTTGATATAACCAAATAACTCACTCTCCAGCAGTTCAGCCGGAATCGCACCACAATGAACAGACACAAAAGCTTTGCCAGCGCGTGGACTTAGCTCATGCAAAGCCCGTGAAATCACTTCTTTGCCCGTCCCTGAAGGCCCAGTCACCAGCACCCGCACTTCAGTGGGCGCTATACGCTGCACTAAGGTACGAACTGTTTCCATATGCCGCGAATGACCAGCTAACTTCGGCAAAAAAATATGTTGCTGTAAACCTTGCTTTAACTGACTCAGCTCTTTTTCCAGCTGATGTTTAGTAATGGCGCGCTTGACCACTACAGCCAATAATTCCGGATCTATGGGTTTGGCAATAAAGTCCCATGCGCCCTGAGCTATAGCCTGCAACGCCAGTTCCCGCTCAGCATGACCCGTTAAAATAATCACAGGCCTGCTGGAGAATTCAGGCACAGCAGCCAGCGTATGGGCAGGGTCAAACTGCGGAGGCAACGCCAGATCCAATAAAATTAAGTCGGCATCAAACTGCTGCAATTTAGTACGGGTTTCTTCCAGACTGGCAGCGCCAGCCACCTGATAACCTTGTTGCTGTAAAAAGCGCTCGGCTAACAAACGAAAGGCCGGTTCATCATCGACAATTAAAATGCGCGCCTGTGCAGGCGTTATTGCGCTAAACATAAGGAGTATCCTTGGGAAACAGAAGTTCAAAACTGACAGGCCAGCCCAAATCAGTGCGGAAACTGATCTGGCCCTGATGGGCATCCATAATACGTTTTACTATGGCTAAACCTAAACCACTACCACCGCTACGTTTGCTGATAAAAGGCCGGAATAACAATTCAGTGGTTAAACTGGCATCCAAAGCCGGGCCATTGTTATGCACTCTGAGCTGAATTTGCTCGCTGGTCTGTGTTACTTCAATCAGTAAAGACGCATTGGCCTGATTACGTAAAAAAGCATTGGCGTTATCGAACAAATTTAAAAACACCTGCTGCACTCTGTGCTGGTCTGCCCGCAGCATCAAACCAGCTGGTACCCGAAGTTCCAGTTGCACCTGTTGCCAGTCAAACTGCTGCAACAAGCTTTGCAACAAAGGTTCCAGTTCAATCTGACTGTATTGCAACTGTAACCGGCCTGAGTACACCAGCATATCGGAAATCAGCCGGTCAGCTCTTTTCAGTTGCTGCTGAATATGACCACGCAGTTCAGCATCCACACCGGCGGATGCCATTGAAATAATATTCAGCGGGTTACGCAACTCATGCGCCATAGAAGCGGCCAAAGCGCCCATTTCCACCAGATGTTGCTGCGACAACTGTTGCTTTTCAGCTTCTGCCAGTTGCAACGATTGCGCCAGTAACTCACAGCTGCTGCCAAGCAAAGAACCAAAGACTTCAGCCATTAAACGTATGCCAGGTGTCATATCATCCCAGCCCAACAACTGCACTTGCCATTGACCTTGCTGCATATAACAGCGCAGTTTCAGCTGACTTTCCTCACCTGCAACAACCGCAGCTAATTCCACCTGCACCTTTTGCGACAGGGTCTGCGACAACAACTCACCTGCGGTTTGACTCAATTGGGTCCAGTTCTGACATTGCCCCAATTGCTGCCGCCAGGTGCTGATCAACAGCTGATCTAAAATGGCACCAGGGTAAATCAAGCGTTCAGCCAGTTTAGCTACAGGCCGGTAACAAGCTGCTGTTAACAACAACACCAGACTGGAATACAACCACAACTGCCAGCCTGGTACATTCGCCAGTGCCTGCATGCCCAACTGGCCAAAAATCGAGCTAACCAGCGCCATCAACAACAGCAATAACAAGGACATAACCAGCCAAAGCAAGGCTCTGTTGGCCAGCGCATTCACCGCCAGCATCTGATAACGTACTACGCCATAAACCAGTAACACCGGATAGCTGGGCAACAACAACATAGGATAAGGAAACCAGTCCAGCCCAAAGGAAGGGAAAACCACAGGGGTCGCCAGCAATAAACCCCAGCCGCCAGCCAAAAACATCGCCACTATAGAACGTTTTTTATTACCCTGATGATAACGCCAGCCGTACCACAAGACGGCATGGGCTAATACGCCCAGAACCACTGTGTAGAGCAGATTTAAAAAACCATAAGAATGAAAAACAAAAACCTGGCCCAAAGCAGTACTTTGCAGCACATCACCAGCATCAAGGCTCCAGCTCAGCAACACCACTAGCGAGGTCAGAAAATATAACCAGCCAATATGGCGACGAGCCCAGCCTAGCCAAGGGGCTTTTACCTGATCCTGTTCAACAAAACGCAACGCAAAATGCAGAAAAAAGGTCGGCATCAAGGGATTAGCCAATAATAAATAGCGGCCTAACTGCGGTTCATTATGTAATACAAAAATATGACCCAGACACCAGAGCGCCATCATGGCACCAAAGCCAGCAAGGCCTGCCAGCGTGCGCTGATAACGCGAATGCCACCATAACCAACCCGACATCAACGCAGCACAAGCACTGGTGACTAACATCATCAGCTCAAAAGCTAAAATCAAATCCACAGTTTACCGTCAACTTAGTTATCACCACTTTGGCTTTAAAGCGTAAACAAAGTTAACACCGCCTGCAAACACTAAATTTTATTCATTTAAAATCATAGCGTTACAAACACATGAAATTATGGCCTGATTCTGGCACTACAAAGCTAAGCAGCCTGAATGCTGCATAACTTGTCAACAAAGAGAACACTATGCCTGACCTGTCTATTTTTGCGGCCGAACTGCTAACCATGTTGCTGTTGTTATCTGTTGCGCTTGCGCCTGCGGTGCTAAGCCGGATCAAAACGTCTAAAGACTGAGGTAGTTATGGAACTTGATGTCAGTATTCTATCCCGGCTCCAGTTTGCTTTTACGGTAAGCTTCCATATTATTTTTCCTTCTATCACCATAGGTTTAGCCACGCTGATTGCGATCTGGGAAGGCTTATGGCTGAAAACCGGCAATCCGCAGTATCTGCAACTGGCTAAGTTCTGGATTAAGCCTTTTGCCATTACCTTTGGTATGGGGGTGGTGTCCGGCATTGTTTTGTCTTATGAGTTTGGCACCAACTTCTCCAAATTTTCCGAAATGGCCGGTGCAGTGATTGGGCCTTTAATGGCCTATGAAGTGCTGACAGCCTTTTTCCTTGAGGCTGGCTTCTTAGGTGTGATGTTATTTGGCTGGCAACGTGTCAGCGCTAAAATGCACTTTTTCGCCACAGTCACAGTAGCAGTAGGCACCTGGATCTCTGCGTTCTGGATTATTGCAGCCAATTCCTGGATGCAAACCCCACAAGGGCATCAGTTTGTTGATGGCAAATTTGAAGTCGTCAGCTGGATGGAAGTAATTTTTAACCCTTCGATGCCTTACCGCTTTTTCCATATGTTATTAGCCGCTTTTATCACCGCCACTTTTGTGGTGATGGCCACTCATGCCTGGTATTTGCGTAAAGGCCAACATATAGATTTTGGCCGCAAAGGTTTGTCTATGACCTTATGGATAGCTTTGGTGTTGACCCCGCTGCAAGCCTGGGTGGGTGACTTACATGGCTTAAATGTGAAAGAACACCAACCGGTGAAACTGGCGGCTATGGAAGGAATTTGGGCAGAAAAAGAAGCCAATGTACCGCTGTTATTATTTGCTTTACCCGATATGAAAGCTGAAAAAAATCACTATGAAGTTGCAGTGCCAGGATTGGCCAGCTTGATACTGACGCACAGCTGGGATGGCGAGTTGCAAGGCTTAAAATCAGTGCCTGCAGCCGACAGACCTAATGTGCCTATGGTGTTTTTCAGCTTCCGCGTTATGGTCGGTATTGGCATGCTGATGATAGGCGTTGCGCTGCTGGGCGCTTATCTGCGCTGGCGTGGCACTTTGTATCAAAGCAACTGGTTCCTCTGGCCTGTCAGCTTTATGGCTCCTACAGGCATTATCGCCGTATTAGCGGGCTGGTATGTGGTTGAGATTGGTCGTCAGCCCTGGATTATTTATGGTTTGGTTCGTACCAGTGAAGTGGTCAGCCCTTTGCCTGCTGAACGGGTGCTGTTTTCGCTGACCTTGTTTGTACTGACCTACAGCTTGCTGTTTGGCGTGTATCTGTACTTTATGCGTAAGCTGATTAAAAAAGGCCCGGCGCCCGTCGATCATCTGCAACAACAACGTATAGGCGTAAAAGCTTCAGGTTATGCGCTGTCTTTTACCAAAACCTTAGCCACTGATGCTGAAACATCAAACTCCCCTGCCACTGATCCAAAAGGAGCCAACTAATGGAGCTGGAACTGAGTGTAAGCCTGTTTTATCTATTGCTGCTTGGCTTTGCCATTCTGATGTATGTGCTGCTGGATGGTTTTGACTTAGGCATGGGTATTTTGTATCCCTGGTTTAACAGTGACGCTGAACACGATCACCTGATGCGTTCTGTCGCTCACGTCTGGGATGGCAACGAAACCTGGTTGGTGTTTGGTGGCGTCATATTATTTGGTGCCTTCCCGGCCGCTTACGCCGCTATTGCCTCTACTTTTTATCTGCCAATAGTGCTGATGTTGATAGGCTTGATTTTCCGTGGTGTGGCTTTTGAATACCGTTTTAAATCAGACACGTCAAAGAAATACTGGAACACAGCTTTTGCTATAGGTTCGAGCTTAGCCGCCTTTTGTCAGGGCCTGATGCTGGGCACTTTAGTACAAGGTGTACCAGCGGATTTTATTGATCAGTCCAGTTTCAGCTGGCTTAGTCCTTTCAGCTTATTTTGTGGTTTAGCTGTAATGGCGGGTTATGCCCTGCTGGCCTGTTGTTATCTGGTGATGAAAAGCCGTGGCGAGTTGCAGCACAAAGCAGCCCGTTATGGCCAGCGTTTACTATTGATTGTGATGTTATCCATGCTGCTGGTCAGTCTCTGGACTGTCTGGATTGAACCTCAAATAAGGGTTCGTTGGTTTGGCGGCTGGCACGCTTTATGGTTAATCCCACTGCCTCTGTTGTCGGTGCTTGCCGCCCGTTTATTATTCCGCGACTTAGGCCGGGTGAACCGCTGCCATCAGGCGGAAACAGCAGTGCAGCAACGTCATGAAGCCAGGCCGTTCTGGCTGGCTGCAACCTTGTTCTTGCTGGCTTTTGTAGGCTTACTAATCAGCGTATTCCCTTACCTGTTGCCACGACAATTAACCTATCTGGAAGCCGCCGCGCCTGACAGCAGCCTGATGTTTATGCTGCCCGGCATCTTTATTTTTTTACCTCTTATTTGTGCTTACACTTTATGGGGCTATAAAATTTTTGCCGGAAAAATCGAAGATTATCAGGAGGGTTACTGATGAAATGGTTAAATAAACTTTCCCAGGGTCAGTGGTTTGTGGTGCTGTACCTGACTGGTTTTTTAACTTTACTGTTGATCGCCTGGCTGTTAAAACAGGGCATGAAGTTTTTATAAAGCGCTAAAAAAATCAACAGTTTTCACTTGCTCGACCGCAGGTTTTTATTGATCTGACACAAGGAAAGTGTCGATCAATAGCTTCACCTTTATCACTTTTTTCATTTTTTATTTGCATTTTAAAAAACAACGCTGCTATAGTCAGGCAAAGACCAAGCTGTATTGGTTCTTACCGGGCGCGAAAAATGAAGTATTTAAGTTTTATCGCAGTGTTGTTTTACCTGAGTTTGCTGTTTCCTTCAGCAGGCCATTCTGCGTCCAGCAGTTGGGTAGACTTACAGCAAGCGAATAAAAACTTCACTGTGGCTCTGGTAGCCTCAGCCCCTCATTCCAATGCCGACTCTACAGAAACTTCAACTGATGATGATAAAAGCGCAGTTTGCCGGAATAGCTTTGCATTTCCTGTAGCTCAGAATCGTTTTTATCAGCAGCCAGATACCCACTTCAATAAAGCGCAGCAAAGCTGTTATGCAGCGCGCGCACCACCCTCGCACCTCTCTTAATTCATTGAAATAGTCAGAGTTTCAGGCTTCATTGCCATAGATCTGACGACATCCATTGATTGTATTGATATCCGGTTCGCTGCCTCTGAGCGGACTGATGAGAGGTTTCTATGAAAAAGTTAAATTTATTCAACGTTGATGTAATAGATCATTTAGTTCAGCCTGCTGAATTTGCCGAAGCTACTTTAAATTCAGCAGCACTGGACTTCCTGTCTGATTTTAAAACCAACAGCCCAATGATGATTGATGCCGGTACCTGTGCTGTCGAAGCAGAGGACATGATGAATCATGAGCATAGCAAGTTAAAACTGGTGATAGACGCCAATCAGGAAATGATTGGTTTAATCAGCTACGAACAGTTGTCTATCCAGAATGTGCTGCAACGTTTAGGCAAAGGTGTAAATCGCACTGATTTAACAGTGGCAGATTTAATGCGTCCACGCGACAAAATCAAAGCCCTGGCTTATCAACAAGTGAAACACTGCTCTATCGGCGATGTGCTAAATACTCTGCAACACAATGGTGAGCAGTATTGTTTAGTCATTGATACCGAGTCTCACCATATTCGGGGAGTGATATCCGCAAGTGATATCGCCAGCCGTCTGCATATTCCGGTTCATATTGAAAAAGCACCGACTTTTTTGAATATTTTTGACCGTATGTATGCCTGATCGACCTTTGCCGTGCCGCAGTAGCAGCACGGCAAAGATGTTTTCTTCTGGTTTTCCCCGTTTCGTATTCATTCCCGCGGAACGGGGTTTTGAAAGCCGCCACAGAGTATAGGTACCTCCAAAGACCTCTCTCTGTCAGGTCTCCTGGTTTATGGCGGCATTTTCCACACCACAATCATCAGTACCTCCAAAGACCTGCTTCCACACTGTCGGTTATTCCGATTTATGGCGGCATTTTCCACACCACAATCATCAGTACCTCCAAAGACCTGCTTCCACACTGTCGGTTATTCCGATTTATGGCGGCATTTTCCACACCACAATCATCAGTACCTCCAAAGACCTGCTTCCACACTGTCGGCTATTCCGATTTATGGCGGCATTTTCCTCTACAACAAATGCAGATACCTTCAGAGCTCAACTTTCATCCGCTAGTCTCGCCATTCTCTCTTACAGACTGCTGCAAGTGGTTTATAAGAGCGTTGAACATTTAATGTATTTGCATTACTGTCAAATCGATATAAATGGCGGAACAAGCCTTCAAGTTCTTCTATTTCAACATCAGTGATGTTGTCCCAAACTTCAAAAGCGGAAAAATGACTCCATAGGCCTTCCTTAGATTTTAAATGAGATTCCAAGCGCTCCTTAATACTTCTTCTGGCCATTCCAACGTAAACGACGTCATAATGATGAGAATCATCATTTTTGAAGCCTCTGCGTTTATAAAGAACGTAGATACCTCGAACACCTTTATCAATACAGGTAAGTTCTTCTGAGGGTACATATTCTGTAGCGTTTTTGATTAATCGTAATTCACTCTTCACTGCTTGATAATCCTTTAAGCCTGATATTTGGGAGTGTGCCGAGTTGCGGTTAACAGTGGATCCTGCCAAAGAAAATTGTCTCAACACATAAAATTTGGACCAAGAGTACAACATTAGGTGTTCTCTTCAGACCAGGTTCTAAGTTAATCAAATTTACCTAAAACAGCAACTCATTATAAGCAAACTATAAAAGTGACTAGCCTTTTAATCATGCCGGAGAGTAATCCACACTCGCCCATGTGCTTTTGGCCTGACAACTCCACAGTTCTGATTTTTTCTTATGTATAAAGGACTCAACGTAAATCGCTTATTTAACTCTGTCCCACATCTCATAAATTCACTAAAGCTTTCCCGATCACAGCAGATATATAAGCATCAGGTTTAACTGCTTTTGAAGGGAGACAGAAATGAACGAAGCCAGCCGCTTACAAAGAATGCGTGAACTTGGAGTAAGGCTCCAGGAATTGCGTTTGCTGCCTTCGCATTCGGTCAACTCTTATGCAGGAGCAGCTATTAACTTTTTGTTCCAGAATTATCAAATTGAAAAACCTGCAGGTGCGCCTTTAGATGTCACCTTACGAGCTTTGGCCGCAGGTTTAGCCGTAAAACATAAAATGGTAACCCGGCCTGATCCGGACAAAGTGATCGACTTTTTCTGCCGCCATTATCAGGTGCATTAAGCACAGCTCATTCCGGATAAAGCTGCTGAAAAGCAGCTTTTTGCATTAAAGCTTAATCAGCTCCACAGCACCACGTTTTTGCATAGTGACATACAACAAGCTTGGATCTTTTTGCGAAAAAGTGACGTTGGTCGGAAACTCTCCTTTTAACTTGTATTCTTTCAGTAATGTGCCGTCAGGGCTTACTTTGGCAACCACACCTTTGCCATAACGGGCTATATAAAGATTACCTGTTGCATCGCAGCGCATGCCGTCTAAACCAAAGTCAGGGAACTGGATCAACAGCCTTTTATTGCTGGCGTTCAGTTTTTTATCCAGATCATAAACCCAGACTCTGCGCTGCGCGCTTTCATTAACATAAAGTCTGGTCTGGTCAGGGCTGATTTCCACCCCATTGGTGGTGCCCATCTCTGCTTCAACCAGACTGGAGCTGCCGTCTGTTTCAATACGCCACAACTGGCCTTTGCGGTTTTTCCAGTCCGGATCGCTGGCGAAAATCACGCCGTTGTTGGCTATGGTTAAGTCATTAGGCTGAAACATCAAAGGTTGATGGGCATGTAATTGCAGCTGCTTTCCGTCATAACGCCAGATATTATGGCCTGTGTAATCGGCTATATACATCAGACCTTTTTGATCAAAACGTATGCCGTTACCAATGCTGCCTTTAGGTAAAGTCAGAGCTAAGCTCACTTCACCTTCAGGGCTGACTTTGCCTATAGTGCCCTCAACGCCATAATTTACGGCATACAGATAGCCGTCTTTATCTGTGGCCGGGCCTTCAATAGCGGCATGAAAAACACCATCAGCTACAAAATCTGTACTGTCGATCTGATGTTCAGCCACCAGGTTAAAAGCCGACAGAGTTAATGACAAAAATAATAAATTCAATGCCTTACACTTCATTTTTTGATATCCCTCTTAGTTCAGGCTGGTGTGATGCCTTGAGCAAACCGCAGTAACTGCTGTGGATCGTAACGGCCTTTGAGTTGCTGTAGTTTGCTGTAATGACCAGCATAATAAGCATCAGACCAGTTTTTAAGCAAAGCGTCTGTGTAATTTAAATAAGCACCACCTGTGCTGTAGGGCTGCATTACAGAACGCATCTGATTGACCCAAAGCGCGGCACTTTGCAGTAAAGTTTCATCAGTACCCACAGGGTAACTCACCATATACTGGGCACAAAATACTGCATCTCTGTGCACAAAAGCAGTTTGATCTGTAGCTACTGAACGGATTGCACCGCCCATCAGCGTTAATAAAATACCGCCTGAAAGTCCTTGTTGCTGACGTAACTGCACCTGTTCCAGCAAAGCCGTTAAACCAGCCTGATTAATAGACCGATTAAAAAAGTCCGAACTACCGGCCATAGCAGTGCGGTTGAGTTTGGCCTGCTCCGACTGATGCGGCAGTTTGCATTCAGGCATCTCCAACCCATCACAATCACTGAGCATAAAATCCCGGTATGGATGCAAAGCCACTTCCTGGGTCAGCGGCTCTACCTTCAAAAGCTGCAACCAATTTTGCCATAATTGCTCTGCCTGCTCAGCTAAGCCTAAACTGGTCAGCCGTATTTGCACCACCGGTTCACGCTTTGTGTCGCCGCGCCACCATAAAGCAACTTGCGACCATAGCTGTTCTGGTAACTGCTGACTCCAGTTTTGCCAGGCACTCAGCACAGGCAACGCATCTTTCAGTGCAAAAGAAGCCCTGCAACTTAAGATATCGCTGCTGGCAAAGGTTTGAAATTTAAAGCGGGTGACTATGCCAAACTGGCCACCACCACCACCTTTTAAGCCCCAGAATAAATCAGTATTTTGCTGCTCACTGCAATACAGCACTTTGCCATCTACTGTGACTACTTCTGCCTCCAGCACCGCATCGCAGGTTAAGCCATACAAGCGGTCGGCAATGCCAAAACCGCCACCCTGAGTTAAACCAGCAATACCCACACCTACACAACTGCCAGCAGGAATGGAGCGGCCTTTTTGACTAAGCTGGTCGTACACATCCCCTAATTTAGCTCCGGCGCCAATCCAGGCCGTATTATCTTCTGGCTGAAACTGAATATCGGCCATCAAAGCCAAATCCAGCAAAATAACCTGAGTACTGGAGTAACCCGCATAATTATGACCACCACTACGGCCTGTAATGGGCAATTGATAACGGCGGGCAAAAGCTAAAACCAGCTGCACATCGGCCCTGGTGGCACAACGCGCTATCACAGCAGGAATAACAGAGTCGTAACGGGAATTGGCCGCTTTATAAAAACGATTGAAGCCAGCATCTGCTGGAAATAATAACTGGCCGGAAAAACTGGCTTTCAGCTGCTGCCAGTCAGTAGCTTCAGGCAAAGCTAGGGCTGGGCTGAACTGGCAACCAGAGACTGTAGCTAAAGCAGCGGCACTGCTTAAAGTTAAAAAATGACGTCTGTCCACAGGCTAGTCTTTTTCAAAATGGCACACCGCAGGCAAATTAGCATAAATTGCTGGGATCTTCTTGTGGCTGAGTTGAAATGATAAATAAAGGTTATAAAACAGCTATCAGCACAATGAAATCTGAGTTTTCCCTAAATAGAAATTATTTTGTAACCAGATTTAAACCTTCAACCTTAATATTGCGACTAAGCTATTTTACCCTGGATAAAATTGATGAAAAAACTATTTATAATCAACGCATTACTTCTGGCATCCACCATGGCTTGCGCTCAGCCAGAAGTTGATTGCGCTGTTTACCCTGAGCAGCAAAGCTCCCCTTATCTATTGCCTTATCAGGTGGGGGAAGCCTTTCCCGTCGTAGTTTCGACTGGTCATTACCGGGCATCAAACCAGGGTGTTGGTCTTTATGCTATCGACTTTGATATGCCCATAGGCACAAAAATAGTGGCCTCAAGATCTGGTGAAGTAGTGGCTGTGCGGGAAAGATTTCATGATGGTAACGGCAAAGATTTAGAAGAAAACTACGTTTTTATCCGCCATAGTGACGGCACCATAGCGCGCTACTTCCACCTGACTCACAACGGTGCTTTAGTGAACGAAGGAGATAAAGTAAAAGCTGGCGACCTTATCGCTATCAGTGGTGATACGGGCCAGACATTAAGCCAGCACTTACATTTTGATGTGCAGCAATGTGGCCCCAACCTGCCACCTGGCTATAACAAACTACCCTGCGGCCAAACCATACCAGTCACTTTTAAAAACACCACAAACCATAATTGCGGTTTAGAGGCAGGTGTTAGCTACAAAGCCTTGTAGTTTTGGTGCTGTTGGACGCTGGGTCATCAGCGTCCATAAGCTGCTTAAGGCTGTAAGGTCATTCCATGGAATAAACTGCGCTTGATGGCTAAAACCTTGCTCCATTTTACAATGAAAGATTCTGTTAAGACCTATTCGGTATATTGTCGCAAGGGGATAGCACAACTAAACTTAGTCTCTGGGTGATGACTTATTTGAAATACGGGCTAAAGCCAAGGAAGGCATTGGGCGTGGCTTATTTTGTTACTTAAAAGGCAAGCATATCTATGTGTTGCATGCCTTTGTAAAAAAATCGCAAAAAACGCCCAAAAATGAGCTGGAACTTGCTCGCGAATGACAAAAAGAGGTTCAACATTGATGAGTCTGCAAAAACTTAAACAACGTGCTTTAGACAATCCTGAAGTGAAAGCTGAATACGAGCAGTTGGAAGCTGAATTTAACTTTATCGATCAACTCCTCTCCATGCGCACTAAGGCCGGGCTCACGCAAGAACAGGTTGCACAAAGTATGCAGACACAAAAGAGCAATATCAGCCGCTTAGAAAAAGGGAACTCCAACCCCAGCTGGTCTACGCTGGTGAAATACGCCCATGCTTGTGGTTTTGAGTTTTCGATTAAGTCGCATAAAATCTAAACATTTCTCCTGCTCCAGAAGGCTTTGTTTGAACCTTCACAGTAAAACAATGCTCGGGATAAACCCGCCCCCTACGTTTTTCAATCCACTTTTGGCGAAATTTTAAGCTAGCATTACCACAAATTAGCCCACAGAAAACACAAGTCCGAAACAAAGCATTCACCAATTTCCCCTTGCCGCCTGGAAAAAAGCTGTTTATGCTGGCCGCACTTAGCTTGTCGGAGTGCTGCACAAACCTTGTTTGTCAGCTGAGACCGCCCTTGGGCGGAATCCGTGGAACCTGAACAGGATAATACCTGCGGAGGGAAACAAGAGCGCTAATAGCGGCGGTGATCCGTCTGCCTGTTGGCGCACTCATTCGGCTCATCTGTTGATGGCTGTCCACGCTTTTCCCAAGCTCTGTTGAAAATTAACTATTTAATTATTTCATCGGAGTTTATATGTCAGAAAATCAAAACCGTCGCGCCACCCGTGCTGCCGCCGAACAATTTATTCAGCAGTTTCAGGGCCAGCCTTATCCGGCCAGCCGCAAGGTCTATATCGAAGGCGAATTGCCCGGCGTTAAAGTGGGCATGCGTGAAATTGAACTGCAGCCCAGTTTAATTGGCGGCACCAAAGACAAGCCTTTATTTGCGCCTAATACCCCGGTTCGGGTGTACGACACATCAGGTCCCTATTCCTGCCCTGATGCCAAAATAGATATCCGTAAAGGTTTGCCAGCCCTTCGTACCGACTGGATTAAAGATCGAGACGACACGGATTTGGTCACCGATTTTGGTTCTGTGTACAGCAAAGAACAATGGCTGGATGAAAGCCTGCAAAGCTTAAGATTTGAAGCTTTGACAGAAAGACGTAAAGCCAAAGCAGGTGTGGCTGTGACTCAACTGGCTTATGCCCGCCGGGGCATTATTACGCCGGAAATGGAATACGTGGCTATTCGGGAAAACTTAAGCCGCGCTAACCTGGCAGCAGCCACTGAAGCACGAACCCAGCATCCGGGCCAGAGTTTTGGTGCCAATTTACCCACACAAATTACCGCTGAATTTGTCCGCCAGGAAATAGCGGCAGGCCGTGCCATTTTGCCTGCCAATATCAATCACCCTGAAATTGAACCTATGATTATTGGCCGTAACTTTCTGGTGAAGGTGAACGCCAATATCGGTAATTCAGCGGTTAGTTCGTCCATTGAAGAAGAAGTGGAAAAGCTGCTGTGGGCCACCCGTTGGGGCGCAGATACTGTGATGGATTTATCCACTGGCCGTTATATTCATCAAACCCGCGAATGGATTATCCGCAACAGCCCTGTGCCTATTGGTACTGTGCCTTTGTATCAGGCACTGGAAAAAGTAGGTGGTATAGCCGAAGACTTAAGCTGGGAATTATTCCGCGACACCTTAATTGAGCAGGCCGAACAAGGGGTGGATTATTTTACTATTCACGCCGGAGTACGCTTAGCTTATGTGCCTATGACGGCCAAACGCCTGACCGGCATAGTGTCACGTGGTGGTTCTATTATGGCCAAATGGTGCCTGGCGCATCATCAGGAAAACTTTTTATATCAACACTTTGACGATATCTGCGACATTATGCGCGCTTACGATATCAGCTTTAGTTTGGGTGATGGCCTGCGCCCTGGCTCTATAGCCGACGCCAATGACGAAGCACAGTTTGCCGAGCTTAAAACCTTAGGCGAACTGACCCATCGCGCCTGGGCTAAAGATGTGCAGGTGATGGTGGAAGGCCCTGGCCATGTGCCTATGCAGCTTATTCGTGAAAATATGCAGTTGCAGCTGGAATACTGTGCCGAAGCGCCTTTTTACACTTTAGGCCCACTGACCACAGACATAGCGCCGGGTTACGATCATCTCACTTCAGCCATTGGTGCTGCTCAGATTGGCTGGTATGGCTGCGCTATGCTTTGTTATGTCACGCCAAAAGAGCATTTGGGTTTACCTGATAAAAACGATGTAAAAGAAGGCATGATTGCCTACAAAATTGCAGCCCACGCCGCCGATTTAGCCAAAGGCCATCCGGGCGCACAAATTCGGGATGATGCGTTATCCAAAGCCCGTTTTGAGTTCCGTTGGCAGGATCAGTTTAATTTAAGTTTAGACCCTGAACGCGCCCGCTCTTACCACGACCAAACGCTGCCGCAAGAATCCGGCAAAGTGGCACACTTTTGCTCTATGTGTGGCCCTAAGTTTTGCTCGATGAAAATCAGTCAGGATGTGCGCGACTACGCTGCCAGTATTGAGGTGAAACAGCTGGATACAGAGCAGCAACAAGCAGAAATGCAGAAAAAGGCGCAGCAGTTCCGCCAGTCTGGTGCAGAGCTTTATCATGGCTCGGATAAAACACTGGCGGACCAAACAACTGAAGAACCTGTGCTATGAGCCAAACGCTGCTGATCCTCGGTGGCGGTTTAATAGGGCGTTTATCTGCTTTGGCTTTGTCCGCCCCCGGGCTTTGGCCAAAGCCAGCCCGTATCCGCCTGCTGGAAAAGGGTAGTTTCACTGCTACTCCAACCATGTATCAAAACAGTGCTGCAGTTGTCGCTGCCGCTATGTTATCGCCTTTGGCTGAGTCTGTGCTTTTGGAGCAGGATTTGGTCGAACTGGGTTATCGCAGTATGCAGCTTTGGCAACAGCTGCAACAGCAGTTGCCGGATTTTGGCCTGCAACAACAAGGGGCTTTGTTGCTGGCACATCCGCAGCAACAGCATTTGTTGCTACATCTGGTCAGCCAAATTAAAGCTCAGCCTGAATACAAAGCTAAATGGCTGAATAAAACCGAACTGAAAGAACTTGAGCCTTCATTAGCCGGGCGTTTTCAGCATAGTTGTTATTTGCCGGGCGAAGGTCAGTTAGATAATCAGGCTTTTTTAAAGCATTCCCTGCAGCTGTTGCAACAACGTGGTGTATCGCTGGAAGCTCAATCTCCTGTTGAGTTTAAAGGCGATCACCTCTGGTGTAATGGCAAGTTGCAACAAGCTGATCTGGTAATTGATTGCCGTGGTTTAGGCGCGTCCACTGAATTGCCACAATTAAGGGCTGTGCGAGGTGAAGTACTGAGAGTGAAAGCACCAGCAGTAAAATTAAGCCGACCTGTGCGGTTATTCCACCCCCGTTATGCGCTTTATATAGCACCCAAAGGTGAAGGTATTTTTGTGGTGGGCGCTACAGAGCTGGAATCGGCCGATCAATCCGGCCCTTCGGTGCGTTCGACACTGGAACTGTTATCGGCTTTGTATTCAGTAGACCCTGCTTTTGCCGATGCGGAAATTTTAAGTCTACAAGCATCGGCCCGCCCTGCTTTGCCAGATAACAGACCTGCTATTCACCAGCAGCCCGGCCTGATCCGGGTCAACGGTTTATACCGTCACGGTTATTTATTAGGCCCGGCTTTGGCTGAACAAGTGGCCCAACTGGCTTTGCTTCAATTCAGTGAGACTAAGGAGCTATGTTATGGCTGAAGTGACTGATACAACACTGAATATCTGGCTGAATGGCAAAGCCGAAACGCTGACATCCGGGGAGCTTATCGATTTATTACCTCGTTTTAAATCCCCTTTTGCTGTGGCGTTAAATGGCCACTTTATTGCAGCAGTTCAGTATCCGGGCACCCAGCTTAAAGCCGGTGATCAACTGGATATCGTTAGCCCTATAGCCGGAGGTTAAGTATGAACCCAGATTTCAATGTCTACGGTACGAAACTTAGCAGCAGGCTGATTTTAGGCAGCGCTCTCTATCCAAACCCGGCCTTGATGCAGCAGGCGCTGCAACAAAGTGGCTGTGAAGCTGTGACTTTAAGCCTGCGCCGCCAGGCGCCTGAACAACAAGGAGGCGAGCAGTTCTGGCAACTGGTCCGCGATTTAAAACTCAGGCTATTGCCCAATACAGCAGGTTGCCATTCGGTGCAACAGGCCGTGACTTTAGCGCAGATGTCGCGGGAGATTTTCCAAACCAATTGGATCAAGCTGGAACTGATAGGAGACGACTACAACCTGCAGCCCGACCCCATTTTATTGCTGCAAGCGGCCGAACAATTGCTGGCAGATGGCTTTGAAGTCTTGCCTTATTGCACTGACGATTTAGTGCTCTGCAAAAGGTTGTATGAGTTGGGCTGCAAGGTGCTGATGCCATGGGCTGCGCCTATTGGCTCAGGTTTAGGTGTGTTAAACCCTTATGCGCTGCGTACTTTAAGGGAGCGTTTGCCGGACGCCACTTTAATAGTGGATGCAGGTTTAGGTTTGCCCAGTCACGCCTGTCAGGTCATGGAAATGGGCTTTGACGGCGTATTGTTAAATTCTGCTGTGGCTTTGGCCAAAGATCCTGTGCTGATGGCCCAGGCTTTTTCGCATGCAGTAGCAGCAGGCCGCTCTGCATTTTTAGCAGGGGCTATGCCAAAACAGGATTTTGCCAGCCCTTCAACACCTGTACTTGGTATGCCGTTTTGGTTACAGGAGGCAACATGACTGATTCAGCAAATCGAGCCAATAAAACCACTGTGGTATGGAGTATTGCAGGTTCCGACAATAGCGCAGGTGCCGGTATTCAGGCCGACTTAAAAACTATCCAGAGTTTTTCAACGCCAGAGCAGCCCTTGCACTTATGCACTTTAGTTACAGCTATTACCGCCCAGCATAGTTCGGGAGTTGATAGTTGTATGGCTGTTTCTGTGGCTATGCTGCACCAGCAGGCTATGGCGTTACTGAAAGATGCACCACCTGCTGTGATTAAAATTGGTTTGCTGGTGAATAAACTTCAGGTGCTTTGGTTGGCTGAATTTTTACAAGAACTCAGGCAACAACAACCTGAGCTATTGGTGATTTACGACCCTGTCGCCATTAGCAGCTCTGGTTCAAGGATGGCGGACGCTGATTTATATCAGGCTGTGATGCAACACTTATTGCCCCAACTCGACTTATTAACTCCCAATTTGCCAGAGCTGGAAGCGTTAATTAAAGCTGCCCCCATCCAGCAGGCGGTGCAGCAATTGTTTGAGTTTGGCGTGAAGGCGGTATTAGTCAAAGGCGGCCACGACTTTGATACACAAAGCTGCACAGACGAGCTTTTTGTCAGCCCGCAGTTTCGTTACCGTGGTTATCCGGCTTATAGCCATCAGATCAGCCTTTGTAGCCCACGCCAACAACACCAGTTTAACCATGGTACAGGCTGTTGTTTTAGCAGCGCTTTGGCAGCAGCTTTGGCTTTAGGTTATGCCCTGGAAGATGCTTTTGTGTTGGCTAAAACTTATATCAATCAGGGTTTAAGTCAACCTGTTGCTATCACAGAATGTTCGGGCACTTTAGGCCACTGGGGTTTTCCAGCCAAACCGGAGTATTTACCAGAGCTGCTCACTGAAAATCTGCTGCCGCCAGCCAAAGCCTTTGCGCCACTGAAAGCGCCTTTAGGTTTATATGTGATAGTACCTTCAGTGGCAGAACTACAAAGGGCTTTGGCAGCCGGAGTTAAAACCCTGCAACTACGAATAAAAAGCACAGATCAGGCGCTATTGAGGCAAGAAATTCAGCAGGCGATCCAGCTCTGTCAGCAGCATGATATTCAGCTTTTTATTAACGATCACTGGCAATTGGCTCTGGAATTGGGCGCTTATGGTGTGCATTTAGGTCAGGAAGATATCAACAGCGCCAACTTAGCAACTTTGCAACAAGCAGGACTCCGGCTGGGTTTATCCAGCCATGGTTTTTATAAACTACTAAGAGCGCAGCAACTAAAGCCCAGTTATCTGGCGATAGGCGCTGTTTTTGCCACTCAAACCAAAGAGATGAGCGGTAAATTACAGGGGCTACAAAAACTAGCCCGATACCCTGGGTTATTCCCAACGACTCCGCTGGTCGCTATTGGTGGCATTAACCAAAACAATGCCAAAGCAGTTTTGGTCTGTGGCATCCAACATCTGGCGGTAGTACAGGCTTTTGCGACCGCTGCAGAGCCAAAACTATGGGTGCAACAAATGCAGCAGCTGATCGCCGGGGCCCAACTGGAGCAAAAGCTATGCTGAATGATTTGGAATTTATTCGCTATAGCCGCCAGTTGATGTTGCCCGGTTTTGGCGAAGCCGCTCAGTTGAAACTAAAACAGACGAGAGTGCTTTTGATAGGTTGTGGTGGTTTAGGCAATGCCGCCAGCCAGTATCTGGTGTCATCAGGTATAGGCCAACTGACGCTTGTCGATGGCGATAAAGTAGAGTTGTCTAACCTGCAACGGCAAGTCTTATTCCGCGACAGCGACAGAGGTTTTAATAAAGCCAAAATGGCGGCGCGCCAGCTCAAACAGCTGAATCCGCATGTAAAAATCACAACAGTAGAACAGCATTTTAGCGCCAACAATGCCAATGAATTATTGGCAAACACCGACTGGGTGCTGGACTGTACCGATAATTTCCAAAGCCGAAAACTCATTAATCAGCTTTGCCAGCAGCATCAAATCAGCCTGATTAGCGCTGCTGCTATAGCCCAACAAGGCCAGTTGATGCTTTGGCCTTTTGCCCAAAGCCGCAGCCCTTGTTACCAATGTTTATTCCCTGAATTAACAGACCAATCCGGCAATTGCAGTAACTTAGGCGTTTTAGCCCCTTTGCTTGGGATCATCGGCGCTATGCAGGCTATGTTACTGATCCAACAAATTATCCAGCCGGATAACCAGGCGAAGTTTTGGCATTTTGAAGGCATGGGGTTTAGGTTGATTGGTTACGACATGTCAACTACTACTTGCCAGTGTCAGTCAGTAAAAACAGCATGAAATATAGATATTAGTCAGGTTATAGTGACCGCATAAAGTGATGTTTCCCAAGGATGGTTGTTATGCGTTTTATTGCAGTTTTATCTGCGTTGCTGGCGTTATCAGGCTGTGCCTCAATCCCCTTTAGTACGATGGCCATATTTAGCCAGTTTGACGAAAAGACCCTGACCACAATCGACCCGAACCAGATGCTGGTGAAAGTCAGTGTTGACGATGATTTTACTCTGAAGCCGGATTCAACCAAGCTGCAGCTGAGTGTTAAGCCAAAGAATGCTAACAGAAGCACAGAAGCTGCTTTTGGCTTAGAGCTACTGAGTAAAGTTACTGAAAAACGTGCCACCGGCCTGTTTAGTGCTGAAATGGAGGTCACCACTTATGAGTTTAAAGTTGATCAGACAGGAGTAGCCGCATTAAAACAACTGCAGACCCAATTTGAAACTACAGGCATATCGGGCGACATGAGTTTTAGTGTGGAAACAAACTTTGACGTAAAAGATGGCACAGAAATCAAAGATGAAATGTCGCTTTGGATAGACCTCCAACTGTCTGAACAGCAAGGTTATATTCCTTTATTCGATGCGGCGAAAATGGAAGTGAAAAAGGTTTGAGTCGCGACATGGTTTTGCCGCTCGCCGGCTAAATCAACAAAAGCACTGATGATAAGAAGAAAGCGCAGAGAGCAGCGATACATACTCCTGCGCGGCTAGCCGCCTGGTATCTAGGTAAACTCAGCGGCAGCGTTAAACTCTTTTAAACCCGATCCTAAACCCACCCCAATGCCGACCTTTGACCATAATGGGCACTGACAAATCATGCAGAATTTCGCCTGTGTCGCGTTTATAGGTTTGCAGCAGCATAGGCTGGGTGTTGCTGCCACAGCGGCTGCCGGTGCGATCGCCAAACACTCGTTTGGTGCGGTTTTGCAGTAAGTCTTTCTCATAGTTGCCTGTTAAGGCCTGGCTGTATTTTTTATTGTGGGTGGGGAAATAACCTTTGCGATCCACACCACCAGCGTACAACACATTGTTATGCCGCTCTAAAATGGGCTCCTGGATCAAAGGGAAAAACTGGTCGGTAAAACTGTCGTAGCCGGTGTGGAATTTTTGTGGATTGGTATTGGCTATGGCCTGGTACTGCTCAGCAAATAACTGCTGTTCGGTTAGCTTGCCGTCGCTCAGGGCTTTTTCAAATAAAGCGCCTATAGCTGCGGCTGCTTGCTGAGCTTCTTTTAAAACAGGGTTAAAAAAGCTCTGACTGGTGACAGTGCTGAGTTCGCGGTAAATACTTTCGGTTTCCACCGACAACTCAATGGCTTGTTCGGCCACTGTGCTGCCTTTATGTTCTATTGCCGATAAGGCCTTATTAATACTCTGAATCGACTGGCCCAATTGCTGACTGGTATTTTCCAGGCCAGTACTCACCTGCTCTATTTGCTCCAGCGCAGCAGATACCTGCCCTACTTCAGTATTGATGCCATTAAAACCCGAGGCTACGCTGTGTAATTCCTGTTGCACATCACCACTTAACTGCACAAGTTGTGTCATCACATCCGCTGTTTGTTCACTTTGACTGCGAATATCAGCGAGCATTTTGGCTATATCTTTAGTGGCTTCAGAGGTTTTGCCTGCCAAAGCCCGCACTTCATCGGCTACGACCGCAAAACCACGGCCTTGTTCGCCAGCCCGGGCCGCTTCAATAGCAGCGTTCAGCGCCAATAAATTGGTTTGATTAGCCACGCCAGTGATGACTTCAGTAATACGCTGAATATCGTCAGCGCTGCCTTTAAGTTGCTCCAAACGGGCTGCTGCATCGCTGACTGCATTAGCCAACTGATTGATATTATTTACACTTTTTTGCAAGCGTTGATCGGCAGTACTACAGGCATTGGCGGTATGAGTAATGCTATGGCTGATTTGTTGCAAATTATCTGTGAGTTGACCGCTGGTATCGGCTAAACCAGAAGCGGCGCTGCCTATCTGACCACAATCGTCGCCGCTGTGTTTGATGTCTTTAATTAAACCATCGATATAAAAGGAAACTTCGGCTGCACCTATCGCCATTTTTGAAGTGGCTTCGGTAATATGATGGGCACTGTCGGCCAGCGTATTGGATTCATTTTGCGGCTGAGGTTCTGGTTGTTTTCGCCCTGTCCACAACAGGAAAGCACCTACAGCAAGCAGGTTGAACAGCACCAGCAGCCAACTATTCCAGTTTAGCCACAAGTACAGCACCTGCGCAGCAAGCCAGAACACCACAAAAACCAATGCAGCCCGTACATTTTCCATAACGACTTCCCATCAACAGTGGCCAGAAGACAACATGGCAGAAGAAAACGTCACAGAGTTGTAAACTCTGTAGCATTTCGGTTCTGGCAGTGTTTCTGTTCTGTCAGCAACTGTCAAACCATCCGCAGGGGATTGCGACTAAAGTCTAGGTCGCTTTGGGTTCAACCTTGCCTTATTGCCTGACAGGAAAACCACCGTCTGACCAAGCCTGCATACCACCAGCTATTGAGTATAAGTCACGAAAACCCATACGTTGCAGCGATTCCGCCGCTAAAGCCGAACGGGCTCCGGAACGGCAAATTAAATACAAAGGCTGATTCGCCAGTTCAGTTAAAGCTTCAACAGCATCCTTATGTTGCGCCACAGCCGGATGCTGCGGTAATTGCATTTCCAATACGCCACGCGGCATATTGACAGCAGTAGGTATATGGCCAGTCGCAAACTCAGCAGGTTCACGCACATCAATAATACGCGCCTGACTAGTCTGTAATAAAGCAGCCAGTTGCTGCACCGTCAGCTCCTGAATTTTCGCTTTAGCTTCCGCCACAAGCTGGGGTCCGGTTTTCATAAAAGCAGTCCTGTGTTGAGGGTTCGATTTACTATATACCGAAAAGGAGTAGAGGTGGAGTCACAGCTTCAGAGTACAGATACGCCAAATCCTCCATAAAGCAAAAGCTACAACGGATCTACAAGACCAATCACTTCCCCCCAGCCAACTGCTGTAAAAACTGCAAACGCTGTTTCTCTTCGTCACTTAACACAAAAGGCTCGTCGCTCAGTTGGCCAAAGTTGATGGCTTCTACTATAAAACCAGGTTCTTTACTGTCGCCGTAGCGGTTGGGTTCACCTGGCATGGCGGAGCGTAGTTCCAGCACAAAAGTACCAAGCCAATAAGGCCCACCTTGTTGCTGTAATACCTGTTTAAATGCTTTTAGATCCAAAGTTGCAGAACCTTCGGTCAGTTTCCCCTCTGCCGTTAGTACCGCTAGCGGCTGTTTGTTTTCGGTAAATAAATTGGCTCTTAAGCGGTACATCCCGGCTTTTTTTACATCAAGTTCAACAGGTATCACTAAATCAGATCCACGTGAACTGCTACTACCAATGCCGGTGATAGTGGCCACAGGAAAACTGTAGTCCAGCCCTGTTTGCAGCTGTTGGGTTTTGCCTTCTGCTTCAAATAACACCACCAACTCCATAGCGCCATCCCAGTTTTCACTGGCATCAAACTGATGCGGCCATTCGGTGGAGTCTGGCGTGGCTGTTAAGTCAGCTTGCGCCAGTACTTTGCCGCTTTGTTGTTCACGTAGTTCAGCTCTGGCATGTTGTGGCGACAACCCATCCATCACCAAAGTAAAAACCACGGCTTCAGGGTAGCTAAAGCGGTATTTTGGCAACACCAGACTGGCGCTGGCACCAGCTTCCAGCGGCAAAGCCACAGTGTCAAAATGATTGGGGTTGAGGAGCTGAGGATCTGCTGCCGATAAAGGCCTGGAGTAAGGCGGATAACTTAGTTCAGCCGCATAAGCCTGCGACAACAAACTAAAACTTTGCTGCAACTCTTCCTGCTGATACTGATCCATCTGCACTGGTGCAGCAGTTTGAGCATCGGCTTTGGCCTGGGGTTCAGCAATAGCTTCAAGCTGGGGTTTATCCAGCACAGCCACAGCAGTTTCAGCTTTGGGCCAAAACCAAAAAGCTGCCAGTGCCAACAGCACCAGCAGCATCATCACCAGAACTTTTTTTGGCATTAATCAGCAGCCTGACTGACTAAAGACGACATGCTGTGACGATCCGAACCTGTCACCAATAAATAGTTCGAAGCAAATATCCACCAGCCGCGTTTTTGCTGATAAGTCTGGAACTGCAAAGCTTCATTGTTTAAGTAATTAGCTCTGGCATTAGCTGCAGTTACTTCACCATCGCGGCTATCTTCAATCAGACCGCTGTGGCTGTAGTCGTTGCCCATCAGCATAGGGTAGTGATAGGGCATAAAGCCTTTAACGCCACTGCTTTGGCTGGCCAGTTTGCCATCAAAAGCCACATTGGCACTGCAGCTGTCAAAAGAGCCAACAGCAGAGGCACCACAACTGGAATGACTGGCGACTACACCATCGTCAGTCCCAGGTAAAAATGGGCCTGTGGCATTTAAAAAGTCAGAACCTGCGCCAGCAAAACGTAAACGTGGCACACGACTGCTGGGGAAACTCGCCAGTTGCCGTGCTGTATTCACCCGCAGATCGTTTAACACACCTATATTAGAAGGTGATGGCATTTGACCTAACCATAAAGATAAAGCAGCACGTAAAGCTGCGTCTGTCCAGCTGCCGCCTCCAGCCACATTGACTGCTAAATCAGCCAGTTCAACACCACCACCAGCGCCGGCAAAGTCAAAACTCGCAATAATATTTAAAGGTTGTAAACCTGCGTTTTGCAGCCATAAAGCCTGATTGTCGATGATATAACGGGTGACTAAATCACCTGTAGAGTGGCTGACAAAAATACAACCATTATTGCAGGTGCCTGCACGGGACAGCTGTTGCAGTTTTGGCCAGACATAATCAGTGGCAATTTTACCCGCAATACGTTCCTGTGAAGGCCAGTCGATACGCGCATCAGCACGGCTTAACCAAAAACCAGCCCAGTAGTCGGCACCATTGCTGGTGACATCAGCACCTACAGGCTTATCAGCCAAATTACCAGGCTGAAAACCATGCACTAAGACTACAGGATGACCATTCAAAGCAGCAGAAAGCGGTAAACTCAGCAGCGCTAATGTGGCTGCCGCCATTTTTAATAGTTTCATTCGTTTGTCCTTGTTCTTGTCTGTGTAAATTTATTGTTTTATTTGCATCATTTCCGTGATGCCAAGTTACAAATCCCAGTACAAGATAGAACAGCTAAATGACAATGCAATGGCATATTTGCGGCCAACGGCGCAGATTAAGCAGCAAAAGTTTCATGTTATGTTTGAATTTTGAGCTGCTCCAATTGTTAACAAATAGCTAAAACTTCAGGCCAAAGCGGCGGCCAGACCAGTGGAATTATAAGTTTGAATGGTTCTGGCGTTTAAAGTGATTACTCGAATTATTTTTTGAATTTGCTGAAATGATCAGGCTGCTGTAGTGAGCAATTTCTCGACATGAGGTTTTTCGCGGTTCTCGGCTAACCATGCATCGTAGTTAGCTTGCAGATTGATCCATACAGCCACATTGCTCTCTATAGACAATGCGATACGTTGCGCTATTTCTGGCGTGCAGGGAGTATGACCGTTACAGAAGTTACTCATAGTTGTACGGGACAACCCCAGAGCTTTAGCTGCTTTAGTGACGGATATGCCATGTTCTTCTAAAATAGTAACCCGAAAAACAACTCCGGGATGGGTAGGACACCTGGTCATTTTTTCCATACTAAACTCCGGTTTAATTCAAAGGCTGCTATCGCTACTTTTTGGCCTTGATCTGTTTACCATGATAGTCGCGGTAATCGAGTAATACGGCGCCATCATCTTCAATTTCAAAGGTAATTCGCCAGTTGCCATTCACTTCAATTGAAAAAACACCAGCGCCCGCTCCAAGCTTTTCCGCAAACTTACTGCCAAAAATAGCTCGCAAATCTTTTGGCTGATGTGATGCATGGATGGTATCCAGCATTATTTCAAGTTTGGCTGCATGTATGGGCTGCACACCACTACTGTCCCCTTTGTAAAACAAGTTCTTCAGCCCTTTGTGACTAAAACTCTTAATGGCCATAAGCTATTCCTTCAGCTTACCCCAAAGTGTAAAGCATTGCTTTACACCTATCAATGAAAAGGTACTTTATGGAAGAGCCAGAAAACTAATATTTAGCAAATATTAACTGCGTAACGCTGGTTTCTAGTCAGCCGTTTTGGCGAGCCCAACAGCTGAAGCCACAATATTCGCCAGCTTAGCGCGCAGCTCTGTGATAGAAGTATCACGGTTTGGGTGTACTCTGTTTGATAGCAGAATGATATAAGTGCGGCTGGCCGGATCTATCCAGATACTGGTGCCGGTAAAACCCGTGTGACCAAAAGAGCCTGGCGGCAATAAATCACCTTTAGGCGCTGAGTAGGCTGTTTGCATATCCCAGCCTAAAGCCCGGCTTTGATGCTCAATAACCACAGGCATTAATAAACGTTGTACGGCCAATGGAGACAACACTTTTTGGCCTTTTAGCTCGCCGCCATTTAACAACATTTGGGCAAATAAGGCTAAATCGTCTGCTGTGCCAAAAACACCGGCATGACCTGCCACTCCGCCTAAACGCAAGGCTGTTGGGTCATGTACTACAGCATGTAAATAAGGCTGAGCGTAATTGGGCAGCAGCTTTTGATAATCCGCATCCCCTTGCAGGTTTTCAGTGGGAGCCACACGCTGCAAATAAGCAGTATCTTGCGAGGGTCTTTCCAAAGGCAAATAGCGGCTGTCTTTCATTTTTAGCGGCTGAAAAATGCGCTGCTGAGCTACAAAATCCAAAGGCTGTTTTGTGATTTTTTCAACCACCAAACCCAATAAAATAAAGCCTAGATCTGAATACACAAACTGCTGATCGGGTTTGGTTTTTAACTGCAGCTTTGCAAGCGCAGCATCTAAGCCTGCTTTACCCTGCCAGAATTCACGCCTGTTAAAGCCATCAGCTAAACCTGAGCTGTGAGTCAGTAATTGCAAAATTGTGATTTTCTTCACATCAGCATCGTTAAGCTGCTGCAGGTACTTGCCAACAGGGTCTGTTAAACGCAACTCGCCCTGCTCCACCAGCTGCATTATTAAGGTTGTGGTTACTACAGGCTTGGTTAAAGAGGCTAAATCAAAGACTGTATCTGGTGTGATCACAGAAGCTGCTGGTGAATAAGTTTTAAAACCAAAAGCTTTGCGATACAAAATCTGCTCGCCACGCCCCACCAGCACCACAGCGCCAGGTAATTGCTTATCAGCTATAGCCTTTTCTACCAAAGGCGCTATGCGATCATAAGGTTCAGTTGCCAGAACTGCAGAACTGACGCAACACAACAGGGAAAACAATACGTTTTTGATTTTCATAAAATTTTTCCCGTTATATTTACCCCAAGTGTAGGAGCGGGGCTTGTCCCCGCCCGTCCAGAAGCCGGGTCGGTGTCGAATAGGGCTTGCCCTGCCCGTGCTGAGTTCAATAGTCGACCAGAACGAATTAGTTCTCACTAAACAGCGCCAATAAATCCTGCGCTTCGCCTTGCCAGATATGGCTTTGGCCCAGACTGAAAATCTGATCAGCCAGCCCTTGCTTAAACTGTTGTAACTGCTGTACTTTTTCTTCCACAGTTTTGCTGATAATCAGCTTATAGACAAATACCTGCTTATCCTGGCCTATACGGTAAGCGCGGTCTGTCGCCTGATTTTCTGCCGCCGGGTTCCACCATGGATCGTAGTGGATCACTGTATCAGCAGCTGTCAGGTTTAATCCTGTGCCACCTGCCTTTAAGCTGATTAAAAATACAGAATTGTCGCCGAGCTGAAATTCGTCTATTTGTTCCTGGCGTTTTTTCGTCTGGCCTGTCAACTTACTGTAGCTGATATCCATATACTGCAGTTCCTGCTCTATCAGGTTCAGCATGCTGGAAAATTGACTGAAGATCAGCACCTTACGACCTTCTTCAATCATTTCAGGCAAGGTATCACGCAGCCATTGCAACTTGGCATTATTCTGCACCATCTGAGCCTGTTCTATCGGCACCAAACGTGTATCACAACAGGCCTGACGCAGTTTTAACAGTGCATCCAGATACTCAATATGACTGGCCGCCACCCCTTTACGCAAAAACAATTCCCGTACTTTGGTTTCCATAATTAAACGGATACTTTCATAAAAGTTACGCTGATCCGACTCCATATCCAGCAGCTGCAGAATTTCGGTTTTATCTGGTAATTCTGTCGCCACCTGTTTTTTAGTACGGCGTAACATAAAAGGCGCTATCCGCTGACGCAGCGCATGAGCCCGTTCCGCATCGGCCGATTTTTCAATGGGTTTGCGGAATACCTGCGTAAATCGCGCTTCTGTGCCTAATAAACCCGGCAAGACAAAATCAAATAAGGCTTTGAGTTCACCCAAATGGTTTTCCAGCGGAGTGCCCGTTAAGGCCAGCTTAAAGTCGGCTTTCACCAGTCGTGCACTTTGCGCCGACTGCGAACCGGCATTTTTTATATGTTGGGCTTCGTCCAGCGCCATCAAGCTAAAATGATGGGTTTGGTAATACGCTAAATCCCGTACCAGCAGCGGATAACTGGTGACTATTAAGTCGTATTTTTCCAGCTCGTCAAACAGCGCCTGACGCTTAGGGCCGTATAAAGTAAGGACTCTGAGCGAAGGGGCAAAACGGGCGGCTTCCTGCGCCCAGTTGCCCAACAAGCTGGTAGGGCAGACGATTAAAGCCGGATGTTTCAGTACACCCAGCTCTTGCTGATGTAGTAAAAACGCCAGGGTTTGCACAGTTTTACCCAGGCCCATATCGTCGGCCAGAATGCCACCTAAGCCAAAACGGCGCAGAAAACAAAGCCAGCTTAAACCTTGCTGCTGATAAGGTCGCAACTGAGCTTTTAAACTTAAAGGTGCTGCGACATCTTCAATGCCATCAAAATGATGCAACTGAGTCACGAGCTGCTGCAAACGACCAGCATTTAAATAACGAATTTCTTCAGCACCTGGGCCAGGTAACAAGGCCGCTTTGTAATCCGGTAGTTCTATTTCGCTGGGTGCTTTTTTCAGGTTTAGCAGTTCAACTATGGTGTCGATCAAGGGTTGAATCAGACTGACAGGCAGCGGTAATTTGCCTTGAGGTAAACTCAGCCACAAGGTTTCATCAGCCGCTGGCAAGCCAAAACTACGTAACCACTGGGTGATCAAAGGTAATAACGGAATTTGCTGACCATCAATTTCGACCTGTATCGCTAAACCAAAACCGCCGGTGTGTTTGTCTGTCACTTCCAGATAAGCTTTGGCATGGATCACCGCCTGATTAAAAGCTTTGTCCTGTTCAATGCGCCAGCCTTGTTGTTTCAGTTCGGGTATGGCTTGCAATAACGGCTGCCATAACAGCGGATTTTCCGGCCCTTCACCGCAGTCAAAATAAGGTGTAGTCGACTGCTCAACAGGCACAGAACGTAAACCGTACTGAGATACAGTTTCCAGCGCCTTGATTTCGCTGTCACGGTCACGGCGGATAAATACCGTCTGGTTATCCAGTTGCAACTGAGTTTGGGATTGCTGTAAATCCAAAGGCAACAAATGTGGGCCATATGCCATTTGCAAGACTGCCACAGCTTTGCTGACTTTGTTTTTTTGCGTCAGCAATTTCAGCTGCAATACAGGCACTGGCTTGCTTTCAATTTTTTGTACTGCACTGTCATCCGGCATGGGTAAATTGAGTTTGGGGAAAATTTGCTGCAGCCGTTTCATGCTGTCCGGCAATACGGCGGCTGGCACAGGTGGCATTCGCATTAACAGTTTCAGTTCACGGCCTGTAATGTCGCTTTCGAGCAAGCCCAACTGATTATTGACTAAGTCGAGGTAACAAGGTGGATCGGTATACACCAGTTCCAGTTCGCGATCTTTAGGCATCAGTTGCAACAACTGCCAGCCGGCTTTGCTTTTTAACCAGCGTAATTGCAGCGGCAGTTGATCAGCCCAAAATAGTTCGCGGCGTTCTTCGTCCAGCACACAACGGCCTGTTTCCAGCATTTTTAATAGCAGCTGATAACCCCACTGATCTTCCAGCAAGGCCTGACGGCGTAAATCAAACGCAAAAAACTGCTGCAATAATCTGTAATCATCTTCGGCCAGCCATAAGGGCCTCACTTGCCCGGAAAGCTCACTTTGGGCAATGATTTTACCTTTGCTGTAACTGCCATTTTTGGCTTGTTTCACCCGTTTAGGTAGCAGCTGTAAACCTAAGCTACTGGGGCGCAGTTCATACAGGACTGTATCTTCGGGGGTATTGGCTGCAACTGGCGGATTGTATTGTTCGGCTTCGCTAAACCATTGGTTTAACTGACGCACTGGCTGCTGCACTGACTTCTGTTGCAGTTGGTCCAGCTGATGTTTCAGCTTTAACAAGGCCGCCAGCACATGTTTGCATCTGTTGCCTTCAGAGCAGGTGCAGGAATCCGTCAGTTGTACCTGACCATCCCGCTCTGATAACGAAATCAGCTGTTTAAAAGGACTAAAGCCATCGCCCCACACCTGACTACGAATTTGCGAAAAGTCGGCTTCGTAATCCAGCTGCACCACTTTTCCGGCCAGAAAATAAGCCCGCGCCTTATGAAAGGTGGCAGGGTGAAACCAAAGTTGTAACTGCTCTGCAGATACAGGAAAAACAAAATCAGCCGTCATATGCCAAATTTTTTAAAACCAAATGGCGTTTATGCTACCTCAATTTGGCGGGCAGCCAAAGCAGGCATTTGTCGGATTAGGTTAATCTTCTGGTGATAAGGTCGTTAACACCACATGCCTTTTGATGTCTTTCACTAAAATTCCGCATTTAAATAGCTGCTTATGGATTTGTTTTTGAAAATACAGATCCAGCTTTTGTTCCAGCGCAGCCGCAAGAGCGGGTTCGGAATTAAACTGACAACGCACCAGTAAAGATCCCGGAAAGTTTTCAAACTCCATACTAAACCAGCAACCCACAAAATCGGCACACAAAGCTGCCGCTGCTTGCTCTACTGTTTCCAGCGACTTCAGCACATTGGCTTGTTGTTTTTGTTGCACCACACTTAATTTTTTTGCCATCGTTCACTCAGCTCCAGGCTTCTATATGCAGGATTATGCCATGGATTAAGCTGTTACAGGGTCAGGCTTTAGGCTCTAAAGCCTGACCCTGTTACTAATCTGCCTGTAAATTTTACCTCTGAAGCACACAAAACCCAGACAGCCTGTGTTCAGGGTTCAAGTATAAAATAAGCGATAACAATAACTTAGAGTATAAATTTTGACCTTGGCATAACGCTGGCTTAGTGAAAAAGTACGTTCAACCAAGTGCTGAAGCACTTTTGATGCGGTACTTAAGTACCAGGGAGCAATTATGTTAGGCTGGGCTTTAACTTTTCTTATTGTGGCCATAGTGGCCGGGATCCTGGGTTTTGGTGGCATAGCAGGTGCGGCAACAGGTATAGCAAAAGTCATTTTCCTGATTTTTATTCTGTTGTTGGTGATTTCGCTGTTAGCCAACGCCTTACGCGGCAAAACCCCTAAATTGTAAAACGCCGGAATTGGCAGAAGGAGAATGGAATGAAAACTCAAACTTCGTTGTTCAAAGTGTTATTTGCTGTAGTGCTTGCGACTTCTGTAGTCGCCTGTAGTGAAAGTGATGCAGATAAAGCCGAACACAGAATGGAAGAACTAAAAGCTCAGGCTGAGAAAACAGCTGCACAAGCTAAAGATAAACTGGAAGAGGCAGCTGATAAAACAGCAGATGCTTTGGAAGAGGCTGCAGACAAAACAGCAGAGAAAGCCAAAGAACTATGTGAAGCGGCCAGGGAAAAAGCCGACGCCAAAGACAAAGATTGCTAAACAATTGGGGCGGGGTTCTACCCGCCTTTATCAGGCCCTGTTCAGTCGATTAACTTTCCTGCTGATATTTTTCCAGTTTGTTATAAAGGGTTTTTACACTGATCCCCAACTGTTGCGCTGTGTCGGTTTTATTACCGCAGTTTCGCTCCAGTGCTGCAAAAATTGCGGCTTTTTCCAGCTCGTCCAACGGCATATCGGCGGGAATATCTGCCACAGCTGTCACCGAAGTAGCGACTTCCAACAGTAAGTGCTGTGGCTCGATCAGTTTATCTGCCATTATAAAAGCCCGCTCAACAGCATGTTTTAGTTCACGCACATTACCTGGCCATTTGTGCTGTGCTACCAGGGATAAAGCTGCATCAGACAGCTGTTTTTGCTGTTTTTCTCTGGCATTGCAATAGGCCAGAAAATGCTGAGCCAGACCGGTAATATCGTCTTCCCGCTCTCGCAGTGGCGGCACTTTCACCGGAAACTGCGATAACCTGAAGTACAAATCTTCCCGCAACATACCATCAGCAACAGCCTGCAGCGGATCCCGGTTAGTTGCAGCTATCACCCGGACATTGGCCATACACACTTTGTTACTGCCAACAGGGCGATATTCACCACTTTCCAGCACCCGCAGTAATTTCACCTGCTGCTCAAGCGGCATTTCTGTGACTTCATCCAAAAACAAAGTGCCTTGTTCCGCCTGAGCAAACACGCCCTGATGGTCACGTAAAGCACCGGTAAAGGAACCTTTGACATGACCAAACAACTCACTGTCGATCAGCTCCGAACTCAAAGCTCCACAATTAATCGCAATAAAAGGCTTATCGGCTCTGTGACTGGCTAAATGCACTGTATTGGCCACCAGTTCTTTACCTGCACCGCTTTCGCCAATAATAAAAACATTGGTTTCAGTGACGGCCACTTTACGTACAGTTTTGTAGAGCCGGAGCATGGCTGCTGAAGAACCTACCAATAAACCAAACTGGTCCAGATCACTGGTTTGAACTTTGCGCTTCACCACCACAGTGGACAACTGTCGGTAACAATCCTGCACTGCATCCAACACAGAGTTCATATCCAGCGGCTGGCGGAAGTGATAACCAGCACCACAGCGCATCAGTTGATCCAGCGCTAAATCCGGTATTCCTTTGCTGATGAGAATGAAGTCGATTTCTGACAAGACATGACTCTGTTGCAACAATTCGTATTGAGCAGGCTCTGGATTGTCCATTTCAATGATTGCCAGATCGCAGGACTGCCTCAGCATCTGTTCAACCCAGCATTCATCTGGCTGGCTTTTGCAAATGACAAAACGCCGGACAATGTCGGACTGCAATAGTTGAGTAGTTAACTCTGGATCCTGCACATGCAGGAATAATAAAGGCTGGCTCATACATACTTTCCGTAGTTGAGAGCGTGTTGACGTTTCAGGGTTATTTTTGCAGCAGTCTGGCCGGTTTTTATGCAAGGCAGCACGAGTGCAGTGTAGTTATTCTACATAAACGAGTGCTAACACAGCAAAAAGGCCGGCCAGGCGCTGCCCTTCGGGTTCGTCTGGCGGCGCCCTGAGCTTTGTCACTCGTCGCTCATTTAGAATAACTAAACTTCGCTCCTCCTTTCGCGCTCAAAGCGGCGCCAGAACGAACAAAATTTAATCTCGAAACGTCAACACGCTCTAAGACTGTAAATTTAACAGGGGTCCTGAGTAAAACTTACCGATCTGCACTCAGCTTCCCGGATAGAAAAAATCAAAAATATCTATACATCATCAACTTACATTCTGGTACATGAATTGATTATGAATTATACCCAAGTGACCTCAAGATGCGAGTTTCAGAGCCGCTGGGCGCTTGCAATGCAAGGCGGCCTGGCGAAGCAATGTCGTCTACCTTGTGAGACAGGCTAACACCGCAGTGCAATCGCCCAGCGACTCCCTTCGGGCGGGGCTAAAAGCGCTTTATGCGGCGTTAACTGTTGTCGCTTTAGAACCACTAAAGCTTCCAACAGCTGCCTTGCCTAAAGCGCTTTTATCTCCCGCTGAATTCTGTATCTTGAAGTCACTTGGGTATAGATGGTTTTTATTTGCCATGGAGTACCAAACTAATGACAGACCCCTTGTTACACACAAGCTCAACATGCCAGCAGACAGAGCTGCTGGCAGATTTAAGCCGTTTATTTACCCGGGCTAAAATTTTTTACCAACATACTGCAGAAACTGTCGGACCAGGTAACCTGCGCCGACAATTTTCAGTGCTGGCAGAGCTGCACCAACAAATTTTATATTTGTTTCCACCGGTCGACAGTAGTACGGCTGAAGGTAGCGCTTTATCCGAGCTTAGCTGCTGGTATAACAACCCACCCAACCAGACCTCAGTGCCTGCTATACAGCAGCAACTTGCTACTCAACTGCAGCTGCAAAAAGCACTGATCAGAAGTGGCGATTTACCCCAGCATCATAAAAGCTTGTTGCATTTTACCGCTAGCCTGCAAATAGCGGCCGATCAGTTGGCACAAAGTGAAACTCTGCCGGCAGAGTATGAAACTTTTACCGAACAGTCAGCCAAAATTACAAACATAAAATTAACATCAAATGAACCGTAAAACATAGTCTATATAAATCAATAACTTAAATTCTGGCATCAAACTGGCAATGTCTATTCTGTCTCACTAACAAAAGGAGCGACATAATGAAACGCACAACATTAGCAGTGATGATCACTTTAACTCTTGCTTCAGTTTCGGCCATGGCGGCCAATGACTGGAAAGATACAGCAAAAGACGCCTGGATCGACGGTAAAGCTGAAACCACTCTGTTGCTGAACGGCAACCTGAATTCTTTTACTATCGACACTCATGTGAAAAACGGAGTAATCACTTTAACGGGTGAAGTTGAAAGCGATGTGGATAAAGCCCTGGCTGCAGAGCTGGTAGAAGGTTTGGACGGCGTTACCTCAGTAGAAAACAAGCTGATGGTGAAAAAAGACGGTCAAACCAATGCAGATCCAAAACAAACCAGCGCATTAAAAGATGCAAAAATAGCGACAGTGGTAAAAACCAGTCTGTTGTTTGAACCGGAAACCAGTGGTACCAGCATTGATGTGGATGTTGAAAACAGTGTGGTAACACTCAGTGGCGTGGTGGATTCAGATGCTGAAAAAGATCTGGCCGTCGCCAAAGCTAAAAACACCAAGGATGTGGTGAAGGTAGTAGATAAACTAACAGTGTCAGAAGGTTAATAATCTTAGAACCAAAGCCGATCTGGATGATCGGCTTTGTTTTCTCTTTATGGCTTTACTGCAGCAGGATCGACTGGAACTGGCACACCTTTGCTATGCCATTTCATCACAACAAACTTCAGCGGTACTTTGCCTGTATTGCGAATGCCATGCGAATCCCAAGGCGCTGCATATAAAATATCGCCAGCCTTAGCAGGAATATCTTTGTCTTTCAGCGACCAGATCCCTTCGCCTTCAATCACCATCAGATACTCTTCTTCGGCATGAATATGAGGCGGATGGATTTCTTTACCTGGCTCAATCACAGCCACACCAGTCAGCGCGTCCTGGGTGCCAAAAGTGGGTTTGGTGAAGTAGCTATAAAACACATAACCATCGCCCTTCTCGGCTTTGGCTTCAGATTGCTGAATAATTTGCGACGGCTGCGCAGGCTCTGCCGCCATAGTACTCAGGCAAGTCAGAGTCAATCCGGCCACTAATCCTAACTTTAATTTGAACATCCCTGGTCTCTCCTTCAGAACAATGCGACCTTTACACTGCCCTGAAAAGCAGGTGAGGTCAAACGGCTATTGGTCCGATCTGTGTGGCTGAAGCCGAAATGATCAGTAGAAAAACCGTACAAATAGCCTTTCCTGTTTATCCTTGTTAAGTTACCCATTCAGAATACAAAAGCTCGTAAATAACCATATAGCCACTCATCAAGCTGTATAAGGTAAATAGACCATGACAATGCCTAAACCAGTGCGCTTGTTTCATATCACTGCAATTGATAATTTAACCGCGATATTTCAGCAAGGTGCTCTGCTGTGTAAACAACAAACCCAAGCTGCGGGCATTAATTATCAGAATATTGCTCATTCTGGGGCTCAGGGTATTCGTGCCAGCAAGGCGGTGATCAATCCGCCCGGTGGCCATATTCACGACTATGTACCCTTTTATTTTGCGCCGCGATCACCCATGTTAATGGCTATTCATGGTGGTCAGGTGACGGGTTGCCACTACCAGCAAGAAGATATAGTGCATTTTGAACTGCTGGTAAGAACAGTAGTGCAACATACGCAGGAGTTTGTGTTTTACGACCGCAACGCCACTAAAAGTTACAGCCAGGCCTACACAAACCCAAGCCTGTTGCAGCATGTCATTGATTGGGGTTTGCTGACCGAAGTGCCACAGCTGGATGGCTTTTGTAAGTATTTCAGTGATAAACCAGAGCCTGCTAAATATATGGATCGCATGGAGAAACGCCAGGCAGAATTCTTAATCAAACATCAGGTGCCTGTAGACTGGTGCAGGCGTATAGGTGTAATGAATGCAGCCAAAGCACAACAAGTACGCGATTTAATGCAGCCTTTTGGGTTAAACTTGCCCCTAATAGTGATGCCGGACTGGTATTTTGCTGGTCAGTGATCATCTGTACAGAAAACACGCATAAAAGACAGGTTAATTGGGAGCGGCAATGACCATAGAGTCAAGCACTGGTGATTTACTTAAACAGCAAGATGTTGATGCCATTATCAATACAGTGAACTGTGTTGGTGTAATGGGCAAAGGCATTGCTTTGCAGTTTAAGAAAAAATGGCCAGCCAATTATCAGGCTTATGCCAATGCCTGCAAAGCAGGACAAGTACAGCTGGGCCGCATGTTTATTTTTGATTTGGGCGCATTGGCAACACCTCGTTATATCATCAACTTTCCGACAAAAGGCCATTGGCGGAATCCATCCGTGCTGGCTGATATTGACTCTGGCTTACAGGACTTAGTCACCCAAATTAAAGCTTTGGATATTCGTTCTGTTGCTATGCCACCGCTCGGCTGTGGCAATGGTGGCTTAAACTGGGCTGAAGTACGGCCTTTGATTGAGGCCTATTTTGTTAAGCTGCCTGATGTGACGTTACGCCTGTTTGACCCCTCAGAAACAGCAGTGGACGCCAGGCTAGAAATCAACACCACAGAACCTAAAATGACAGCAGGCAGAGCCGCTATTCTGGCCTTATTGGAATGTTATCAGGCTGTCAGTTATGGCTTATCCAAACTCGAAGTACAAAAGCTTGCTTACTTTTTGCAGGAAGCTGGCGAAGACTTAAAACTGAGTTATCAAAAACATAATTTCGGCCCTTATGCAGATCAGCTGCGTCATGTACTGGACCGTATGGACGGCCATTATATTCATGGCGTAGGTGATGGCGTAGTGGAGTCAGCAATCACACCAAACCTGAACGCACTGGCACGGGCAAAAGCATTTTTAGCCACCGCAAAACCAGATTTAAAGACCAGAGTTGAACGTGTAGCGCAGCTTATTGAAGGCTTCCAATCGCCTTTTGGTATGGAATTACTCGCAAGTGTGCACTGGGTAGCTAAACAGGAAGGAGCACAAAATGCACAACAAGCTCTGCAAAAAATTCAGTCGTGGAACCCACGCAAAAACCAGCTAATGAAAGCGGTTCATGTGGAAGCCGCCTGGCTGCAGCTAAAGCGGTTGGGGTGGGTTTAGGTTTTGCAACAATTACAATCTTAATAGTGGCAGAATACAAATGACTCTGATTATTGCTGGTTACAGGCAGAATAAATTTCGTTGGAATATAGGTGAAAATTCAAATTACACGCCAGACATAAACTCTGGAGTGTTCGTTATTGCAGACAGCATTATTAGCGCTAAAACTAATGCAGGTAGCAAGCCTCTAGTCTCAGGATTTAGAAAAATTATTGAAGTCCCAGTTCATGTTTGGCAACCTCACTTCGTTGGAGAGCTATTTCAAGGTTACAGTACGATTTTTCAAACACACAAATGCTTAGTAGCTTTTGCTGGCAGTACATTAACAGCACAACATTTAATTAACGGTATTTCCGGCCATTTAGCCGAGCTAAAAATAGATTATGAGAGAAACCCTGAAATTGAGTATGTAGTCAGGAAAAGCTGTGATCACAACAATTTGATTAGTAAAGGAATATCAAACCACTATGACGAAAATCTCTTTGTCGCGGCAAAAGACTATCAAAACCTCTTATCTGCTGAACTGATTTCAGATGTCGTGGAACACTCAATTAACAAAGCACTTGAATCCAGAATGCAGCATGTATTGGACCCCATAGCTCTGGACGCTATGTATACTGATATTATCTTGGCGGTCACCTGCCCTATTCAGCGACAAGACTACCTCTATAAATTTAAGTTTAAGTCCTCAGCACTTCCCGAGGGAGGTATCAAAGTTTATTGCGAGAAAGAGTTCATTGAAGCAGACAAGATCGCTGTTATTGGTATGGAAAAAGCGTTCGCTGAAGAAGCATTCGAACTGGCTAAAACAGCGATCAGCAGTGGGCTTAGATTCGAGCATGATATGCTCGATTTCGTTGTAAATTGCGTCAAACAGGACCAAACTTTTGAAATCGGATTACCTGTGATTATTAAAACAATCAATGGTACAAGTGTTCAAAAGGAAGTTATTACAAACTAATTGGACCAAGCAAAATTGCTTCGCTTCAAAAACTAACAATACTGCCCTGCCACCCAGCCAGATGCCCAAGCCCACTGGAAGTTGTAGCCTCCTAACCAGCCGGTTACGTCTACTACTTCACCGACAAAATACAGGCCTGGTTGTTTTTTCGCTTCCATGGTTTTGGACGATAACTCGTTGGTGTCAACGCCACCTAAAGTCACTTCGGCGGTGCGGTAGCCTTCGGTGCCGTTGGGTTTGAATACATAATGCGTCAGGCTGTCGGCCAAACGCTGGATAGATTTGGCATGCAGCGCTTTAATCGCCTGATTTTGAAATACATTCAGCTCCAGCAGCTTTTCGACCAAACGTTTGGGCAGCAAGCGCGACAGTATGGTTTTTAATTCCTGCTCAGGGTGTTTTTGCTGTTGCTCCAGCAGAAATTCATTTAAATCCTGCTGCGGTGATAAGTTGATAATCAGCTCGTCACCCGGTTGCCAGTAGCTGGAGATTTGCAAAATAGCAGGGCCACTTAAACCCCTATGGGTAAAGAGCATATCTTCCGGAAACACCACGTCGTTGGCTTGTGCCGTGACAGGCAAAGACACACCGCTGATTTCTTCAAATACGGCTTTATCGGCCGGTTGCCAGGTTAAAGGCACTAAAGCAGCGCGCACTGGCAATACATTTAAACCAAACTGTTCAGCCAGCTGAAAACCAAAAGCTGTAGCGCCTAAATTTGGCAAACTTAAACCGCCAGAAGCCACCACCAGGCTTTGGCAGCTGCGATTGTGTTGTGGCGTTGTGACTGTATAGACACCATCGGCAAAACTGATGTTTTGAATATCCTGCTGCAGCGCTATAGACACACCGGCCTTGTCACACTCTTGTTGCAGCATATCGACAATATCTTTGGCGCTGTCGTCACAAAACAACTGGCCCAAAGTTTTTTCGTGATAGGCAATGCCGTATTGCTGCACCAAAGCGATAAAATCCCATTGGGTATAACGACTTAACGCCGATTTACAAAAATGCGGGTTTTGCGATAAAAAGTTAGCCGGGCTGGCGTAGATATTGGTGAAGTTACAGCGGCCACCACCAGACATCAGAATTTTGCGGCCTATACGTTTGCCATTATCCAACACCAGGGTTTTACGGCCTCTTTTGGCAGCTTCAATAGCGCTGAATAAACCGGCTGCGCCAGCACCTATAACTATTACGTCCCACTGCTGCATTAATTTGTACTCTGTATGTGTTGGCTTGCCGCTTGCTGATAACCCAGCTCAAGCGCGGCAAATTGGTCGTGCTGCCAATGAAACTCCGGCAACTGCTGTTTTTCTTTGTTTAAAGAGCGCAATAAACGCTGCAGATTTTGTGGTTTCCAACTTTGATCAGGAAAGTCGGCTGCTGTGCGAATAGCGCATTTATCAAAATCAATCAGCCAGAACTGGCCTTGATCATCCAGCAAAATATTGTGGCAGTTTAAGTCGGAGTGATACACCTGATGCTGATGGAAGCGGGCTATTAAAGCACCGAGTTGTCGCCACTCAGTCGAAGTTAAAGGCCGTTGTTGCAGCAGGTGTGCAAGGTCGGTTGCGCCTTGAATACGTTCAATCAGAATATCGGCGCTATAACTAAAAGCGTGTTTTTGATACAAAGCAGCACAAGGCCGTGGCACAGGCAAACCCCATAATCGCATTTGCCAGAGTAAACTGAATTCTGCCATAGCCCGGCTTTGTGCTGCAGGCTCTGGCCAAAACTTGTCTTTGTTGATTTTACCAACCAAACCACCGCGGTAATAATGCCGCAGCACGGCCTGCTGGCCGTCCTGATGCCGGATAAACCATACGGTATTGCGACCTTTTGACTGGCCCGTGACTAAAGCTTGTTTTTGCCAGAATTCGCTCTGAAAATAAGCCATTTCAAAGTTCGGATAAAAGTACGGGTCAAACCACGCTAAAGCATTGTCATTATTTAATTTTTTTATTTCAGCCATAGGCAATAAATTATTTACCTGCGCCATAATGCGGGCCACTGCACCTTGCTGTTGCTGATACAGCTTTAAGCCCTTTTCGCCGGTCTGAATGGCTTGTTCGGGTTGCTGAATAAGTTGAGTGACTGTGCCAACCAGGGTTTCAACATCAGGCACCTGGAAATAAGCCTGCTGTTGCTGCAGCATCTGAAAGACCTGCTGGAAATTAAACACAGAAGGCCCGGATAACACCGCTTTGCCAAAGGCCATGGCTTCGAGTGGATTATGGCCTCCCCTGTTGATCAGGCTGCCACCAATAAACACAAAATCAGCCAGCTGATACCAGCTTAATAATTCGCCCATCGAATCGCCGAGCCAAACTTCGGTGCTTGCATCAGGTAGCCCATTTTTGCTTCTGCGGACAAACTTCAGTTGCTGTTGCTTTAACAGCTCTGCGACCGCATCAAAACGCTCCGGATGCCTTGGTACCAGCACCAGCATTAACTGCGGGAATTGTGTTTTTAACTGCTGATAAGCCTGAATAAGCAGTTCATCTTCACCGGCATGAGTACTGCCTGCGACCCAAACCATACGGCCCTGCAGCAAAGGTTTTAAACTTTGCGCTAATTGAATGCTGCTTTTTGGCACATCCAGCTCAAACTTTAAGTTGCCTGCCACCTGCACATTGGGCGCGCCCAAAGCGGCAAAACGCCGGGCGCTGTGTTTATCCAAAGTTAAAATCTGGCTGATGTTTTTCAGCATAGGCTGGGTTAAAGCGCTAAAACGCCGGTAACCTTTAGCTGAGCGCGACGACAAACGGGCATTTACTATTAAAGTGGGAATAGCCAAAGCTTTGCAATTCGCGATCAAATTGGGCCACAGCTCAGTTTCCAGAATCAGCAGCAATTGCGGCTGCATAAAACTCAGCCAACGGCGCATCAATACAGGGTAATCAAAAGGCAAATAACAATGTTCAAGCTTGCGGCCCAATTCACGCTGTTCGGCCATCAGTTTGACAATAGCTGCTGAAGCTGTGGGTGTGGTGCAGGTGATAGTTAAGGTCAGTTGTGGGTATTGCTGTAGCAGTTGCTTAATCAAAGGTTTGGCAGCGTTAAATTCCCCCACCGATACCGTATGCAGCACTATGCCGTCTTTGGCCGAAGACGCAGGCAGCTTTAAGGCAAAACGTTCAGCAAAACGCTGACGATAGGCCGTGTCTTTGCGCGAGCGCAGCAACAGATAAAAAATAACCAGAGGCCAACACAGCACAAGCAATACACTATAAATCCAGCGGTTTACCATCGATGTCCCGTGTTCCAGCGGCAAAATACGCAGCTATTATCGCAGAATAGCTTGTTATACCGCAATTTGTTAAACTCAGCGCCTCAAAACAGTGCTTAATTAAGATGGCTAATTCATTGAAAGTTTTGTTTATCCCCGTATCTTCAGCCCAGGGTATAGGTGAGTATATGCGCTCACTTATTATTGCTCAGGCCATCAAAAGGCAATGGCCAGAATCAGACATCAGTTTTATTCTGAACAAAGATGCCCCCTATGCGTCCAGCTGTCCTTTTCCGCATTTTCTGCTGAATAATTCCCCCACTAAAGAAGTCAGTGCGGTGAATCAGTTGGTGTCCGGATATAAGCCTGATGTCACAATTTTTGATTGTTCAGGCCGGGCTTCTCAGGTCAGGCATGCAAAAGCCTGTGGCAGCAAAGTGGTGTTTATCAGCCAACATAAAAAGAAACGCAAACGTGGTTTTTCTTTTGGTCGCCTACCTTTTCTTGACGCTCACTGGATCACCCAGTTCAAATTTGTGGATGGCGATTTAACCTGGCTGGAAAAACTTAAACTCAAACTCTGCAATGGCAAAGCTCCACAGTTTATAGGCCCTGTGTTCACGCCTCCAGCACCTGATTTACCTGCGGAGTTTGCCCGGTTAAATGGTCAGGATTTTGTGCTTTGGGCAGCTGGCGGCGGTGGTCATAGCCATAAAGGTGTGCCAGCCATTGAAGTGTTTTATCAGGCAGCAAAAGAACTTAATAGCCAGGATCTGCAGCATATTGTTGTCACCGGCGCTAATTATCAGGGCAGCCTGACTGCAACTGAAAATATGCTGCTTGTTAAAAGTTTGCCAAACGAGCAGCTCATGACATTGATACAACATGCCAGACTGGTGGTGTGTGGCGGTGGCGACATGATGGGTCAGGCCATGGTGCTGCGTAAAAACCTTGTCGCAGTGCCTGTTGCAAAAGATCAGCCTCCACGTATCGCCAAATGCCTTGAACAAAAAGCCATTTACCAGGCCAGTCTTGAACAAGCGAGCATAGTGGCTCAAGCGAGGATAGCCCTGGAACATCCTCTGAAACATCAACTTGATGTCACGCCAGGCTTAACCTACGTCATGGATTATTTTAAATCGGTGCTGGAGTCAAAAAAATGAATGCAACGGAAGTACAGCAGTCTGAACATGCAGTTCGCATTATTCATATTATCGACTCATTTAATGGGGGCGGAGCTGAAGCTGTAGTTTTGCGCTTACATGAGGCGATTAACAATCAACCCAATGCTGAGTCTTACATTGTGTCTCTGAGTCGCCGAAGCGACTATGACATCAGCCACCTGACTAATTGTTATGTATTGCCATTTGGCACCAATAAAAACCTGGACAGCTGGTATCGCGTCAGTAAAGTCAGACAGGAGTTGCTGAACGTGATCCGGCAAATTGAGCAAGGTGGTGCTGTTACGGCCATTTATAGCCACCTCGATGTCAGTCACAGTGTAGTGGCTGGCCTTCAGTGCGAAATAAAAAGACACTATGTGGTGCATGCGTCCTGTAAAGCCGAACTAAGCAATGCCAAAAAACGTGGTTTCTTTGGCTATCAGCGTTTAAAAAGACGTAAAGCTGTGATGCATCAACAGCATCTGGTGACAGTGTCTGCTGGCGTGGGGTCAGAGTTACAGGGGGATATCGATTGGCTACAGGCCGCCAGCGTGACCACTATTTATAACCCCTTCGATACTCAGGCTATCTTAAATTCAGCTCAAGCCACTGAACCAGCACTTCCTCAGTCGCCTTATTTATTGCACATAGGCAGAGTAAGCGCTCAGAAACGTCATGACAGATTGTTTGATGCCTACAAAAGGTCAGGTGTAGATACCAAGCTGGTATTACTGACCAAAGATTCAACCAAGTTAAGAAAACTGATTAAAAACTATGACTTAGAGCATAAAGTTGTAGTGATTGGCTTTACACAAAATCCATTTGTCTGGATGCGCCACGCCGAGTTATTACTGCTGTCATCTGATTATGAAGGCTTACCTAATGTGTTAAATGAGGCCTTGATCTGTGGAACTCCGGTACTATCAACCGATTGCCCTCATGGTCCTGCAGAAATATTACAGAATTTCCATGAAGACTGGCTTGTGCCTATGTCTGATATTGATACTTTTGCGAAAAAAATAAAACTTTTGCTGCAAACCAAACCCAAAGTGGATGTAGAACAATGGCCCATGTATGAAAAAATACAGGCCAGCTATGCAGCGAACTCTTATATTCAGCATGCACTAAAGCATATGGCCGACTAAATTGCTAAAACAGAGTTTCAGACAAAAATGAAAGGTGAAAGCTAAAAGCGGGTGATAGAGCTGAAGTTCATCATGGATGAGCTTCTCCTTGTATCTCAGCACTACTTTTACTGAATTGTATCGTCCATTTAGCGGATCAGCAGTGAGACAAAAAATGACGGCCAAGCCAGAGGTATGGGCTGATAAGCATAATCAGCCTTACTTTTAAGCGGAAGCAAGAAAAAGTTCTTTTGCAATAAACCAGATCCGTTAAAATGCCTTTATTCATGCAGCCAGGCAGAGCCTCCTATGTCAGATTTAAAAGCCAATTTAAAACAAAGTTTTTTAGATAGTTTAAAACGTCACCGTGACGCTTTTGCCACAGTGGAAGCCTACCATGATGAAGCCATGCAGCTGTTGGAAGCAGTACAACACTGCTTAAAACAAGGTGGCAAAGTAGTCTGGATGGGTAATGGCGGCAGCGCTGCCGACAGCCAGCATTTAGCCGCCGAGTTTATGGTGCGTTATAAAGCAGAACGTGGCCCTTTGGCTTCTATTGCCTTAACCACAGACACTTCTATTCTGACAGCCCACGCCAATGACTACCATTTTGACAGCGTATTTGAGCGTCAGGTGTTAGGTTTAGTGCGGCCACAAGACGTGGTGATTGGCCTGACGACTTCAGGCAAAAGCCCAAATATCAATTTAGCCTTAAAAGCAGCCAACGAATTAGGTGCTTTTACTGTAGCCCTGACCGGCCGCGACGGCGGTTTAGTTAAAGATATTGCCAGGCTGCCTATTATCGTGAAAAACGACGAAACCGCCCGTATTCAGGAAGTGCATATGTTTATTGGTCACTGGCTGTGTGAAGCGCTTGATTTATCGATAGAGCATCTGGCGATTACAGGAAATAACTAATGATTAATCTGAGCCTGCTGCAAAATTTGTCTTCTGCGTCTGTACTGGTAGTGGGTGATGTAATGCTGGACCGCTATTTTAATGGCGACTCACAGCGTATATCGCCTGAAGCCCCTGTACCTGTGGTAAAAATCAGCAAAATAGAAGACAAAGCAGGTGGAGCTGCCAACGTGGCCCGTAATATTGCTCATCTGGATGGCAAAGCAGGTTTATTAGGTATTATTGGTAACGACAGCGCTGGCGAGTCTCTGCAGCAATTGCTGGCGGGTGAACAAATTCATTCAGAATTGTTTAGCCAAAATGATAAACCTACTATCGCCAAAATGCGGGTGGTGTCACGCCAGCAGCAAATAGTGCGGCTGGATCAGGAAGAAATGTTCAGCGCGGAAGATGCAGCCCGGCTGGCAGAACGTTTTTCCGCTGTGTATCAGAACTACGATGTGATTGTATTCAGTGATTACAACAAAGGTTCGTTGCAGCACATATCCGGCATGATCAAACTGGCCAAAGCGGCCGGTAAAACTGTATTGGTTGACCCTAAGCAAGCGGATTTGTCGGTCTATGCCGGTGCTGATGTGATCACACCCAATTTAGGTGAATTTAAAACCGCTGGCGGCAAAACAGCTTCAGTGGAAGATATGCTCAGTTCAGCCCGCGAGCTGATGAAAAAAGCAGGTTTGGCCTCGATTTTATTAACCCGCAGCGAACAAGGCATGAGCCTGATTACCCCAACCGAACATCATCACTTCCCTGCTCAGGTGCTGGAAGTCAGTGATGTGACTGGTGCCGGCGATACAGTGATCGCTACTTTAGCTGTGATGTTAAGCGCAGGTATGTCGCTGCATGATGCCACTCAGCTGGCTAACTTAGCGGCTGGCATAGTGGTAGGCAAAGTAGGAGCTGCAACTGTTTCTCCTGAAGAGCTGGCCGCTAAGCTGAATAAAGATTTATTCCGTCAGGGCGATTTTTACCAGACACCTTTTAACAAAGTACTGCAGCATATTCAGTTTGCCCGTCAAAACGGTGAACGTATTGTCTTTACCAATGGCTGCTTTGATATTTTACACGCAGGTCATGTGCGTTATTTAGCTCAGGCCAAAGCCTTAGGTGACCGTTTAGTAGTGGGTCTGAATTCAGATGCTTCAGTGCGCCGCTTAAAAGGCGAACAGCGCCCTATCAATACTTTGGAAGACCGCGCCACAGTGCTGGCAAGTTTAGCCAGTGTCGACTGGGTGGTGCCTTTTGGCGATGATGCGGCAGAAAACGATACGCCATTCCAGCTTATCAGCACTATTTTGCCTGATGTCTTAGTCAAAGGCGGCGACTACAGCATTGAAACCATAGTAGGTGCGGATCTTGTGATAGCCCATGGTGGTGAAGTACAGGTGCTGACTTTTGTCGATGGTCGTTCCACCAGCAAAGTAATACGGAAAATCCAGGACTTGCAGGGAAATAACTGATTTGTTGGCTCAAGAACTAAAGTCCATTTGTATTCTGCGTTTATCCGCTATTGGCGATGCCTGCAATGCGGTCTCTGTAGTGCAATCTATTCAGCGCCAGCATCCACAAGCGCAAATCACCTGGATCATCGGCAAAGTGGAAGCCCGCTTACTGGAAGGCTTGCCTGGTGTACGTTTTGTCGTCTTTGATAAAAAGCTTGGTAAAGCAGCCTACAGCCAGCTAAAGCAGGATTTAAAAAACGACTATTTTGATGTGCTGTTGCATATGCAGGTGGCCTTTCGCGCTAACGTCGCCTCACTTTGTATCAAGGCGCGTAAAAAAATTGGTTTTGACTGGCACACAGCCAAAGAGTTACATGCGCTTTTTATGCGACATCGTATAGAAGCGGCCCCTCGTAGCCATGTGCTGGATGGCTTTCGCCAGTTTGCTAAAGCTATTGGGGTTACAGAGCAAGAGCTTGGCAAAACTCCAACATGGCAACTGCCTATTCCGGAAGCTGACGAGTTATGGGCTAAACAGCAGTTGGCAGCCACTGGCAACTCTCGCATTTTGATCATCAGCCCTGCCGCTTCTAAAGCGGAGCGCAACTGGTTGCCAGAGCGTTATGCGGCCTTGGCCGATTATGCTCAGTCAAAAGGTTTTGCGGTGATCTTATGTGGTGGCCCTACAGAGCTGGAACGCACTTTAAGTCAGGCTATTTTGGCATCGGCACAGCAGAGCATCACAGATTTAACCGGCAAAACCAATTTAAAACAGCTGCTGGCTTTATTAAAACATTCCAGCCTGGTGTTGGCACCAGATACTGGCCCTACCCATATGGCGGTGGCGGTTGGCACCCCGGTGATAGGTTTATATGGCCACAGTAATCCGGATCGCACTGGTCCTTATTTGTTCCGTCAGTATGTGGTTGAGGTCTATCACCCATCCTTACTGGAGCAACAAGGTAAAACAGCGGCAGAACTGAAATGGGGCACCCGGGTAAAAGGCGCGGATATTATGCAGAAAATATCTGTAGAGGCTGTAACCGCCATGTTCGATAAAGTAGTGGCAGAGCAGCAGTTATGAACGGATTACATAAGGCGGCTTTCTTAGACCGCGATGGCGTGATCAATGTCGATCACGGTTATGTCAGCAGCCCAGAACAATTTGAGTTTATTGAGGGTGTATTTGAGGCTTGCCGCCATTTACAGCAGCAGGGTTATTTACTGATAGTGGTGACTAACCAATCAGGTATAGGCCGCGGTTATTACAACGAGCAGCAGTTCCATGCGTTAACCGACTGGATGAAAGCACAGTTTGAGTCGCATGGTGTTACTCTGACAGATGTGTTTTTTTGCCCTCATCATCCGGTCAATGCCAAGCCACCTTATCAAACCGACTGCGATTGCCGTAAACCAGCGCCAGGCATGTTAATGCAAGCCATCGAGAAGTATCAGATAGACCCAGGCCAAAGCCTGATGTTAGGTGATAAAAAAGCCGATATGCAGGCAGCACAAGCTGCTGGTGTTGGCCGTAAAGTGTTGGTGTTATCTGGCCAAACCCTTACAGCAGAAGACAAAGCCAGCGCTGATGAAATCTGGCCTTCGATAAAAGCAGCTTTGGAATTAGTGGTGAACTAAGGTTACGGGCCTGAACTTTTACAAGGAATGTAATGCGAAAACTATTAGCTTTGTCCTTAGTGCTGCTACTCCTATGCGGCAGCCTGTTTTTTATAGCCACAAACAACAGCAGTACTCAGCCTCAAACTCAGTTGCAGCACAGCTCTGATATTCAAGAACCCAACCCGGCGCCTTTAGCCATTGAGAAGGAAGGGGGCACACAACCCAACTTCAGTCCGGCAGAGCCGGAACCAGCTGAACAGATGGCCGTTATTGAACGACCTGACTGGACGCTGGACGGGCCTTTGCATACTCAGCTGACAAAGCTGAAAAATCGGGCAGACCAAGGCGATCTGCAAGCCGCCTATAGTCTGGCAATGAACCTGAGGTTTTGTGGCATGGCGCCACTGGATGAAACCGATTTAGACGCTCGTTTGCAACAAGCCTATGAGTATAAAGACGATGGTGTTGCCATAGCTGACATCAAAGAACGCTATGAGTTTTGTGAAGGAATAAATCAGCAGCAACGCGATGAGTTTTACGCTTATTTGGAAAGTGCCGCCAAAGCGGGTTATGTGCCAGCCCAGGAAGAGATGGCCACAGTCACACCTGAGCTGTTTATGAAATTGGCTGGTGCAACAGATCTTGAACGCGACGCTTATATCCAAAAGCGGGAAGACTTTATTCAGCTCCAGCTTTTTTTACTGGAATCCGCATCCCAGCACGGCAGCATCAGAGCGCTGATCACACTGTCGAATATGCACCACTCACAAAAATATGGCGAACATGGTCGCACTAAGTCTTACGCCTTAAACCATCTGATTCTTGAACTGACGGACGACAATGAATTGCAAAGCAGATACTCATGGTTTGTGCAACGTCGTCAGTCAGAACTTACTTCAGAGCAGATTGAACAAGCCCTGGCTTTGTCACAGCAGTGGTTAACTATCATCAAAGCAAATGGTACCTTGTATTTGCAATGATCTACGCTGTCAATTTGTTAGTCTTGAAACATAGTCAAAGTAGTGCTGGATTGTGTTATATCTATGGCGCTTTTTAAAAAATCAGGTGCTTAGCAGAATATGAACCCTATACAAAATGAAAACATGCAATGGGATAACGAGCAGATCAACGCCGTAGTGGCAGATTTGGCCCGTTTACGTCTGCAGGTCGATTTAGAGCTGGTTCCACGTTATCCCTATCTGGGCACTAAGATTTACCCGCTAGGGCGCTGCAAAGAGATACGAGATGCCGTATTTGTGCTGCTGCAACAACAACTTCCGCAAGCAACAGAACCCGGACTGCTGTTAATCCGCGACCAGTTGGCCAAAGGCGAGAGCCTGAAAAAAATATGGGGCGCTTTGCGGGGCGTCTATTTTCAGAATGCTATGTCTGTTGGGGACTGGTATCTGGATGTATCCAATGACACAGTCAATCCAAATAAGCCACGCATTGAGGTATTACCTTTAGCAACCTCTGGTTTTGCTGAAGTCACCAGTTTTGAGCAGTTTATCTCCGTAGCCCGCACTTACTGGGAAGTGGAAGTCTATCGCAATGATATCTGCCCTGCTTTGGCACCTTACATGCCTTTGCTTTATATCTCTAAAAATGGCACTTGCTGGCTAGGAGAAGCCACGGACAACATGCTGGCCGTCGCCACAAAAAGTCAGTTTTCAGCCTCAGAACGTATTTTATTAACACTGCCTGCGCCACCACAAAAAGCGGCCAGTCGCTGGCAAGAGGCTTTATCTAAGGTGAAACACAGTGACTTTTTGCACCAACAAGGTGACGCTGTTGAGTTTTGCCAGGCCTATCGCACTAAACACTATGAGCAGGATTCAAGCATCCGCGATAGTGCTGTGATGGCCTATGTAACCTTACCAAAAAGTGTTTCACTGGCCGACTAAAGAGCTGGCTTAAACCAGCTCTATCATCACTTCAGCTTTACTGACTTCGAACTGTTTCGGCTCGTCGACATTCAGCGCTTTGACTACAGCATTGTCCACGACCATTGCATAACGTTTTGAACGCACACCACCAAAATCACCGGTATCAGTATCCAGTCCAACAGCTTTGGCAAATTTAGCTGCGCCGTCTGCTAAAAATACGATATCAGTAGCGTTATGAGCTTTGCCCCAGGCATCCATCACATAAGCATCATTAACCGAAGTACAGATAATACGATCCACACCCTTATCAAAAAACTGCTGCGCCAGTTCTATAAAACCAGGCAAATGAGCTGCACTGCAGGTGGGCGTGAAAGCGCCAGGCACTGCAAATAACACCACTTTTTCGCCTTTAAAGACTTCGGCCGTAGTCAGGTTCACAGGGCCATTGTCGGTTAAACGCGCAAAGGTCACATCAGGTAAGGTATCGCCAATTTTGATCATAAATTTATCCTTAAACTCTTGCCTTGTTGTTTTAAATACCTCTGAAGCTGATTCACTTCAGGCACCACATTCATTTCTAACCGCGAGCTTTTACAGTATTGGGTCAGCTTCACTAAAAACAAAGCACCCAAAACACTCATAGTTTGTTTTCTTTATCGATCGGGTAATGGTTACAGGGCTGAGGAGCCCCACGTAACTCAGACTTCAGTCGGTTTACATCCTCTTTATTACTGATCAAGCTAAACAGAGCTGATTCCATAAATTCAACATGTTCAATAGCGCAGCTCGCTTTCCATAACTGCATCGATCTAACCTGGTCTAAGCGGGTCGATTGTGTTGCTATGTTAGACATCTGAACCTGCGCGGCTACTTCTTGTATAACTGCTGCGCGCAAAGAATGCATAAAGAGGTACGTCGTTATAAGCACTGTGACCAGTGACGCCGCCAGCGTCCCCACAATCAGCCCCTTGGTGTAGTGACTCATCCTAAATCCCCTCCCTTTGATATACAGCAGTATCAAAACATATAGGTATTAGTCCAGCGCAGCCTTCACGTACACATCAAATCTGTTATTTTTACCTTCGATTTGCATGCTGGGTTTTTGCCCTGCTAAAAACTCTGCATAACCAGGCCGCTTTACCACTACTCTTTTGCTGGCAAGTTGCCAGGCCAGAGGAAACAATGCATCAGCGTCGTCATCTGTACCCACCACCTGATGAAAGGCCTGCATTTCCTTTTTTACCAAAGCCGACTTTTCACGGGCCGGAAACATTGGATCTAAATACACTACGTCCGGTGATGGCAATTGGGTTAACGCCTGCTGCGAGGGCGCAAAAACCAGTTGCATACGTTCGGGCAACCAATGGGCTAATTCAGGATCAAGGGCTGCACGACGCAAGCCATCGGCCAATAAAGCAGCCACAGCAGGCTGACGCTCCACTAAAGTGACTTTAGCGCCTAAACTGGCCAGCACTAAGGCATCACGGCCCAAACCTGCTGTTGCATCTACTACAGTTAAACCCGGCTTTTTGGTTAAGCCCACAGCTTTGGCTATGGCTTCACTTTTACCGCCACCAAACTTACGTCTGTAGGTTGCAGCACCACTGGCGAAGTCGACCAGTATATCGCCTTGTTTATTAAGTTCTGTGTTACGCAACACCAAAGCATCACCAGTCCAGCACAAATACCAGCCTTGGGGCGAATCTGTTGCTTGCAAACCAAAGTGTTGTTGCAGGCTTTCGGCCAGTTCAGGGGGGAAATCGGGCTGGATTAAATAACAGGTGCTGGACATAGCGTCACTTTAACTTTTCAGATCAAGGATAAAACTATAGCTAGTGTAACCGCCCTAGCCCTGTTTAAAAAAGGGGTCAGATCACATTGTTAACTGTTAACAATGCGAGCTGACCCTAATAGATGCAATGAATGCTTACAACTTGCGGATATTATCTGCGCCGTCGCGGTCAATCAGACGGACAAATGGGTCCACACCTACATACAGCGGCTTCTGATCCAGCACCAGCTCTATGCTGTTTTCACCGCTAGTCAGCTGATGTTTTTTCAGATAAATCACCCCACTTTCACCACTGGTTTGATCCGGATCCACACTGAATACACCAATGTCGATCTGCTCTGCCAGAGGTTGGATGGTTTCCACACCTTTTTCATCAGCCACTAACTTGTCTGCATGCAGAACTAAATTCAGTTGGAACTTACCATCGGCCAATTCTGTTACTTTGGCATCTTTGACACGCAAATCGTACAAAGTAATGTTGTTAAATAAGTCGTCAATAAAGGCCTTTTCTTCCGTTGTGGTGTTCTGACCTAAATAGCTGACCAAATCCAGCGTGGTTGGGAAAGGATCATTACGGTAGCGGTAACGCTCGTTAAAGGCCTTTAAGTTGGCATTTAAACGGTCTTCACCTAAGCGGTCTTTAATAGCCATCATGACCACAGAACCTTTTTGGTAATGAATATAACCCTGACCTTCAGAACGTAATAACGGCTGTTCACCTAAACGCTCGGCAGAACGCCCTTGTAAGTAGCGATCCAGTTCGTGTTTCAGGAATTTACGGATCTTATCAGCGCCGTATTTTTTCTCCATCACCATCAAAGCAGCATACTGCGACAAACTTTCTGAAATAACGGCACTACCCTGCACATTAGCGGCACCTACCTGATGACCCCACCACTGGTGTGCCACTTCGTGTGCTGTGACGTAATACACAGGGTCGATATTTTCCGCGTCACGCAAGTCGGTAATAAAACCTATCAGCTCAGAATAAGGCACTGTATTGGCAAAACTCTGGGCAAAACTGCGATAACCAGGGAATTCAATAATACGCAGCTGTTTATGCTGGTAAGGACCAAAAGCTGCACTGAAATAGTCGATAGAATCTTTTACCGACTCCACCATGCGATCGATATTCCACGGATGGCCTTTGTGGTAATAGACTTCAATAGCCACACCATTGTGCTCTGCTTTTTTCACTTCATAACGGCCTGAGCTGATGGAGTAGAAGTTCACCATAGGCTGGTCCATTTTGTAACTGAAGTAATTACGGCCATCTTGCTGCCATTGTTTTTGCAGGTAACCTGGCGTTAAAGCCACTTGATCAGCTTCAGTCGAGATGGTGGCTTCAAATTGGATAAAATCACCGTCAGGACCAAAGAAGTTCTGGGTATAAAAGCTTGAATCTTCCAGTTTGTTAGCGCGCTCGTTTGGCTCTAAATCACGTTTTAAACGCTCATGCCTGTCCTGCAATTCAACCGCTTCACGATAACCAAAAGTCGGTAACAATTCCCAGTTATTAATAAAGGTGCCGTTCTCCACCACGACAGAATCAAAACCTGTTTCGCGTAATCCTTTAGATTCACGGGTCAGCTCAATGACACCTTCTACTGTGGCACCTGGCGCTACTGCCGTGCTGAAAGTTAACCAGGAGGTACGGAATTTAACGTCTTTTTCACTTAAGCTGGCTCCTTCAATCATCACCGCCATCTGTTCGGTATTTTCAGGCCAGTTCACCAGCACTTTTTCAACGGGCAATGCTGATTTGTTTTGCCACTGCATCTGCATAAGGGCAACAACCTTTTGCTCTGAAGGGAACAAATCAATCTGCGCTTTCACATCAGTAGTGACCAAGGCAGGCAAGGTCGCAAACTGGATATATTCTTTCTCATACTCAGCCTGTAAATCTGTCATTTCGTCCGTGGTGATATAGTTATTCAGCACCATGGTTTGCTGGTAGATAAAACCACCAGTTGCCACTGCGACCAGAAGCGACACCGCAATCACGGCCTTGCCTGCTTTACCCAGGTGATACCCCAGTTTGCTCCAGCGTACTTTCAGGCTTTGTAATGGGCCTCTGTGGTACAAGCCATAACCCAACACGAACAAGACGGTGCTGATAGCGCCCCAATACAGCATATACACCGAATGGGTGCTTAAGTTGGTGGCATATTGGTTTAGATCAGAAAAACCTATAAAAGGTGATGAGCTGAAGTTATATAAGCTATGGCCTAAACCCCAGGACGCCATCACTAAAGTGCTTAAGAAATAACCGACAAAAAGCCCCATGCCAACAAACTTATTCGGGCTTAACACCTGCAGGAAAAACGCCAGCACTGCACTCATCATAAAAGGCAGCAGGAAGAAATAACCTAAGCGTATCAAGTACTGCGTTAATTCAAAGTCTTCAATGCCTTTGATCAACTGGTATCCCATAGTGGTTAAAACACCAAGCACTATTAAAGTTGCCATCACTAAAACCATGGCCAGTAACTTGGCGGTCCAGAAGGTTAAGTTAGGCACTGGCATGGTATCGATTATATCGCCCATACCTGAATTACGTTCACGCCACACCACTTCAGCGCCGTAATACACAATAACAATAATCATCAACAAACTGACTGACCCCATCACATGGTCTACCATGGTTTGGGTCAGTGGCCAGTTGGACGTACCGTACCAACCAAAGTCAGCAAACAATGGGCCTATCAATTGTGCGACAGTAATCAAACCCAGAATAATAAAAGGCGCAGTAAACAATACCTGCTTCACTTCAAACTTTAATCTGACCCAAAAGGCCGGTAAAAGCGTGGTTGAAAAGGCTTTTTTCTGTAAGTTTTGCAGTGAAAGTTCAGGCAGTTTTAATTCAGCTTTTTTGGCTTTTTTGGCTTTTTTGCTGTCTTTTCTGTCTAATGAAGGCAGTTTAAATAAACCGGAAAACGCCAGCAATATCAAAGCGATAGCCAGCCATAACAGACGGTTTTGTAACAACACCCCTTCAAAACCAACCAGCAGCGTGTTTTTTTCCTGAATAGTCCAGTAACGGGTGACATCAAGAAAGGTGCGTAAACCAAAAGGATCCAACAAGGCTGACACAGAACGGTACTCTGGTGAACTCGCGACAGAACCTGACACCATATAAAGCACCAGCAATACCACAGCAATCAGATACAGGGCCATCATGGAACGGAAACGGGCCGCTATAGCGTAAAACAAGGCGGAAATGATAAAAAAACTGGGCACTGACAATACCAGATAGTTATAGGCATAAAAGCTGAGATCTGTTGGGCCAAAACGACTGGCATCCACCCAAGGCATAAAGCTTGCCAATAACATGCCCAAAGGCACTGCGATGTAAACCAGTAACACCACCAGATAGCTGCCAAAAAAGCGGCCAAACTGGTAAGCAAAAGGCGATACCGGCTTACTGTAGATCAGCTCTTCCATTTGATGTTGCTGATTACGTACCGCACTGCTTCCGACAAAATTCACCACCAAAAACATGGCGAATATACTTAAAATCAACAGGGTTTGGCCTATAGAGAAAGGGCCATTTTTAAATACCTCACCACCACCACCTATGGTGACGTTGTCAGAGGCAACAGATAAGAAGCTGACTAAAAAAAGCAATAAACTAACCACATAAAAAGAGGGCTGGCGCAGGTAATAACGCAGCTCAAAACGGGTCATTAAAGCAAACATAACCCCTCCTAAGCTGCAGCTTGTGCTGTGCGGTGATTTGATAAACAGGAGAAATAAACATCCTCCAGACCAGCCGCTGTTGCGACAAAACCTTCAGGCGCTTGCTCTGCAAATACATTCAGCACAGTGCGACCGGCAAACAGACGCTTGGAGATCACTGGCAATACTTTTTCCAGTTCAGCCGCTTCCTGCTGTGACACTGTTTTAGTCCAGATTTGACCATTAACCCTTTGGATCAAGTCCAGCGGATTGCCTTGCAACAAAATCTGACCACCGGCCAACACCGCCATAGCAGGGCACAGCTCTGCCACGTCATCCACAATATGAGTGGATAAAATAATGACTTTCTCTTCACCTAAACTGACCAGCAAGTTATGAAATCTGTTGCGCTCTTCCGGGTCCAGACCCGCTGTGGGTTCGTCAACAATCAACAGATCCGGGTTGCCCAATAAAGCCTGAGCTATACCAAAACGCTGACGCATACCGCCGGAAAAACCGCTGACTGCTTTATCTTTATGCTGAAACAAGTTGGTATGAGCCAATAATCCTTCAACCAGCTCTTTACGTTCTTTTTTCTGGGTAAAACCTTTTAATACCGCCAGATGATCCAATAAATCAAAAGCGCTGATACGAGGGTAAACACTAAAATCCTGCGGCAGATAACCCAAGGTTTTGCGAAGTGCCTGTGGGTCTTTTAATACATCAATGCCATTAAACTGAATGCTGCCGCTGTCGGGTTGCTGCAAAGTGGCTATGGTACGCATTAAGGAGGATTTACCGGCACCATTTGGGCCTAACAAGCCAAACATACCTTTGCTGATAGACAGATTGACGTTATTCAGCGCTTTGACGCCATTGTCGTAGGTTTTGGTCAGACCTTTAATTTCCAGCATGGGGGAGCTCCTTGTTATGGTGTTGTGTCATTAATACACTAAGTTAACATGGAGTTTGTAGAGGAGTAACCTATCAATGGCTCACAAATGAAGTGAAGTTGTAACAAGTTATTAAAATTGGGGGCAGATCACATTGTTAACTGTTAACAATGTGATTTGACCCCAATTTTACATCTGAAGGCCTACATGGTTATCGCCGAAGCTAAAGGCGACTACTTTACTGATTTCCTGCAGGCTTAAGCCGGATTCCTGTTGCCACAGGTTAAATTGCTGTTGAATGGCTTTCTGGTTTTTCTGGCTGGTTAAACCACCTTCGACCACACCAAAGTTACGCAGATAAGCTTCTAAATCCTGGCTGATAATAAAGGTATCTTTGCCCAGCATACGAAGCGCATAAGCACCGGTATTGCCGCCTAAACGACAGCCGTGTTTTTTCAGATATCCCCATAAGCCAATAATGTCTTCACCTGGCCACTGGGCTAAAAAGGCGCCAAAGCTGCCATATTGATCAGCCACCTGTTGGATCATCAGCGCGTTGTCACGTATCGCAAACACCTTGGTGGCATTGCGGATGATACGAGGGTCTGTGGCTTTAGCTGCCAGCATTTCGTCACTCATCAACAGCATTTTTTCCGGTTCAAAACCAAAAAAGATTTCTTCAAAACCCGGCCACTTTTTTTCAACCACAGACCAGACAAAACCGGACTGAAAAATCTTTTTGCTGAACTCGCTTAAACATTCAGCATCTGTCAGTTGGCTTAACTGAGCCGCAGTTCGGGGTTTAGATAACAAAGCCTGCAATGCGGCTTTGCCCCCTTTGCGCTCAGCGGCCCTGTGAAAAATAACCGCAAAAGATTCTGCATAGGACATCATCAGCTTTCTCTATAAAACATTGTCAGCCCCAAGTACACAATAGCCATTCACCCACCCCACTTTGGGTTCTGGCACAATAGCGCAGTCCGAATACATTCTTTCCTGCTTTTGCATGGTCTGTTGTGCATTTTTATAGTGTTCAGCAAGCTTTAACAGCTCAGCTTCGTCTGTATGCTCAGTCGAATACGCCACATAAGTTTCAGGCCCTCCACACGCTTTGTGGCCGAGCGCAAGCACTCTGCATTGAGAGGGATCTGAAGCTTTGGCATCACCTATCAGTTGCCTGATCTGCTCTCTTTCTTGCTGAATTTGCGTTTTTATATCCATAGCACCCTCTTGTGGCTGAACAGTCTGCAGCGGTTCAGATTCTGAACAAGCGGCTGTACTTACACAGATAGCCGCAAACAGGACATAAGGAAAAAACTTCTTCATAGCGCCTCTTTATAAAGGTATGACCCTTTTAAGCTGTTATGCCCATGTGCCGCAATAATGCTGCATTGGATGGTTCACGACCACGGAAAGCTTTAAACAGCTCCATAGGTTCTGCACTGCCGCCTTTTTCTAAAATGCAGTGCAGAAAGTCCTGACCCACAGCAGCATTAAAAATACCTTCTTCTTCAAAGCGGCCAAAGGCATCAGCAGACAATACTTCAGCCCATAAATAGCTGTAATAACCAGCACCATAACCACCGGCAAAAATATGGCTGAAACCATGCTGGAAGCGGTTAAAGCGTGGCGGCAGTATCACAGAAACCTGCTGGCGCACATCATCCAGAATGTGCTGTACACGCCCACCCAAAGCCGGGTCGTATTCGGCATGTAAACGGAAGTCAAACAAAGCGAACTCCAGCTGACGCACTAAAAACAACGCCGACTGGAAGTTTTTCGCTGCCAGCATTTTTTCCAGCATATCCTGTGGCAATGCTTCGCCTGTCTGGTAGTGGCCTGAAATTAACGCCAAAGCTTCTGGCTGCCAGCACCAGTTTTCTAAAAACTGGCTGGGTAGCTCCACCGCATCCCAGGCCACACCACTGATACCTGCCACATCAGACGCATCGACCTGAGTCAGCATATGGTGTAAACCATGGCCAAACTCATGGAATAAGGTGACTACTTCGTCATGAGTGAATAACGCAGGTTTACCACCTACAGGTTTATTAAAGTTACAGGTTAAATAGGCTACAGGGTGCTGCAGGCTGCCATCGGCTTTCCAGCGCCGCCCCTGGCAATCGTCCATCCAGGCACCACCCCGCTTTTTCGCGCGGGCATATAGATCCAGGTAAAAACTGCCACGCAGCTCGCCTTTGGCATCAAAAATATCGTAAAAGCTGACGTCCGGATGCCAGACATCAACGCCTTGACGTTGTTTCACGTCAATACCAAATAGCTTATTTAACACACTGAACAAACCAGGCACTACTTTGGTTTCCGGGAAATAAGGCCGCAAAGCTTCGTCAGAAATGGAGTATTTGGCTTGTTTTAATTTCTCTGAGTAATAAGTGACATCCCAGGCGTTTAACTCATCGACGTCAAACTCTGCTTTAACAAAAGCTTTTAACTCGGCCAGATCCTGCAGCGCCTGAGGTTTAGCGCGGCGAGCTAAATCGGCTAAAAACTCCAGCACCTGAGCCGGACTTTCGGCCATTTTAGTCGCCAGTGATTCTTCCGCTGCGTTGTTAAAATCCAGTAGCTGCGCCAGCTCGTGACGCAGTGCTAAGGTCTCTTCAATAATGGCCGTGTTATCAAACTGACCCGCTGTTGGGCCTTGATCCGATGCACGGGTGCAATAAGCCTGATACAACTCAGCACGTAAATCGCGATTGTCAGCATAAGTTAAAATGGCGATATAACTTGGGAACTCCAGCGTAAAAACCCAACCGGACAATTCTTTTTGTGCAGCCGCTTCTGCCGCTGCTAATTTGGCATCTTCAGGTAAACCAGACAGCAGGCTTTCATCTTCAATATGTTTAAACCAGGCTTGAGTGGCATCCAGCGTATTGTTGGAAAAGCTGGAGGCTAAATCAGAAGCACGGCTTTGAATTTCACCATAACGCTGCTTTTTCTCATCCGACAACCCAATACCGGACAGCTTAAAATCACGCAACGCGTTTTGAATCACTTTTTGCTGCGCTGTGGTTAAAGTGGCGTATTCAGTACTGTGCGACAGCTTTAAATAAGCCTGATACAAACCTTCATGCTGACCTATATAAGTGCTGAAATCGGATAACAATGGCAGGCAGCTTTCATAAGCGTCACGAAGTTCAGGGCTGTTTTTCACTGAATTTAAATGCGATACAGGCGACCAGAATTTACCCAGTTCATCGCTGTTTTCCTCAAGCGCCACAATCAGCGACTGCCAGCCCGGGTTTGGCTCTTTCACTACAGCTTCGATATCTGCAGTACAAAGGGCTATTAACTGCTCTACACGGGCTTTGATTTGGCTGGGTTCGATTTGACTAAATGCAGGTAAGACTTGGGTCATGGTTTATCTCTGTCTGGCCTTTAAAAAGGTGTACGTTTTTCACGTCACTTGGGTATAAATGAATTATTGGGGCTTTTTCAGTGTTCTCAAGCATTTTTCTGCGCTCTGGTTAGACTTTATCGCATATTCCCTTGAGTTCAGCCAGTTGACCCCATATAACCATTAAATACCGAAGCAACAACAGAGCCAGCAATGACTGAACATTTTGACTATATCGCCATAGGTGGCGGCAGCGGTGGCATAGCCAGCGCCAACAGAGCAGCCAGCCATGGTCAGAAATGCGCCATTATTGAAGCCAAATTTTTAGGCGGCACCTGCGTCAATGTAGGTTGTGTGCCGAAAAAAGCCATGTGGTTTGCCGGGCAAATTGCCGATGCTTTTAAATATGCGCCGGACTATGGTTTAGCTGTTGAAATGCCTGCCTTAAACTGGGGCAAGTTAGTAGAAAGCCGTGAAGCTTATATTTCCCGTATTCATGGCTCTTACGACAGAGTATTAGCAAAAAATGGCGTCACAGTGATTCAGGGATTTGCCCGTTTTGTTGGTAAAAATACGGTCGAAGTAAATGGTAAATTGTATAGCGCTGACCATATAACCATAGCCACTGGGGGTCGTCCTGTGCGCCCAGATTTACCGGGAGCTGAACTGGGCATAGACAGCGATGGCTTTTTTGCCTTACAAAGCCAGCCCAAACGTGTGGCTGTTGTTGGGGCAGGTTATATCGCCGTAGAAATTGCAGGTGTGATGCAAGCCCTTGGCAGTGAAACCCATTTACTGGTGCGTAAAGACAAACCTTTGCGTGGCTTCGACCCTATATTGTCTGACACCTTAGTTGAACTGATGGCCAAAGATGGCCCGAAGTTGCACACTCACACCGAAGTCACTTCTGTCAGTAAAAATACCGATGGCTCCTTAACTGTTCAGGTGTCGACAGGCCAGAACCTGACTGTGGATTGTCTGATTTGGGCTATAGGCCGTGAACCTGCCAACGATCAACTACATTTGGAAAAAGCCGGTGTGACCTTAGACGACGACGGTTTTATTCCTACAGATGAATTTCAGAATACCAACGTGCCAGGTATTTATGCCGTAGGGGATAACACAGGCCGGTTGGCGTTAACTCCGGTGGCAGTAGCGGCCGGACGACGTTTGTCAGAGCGGTTATTTAATAACAAACCAGACAGCAAACTGGATTACAGCACAGTACCGACAGTAGTATTTTCGCACCCTCCTATTGGCACTATAGGTTTAACTGAAGACGAAGCCCGTCAGCAGTTTGGTGATGATCAAGTGAAAGTGTATCGCAGCGAATTTGCCGCTATGTATACGGCTTTAACCCAACATCGTCAGCTTACCCGGATGAAACTGGTGTGCGCTGGCCCTGCCGAAAAAGTGGTAGGTTTGCATGTGATAGGTTTTGGCGCCGATGAAATGCTGCAAGGTTTTGGTGTAGCCATCAAAATGGGCGCCACCAAAGCCGACTTTGATAACTGTGTGGCTATACATCCAACTTCCTCTGAAGAGTTTGTTACTCTTAGAAATTAGTGCAGAAAAACCAGCCAGCTTCATTTTTAGCATCTTGCAAAGAATGGCGCTGGTGTGGTTTTTTATCGGATCGCTTTGAAGTCCGGTAAAAAATATCTCTATTGCCAGATCAGCTCCGGCGCTTCAGCTTTGGCGAAGCGGATAAAATGCCTGTCTATCGTATCCACTATCTCAACCAGTTCCTGCTCCGAATCTGCGCTGCAGATCATCTGTAAACCTAAAGCATCAGCCTGCAAGGTACAAGTGCCCTCGGCAAAGCAGATATTTCCACGGTTTTCGTCCCAGTCAGCACTGACTCTGTGGGCGAAATGCTTGCACAACCTTTGCAAATATTTACTGCCGTTAGGAGTCTTTACCTGAGCTACACGGTTGAGTTGAGGTGTGAATTGTTGTTCAGACATGCCTGGTTCCTGAAAAAGTGTGACCGACCAGCGTCCTGGACGCCGGTCGGATGTTACGATGTTACAGCTTAAAACTGCCAGGACAGACTCAGGCGGACATCCCGACCCGGCTCTTTGTGACTGGCAAAGCCTTCCCAGATATCGCTGTAGTCAGCAAAACTGGAATGATCCCGATAGGCCTTATCAAAGGCATTTTTAACCATCAGACGCAGTCTGATATCGTCGTTAAAATCATAGTTGGCGTAAAAGTCATGCAGGATATAACCTGGCTTGCGTAGTGTTACCACCTCACTGATGTCGCCACTGCTCACCGCATTGTGCAGGGCGACTATACCGTCCAGCTCCTGAATATGAGTAAAGAACCAGCCGATTTCCAGGCTTTCCAGCAAGCTGTAGCTAACGTCCAGGCTAAAGGTATCACCACGGGAGTTGCCTATAGCGCGCTGTTCGTAGCCTTCGATCTTAATACCATCATAAACAAGTGGCTGACCATTGACTAAGGCCGGGGCCTGTAGCTTGGCAATATCAAAGGCGTTGAATTGTGCACTGTAGGCTGCCAGATTAACGATAGGGGCACCATTGGCGTCGAACGCATTGGTGGCCACATTAGGTTGGTAGTTGTACAACTCGCTGTTGTTATGCACATAGCTGGCGACAATACGCAGATCATCTTTTAGGTAACCAAGCTTTAGTTCTACGCCGTCTGATTTAATGTCGCCAATATTACGCACGTTGGTACCACCAACCTCGAGGTTCATGGCATCGTGCAGAGTAGACTGGTAGGCTGCAATCTTGAACATCAGGCCGTCCTGATTATATTCCAGGCCTACTTCGGTATTCTCCGCCTCTTCTGCCACAACATCAGGTTCGACACCGTTATAGTCGATGGTAAAGGTGTCGCCCACTTCTTTACCACGCAGCGCCTCTGCATAACCGGCAGTGAATTTCCAGTCTGGAGTCAGTTGCCAGGCCAGACCTATATTGGCACTGACACCGTCACTCTTGACTTCGATAGCCTCAGAGCTACGACTGAGGTAACTAAAGGTGCCATCCGGCCCAACGACCCGACCAACAGGAGTCAGGCTGTCAAAGTCGGCAACGACGAAAAAGCCGGCTTGAGCCACTTGCGGGAACTGTGCGGCAACGGCAGCAAAATTAGCCTGGTTCTCTGCATAAAACTTATGTGTCGTGTTCAGACTGTAGTCGTCATAGCGCAAACCAAAGCTAAGCAGCAGAGTATCAGTGATATCCCAGTGATTCTGGGCATAGATACCCAGGACTTCGCCTGTTTCTTCAGCGTTCAACGGCTTCCCCAGGGTACCGGCTGAAGAACGTTGGTCGCGGTATTCCACGCCAACAGTGAGCGCATGGGCCCCCAAATCCAGGGTATTGCGGATATCGCCGCCCTGGGTCTCGATTTGTCCCTGGTAAGGGTGCCAGGCGCGATTACCTTTCACCAGCAGTGATTGCTCTGTATCGTACAGGGTGACAGCCAGATCCAGCAGATCCCCCTGATGAATGCCATAGTTGAACACTGTAGTGTTGCGTTCAGTTGCAATAGGATAGATAGGGTTACTTGGTGAAATCGGGAAATTAGGCTTGGAAGGGAAGCTCCCCTCTTCTTCGCGTGTTTCGTAGCTCAGAGACAGGTACTGACCATGGCTTAATTCACCGCTTAGTTTGATAAAATCCAGTTCCTGCCCGGTTTCGGTCGTTTGACGTACAGTATTGCCAGCTGCATCGGTAAATTCGTAAGCAATTTCGTTGCCGTCACCGTCTTTGTAGCTGTCGCTGTCTATTTTTACGTGGGAAGCCAGAATGCTCCAATTGTCACCGATACGGCCGTAACCTGTTGCACTGTATTTGTCAAAATTATTGGTACCACCGCCAATTTTCAGCATGCCGCCAAAACGCTCATCCTTGCCCAACAGATCATTGGCGTCTTTGGTCTTAAACCGGATAGCACCGCCAATGGCCCCTGAACCGGCGGTCGCTTCACCTGCACCAGCCTGTACCTCAACGCTTTTAAGCAGCTCTGGTTCAATAGACAGTCGGCCAATATGGTGAAACAAGGTGCCGGTTTGAGGCGCGCCATCAACAGTGACGTTAAGCATAGTGTCTTCAAAGCCACGAATGTATACCAACTGGGTGATACCCAGACCGCCACCACCTACAGTGACCGAAGGTTCAAGGCGGAATATGTCACTTAAGTCATTGGCCTGAATTTTGGCAATATCATCGGCAGTCACCTCAAAATTAGTAGCCGCACCTACCACAGAAATTTTCTCAATTTTCTGATGGTCCGCTGCTTGTTCTGCGTTTTGCGCTAAAGCAGAGTTGCTGAGCAGCGCCAGAGAAATGGCCAGCGGCAAAGCCGCAAGTTTTTTGCTTGTGTATTCCATTGGCAATAGATTTCCTGTGCTATATCATAAATGATAATGGTTGTTATTTGCAGTGGCATTATAGGAATCGGCTACGTAAAGGGAATAAAATTTACAATTGTTACATTTTCGTCAGCAAAAATTGATTATTGATTGGTATAGGGAAAGCGCATAAATGATGAAATCACGCCACAGCAACCCAGCTCTTGAAGGTCCCATACTGCGTACTTTTTTTTACTATGTATTCCCTTCTATGATCGGCCTGGTGGCCCTCACCACTGCTAATCTGGTGGATGGCATATTTGTGGGGCATCACGTAGGAGCCGAAGCACTGGCAGCCATTAGTTTGTTGCTGCCCTATTTCAGCTTGCTGATAGCCATTTCTTTGATGTTGGCAATAGGTGGTGCCGTTACTGTTGGTAAATATCTTGGGCAAAACGATAGTGCTATGGCTTCAGCACTGTTTAGCAAGGTAATGATGGTTACCCTGCTGCTGAACAGCCTCTTTGCTATCGCCAGTTACCTGGCTGAACCCTGGCTATTGTGGTTACTCAAGGCCCCACTTGAGGTGCAGCCCCTGATGCAGGAATATCTGGCGGTGATCCGCTGGGTATTGATCGGGCAGTTGAGCACTATGGTGCTGTATTATTTTGTGCGTATGGACGGTCATCCCGTATTGGGTACACTGGCACTGCTGGCAGGGGCTCTGACCAACATTCTTTTTGATGCTCTGTTCATTGTGCACTTGCAAATGGGATTGGCTGGGGCGGCTTATGGCACGGCAATAGCTCAGTTGTTACAATGTGCAGTGCTGTCCACCTGGTTCTTCAGTCAACGTCGACGTCTTCGTTTTTCGTGGTATCAGCAAAACTGGCGAAGGCTGTGGCAAACTGCCTACAACGGCTTTTCTGAGTTGATCAATGAACTCTCTGTAGGTCTGTTATTCCTGTTGCTTAACTGGTTACTTGTGATGCAGTTAGGTACAGAAGGGGTGGCAGCATTCAGCGTGGTAAACTATCTGATGTTCCTCAGTGTCATGCTCAGTTATGGGGTGGCCGACGCCCTGCACCTGTTAGTCAGCCAGAATTATGGTGCCGGCAAAAGGCATAGGATCAGTCAGTTCCTGAATCTGTCTTTGCTGACCGCCTGCATATTGGGCAGCCTGTTGGCAGTCGCTTTGGCTTTTGCACAAAGTACTGTAGTCAATTGGTTTCTGGATGCTGGTGCAGAAACTGTCGCTCAGCTGTCAGGCGATATTATGTTGCTGATTTGGCCGCTGTTTCTGGTGAATGGCTGTAATATATTATTGAGTTGTTATCTTACGGCAGTACATCAACCCGGTGTATCAGCCACTCTGGCTTCTTGTCGTAGCATAGTATTGCCGGGCACAATGTTATTGCTATTTTACGCTTTGTTTTATCATTCATCAGTGTTCGACCCAGCCCCGGCTGACTGGTTATTCCTTATTGGGTTACCTGTGGCTGAATGGCTTTCCTTCCTGCTGGCCATGACTTACGTCTGGCGTTTTCGACCTGCACGCTTGCTCTGAAATGTAACAAATGTAAATTTAATTGCAAGATGATAACAATTATCATTAACATATTGAGGAGTTCAGCAACGAGCGCAAGCTTCAGGAGTTATGCATGGCATTTCAAGCCAGGCAAGTGGCAGATAATGCTTCCTTTCAGGCGTTTGTTAACGCTTATCTCAGAGAAATTCAGCCCGGTGTCTGGCATTCAGCTGCCCTATGGCAAAGATGTACCGGACTGGAAACAGACGCACAGAGCCAGTACATCACAGAATTACAATTAGCAAAAACCGGACAAAGTCTGGCTATTGCAGTAGCTTATCGCTCGCTGGTCGGCAGACACAGGCTGATCGCTTGTTATCAGTTACAAGCTGGCAGTCTGGACTGGCAACCTATTGATTCTGTATCGGCCATTATGTTGCTTATTCAGGACATCTATGCCGCCCCTGCAGGCCAGACAGCAGTCAGTGATCAACAACTGGAACTGACAGCCCGCACTCTGGAAAGTCACCAGGTCATGGCGCACTACCTGCAGGCAAGGTATGACGATCCTGCCCTGCACAGCACGCGTTTTATCGACTCTGAGCAGTCGATCCTATTTGGACACTGGCTGCATCCAACCCCCAAATCCCGTCAGGGCATGCATCGTTGGCAGCACACGCTTTATGCCCCTGAGCTGAAAGGACGCTTTAAGTTACACTTTTTCGCTGCTGCAGCGGATTTGGTGATACAAAATTCGGTGTTAGCGCAAAGCGCTGAACAAATAGTGGCCGACATCGCCAGCCGTGAAACCGACAAGGATCAACGTCAATATGCTGAACTGCTTCGTGCTCAGGGTAAAGTGTTGTTGGCCGTTCACCCGTTACAGGCACAATGGCTAGTTAATCAGGACCATATTCAACAACTGATTGCCGCACATAAACTGGTTGACATCGGGCCATTGGGGCCGCTGTTTACACCCACTTCGTCTGTGCGTACCTTGTATTGTGACGAGCTGAGTTACATGGTGAAGGTTTCCATTCCGGTCAGGATCACCAATTCTTTACGTATTAACTTGCACTACGAGCTTGAAGCCGGCGTGACATTGGCCAGGCTAATGACAGCCAACGGCTTTAGTCAGTGTCATGCTGATTTCCGTCTTATTCGTGATCCTGCTTACTTGTCACTGGCAATGCCACAGCAACAGGAGAGCGGTTTTGAATTTATCATCCGGGATAATCCGTTTTGTCAGCAAGCATCCGACACAGGGGGGGCTGGTGTCCAGTCGTTGGCAGCCTTACTACAGGAACCGCTTCAGCCAGCAGAGCTATCCAGACTGGCCAAAATCATTACTCAGTTAAGCAAAAAACAGGGGACATCGCTGCAGCAAACCAGCATGGACTGGTTTACGCGCTACTGGCAATGCGCCATAGCACCAGCCATTCAATTGTTTGATCAATTCGGTATTGCGCTCGAAGCACACCAGCAAAACTCACTACTGGAATTAAGTCATGGTTATCCGGCAGTTTATTACTACCGCGACAATCAGGGCTATTATCTGGCCGAATCTCATCGGGCTGAGTTGATCGACCTCGAACCTGGTCTGGAACACTGTCCGAAGCTGTTTTACCCCGACACAGAGATTTTTGATCGGTTCAGTTATTATTTGATCATCAATCAGTTGTTTGCTGTGATCAACCGCTTTGGTCTGGATGGCCTGTTGTCTGAAGCTGTATTATTGGGAGAGACACGCAACAAATTGCTCAGCCTGTTGCCCCGCATGTCAATCCGCGGCAGTGCTTTGATTGAGTCTATGCTGTACCGCAAGACGATTCCCTGTAAAGGCAATCTGCTGACCAGAGTCGGGGACGTCGACGAATTGCAGGCTGATAACGAACTCGCTGTTTACACCCGGATAACCAATCCTTTGTACACTGGGGCCAAGCTGTCCCGCCATGCCGACACTATCCGGAACGAAGCAGAGGTGGCGCTTGAGTCTGCCTGAGTCTGTTGCGCCGGAGCAATCGATTTGCAGCCATCAGGCGCGATCCGGCTGCCCTCATCGTGCCCGGGTTATACGGCAACTCGTGGAGGCAGCACTATTTGAGCGGGTGTTGCCCTACCAGTACGATGGGAGTTGGTTTACTTTTCGTGCCGGTGCCCAGGCTTATCGTGCCAGGGGGAAACTGTCTGGCTTTGGCCGGGTGCGTCTGGCAGAGAAAGATATCTGGCAACTCAATGGCGGGCTGCAACATTCTGTGGATTTAGCCTCGCTGGTCCAGGCCCTGCCCGCAAGTGCAGGGGTTGGTGAGCGGCTGCTGCAGGAGCTGGAGCAAACCATAGCTTTTTGCCGCTGGAACCAGGAACATCTGAACCCGTCAGATAATCGTCGTGGCCTGAGCTATATTGCTCTGGAATCGGCCATCCATGAGGGGCACCCCTATCACCCCTGCTTTAAGTCTCGTACTGGCTTTAACTTTGCCGACCATGCCCAATTTGGGCCTGAAGCCGGCAACCCATTTCAGCTTTGCTGGCTGGCGGTACAACGGCACTATCTGGCTATTTATCTGGATTGCCCTGACGAGCAGGAATTTTGGTTGCGGGAACTGGGCCTGGCTACCTGGCAGCAACTGCAAGACGCCATGGCAGCACAGGACATAGGACTGACAGATTACGCCTTGTTGCCGGTACATCCCTGGCAGCTCAAAGCTCTGCAGGCGACCTTACAACAAGCTGTCGCGCAAAAGCATCTGATACCACTGGGTAGCGCCGGTGATTATTATCAGGCCAGCATTTCATTGCGTACCTTACTCAATGTCAGCCATCCGGATAAAGCGAATATTAAGCTGCCTCTTAATGTGGTGAACAGCTCTTCACTGCGCACTATTGAGCCTCATTCTGTGGGGACAGCGCCGGTGTTGAGCCAATGGCTACAGAGGTTAATCAATCAGGATCCCTGGTTTTCACAATACACCACACTGGACATTCAGCATGAATACGCCGGTATGGTGCTGAAAGACGATGTCACTTGTGAGACTGACACAAAGGCCGAAAATGACTGGTTGCTACAACTGGCCCCTTCGTTAAGTGTTATTTTTCGCGACAGTCGCGCTATCCATGCCAGCCCCTTCACGGCAACCCCCTTTGTGGCATTGTCTCTGCTGGAAGCTGATGGCGACGCATTTATCGCGCCCTGGCTGCAACACTATGGCATTCAGAACTGGGTACGTCGTCTGTTAGAGGTGGTGGTGTTGCCTGTCTGGCACTTGCTGGTGCGCCATGGCATAGCCCTGGAAACCCATGCACAAAACATGACACTGCTACACGATCATGGCTGGCCGCAAAAGCTGGTGCTGCGCGATTTTCACGAAAGCCTGGAGTTTGTCTGTGAGTTTCTGGCGGCACCAGAGCAACAACCGCATTTTGCCGCACTGCATCCAGACTATGTCCGGCCAGCACCGGATCGTTATTACTGGATGTCTTCTGTCGAAGCGCTACGGGAGCTGCTGGTGGATACCCTCTTTGTCTACAACCTGGCTGAGCTGGCTTATTTACTGGAGCAGCAGTTTGATTATCCGGAGTCACGTTTTTGGTTACAGCTGGATGAAGCATTAAGCAGTTACGCGGATACAGCAAAGGACTGGTCGGGCCGTCTGGCACAGCTGGATCTTTATCAGGCGCAGATCCAAACGGAATCACTGCTACGCAAAAAACTCAGTGGCCACTCGAACACGGAATTTCACCATACCATACCTAACCCCTTACATCAGATCCGCCGTGGAGCAAAACATGTTATATATTGATGATACCTTCTACGCCAGGCAGACATTAGAACAGCACTTTGCACATTTTGCCGGCATAGAGCAACTACAGGTGCCTGGTCGCCACATTGCGATCTGTGTGCCAGATACGTTGCAGGGCCTGGCTCTGTGTCTTTACGCCAGAGAACACCAACTGTCAGTGTTGCCTGTTCATGCCAGTGCCCCCAGGGCTCTGGCTGAAAATTACGCAGTGAAAGCAGGCTGTGATCTGCTGTTTTATGGCGGTCTCACTAGTCCTGTCAGTCTGCAACCAGCCGCCAGTGAACCCACTGAAGCCGGATTGATCCAGATGAGCTCAGGCACGACCGGCGCATCAAAATGTATCAAACGCAGCTGGTCAGACATTGCCATAGAAATCCAGAGTTACTGCCAACATTTCCCCGAGGCCCAGAGCATGACCCCTGTGGTGGCTTGTCCTGTCACCCATTCTTATGGATTAATTTGTGGTGTGCTGGTCGCACTGGCTCGTGGTCTGGAGCCACGAATTATTACCAATATCAACCCTAAATTTTTACTGAAACAACTTCTGGCTACAGATAAGCCGCTGCTTTACACCTCACCCGCTATGCTCAGCACCCTTATGCCGTTTTGGCCCAAAGGCAGTCAGCTGCATGCCGCCATGATCTCCGGCACCTTAATGTCCGAACCGGCATTTCAGCGGGTACGGCCTGTGGTCACGCATCTGTTTCAACAATACGGCTGTTCTGAAGTGGGTTGTATCAGCCTGAACAGAGACACGCAAAATGCAATGGCTGTAGGCAGTATCTTGCCTCACATGCAGGTCAGCGCGGGGAAGCAATACGGTCAGCCTGAGGAAATTTGCGTGAGTCAACGGCAGCAACCTGATGCAGCACCTGTTCACACTCAGGATCTGGGATATTTCGCCACAGCAGAGAATGCTGAGTTGCTGTTGCATTTTGTCGCCCGACAGGACGATACCATTATTGTGGCGGGCATGAATGTCTATCCACAGGACGTCGAAGATGTGGTTCTGTCGCATCCACAGGTACAGGATGCGGTGTTGTTTAAAGTCCCTGATGCACTGGCCGGGCAACGCGCCTGTTTGCAGTTTTGCTCTGAAGGTGCGCTGAGCGCTGATGAACTGCGGCGCTGGTGCTGTCAACAGCTGGCAGACTGGCAAGTACCACAGCTGGTGGAATCTGTACCTCAGATTGCGCGTCTGGCAAACGGCAAGATCAATCGTAAACAACTTGCAGCCACCTGGCTGGCGTCACAATCCAGACAGTCAGCGCTGGTGGCTGAGTAGTAAAGAGAAATCAATATGAACAAGAATGCGATGATCTCAGCTATACGCCAGGTATTGCAGAAAGAACTGCAATGTCAGTACTTAGATCGTTTTAATGCTGAAGCGCGTCTGAATGAAGATTTATATCTGGATTCAGTGTTGTTAATGCAGTTATTGCTGCATCTGGAATTGTCGCTTGGCATAGCGGTGCCCGATAGTGCTTTAAACAAAGAAGACCTCGCAACAGTGGATAGTCTGGCGCAGTTTTTATTGGGTCAGTCAACGCAAGCGCAACCTGTTGGCAATGCATCGGTTGAGCCGCAGCAGGAGTTTGACGATATCAAGGTACACTGCTTTGTCAGTTGTCTGTGTCAGATTATTAAAGCGGATGAACGGGTCGATCACCGGCCATTTTACTTTGGCGTATGGGATGCGGAGGTGTTAATCGATGAACAGAGTCGGCTGACTTATCATGCCCCGACCTTGAATCATGATTTTTTCCGCACCTGGTTCCAGCGTATCTACGGTGTTGCCGTGAATCCCTGGTATAGGCCTGACCTGAGCAAAGCTCAAAATCTGGATATTATGCAATCACTGTTGCGGCAAAAAAGCACCACGCAGCAACTGATGGTCATGCTGGATATGTATTTGCTACCGGAACGGGAAAACAAATTTAACCAAAACCCCTTTCCCCATTATGTCATGCTGGCCGAGACCGACGATCCATTACAGTGGTTTATGTACGATCCGGACTTTCGCTGGGAAGGTGTACAGCCAAAAGAACAGGTATTAGAGGCGGTGGCCTCAGAGGCGGTAGCCGGAGGTTATCTCTTTGATAGTAAGCAAATAAAACCTTCTGAAAATCAGGTGATTGCTGACTATTTTCTCGCTTGTATCCAGCGCCACAGCAACCCCATGACGGCCAGAGTACGGCAAGTGGTACAGCGCCATGAAGCACAATCAGCGGATGGCCCGGACATAACTCATCTCGGTGCGGCTTTGCATCATTTACCGGTGCTGGCGATCCGTAAATACGCATACGAGCACGGCTTCGCGTTTTTCTGGCTGGATATTGGCTTTCCTGAGCCGGAGTTTGAAGTCTGGTGTGAGGTGATCGAAGACCTGGTGAGCAGCTATAAAAAAATACAGTATCGGGCGATGAAACTCTCAACAGGGCAATTTTCTGCGACTGAGCAGACAGCACTCTTTGCACAAATATATCAGTTGCTGGATGAACAGGACGCCAGAGAGTTTCGCATTAAAGCGCGTTTGTATCAGGTATTTGAACAGTGGCGTGACAAACATAAGTTAAGGTCCGTTGCGCCACTGGCTAACAAAGCGGAGCTGAGCCTGTGAATCTGTCAGTATGCACCATATCCTTTCGCCATCAGTTGATATCCATTGCTGAAATCGCCACCTTTGCACAGCGCAATCATTTTCAGGGCATTGAACTTTGGGGCGCCCATGCTAAAAACCTTGCAGAGCAGCCGCAATTCGATCAGCACTGGTTAGCAGGCTATGGCCTGAAAACCAGCATGCTAAGCGATTATCTGCCTTTGCTGGCAGAACAAGCTGCTTTGTATAGCAAGGTGCAATTATTGGCTCGTCTGGCGCGCCACTGGGGCACTCAAAAAATACGCACTTTTGCCGGTGCAGATGGCAGTGCGGACCTGAACGAGCAGCAAAGGGACGCGCTTTTTGCAAGATTGCAACTGGTGTGTGACTGGCTGGGACCTTACGGCATCAATCTGGTGATTGAGACCCATCCCAGAACTTATGCTGATTCGGTTGCCTCTACGCTGGAGCTCTTTGCCGGTGTAGACCGCAGTAATATGCAACTTAACTTTGACGTACTGCATGTATGGGAGTCCGGTGCCGAATTGATACCGGCTTTAGAAGCGCTGCGCCCCTTGATCAACCATTTCCATTTCAAAAATATCAGTGATGCCGCCTACCTCAGCGTTTTCTCGCCCGATAATGTCTATGCTGCCGCCGGTTCAAGGGAAGGCATGGTGCCCATCTTTGAAGGTGCCGTTGACTACGCTGGCTTCATTGATTATTTGCAACAGCACCCTGATCCAGAATTGCATAACATGGACGCTTCACTGGAGTGGTTTGGCAATCAGTGTAAAAAGGTGCTGGGACGTGACCGTTACCTGTTGCAGTTGCAACAACAACAGGCTCAACCCGTGCAGAGCAAAGCAGGATGAGTCGTTTAAATACGACCCGGTCAGAGCGAAAACAACGCTCTGTGATAAAAGGAACTTATTCATGTTGATCAAATTTCTGGCACTGCAATTAATCTGGTTTGGCAGTGCTGCGTTTTATTGCAGCTCTGACAAACAGCAATTATTGAGCCGTCCCTTATCCCGGAGCTTTGCTGTCGCTGCTTTTCTGCTGGGCACAGGATGCTCAGTGATTTTACTTTCCCAGCTTTACCATTGGTTAAGTGCCAGCTTTACCCTGTTGGTGGTACTGATGTTTTGCTGGTGCTTCCTGGCGTTTATGGCTGGGCATTGTTCAAAAGCCGCTACTGTACTGGGGGCTGGCGCCTTGCTGATGACACTGTTGGCATGGTTGGGAGGTGCTAATGTGGCTTAAGTCTGGCGTGGCGTTGCTGGTGGGGCTGATGATCAACGCCAGCCTGATGCTGAATCTGACCTTATTGTTACCCCTTTCTATTGATGTGTTGCTGCTACTTGGTTTTGTGCTTGGCTTTATTGTCTGGGCCGCTGTAATGACCTGGTTTTATTGCCGCGCATCGCTACGGCAGGCCCTGCGCCCTTGTGTACCTGTATTGCTGTTGTCAGTGGCGTCAAATGTGTTACTGATACTGGGAGTAAGTCAATGAAAGCTCAAACCATACGCTCGGCACTGGACGGCCATGGCTGGCTGGGGATTTTCATATCAGTACCTTTGTTTATCGTGTTCTGGGCAGGCTCCTTAACCCTGTTCTATCCCGAACTGAAAAAATGGGCCGAGCTACCACAGTTTCCGGTCGATGCGACACAGGTGGTCATGCCTGTTAATCAGGTTTTGCAGCGCACTCTGGCGCGATATCCTGTGGATACCAGCGAAACGATGTTCCTGGTGTTGCCGGATGAAAACCAGCCCTGGTATCAGTTTTACCTGCCGCAATTACCTGATGAGCAAGGTGTCAAAACGGACATGCTGGAGCTACTGGTACACCCTGTCAGTGGAGAGGTGGTAACTGATGCAGAGCAGTTCCATTTCGCCGATTTTCTGTATAAATTGCACATTGATTTATACCTGCCAGCAGGTGACTATCTTGTTGGTTTTATCAGCCTGTTGTTTATGGTGATCATTTTCACCGGTGTGGTGGTACAACTAAAAAAGTTGTTCAGCAACTTTTTCCTCTATCGCAGCGACAAAACCCAGCGCTATCGGCTTACTGATATTCACAATGTCATTGGCGTGATCAGCCTGCCCTACAGCTTTATCTTTGCCCTGACGGGGCTGATGTTCAACCTGGGTTTGATCTCACAGCTGGTCACGCTGACTTTGGTTTATGAAGGGGACAGGCAGCGTATGTTTGCCGATGCCGGATTCGCTCGTGTCGTAGAGCAACCCTCAGGCGTAGCGCAGCAGATGCCCGATCTGGATCAGTTGATCGCCCAATGGGAAAAACAACAAAATGCGCATGCACACTCACTACGAATTGACCATTATGGCGACCAAAATGCGTTGATACGACTGATTGGGCAACACAACGACAACTTTGTGCAACGCATCGACATGATCTATAGAGTGCGGGACAGCGAGTTTCCGGCTGACATTAACCCTGCTGAACGCAACGCCTTTGCCGATGGAACCCGCTTTTTATATGCCCTGCATTTTGGTCATTTTGCCGGCGTCGATCTGCGTATTCTGTACTTTTTATTGGGTCTTGGCGTCTGCGCCATGATAGTGGCGGGCAACATGTTGTGGCTGAACAAGTACAGTAAAAACAGGGCGGTATCTAAAAGGGTGAGCGGATTGTTGCAGGCAACCACCCTGGGTGGTTGTGTCGGCATTGTGCTGGCTACCTGTGTCGGTTTTTTGCTGGAGCGCACCCTGGCTCCGGGCTGGTTAAGCCGAACCCCACTGATTGAAGTCAGCTTTGCGGCCACCCTGTTATTCACCATGCTGCTAGCCTGCGTTACCACAAGGGCAAAACACTTTGTGATGCAAGGCATGCTGGTTGGTGGCGTACTGTTGCTGATCACTCTGGCCTGCGATCTGCTGATGTTCGGGGCGGAAATAATGCAGTTAGCCCATAACGGCTTTGCAGAAGTGCTGGCGGTCAGCGTCAGTTTCGCGCTGGTGGCGGCTCTGTTGCTGTGGATAGCTATTCACTTCAGGCAAGCGCCTGAGCCGGCAAAAGCGAATCATATTACGCCACCCTATACAGCAGCAGCCCCTGCAGAACTCACTGCAGCAGAGAACGCCAACCAGCGCGATGGCCTGGTATAAGCCACAGCCTAATAAGACCTGGTAGTCGAGTGTCAGGGTTAACAACATGAAAAGGAAAGTGTATGTCTGCTACCAGCCAGCAGCAGCCTGATTGCAACTTAACAGGCACCGGGCGTATTGCCACTTTTGACGTCGCCAAAGGGGTGGCGGTGTTGCTGATGATTATGATCCATGTGCTGGATTTTTACGCTTTGCCCGAAGTGCGTTTTGGCACCTTTGGTGCCACATTGAAATTTGCCGTAGGCTGGCCTGCAGCATCCATGTTTGTATTTATCATGGGTCTGTTTATCACCTATTCGGATAGCTCAGGTTTGCGCCAGGATTTGGTGCGGGCAGCGGGCTTATTCGCCCTGGGCTATCTGCTTAATCTGACCCGCAGTACCATACCTATGTGGTTATCAATAGAAATTGGGCTGGTATCTTATGCCGATGTTGCACCTCATACCCCATTGTCAGAATTGCTCATCGTTGACGTCTTTCAGTTTGCCGGTCTGGCCTTATTCATCTGTACATTGCTGCGGCATTATGTGCCGCTGCCGGGTTATTGGCTGATAGCAGCGCTGGCTGTTGCCCTCGTCTCCCCAATGATCTGGGATACCAGCAGCGGAAACTGGCTGCTGGATCAGGCACTGAAACTCTTTGTCGGCAATGAAAATCAGGGGGCTATGTTTCCGCTGTTTCCCTGGCTGGCTTACCCTTTGCTGGGTATGGCTATGGGGCACTGGCTGCGCCAGAGAGGAGACATTAATAATGGATTACAATCTTGTATGTACCTTGGGTGGGTATTGATGGGGGTGGCAGCACTACTGATAACAACGAACCCGGATTACCATGTGGTGGATAATCTGCGTAGTGGGCCTGGTTTGATTGTGTTCTTTACTGGCCTGATCATGGTGTTTTTATGGACCTGTCATGCGCTGGTAAAGCGTCTCCCGCCCCATAATCCTGGGTTGTCCGTGATACGCTTTTGGGGCGAGCGCGTCACGGCAATGTACCTGGTGCAATGGTTGTTGATTGGCTGGGGTCTTATGCTGTTTGGTTTGCAGCAAATGAACCTGGTACAAAATCTGCTGGCAATGCTGGGCGTATTGATACTGTCAGATCTGATTGTGCGTAGCTGGTATAGGTCGCAGCAAACAGCAGTTGCTTAATGCAGAAGTCAACTTATCCTGATTTGCGATCCGGTAGTGCGCCTTCTCGCTTGCTGCGCGTGAATGCTGGATTTATGCAAAGCAATACCCTTTGCCATGCACTGTTACCAGTCTGTCTGGCTGCATACCTGCTTCCTCCAGCTTTTTTCGCACCCGGCTCATATGCATATCCAGACTGCGATCACAGCGGCTAAAAGGACGGCCCAGTACCGTCTGATATAGCAATGGCTTGCTCAGTACTTGCTGTTTATTCTGCAGTAAAACCCAGAGCAGTTTGAATTGCACTGGCGTGAAGCTCAGCCTGGTACCGGCAAATTCAGCCTGTTGCGTGCTGCGATTAAGCTGAATTTGATCTACCTTCAGACTATTACCGGGTACAGAGGGCTTACTGTACCCAAAAGAGCGGCGCAGTAAAGCCTCAATCCGCACCAGCAACTCGGTAAAGTTAAAGGGTTTAGACAAACAATCGTCTGCACCACTGCTGTAGCCTTGTATACGTTCCTGTTCAGCACCTTGTGCAGTGACCATCATTACCGGAGTTTGTTTCACTTTGCGCAGCTGTTCCAGAATCGAAAAGCCGTTCATGTCGGGCTGCAATACCCCCAGTAAAATCAAATCAAAATTCTGCTGTAGTGCAGCCACTAAACCCTGCTCCCCATCCTGGCACTGCTGGGTTTTAAAACCTTTACCCTGTAATAACTCCGCAACCTGAGCACTGAGAGTCAGGTCATCTTCAATGATTAAAATTCGGCTGGCATCCATGGTTTATAAGTTACTGGGGATCAATTCCGAACAATTTAATGGTAACGATTCTCATTTGCAAATTTATTTTTAACAAAGAGTAAACATATTCAATGCGCTCATTGTTGAACTGACGGCCATACCCGACGCTGCCGCCCAGAAGTTATTCAGGAAAAATCTCTGAAATGGGGTAATGATCTGCTAAAACGGGGCTTAACTCCGGCTTTGCGCCTGATTTTTGATAGTGTCAGAGCTTTGGCTCAGCCTCAAAGTTCTGACCCGCCCTGCCATACCAATCTGAAAACCGCACTATGTCGTCCTCGCCTAAGTAAGTACCAGACTGCACTTCTATCAGTTCCAGCGGTATTTTCCCCGGATTTTCCAGCGAATGCACTGCCCCTAAAGGCACATAAACCGATTGGTTTTCCAGCAGGTAAGTTTCCACACCATCTATAGTGACCAAAGCTGTACCTGCCACTACTATCCAGTGTTCAGCTCTGTGATGATGCATTTGCACCGACAGCTTTTGGCCTGGATTCACCGTAATATGTTTCACCTGATGCCGGGCGCCCTGAGCCAGCGAATCACTTTTGCCCCAGGGACGATAGAGTTCGCGGTGAGTCTGATGTTCAGTGCGACCCAATTCGCTTAACCGCTGCACTATGGCTTTTACGTCCTGTGCCCGGTCTTTGGCCGCAACCAGCACTGCATCTCTGGTTTGCACCACCACCATATCCTGCACCCCCAAAGTAGCCACCAGGCCGGTTTCAGCCATCACGTAATTATTCTGGCTGTCCAGACTCAGAACCTCGCCTTTATGTACATTGCCCTCGCTGTTTTTTTCCGAGCTATGCCATAAAGATGACCAACTGCCGACATCGCTCCACTGTGTTTCCAAAGGCACCACCACAGCAGCATTGGTTTTTTCCATGACGGCATAATCCACAGACTCAGACGGACAGGCTAAAAATGCCTGTGGATCCACACGGATAAAATCCAGATCCGGATTTACGTCAGCCATGGCCTGCTCACAGGCAGCATGAATATCAGGTCTGTATGCGTTCAGCTCTTTCAGATAAACACTGGCTTTAAATAAAAACATGCCACTGTTCCAGTAATAGTCACCGCTATTGATATAAGCCAGTGCAGCGTCCAGCTGTGGTTTTTCGACAAATTGCGCCACCTGATAAGCAGTGGCCTGGTTCAACTTTGTGGTTTGCCCTCTTTTGATATAGCCATAACCTGTTTCGGCGGCTACAGGCACAATACCAAAAGTGACTAACTGATCCGCTTCAGCAAACTCTGTTGCTGCAGCAACAGCCTGCTGAAAACTTTGGGTATCGCCTATCAGATGATCTGCGGCCAGTACCAGCAACAAGGGGTCCTGACCTTTTTTAATAGCGGTAAATGCGGCCAGCGCAATAGCAGGAGCTGTATTACGGCCAGCAGGTTCCAGCACAATATTGTGATAAAGCTGATTGATTTGCCTTAACTGCTCAGCGGCCACAAACCTGTGTTCTTCATGGCAAATCACCAGCGCCCTTTGTGTATTCAGGCCTTGCAAACGATTCAGCGTAGCCTGCAGCATAGTGAAATCACCATCCAGTTTTAGAAACTGTTTTGGCATCAGTTCACGGGACATAGGCCATAGTCTGCTGCCGGAACCTCCTGCCATAATCACAGGTAAAATCATCTGTTCTCCCTCGCTATTTTATCTTTAGTGCCGGGCGCGGCTGCTCTGATAAAACTAAAAGCTGCACTTTATCTGTTTTGCTATAGTCAATACAAATCAGCTTCAAGGACTCTGGCTGCAATGCGTCTTTTTGCCTTCTGTTTCTATTGGTTCGGCCTCTGTGCTGCGCTAGCCAGCGAGCATGAAATTGCTGTGGGCGCTTCAAATAATTTACCTGCCGATCACCCCAGCATTGTATTGATGGATAAAGCCTATCAGCAGTTGGGTTATCAGATGACACTGATAGTGATGCCGCTGGAACGCAGCGCCCACGAAAGCAATAAAGGCCAACTACTGGATGCTGAATTAAGTCGTACTGCGCAAGCGGCTGAAATCTTGCCAAATATGCTCAGGGTTGAAGTGCCTATAGGCCATATCCGTATTACAGCTTTTAGCCGCGATCCAGCACTCAAAATTAATCACTGGCGGGATTTATCAGCCTTTCGTGTTGATGTATTGCGGGGCATTTATCTGGCCAGAGTGAATATGCAGGAGCAGGAATACACTGAAGTAAACTCGATTAGTCAGGCGTTACAACGGCTGTTATCCGGCCGAACTGATGTGGTGGTTGCCTTGGGGGATGAAACCGAATGGCAGCTGAAGCAGTTGGAAAACCACGGCATTTACGCTCTTGCGCCTGATTTAGCCAAAACAGAAGTTTTCCATTATGTGCATGAACGCCATGCGGCTTTAGTACCTCAACTGGAAGCCGCATTACGTCAGTTAATGCTGTCGCCTCACTAAGATCTGAAACGCGCCGCATCCAGTATGGCGAATAAATGGGCAATACCGCCGATAATTAAAGGAATAATTAACCACCACAAAGCATAACCCACTACTGTGATGACGAAAAACAGTATGGCGGCCAATAAACGGCCTTGTAGCAGTTGGCCTAAACCAGGGATAAACAAACTACATAACGCGGCCAATACATTGCCGCCTGATCCTTGTCCTGACATTAATTTTTACTCCAACTCGTTTTAACTTCAGCCTAACATAACAAAGCTGGCGGGGGGCTGGCAGACTTTTTTGTGACAAAACATAACAAAGGCGGCCAGAGCCGCCTTTGTTCGTCAATAATCCGGTGCTAGAAACGAGTTCTCAGACTGACCAACCAGCTATTGACGTCGTTTGGTTTCAGGCTGAATTGCTGAAAGCCCACACCCAGCGTCCATTTTTCTGTCAGTTGATAATTCAGCTGAACCCCAAGCACCAGGTCGACACCATCACTGTCTGAGCGGATGACTGAATCATCCATCCGGCTTTCAATATCGGACTTCCAGAACATCAGTCCAAGTGGTACCTCCACAGCCCACTGCTCGTTTTGCCATAAGGTAAAACGGCCACCCACAGTAAAACCATCCACCAGAACCGGAGTTACAGCCTTCACCAGTTCGTGGTACTGCTGTGGTGTCAGACTTTCGGCTGAGATTTGACTACTGGCTTCGCCTAAATCCAGATACCCCAGCTCCAGTGCAAAAACCGGATGCAGCTGATACCCCAGATTGACACCAAAAGAGCCATCACTGTCATCAAAACCAGTAATGGTTCCATTGGGTAATTCCTCCACTAAACGGCTTTGTTTTTGATCGGCTTTACTATGCCCAATCGAGCCTTGCAGATACCAATCCGCACTCTGACTAAAAGGACTGAACGACAATAACGCCACTGCTGCCAAACCCAGCACTGAACGGCGACGTAACACCACAGCTCCTGCCAATACCATCACCATCCACCACGCCATACTACCTCCGCTTGATTTGTTATCTACGACCACATCCTGATAAGCACGCACAGTCACACTAACCTGAGCCGACGCTTGACCACCAAAACCATCCGTTATTGTGTAGCTGATGGTATCTACCCCATCAAATCCGGCTTTTGGTGTATAACGCAGGCGCTGATCTGCTTCGATACTGACTGACCCTTGTTCAGCACTGGCGCTGCTGACCATCAATGTATTGCCATCTTCGTCGCTATCATTGGCCAATACCGCAATCAGCAACACAGTTTTATCGTCGGTAGAGGCTGTGTCATTCACCGCCACAGGGGCTACGTTCCCTACCACGCTGACCACCAGTTCACTGCTGGCTGTGCCCCCTTTACCGTCCGTGATGCTGTAGATCACTATATCTGTACCTATAAAGTCAGGATTTGGCATGTAGTTGAGTTGCTGGTCATCCAGAATAGTCACGGTACCAAAGCTGCCAACTGCCTGATTCACAGTTAAAGTATCTCCGTCGGGATCTGTATCATTGGCCAGAACATTCACCTCCACCGCTGTATCCAGTCGGGTCGAAGCCTGGTCAGCTACAGCAACGGGCAGGTTATTCCCATTAAGTTCCACTGCGACACCACCAGGGTCCACAATGGCGCTGTTGGCAATACCGTCTGCATCATTTGGACCACCATCTTCGACTGTGACCTGCACACACCAATGACCTTCGGTTAAACCTTGGGTCCAGACTGCATCACCAGGTGGTGGACAGAAACCTCGTTCGCCTTGTGTACTGGCAACTGAGTTACGCTCATTACTGACAAAGTCTACCCAGCCTGTCGCATCGTTGAATTTGCGGTAAACTGCATTGGCTGGCACTGGTAAACGTTGTGGTATAACCAGACTGTAGCTTTGTCCCTGTTCAGGTAAACCATAAGCGATAAAGTCAAAGATACCGCCAATATTTACAGCTACCTCATCTTCTTCGATAGCATCTTGTGCTATCTGCAAACCACCAGCATCAGTTTCAGCAGCTATAGTGCCTAAACGTAAACACACACCAGGGTCACCTTCGGCCACAAACTCAGTCTGACCCAACAACTCGGTTGGCATCACGTTACATTCGTTGATCGCATCCAGATAATCCGGAATACCATCACCGTCTGAGTCAGCAAAACCTTCCTGATCATCTGGGATTAAATCACCGTCTGAGTCTTGCGAGCCTAAAACTGGCAGACTGGGCCTGACCACGATAAAGACTCTGTTGGTGGCAGATAAATTAGGTGTGCCATTATCTGTTGCTGTGTAGCTGACCTGATACAAACCTGGCCCTTGCTCAGCCGGATCAAAACTCAGCTGGGTTTGATCTGTAGTCACATTGTCCAGACGACCAAAGTTCCATTCGCCGCTTACCTGATCTTGCTGGTTGGCGTCGGTTACCGTAGCTGTCACTGTCACCAGACCGTCATTTTCCCCAACAGTCAGCCGACTTTCGCTATTCTGCTGCACAGTTAAAGACACAACAGGGGCGATATTGGCTTCTGTCACCACAATACGACTAGTGCGCTGACTGCCTCTGTTTACGCTGGCATCCAGGCTAATCACAATATCTTCCGTGCCTTCGCTCTGACCATCTTCCAGCACAGTAAAGCGAATATTGGTACTCAAACCTGAGCTGATTTCAGCCACACCTGATACCAAGGTATGATCGTTGCCGTTTGCACTGCCGCTGACGGTATAAGGCACTAACACAGGATACACAGGAGATGGACCATTGAGTATCACCTCAACCACCACGTCACTGCCCTCTGTCACCAGTTGATCTTTGCTTAACGAGATCAGCGGATTGACACTGATTTTTTGTGCTTTGGTGGCTGTATTGCCTGCAGCATCAGTGGCTTGCCAGTAGACTATATGCTCACCAGGTGCGAAGAACAGACTGCCGTTGATTAAGGACACCCGCAGACGACGACCATTACGATCCACAGCTGTAGCTGTGCCAATAGGCACCCGGGTAAACAAAGCTGTCGCATTCACTTCAATATCAGCAGGCACTGTAATGACCGGCAAGTCTGAAGCTACACCACCTTCAATTATCAGGTTCACATCTGCGTTATCGCGTCCACCATTGCCGTCTGTCACGGTGTAACGCAGAGTGACAGGCCCAACATAACGATCCGGAGCTGTCAGGGTTAAACCGTTTTCGTTAAAGGTTACAGTCCCCACAGTGGTTGAGGCACCATCAATAGTCAATGTATCGCCATCTACATCTGTATCATTGGCCAGTACATTCAACAGATATTGATTGTTGTCTGTACGCTGCAGATTATAACTATCGTCCTGCACCACAGGATCATCATTCACTGCGGTTACTGTCAGAGTAATAGTAGCCACGGCTGAAGTTAAATCTGCATCTTTGGCGACAAAAGCAATACTGTCTGTGCCATTAAAGTCTTGTTCCGGTGTGTACACCAATACAGTACCTTGCAGCGTTGCAGTACCATGCTCAGGCTGAGTCACAATCTCAAAGGTCAGTGGGTCCTGATCAGGATCCTGCGCTGTTAAGGTCAGGCTCAGAGGTGTATCTTCTTCGGTAGTCGCGGATCTGTCAGCCACAACAGGTGCATCGTTTACATTAGTCACTGTCAGCGTAAAGGCTGGCAGTGCTGCACTCAATTCACCATCGGATACAGAAATCACAATACCAGCCGTAACTCCTACATCAGCATTGGCAGGAGTACCAGTTAAGGCTCCCGTCGCTGTATTAAAGGCTGCCCATGCCGGTTTGTTGGCAATGCTAAAGGTTAAGGTTGTATCAGGGTCCACATCCGCAGCCGTTGGTACGAAGCTGTACGCTGCACCCTGAGCCACTGTAATCGCAGGTGTTCCGCTTATTGTCGGTGCATCGTTTACATTAGTCACTGTCAGCGTAAAGGCTGGCAGTGCTGCACTGAGTTCACCATCTGAGACTGAGATCACAATGCCAGCAGTTGCACCCACATCGGCATTGCCCGGAGTACCAGTTAAGGCTCCTGTCGCCGTATTAAAGCTGGCCCATGTTGGTTTATTCGCGATGCTAAAGGTCAGGGTGGTGCCTGGGTCTACATCAGCAGCTGTTGGCACAAAACTATAAGTCGCCCCCTGAGCTATTGAAACTGCAGGCGTTCCAGTGATAGTTGGTGCATCATTGACGTTGGTCACTGTCAACGTAAAGGCTGGCAGTGCTGCACTCAATTCACCGTCTGAGACTGAAATCACAATACCAGCAGTTGCACCCACATCGGCATTGCCCGGAGTACCAGTCAAGGCTCCTGTCGCCGTATTAAAGCTGGCCCATGTTGGTTTATTCGCGATGCTAAAGGTCAGGGTGGTGCCTGGGTCTACATCAGCAGCTGTTGGCACAAAGCTGTAGGCTGCGCCCTGAGCTATTGTAACCGCAGGAGCTCCACTGATAGTTGGTGCATCATTGATATTAGCCACAGTGACGTTAAAGCTTTGATCTGCAAATAAAGCTGCAGCATCCGTTACTCTTAATGTCACGGTATGTACACCCACATCTGCATTGCCCGGAGTACCTGACAATACACCAGTGTCCGTATTAAAATTCAGCCATACAGGTTTGTTCACCACAGAGCGGGTTAAAGTATCCCCCACGTCTACATCTGTCGCTGTAAAGCTGTAGCTGTAAGGCGAACCTTGAGTGGCTGAGGTGACTGGTGTTGAAGTGACAACCGGAGCATCATTGACATTCACCACTGTAATAGCAAAAGCCGGTAAGGAGGCAGTGGCTAAGCCATCGCTGACACTGATCACTATGCCCGAAGTTATACCTACATGCTCATTGGTTGGTGTTCCGGTCAGCGCACCAGTGGCGGTATTAAAGCTTGCCCACACTGGTTTATTGCTGATGCTGAAGGTGAAGGTGGTACCTGCATCTGTATCTGTAGCCACAGGGGTAAAGCTGTACAAGCTGTCTTCATTGACTGAAGTTGCAGGGCTGCCGGAAATCACCGGAGTCGCGTTGTAAAGTTTCACTACAGTTGCTGTGGCAGCAGCGCCAGCATTACCCACTGTATCCGTCAGAATAACACTAAGCTGTAATGTTCCTTCAGCCAGACCAGTTACGTTAATAGATCCAATCTGCTGATTGGCCGCTGTGACCACACCGGTGTTGGTGACTGAATTAGTACCGTCACTCACCACGTAAGTGTATGTAGAGCCTACTTCGGCACCAGCAAATACAAAACTCATAGCGGCCTGATTTGCAGCGTCAATACGGTTTTGCTGGATCACCACGCTATAGCCTGAAGGAGGCAATAAATCGATGGTTAATTCATTAGTGGAAGCGTCAGTTCCCACATTGCCTTGGGTATCTGTGGCAGTCACCACTACGTCATAAACACCATGAGGCAGGGCTGCAATCTGATTATCTGCTAAGTTCCAGCCTCCGGTACCGTTATTGGTTGGTGTATAGGTTTGACCATTCACCACCAGACTTAAAGTGGCTGTGGTATCGTCCACAGTACCAGCCAAAGCAGGAGTTGAGTCTGCAGTAGCCAGTGCTGTCACTGTCACGACAGGAGCAACAGAATCCTGAGTCACAGTCACCACATCCACAGCAGCAGATACATTGGCCGCTTTGTCTTTGGCAATAACAACAAAGTTATTTGCTGTGTTTTGTGTAAGAGGTGCCGTCAATGACCAACTGCCGGCAGTGACAACACCCACCTCTGCGCTGGCAAGCACTGTGCTGTTATCTGCCACCCCATCATTATCGGCGTCTGCAAACAATTCTACTCTGACACCATCTTCAGTATGAGTACCGCTGATCAGTTGACTGAGGGTATTCACAGCCAGAGCCGCAGCAGGACTGGTAACAGCCGGAGCAACAGGAGCAATGGAATCTTCAGTAATAGTAGGAACATCCACAGCAGCCGAGACATTACCAGCCGCATCTTCAGCTATGACTACATAGTTGTGTGCAGAGTCTGCCACTAAAGGTTGTACCAAACTCCAGTTACCATCGGCATCGACCACAGCACTGACCAAAACTCCACCGTCTGCTGTGCCGTCATTGCCTGTATCTGTATACAAGTTAATGGTCAGGCCAATTTCAGCATGAGTACCTTTAATCTGGTAATTAGCAGCATTCACAAACACGGCCTGAGCCGGATCTGTCACTACAGTCAAAGTCGGAGCAGTCGTATCCACTTTAGCTGCGCTGTTATTAATGCCACCGAAGCTTAAAGTTGCATCGTTATTGCCTGCATCTTTTATCGTGGCGCCATTGAGTAAGGACAATGCATTGCTGGCTATTGCCACACCGGAAGCTGCAGTATTTTCACCCGCCTGTACTGTATAGCTGAAGGTTAAAACCCCAGCTGCATTACTGGTTAACAAGGCCTGACGGGTCACGCCCCCTATATCAACAGCCAGGCTATAGTCAGAATTAGCCCCTGATAACACCAAAGCCTCATTAAAGGTCAGGCTAAAGCTCACAGTGTCTCCGGCTTTGTAGTTGCCATTGGCAATAGCCACTGAGCTAATGGTGGGTACGTTGGCATCTTTATTCACTGTCGCGGTAACAGCCGGATTGTTGCTGTTCCCCGCAGCATCCGTCAGCGTCAGACTGGCCGTTAAAAGACCATCATTTAATCCACTGACATTGAGCCCTGTCACTTGTTGTCCGGCAGAGACTACCGCAAAGGTATTAGTCACTGCTGTGCCACCATTACTGCTGCTGATGCTGTAGTTTGCTGTTGCACCCACCTCAGCACCCGCCAAAGTAAAGCTCAGTGCCGCCTGATTTACGCTGGTGACAGACCCCTGATCAAAAGCCACGCCGCCAATGGCTGGTGGTGTTTTGTCCAGAGTGATCGCCAATGGATCAGAAGCAACACTGACATTACCTGCCAGATCTGTGGCGGTCAGGGTAATGTTATGAAGCCCTTCGCTGGTCACAGCTGCAGTAGTCAGACTCCAGCTCCCCCCTGCAGCCGTTGCTGTACCCAGTGCATTGTTCACACTGGAGTTCAGGCTGACAGTACTGCCATCTTCTGCAGTGCCGTTAAACACCAGGCTGGTGGCGTTGGTCAGATTATCGCTGTTACTGCTGCCAGTATCCGAAGCCGCAGCTAAATCTGGCGCTGCAGGCTTGACTGGCGCTGTGGTATCTATAGTGACAGACAAGGCTGCGGACGGCGCTAAGGCCTGGTTTCCTGCAGTATCAGTAGCTGTTGCTGTAATACTGTAAGTGCCGTCAGTCAGGGCTGAACCACCAGCCACTGTCAGGCTCCAGGCGCCACCACCATTGGCTACCACAGTGCCCAAAGAGGTTGCACCAGCAAACACTTCGACAGTGCTGTTTGGCTCTGCCGTTCCGGTAAAGGTTGGAGTAGTTACATTGGTAATATTATCTGTACTGCTGCTGCCACTATCAGACCCAGCGGCCAGATCCGGCACCGAAGGCGCATTGGGAGCTTCTGTATCTATAGCGTAATTGTTGGAGTTGGTTGTACCTGTACCCGTATTACCTGCCGCATCCGCTACACCTGTATTGTTCAGCGTAATCACATTGGTCGCAGCAGTAGTACTGGCCGATGGTGTGAAAGTTGCTGTCCAGGTGATGCCACCATCTATGCTACTGACTGCAGTTAAAGTGCCGTTGGCTATCGTCAAATCTGCATTGGTAAAACCAGAAACAGCTTCACTAAAGGTGAAGGTCACCAAAGAGGTTTCACCTATCCTCAGTGCAGTATCAGCCAGCACTATAGAAGCTGTTGGGCGTACTGTATCTATCGCATAGTTATTAGAGTTCGTTGTGCCCGCACCTGCATTACCTGCTGTATCTGCTACACCTGTATTGTTCAGGGTAATGACGTTGGTTGCATTGGTCACACCAGCTGTGGGTGTGAAAGTGGCAGTCCAGGTAACGCCACCATCGCTACTGCTGACTGCGGTCAAAGTGCCGTTGGCTATGGTTAAATCTGCGTTATTAAAACCAGTGACAGCTTCACTAAAGGTGAAAGTCACCAGCGAAGTTTCGCCTGCACTTAATGCGTTATCCGCCACTACTATAGAAGCAGTTGGACGCACACCATCTATGGCGTAGTTGTTGGAGTTGGTGGTGCCAGTCCCTGCGTTACCTGCGGCATCGGCCACACCTGTGTTATCCAGCGTAATCACATTGGTTGCAGCAGTAATACTGGCTGTTGGTGTGAAAGTGGCCGTCCAGGTAATACCACCATCGCCGCTGCTGACTGCAGTTAAAGTACCGTTGGCTATGGTCAAATCTGCATTCGTAAAACCTGCCACTGCTTCACTAAAGGTGAAAGTCACCAGAGAGGTTTCACCTATTGCCAATGCGGTGTCAGTCACTACTATGCTGGCTGTTGGACGCGCCGTATCTATCGCATAATTATTGGAATTTGTGGTGCCTGTACCCGCATTACCTGCTGCATCCGCTACACCTGTATTGTTCAGCGTAATCACATTGGTCGCAGCAGTAGTACTGGCTGCTGGTGTGAAAGTTGCCGTCCAGGTGATGCCACCATCACCGCTGCTGACAGCACTTAAAGTACCGTTGGCTATCGTCAAATCTGCATTGGTGAAACCTGTCACAGCTTCATTAAAAGTAAAAGTAACCAGCGAAGTTTCACCTATCCGCAGAGCTGTATCAGCCAGCACTATAGAAGCTGTTGGGCGTACTGTATCTATCGCATAGTTATTAGAGTTCGTTGTACCAGTACCTGCATTACCTGCTGTATCTGCCACTCCCGTATTATTTAAAGTAATCAGGTTGGTCGCATCCGTCACACTGGCTGTAGGTGTTAAAGTGGCGGTCCAGGTAATGCCGCCATCAGCGCTGCTGACTGCGGTTAAAGTGCCGTTGGCTATGGTTAAATCGTCGTTATTAAAACCAGTCACAGCTTCACTAAAGGTGATAGTCACCAGCGAAGTTTCACCAACCGTCAATGAATTATCCGCTACTACTATAGAAGCAGTTGGGCGTACAGAATCTATCGCATAGTTATTGGAGTTGGTGGTACCAGTTCCTGCATTCCCTGCGGCATCGGCAACCCCTGTGTTATCCAGCGTAATCACATTGGTCGCAACAGTAATACTGGCTGTTGGTGTGAAAGTGGCCGTCCAGGTGATGCCACCGTCAGCACTGCTGACTGCGGTTAAAGTACCGTTGGCTATGGTCAAATCTGCATTAGTAAAACCAGTAACGGCTTCACTAAAGGTGAAAGTCACCAGCGAAGTTTCGCCTATACCTAAAGCGCTGTCCGCTACTACTATCGTAGCTGTTGGACGCGCCGTATCTATGGCATAGTTATTGGAATTCGTAGTGCCTGTACCTGCATTACCTGCTGCATCTGCTACACCTGTATTGTTCAGCGTAATCACATTGGTCGCAGCAGTAGTACTGGCTGTTGGTGTGAAAGTTGCCGTCCAGGTGATGCCACCATCAGCACTGCTGACAGCAGTTAAAGTGCCGTTGGCTATCGTCAAATCTGCATTGGTGAAACCTGTCACAGCTTCATTAAAAGTAAAAGTAACCAGCGAAGTTTCACCTATCCGCAGAGCTGTATCAGCCAGCACTATAGAAGCTGTTGGGCGTACTGTATCTATCGCATAGTTATTAGAGTTCGTTGTGCCCGTGCCTGCATTACCTGCTGTATCTGCCACACCCGTATTATTTAAAGTAATCAGGTTGGTCGCATCCGTCACACTGGCTGTAGGTGTTAAAGTCGCAGTCCAGGTAATGCCACCATCGCTGCTGCTGACTGCGGTCAAAGTGCCGTTGGCTATGGTTAAATCTGCGTTATTAAAACCAGTGACAGCTTCACTAAAGGTGAAAGTCACCAGCGAAGTTTCACCAACCGTCAATGAATTATCCGCTACTACTATAGAAGCAGTTGGGCGTACAGAATCTATAGCGTAATTATTGGAGTTGGTGGTACCAGTACCCGCATTCCCTGCGGCATCGGCCACACCTGTGTTATCCAGCGTAATCACATTGGTCGCAACAGTAATACTGGCTGTTGGTGTGAAAGTGGCCGTCCAGGTGATGCCACCGTCAGCACTGCTGACTGCGGTTAAAGTACCGTTGGCTATGGTCAAATCTGCATTAGTAAAACCAGTAACGGCTTCACTAAAGGTGAAAGTCACCAGCGAAGTTTCGCCTATACCTAAAGCGCTGTCCGCTACTACTATCGTAGCTGTGGGACGCGCCGTATCTATGGCATAGTTATTGGAATTCGTAGTGCCTGTACCCGCATTACCTGCCGCATCGGCCACACCTGTGTTATCCAAAACAATCAGATTGGTGGCATCAGTAATACTGGCTGTTGGCGTGAAAGTTGCCGTCCAGGTAATGCCACCATCAATGCTGCTGACAGCAGTTAAAGTACCGTTCGCTATGGTCAAATCTGCATTGGTAAAACCTGTCACAGCTTCATTAAAAGTGATAGTGACCAGCGAGGTTTCACCTATCCGCAGAGCTGTATCAGCCAGCACTATAGAAGCTGTTGGGCGCACTGTATCTATGGCGTAGTTATTGGAGTTGGTGGTGCCAACTCCAGCATTACCTGCTGCATCGGCCACACCTGTGTTATTTAACGTAATCAGGTTGGTGGCATCTGTTGTGCTGGCGCTTGGTGTGAGTGTCGCTGTCCAGGTAATGCCACCATCGCTACTGCTGACAGCAGTTAAAGTACCATTGGCAATGGTCAGATCAGCGTTAGTAAAACCCACAACGGCTTCACTAAAAGTGATCGTCACCAGCGAGGTTTCACCAATCCGCAGCGCTGTATCAGCTACTACTATGGTCGCAGTAGGCGGAGTGGTGTCGCCACAACTCGGAACTACTTGGGCGCCCGGAACAATAGTACATGAAAAAACGGTATTTACACTGCGGCAACCCCGGACGTCCGTATATTGACACCAAATAGCTGAATTCATCACTTTATCCACTAAACGATCAGTGGCTGTTGAGTTATGTATACCTTTAATGACAGAAGGTCTTCGGGACTGGTTAGTTAAAAAACCATGCTGGCGCAAAAAATCAATAGTCTGCTCTTTTTCCATACTGGCTGTGACTACAGGCTGAGATACAGCAGCACCAACAAAGGCATCAAAAGGGTTTGCCGCTGCCGTGGCAGCGTCCGCCTGCGGCTGCTCTTGCCTGCTGCTAACAGCTGTGGCACTGCGTAGCGTCAGCACAGTGGCCGCAGCACCACCGCTAAATAAAGCAGGCACCATGGCACCCAGCAGTGTTTTTTTCCATTGACGGTGTTCCATAGCGTTACTCCTGACTAAATTCAAATAAATGGCTGGCTAGCACATCAGTGTGCTGCAACAGTTCTAAATTCGGCGCGCCGTGGATCACGGCAATATCATAAAGCTGAGCGACATCGCCCTCAAACTGCAAGCTGGCAATGATTTCTGCACTCTGGCTATCAAGCAGCCAGACACCACAGATGCTCTTTTCAGCGCCTAGTCTTTCCTGCAGCGGCAAAGCAGGTGTTGCATCAGTGTCGTGCAATTCGCTGTGCCGGATTTTGCTGGTGGCGACCAGCAGCAAGTCACCAATAAAAGCCAGTCCCCTGGTAAAACCCGGCAATAGGCAAACCAGCTCTGTTACCTCTGTTTCCGGATGATAGCGCTGCACTTCGCCATGGCCAGAGGCACAGTAATAAACCCAGCCGTTGTGGCAACGTGGTGAATGCGGTAAAAGCAAATCATCTTTCAGAATACGATTTTGTTTAATATCAATCAGAGTGCCTACCGCCTGTTGCCCCTTTAAACGCCAGGAGTCACGTCTGTCTGCTTGATTAAACGTAGTGACATAACGGGGTTCACCATCCAACATGGCCATGCCATTTAAATGACAGCGGTCTTCCGGTACCAGATCTTTAATGAAAGGAGGTTTCCAGCAGGCAATAAAGCTGTGGTTAGGGCTTAATCTGGATAAACAGGAAAATGTGGAGTTCACCACCCATAAACCTTGTTTACCCCAGGCTATGTCATGAATATTAATCATACCAGTGGTTAAGGCTGCGCGTTCCAGCAGCAATGTATCAGCCGCTTTTAGTTCATCCAGTTGCTGCTGCCGCTCTGCTATTATTGCAGCATTGTCTTGCCAGTCTGAATCCTGCAGTTTGGCTGGTAATTCAGTAAGTTCATCCAGCCCACCTTGTTTTACTTTCTGCAGGCTGGCAGCGGCACGCTGAAAATCAATGACCTGATTTAGTGTACCTATAGTCAGGCGCTTAGCATCAGCATACAACCCCATAGGCCGCGGAAAAGCTTTGAGTTTGGTTTCCAGTGAATCGCCTTTGGCCTGAACCAGGATCAGACGTTGCGACTGATAACTGGTGACGGCCAAAGAAATATTCAGCAACGACAAAATTGCAGGCAGGTTGCTACTATAAGTGCTGCTGAAATCCAGCTCTTTTTGCTTAAGTTCAGGCTGTGTCTGCTGCTCGTCTAAGGTCATCCATTACTCCGCTCGCTGCTATTTCGTGATACTGCATTCAATTATTGCGGCCATAGTTTAGCCAACCCTGCCACTGTCATTGGGACACCACAAGCTTTGGCTCGCGCCAGCACTCCACTGACTATAGCAGCAGATGAAGAGGTACCTGAAAAATATCCAGCATCCGCCCTATGTATCATTTTTACATAATACGGAGCAAAAACAGCTACGCATAGCCCCCTAACTGAAAAATTTGCAACCTTCCCCTCTGGAACTCTTGCGCCAATTGTTAACACTTGGGGCAATTGGCTCATCACATTATAAGTGCAGGCATCCTCAGGTTTATTGCCTCCAGCCAGGACTATCTGGGGTTGCTGGGGTTGCTGGCTGATATCGGCGATAAGTAAAGCCAGGGTTTCAGGCATATAACTTAAACCCCAACTGCAGTTAATCACATCTGCTTTCATCATTTTAGCCACACTAAAAGCCAATACCAATGAAGATGCCCAACTGGACTTTTGACTAATGGCAATGAGCTCACTGTCTGGTGCCAGCCCTTGTTCACCCGACGCATTTTTTTGTGCTGCAATCACACTGGCCACTTTGGTTCCATGGTAGTCCCAGCTTTTTTCCGGAGCCTGCCCCAATCGATGGCCGTCCGCGTCATACTCCAGCGCAATATGAGCACCAGTGAAACCGGGTTGCTGAAAATTAAAACCATCATCAATAATAGCGACACGCACTGTCTTATCAGGTGTAGCACAAAACAGCGGTTCAGGCAGAGAAAAAGCTTTGGAGGGAATATCCCAGGGGGCTGCATTTTTGGATTGTCTGGAAACTGGATCAGGCCGCGCACGCTGTAACGCAATATCAGGCTCGACATTCAACAGTTCGGGGTTGTTCTGCAGAAGTGGAAATAAGCTAAAAAAACTGTCAGGCTTTAGGGTCAGCCAATATATACGCAGGCCTTGCTGCAGCTCGGCCAGTTGCTGTACAGCAGTAATTTGATTGTATTGCGCCTGAAGGTCCTCTGCCCGCATGGCTGTCACCACCAACAGTTTCTGGTTATACCGAAAAAGCTGACCGGCGTGATCAACCAATAAGTCTTCTCCTGCAGCCCTGAACTTGACTGGCTGACCCTGACTGACAAAATGCAGTTGCTGCACCCGCTGTTGCGAGCAGCCATACAGTAAATTTGTGATCAGCAGTATAAGCAGTAACTTTACATTCATAATGATTCTATTTGTTTTGAATAATGTGTACCTGCTGTACTCTACAGCAGGTAACACAAACAATTCAAAAACAAGTCAGCCCTGTTGTCAGTTCTTGTTTCTGCTTTTTAGCATATTCTTAATTCCGAACCGGAAAAATGCCATTTAAACAGATACAAAAGTTCAGTACCAAAAAAGGTTGTCTGTTGTTATGCGCCTGATTCTGGCCGGTCGCAGTAAGACTGTTGGCATTCAGAGGTTGCGGCTGACCTGGGCCTGGAGTTGATGTATAAGGTAAAACTGTGCCAGTTCCCTGAGTAGAAAGACCTCTGGTCAGTATTGCATTGGTGGCGTCATCAGTTTCCAAATTAACTGCAATACCTACAGCTACATTATGGTTATGCACCGGTAACTGAGCTTCAGTTAAAGTGACAGTTTCCACACCTGCAGTAGCGGCCCAGTTATAAGAGGTTAAACCAGGCCCGGAGCCAAAACCCACAGGGGTTCTGCCTTGTAAATTCGGTAACCCTAAGGTGTTATTCTGCGCACTACCACCAAAAGCAGTGCCTATTACTGCAGCGAGCGCCTGATACTGTGAAAGAGGAACCAGAGCACCATTACAAAAGGCGTAATCTATTGGTGTAAAGGTATAAGGCAATAAGTCAATTTGCCCGATAAAGGAATCCATAGCCGCTCCTTAGTTATTACGTTGTGGGTACATACCCTGCATGCAAATAATAAAATTGATACATAACACCGGCATTACATTGAGGTGGGGCTGGTTTCCCCCTGTACTACTGATCGTATCTGCCACAAGCACAGAGGTTTGAATACCTGCAGCGTTTGCAGGCACATAATGTTTATCTTTACCTATCATGGATTGCCCCACTACCGGTGCTGATAAATCAGACAAAATAGTTGAGGCATTCATCTGATGGCTGTGAGGAGGCAGATTATTTTCAGCTAAAGTCACAGTTTCAGTGCCAAACTTCTGGCCTAACACTCTGTTTGTCAGCCCAGTACCTGTGCCATCCGCCACCGGGATCCGGCCTCGTAAGTCTGGTATGCCAAAAGTATTCTGGCCATCACCACCATAAATCGTTCCCAATAAGCTAAAAAGTGCCTGATTATCATTGACTGATACTAAGCTGCCATTGCATAAATTCCACTCTTGCGGCGCATACTGGCCGGCAAACATGCGGATTTCACCTAAATAACCCATACTCATATTCTGTGTCTCCTGCAGTTAGTTACGCGAAGGGTAAATGCCATTCAATGCAATCACAAATTTCAGCACAGTGCTGGGCTGCATATTATTGTGGCCCACTCCACCGCCTGCCATAGCAACAGCTGTATTGCTTAAGGGCGCTACAGGTTGAGATGCTGCACTGTAGAATTTATCGATTGAGGTACTAGTCACCTTAACTGCGTTGGCCAGACCAAACTTGAGGGCTGGATTTGCTGGCACAAAAGGAGGCGAACGGTCACCGTTCTCGTTATAGGTCCGCAAAGAATGACCATGACTCGCAATTTGTGCAATGGTTAATGCCACATTTTCTTCACCGCCTTTACCACCTTGGGTTGTGGTCGGGCTTGTGGTTTTGGTGGTATTAACCGGGGTCCTGCCACGTAAATCAGGCAAATTAAATTTTGTCTTTGCATCGCCGCCAAACTGAACACCGATCAATGAATACAGTGCTGCATTACTTTGTATTAAAAGCTCAGCTCCATCACAATTTGCCCACCCTTGTGGGGCAAAGGGGAAAGCTATCATTTGTATCATTCCAACAAATGGATCAACCATCTTGTCCTCCGGTTTTTACTGATTAGATACTGCATTTTTATGCGAAATCACAATCTGATACTGATCTTCCGCATGTATGGTCATAAATAAGGTTTGCTCACCAAACTTATGATGTTTCACAACATAAGTACCCTGCGGCAACTGCACCTGCGGGTCACCGATCAGCTCAATACAAAACGAGCTGAACTCTGTCGTTTTTACTTTGCCCTCTGTGACGTCACTCACCTTTAACTGAGTCAACTCAGTTGGATCATTGACAGCACAGACTTGCAAGGATTGGCCAACCAATGAAGTCAGCAATTCCTGATTAAAATTTTCCACTTATCCTCCTTTGTTGAGCACAGTAAAACTTAAGCACCTGACATCAGTTTCATGGCAGGTGGATACCAAATAAGAAATTCATAAGGGCTTTGCGCACCGTTCAACTGAAATCCCAGTTCTTTATAAAGCTGTTTCGCGACCCTGTTATTTGATAAAACGGACAGTGTCATCGGAACTCCGGACTGAGCTGCGCAATGTTGAAAGGTTTGAAGAATGGCACGGCCAAAACCATGGCCACGGGCTGCGGCCAAAAAGGCCAAATCAATCAAATGCACTTCGTTATGACCAAAATCTATAGTGGCCCTGCCAATCGCCTCGCTGTTTTTTTCAATAATGAAATACATGGCATTAGGAAACTGAGTGCCATACCCTTGGGTCTGGGCATGCAATTGCATATCTACTACTGACTCAATGAAATCCTGCTCACCATCTATCCATTGCAAGTCTTGCCGAACCTCTCTGTGAAGCCGGGCTAAAAACACTTTATCTGCTGGCCCTGAGGGGCGAATATGCAAACCTGACGGCGCTTTGAATTGCTGCATTTTTGGTCTTCCTTTGAGGTCCTGAACCTAACTACTTGAATGACAGAGGAGTGCAATTGACGTACTGCACCATCCTCGGTTTATCTGCCCTGTTCGGGCTGGCACCATGAGGCAAAGCCTGATGCCAAATCACTAAATCTCCTGCTTTGCCTGCTATAACTTTGGCTGGCCTGGCCAACAATTGATGTTGCAAATAACCCTCACCTTCACCATGTTGTTTAAGCCAGCTTGCTATCTCCAGATGCACCCCTGGCACACAGCAAAATGCACCTTGCTGCTCATGGGTATCGGTCAGATAAATCAGCCCTTGGGTGGCAAATACAACGGGTAGGTGCAAAGGCATATCCCAATGCAAGTCCGGGCCTGGGAAATGCCACTGTTCAGTTTCAGGCGGATTAAAGCTGACCCTGTCTGTACTCATCACCAAATCAGTTCTTTGCCATAATTGTTCAAAAATCTGCCTGAGCAGTGGGAGCTGTCTGTTCGCATCTAAGGCAGGGTGACGGAACAGCGGTAACATGATTTTTTCCTGAAGTTCCGGACTTCGATACCAACTTTCAGACTGCTGCGGACAAGCATCTAAAAACTGCCATATGGCTTGTTGGCTTTCTTCACATTGCTGAGGAGTTAATACATCGGGAATAACCAGATAGCCATGTTGTTGCCAGAACTCAAGTTGTTCCTCAGACAATGGGGCTGGAATTGCTGGTGTAGGTTTTAGTTCATTCGGAGTGTGATGCAGGCAAAGTTGATGATTAATATGCTGAATATCTGCATCGGACAATATGAGAGAACGAACCTTCTGACAGAGTTCAGGCAAGGTATTACAGCTGAACAACAACTCCAGTCCAGGCTGTAATCCTAACCCCATCAGATCCAACAGGGCCTTATCCAGCAGCCACTCGTTGTGATCAGTCTTAAGACCTGATGGCCATTTCTGCAATAAGGTTTTCTGCCACAACCTATAAAGATGAAACAGTCCTTCTGCACGACAATCATCGCTTGCTGCCAGTTCAAACTCACCCGCTTCGTAATCCAATTTCCATCTGGGGTTTTGTTCAAGCAAATAGGACCAGCGCAGCACAGTCCCCGACTTTAGCCAAAGCCTATGCATAAATTTTGGTAAAGTAAGTTGGCTTTGCCGCTCTTCAAGCCAGAAATCCCGATACACCTGGATCCGGGTATTCAGTTTTAAACTACTGACTGAGGGTACAAAAACTGGAAGTTGCAGCTTTTTATTGAATAAATCCTCAGTGCATTCGGCCAGCACTTTGGCAGTTTCAATGTTTAAACAAAATAACTCACCAAGAGGGTAAAGCTTGGGACCATCCAGAGTTTGTTGTTGTAAATCAACAGTTAATTGCACTTGCTGTGGGATCAGTAGTCCATCAGGAAGCAAAAATTGCTGTAGGTGAGCAAAAATCTGAACCTGAGGTTCCTTTTCAAGAAATTGATTCATGGTTTCAGACAGGATCAGATCATAGGTTTGTGCCTGCTCAGGTTGCCAGGCTGTGGCATCATTACACAGCCACTGACTTACTCTGTCCTGCAGTCCCAGCTCATGACACAAGGCCTGAAAACTATCTAAAGACTGCTGATGTATATCTAAAGCGGTGACCTGAACTTGCTCTGAGCTAAAAGCTTGTAGTGTTGGCAAAATTAACCAGCCTAAAGGACCAGTTCCGGCGTACAAAACTCTGACAGGCTGTGCCTTGCCCAATCTGTCTGTTATCGCCTGATGCACTGCCAGCATAAAAACTCTGCTGCGTTCAATGTCTTCGGCACACTGCGCCGCTGATACCGGAGACAATGCTTTGCCATAAGGTGTTAGTGTGAAATCATCATCAACAAAGTTGTCCGGATGAAGATTAATGTTCAGAAAATCACACAAAGCCATCAGCAAAGCACGCAGGCTGAAATGGATGTTTTCTGTTCCCTGACTCAAAAGTAACTCTGTAGTGAAATCTGACAGCAGGTTCTTGTGCAAAGTTTTGCTGCTTTTCATTCCATCTGGCATCACAGTGATCCTTAACAACCGTCTTTATCCAGCAGTCATTCACCAAGTTAACCTTTGCGTCAGTTCTTTTCTTTGATCCGGCAACTGAATGGCATTGATGTACTGCAACTCGTTTTTTGAACTATTCATGTTGAATCTTGCTGAAGAACGGCCTTGGACTACTTACAAAACCTGACTTCGTGAAACACTATAAATCCCCACTATCTGCGAACTTTTGACCTGGTGTGTATTGTTTGTACATAAACTCTAAGGCTTTTTCATCACAGCTAACGATGCTCACAAACAGCTGATCTTTTTTCATACAAACCAGCCTAGCACAGGAAGGGAACAAATAAAGGATTAAGGGAACAATTTATCGAAAAGAGTAACAACTCACCATGCAAGGGGCTGAGTGATGTGAAACTCAGTCAAAGTAATTGATTTATCAAAGATATTAAATGAGATGGTTAGCTTAGGTCTGAGGTCATTGTTCTGTCTGCCACAGCTTTATTCGCAACCAGCCTGACATACTGGTACAACTGCTGTAGTCGGATACGTGCATCTGCCATCTCACCAGAATTGGCATCATGTTTTGCTGGCTCAGGTGAAAAGAACGACTCAGGCTGTTTTGCATCCATCTGCTTATGTAAGGACCAGTTACGGACAAAAAACTCAGGACTGGATAGCCTGAGTATCACAGCAAGCTGTTCAGCCTCCAATTCAACAAGTTGCTGGTAATCCAGCCAGCACGCTGTGCTTTCAGCCAGTAGTTGACTACTTTGTTGCATCAGGGTTTGTAATACCTGGACTTGCCAACAAATACCGGATTGAAGATCTGGTTTGTACTCCCCCCTCCATACCGGCACTGGCAGAGGCACCATATGCATGCCGCTCAGACGTTGATGAGACGAGAAAATTTTTGCAGGGTCCCTCCCCAAACAGATTATGTTTGCGGCAGGATAGGAGCGGGCCCAAAGTCGCCAGTCCTGTAAATCCCAGGCATTACATTTTACAACCAGTTGATGTTCACCATGCCTGAACCTGCCCTGTAATCTTAACGCCAAATCCAGTAACTCCTGATGTTCAGAAGCATGCCAGTGTGGGTCCATCAGCATTTGACTGATCAGCATAGACTCAGACACTACTTTAACGTCAGGGTCCTTTGCCAAAGCGCCAGACAACAAGGTTGAACCACATCTGGACCAGTGAAAAATAACTAAATCAGGATTGAGTTCAGGCAGACTAAAACGTTGATTTACTAAATCTGACACTTTGGTGCAGGGTCTAATCAACTGCCCCAGCAGATTTTGCCTGGCCTTTTGCATATCATCTATGTAAAAAGGCTGACTTAAAGCGGCAAAAGCGGGCGCCCATATGAAACTTTGAGTCAAGGCCTGATAACTTGCTGGCTGCCAGAAGCGACTGAAGATCTCCAATTGAACATCGTGCTGCTGTTGGTTCTGCTGGTTAAGAAATGCCACCAAACTATTAAAACTTAGATCAGGCCAATCCAGATAGTCTGACATCAGGGTAACGAAAGTGTCGATCGATGCAGAGTTCAGCAACAGTAAGAGTTGCTGTCCATTATGCAGTAGTTTTGAATAGAGCCTGATTTTCCTGCACATCAATGCGACGAACAGCCATTCATATAATGTTGAAGTTTAGACTCAGGCCGATTTAGTGTTCCATCCGGCATAAATTTGCTCCTTTAGTTCAGCATTAACTACACAATCCAGCACCAGGTTGATACGAGGCTCTGCACCTTTATTTTCGACCCTATGTACCTGATCGGCGTTGATGTACCACAGTTGGCCTTCTTGCATAGGCACCTGTTGATCATTAACAAAAAACTTCAGTAAATCATTGGTTTGGAGTGGCAGATGCAAACGAGCTTCTCCTTGCTCCAGACATAACCCCTGATCACGGTGCGGTTTAATTTCAGCACCGGGGTGTAAGCGCATCAGCCGTATTGATTTAACTGTGTAAGGTAAAGCGCTCACAAATCGCAGCAAGGCAGGGCTTTGCTCTAATTGGGGTAAATTGCTCCAGTCTTCAGCGGGATAAATCGCAAAACTCTGCAAAATACCGTGGGCATGCAGATGCTCTGAGGCACAACGCAAAGGCAATACATCCCAGCCGCCCTGATAATCTCTTTTATTCACATGGGCATGCCATTGCAACTGCAGCAACAATCCCAGTTCTTCACGCATTTGTTGAAATCCGGCAACGTGGCCAAGCAAAGCAAAACTACAAATAGTCATGGCTAAGTCGTTATTTTTGTTTTATAAAAACCTAGGCTAGCAGATAAAAGGAACAAAGAAAGGCGGTGGAGAACAAATTACTTACTGAGCAGCCAAAACAACAACATAAATTCATTGAGACCAAAATGACTGAGCCACTGCAAAAAGTGTTAGCCTTTTTTAATGACATCGGTATTGCGTATCAGCTACAGCCATTGGCTGAACCCAGCTTTTTAGCAGGAGTGTTGATAAAAAATGGCGGCCTTTGTATAGACCCGGAACAGCTTGTTCAACCCGGCGATTTGCTGCATGAAGCAGGTCATATAGCCGTAATGCCCACAGCCCAGCGTCATCTGTTGAATGACAATGTGAATGAATCTGCTAATCAGGGGCCAGCCGAAGAAATGGCAGCTATCGCCTGGTCATGGGCAGCTTTAGTGCATTTAAATTTGCCGCCAGAATTTTTATTTCATGCTGACGGCTACAAAGGGGGTTCAGAAGCCTATATAGCCGCCTTTAGTTGTGGAGGCGGTTTTGGCCATCCGCTATTGAGCTGGTATGGCATGTGTGAACCACCAGGTTCTGCGGACAGCTACCCACAAATGAAGCTCTGGTTAAGACCATAAATTTATTGTTGCAGTAAAAAATGCAGCTGGTTACGCACTGCTTCAGGATCCAGATGGGTAAAAGGCAAAATCAAATCCATTTTACCGTTTTGGTCTAAATCTGCTGTGGATGCCAGCATACCGTTTAGCGGTATGGCTTGTTTTAAGCGAACACTTTTGCTGCTGAACAGCTTTTCTTTCGCGCTCTGATAAAGCTTTAAATGATCTTCATCCCCAATCAATAACAAAGCAGGAGCCTGCTCTGAAACCAGCGCCTTCAGCACAGGTAAATTCACCTGAGCGTTGCCAATGCTGACCTGTGCTGTAGCATCTTGCCGATATACAGGCTTATCCGGAAACTTACCGCTGGGCAATTGAGGAAAAAACTGCAGTTCCATGTTCGCAGTGCCTGCCAGTAAAGCCCGCACCAGAGTACCTATACCAAACTCAGCTGCCGGGGTGAAAAAATCTAGCTTTTTGTCGTTATTTAAGTCGGCAAATACAGGTTCGGACTGGATCCCTTTGGTGTTAATACGTGCATCAGGTTCGGCTTTAAACTGCAAAGTGCCCTGTTCCATCGTGCCGTAATGAATGCGGTAGCTATAGCTTTGCTCTACGGCGTCGGCAAACAGCTCCTGACGTACAATAAAATCGGCTACGCCATCGTTATTTAAGTCTTTCACATCGTACAACCTGTTGATCGACAACCCTTTAAAACTGCGACCATCACCGCCCCTCAGCTCAGCCTGAACGTCTGGCGTTAAACCTAATCCAAGCTGAATGGTCTGGGCTTGGGTAGAAAAACCTGTCTCAGTTTGCAGATACAATAACAAGCTGTCGTCTATAGCAAAGCCAATATCAGTGCGGCCATCGCCATTCCAGTCCAGAAATCGTGCTTTGCGGCCTGTGTAATCCGGGTTTTCATCAAAAATGCGTGATTTAGCGTCCACAGCCAAAGAAAACTGATTAAAACTGCCATCCTGTTGCTGCATATAGACATGATGCGCATTAAAATCTGTGACCACAAAGTCAGATAAACCGTCGTTATTTAAGTCATACACAAAATCCAGTTTCAGCAAGCGTTTGCTATCCACTGTACGGTACAGAGATTCAGTATTGAGTAACCTATGCCAACTGCTGTCTTCAGATTTGAAATAACTGATGCCTTCATGGCCTAAGACCACCAACACTTCAACTGGCTGACTTTTGATCTGCGCTTTATGAAAAAACTGCGCTTGTGTTGGGATAGGTACCTGCTTTGCGGTGTTAGTTGTTAAATCAACCCAACTCAACCAGCGACTGCTGGACGAATGACCAGATTGCAGCACAGCTTTTGCGCCAGGAATAAATAAGGTATCACCGTTCGCCGGATGCTCCAGTTGCACCTGAACCTGTTTAAATTCTGAGGCCATTAAAGGTGCTGCCGACACAGCAGCAGTAATAGCTAAACCCGCCAGATACTTCAACTTCTTCATTCCCTGTGACTCCGTTGTATAGGTATTACGAGACTCTTCTACGTAAAAAGCTGCTAATCGGAGGTTTAAGCCGGAAAAAAGTTCCTGCCTCAGCTGATAACAGCGTAAAATATTGAATTGTTTCCTGTTCCAACCGCGATGCGGCTAACCCAAGAGAGTTTTTATGTCGATAAACTGGTTCCCAGGCCATATGCACAAGGCCCGTAAAGAAATTGCCGAGGTCATGCCACAGGTCGATATCATTATCGAAATGCTGGACGCCCGCATTCCTTTTTCCAGTGAAAACCCTTTGGTGCCAGAACTGCGTGGCGACACTCCGGTGATCAAGGTACTGAACAAAGCTGACTTAGCAGACCCGGCAGTTACCGCCTTATGGGTTGAACGCTTTGAACAGGAAAAAGGTATTAAAGCCATTCCTATTAGTCAGCAAAACCCTGAACAAATCAAGGCTTTATTACAACTTTGCAACCAAATGCTGCCAGACCGGAATTTAGATATCCGCGGCGCCCGCGCTATGATTATGGGTATTCCTAACGTGGGTAAATCCACCATTATCAATACGTTAGCTGGCCGTACTATTGCCAAAACCGGCAACGAAGCTGGTGTGACCAAAATTCAGCAGCGTATTCGTTTAGACAATAATGTCATTCTGACCGACACCCCAGGCTTTTTATGGCCCAAGCTGAGTCCGGCCAGTTGCGGTTACCGTCTGGCGGTGACAGGCGCTATTAAAGATACGGCCTTTGACTACGCCGATATCGCCATTTTTGCCGCCGATTACTTACTCAAAGCCTACCCACAACAAGTCATGGCGCGTTATCAGCTAAAAGAACAACCAGAAAACGACCTGGCTTTATTAGACGCTTTGGGCGAACGTCGTGGTTGTATGCGTAAAGGTGGCGTGGTTGATTTGCAAAAAGCCGGTTCCATTTTAATTACCGAACTTCGTGCTGGTTTGTTTGGTCCTGTCAGTCTGGAAACACCGGATATGGTGACAGAGGAATTGCAGAATGCTAAGTTAGAGGAAGCCACCAGAGCTGCTGAAAAAGCTGAGCGGGAAAAAGTCCGTCAGCAAAAAGCCAAGAAAAAATACCGTTAGCCCGGCTGGTCCGGCGACGGACCAACCAGGGGATCTTTATGTTTCGTTTTACTCCTTCAGTGCTCAGCCTGTTACTGCTTACCAGCGGCTCTTTATCAGCCGCTCCTGTAGTGCTGCATAATATTCAGGGTTATGGCTTTGATGAAAAAGGCCAAATCGCCGAATTCAGCCATTTTGTGTTTGATAACCAAAGCGGAAAAGTACTGGCTCGTGGCGATAAAGCAGCTGTTGTTGCCTATGACAAAGCAGAACAAATTGACGGCAAAGGTCAGACTTTATTACCAGGCCTGATTGATGGCCATGGTCATGTATTGGGCTTAGGCCAAAACCTGAACAGAGTGGATTTACGCACCAGCAGCAGTGAAGCTCAGGCAGTGGCGCAAGTTGCCGCTTTTGCTAAAACTCACCAGCACTCGCAATGGATTTTAGGTGGTGGCTGGAATCAGGTCCTATGGCCAACCCAGCAGTTTCCCGGCAAAACTTTGCTCGATGAAAGCATTAAAGACAAACCTGTCTGGTTAACCCGGGTTGATAGTCATGCAGGTTGGGCCAATAGCAAAGCGCTGCAACTGGCAGGCATCACCAAAGAAACCATAGATCCACCAGGTGGTGAAATTATCCGGGATGATGAAGGCAATCCAACAGGCGTATTAATAGACAACGCTATGTTATTGCTGGAAAAACATATTCCAGAGCAATCCGAAGCCGAACGTTTAGCTGCATTAGATGCTGCCTTTGAACATTTGTTAGCTTTGGGCATTACCTCTGTCCATGACGCAGGTGTTGACGCAGCGAACCTGCAAAGTTATCAGCAACTGCGTAAGGACAACAAACTGCCGCTGCGCATTTACGCCATGTTATCAGCGACAGATCCAGATTTAGCCGACTGGTTAAAAGCCGGTCCAGTGCTGGATCAAGAAGATGTATTGGTTGCCCGCTCAGTGAAAGTTTATGGTGATGGAGCTTTAGGTAGCCGTGGTGCCGCGTTAATAGAAGCTTATTCTGATCAGCCCGGCCAAAAAGGCTTATTTGTCACTCAGCCGGATAAACTCACAGCTGTGATGAAGCTGACGCTGGAGGCTGGTTTTCAAACCAACGTTCATGCAATAGGTGATTTAACCAACCGTTTGGTACTGGACAGGTTTGAGCAGTTGGCAAGCAAAGAGCAACTGGAACAAGGCCGCCACCGTATTGAACATGCACAGATAGTTTCGCCTAAAGATATCCCACGTTTTGCAGAGCTGCATATTCTGCCGTCCATGCAACCGACCCATGCCACTTCAGATAAAAATATGGCAGCCGATCGTTTAGGTATAGCCCGTTTACGCGGTGCTTATGCCTGGAAAAGCTTTGTGGATCAGGGCAGTCGTATAGTGGCTGGTTCAGATTTTCCGGTGGAGCTTGCCAATCCTTTTTATGGTATTCATGCCGCAGTAACACGTCAGGATCAGCAAAATCAACCCGTAGGTGGCTGGTTGCCGGAACAACGCCTGACCTTAACTCAGGCTTTAAAAGCCTTTACCCTCGATGCAGCTTATGGCGCTTTTCAGGATCAAAGCATGGGGTCGTTAGCACCTGGCATGTGGGCTGATTTTATTTTGGTTGATCGCGACATTTTTAAAGCTCCTGCTGAAACTTTATGGCAAACCAAAGTGCAACAAAGCTGGGTAGCAGGACAACAAAAATATAAGGCACAGCTGTAGGGGCGGGGCTTGTCCCCGCCCGTCCAGAAGCCGAGTCGGTGCCGGACGGGGCTTGTCCCCGCCCGTCTCACCGACCAAGCTATGTTCGGAAGAAAAAGCGCAGTCCACAAGGCTGCGGCTTCAGGTAAGAAGGCTGTAACCCAAATTAATTGGAGTTGCAGCAAGGCGACAAGTAAACGAGTTCCCGGGAGCATAGGCCACTATGTGACAGGGGCGAGAGCGCGCAGTCAACGCGGCGGCCGCTTCAAGTAAGAAGGGTTTATGATTAGTCAGAAATGGTCGAAGTTGATCCGCTCGCTGCAGCAAAAAAAATACCGTAAAGCCGAGCAGCTGTTTTTTGTCGAAGGTGAAAAGTCGGTGCTGGAATTGCTGCACAGCTCGTGGAAAGTGCGGGCAGTCTTTGGCACTGAACACTTTTTGCAGCAACACCATGGCCTTTGTACTAAAGCTGATTTGGTGCAGCAATGCACTGAACATGAGCTGGTACAAGTGGGTACATTTAGCAGCAATAATGCAGCTTTGGCTGTAGCAGAAATACCAGCAACACTGCCATTTAAAGAGCAACAAGGCGACTGGGTGCTGGTTTTGGATCAAATCAACGACCCTGGTAATTTAGGCACTATTATCCGCATTGCCGACTGGTATGGTATTCGCCAGTTGCTGTGTTCTCCCGACACAGTAGATTTATACAATCCTAAAGTGATAGCTGCAGCTAAAGGCTCATTTTTAAGGGTGCAGATGTTTTATCAGGAGCTGTTACCTCTGTTAGCACAAAGCGCCATGCCGGTTTATGGTGCTTACCTTGAAGGTGAGTCTGTTCATCAGCTCAAACTGAGCAAAGCCGGTGGTTATCTGGTGATGGGCAATGAAGCCAATGGTATTAGCCCTGCATTAAAACCAGTGATCAGCCACCCTGTCACTATCCCCAGTTTCAGCGACACTGAATCACTGAATGTGGGCATAGCCACTGCGATTTTGTGTGATAACTTTAAACGCCTTGCTGCGTTGTAAAGGTTCTGAGTTATAGCGGATCCGTCTGTGAGTAAAGAGCCGGATCCGCTACACTAGCCTCAACTTTCCAAGTCCAGCTGAGGCTCTATGTTCCCTACCCTCGAAGATCATATTGGTCAGACGCCTTTAGTGCGGCTGCAGCGTATGGCCAATCACACTCAAAGCACAGTGCTGTTGAAACTCGAAGGCAATAATCCGGCAGGTTCAGTCAAAGACAGACCGGCACTTTTTATGCTGCAACAGGCTGAAGCGCGGGGCGATATCAAACCAGGCGACTGCCTGATTGAGGCCACCAGCGGCAATACCGGTATAGCTCTGGCAATGGCCGCTGCCATTAAAGGCTACAAAATGAAGCTGATTATGCCGGACAATATGACAGACGAGCGTAAGGCATCGATGCGGGCATATGGCGCTGAGCTGATACTGGTCAGTAAAGAACAAGGTATGGAATACGCCCGAGATCTTGCAAAACAAATGCAGGCGGAAGGTGTGGGTTTAGTACTGGATCAGTTTAATAACATCGACAATCCAGCAGCGCATTTTGCCTCAACCGGGCCAGAAATTTGGCAACAAAGTCAGGGCCAGGTAACCCACTTCGTCTCCAGCATGGGCACCACAGGCACCATTATGGGGGTGTCGCGTTATCTGAAACAGCAAAATGCGGCTATTCAAATTATAGGTCTGCAACCCGCTGAAGGCAGCAGTATTCCGGGCATACGCCGCTGGCCTGAAGCTTATTTACCTGGCTTTTATGAAAAACAGCGGGTTGATCAAATCATCGATATCACTGCCGATCAGGCTCTGGACACTATGCGTCAACTGGCACAGCAGGAAGGAATCTTTTGTGGGGTCAGCTCTGGTGGTGCAGTTTATGCGGCTTTGCGCCTGGCTGAGCAACTGGAGAATGCCGTGATAGTAGCCATTATCTGCGATCGGGGTGATCGTTATTTGTCGTCAGGAATTTATTAGTGCCTTTTGAATACTTAGCCTTATTGGCTGCAGTCTGTTGGGCTGTTGGCAGTTTATTATCTGCTACCGCCTCCAGTCATTTAGGTGCCTTCGCTTTTACCCGCTGGCGCCTGGCCTGCGCCGCCTGCATGTTATGGATCTGGGCTTATTTCAGTGGCGGTTTTACCACTTTGGCTTTCCCTCAGTTGCCGCTTTTAGCCATGTCAGCACTGATAGGTATTTTGATTGGTGATACCTCCTTATTTGCCTCAATGAACAGGCTGGGTCCACGTCGTGCCGGTGTGTTATTTGCCACTCATGCTATGTTTTCGGTGCTGCTGGCTTACTTGTTTTTAGGCGAATCTATCTGGGGCTGGACTTTAATAGGCTGTGGTTTGTTAAGCTCAGGCGTGATGACGGCCATAGTTTTAGGGCGCAGAGCAGAAGAGCAACATCACTGGGAGTCAAATCAGTCTCAGCTGCGCTCCGGTATTGCCTTAGGCCTGATCTCAGCTGTTTGCCAGGCTGCTTCCACTTTGATGATAAAACCTTTGATGGAAACCGATATAGATGCGGTCAGTGCTTCTGCTGTGCGGATGACGGTTGCATTATTCGCTCATCTGCTGCTGTTTTGGCTGGGCTTTAAAGTGGCTCGGGTTTATTTACCTATGACGAAAAAAATCTTCGCTATGGTGGTTGTTAATGCTGGCTTATCGATGGTGATAGGCATGACGCTGATTTTACAGGCTTTAAAAACAGGTGATGCAGGATTAATTGGCATGCTGTCGTCTGTCAGCCCTGTCGTCGTCGTGCCTTTATTGTGGCTGGTTTATAAAAGACGGCCTGCTTTAGGAGCATGGCTGGGTGCCAGCCTGACAGTCGCTGGCACAGTGCTGATTTTATGGCATTAAGTTCTGTATAAAGGAAAACTAAATGGCTTCCGGGATCTGGTTTCTGTGGTAATCAATCAGGCTTAAAATTTCTGCCAAAGCACCGGCATGACTTGGCGTTAAAATGCCATTGTGACCAAAAATAATATCGTTGGACACAGCCAGTACCCAGACCGCCTGCATATTGGCATCGTCACAACTCTGTATGGTACGCCGCGCCTGCACCCGCGCACGGATACGCCAGCCAGAACGGTTTAGTTGCATCATACAACCTGGGATGGCGTCATGCTGAGCAAGACTACTATGCAATTGAAGAGGAGTTTCACAGTTACCTCTGGGGCATTTATCAATATCATGAGTGATAGCCCAGGAGTTTCCTACTGCCTGCTCGCCATCTTTTATAAAGTTAAATGCTTCTTTTACCGCAAAATCACCTTTGGACTGCAATACCACCATACTGGGTTTTTGCCGGTCGACGCTTAATAAAGAATCCAGCGGCTTATATTCTTTGGCAGTGACTGCAGGGTTCAGTAACAAGTACAAATTCGGGTTGTCCTTGCCCAAATCTATAGCCTTTTTCACCCGATCTTTACTGGCATGCAAAGCAACAGAACCACCTAAACTGTGACCGATAAAGATATAACGCTTCAGCTGACCTTGTTCGACCACAACATCGAGCTTGTCCAGTAACTGACTTACCCCTTGTTCACCGACCAGACGCGATACTCTTTTGCGTTGAAAAATGGTTGGAAAGTCCAATGGTTCCCACCAGCCTTCGGCTTTATAGGATTCGTCTAACCACAAAGGATCATATTTATCGCCACGCCAGCCCAAATACAAACCTATCAGGTTACGTTGTGGAGCTACATCCTGTAACTCTTTGATATATCTTTGAAAAGCAACGAAGTTGGAATCTGTTGGCGCAGCATTCTGGTGCCATCCGTGCACAAAAATCACCAATTCTGCACTAGCGGAATCTGGCTTTTTGATACGGTCAAATAAAACTTGTTGCTGTTTTACATCGTGGGGCTGACCTTCATCATTAAATTCAACCACATGAAAGTTGCTATTTGCGGTGTTTTCATCGGGAAAATGGTATTGCTGATCAGGAATAGGGGTGGCAAATATAGAGATCAATACCAGGCTGATGAACATTAATGGGATTAATTTCAGCCACGAGCGCCAGCTAAGCCGGATCAATCTGAACCAAAGGTACTGCGCCGCACGAACTAAAATCAAACCACACCTAAACTGCTGTAAAAACGGGCTGCATTATAGCGAAATGGGGGGGTAAAAGGTAGGTGGGATTGGTTCTTAGTGTTAACGGAATCGCCTGTAGGGGCGTCCCTTGCGGGTGGGCGTCTTTGGTTTTTGCCTGAGAGTTGAGCTGATTGGTGTTGAATTCGGGTGCGGTGAACTACTTTGCTCACCCCATCCATGGGGTTCGTCCCTGCGGGACCCGCCGTTGGCGGTCCAAATTGGCTCCCGGCCAATTTGTCGCATGGGTATGCTATGCTCGAATGGTCCACCACTAAAATCTCAATAAGCAAAAAGGCCCAGTCTTTCGACTGGGCCTTCTGGCTTAATTGGGAGCCTGGCGGTGAACTACTCTCGCATGGCATCTGCCACACTACCATCGTCGCGGCTGCGTTTCACTTCTGAGTTCGGAATGGATTCAGGTGGTTCCACAGCGCTATTGCCACCAGGCAAAAAACGTTTTTGTGTCTTTAACAAGCAAGCTAGATAGAATTCTTTATCACACCAA
>NZ_AFHI01000071.1 GCF_000217935.1 Rheinheimera sp. A13L
AATTTCTTCGATAAAAAAGCATCGCACTCTTTACACAAGCCAAGACTCGCTAATTTGATCCCAGTAGCATTCACCATCCCCCTTTAAAGAAAAGCATCGCCACTCTTCACAAAGAATAGGCTCGATGGTTCGATCCCAGTAGCATCCACCACTTCTTGGATAAACCCGCCGCTCCTTCTTTAGAACACCAAAATCCCTAACCTATTGTTTCGTATCACCTTGAATATTATATTTTTACCATTTTTTCACTTATTTATGATTTTCCTAAATCAGAAAAATACTACCTGTTGAATTCATTTAAAAATAGTGGAGCTTTTTACATATTTAATGGCTATATTTGATAGAAATGATAATAGGTGTCTGATGCATTTATGGCAGTAAAACTTAATAAGGACATCCAGATACTGGTTGTAGATGAACAACCTTTAACTCAGAATTATCTGCGCTATGCGCTGGAAACTCTGGGCTACTCCAGTTTCCACTATGCAGAAAACTCTGCTGTTGCTTTGACTTTGTGTCAGGACAAAGCTTTTGATTTAATCATTTGCTCCTTTAATTTAAATGGCAAAGATGGCTATCAGCTGTATCAGGAACTCAAAGCCCGCAATTTATTCCGCCACAGCACTGGCTTTATTTTTATCAGCGCTGAGACAGACCCCAGTCTGGTGCACAGCGTTTTAGAGTTGCAGCCTGATGAATTTATGGTGAAACCTTACGCCATTAAAGATTTAAAATCCCGTATTGACCGCACTGTGCAACGCAAGAACTTATTCCGCCCTCTGTATAGCCTTATGGATCAGAAAAAAACCGAGCCAGCCCTGAAGTTATTGGATCAATGGTTGGAACAGGGTTATCAGAGCAAATACAACCTGATGCTGCTTAAAATCAAAGGCGAGATACTGCAGCAAGCAGGCCGCTGGACTGAAGCTGAGCAGTTTTATAGCGGCATGGTGCACAATGAAAATTCACAGTGGGCAAAACTGGGGCTGGCACGTTGCTTAATTCAGCGTGAGCGTTACTCTGAAGCCACTGCCTTGCTGCAGCCTCTGCTGCATAAAGCAGACATGAAACTGGCTGCTTTGGATTTACTGGCCGACATTCATCTGCGCCAGCAAATGTATAAAAAGGCTCAGTCTGAACTACTGCAAGCTGCAGATATGGCGCCTCGCAATTTATTGCGCCAGCAAAAGCTGATGCACTTATCGCGTTTAACCCACGATTATGAACATCAGTTTAAAGCCGCTAAAGACTTACTACGTTTTGCCCGTTTTTCTGTGTATGAACAACCGGATCTGTATCTGAATCTGGCGCGTGCTTCCATCGATTATGCTTTAAGTGTGAATGAAGAAGAGCAAACCAGCCGGCTGTCTAAAATGGCGAATGACACCTTAACCAATATGCGGCAGTTGTTTCCTGAGCAGCATAAAGAAGAGCAGCAAGTGGTGGTTCAGGCGCGAATTTATTATTTAAAAGATCAGATAGAAAAAGCCAAACAGCTGTTATTGGCTTTGGAAAAAAGCCCTGTGACTCAGGGGCCTGAAGATATTCTGGATAAAGCCAAAGCTTTGCATGAAGTAGGCTTGATCAGCAGCTCCCGTGAGCTGTTACGCCAATTGACACAAGATGCCAAGCAGCTGAAAAATGCCGACCCTGTGTTTATTACCTACCTGCAACAAGAGCAGCAGGAGCGTGAGAGCTTACCTATGGGTCCACGCGAGTTTAACAACAACGCCGTACAACTTTATGAAAAAGGCCTGTGGCAGCAGGCTCTGACGGCCTTTATTCAGGCTTTTCGTATTATGCCGGGCAATGTGGGTATAGCGCTTAACTTGCTACAATCGCTGCGTTCAACAGACAACATCGACCCTTCGATTCAAACCGAACAATTGCGTCTGCAATGCGAAGTGATGCTGTCCAAAGCCAAATTAAATGAAGAACAGCAAAAACGCTGGCAACAGTTACAAAGCCAGCAGAAAATTGCTATTTAACCTTCTTAGTCTCAGGCCATTCTTTACTGATAAGCTTCAATTGTTCACTGCTGTACAGCCACATAATGCTGGAGAGCAAGAACATAGGTACCGCCAGCATCTGAGGGGATTTCAGAATCATATAGTTTGGCCAGTTGCTGACGGTATGTACTAAATCAGCGCAAGCCACCATCAGCATGATCCAACGACCATATTGCCAAATTTTGAACCAGGCGTTGTGGCTTTTTTCTTTACGCTGACTCAAAGCCATCACCACCAGTAACAAAGGACAAGCAATAAGACAGGCTGTGGCAAAATCATTGGTTTTTGGATAAATGGCCGCCAAAAATCTGTCACCTCCTTCCGGCATAGTCAGCGCTATGATCCAGACAATAAAAGGTCGCATTAGCAGCAGCAAAACGGCGTAAAAACGCAGAGGAATACGCAGCAAACCGTTTTTATCTAATAAAGGATAAAACTCTGACATATTAATTCAGCTCATGTTGTTGAAACAAATCTAACATTTGTTGTTCAGTCCAGACCGGCACGGACAGCTCAGTAGCCTTAGCAAGTTTGGAGCCAGCATTATCCCCAGCTATGACTGCATAGGTTTTAGCTGAGACAGAACCCGATACTTTAGCCCCTAAACGCTGAAGTTTCTCTTTGGCATCATCCCGCCCCATGCTGGTTAAGGTGCCGGTTAACACCACAGTTAAACCCGCTAAAGGTTGTTCACCTTGTTGCTGTTTTTCAATCACAGGCCAATGAATACCAGCGTCAATCAATTGCTGGATCACAGCCGCGTTGTGCTCTTCTGCCATAAAGTGCAGAATATTGTCTGCGACAACAGTACCCACATCCTGCACTTCCAACAGCTGTTCCAGGCTGGCTTTTTGCACAGCATCCAAAGCGGCAAAATGGCTGGCTAAATTAAGGGCTGTGGCTTCGCCAACTTCCCGAATGCCTAAAGAATAAATAAAACGCGGCAAGGTGGTTTGTTTAGAGTCAGCTATGGATTTCAACAACTTAAGTGCCAGTTTTTCGCCCATACGCTCAAGGCCTACTAAAGCCGGCATATCCAGGCGGAAAATATCAGCTGGTGTTTTCACCAGTTGCTGATCCACTAATTGCTCAATGATCTTGTCACCCAGGCCTTCAATATCCATGGCTTTACGCGAAACAAAATGCTTGAGCGCTTCTTTTCGCTGCGCCGCACAAAATAAACCTCCTGTACAGCGCGCTACGGCTTCGCCTTCCACCCGCTCTATGCTGGACTGGCAAACAGGACAAAGCGTCGGAAACAGGATGTCACGAGCATCCAGCGGACGTTGTTCCAGTACTACAGAAACAATCTGTGGGATCACGTCCCCAGCCCGGCGCACTATCACGGTATCGCCCACTTTGACACCCAGACGGTTAATTTCGTCCTGATTATGCAAAGTGGCATTACTGACAGTGACACCGCCCACTATGACAGGCTCTAAACGCGCAACGGGCGTAATAGAACCAGTGCGGCCGACCTGAAATTCCACATCCACTAAAGTGGTGGTTTTTTCCTGAGCCGGAAATTTAAAAGCTATAGCCCAACGTGGTGCCCGTGCAACAAAACCTAAAGCTTGCTGTTGTGCTAAATCGTCGACTTTCAGCACCACTCCATCTATTTCATAAGGTAAAGCTGAACGTTTAGTCAGAATACTCTGCTGATAATCTAAAGCGGCCTGCAAGCCTGTGACATGCCGAATTTCAGGACAAACCGGCAAACCCCAGCCTTTGAGTTGCTGCAAACGCGCATAATGGCTTTTGCTGTTGAGCTGTTGTGCCGGATCCTCCATTGCCCCCACTGCATATGCATAAAACATCAGAGGACGGCTGGCGGTGATCTTCGGGTCCAGTTGTCGTAAGCTGCCAGCAGCCGCATTACGTGGGTTGGCAAAGACTTTATCTCCTGCGGCTCTGGCTTTGTCGTTCATCGCTTCAAAACCTGCCAAAGGCATAAACACTTCACCCCGAACTTCCAGCACGGCCGGTACTTCGCCCTGCAGTTTTAATGGCACAGCCCTGATGGTTTTCACGTTACTGGTAATATCTTCACCGGTAAAACCATCACCACGGGTGGCGGCTTGCACCAGCAGGCCTTGCTCATAACGAATACTGACAGCTAAGCCATCCAGTTTAGGTTCGGCGCAAAATTCGAAGTCACGGCTCGCATCTATTCTGTCTGCCATACGTTTGTAAAAGGCGGCAAAGTCGTCGGCATCAAAAGCATTATCCAGCGACAACATAGCCACCTGATGGCTGATTTGACCAAATTTACTTAAGGGCGCTGCACCAACCCGCTGCGTAGGAGAATCAGCAGTCACCAGTTCCGGATTTTGTTGTTCTATCTGCTGAAGTTCCTGAAACAACAGGTCGTAATCAGCATCCGGTATGCTTGGATTATCCAGCACATAATACTGGTGATTATGAAAAGCCAGTTGATCTTTGAGCTGCTGCAGACGTTGTTGGATAGCTTGGTTCATTTGGTTTACTCAGGCACTTAAAGTCTAAAATCTTAAATTCTAAAATAGAGAAGCCCCGATGACGGGGCCTCTTTAATTTGATTATTGCATTAACCGTGGATCAGGCGCTGACGCTGGAACTCACGGATTTTTTCTACATAATGCCGCACTGTTTGAACTGTCAGTACTGAACGCTGACCATCCAGTACCTGACCACCAAATTCATCAGCCAGTTTTTTCGCAGCGCTGTGCATCAGGTTGAAGTTTTGTAAAGCTTCGCCAGGCCCTGGCAAGGTCATAAACAAACTTAAACCACGGGTATTCATTTTTTCCATCTCTTCTAAATCGAAGGTGCCAGGATTAAACATATTGGCCAGTGAAAATAACACTTCACCTGAGCCTGCATTGTCCTGAAACCTGTGGAAAATATTCATTTCGCCGTATTTAAAGCCAAGCGTCAGCAATGAAGGCAATAACAAGGAACCGTTAATTTCTTCGCCTTCCGGCAGCAATACATAAAGGATCAGTACTTCGTTAGCCGGAGCCTGAGCGGATTGATCTTTTTCGGCTTCGTAAGCTGCTTGTTGCTCTTCAGCTACAGCTTCAGCATAAGGCTCATCTGTGGCAGAAAAGCTGCCCATATCTAAAGATGGCTCGTTTAACTCTGGTTCACGACGTACTTTGACCGGCTCACGCAATTTATTGGCTTTTGGTGCCACTGTTGGCGCAGGTTTAGGTTGTGGCTTTTCGCCAGGTTGCAATACCCGCTTACGGCCTATACCCAGCTCATCAAAGCCATCGCCTCTGGCACCGGAGCTTGCAGAAGGGTCTACATCGTATTTACCGTTGTCTTTATTATTTTTCCTGACAGTCCACCAGCCATGTAAAGCTAAAGCACTGATACCTAATACACCCAAAACAATCAGGACTAAACGTAATTCCTCAGCCATCTCTTTTACCTTTTAGTTTTTAGGCTTGTGCCATTTTCACGGCATCTTCCACATCTACAGCCACAACTCTGGACACACCGGGTTCCTGCATAGTCACCCCCATTAATTGTGCCGCCATTTCCATGGCAATTTTATTGTGACTGATATAAATAAATTGCACAGTTTCAGACATTTCCCGTACCAGATTACAAAATCTGCCCACGTTTGCATCATCTAAAGGTGCATCAACCTCATCCAGCATGCAAAAAGGTGCCGGATTTAATCGAAAAATCGAAAACACCAATGATAAAGCGGTTAGCGCTTTTTCACCACCCGAGAGTAAGTGAATTGTGCTGTTTTTTTTCCCTGGCGGTCTCGCCATGATAGTTACACCAGTTTCTAACAGATCTTCTTCAGTTAAATCAAGATAGGCACTGCCTCCACCAAAGACTTTTGGAAATAAAGTTTGCAAGCCGTCATTCACCTGCTCAAAAGTTTCTTTAAATTTCTGCCGGGTTTCCCGGTCAATTTTACGAATCGCAGTTTCCAGTGTCTCCAGCGCTGACACTAAATCCTGATGCTGCGCATCCAGATACTGTTTGCGTTCATCCTGCTGTTCAAATTCTTCAATAGCTGCCAGGTTAATAGGGCCTAACCGACTGACAGAATCCTGTGTTTTTTCAAGCTGTTGTTGCCATTCCTGCTCATTGGCTTCAGGTGGCAGGGTTTCACTCAACTCTTTAAAGTTCACCTGCAACTCTGTTAACTGCTCCAGCATGTTGTTGGCGCGCACTCTGTAGCCTTCGGCTGACAGTTGTAAATCGGCTAATTCTTTTTGCTTTTGCGTTAATAAATGAGCAACGCCCTGATGGCCCTGTTCGGCCTGGCGCAGCTTTTCATCCAAAGAATGTAAAGCTTCGGCTTTTTGCTGCACTAAAAGTTCAACTTCAGCACGCTGTTCCAGCAATAACTGCAGGGTTTCGTGTTGCTCGCCATCGGGTTCTGACACTTCAGCCAGCTGTTCCTGCACTAATTGATGGCGCTGTTGCAGTTGTTGCTGTTGCTGCTGGCTTCGCTGTAAATTCTGCTGACTGAAACTTAACTGCTTTTGGGCACTTTGTTGTTCCAGTTGCAATTGCTGCAGTTGCTGACGTATTAAATCCTGCTGCTGCTTCAGGTACTGATGCTGCTGCTGACTCTGGTTGAGTTGTTGCTGCAATTGCCATTCTTTGGCTTTTTGGCTCTGATACTGCTCGTCCAGTGCTTCGGATTGTTGTTCCAGCTCATCAAGCTGCAAGCTTAACAACTCAAAGTCCTGCTGCTGCGTTGTCAGTTCTGAAGATGCCTGTAAACGTCTTTGCTGCTGTAATTGCTGCTGTTGTTGCAGTAATAAAATGTCGGTGCTGATTTTTTGCAGCTGATCTTTGTGTTGCTGCAGCAAAAGCTGGCTCTGCTGCCACTCTAGTTTGCTCTTTGCAAGTTCAGCATCAGATTGTTGTTCTTGTTGCTGCTGTGCCGATACCTGCTGTTCAAGCTGCCGGATCTGTTCTGTCAGCTCCAGCAATTGCTGCTGACGGGTTAAAAAATTATCCGAAGCAGCCTGGCCCGGCACAAGCTGCCAATTGCTGCCAAACCAAATACCTTCAGGACAAATCACGGATTGTTGTGGTTGTAACTGCTGTTGTTTGGTTTTGGCTTGTTCTATGTTATCGGCCAGCAAAACGCTATGAAAAGAGTCCGGATACAAACCTGCACGTATCACAGCAGCTAAAGTACCGGCTTGGGTATGCAACTGGCTGGGTGACACATAACTTTGGTCAAGACCTTGCTCTGCTGTGGCATGCTGCAATTCCCCCAAGACCAGACTCACAGCTTTGGCCCATTTAGGTTCAATCTGAAGCTGCTTTAACAACTGCTGTTGCTGCTGATTAACCTGCAACTGAATTTGGTTCAGTTTGTCCTGCTGATGTTTCAGCTGTTTCAGCTCGCTTTGTTGCACCAACTGCTGTTGTTTGCGCTCTTGCTGGCTTTGCTGCAAAGCTTGATAGTGCTGTTCAGCTTCAGTGCTTTGCTGTTGCAGTAATTCAAGTTGCTGCTGTGCTTCTTGCTGTTTGGCAAGTAATGGCTCTGTCGCTTTCGAATCGGCCACAAGATCCAGTTGTGCCAGCTCCTGTTGCAACTGATTGATGCGGTTGAGTAATTGCTGTTGCTGCTGCTGGCTGTGTTCGGTTTTCAGCTTGTTTTGTTGCTGCTGTTGCTGCAGCGCAAAAAACTGCTGCTGCCACTGCTGTAACGCATGCTGAGCGCTGGCTAACTCTTCCTGCGCCTGTTCGGCCTGTTCGGTCAGGCTTTCAAATTGCTCTTGTTTCAGTTCGCTATCCGGTGCAGCGTTTTCAAGCTGGAATTCGAGTTCAGCCAGTTGTTCCTGCTGCTGCGCCATATAGGAATCAGCTTCCTGCAAAGTCAGCTGTAATGAACGCAACTCATCCGTCAGGCTTTGACGGCGTTGACGTTGATGCAGTTGCTGCTGCTCTAAGCGGGTGATTTGATTGCCGACCTGATAATACTGCTGCTGCACTTGTTGCTGTTCAGTGCGTAAATCCTGCTGCTGTTCTTTCAGTTGCAGCACCAGCAATTGATCGCCAGACTGAGCAGCCTGAAACTGTTCTATTTCGGTCAGTTTGTGCTGAATATCCAGTTCTGTTTTTTGCAGCAGGCCGTGAAAGTGTAACCATTTTACACAGGCCAGTTCGGCCTTGAGCTTACGCTCCTGTGCTTTGAGTTCTTTAAAACGTGCCGCAGCTGCCGCCTGACGTTTGAGTTTATCCAGGTTTTTGCCCAGCTCTTCACGCACGTCGGATAAACGGTCCAGGTTTTCTCGGGTATGTTTAATGCGGTTTTCGGTTTCGCGCCGCCGTTCTTTGTATTTGGAAATACCGGCCGCTTCTTCGATAAAAATACGTAAGTCGGCTGGCTTGGATTCAATCAGCCGCGAAATCATGCCTTGTTCGATAATGGCGTAACTGCGTGGGCCTAAGCCTGTGCCAAGGAAGATATCTGTGATATCACGGCGGCGGCATTTAGTGCCATTGAGGAAATAATTCGACTGGCCATCCCGCGTGACTAAACGTTTGATGGATATTTCGCTGCGATCAGCAAGCGTGCCTTGCAAACGGCCTTGAGTGTTTTCGAACATCAGTTCAACAGAAGCCTGGGACACAGGTTTACGCTGCGTGGAGCCGTTAAAAATAACGTCTGTCATCGCATCGCCACGCAGATTCTTCGCCGAGCTTTCGCCCAGCACCCAGCGTACAGCGTCAATCACATTGGATTTACCACAGCCGTTTGGCCCCACTACAGCAGTCATCTGAGCAGGAAAAGCCACCTGGGTAGGATCAACGAAGGATTTAAAACCCGCTAATTTAATTTGCTTAAGACGCATCTGTCCCTGAACAATAAGGCCGAGGTTTTGTTAACAAAAGTGAATGTAACAGAACAGCAGGGCCGCTGTCACTGTCGCTTTGTGTCAAGTGACTGAAAAAGTTGCTTACGGATTTTATCTTGCGGCTCAATCAGATGGCTTATATGCTCAGCCCATTCGCGGTAAAGGAGCTGGATCTATGCATTATCTGATGAAGGGCCTGGATTTAATCAGGGTCAAAGGCTTAAAACGTTATGTGGTAGTGCCACTTTGCATCAATTTAGTGCTGTTTGCTTTGGCTTTTGGTTATTTATTCAGCCAGTTAGGTGGCTGGGTTGAACAGGTGGTTGCAACCTTACCGGACTGGCTGAGTTTTATCGGTTTTTTAGTCTGGCCGCTGGCGTTGTTTTCTATTGTGATGGGTTTGGCCTTAACCTTTACCATGGTCGCCAACTTTATTGCAGCACCTTTTAATGCCTTACTGGCAGAAAAAACCGAACTGTATTTAACAGGCCAACCCTTGCCGGATCAGGGCTTAGCCTCCTTTTTAAAAGATGTACCCCGTATGCTGGGTCGTGAATGGCAAAAGTTTGTTTATTGCCTGCCCCGCGCTATTGGCTTTTTACTGCTGTTTTTTATCCTGCCGGGCATAGGCCAGTTGTTATGGTTTTTATTCTGTAGCTGGATGCTGGCTATTCAGTACTGTGACTATCCATTTGATAACCACAAAGTACCTTTTGATACCATGCGCAAAGCTTTAAAACTGCAGTGGAAGCACAGTTATGCCTTTGGCATCACAGTGTACGTATTGAGCTTAGTACCGCTGATTAACTTATTGATTATGCCGGTGGCAGTTTGTGGCGCCACAGCCATGTGGGTAGATAAGTTCCGCGAAGCCTTGCGCTTACCAGACTAACCCCTTCGTACTTGAAGCCGCAGCTTTGTTGACCTCACGCCCTCGCCCCTGTCACATAGGTAAACTATGCTCCTGGGGTCTCACGCCCTTGTCGCCTCCCTGCAACTCCAATTAATTTGGGTTTAAGCAAAACCAGATATGAAAAAGGGCCGAAAAGGCCCTTTTTTAATGATGCTCCGCAAGTTACCTATGGTCCGGGAATTTACGCCGCCATCTGTTCACTGTTTTATTTTTATCTGCTCTGAACTGGTGTTGCACTATGACAGGACGGGACACAATCAGATTATTGGGATAAACAATTTGCTCGTTATTTTTAGTCAGCAATACAGTGCTGAATAAATTAATTTCCACCACTTTGCCTTCAACATGGTTAGCCCCGTCAAGAATTTTCACTTCAGCGCCAGGCGCAAAGTTACGCTGGCCTAACATGATAAAAAAGGCGGTGATGTTGCTCAACAGCGACCAGGCCGCAAATAAAGCCACACCTATAACCGCAATCATCGAGGATGCAAGAACCAGCAAGCCTTTGATGTCGATCCCCCAGATCACACTCAGGATCACGACTAACAATAAAAACAGCAGTATATGAAACACCACCAAAGCGCGGCGGTTCATTTCATCTTTTAATACACTGGCCGCTATAGTGCGGTATAAAAATGGCGCTATTCTGCGGCTCAAAATAATGTAGATCAGGATGACAACAGCAGTGATCACCATCTGCACTATGGCCGGGCTAAAACTGGCCATTAACTCTTTAAAATGATGCAAAATTTGCATGGCTTCTTGCACAACCACCACCCTTGATCAAAAAACGCTATTTTTCCTTGTTGAGCTGAACAGATACTGAAAATGGCTAATCCAGATCGTTAATAGCCCAGGTCACAATATAGTCTTCAAATTTTTCCATATCGACCAGATCTTCAGAAATGGTTTTATTGCGAACCGACATCTGTTTTTTATGCATCAGACTTTTTTTACCGTTGTTCAACAGCGGATGCCAGGATGGCAAACCACGGCCTTCATGCAAACGACGATAGCTGCAGCTGTTTGGCATAAAAAAGATGTCTTTTAAATTATCCTGTGTCAGCTTCACACAATCAGGCACCAGCACTGTACGTTTCTCATACACAGTACAGGCACATTTGTGACTGTCCAGATAACGGCAGGCGATATTGGTAAAATGGATTTGTTCGTCTGGCTTGATGAAGTCTGTTGGGCCTTCAGCTTCTTCGTCTTCATCATCAATAAATTTATTCAGACAACATTTTGCACAGCCATCACAGACAGCTTCCCACTCTTCTATTGTCATTTGTTCCAGGCTTTTTGTTTCCCAGAATTTTGCTGTTAACACTTCAACCTCTCTGTCAGCGCACTGACGTCTTAATATGTAGCTTGTTAGCTAAAGCTAATTCTAACTGATCACCAGTGTTTAGCGGCCCCACACCAGCAGGTGTGCCAGTCAGCACCAAATCACCTGGTAACAAGGTGAAAAACTGCGACATCTCACTGATGATTTGAGTCACAGAACGGATCATCAGGCGGGTATCGCCTTGCTGACGAAGCTCACCATTGACCTTCAGGCTAAACTGCAACTGCTGTGCATCACCCAGTTCATCAGCAGCAACAAAAGCCGAAACAGGACAAGCGCCATCAAAACCTTTGGCGATTTCCCAGGGGCGTCCCAGCTCTTTTAACTTCTTTTGCTGCTCTCTTAAGGTTAAATCCAGTGCCAAGCCATAACCCCACACCGCATCCAGCACTTGATCTGCTGTTACTTTAGTTAAAGGCGCTTTAATCAGTACAGCCAGCTCTGTTTCATTATGCACAGCACCTAAGTGATGTGGGATAGGAAAAGGCTGATTGATATCAACTACAGCTGTGTTGGGTTTAATAAAAAACAACGCCTCTGGTGCTGTTTTGCTGTTCATCTCAGCAATATGGTCCTGATAATTCTGACCTATACACAGCACTTTTCCTGAGGGCAAATCAATAAGATTGCCTTGTTGATCTTTATGCTGATAACTCATGCTTAATCCTCAGCCACTATTAAATCGGCCAGATAACCTACACTGGTGACAAAATAATAAGATCGGTTCCAGTGCATCAGCGTTTGATAGTTGCTGTACGCCAGATAAACCCGGCCCTTTTTGTCATCCGGCATCACTAAGGCAGCTTTTAAATCACGCGCCGGTAATGCTTTGCCTTCCGTAGTGCGAACCCCTAAAGTTTGCCATGCCGCCAAAGAACGCTCTGACTTAGCCCACCATTCTAACCACTGAGTTCTGTCTTTGCTGCCGGTTGGGATCACATAGGAGAAATCAAAGTTTTTGGGTACTTTTACTTCCCTGCCCCAGGTTTGGCTATTATCCCAACCCCGTGTTTTTAAGTAATTGGCAATAGAAGCAAAAGCGTCGGTACGGCTTTGCCAGATATTGATCAGACCATCACCGTCGCCATCCTGAGCATAGGACATAAAAGCACTGGGCATAAACTGACTTTGGCCCATAGCTCCTGCCCATGAGCCTTTCATATCGGCTAATTTGACATGGCCTTGCTGAAGAATATCCAGAGCCAGAAAAAACTCTGATTTAAAAAAAGTTTCACGGCGACCGTCATACGCCATAGTGGCTAAAGCCGAAGGCACTGAATAGTTGCCCATAATTTTGCCAAAGCTGCTTTCCAGTCCCCACAAAGCGACGATGAAACGTGGTTGCACACCATATTTCTGGCCTATAGTTTCCAGCTCTTTCTGATGTTCTTTGTAGTATTTGCGAGCCAGCGCTATACGTTGTTTACTGATACGTTTAGGCAAATAAGTATCTAAAGTTTCAGTAAATTCAGGCTGTTTTTTATCAGCGACCACAGCCGACTGGTAATGTTTTAAACTGGCAAAAACCTCGTCGACTAAAGCTTTGGAATAGCCTTTTTCTAAAGCTTCCTGTTTTAAAGAAGCTACATAACTTTCAAAACTGCCTTTGGTAGCTGCCCCCTGAGCAGGCACAGCTGCAACTGCAGTAGCTGCTTTAGCCTGGGACTGCACTGGTGTTGCAGTTGCTGTGGTGGCAGCAGGTTGTGTCTTTACGACTTCAGCTGTAGTCTGAGCTTTGCCAGATACAGTAGTGGTGCAAGCCAATAATAAGCTGCTGGCGACTATAACTGCAATTTGAGTGAACTTCATCTACTACTCCTTGTTTTGCTGGCTCTCTTTATGCGCTTTGAGTAAATCTTCCGGCGGCGGAGGTAATTGCAAATAAAAGCCCTGATCCGTCAGCTGTTGTCTGACTTTATCGATATCGGCATGGGCTAGTTTGCTTTTGGTCGCCAGATTAATCAGCGTGACCAGCATAGGTTTACCAAAGGTTTTAAGTAAGGCTTCAGGTACAGCGCTAAAGTCGTCACGGCGCAATACGTATAAATAGGTTTGGTCCAGCTTCGGACTTTTATAAACAACACATAACATAGGACAAAAACTACTCTGACTAACTTGCCTAACAGGGGCGCAAACTATAACATGAAGCACCAGCCAAGCGTACCAAGCGAATAAAGGCTGACACGAATTTTTGCCGTCATTAAACAAATAAAAAAGTGCGCATTTTGAGCTATGTCTGATCATTCCTTTGAATTAAAAGGCAGTTTGTTTCCACTGTCTGTGTTGTATTGTCAGGACCTGTCTGCTGCTGCTGTAAAAACTCAGCTGCAACAAAAACTGGCCCAAGCTCCTGCCTTTTTCTACCGCGCACCTGTGGTGATTAATGTCGAGTCTGCTACTCAAGCCCCTGATTTTGAAGCTATTGCTGAAGTATTCAAAGAGCTTGAGTTGGTATTAGTGGGTGTATGTGGTGCTTCAGCTGAACTTAAAAAAGCAGCTCAGGCTGCTGGCTTAGCTGCTCTGCAGCTGAGTAAAAGTAAAACACCGGCTAAAGAAACTAAAGAACCAGAAACCAAAACTGAAGCTGTTGTTGCAGCTGCTGTGATGGAAACCAAAGTGGTGGAGCAGAATATTCGCTCTGGCCAGCAAATTTATGCCAAAGGTGCTGATTTAGTGATCCGTGGTACTGTAGGTGCCGGGGCTGAAGTGATTGCCGATGGAAATATACATATTTACGGTACGCTGCGTGGTAAAGCCATAGCGGGCGCAGCCGGAGATAATCAAAAACGCGTGTTTTGTCACAAGCTGGAAGCTGAACTGATCTCCATAGCCGGAAGTTACTGGCTCAGTGACAGTCTGCAAGGCGAATATTGGGGTAAGTCGGCTTGCATTGGGTTGCAGGACGATAAGTTGGTTTTAGCAGATTTGCTTTAAGGATATTTTGCGATGGCAAAAATCATTGTTGTTACATCAGGTAAAGGTGGCGTAGGCAAAACTACGTCAAGCGCTGCTATTGGTACAGGCATCGCCATGCGCGGTTTTAAAACCGTCATTATCGATTTCGATATAGGTTTAAGAAACCTCGATTTAATCATGGGCTGCGAGCGTCGTGTTGTATACGACTTCGTGAATGTGATTAACGGTGAAGCGAATTTAAAACAGGCGATGATCAAAGATAAACGTATCGACACCCTGTTTATTCTGCCTGCCTCACAAACCCGTGATAAAGATGCACTGAGTAAGGAAGGCGTAGAACGCATTCTGAATGAGCTGGCACAGGAATTTGATTACATCATCTGTGACTCTCCGGCCGGTATTGAATCTGGCGCTATGATGGCGTTGTATTTCGCCGACGAAGCTGTGGTTGTGACTAACCCTGAAGTCTCTTCAGTGCGTGACTCAGACCGTATTTTAGGCATGCTGAGCAGCAAGTCACGTCGCGCCGAGCAAGGCTTACCAGGCATTAAAGAACACTTGTTGTTAACCCGCTACAACCCTGAGCGTGTTGTTAAAGGTGAAATGCTGAGTGTGGAAGACGTGGGCGAAATTCTGGCGATTAAACTGCTGGGCGTGATCCCTGAATCTCAGGCCGTGTTAAATGCATCGAACTCAGGTCAGCCTGTTATTCTGGATCAGGACAGTGATGCTGGCCAGGCCTATTTAGATACGGTCGCCCGCTTGCTTGGCGAAGAAGTGCCTTTCCGTTTCCTGAACGTGGAGAAAAAAGGCTTGCTGAAACGTATATTTGGAGGCTAAGCGAATGTCGTTATTGGATTATTTCCGTTCAACGAAAAAAAATACAGCTTCAACTGCCAAAGAGCGGTTACAGATCATCGTTGCCCATGAACGCAACAGACGCAACAGTCCGGATTATTTACCGCAGCTGGAACGCGATATTCTGGCCGTGATCCGCAAGTATGTGGATATTGCTGACGATCAGGTTTCGGTATCACTGGAAAAGAGCTCGGATGAACTCTCTGTGCTGGAATTAAACGTCACTTTCCCTGACGATAAGAAGTAATAACGAAAGCAGGCAGAGTCAGAAACTCTGCCTGTATTCTTTTACTACTGGTTATTAAAGTTATCCATCAGGATCAATCCCAGATCCGCTGTTAAACCTTCACCATCCCGCGCCACCGCTGTGTAAATAGCATTTGCATCTAATGTCACGGCAACAGGACCTATGGCTGCTGTTTTGCTGCCTGTTGGTGTCACTGTGACAAAATAATCTCCTGCTGCGACTTGAATGTAACCCGAATCTGCTTTAAAAGGCACATTACTCAGTGCTGCTGTAGCCGCAGAAATATCTGAATTTGCCGTCAGATAAACATCAACCGGACCTGCCAAACTTGAGCCGTGGATCACGCGAATTTGTGCCGCTGTGGCGATACGACGTGGATTATCCATCACCACTAAAGGTTCGATACTGCCTTCTGTCAACGAACCTACAGCATGCACTGTGTAATACACGCCGGCTTCCAGTTCCAGATCGGCGTCAATCACCACCACTGAGTTATCAGCATCTGCCGCCACTTTTACATTGTAAGTGTCAGGTGCAAGTTCTGCGTAATCGGTAAAATCCGGGAAAGCTAAAGCGTCAATAGCTTCGGTGTCATTGACTAATACATCCACAGCTGGTGCATCAGATACATCATGCACCACACGTACTGCAGAGACTGAGCCTGTGTCCAGCAGCTCAAGGCTGGTGTCTGTGCCCTGCACCAAAGCTAACAGAGAGACAGGTGAAGGTCCGGCAAAGCGGCTGTCTAAAGCCGCAATAGTTAAGTCAGTACCTGAAGCCAAAGCCACAGAGCCTGAATCGTAAACCACAGTGGTTAAGTTGCCAGCAGGAGTAATACGTACTCTGTAATCCCCTGCCGGTACTGTGACATCACCTGTTGCGTCACTGAACTCAAGAGTTGCAGCTACAGTGCCTGCAGAAAGCACGTCAGCAGGAGCAGTTAAATGCACATCGACTGTTGGAGCAGATGCAGCTGCATGCACTACGCGAAGGCGCACATTGCCACTACTTACCGCTGTTTGGGGGAAATTAACGACCAAAGGTTCAATACTGCTGTCCGCAGCTTTACCCGCAGCAAAAATTACATAATCTGTTGCCTGACCAAGTGAAAGGCTTGTTGCAGGGATCACTGTTGCCAGAGTACCGTCAGGCAGTTTTGCATCAACAGAAGTGCTGAAATTGCCTGCGGCTAAAGAGAGTGGTCCAGCAGCCTTGCCAAAGGCTAGATTTGCTATCGCCACATTACCGTTTGCGTTTATAGCAACATCAGGAGCATCTGACACAGCGTGAACAACTTTAATAGTAGCGTTTACAGGAGGCGGCACCACGATTTCTGGTGCCGGGTCTGAATCATTACATCCGCCGACAGCCAGAAGTGCAATAGCTAAAGCAGCTAGTTTATTAATCCATTTCATTGTATTTACCCTTTTGATTGTTGATGTAGCAAAAGAGTTACGACATGTTTTTTTGACAGGATCAGCGCAGTTTTTTGCAAAAAGCAGAAGGGTTTAGCCGAAAAAATGCGCTAAACCATAATGTAAAAAGGGCTGTATTACGTAAAACAAATAGATTTAGATCAGCGACTGGACGTGGGCAGGAACAGGTAAGTGTTGAAGCAAAATATTCCTGCGCCAGCCTCGCAAAAACTCCGGAACAGGCAATTGAGCTCTGTCTTCATCACTAACCCGCCAGCACCAGTTAAAATATTCTGTGCTTTGGCGTCGAACCGCAATAAATTCAGCAGCAATGCCAGAGGCTGCGGCGGCAGCTTTAATCCCATGGGTAATACGCTGCAGTTCTTCTTTAAAACCAGCAAATACATCAGCGTGATAAAACGGCTGAGGACACTCTTCCAGCGGTAAAGCTTTGGCTTGTTCAATTAAGGCTAATACTGCCTTACCGTGGCGGCGGACTTCCCGGCCTGGTAACTCAGGAATATTAAACATCGACTCCAGACTGCCTGGCCGACGTTTGGCTATATCTAATAAATGATGATCTTTAAAGATAAAACCCAGCGCCATATCATGTTGCTGCGCATACTCTTGCCGCCAGATCACTAATTCACGCAAAATGGCCAGCTCGCGTGGCGTCAGCAAATTACTATTTTTTAGTTCCAGGTGACGAAATGATAAAGGTAATGCAAAAGAACGGCGTGCTATTAAATGTTCGCCTTCAGCGAGCAGTAAATCATATTGGTTTTTTGCGACCAGTTCAGCTTTCAGCGCCTGATAGACATCCAATAAATGCTCTACATCTTTGGCGGCATAGTCCAGTTGTAAAGCAGACAAAGGCCGGGCTATCCAGTCAGTGCGGGACTCACTTTTATCCAGCTCTATAGCACAGACTCTTTGCACCAGCTTAGCGTAGCCCTGACTGCCACCCCAACCTGCCAGTTCCGCCGCCAGTTGAGTATCAATCAAAGGCAATATAGGTAACAAATCTTGAGTAGCCAAAGCTTCTAAATCTTCATTACAGGAATGCACTACCTTACAAACCGACGGATTAGCAAACAGTTGCTGCAATGAACTCCAGTCATCAATAGCTAAAGGATCAACCAGCACCAGTTGCTTGCCATCAAACAACTGAATTAAACCAAGTTTTGGGTATAAGGTAGTTTGGCGGACAAATTCAGTATCCACAGCTAACACCTCAGCACGGGCGGCTTGCGCACAAAAAGCAGCTAAAGCAGATGAAGTGGTAATAAGCTGATACGTCATTTGATGTCCTTGATTTTCTTTATTTCTGTCGCTGACTTTTAACAAAAAAAAACCGGCATGCGCCGGTTTTTTCTGGATCAACCTTTGAGCTCTCGCCTTAAGATTTTACCCACATTGGTTTTTGGCAATTCAGTGCGGAATTCTACCAGCTTCGGCACTTTATAGCCCGTCAAACGTTCCTTACAGTGTTGAATTAATTCAGCATCTGTCAGGCTCTGGTCTTTTTTCACCACGAAAATCTTCACAGCTTCACCAGTGGCTTCGTTTGGCACACCCACAGCGGCCACTTCAAGCACCTTGTCGTTCATCGCCACTACTTCTTCAATTTCGTTCGGATAAACGTTAAAACCAGAGACTAAAATCATGTCTTTTTTACGGTCTACTATATAAAAGAAACCATCGTCATCCATACGGGCAATGTCGCCCGTTGCCAACCAGCCTTCTTCGTTTAATACTTTAGCCGTCTCTTCAGGTCTGTTGAAATAGCCTTTCATCACTTGCGGGCCTTTAACCCACATTTCACCAGGTTCGCCAGCAGCCACTTCAACGCCATCATCATTGACCAGTTTGATGTCTGTAGAAGGCGCAGGAAAACCTATACTACCGTTGTAGGCTGGCAGGTTGTAAGGACTGACAGTGACCAAAGGTGCACATTCAGTTAAACCATAACCTTCCACTAATCTGGTATTGGTTACTTTCTGCCAACGCTCTGCCACAGGACGCTGTACAGCCATACCACCACCTAAAGCCAGCTTCACCTTGCTGAAATCCAACTGGGCAAAACCAGCTGTATTCAATAAACCATTAAACAAGGTATTGACGCCTGTTAAAGCGGTGAAAGGATAGTTCGACAGCTCTTTAACAAAATTGGGCATGTCTCTTGGGTTGGTGATCAAAAGGTTAGTACCACCATATTTCATAAACATCAGGAAATTAGCGGTTAAAGCGAAGATATGATAAAGCGGCAAGGCTGTAACAATAAACTCCTCACCTCTAGTCAGTACAGGACCAATACAACCATCCGCCTGTTCAAGGTTAGCAATCATATTACGGTGAGTCAGCATAGCGCCTTTCGAAACACCAGTAGTGCCGCCTGTGTATTGCAGAAAGGCTAAATCGCCTCCTGCAACCACTGGCTTTTTATAAGCAGAGGCATCACCTGAAGCAATCACTTGCTTATAAGTTACGTATTTTTTCAGATTATGTGCAGGGATCAGCTTTTTGACATGCTTGACCACCAGATTGACGATAGTACCCTTCACCAGACCTAACATATCACCCATATGCGTCAGGATCACATGGTCCAGCTGCACTTTGTCCTGTACATCAGACAAGGTATGGGCGAAATTCTCGACAATCACTATAGCTTTAGCTTTTGAGTCGAGCAGCTGATGCTGCAGTTCACGTGGTGTGTACAATGGATTGACGTTCACCACCACACAACCGGCACGTAAAATACCTAAAATACAAACCGGGTATTGCAGCAAGTTTGGCATCATCACAGCGACGGCGTCGCCTTGTTTCATACCTAATTGTTGTTGCAAATAAGCGGCAAACTGTAAGCTCAGCTTGTCCAGCTCTGCATAGGTAATGCTTTTGCCCATATTGATAAAGGCGGTTCTGTCGGCGTAATCTCTGATGCTTTCATCAAAGACTTCCAGTAATGATGCGTAATGGTCGGCATTAATATCAACCGGAACGCCTTCAGGGTAATTTTTTGACCAGACTCGATCCACTGTCCTCTCCTCGCGGTATTTATTATTTTTTAGTTATAGTAGTTATAGTTAGTGCTTCGGCCCTTTGTACAGACATAGTTTGATTCTGATACAAACGGCACTGAGTTTTTACTCTAATACAGCATCATCCCACAATTGTTCAGATTTAACAATTGTCTGCAGAACCACGGTTCTTGCCATGACTATAACAGCATAAAAAATCGTCAGGAACGATTTTTAACAGCTTTAGCTGGCCCGTAAGGGTGCTCTGCAGGATTGCAGAGCATAAAAAATCGTCAGGAACGATTTTTAACAGCTTTAGCTGGCCCCTAAGGGTGCTCTGCAGGATTGCAGAGCATAAAAAATCGTCAGGAACGATTTTTAACAGCTTTAGCTGGCCCGTAAGGGTGCTCTGCAGGATTGCAGAGCATAAAAAACGATCAGGACAGTAAAAATTGACGAATTGCGTCCGCTGTTGTTTTTGGTTGCATCATATGGCAATGGTGGCCCCCTTGCAGCTCAATCAGCTCCAGCTTCGGATAACAATGCTGATACTCTTGCCTGGCCTTTTGCATCATATCCAAACCATCTTTAGCCAGAACAGCCAACACAGGGCATTGAATATCCTTTAGCAATTCTTTAGCCTGACTTTGCACTAAACGATAAGCAGAAGATTCACGTAAACGCATATCTGCAGACCAGGTCAACCCGCCAGTGCAGGCTTCTGTACCCCGCTTAGCAAGAACTAATGCACAGTTGATATCAAAATCACTTTGATTTTGTCTGGCCACTGCCGCACTTTGCAGATCGGTATACACAGGTTTTTGTTTATGTGGGCTTTGCCATCTGTGATTTATAGCGGTTCGTACTTGTTGTGCCGTGTTGCTGGCTTCACCTGTGACCAGGCCTATACTGTCAATCAGCACAAGCTTGTGTACCATCTGTGGCATCACAGCAGCGAGCACCGAACCTATCATGCCGCCCATCGAATGGCCTATGACATCAACCTGTTGCCAGCCCTGAGTTTTAATCAAAGTAGCCACATCATAGATCCAATCCAGAAAATGATAATGAGCATCCAGGCTGCGGTGCTGTGACTTGCCATGCCCGGGTAAATCTATAGCTACCAGATTCAGTTCTGGCAGAAAAACAGAGAGGGGTAAAAAACTGTCGGCATTATCCAGCCAGCCATGCAGGCATAAAGTCACTCGTGCTGATGCCGGGCCTTGCTGCCAGCCAGCTAAAGACATAGCTGGCAAGGAAAAAATCAGCGCTGACATTATTCGCTGGTGGCCTTCACAAACTTTAAGGTCATTCGATCACTTTCACCAATGGCCAGGTATTTTTCGCGATCCACTGTGCCCATAGCTAAAGTGGGAGGTAAAGCGTACACACCTTTAGGATAATCTTTGGTGTCTTTTGGATTCGCATTCACTTCAGATTTAGCCTGCAGTTTAAAACCAGCATGTTCTGCCACTGCAATCACATAAGATTCATCCAGATAGCCTTCAACAGCTGAGCTGGAGATTTCAGACACCCGACTGGCTCTGTGCTCGACTATACCAAATACACCACCTGGTTTGAGTACATCAAATACAGCACGAAACACGTCCAGCAAATACCCCTGCTCATTCCAGATGTGAGCATTGCGGAAACTCAGTACCATATCGTATTGCTGGGTTAAACCCAGAAACATATAACCTGGTGGGTCAAATTCCGTTTGTTCTACTGAACCAAAGTGCTCTTTGTGTTTCAGAATACGCTGGCTAAATTTTTCACTGATACGACTCCAGAAAATTTTTCTGTCATCCTGCATGGTGCCGTCATCAACCCGAAAGTTAGCAATAGTCAGCTTCCCCTGATCTTTTAAGTAGGGCGCCAGAATATCTGTATACCAACCACGGGCTGGCCAGATTTCCAGCACAGACATGCTTGGCTTTATGCCAAAAAAGGTCAGTGTTTCTACCGGATGTCGGTACTGATTTCTGGCTTTATCTTCTTCACTACGAAATGAGTGCTCTACTAAAGCCGTTAAGTCAGGAGCAGAAGGTGTTTCAGCTACAGCTGCGACGCTACAAAACGCCGCACCAAGCAGCACTAGATTAAGGTTGCACTTTATTCTGTTTATTATTGTCAACATGAACTGGGCCTTGTGTTGTCGATTGTTGTTTTGTAATAGTACGGACACGTATCCCCGGGCCATAGCCCCAGTAGTAAGGGTAAGGGCGCATCATAGGCCAGGTTTCAATCACTTCAATCCGCTCTTCCTGTTTAGGCCACACATATACTGTTGCGTCTTTGATTACAGGATAACGGTATTCATATTCGTCCACTTTTCCGGTTTCAGAACGGCTCAACTCACCCAGCACTGTGACTGACTTTCCTGGCTGATACACCATAGGATCTAAGAAACCTTTGATATAGGCGACAAAACGGCCTTTGGTTTGATCGGAAACCGCAGGACGTCCGTTGGTTCCGGATGGGAAATACACTACTTCAAGGCGGGTTTTATCGGCTTTATTGCTCACTTGCGCAATCACACCACTCCATCTGGCCGTGCCAAAGTCGACATTTTGTTGGGCAGCATTTTCATAGCTGGTTAATGCTACATTATCCGCTATGCGGACTTGTTCGGGATAACTGGCGCACCCTGCCAGAATCATCAGACTCAAAGCAACAGCAACAAACTTCTTACTCATGACTTCTTAACCTCGTTAACTACACGGCCTGTTAGATAAGGTGTAGCAGCTTTAGTTCCATTCTTACTCTAAGCCATGGGTGATCAGCTCTGCAACACTTATATCCGAAGTTTTGTTTTAACACCTGTCAGTCCTGCTTTTACGGCTGTTGGTCGCACTTTTTGCATTTACAGTTTTGTCATAAATTGGTCACTGACGTAAGATAACCTTACCTACAGACTTTGGTAATACCTGATTCCTGCCATCTACAGAGCCTTCTTATGTTAAAAAAACTTAGTTTAATCAGTATCGCTTGTCTTGCTTGTGCTTCGACTACTGCAATTGCCGCACCAAAAAACATTATTTATATGATTGGTGACGGTATGGGCCCAGCTTATTTAGCTGCTTATCGCTATTACATGGATAACCCGGACACCAAAGCCGTGGAATCTACCGTATTTGATGAGCTATGGGTGGGTAACGCCAGCACTTATCCTGACGACGACACAGTAGTGACGGACTCAGCAGCCGCTGCTACCGCTTTATCCAGCACACATAAAACCTACAACGGCGCTATAGCGGTAGACCACGACCATAAGTCGCTGACTACTATGATGGAAATAGCCAAAGCCAAGGGCATGCAAACTGGTGTCGTCGTGACAGCCCAGATTAATCACGCTACACCTGCCGGTTTTTTGGCGCATGATCCCAGCCGAAACAACTACAACCAGATTGCAGATGACTACATCGACAATAAAGTAGATGGACGCATTGTGGCTGACTTAATGCTTGGTGGCGGTACCAGCTATTTTATCCGTGAAGACCGCAATTTGGTGGAAGAGTTTAAACAAGCAGGTTACCAGTACACAGACAACTGGACAGAGTTAAAATCACTTAATAAGCTGCCCGCTTTAGGTTTGTTTGCACCTAAAGGTTTTGTCAGTGCTTTAGATAATCCGGAACCTCTGCCATTAAAACAAATGACAGAAAAAGCACTGGAGCTATTGTCCCCTGCTGAAAAAGGTTTTGTGGTGATGATTGAAGGCAGTCAGATTGACTGGTGTGGTCATGCCAATGATATCGCCTGTGCTATGGCTGAAATGCACGACTTTGCCGAAGCCATTAAGGTAGCAAAAGCTTATGTCGACGCTCACCCTGATACTTTATTAGTGATCACAGCTGACCATGAAACCGGTGGTTTATCTTTAGGTGCCAATGGCAACTACAGCTGGAAAAGGGATGTAGTTAAAAAGGTAAAACACACAGGTGAATACATCGCAGGTCAGTTGCTTGCATTAAAAGATGACAAGGTGTTTTATCAGGCCTGGTTAGGTTTAACGGGTCTGGAGCTGAATTCAGACGAACAGCAACTCTTGAGCAAAGCCCGTGCTGAAGGGCAAAAAACCTTAGCTGTTGCCGTAAAACAGCGTATAGACCGCCATTCTTCCACAGGCTGGACCAGCAGCGGTCATACAGCAGCAGATGTGCCAGTATTGGCTTATGGCGCAGACAAACTAAAATTCGCTGGCTTTCAGGACAATACTGAAATAGCAGCAAAGCTGATTGAGTTTATTCAACAGAAAAAGTAAACCACACTTCACTCTGGTAAATGAAACTCAAAAACAAAACCCCACTGCGTGCAGTGGGGTTTTTAGTTTGTCAGGGAAACAGAACTGGTACTTTCGCTCTGTTCCCTTCACATTTCTTCAGATTACATGAACTTGTAGTCCAGACCTAAATAGAAAGTACGGCCATAAACGTCAGTATAACGAGGGTCGAAACCCACCTGGTGACCAGCACCACCTGAACGTAAAGATAATGGAGGTGCACGATCTGCCAGGTTATTGATACCAAAAGTCACACCCAGAGCATCCATAGCCTGATACTTCGTCTGGTAGTTAATAGTGGCGTATGAAGGAACACTCAGTTGAATATCCACACCTTCACCGTTCACAGAACCTAAACGAACATAGTCGCTGGAGGCATACTGTGCCTGATCCTGATAACCACTGCGATAGCTCAGCGTTGCACTGTGAGCAAAATCACCATGAGTTAAAGTATTGATGAATTTAGCTACAGTTCTGAATACAACTGCATTGTCATCTCCAAAACGGCCTAAGCTGCTGATCCAATCGTCTGTAGTACCAGGACGAGTGTATTCGCTATCCAGCACATAAGTACCAGCTAAAGTAGTGCTTAAACGACCAAAAGATAAGTCGTTGCCTACCGTTAAATCCCAATCGATACCAGAATTTTTAGACTGACCTACGTTAACGCTGGCAAAAATAACAGCCAGCTCTTCCTGACCAGTAGCCTGATTCACTTTAGTAGTGAACAGATCACGGTAACGCACCGGGTTATTCACGATCTGAGACTCAGTGACTGAAGTCACCAGGTTGGTCAGTTCAATATTCCAGTAATCCATACTGAAGCTGAAGTTATTGTCAGGTGCGTAGACAAAACCTACAGTGTATTGCTTAGATTCTTCAGGTTTTAATGCGGCATTGCCCTGACGAAAGGCCTGCAACTGCTGAGGGGAAGCACTGCATAAAGCTGCCAATGGATCTGTAGTACCGGCAAATGGACATACATAAGGGCTGCTTGTTACACCGAATTCAACTTTAGGTTCAGCCAGAGCAAGCATAGAAGGAGCCTTGAAACCTGTGCCTGTTGAAGCACGCAGTAACAAGTCTTCTGTGGCGTTGTAACGCAGCGCCAGCTTATAGGTAGTGTCATTCATTGAATCGTTTACTTTGTAACTGCCAGGAGCAGCAACGCCATTGGCGTTGTAGACAAAATCAGAAGTCACTTCACCTATGTTGTCATAACGAACAGCACCTGTCAGTTCCAGATTTTCAAGAGCCGGAACTATGACCTCAACAAAACCACCGTAGTTATCACGGCTTAAGTCATATTCTGCACTTGGATTTCCGCCTAATAACAGATTGTTTCTGTTCGCATCAGCCAAAGTACTGACAAACTCTGTATTACGGAACTCAACGCCTGTACCAATGTATACATCACCTGCTGGTAATTCATACACCGGTGTTGAAGCTTTGATATCAAAGCCTTTCACTTCAGTGGTATCGTTGCTCCAGTTACCAAAGTATTGAGAGTCCTGCAATGCTTTCAGGCCTTCTGCACTGATCTTATCCGGAGTTTCAAACACGTTCACCAGTCCTGAGCGTACTGCCGTCATGAACTTCTGACGATCCGGATAGCCACCAGCAACGTTTTCATCCGTATCATTTTTTGAATAGGTAAAAGCGGCTGAGTAGTCAATAGTATCAACCACACCTTCAACACCAGTTACTATATGAGTTGACTTGGTGTTCCACTCAGTTGCACGGCCACCCAGTGGTAATGCACGCCATTGCGCCTGCACTGTAGTGACTGAATCTAAATGAGCAGGATCAATGTAAGGCACTACATATTGCTGAGCTAAAGCTGAGTCGATAGCAATAGGAAAGAAACCTGTAGCATTTGGTGCTATACGGGTGGTCTGAGAGAAATCAGAGTACATCACATCTGCAAAAAACTTTGTATCATCGTTAATTGCAATATCAGTGCCCAACATCAGTGAATCACGTTTGCTTTCTGGCAAAATTTCTATAGTAGTTGTGAAGTCGTACTGACACACAGTTGAAGATTTAAAGTTGTCAGGTGCACAAGTGCCGTTTTGTTTCTCATAAGGGTTAAAAGTAACGTCTTTAGTGGTGCCAGTCGCAGCATCCGTATAGTAATAACGGGCATTTCCTGGGATAGCATTCGCTGAACCTGAAACGTAGTAATAGTCTTTGTTATTCAGGCTGAACGGGATAATACCTGATTTAGAAAAATCACGGTCTGTAGCTTTCAGCTGTTCCTGAGAATCGCGGCTGTAGGATAACAATACATTGTAACCATCAGCGTCAAAGTCACCTAAACCACCAGTGATTGAGAAATTATCGCTGGTACCGTTTTTCTCTTGTGGCTTGTTGTAACGGGCAGAAAGATTCACACCCTGAGCATCGTCTTTGGTAATGAAGTTAACAACACCGGCAATAGCGTCAGAGCCGTACAGAGCAGATGCGCCGTCTGTCAGTACTTCAACACGCTCAATAGCAGCTAAAGGAATAGAGTTCAGATCGATAGTTGAACCTGAACCACGAGGTGCCATTCTGCGACCATTAATTAAAACTAGCGTGTACTCAGCACCCAGACCACGTAAAGAAGCGGTTTTCATACCACCACCACCGCCACCTACAGAATCGCCATCTGTAGTGAAACCTTGCATAGACGGAATAGACTGAATTAAATCACCCGCTGTCGCCAGACCTGAACGGTCTATCGCTGCACGGTCAATAGTCTGAACTGGCAATGCTCCCTCAAAATCAGTACGTTTGATACTTGAACCTGTAACCTGAATACGTTCAACACTATCAGTTTCCTGAGCCTGTACCGAACCGGAAAAAGTGACGCCTGACACAGCGCCAAAAGCTACTGCTAAACTAACTGCTTTTGACAACTTACTACTTACAAACATTTTTTCTCCCTGGGCCACTGCGTAGTGACTCTGTTTTTTACGGCAATCAACATTGGCGTTGACTGAAGTTACAACACGCCTGATTTGGGGCTATCCCAAAACGGCGGCGGATAATAATGGTTATATTTTGCCGGGGTCAACCGCTTTTATAGAACAAAAGCTCAGGTTAATTGGCGTCTGCCGCAAAAAACACAAGTGTTAAATTTATGATAAAAATCAACACCATAGGGGGGTGTGCATAAAACATACGTTCAGTCCGTAGTGCACAGGGCGATAAAAAAAGAATAAATAAAACCTATCTCATTGTTTATTAATGACAATCTAAAAAAAACCATTTACATAGCTGCGTACAGGGAGATCAATAAATAAACAAAAACAATAAGATAGAGTTCCGGGACCGAAACCAGATGTAAACAAAATGAAAAACAACATAAACTAAATTAGCAGATAAGAGTTAATGCCTGAACCAACTTTCATGACGGAGCATCCAGGCTGTAACAAGCTGTGGTTGGCGTTTTTTTTCAGGATATTTGTCGACACAGGCTCCGGCTTGATGTTAAAGCTGCAGCAATTGCTTTCTTAATTTAGGCGCCGATGTTTTATCGGACAACCAGATATCTAAAAAGGCCGGACCAAAAGCAGGATCTGTGACATCACCCAATAGCTTTTCGTTAAAGTAAAACTGCACTGTGCCATCTGGCAATAACACACAACTTAACTGGTCACCTTTTTTCACATCGGTCCAGAGAGTATCTAACTGGCCGGCCCACTCTTTGTGTTGTGCAGAAAGCTTGCCTTGCAAATGCGCCCACTGATCCATAGTAGCCTCTATAAAGTCATCTTTGCTTATTTTGCGCTGATAGGTCAGTTTTAATACCATAGGTGAGCTTTGTTGATAACCATTCCAGCTGCCATCTGCAGTATAAAGTTGAGCCTGGTACAAATCCCAGAATAAATAACTGAACTGGCCCTGCCCCAGCAATTTGACATCACCAGGAATAGCCTGTGCACTTAAACTGCAAAAAAAGGCAGTCATCAATAAAATCTTACGCATAAAATCTTCTGCTCCATCCGGATAACACACCAAAACAGGCCCAACACAACGCCAGCGCTATGTAAGCTTCAGTTGTATGGCTGACCTGCATCTGACCACTTAATGCAGCCCCGCCCAGATAAGCCATTGGACCAGAGACAGCAGCAATAAGTGCCGCTAACCAGTACTTTTGCAAATAAACAGAAAACACCTTCACCACCACCAGACTAAACACCAGCCAAAGTACCAACATCCAGAGTGGCAACCAGGCAGCACCGTTAAAACTCAAAACACCGCTGTACTGCAATACAGAATCGAGGCTTATACCCACAGCGGCAAGAACTAACCAGATTAACCGCTCAGATTGGCTGCAACGCCACAAAGACCAGAACACAAACAACAATACCGGGATCACCAATAGGTTCTGGAACAATACCAAAGCAAACCAACTTAATTTAAAGCCTATTAAAACTGGCCAGTTCATTGCCTTCATGGTTGACGCATCCCGGCTGCAACTTTACAGCGCAACGAATAAGGCAGCAGATTCAGTAAATGCAGGCTAAATACCAAACGTTTCGGGAAACGAATGCGCAGCTGATGTGTATCAAGCCCTTTGCGAATACGGCCTGCCGCATCTGATACCTGCAACAGAAAAGGCATTTTAAAATCATTTTTTTGCGTTAAAGGCGTATCAACAAAACCAGGTTCAATCAGACATACCCGAATGCCGGAATCAGTTAAATCCACTCTTAAGCTGTCAGCAAAATAGCTTAAGGCTGCTTTACTGGCTCCGTAAGCCTGGGCTTTGGTAAAAGGAAACAGATGGGCAAGGCTGCTGACCACAGCCAAAGTACCTTCTGTTGATTTCTGCAATAAAGGCATGAGTAATTTGACCGCTGCAACCACAGACTGAAAATTCAGCGCCATAGTCCGGTCAAATACATCCAAAGGAAGATTGGAGACATCCACATAATCGCAGCTGCCTGCGTTGAGGATCACTAAATCCAGCGCCGGAATTTGTTGTGCAAGCTGATCTATAGCAGCAGACAACAACTGTGTGTCGGTTAAATCTAGCGGAAAAGCATGAATACCCTTGTGTTGTTGATGCAACTCGTTCAAGGCATTGACTGAACGGGCCACAGCTATCACTTGCCAGCCAGCATCAGCATATTGGATAGCAAGCTCGCGACCTAAGCCTGAACTGGCACCTGTAATTAAACAATAACGAGCCATATACACAAACTCCTGAATTGGATGCTTGTTTATACGCGCAGAAGCTGTTTTTGGATCCTTTAGTGCGACACAGCAAGCTGCGACTGATCAACCATTTGTGTCTGACGGCTCAGGCTACGGATCAACAGCACAAAGCCAGTAGAGAGTAACAATGTAAATACGGAAGCCCAAATCAGCTTGTCCACCGAAGGGTTATAACAGAGGAAATACAGCAACTGAGCAATATTTAGTACAGCTATGGAATACAACATAATTTCTTTATTAATACGATGCAGCACATAAGCCCCCAAAGGCGCCATCAGTAATACCACAGGGTAAGCACATAACCAGGTTTGCACCTGATAGCCGGTTATACCCTGATCAACAAAATGCCTGTAGGCGTAGCCCAACACACTGATAGCAGCCATCAGCATAATACTCATATGAGTGGCCACTTTTTCCTGCATCCGAAAACGGGTGACCAGCAAAGTGTACAAAATGATATCGGCGCCCGTGCCAAACAAACTGGCACACATACCACCTGCCAGTAGCATCAGCAGCAACAACACAAAATCCAGCGGTTTATTCAGATCTAAAGTGGCTTTGCTGCCCCTGTGTTTGCCAAAGCTGTAAACCACAGCAAAGCTGGTGATCAGGCTTAAAAACAGCGCTTGCATTATATACACTGGCAGTTGTTGCAGCAGTTGCATGCCCAAAACGAAACCAACAAAAGCAACAGGGATAAACAGCAATAAAAGTTTATAGGTTTTAAGCTGATTTGCCTTATGACTTAAGATAAAAATACTGGCGCTGGTCATGCCAATACTTTGGATCATCAGGCTAAAATCCCGCGCCATAGTGCGGTCTATATTGAGGAAAATATTCAGCACCGGGAAAGCGACAGCTCCTCCGCCTTCGGGAGTTACACCTGCCACAAAAGCACCGGCAACCATAATGGCCGGATAATACCAATGTTCAATTAAAAAATTGAGTTGATTAAACTGGCTAAAAAGCACAACCCAAACCACTAAAGCAGCAATAAACCACAATCGAAATACTTTGCTGTCAAACATCAGCGCCATCCATTTTTCATTAGAAAGACAGCATAAAGCACAATGAAAATACTTTCATCGGTTTTGTGGTTATGAATTTTGAACTAATTTCTTCAGAGAGGAATTTAGACTTAAGCGTACAGGTCCAGACTAAACATTTGCTGAACTTTTTCGCGTTTATCCTGATTGGCAAACATTTCGTAGGCATCTAAGGCCTGTTGATTACGTTGTTTTGGCTGGTCGTACATAGTGCGTTTTTGTGCTTCCTGCTCGTCCAGCACAGACAAAGCTTCAGCGTCAACACGCACACCGGAACCCGATGGCGCCAGTGTGGTTTTGCTTTGCTGTTCAGCCTCAACGGCTTTGGTTTTATTGCCCTGAAATACCAGCCCAACATTAGGGCTTTGGGGTACATCACGACTTACGGCTATTGTCATAACTGCTCAAAGTTCGCCTTGCTTTAGTGCCAGTATAACTTAGCAAAAAATTTCGCCAAGTCGCTTTTATTAATCTTCATACCCTACCATTTTAATAGGGTAGGGGCTGGGCTTTCCCCCGCCCGTCCTGAATTCAAAGTCAATATCGCCGGGTTTACCTCCCGGGCAACTTCTGCCAGGTGACCTCATCGCGCACATAAGTCGGTTCTGCCAGTTCGGCGGCAATAAACTGCCCCTGCCGGAACGGAATTGCCGCCAGACTCAACATATCCTGCGCTGAAGGGTACAGAATCACAGGACTATGATGAACCACAGCAAGATCTTCAGATCCAGTATTGCCAGTTTTGTGCCAGTCTTCCAACTGTTGTGGATAGGTTTGCCAGCCAGTCCCAACAGCACAAATATGGCCTTTCAATACAGGGCCAGGTAAGGCGGTTGGTTTAGCTGCAACCTCAGTGCTTAGCGCCTGCATTAAACCCTGCTCACCCAGCTGAAAACTGGCCAGATAGACTTCATTCATCCGTGCATCTATGGCAGCAACCACCTGATGGGCCTGATGTAATCTGTGCGCGGCTTGCGCCATAGCAGCAAGCGTCGATACACCATAAACGGGTAAATCAGCGCCAAAAGCCAGGCCCTGACATACGCCAACCCCTATACGCACACCGGTGAAACTGCCTGGGCCTTTGCCAAATACCAGACCATCCAGTTGCTGCAAAGTTAAACCAGCTTCAGACAATAGCTGTTGCACCATAGGCAAAATGCGTTTGCTGTGTTGCTGTGGGCAAACCTCGTCCAAAGTCCAAATGTTGCCATCGACAGTTAAAGCCACTGAACATGCTTCGGTTGAGGTATCTAATGCCAGTAATTTCAACAGGCTACTCCTTTTTACATTTTTGGTTATCTACTCAAAGTAATTGGAATTGCAGGGAGGCGACAAGTGCGTGAGACCCCAGGAGCATAGTAGTCCTATGTGACTGGGGCGAGAGCACGCAGGCAACAAAGCTGCAGCTTCAAGTACGAAGAGTATATTACTTAGGTAAATCTTCTAAAAACTTTACCGCAGCCTGCAAATCGCGGCTACGGCGCATAGGGGGTAAGCTTTTTAAGAATACCGCCCCATAAGGCCGGGTGACTAATCTGTTATCACAAATAACTAAAACACCCCGATCAGACACGTCGCGGATTAAACGGCCAACCCCCTGCTTTAAGGTGATAACGGCTTGTGGCAATTGCACTAAAGCAAAAGGGTCCAACCCTTTCATCTGACAATCTTCATTACGGGCCTGCAACAAAGGGTCGTCAGGTGATGCAAAAGGCAGTTTGTCGATAATAACGCAGCTTAGGGTATCGCCCCGTACATCAACACCTTCCCAAAAGCTGCCGGTTCCAAGCAATACCGCATGTTTGGTTTCAACAAATTGTTCCAGCAATAATCGTTTACTGGTGGTGCCCTGCACCAGCACAGGCAAAGACAAATGCTGTGGCAACTCGTTCGCCATCCATTGCAGCATTCTGTGACTGGTAAAGAGGAAAAAACAGCGGCCCTGATTGGCTTCAATTAAAGGCACTGCCAATTTTAGCAATGCTTTGCCCATACGGGCATCATTGGGCTCAGGTAAATAACGAGGCACCAGCAACATGGCCTGTTGTTCATAATCAAAAGGGCTGTCGAGTAACAAGGTGTCAGCCTGTTGCAAACCCATTTGCTCAATATAGTGGGCAAAGCCCTGATCCACTGACAAAGTCGCTGAGGTAAAAATCCAGCTGCGTTTTTCTGCAAATACCAGTTCACGGAATTTATCAGCGATACTTAAAGGTGTTAAATGCAGACTGATATGTTGCCTGGTGGTTTCATACCAAAAACTGACACCGGTTTTACTGACATCCTGTAGCTTCTCCAGCTGAGTTTTAGCTAAAGCCAGCCGCTCAAAACAGTGATCTACCACTTCGTTGCGGCCTAAACTGCCTTTAAGCACCTGATACAACATGCCCATAGCTTCAGACACCCGGGTTAACGCCAGTTGTACATCAGGCCTTTTGCTGCTGTCACGCCAGTTACCCCGTTCAGGTTCGTCTGACCATAACAGTCGCCAGTCCCGCACCAAAGTCGCCAGCTTGTCTGCTGTTTTGCTTAGCTGCGGATGATCACGCAGTTCAGTTTTACAAATCAGTTCCAGCTCTTTACAGAGTTCCAGCAAAGTGCGGCTGGATAAGGTTTCGCCAAAATATTCACTGGCGATATCCGGAATTTGGTGGGCTTCATCAAAGATCACCACATCCATATTGGGCAGCAGCTCACCAAAACCTGTGTCTTTCAGCGCCATATCGGCAAAAAACAGATGGTGGTTCACTACCACTAAATCGGCCTGCATCGCCTTTTTACGGGCTTTTAGCAGATAACAGTCTTCGTAAGAAGGACAGTCTTTGCCGAGACAGTTATCTGTGGTGCTGGTAACCAGAGGTAAAGCTTTGGAGTCTTCCGCTATATAAGTCAGCTCGCCTATATCGCCACTTTGGGTTTCGTTGGACCACTTTTTGATCAGGCTTAAATCGTTAATCACAGCCGCATCTGCGGTTGGCACATGCTGGTAATGCTGATCTAAACGAAATAAACATAAATAGTTGGAACGGCCTTTGAGTAAAGACGTATCGACCGGCAAGGCGAGGGCTTTGAGTACTGTAGGTAAATCACGGAAATACAGCTGTTCCTGCAGGTTTTTAGTACCAGTGGATAAAATAACTTTTTTACCTGATAACAAAGCCGGTACTAAATAGGCGTAAGTTTTACCTGTACCAGTACCAGCCTCTACCAATAACGCATTGCCGTTTTCAATAGACTTAGTCACAGAAGCTGCCATCAGCTTTTGTGGTTCACGGGCCTTAAAACCGTCAATAGCTTTAGATAAAGCGCCTTGTTCGGCAAAAGCCTGCTGCACTTGTTTTAACATAAGCAAAAAAACAAGAAAGAGATGAAAGATGAAACAGCAGACAAAAGCATAAACAAGACCTGGCAAGAATTTGCGCTATTATGCCTTGGCTAGACAAAAATATCTAAGTGTCCTTCATCATCCACATGCTGCTCTTCTTCAGGTGTGGTTTCAGGTGCAGCCGGATAATCGTCAGAGCGGCGTCTGTCCTGACGTTTTTTTTGCTGATCTTTGAGTAAAATCAGAAAACGTTTTTCTTCTTTTTCATAAGCACTGATTTTGGCATCTTTAAACACAGGCGCGATCATAGGCCTGGCTTGTTCAGCCGGCGTGCCTGGTGGTCGGTACAAATAGGGAAACAATACGTCCATAAACCCCTCCTCTGCCCTGTTATCGGCAGTGAAACAAATAACTTTATCTATACAACCTGATTAATTTTCAACCCAACGGTTAGAGTCTTATTCTTATAATTTATTCATTTTTTATCGTTAAAAACTGTACATAAAAACAAATAAGCAACTAAATACAACAACTTAACAACACTCCACGCATTTAATAAAAGAGCAGAGAAACAAAAATTTCAGTTGCCTGAATGACAAAAAGCCGTTAGCTTGTATACATCTTAACGAGGAGTCACTTTCCATGATTATCAACATCCACTGGCATCATCACCATCATTTATCCGACTAGCCGGTCCGTGTTGACATTGGAGGCTAGGTTATAACCAGCCTCTGGTGGAAAAGTGAAAACAAATTCCAACTGAACCCCGGGGCTAAAATCCCGGGGTTTTTGTTTTACGATTTTACAAGGTAATAAATAACATGACAGTAAATACAGACAGATTACGTATCGCCATTCAGAAATCAGGCCGCTTGTCGCAAGACTCTCAGGCCCTGTTAACCAGCTGCGGTTTAAAGATCAACTTACGTGAACAGCGCCTGATCGCCCATGTAGAAAATATGGATGTCGATTTGCTGCGGGTACGTGATGACGATATTCCGGGTTTAGTGATGGACGGTGTTTGTGATTTAGGTTTTGTTGGCGAAAACGTACTGGAAGAAGTATCACTGCAGCGCCAAATGGACAACGAAACTTACGATTACACTGTGTTGGCCCGTCTGGACTTTGGTGGCTGCCGCTTATCTATCGCTGTGCCGCAAGAAGAAGACTATAAATCCATCAAAGATTTAGAAGGCCGCACTATTGCCACCACTTACCCACGTTTACTGAATCGCTATTTAAAACAAAAGGGTGTCAATTGCCGTATCGTCAATTTAAAAGGCTCAGTCGAAGTGGCACCACGCGCCGGTTTAGCCGACGCCATTTGTGATTTAGTCTCCACTGGTGCCACCCTGGAAGCCAATGGTTTAAAAGAAGTGGAAGTGATCTACCGATCCAAAGCAGTACTTATTCAGCGTCGTGATTTAGCAGATGAGAAACAGCTGAAACTGATTAAAAAACTGATGCCACGAATTCAGGGCGTGATGCAGGCCAATGAAAGCAAATACATTATGTTGCACGCGCCACGAGCTCGTTTACAGGAAGTGATAGCTCTGCTGCCAGGTGCCGAAAATCCAACTTTATTGCCACTGGCTGGCAATGACGATTTAGTGGCTTTGCATGTGGTCAGCAGCGAAACTTTGTTCTGGGAAACCATGGAGCAACTCAAAGGCTTAGGTGCCAGCTCTATTCTTGTATTACCCATTGAAAAGATGATGGAGTAAGGCATGCAGTTTCAGATCAGCAACTGGCAACAACTGGATAAAACTGCGCAGCAGGCTTTACTAGAGCGCCCGCTGCAGCAGGAATCCGACAGCTTAAAACAAAAAGTGCGGGACATTATCCGTGCTGTGCGCACTGAAGGCGATGCCGCTTTACTGCGTTTTAGCCGCGAATTCGACAAGCTGCAAAGCAACCCTTTGCGCTTGGCAGAGGATCTGCAACAAAACTTAATCGCCTCTTTATCCGATGAGCTAAAAACCGCCATTCAGATTGCGTATCGTAATATCCGCACCTTTCATGCGGCTCAGTTGCCACAAAATATCCGCATTGAAACTCAGCCCGGTGTGATCTGTGAGCTTAATTACAGCGCTTTGGATCAGGTGGGTTTGTATGTACCTGGCGGCAGCGCACCTTTGCCTTCGACTGTATTGATGTTAGGTGTACCTGCTCAACTGGCCGGTTGTCGCCGAGTGGTGTTAGTCACACCTCCGGGTCAGCCTGAAGCAGGTGATATTGCTGCTGAAATTGTGTATGCAGCATCACTCTGTGGCATCACTGAAATTTATACCTTAGGTGGCGCTCAAGCTGTGGCTGCTTTGGCCTATGGCACTGAAAGCATCGGCAAAGTGGATAAAATTTTTGGCCCAGGCAACCGATTTGTCACCGAAGCTAAACAGCAAGTCAGTCAGGATGCCCGAGGTGCCGCTATTGATATGCCTGCAGGCCCTTCTGAAGTGCTGGTGATTGCCGACGACAACGCCAATCCAGTCTTTGTGGCAGCAGATTTATTATCCCAGGCCGAACACGGCCCAGACTCACAAGTGGTGTTGGTAAGCCCTTCTGAAGCTTTACTGGTTAATACTATTAGTGAGTTAAAACGTCAGACTGCTTTATTACCACGAGCTGAAATTGCTAAAAAGGCGCTTGCCAACAGCAGACTGATTTTAACGCCGGATTTAGCGACAGCGGCACAAGTGAGCAATCAATACGCGCCTGAACACTTAATTATTCAGACGGCTGATGATCAGGCTTTGCTTGGCAAACTGACTAACGCTGCCAGTATTTTTGTTGGCCCTTACACGCCTGAATCGGCAGGGGATTATGCCAGTGGTACTAACCACGTACTGCCCACTTATGGCTACAGCCGTAATCACAGCAGTTTAAGCCTGGCCGATTTTTATCGCCGTTACACAGTGCAAACCTTAACAGCAGCTGGCATGCGGGATTTAGGCCCCACTATTGTCAAGCTGGCTAAAGCCGAAGGTTTGGATGCACACGCCAATGCGGTTTCATTTCGTTTAGCAGAGTTAGAGCTTTCAGCACAAATTTCAGAGGAAAATCGTCAATGAGCCGTATCAGTTCTTTAGCCAGGCAAAAAGTGCAACAACTGGTGCCTTATGCTTCAGCCCGCTTAAGTATGAGTGGCGGTTCGGTCTGGCTGAATGCCAACGAAAACTCTATGGCAACAGACTATACACTGTCAGGCCAATACAACAGATACCCGGATTGTCAGCCAAAAGATTTAATCAGCGCTTATGCAGCTTATGCTGGCGTAGAAACCAATCAGGTACTGACCAGCCGTGGTGCGGACGAAGGCATTGAGCTTCTTATTCGTAGCTTCTGTGAACCAGGTCAGGATGCCATCAGCATTTGCCCGCCAACTTATGGCATGTACAAAATCAGCGCTGAAAGCCAGCTGGTGGATGTCAATATAGTGCCTTTAACCCAAGAGTTGACCTTGGATCTGCCGACCTTATTTGCGCAAAAAGCCAATGTAAAACTGGTGTTTATTTGTAGCCCTAATAACCCAACAGGCGATTTAATACCTCGCCAGCAAATTGTCGATGTGCTGGAGTTTTATAAAGACAAAGCCTTAGTAGTGGTTGACGAAGCTTATATTGAGTTTGCGCCAGAAGCCTCTGTGGCTGGTTTATTAAATCAATACAGCAACTTAGTGGTGCTGCGTACTTTATCTAAAGCTTTTGCGTTGGCAGGTTTGCGTTGTGGTTTTACTTTGGCTGAACCCTCAATCATTGCAGCACTGCGCCAGATGATTGCGCCCTACCCTGTGCCAGCTCCTGTGGCTGAAATTGCAGTGTTGGCGTTATCAAGCCAAGGCCAGCAAAAAATGCGCACCACTGTTGAGCAAATCAATAGCTTACGCGACAACTTCAGCGCTTTTGCCAGGACTCTGAGTTATGTAAGCCGTGTCTATCCATCGAAGGCCAACTATGTGCTCTTGGCCGTGCCTGATGCAGCTGCACTGGTGAATTTTATTGCAGAGCAAGGTGTACTTATCCGTAACCAATCCAGTCAGTTGGGTTTAGGTCAGGTGGTGCGGGTATCGATAGGTTCGCCAGATGAAATGGCGCAGTTACAACAGATTATGTCGTCTTATTCCACCACAACAACTACAGAAAAACAGGAGTCTTTATGAGTGCCAAAGCTATTTTATTTATTGACCGTGACGGCACTATGGTGGAAGAACCTCCGGTAGATAAACAACTGGATTCACTGGAAAAACTGGCGTACGAGCCTGATCTGGTGCCTTCATTATTAAAGCTGCAGGCCGCTGGTTATTCATTGGTGATGGTCACCAATCAGGATGGCCTGGGCACCAACAGTTTCCCGCGTGATACTTTTGATGCGCCGCAGGAAAAAATGATGCAACTGCTGAATTCACAGGGCATTCGTTTTGACGATATTTTAATTTGTCCACATTTTGATCAAGACAACTGTAGCTGCCGCAAGCCAAAGCTGGGTTTAGTGAAGGATTATCTACAACAAGGTAAAGTGGATTTCACCAACTCTTTTGTCATTGGCGACCGTTTAACAGACGTGCAACTGGCTGAAAATATGGGCCTGCCGTCCTTCCGTTACGACCGCGATACCTTAGGCTGGAAAGAAATCACTAAACAGCTGTTAAGCAAAGGTCGTAAAGGCAGCGTCAATCGTGTGACCCGCGAAACTGATATTCAGGTGAACGTCGATTTAGACCAGCAAGGCGGCAATGTCATTGAAACCGGCGTCGGCTTTTTTGACCATATGCTGGATCAAATTGCCACCCACGGTGGTTTTAGCCTGCAGTTAAAAGTGAAAGGCGACTTACACATTGACGATCACCACAGCGTGGAAGATACAGCCCTGGCTTTAGGGCAGGCGTTAAAACAAGCGCTGGGCAATAAAAAAGGTATTACCCGCTTTGGTTTTGTCTTGCCTATGGATGAATGCCGCGCTGAATGTGTGCTGGATTTATCCGGCCGGCCGCTGCTGAAGTTTGATGCCGATTTAGGCCAGGGTGCTGTTGGCACCATGAACCTTGAGATGGTGCACCACTTCTTCCGCTCTTTAAGTGATGCCATGCTGATGACGCTGCACTTATCGGTCAGCCCTGGCAATAAACACCATATGGTGGAAGGTTTATTTAAAGCCTTTGGCAGAGCTTTAGGTCAGGCCATTAAAGTATCAGGTGAAGCACTGCCGAGCAGTAAAGGAGTGCTTTAATGTCGCTAGTGATTGTAGATACTGGCTGCGCCAATATCAGCTCTGTGTATTGTGCCTTTCAGCGCCTGGGTGTGGATGCCAAAGTCAGCCGCGATCTAAGCGTGATTAAAAACGCCAGCCGTTTGTTAGTGCCGGGTGTGGGCGCTGCCCGTCAGGCGATGGCGAACTTACGGGATCGCGATTTAATTGCCACCTTACAACAGGCAGAGCAGCCGCTTTTGGGCATTTGCTTGGGTATGCAGTTGCTGACCGACCGCAGTGAAGAAGGGGATGTCGACTGCTTAGGTTTAATACCAGGTCAGGTCAAACGCATGCAAGTCGGTGATTTACGTTTGCCTCATATGGGCTGGAATACTTTGCAAGTGGAAGAGAGTGCACAAAATCACCCTCTGCTTAAAGGCATAGGTGAAAAAGATTATCTGTATTTTGTCCATAGTTTTGCGGTAGCACCGTCTGACAGCACCTTAGCCCGCTGTAACTACGGCAGTGATTTTGCCGCAGTCATTGGCAAAGGCAATAAGCTGGGCGCACAGTTCCACCCTGAACGTTCTGGTGCTGTCGGTGCTCGTTTATTACAGAATTTTCTGGCTTTTAATGGTTAATTTTTCTCATCCGGCTCTGCCGTTACAGGATTAAACGTGATTATTCCAGCTATAGATTTGATACAAGGTAAAACAGTGCGGCTTTATCAGGGCAGCTACGATAAAACCACTGAATATCAACAAACGCCACTGCAGCTGCGCGACTTATACGCTGAAGCGGGCGCAGGCATTTTGCATCTGGTGGATTTAACAGGGGCAAAAAATGCCGCTGACCGCCAGCTTGAGCTGTTAACCAGCTTAATGAAAAACGCGCCTTTGCCAGTACAAGTGGGCGGTGGTGTGCGTACTGCAGCAGATGTTGAACAGTTACTGGCAGCTGGTGCCAGCCGTGTTGTTGTGGGCAGTGTGGCTATTCGTGAGCCCGAAACAGTGCAAGGCTGGTTACGCACTTATGGCGGCGACAAGATAGTTCTGGCGCTTGATGTATCTATTAATGCCAAAGGCGACAAAACTCTGCCAAGCCACGGCTGGATTGAAGAGTCGACTATTACGCTTGAACAGGTGCTGGATGGTTTTATTGCAGCTGGCGCTAAGCATGTGCTTTGCACAGACATCAGTAAAGACGGCACTTTGCAGGGCCCTAATGTCGCTTTGTACGCTGAGCTGGTACAGAACTACCCACAAATTCAGTGGCAAGCCTCTGGTGGTGTTGGCTCTCTGGCTGATATCAAAGCTTTAAAACCCACTGGCGTGGCTGGAGTTATTTTAGGCCGGGCCTTGCTGGAAGGTAAGTTCACGGCACAGGAGGCAATCCAATGCTGGCAAGACGCATAATTCCTTGTTTAGACGTGCGCGATGGCAAAGTGGTTAAAGGTGTGCAGTTTCGTAACCACGAAATTATTGGCGATATAGTGCCGCTGGCCAAAGCCTATGCCGAACAAGGCGCAGACGAGCTGGTGTTTTACGATATCACCGCCTCCAGCGATGGCCGTGTGGTCGATAAAAGCTGGGTGCGCCGTATTGCTGAGGTGATAGATATTCCGTTTTGTGTGGCTGGTGGTATTAAATCTGTCGCTGACGCAGGATTAATTCTGGAAATGGGTGCAGATAAAATTTCAGTGAATAGCCCTGCCCTGGCGCGACCAGAACTGATTAGCGAGCTGGAGCACAGCTTTGGTCAGCAATGTGTCGTCATCGGCATCGACAGCTTTTTTGATAAAGAAACAGGTCTATATCAGGTCTACCAGTTCACTGGTGATGAAAGCCGTACCCAAAAAACCCGCTGGTTGACGCTGGACTGGTTAAAGCGGGTGCAAGAGCTGGGTGCTGGTGAAATAGTGCTGAACTGTATGAATCAGGACGGTGTGCGCCAGGGTTATGATTTAACTCAGTTACAACTGATGCGAAATGCGTGCAAAGTGCCACTGATAGCCAGTGGTGGCGCAGGGGCTATGCAGCATTTTGCAGATGTATTTGAACAAGCCGATGTAGATGGCGCTTTAGCCGCTTCGGTGTTCCACAAAGGCATTATTCCTATACCAGAGCTAAAAGCATTTTTATTAGAACGTAAGCTGGAGATCAGGCCATGAAACTGAATTTAACCAACCTGGACCAGCTGGATTTCAGCAAAGGCGATGGCTTGTTACCCGTCATAGTGCAGCACGCCCGCTCTGGCAAAGTACTGATGCAGGGTTTTGCTACTAAAGAAGCGCTGCAAAAAAGCCTGGAAACGGGCGATGTCACTTTTTTTAGCCGCAGTAAAAGCCGCTTATGGACCAAAGGCGAAAGCTCAGGCCATACGCTGAAATTACAAAGCATGGCAGCGGATTGCGACCAGGACAGTATTCTGGCTTTGGTATTGCCGATAGGCCCCACTTGTCATGTTGGTACCGAAAGTTGCTGGCACGCTGAAGATGCCAACCAACCCGATTTAGCCTTTTTAGATCAATTAGAACAAGTGATCCACAGCAGATACGGCGCTGACCCAAGCAGCAGCTACACCGCCTCTTTATTTGCCAAAGGCGTCAAACGTATAGCGCAAAAAGTAGGTGAAGAAGGGGTAGAAACAGCCCTGGCCGCTACTGTAGGCGACAGAGAAGAGCTGAAAAACGAAGCTGCAGATCTGATCTATCACTTGTTAGTCTTACTAAAAAGCCAGGATTTGGCTTTGCATGATGTACTCGAGGTATTAAAACAACGGCATCAGAAAAAAAGCTGAAGCTAAGTCTCAGATCAGTTTTTTACAAGGGCATCTATACAAGGGCATTTTGACAATGCCCTTTTTCCTGCTCGCAATTTACCGTCATTTACAGCTATGCTCTGGAGACAAATTTTTGTTGGAGCCGTTCGGGCATGAAATTCAGTTGTCTTATTGTTTTTTGTAGCCTTTTCAGTTCGGCCATCTTCGCTACAGAAAAAGCCACAGACTGCTTTTTATCAGCGCAAATTACCGAACAACATTATCAAAACAGCAAAGAACCAGGTTTATGGCATTTTTTGCATCTGGAGCTGTTGGAGTTGTTAGCCAACACAGCCGACTGCAAACTGCAGTTAGTAAAAGTGCCCTGGTCCAGAGGACTGAGTATGTTGCAGGAAGGCCAGCTCGATTTAATGATGACTATGTCAAAAAGCCCGGAACGGGAGCTGTTTGCAGATTTTATTGGCAGTCATTATGTGGAAGACGCCGTATTAGTGCTGCACAAAGATTATCAAACCAGAACCCAGACGCTCGCCGACGTCATGTGGCTGCCGGGCCAAATTGGGGTGTTGCGGGAAGCCTTTTATGGTGAAGAGTATCAACGACTACAACAAAACCCTGATTTCGCCAAGAAGCTGCTGGATGCCAAAACCATTTCACATAAACTGGGTTTTCTGGAGCGCAACAGAGTGCTGGGCGTGATTGAAGACAGAGCTCAGTATCAGGAATGGGCGAAAAAGCATCCGGATATAGCCAGGTTGTACAGCGAGCATTTAGTGGTCAACCGCAATCCGGTGTATTTTGCCGCCAGTCGCAGTGGCATGACGCAACAGCAGCGCGATCATTTACGTCAAAGTTGGGCCAAAGTCTATGGCAGCGAAGCCCATATGGCTATATTGGCTAAATATGGCTGGTCTTTGCAACTGGAGTAAATACAGTCCGATCTGAATACATGCGGTCACGTCTGGGTTTAACTAACGAAACCAGGAAAAATCATCCAAAAATACAGTATGTTATGAACACTTCTGCTCTGAGTTTTTCTGATGAAATATAAAATTAAACAAAAAATATTCAGCCTGACCGACAGCTTTATTATTGAAGATGAAAACGGCAAGGCGGCTTTTAGCGTTAAAGGGAAGTTTTTCAGTATATCCAGCAGCCAAAGCCTGTTTGACAGCAATGATGTTGAGCTTTTAAAAATTAAACGTAAATACCTGACCATTTTGCCAGCCTGTCGACTGCTTTGTGCTGATGGCAGTGAATGGCTTGTTCAAAAAAGATTTTGGCCCTTCTGGACTAGCCGTTTTACTGTGACAGGCCCTGCAGGTGAACTGGAAATGCAGGGTAATTTATGGCAACACGAATACAAAATTAGCCAAAAAGGCAAAGTAGTGGCTGAAGTGTCGAAGTCATGGTTCAGTTGGTCAGATACTTATGGTGTGGACATTTTTGAACCTAAGCTGACAGCTCAATTGCTCGCAGCTGTGATTGTAATAGACCGCATGCAGCATTCAGGTACCAATTCGACACTAGATACTGATTAACGCAGCAGCGCGCTCTGGAAGGCGCACTACTGTGTTGAATTCTTGGCTAGTCAGAGGAAGATGTCAGTGGCAAATACTGATTCAAAAACTTATCTATAGCTTCAAAAGTCTGTTTTCGGTGTGGCAGATAATCCAGGTGATGGGTACCATCCTCAATTTCGACATAGGTAAAGACTTTCTTTTCATCTGCCAGCTCGTCCGCCATCATGCGGCTTTGTTTTACATTGACGCTGCGATCTTCAGTACCATGCAACAGCAAAACAGGGATCTTAATGTTTTCGACCATATTTAAAGGCGAATTCTGCTCCAGCAAATCATTGTCTTTGCCCATCTGTTTTTTCGCCAGATTGTAACTGGTGTAATTTCGGTAGCTGTAACGTTGCTCAGGTAAATCGGAAACGCCAGCAAAACTAACTGAACACTGATACAAATCCGGCGTGCGGGCTGCTCCTAACAATGCTGCATATCCACCATAACTGGCCCCCATAATACAAATACGCTTAGGGTCGGCGATTTTTTGTTCGATCAGATATTCTGTACCGTCGGTAATGTCATCCTGCATCGCCATTCCATACTGACCAACGGCCTGAGTCAGAAATTGGTGGCCATAGCCAGTTGAACCCCGAAAGTTGGGTTGAAATACCACATAACCTTTGTTGACCAGATAAGCTGAGAAGATATCAAAGCTATTGGAATCCTGAGAAAAAGGACCTCCATGCGGCAATACCACCATAGCACCTGGTCCATCTTTGCCTTTGGGTATTGAGACATAACCTTCAATAACCAGACCGTCCCGGGCTTTGTAGCTGACTTTTTTCTTTTGTACCAGATGATCTTCGTTTAAACCCGGATAGGTTTCGGCCAGCGGCAACAGAGACTTCTCATTCCGGTCGCCAAGCAGATAAGTACCCGGCGTTGTGGTATTGGTTGCATACACCAGATAGGTTCTGTCGTCCGAGCTTAAATTCGTGATGTAGTTCACTGTATCAGGCAACACTTTATCCAAACCTGCCTGAAAGGCTTTAAATTCCTCGTCCCAGAATAAACTGCCAGAGGCTTCGTCACTGAAATAAATACCCACAGGTTCATCACGGGCCGCCGAATAAATCAATGAACCCTCGATGTCGTAAACCGGATGGCTGATGATCAACTGGCGGGGTAAATCAGCCTGACTCAAATCCACTTTAAATACAGCAGAACGTCCTTCGTGATTGGCTGATATATATAAATCTTTAGGATCTTTACCAAAGCCAAGAATAGCAATGGCTTCTTCAGAAAATGCCTGCCAACGCCATGCTTCAATCCACTCTGTCTGACCGGGGCGTAATACACGCACAGAGGTTTCCGTCGTTTTTTCGTTATAGTCTCTGCTGGCTCTGATCTGGCCTTGCCTGTCCACCAGCCAGGAACCAACATTGGATCTGTGTCTTTGGATCAGTGTGGCTTTGCCGGTTTTTACATTCACCTGAAATAAACTGTCATGACCTGGCATTTCTCTGTCCAGTCCAAGTAAAAAATGATCGTCATCCGGATAACGTAATTTAATAACATCGTCCTGAAACTGACTTTGATACTCATCTTCCCTTGCAGCTTTCACCATAGGAACCAACTCGGAACCCGCCTTGGCTTCAATGGAAAACAAACGGGTTTCAGTAGTTTTAGTCCCCATGCCACGAACATCGCCATAGCGGAAGCTAGCCAACAAATGGGTATCGTTAGCCCAACGCACCCAGGAAAATTTAAATTTCTTATTGTCTGTTTTACCCAGATAAAAGGACTCACCTGAGGTTAAATCAATCAGTTGGATTAGTGTATTTTCTTCAATGTTTTTTAACGCGACCAGACGTTTGCCATTAGGCGATAAACGCAACTGTTCAATACGTTCACCCTGATAAAACATTTTCAGACGTTCACCCTGATAAAACATTTTCAGCGGTAAAACAGCGGACTGACTCTCTGCGGCAACAGCAAAAGAAAAAGGTAAAACACAACAGGCCAGTATTAAACCGGAAAGAAAGTTATTCATACAGAATCCATTCCATGACACAAAAAATTAGCGTTATGCAGCAATGTAACTAAATACAAAGCGGGTGACAATCCAGACAGGAAAATTGGGTGGCGACCTCACCAGCCGACATCCCGGCACATACGTTATCCGCTTTGGCTGCTTCCTTCCGGATCTGACCAGGTGAACGAATTAGTATTGCGGGAGGACCGATGAGGCCACCATTGAAGGTACCAGCAGAACTGGTGCGCGCATTATGCTGAAAAGCTTTTCTCTGTGCAAGAACTTAAGCGTTTTCCGGATACTTTGCGGTCATTTGCTGAAAAAACATGCACATTTGTTGTAGATCGTCGGCGAAATTTTCGCCCGTAGTAAAGCATGGGCCAAACACCAGTTGCTTGTGCTGGTAATCCAGTCCGACTAAACACACTGGCACCTTGGCTTGCCTGGCTATAAACCAAAAACCTGAGCGCCAGTGTTCCACCTTTTTACGACTACCTTCAGGTGATAAACCTAATAACAACGAATCACTTTGCTCAAACTCTGCCACTACTTGCCCCACTACCCCATGGGGATGGCTGCGGTCTACAGCTATTCCGCCTAAAGACAACAAAAGCCCTTTGAAGGGCCAGACAAAAATACTGTGTTTACCTAAAAACCGAATTTTAAGATCCAGCGCCAGAGCTGCGGCTATGCCAACAAAAAAATCCTGATTTGAGGTATGAGGGGCTACAGCTATCACCATCTTTTTATGTGCGGGCAGCTCACCCTGAATGCTCCAGCCTCCAAGTAGTTTCAGCAACCAGAGGCCAAGTTTTTGGCCCAGGTTACTGTGACGCCGTGGCAAAGTAGCAGGAACAGCGGGTAAAGCTGACATTAAGGCTGAGCCAGTACCAATTGATGGGCTTCTAATACCCGTTTCAGGCGTTTTTGATTGTCAGGACCTAAGCGGATCATCTGGCGTTGCGCCAATGGTAAAGCTTCAAGTTCCGGATCGGCATAAGTGTAATAGACGTTAGGCCGGGCCAGTGTCAAAGGAGGCGCAATTTCTGGTGTGGCCAACAGCACTTTAATCGCATCCTGCAAACGCACACGGAACTGAGCATCGGTGTAACCTAACTCTGCATAAGCTTCTTGCATCAACGGATAATAGTATTCAAATAAACGTTTCACTTCAGTCACAGAGACACTTTCCAGCAATTGCAGATAGGGCTCATAACGTTCGAAATTAGCAGGATCAAGCTGCACTGCTCCATCTTGTGCAGCTAAAGTGGCAAATTTGACTGTGATGGGCTGAAACAGTGGCTGACCTTTTGGCAAAGTGCCCTGGGCTATATTGTCTACATTCACCACAAAACGGCGGATCATATCTTCAGTCACAAAAAGTGATGCCAAACCAGCCTTCCAGCGTAATCCCAACAAACCGGTTTTCACTTCTGTATCTGATTCATCCAGACTGGGTAATTTGACTGTAGGCTCAACAGCCACCGCATCATCCAGTGACGTTTCCTGCAAAGGAGTTTCATCCTGGGCCTGCACTGTTAAACTGTCTACAGGTTCCTGATCCGCTGTTAATACATCAGCAGGAGCTGGTTGCTGTAATGTCGGTACCGGAGTTGGTTCAGCTTCCGGCACTACTGCATCATCGGATCGGAAGAAAAACCAGACAATAGCAATCAGGGTCACCGCCACTACAGCTAAACCTATGTAATACTGTTGCTGGCCTGTGCCAGGAGCCTTCTCGGTCATTTCTGTTTTTTCCTTTCACTAATTCGGATAACTGATATTTAAGCCGTTGAAAAACTGGCTATAGCGTTGCATTTATTTTGCTTTTCAGCAATATATAAACAGAGAGTCTGTAAAGAGTTAAGAAGTTTCAGTGACTGATAGTAAAAAAGATGAAAACACCACTAAAAAAGTTGCCTTGCTGCTAACAGGGGGTGGCGCCAGAGCCGCTTATCAGGTTGGCGTACTCAAAGCTTTGGCTTTACATTACCCACGCAACAGTAAAATTCCATTTGAAATCATTTGTGGCACTTCAGCAGGAGCCATCAATGCCACAGGTATTGCCTGCTATGCTTCATGTTTTCACTTAGGAGTCAGAAAAATCGAGTGGGTCTGGCGCAATTTCCATACCCATCATGTGTATTATTCGGATTATCTGCGTTTAGGCTGGCATTTATTACGTGGTTTTTTAACTGCCTTTCAGGCTGACTACGCCAATAAAAAACCTGTCAGCTTACTGGACAATAAACCTCTGCGTTTACTGCTGCACAACATTCTTGATTTGCAGCGCATAGACCGCAATATTCAGGGCGGCTATTTATCCAGTGTATCTGTCACAGCGTCCAGTTATAACACAGGTGACTCAATCACCTTTTTCCAGGGTAATGACGCCAAAGAATGGCGCAGAGCAAAACGTTGTGGTCAAAAAACTTTATTGGGTATTCACCATTTATTGGCTTCAGCTTCTATACCCCTGGTATTTCCCTCAGTTCGCATTCACCAGCATTATTACGGTGATGGTTCCGTCAATCAGTTGTCACCGCTCAGTGCGCCTATTCATTTAGGTGCGGATAAAATACTGATCATAGGTTTAGAACAACCCCGCTCTCATGATTTAAGTCATTCGATGCCGCATCATCCGGGTTTAGCCACTGTGGCTGGCCACTTGCTGGACACCATTTTTTCGGACACTTTAAATGCTGATTTAGAGCGCATGACCAGGATCAATAAAACCATTGATACCTTAAAAGCTAACAATATTCCTACGGATCTGAAAAAAGTTGACAGCTTTTTAATCAACCCCAGCGTTAATTTTAACGAAATTGCCAGCCAGCACTTTTTAAAACTGCCCATGGCTGTTCGCAGTTTATTGCGGTTAATTGGCATTACTCAACATTCGGAATCCAGCTTAACCAGCTACCTGTTGTTTGAAAAATCCTACACCAAACGTCTGATAGACATTGGCTATCAGGATGCGATGCAACAGATGCCGGAGCTTTTGGATTTTCTGCGTTCTGAGTGAAAGGCAATTTTTAGCCAGCTATTGCCGTCAAAAAAGCGTCAGTTCAAACTGAATAATTGAAAAAATCAATAAGATCATCCACTTATTAAACTGGCACAATACCTGCAAATTCCAGTCATCTTAGATCTTGTCTGGAGTATCGGCAGTGGAATTATTTGGCTTACAAGATATGGCATTAAGTGGGACCAGTTACGCTGGTATCACCAGTCAGCCACATTGGTCTGGTTTGTCTGCAGATCCGGCAACTCTGCCCGAACAGCTACAAACCAGTCTGGATTTGGCTTCCCAACTACAAATTTATTCAATGGCCGCTGGCAAAGTTTTGCCTCTGCGTTCCATTCAGTTACAAACCGCAGTAGGTAAATACCTGGCGCCGGGTTCGGAAGATGGCAGTTTTGAGCATCGCAGTGTGTTGATGCTGAACGATCAATGTTTGGCTGAGTTAAGTTATCAGTCAGAACAAGCCTTTACTCCTATGATCCAGCATCAGCTGTGGCAATTGGAACGGCAATGGTTGTATCCGCTGCGTAATACGCTGGTGGTGGTTCGTTTACAGCAATTAGCGTTAAAAGACAGCCTGACAGACCTTGGCAACAGACGGAATTTTGACGATCAGTTTGAACGGGCCGTGCAGCTTGCCAACAGACGTCAGGAAGCCTGCGCTTTAATTTTGTTGGATTTGGATAATTTTAAACACACCAACGATAACTTTGGCCATCCAGCCGGTGATGATGTGTTGATTGCTGTGGCTGATGCTATGCGCCAGACTTTAAGAGCAAGCGATTGTTTATTCCGTTTCGGTGGTGATGAATTTGCTGTATTGCTGACGGCAGAAGATGCGCTGGCAGCTGAGCTGGTCGCTCATCGTCTGGTTAAAGCTATTAACCAGCATCATATCTGCAGCCAGTTTGGCGTAACCGCAAGCGCTGGTCTGGCTCATCTGGCACCTAACCAAAAATCTGCTTTGTTATTCAGCCGTGCTGATGAAGCTTTATCACAAGCTAAACAGGCAGGTAAAAACGCGGTGAAAGTGGCGCTGCTTAATCAGGCCTGACGTAAACAGGCACAGGTTTTAGTCGTCGTACATTGGGGCTAAAGGACAGAAGATCCAAAAGCCCTTTTTTTTGCCTGCAATTGCAGTTTAACTTTTTTGCCAGTCGACAAAGGCATTCGCCTGTTCTGATCCGGCATTTGACGCTAAACCAAGCACCGCCACCACCTGATTATTTTGCACCAGCAGGGGTAACTGCAGACGTTGCCATGGCGGTACAGCCCATAACTTCAGCCATTGTTTCAGCGCTTTGCTTTGCTTCTGACCAGCCGGTTTAAAAGGCAAACTAAAAAGCCCAAATACCAGATACAGAGGTTCGTTTGTAACCAGCAGTGCCATCCCTTTATTTTGCTGGTTCAAACAAAACAGACCTGAAGCGGTATTCACTGCCTGTCCTGGTTTTAGTTCAACAAAAACTCCGGCTGCAGGGATCTCAGTACTGTGGGTGATATAAGCTTTGTCGGCAAAACGACGGATCTGTTTGCCATCGAGTTCCAATAAAGGCTGAGCATCGGCTTTGGCGCCAATCAGCTCGGCAAAAAATCGTTCCAGCCAGTCCGTCGATGGATTAAGCGTGCTTAAAGCCAGCCAGCTGCGCACCAGCAGCTTTTGAGTAGTGAAGTCTTGCTCTGCCAATAGTTTTAAATCTAATTCAGCTCCGTGCATTACAGCAGGTAATAACTGCTGCAACTGTTTTTCGACAAACTGCTGTTGTTGCTGGATATGAGTGACAGACCTGAGCGCATTTTGCCGGAATGCCGGCCAGCGCTGCTGCAACAACGGCATGATCTGCAGTCGTAAAAAATTACGGTCAAACCTGCTGTCGCTATTACTTTCATCTTCAATCCACTCTAACTGTTGCTCTTTGGCAAAAGCTTCCATCTGCTCGCGGCTAAAATCCAGCAAAGGTCGTAACAACCAACCCGCAGCAAAAGACTGCAAAGCTGCAATACCGGATAAACCGGCAGGACCTGCACCACGTTTTAACGCCAGCAGTAAAGTTTCCAGCTGATCGTCTGCATGATGAGCTGTTAATAACGCAGTCTGAGGTGTGGTCACAAAAGCAGCTAAAGCCGAATAACGGGCAGCCCTGGCTTGGGCTTCAATATTTGCTGCAGGGTTCAATTGTACTTTTTGCACTTCAAAAGCAATGTGGCGTTTAAGGCACTGCTGCTGACAAAAATCAGCCCACAGATCGGCATTGGCACTTAAGCCATGATGGATATAAACGGCTTTAAGCTTGATGCCTGTGTCCTGGGCATGCTGATGGCATAACTCCAGCAACACCATAGAATCCAGCCCACCGGATAACCCCAGCACCAGTTGGTTTAAACCAAGCTGTTGGATATGCTGACGCAGGGAAGCTGTGAACTCTGAACGCTTAAAAACCATAGTTCCTCAATAACAAAGCCGCCTTGCGGCGGCTTGTAGGGGCGGGGTTTATCCCCGCCCGTTACCCAATATGCACGCTGATTTTATACAGCTTTACACAGGACTTTTCTGTTAGCAGTAGCCAAAAGACATTAAGCGTTTATAGCGTCTGTCCAGCAACTCTTCAATGCTGAGTTTTTCCAGCTTGGTTAAATCACGTAACAAGGCTTGCTTTAAGCTTTGTGCCATTTGTTCATGATTGCGGTGTGCGCCACCTAAAGGCTCGCTGACTATGTCGTCAATCAGGTTCAGCTCTTTTAAACGTGGCGCTGTAATACCCATAGCATCAGCAGCTATAGGCGCTTTATCAGCACTTTTCCACAATATAGAAGCACAACCTTCAGGTGAAATCACCGAATAGGTGCTGTATTGCAGCATGTTGACCTGGTCGCCCACACCTATGGCTAAAGCACCACCAGAACCACCCTCGCCTATCACAGTACAAAGCACTGGCACTTTCAGACCAGCCATCACTTTGAGGTTACGGGCAATAGCTTCACTTTGACCACGTTCTTCAGCGCCAACACCAGGATAAGCACCAGGCGTGTCGATAAAGGTGATAATAGGCAAATTAAAACGTTCAGCCATTTCCATCATACGTAAAGCTTTGCGGTAGCCTTCAGGTTTTGGCATACCAAAGTTACGTTTAATTTTTTCTGAAGTGTCACGGCCTTTCTGATGACCAATCACCATCACAGTTTTGTCACCTAAACGGGCTGTACCGCAGACAATAGCAGGATCGTTGGCAAAAGTACGGTCACCGGCAAACTCGTCAAAGTCAGTGAAAATATGGTTGATGTAATCCAGCGTGTAAGGACGCAGCGGATGACGGGCTAACTGAGCAACCTGCCAGGCACCTAATTCTGCAAAGATCTTTTTTGTCAGAGTTAAGCTTTTTTCCTTCAGCTTGTTTACTTCTTCTTCAAGGCCGAGATCAAACTCGCCATTGCGGCTTACTTTGCGAAGTTCTTCTATTTTGGCTTCAAGTTCCGCAATCGGTTGCTCAAACTCTAAATAATTCAGCATCATCGACTGTCACTACCTAATTAATGAAAATCCAGTTGTATTGTTGCTAATTGTCGCAGTTGATGCAACAAAGCATCGGTAGGTGTTACCCACCACTCGGTGCCCAATGCCACTGTGATTTGACCTTCGTCGCGCTGGTACACCAGCTTCACAGGCACTGTGCCTAATTTAAATTCGTGCATAGCTTGCTGCAGTTTTTGCAGATAATCCAGCCCCATTTGCTGCTGATGTACAGTTAAGGTCAAGGATTTTAAGCATTTTTCCCGCGCAGCTATAATGTCTACCACTTCGCGGCCGGACATTGTAAGGCCACCACTGAAATCATCAAAGCTGACCTGTCCCGACACCACCAATATTTTGTCTTTTTGCAGCAAATGCTCGAAGTTTTCGAACTGTTCGGGGAAAAAACGAACATCTAAGCGCGCAGATTTGTCATCTAAAGTGACAATAGCCCAACGTCTGCCCTTTTTATTGATCATAGTGCGCACTGCTAAGACTAAACCTGCAGCATGCACCACCTGATCACGACGGCCAGGTTGCATATCCACTAAACGGCCCGAACTGTAATGCGGTAACTCCACCAGATATCGGTTAATTGGATGGCCTGTCAGGTATAAACCTAAGGTTTCCCTTTCGCCTTCCAACCACACTTCATCCGGCCAAATCGGCACTTGTTTAAAGGCACTGGCGGCGTGTTCAGGCTCTGGTGCCATTAAACCAAATAAATCAGACTGGCCCATAGCTTCGGCTTTGGCTTGCTGCTCTGCGCCTTTCATCGCTTCTTCTAAAGTTGCCATCATTGCAGCACGGTGCGGGCCTAACTGGTCCATAGCACCGGATAGAATCAGCTTTTCAATAACGCGGCGGTTCAGCTGTTTTAAATCAACTTTATTACAGAAGTCGAACAAGTCTGTGAATGTTCCGTGTTTAGCACGCGCCGCTAAAATCGCTTCAACCGGGCCTTCACCCACGCCTTTAATCGCACCTATGCCATAAACAATATGGCCTTGACGGTTCACCGTAAATTTATATTCACCAGAATTGACATCAGGCGGAATAAGTTTGAGCTTCATATGCTCACATTCATCCACCAAAATCACTATTTTGTCGGTGTTATCCATATCGGCAGACATAACTGCCGCCATAAATTCAGCCGGATAATGTGCTTTCATCCACAAGGTCTGGTACGACACCAGCGCATAAGCGGCGGAGTGAGATTTGTTAAAACCGTAGCCTGCGAACTTCTCTACCAAATCGAAGATTTTCATCGACAATTCGGCGTCAACCCCGTTTTCGACAGCGCCATCACGGAAAGTATCGCGCTGTTTGGCCATCTCTTCTGGTTTCTTTTTACCCATAGCACGGCGTAATAAGTCAGCACCGCCCAGTGAATAACCAGACAAGACCTGGGCGATTTGCATCACCTGTTCCTGGTACAGGATAATGCCGTAAGTAGGCTCCAGAATAGGGATTAACGAGTCATGTTGCCAGGTAGAATCCGGATAGGATATTTCTTCACGACCGCGTTTACGGTCGATAAAGTTATCTACCATGCCTGACTGCAAAGGACCAGGCCGGAACAGCGCCACCAGGGCTATCATATCTTCGAAGCAGTCAGGTTGCAGACGACGGATTAAGTCTTTCATACCGCGGGATTCAAGCTGGAATACCGCTGTGGTATCGGCCTTCATCAGCACGTCAAAACTCTTGCGGTCGGTCAGCGGAATAGTATTGATGTCTACCAGCGGCTTGCCTTCACGGGCCAGACGCTCATTGGTCATATTCACAGCCCACTGCAATATAGTCAGTGTGCGTAACCCCAGGAAGTCGAACTTCACCAGACCTGCGTATTCCACGTCGTTTTTATCAAACTGGGTGACGGGGTTATTGCCTTCAGCGTCACAATACACAGGTGCGAAATCGGTAATTTTAGTCGGTGCTATCACCACACCACCGGCATGTTTACCTGCGTTTCGGGTTACACCTTCCAGTTGACGCGCCATGTCGATCAGATCTTTTACTTCCTGATCAGCGGCATACAATTCAGGTAAACGTGGCTCTTCTTTAAAAGCCTGCTCCAGCGTCATACCAGGTGTGGGCGGGATCAGTTTGGATATACGGTCAACAAAACCGTAAGGATGGCCCAGCACCCGTCCTACGTCGCGGATCACAGCCTTAGCTGCCATAGTACCGAAGGTAATAATTTGCGATACAGCTTCGCGACCATACATGTCAGATACGTGTTCTATCACCTCGTCGCGTCTGTCCATACAGAAATCGACGTCAAAGTCAGGCATGGAGACCCGCTCAGGGTTTAAGAAACGTTCGAACAGTAAGTCAAATTCTAAGGGGTCGAGGTCGGTAATACTCAGCGCATAGGCCACTAAAGAACCAGCACCCGAACCCCGGCCAGGGCCGACCGGAATATCGTTGTCTTTACTCCACTGGATAAACTCCATAACCACCAGGAAGTAGCCCGGGAAACCCATCTGGTTGATTACACCCAGTTCAATATCTAAACGTTCGTCGTATTCAACCCGTTTTACTTTGCGTACTTCTGGATCAGGAAATAACTGCAGCAAGCGTTTTTCCAGACCTTCTTTGGATTTTAAGACTAAAAAGTCTGCGTCGGACAAACCACCAGTCGGAAAAGCCGGCAGGAAGTATTCACCTAAACGTATGGTGACATTACAACGTTTGGCGATTTCAACTGAGTTTTGCAGCGCTTCCGGAATATCGGAAAACAGTTCGATCATCTCTTCTGCAGAACGCAGATACTGTTGTTCGCTGTAGTTTTTTGGCCGTCTTTTATCTTCTAAGGTGAAACCATCATGAATAGCTACGCGGATTTCATGGGCCGGAAAATCGTCCGGGCTTAACATCACCACTTCGTTGGTCGCAACCACAGGCAACTGTTCACGTTCTGCCAGCTCTATTGCAGCCTGAATATAAGTTTCTTCGTCAGGACGGCCAGTGCGGGTCAATTCAATAAAAAACCGGCCAGGGAAATGTTGCTGATAAAATTCCACCAAAGCCAAAGCACTGGGCACATTGCCTTTAATTAAGGCTTTGCCTAAAGGGCCGTCTTTAGCACCTGACAATACAATCAGGCCTTCTTTGTATTCAACCAGCCAGTCGTGGTCAATCTGAGGTTTATGCTGCACATGGCCGCGTAAATAAGCCTTAGAGAGCAACATCGTCAGGTTCTGGTAACCCACATTGTCGGCTGCCAAAATCAATAAACGACAGGCATCGCCCGGAAACAGTGGATGTTGCACCCACAAATCAGCGCCTACTATCGGCTTAATACCTGCGTCATGTGCAGTGCTGTAAAAACGCACCAGACCACACATATTCATTTGATCTGTTAAAGCAAGCGCAGGCATATTCAGCTCTTTCGCCGCTTTGACTATAGGCTTTATTTTTTTGATGCCATCGATCATCGAAAAATCGCTGTGCACCCTTAAATGAATAAAACCCGGATCAGCCATGAGCTGCCCCTGCAACAGATTCCAACACATCCCGGACAGGTTTAAAACTGCGTCTGTGCTCGTTAATCACACCATGAGTTTTAATAGCGGCTAAGTGCTCGGCCGTTGGATACCCTTTGTGACCAGCAAAACCGTAGTGCGGATATAACTCTGCCAGTTGCTGCATCTCTTCATCCCGCGCCACTTTGGCAAGAATAGAAGCTGCACTGATTTCCGGCACCAGGGCATCACCTTTCACCACAGCACTGGCCTGAACACCAATATCTTTAGGTACACGATTGCCGTCTATTAAGGCCCATTCTGGTTGAATATGTAGCCCCTGCACAGCACGGGTCATGGCCAGCATAGTGGCGTGTAAAATATTTAAACTATCAATTTCGTGCACTTCAGCACGGCCTAAGCTCCAGCTCAATGCTTTGGCTTTAATTTCTTCAGCAAGCTGCAAACGCTTTTTTTCCGACAGTTTTTTAGAATCATTTAAGCCAACAATAGGATTATTTGGGTCAAGGATCACAGCAGCCGTGACCACAGCGCCAACTAAAGGGCCACGCCCTACTTCGTCCACGCCACAAATCAATGCTACTGCTGGCCTTTGATACGTCTGTGCATTAAGGACTTGAGAACTCATACGGGTGCATCCATCACTTTTGCTATAGCTGCAGCAGCTTGTTCACTGGCATTACAGCGGATTAACTGATGCAGTTCAGTGAATCGCCTGATACAAGCTTCTTGCGCCACCGGGTTTTGCAGCAAAGGCGCCATAGCTTTGACTAAATTATCTACTGTGACCTGCTCTTGCAGCAGTTCAGTGACTAAAGCTTGATCCGCCAATAAATTCGGCAGGCTGAAAAACTTCAGTTTCACTAAACGTTTGGCAATCTGATGCGTCAGCCAGTTCATCTTATAGCCCACCACCATGGCAGTTTTGGCCAGCATGGCTTCTAAGGTGGCAGTACCTGAGGCAATAAACACCGCATCAGCCGCAGTTAAGGTAGTACGGGCTTTGCCGATTTCCAGCTGCACGGCTAAATCTGGCGCGACTTGCTGCTTAATCTGGCGAAACAACTCTGCTTTTTGCTCTGTCACCATATTACAAATCAGCTGTAAATCAGGCTGCTGACGTTGTAGTTCCTGTGCGGCAAGCAGGTAATCTGCCGCTAATAATTTGATTTCATTGGTTCTGCTACCCGGCATTATCGCCAGCACTGGTGCTTGTGGTTTTAAACCAAGTTCAATTTTAGCAGCGGCTTTATTAGGTTGTAGTGGCATTTGGTCTGCCAGCGTATGGCCGACAAAACTGCAAGGCACAGCAAATGTGTCGTAAAAGGCTTTTTCAAAAGGCAATAACGCCAGCACCATGTTGGTGGCTTTGGCTATTTTAAAAATACGTTTTTGTCGCCAGGCCCAAACGGATGGGCTGACATAATGCACAGTTTTAATACCAGCAGCTTTGAGTTTTAACTCCACCGGAATATTAAAATCCGGGGCATCTATCCCAATAAAAACATCAGGCTGATTGGCAGTAAGATGCTGCAGAAGCTCTTTACGAACTTGCAGCAAACGTGGCAAGCGGCCTAACACTTCCACTATACCCATCACCGCCAGCTCTTCCATATCAAACAAAGCGTTAAGTCCTTGCGCTTTCATGCGTTCGCCCCCTATGCCGTAAAATTCAGCATGTGGGTAAAGCTGCTTTAAAGCACGGATTAAATCAGCACCTAAAATATCGCCGGAGTGTTCTCCGGCGACTAAGGCGATTTTCACTTTAGATTGCAATTCTGCCATCAGCGGATAATGCCCCGGCTTGAGTTAGCGATAAAGTCAGTGAAGGCTTTCACTTCCGGGAATTCGGCAGATTTATCGGCCAGAACGTCCAGCGCTTCCTGCACTGTTAAACCTTTACGATAGACTTCTTTATAAGCGCGGCGCACTTCTAAAATGGCATCGCTGCTAAAACCACGACGCTTTAAGCCTTCTACATTTAAACCTGCAGGTACAGCATGAGAGCCGTGAGCCATCAGATAAGGAGGTACGTCTTTCACCACTATAGAACCACCACCAATAAAGGCGTGAGCACCTATATGGCAGAATTGGTGGATACCACTCATACCACCTAAGATAGCCCAGTCACCAATATGGACGTGACCAGCGGATTGAGCGCCACTGGCAAATATCACATTGTCACCAATGACGCAGTCATGTGCGACATGGGTATTATTCATAAAGAGGTTGTTTGAACCAATACGGGTAATGCCTTTATCCTGCACTGTGCCACGATGCACTGTGCAGTTTTCACGGAACACATTGTTGTCGCCGATGATCAGTTCAGTCGGCTCGCCATTGTATTTTTTGTCCTGACAGTCTTCGCCTATGCTGGTGAACTGGTAAAAATGATTGCCTTTCCCAATGACTGTGGGGCCTTTGAGCACCACATGAGATTCCAACACCGTATTGTCCCCTATCACCACATTAGCGGCGATGTAACAAAATGGCCCAACTTTTACGTTCTGGCCAAGTACGGCACCTGTTTCTATCACAGCGGAAGCATGGATCATATTAGAGCTCTCTTCTGGCACACATCAGTTCAGCACAACACACAACCTGGCCATCCACTTTGGCTTCACCATAAAACTTCCACAAATTACGACGTTCTTTTAAAAACTTCACTTCCAGCACCAATTGATCACCTGGTACCACTGGTTTTTTAAAACGGGCTTCGTCTATAGCAGCAAATAAATACAACTCGTTTTCTGAGCGTTCAGTCACTGTCTTAAAACCTAAAATGCCAGTGGCCTGAGCCAGAGCTTCCAAAATTAACACGCCAGGAAAAATAGGCATATTAGGGAAGTGACCGGTAAAAATCGGTTCGTTAATAGTGACATTTTTAATAGCAGTTAAAGATTCGCCAGGAGTGTAATCCAATACTCTGTCGATCATTAAAAATGGATAGCGGTGTGGCAGCAAGGCCATGATTTCCTGTATTTCAAGGATATTCAATTGGTTAGCCAAAGTGAACCTCTTTTATTTTATTCGTCTTTTGAAGGCGGTAGGGACAAAGCGGCCATTTGCTGCTCAAGTTCCCGTAGTTTTTGATACATCTGGTCCAGTTGACGAAACCGGACGCTATTTTTCCGCCATTCCAGATTAGTGCTGGCCGGAGTACCGGATGAATAGATACCTTTTTCGGTAATAGATTTAATGATCATCGACATGCCGGTAATTTGCACACCGTCACATATCTCCATATGACCATTAATAGCGCAGGCGCCACCGATAATACAATACTTGCCAATTTTAGTGCTGCCGGCCACTACTGTGCAACCTGCAATGGCTGTATGATCGCCAATCTGCACGTTGTGAGCAATTTGTACCTGATTGTCCAGAATCACGTTTCTGCCAATCACTGTGTCGCCTAAAGCGCCACGGTCTATGGTGGTATTGGCGCCCACTTCAGTATCGTCACCTATGATGACTGTACCGACCTGAGGAATTTTTAACCAGTTGCCACGTTCATTGGCAAAACCAAAACCATCTGCACCTATCACAGCACCGCTATGGATCAGACAGTTTTTACCCAGCCTTACGCCATGGTAAAAGGTTACGTTAGGCCAGACTTTACAGTGTTCACCTATCTGAACCTGTTCACCAATAAAACAACCAGCGCCAATTTGGGTATTTTCACCTATTACAGCGCCAGCGGAAATCACCACGTTGGGGCCAATTACAACTGAATCAGGCACTGTAGCTGAAGGGTCTATCACTATATTCTGCCCCCGCCCATAAGCGGCAGCAGGTGTTGAATCTAATAACTGAGCTATTTTGGCAAAAGCCACATAAGGGTCATTCACTATCAGTGCATTGACCGGACAATAGCTTTGATCATCTGCTTTAATCAGCACAGCACCAGCTTGAGTGGACTGCAAAAATTTGCGGTATTTGCTGTTAGATAAAAAGCTGATCTGATGACTTGTTGCATCTTCCAAAGTACCAACGGCACTAATCAGTGCCGTGGCGTCCCCAACTAGCTGAGCATTTAACTGCTCAGCTATAAATGCCAGAGTAAGCTTTGCCATTATTTGGCTTTGCTCACCTGAGCTACAACAGCATTAGAGATGTCATATTCAGGCTTAACAAACACACCAGCCTGAGCACTTAAGATCAGGTCGTAGTTGTCTTTTTTCGCAAGAGCGTCAATGGCAGTTTTCACTAAAGCCATCAGCTTGTTACGCTCTTCGGCCTGACGATTACGGTAGTCTTCATCCAAAGGACGAGCTAACTGCTCGTAGCTGCGCATTTGCTTTTCCATTTCGTCTTGCAGATCTTTTTTCTGCTTGTCGTTCATGGTGGCGCCATCGCGCTTTAATTTTTCCTGATTAAAAGCGATGTCTTTCTCCAGCTTTTGCACTGCAGCAATACGGCCTTCGAACTCAGCTTTTAATGTATTTTGAATAGTGGTGGTCTGAGGTAACTGAGCAACAATAGCTTGCACATCCACTAAACCAATTTTCATTTCTTTTGCCGCAGCGGTACCAGCCATCAACAGACCAGCCATTAATACCAATGCAGTTTTTGCTAAGCTTTGCTTAAACATGTGTTTCCCTTTCCCATAAAATTAGAATGTAGTACCAATATTGAAACTAAAGTTTTCTTGCTCATCACCCTCTTCTTTGCGGATGATTTTCGCCAAACTGAATGTCAATGGACCCATAGGCGAAATCCATTGCACTGACACACCAGCCGAAACCCGAATTAACCCAGCGTCAGAGTAATCAAGCAGCGGTGGGCTGTCGAATCCCTGGTTATTAGCCGGATTTAAATTGTCGTAACGACTAAGGTCAAACTCTGTGTCCCAGACGTTGCCCGCATCCACAAACAAGCTGGTGCGTATCTGGTTCACATAATCCTCACCAACAAAAGGTGTTGGTGTGATTAACTCAAGGGTAGCAATTGCCATGGCATTACCACCCGTTGACCGTGGAGACACTATATAAGTGTCGAAGTTCGGACTTGTAGGTAATCCGTTGACTGGTCGGCCAACAGGATCAGGCAATCCAGGTACTGTGGTCAAGGTACGGTAAATCGCATGTGGACCTACAATACGGGCTTCAAAACCACGTAAATTCTGGCCACCTGCATAGAAGTTATCGGTAAATGGCAAGGTATAATCATAGCCATCTTTATCACCGTAACCATTGCCATAACCCAGTTCCAGTTTGCTTAAGAATGACCAGCGATGATCATTACTCAGCGGGATATACTTACGCGCTTCAAAAGTAGTTTTGTAATACTGCAAATCTGAGTTTGGTGTGGTCACACGACCACTTAATACCAACTCATGGCCAGCAGTAGGAAATAAACCCCGGTTTAAGGTGCTTTGAACCCAACTGGCAATCAGCTCATAGTTAGTAAACTTATAACCACCATCAGGGTTATTTTTATCCATCAGCACAGCTCTGAAATGACGCAACTGGTCGTATTCAGACAAAGAGCTGATTTCATTCACCGCATAGTTGGTACCGAAGTTGAGTCTGTTGTATTCATTGACCGGATAACCCACTGAAGCACCAAAACCATAACGTTTTTGTTTATAAGCTTCTAAGTTAGACGACAAACTGGAGTAGTCCGTATCCGAATAAAACACCTGGCCACCTAAACTGATTGCATCCAGCGTGAAATAGGGATCAGTAACAGACAACTGAATTTGTTTATTGTATTTGTTGGTGCTTAAGCTGATACCTGCAGAATTCCCTGTACCAAAGAAGTTTTGCTGCTCAACACCGATCTGGAATGATAAGCCCTGGAAGTCACCATACGAAATACCGGCATTAAAGTTACCTGAAGGCTGTTCTTTAATTTTGTAGGTGACGTCTACTTTGTCATCCACACCTGGAACTTCTTTGGTTTCAAAGTCAACTTTCTCTATATAAGACAAACGTTGAATACGGTCTTTTGACAATTCCAGCGCATCGTTAGATAACCAGGCGCCTTCCATTTGCCGGATTTCACGGCGTATCACTTCATCTTTAGTTGACGCATTACCAGCTACATCAAGACGACGCACATAAACACGTTTACCCGGGTCGACACTGATGGTCAACGCAACTTCTTTGGTATCGTCATCAATATTTGGAATAGTCCGAACTTTAGAATTGGCGTAACCAAAACGTGCCAGTAACTTGGCGATACTTTCTTCGGTGTAAGTCACCAAAGCACCGTTATACAACTGACCAGCTTTTAAAGGTAACAACGCCTTGATAAAAGCGTCCTGACCAATTAGATCACCGACAAAATCAACATCAGTAATAGTGTATTGCTCACCTTCAGTCACGTTCAGAGTCACGTATACAGAGGTTTTATCCGTGCTGACTGACACCTGATTGGCATCAATGTTAAAGCGCAGGTAACCACGGTCTAAGTAGTAACTGCGAATTTTTTCGAAGTCACCCTGTAAGGTTTGCTTCTGGTAACGATCTGAAGATAAAAAGCGCCACCATGGCAAATCGTACATAGACTCGATATTTTTCAGTAACTCGTCGTCACCGAATATCTCGTTCCCTACAATATTGATTTGGCGAACAGAGGCAGCGTCACCTTCTTCAAACTCAATTTTCAGGTTAACCCTGTTGCGAGGCAGGTAGGTCACCTTCATCTCAACTTCAGCGTTGTATTTACCTACGCCGTGGTAAAACTCAGTTAAACCGTTTTCAACTTCTTTGATCACGGTTTTATCTAAAGGCTCACCTACTATAATTTTTTGACCCATTAAACTTTCGTTTAACTGGTCTTCTTTGATGTCTTTATTGCCATCAAACTCTATGTTGTTGATGGTTGGACGCTCTTTTAAGCGATAAATAACAGCGTTGCCATCACGAAACACCTGAATGTCATCAAAATGGCCAGCTGCATACAGACTTTTAATACTGCGTGATAAAGTCGCATCTGTGATGGTATCGCCGATATTAAACGGCAAATTATTTAATGCTGCACCAAGCGCAACACGCTGCAAGCCTTCAACCTGAATGTCTTGCACAGTAAATGATTGTTCAGCGAGCACCGAGTTACTTAAACCAGCAAGTAACATCGCAGCTACTAATCGTTTAATTGTCATTGTTTTGGACTACTTTTGATTAGTTTATTACAAACGAGAAATATCGTTGAGCAGCGCAATTCCCATTAATGTCAGCAGCAACAGAGCTCCGATCCGGAAACCCAGCTCCTGCGCCTTCTCAGAGACAGGTTTGCCGCGTATTAGTTCCAGCACAAGATACATTAAATGGCCACCATCCAAAATAGGCAGAGGCAGTAAATTTATCACCCCAAGGTTGACGCTAATCAGTGCTAAAAAGGAGATAAAGGCGATCAGGCCAATATCTGCGCTGCTTCCAGCGCCTTGCGCTATCGAAATTGGTCCGCTTAAATGTTTGACAGAAATATCACCAAAAATGAATTTTCCAATCATTGAGAAGCTTAATCGTACCAATTGCCAGGTCTTTTCTACCCCAACCCAGGCCGCCTGTACAGGGCCATATTGTTGAGTGAACAATAAATGTTCAGGCCAGGGCAGTACTTTGGGACTGACACCAAGATAACCCTGGTGAAAACCGTCTGCCGTTTCACGGCTTTGTGGTGTCACCAGAATATCCATCGGCTGACCGGCACGTTCAATGCCAAACAGCAAGGCTCGTTCCGGACTATTCTGAACCAGGCTTACTACAGAATTCCAGTCAGAGACTGTTTTGCCATCGACAGAAAGCAGTTTGTCACCCAACTGCAAGCCTGCGGCTTGTGCTGCTGAGTCAGGCTGGATTTGACTGATTTCATTCAGCACTTCTGGTCTTAATGGCTCTAAGCCTAAACTGCCAAATACGCTTTGTGTATCAGGGTCAAACACCCATTCGGTTAAATCCAGTTGATAACTCTGGTCGCTGCCTTCCAGTTGCTGCACTGTAATATCAACAGCTGAATTACCCACCTGCTCCACCAGCAACAGACTGACAGCACGCCAGTCTTCAGCCTTTTCACCATTGATTGCAACAATCTGAGCATTTGAAGGCACACCAGCTTTAGCGGCAATAGACTCTGCAGTTATCTGGCCTATCATCGGCTTGATATTGGGCACACCTATCAGGTACATGCCCCACAACAGCAGGATGGCAAACAGGAAATTAGCGACTGGGCCGGCCGCAATAATGGCCATACGTTGCCAGACAGTTTTGCTGTTAAAGCTTAAATCTTTGTGTTGAGGCAATACAGGATCAACCCGCTCATCCAGCATGCGGACATAACCGCCTAAAGGGATCATCGCAATAACAAACTCTGTGCCTTGTTTGTCGCGCCAGCGGTAAAGTGCTTTGCCAAAGCCGATAGAAAAGCGTTTTACTAACACATTATTTTTACGTGCCACCCAGAAGTGGCCAAACTCATGCACAGTCACCAGAAGACCAATTGCAATGACAAAACTGATTAAATTCCAGACAAAACCCGACATTAACTCACCTTTTTCAGTTGGTCTTGCATGTATATTCTTGCCTCTTGGTCCAGAGCCAGAATGCTTTCTAAATCAGGCGCTTTTATAGTGGCAAAACGCTCCAATGCTTTTTCGTTTAATAGTGCTATATCGGTAAACCGAATTTGCCCTGCCAAAAATGCAGCCACTGCCATTTCATTCGCTGCATTTAATGCTGTTGTTGCGCCCTGACCATAACCACAAGCTGCTATGGCCAGATATAAATTCGGGTAACGTGCAGGTTCTGGTCTTGAAAAACTAAAGTCGGCCAGTTCAAAGAAATTGAGTGGTTTTACATCAGTTTGAATACGTCTGGGGAAAGCCAAAGCATGAGCAATAGGAGTGCGCATATCCGGCTGACCTAATTGTGCCAGTACGGAACCGTCTGTGTATTGCACCATTGAATGGATAATACTTTGGGGGTGGATCACCACCTGAATATCGTCCGCAGCACAGTTAAATAACCAGCGAGCTTCAATAAATTCCAAACCTTTATTCATCATGGTGGCGCTGTCGACTGAGATTTTTTGTCCCATCACCCAATTTGGATGCGCCACAGCCTGAGCAGGTGTAATGCTTGCGAACTCTGTCAGTTCTTTACGTAAAAACGGGCCGCCACTGCCAGTCAGCAATAGCTTACTGATGCCGTAATCAGATAATTTTTGGGTGGCGGTATTTTGCTGTAAAGCTGAAGGTAAACATTGAAAAATGGCATTATGTTCGCTGTCTATTGGCAATAAAGTAGCACCATGAAGTTGCACTTTATTGATAAAAAGCTCACCGCTCATCACCAACGCTTCTTTGTTCGCCAGTAATACAGTTTTGCCTTGTTCGACGGCAGCCAAAGTAGGTAATAAGCCAGCAGCCCCCACAATAGCCGCCATAACAATATCAGCATCTGGATGAGCTGCTAAATCACAAAGCGCTTGCGGGCCACCCCAGACTTCTGTAGTAAGCCCGGCATCTTTGACCAGCTGTTTTAATTTATTTGCTGCCTGCAGGTCAGTCATCACAGCATAACGTGGCTTAAATTGCTGAACTTGTACAAACAGCTTTTCAACCTGAGTTGCACCTGTTAACCCAAGCACCTGATAGTCATCCGGGTGCAGTGCTACAACATCTAAAGTGCTGCAGCCGATGGACCCCGTAGCACCAAGGATCACGAGAGTCCGCATTACGCGAACCCTCCAATCAAAGCCACTAATACAGCATAAAGTGGCGCTGTGGCCGTCAGGCTGTCAATACGGTCTAATATGCCGCCATGACCTGGAATAATGGAGCCGCTATCTTTTAAGCCAGCTACGCGTTTAAACATACTTTCGCTTAAATCCCCGAAGACTGATAACACAGTGAGCACTAAAGCAGCCAGATACCAGGTGGCCATTTCCTCCGGAAAGTCGTGGTAGTAAGCCACAGCTGTCACCAGCAGCATGACAAAACCAACACCACCTAACATGCCCTCCAGGGTTTTTCCCGGACTGACAGCTGGCAATAGTTTGCGTTTGCCAAAAGGTTTGCCAATAAAATAACCACCAATATCAGCAGCCCAAACCAAACCCAACAACAAACAAATCAACCAGGCACCTGTGTAGCTGGATTGATGAAAATCAACAGAACGTATCAATAACAAAGCTGCCCAGGCAGGAACTAAAGTGAACCAGCCCATAAGAGCTCTGCGGATATGCCCCTTAGACCAGCTTTGACTGCTTCGTGGGTAACTTAATACCAGCAAAACAGCAATGAGCCACCAGACCACGCCCATAGCCAATAAGCTGTTGCTCAGTTTATCCATTTGCACTGGCCAATAGGTTGTATCAGGCAACTGCCAGTAAATCAGCGCCATACTCACAGCAATCACAGTAACAAAACCGTATTGGCTGATTTTGTTGGTGTAGCCGCAGAATAAACTCCACTCCCAGGCTCCAATCAAAAAAGCAGCAGCAATAAAAATAGCGAAATAGTGCAAAGGAAGAAAAAAAACTGCGGCTAACGCCAAAGGCGCCATGATCAGGGCTGTAATAACTCGTTGCTTAAACAAATTGGTTATCCTTGTATCGGACGCATTGCCAGCTCACGGATTTGTGCTCCGGTACAACCAAAACGCCGTTCACGACTGGCGTAGGTTGCCAAAGCTTCCGAAAATACCTGATCATCAAAGTCAGGCCATAAAGTTTCGGTAAACCATAACTCAGCATAAGCAGCTTGCCACAACAAAAAGTTACTGATGCGTACATCACCACCAGTACGGATCATCAGATCCAGTTCTGGCTGGTCGTGCATTTGCATGCAGCCTGATAACAATTGTTCGTCAATCTGTGCAGCTGTCATTTCACCATCAGCTACTTTCTGAGCTAATTGCTGTGCTGCTTGCACTATGTCCCAGCGTCCGCCGTAATTAGCGGCAACATTCAGGGTCAAAGCTGTATTCTGAGCTGTAAGCTGTTGCGCCTCTTTAATATGTTGTTTGAGTTTGTCGCTAAAAGGAGACAAGTCTCCAATAATATTCAGCCGTACATTATTCTTATGCAGGGTTTTCACTTCCTGCTGTAACACCAGTAAAAACAGTTGCATCAAACCACTGACTTCGTCTTCAGGCCGACGCCAGTTTTCACTGCTAAAAGCAAATAAGGTAAGAGACTGGATGCCTAATTTACGACAAAAGCTCACAGCACGACGCACTGCGTCAACGCCTTTTTTATGACCCCATACCCGGGGTCTGCCTTGCCGTTCAGCCCAGCGTCCGTTGCCGTCCATGATAATGGCGACATGTTGTGGCAACGCGTTTTGTAACGCGGTTTGCACTTCTGTCATCTGAATCTGACCTTGTCACAATAATAAAAAACGCCGCGAAGTATACCCTACACGGCGCTATTTCCCTAATCAGGGTGGGGTGTTAGGGCGTGTTTACGTTTCAGGGTTGTTTTTGCAGCAGTTTGGCCGGTTTTTATGCAAGGCAGAGACTGCGTAGTGTAGTTATTCTACATCAGCAGACTCTAACGCGGCAGAAAGGCCGGCCAGACGCTGCCCTTCGGGTTCGTCTGGCGGCGCCTTGCTTTTTGTCTCTCGTCGCTCATTTAGATTCACTAAACTTCGCTCCTCGTTTCGCGATCAAAGCGTCGCCAGAGCGAACAAAATTCAATCTCGAAACGTGAACACGCCCTAGACTTCCATCAACTCTTTTTCTTTGTCGGCTAAAACCTCGTCAACCTTCTTTACGAAGGCGTCGGTCAGTTTCTGAACTTCATCTACGGCTTTACGCTCATCGTCTTCACCAATTTCTTTATCTTTTAATAAAGATTTCAGTTCAGCATTAGCGTCACGACGAATGTTGCGCACCGCAACACGGGCACCTTCAGCTTCGTTACGCACTACTTTGACTAAGTCACGACGACGTTCTTCTGTCAGTGGAGGCAAAGGCACACGAATAGTAGTACCAGCGCTCATTGGGTTTAACCCCAAATCTGACTGCATAATGGCTTTTTCAACAGGCTGAACCAGAGTTTTATCAAACACACTGATGCTCAGAGTACGGGCGTCTTCCACCGACACGTTAGCAACCTGGCGTAATGGTGTGTTTGCACCGTAATAAGACACCTGAATGCCGTCTAATAAACTTGGGTGAGCACGGCCGGTACGGATTTTTGACAATTGGTTTTTCAGCGCATCAACGCTTTTTTCCATCCGGGTTTTGCTGTCTTTGAGAATATCGTTAATCACTTTGGCTATTCCTTTTTTTGCTACACCAAAAAAGTGGCAGTTAGTTTACTGTAATTTTTCAGCGTGGTCGATCACTGTGCCTTCTTCTTCACCCAGCACCACACGTTTCAGTGCGCCAGGCGTATTCATATTGAATACACGAATTTGCATATTATGGTCGCGAGCCAGCGTAAATGCGGCTAAATCCATAACTTTTAATTCTTTTTCCAGTACTTCTGTATAGCTCAACTTGCTATACAGTGTTGCTGTAGGGTCTTTCACCGGATCAGCTGAATACACACCATCTACTTTAGTGGCTTTTAAAACCGCATCGGCTTCAATTTCAATACCACGTAAACAGGCTGCTGAATCAGTCGTGAAAAACGGGTTACCAGTACCGGCAGAGAAAATCACCACACGGCCAGACTTTAACAGACTAATGGCTTCTGCCCAGCTGTAATTGTCACAGACACCATTTAAAGGGATGGCAGACATCAAACGGGCATTTACAAAAGCTCGGTGCAGCGCATCACGCATTGCCAGACCGTTCATCACTGTAGCTAACATACCCATATGGTCACCGACCACACGGTTCATACCTGCTTTGGCCAGGCCTTCACCACGGAAAATATTGCCGCCACCAATCACTATGGCGACTTGAATACCTAATTCAACCAGCTCTTTGATTTCCTGAGCCATCCGATCCAACACTTTTGGATCTATGCCAAAGCCTTCTTCACCCATCAGGGCTTCACCACTGAGTTTTAATAAAATTCTTCTATAGGCGAGTTTTGGATTGCTCATGTGGTCCTCTTTAATCTGGATAGTACGACCTTGAAGTCGGGTTCTGTGAACGCAACCTGCTTAATACAGAGACAGCTGCGACAACAAATTGACCAAAAGATGGTCAAAAAAAACCGCGACAGACGAAGGTCAGGTCGCGGTTATTCTAGCTGGTTTCAAAGCATTGCTAAAGCGTAAATTACTTCTTAGCAGCAGCGATTTGAGCAGCAACTTCAGCAGCGAAATCAGTTTCTGCTTTTTCGATGCCTTCACCTACTTCTAAACGGATGTAGCTAACAGCTTTAGCACCGTTTTGCTTCAGGAATTCACCTGTAGTGATTGAAGGATCTTTTACGAACATCTGGCCAGTTAAAGAAACTTCGCCAGTGAACTTAGTCATACGACCAGCAACCATCTTCTCAGCGATTTCTTTTGGCTTGCCGCTGTTGATAGCGATTTCGATCTGGATTTCCTGCTCTTTAGCAACAACTTCAGCCGGCACTGACTCAGGAGTCAGGAATGAAGGGTTGTTAGCAGCAACATGCATAGCAACGTCTTTAGCGATATCTTCGTTACCGCCTTCCAGTACCACTAACACGCCGATACGGCCTGAGTGAGTGTACTGACCAATCACGTCACCCTGAACTACAGAGATACGACGGATGTTGATGTTTTCACCGATTTTAGTAACCAGTGTAGCGCGAGCTTCTTCAACTGTAGTGTCACCCAGTTGAGCTGCAGACAGCTCTTCAACAGTGAACAGCTTGTTGGCGTGAGCCAGATCAGCAGCAGCGTTAGAGAAAGCCAGGAAGCTTGCGTCACGGCCTACGAAATCTGTTTCACAGTTAAATTCGATTGCAACAGCGTAACCGTTACCAACGCGAGTGATTACAGTACCTTCAGCAGCAATACGGCCAGCTTTCTTGGCAGCTTTAGCCTGACCGTTTTTGCGCATTAATTCGATTGCGCCTTCGATGTCACCTGCAGTTTCTTCTAAAGCTTTTTTGCAGTCCATCATGCCAGCGCCAGTGCGCTCGCGTAATTCTTTTACCATACCGGCAGTTACAGCCATGGGGAGTTCCTCGCAAAATTTTTTCGTGGACAAACAGGGGCAAATGCCCCTGTAAGTTTAAACTTGCTTTATGTAGCCTTAGTTACAAGGCTACAGAGACAATGCAATTACTCAGCAGCTACGAAGTTTTCAGATTCAGCCTGAACTTCGATGTTTTTGCTGCGGCCTTCAGTGATGGCCTGATTTACTGCGCCCAGGTATAACTGGATAGCGCGGATAGCGTCATCGTTACCTGGGATCACATAGTCAACACCTTTAGGATCAGAGTTAGTATCAACGATAGATACAACAGGGATACCCAGGTTGTTGGCTTCTTTAATTGCAATGTGTTCGTGGTCGGCGTCGATCACAAACAGAACATCAGGCAAGCCGCCCATGTCTTTGATACCGCCTAAGCTTTTTTCCAGCTTGTCCATTTCACGGGTACGGTCTAAAGCTTCTTTTTTAGTCAGCTTGTCGAAAGTACCGTCCTGGCTTTGAGATTCCAGGTCTTTTAAACGCTTGATAGACTGGCGAACAGTTTTCCAGTTAGTCAGCATGCCACCTAACCAACGGTGGTTTACATAGTACTGGTCAACTTGAGAAGCAGCTTCTTTGATCGCTTCAGAGGCAGCGCGCTTAGTACCAACAAACAGGATTTTGCCTTTTTTAGCAGCAACAGACTGAATGAAAGCCAGAGCATCGTTCATCATAGGAACAGTTTGTTCCAGGTTGATGATATGAACACGGTTACGAGCGCCGAAAATGAATGGCTTCATTTTTGGGTTCCAGTAACGTGTTTGGTGACCGAAATGTACGCCCGCCTGGAGCATATCGCGCATAGAAACTTTTGCCATTATAAATATTCCTTAGTAATGGGGTTGGGCCTCCATACACCCCATAAAACCGACCGAAACTCAATGAGTTACAGCACCCCGGATTATGTGTCGATGTATGTGTGTTGTTTAGTTAATTGCAGTTTTAATCTGCGTTTTGCGTTTTTAGCAGAATCTGATTTGCCAAATCGCGGCGCGCTTTATACCATAGACACCCTTGAAACACAATGAAATGTGTATTTTTACAGCAGAGAGAGTTGGCATGGCCGCGATTATTAAGACAGCAGATCAGATCGAAAAAATGCGTGTGGCAGGCAAATTAGCAGCCGAAGTATTAGAGATGATTGAGCCATACGTCAAAGCCGGTGTCACCACCGAAGAACTGAATACGATTTGCCATAACTATATTGTGGATGTGCAGCAAGCTATCCCTGCCCCACTGAATTACCACGGTTTTCCAAAATCCATCTGTACTTCAGTCAATCAGGTAATTTGTCATGGTATTCCGTCTGCGGAGAAAAAGCTCAAAGAAGGCGACATTATCAACATCGATATCACTGTGATTAAAGATGGTTTTCACGGCGACACCTCAAAAATGTTTGTGATTGGCAAACCCAGTATTCTGGCGGACCGCTTAATACGAGTGACGCAGGAATGTCTGTATATGGGCATTCGTAAAGTGAAAAACGGCGCCCGTTTAGGTGATATTGGTTTTGTTATTCAGCAACATGCCGAAAAGCACAGCTACTCAGTAGTGCGTGAATACTGTGGTCATGGCATAGGTCAGGTATTCCACGAAGACCCGCAAGTGCTGCATTATGGCCGCCCGGGTACAGGCGATACGCTAAAAACCGGTATGTGTTTAACCATAGAGCCAATGATCAACGCAGGTGAGCGTCATAGCAAATTGTTAAAAGACGGCTGGACGGTTGTAACTAAAGATCGTAGTTTATCAGCGCAGTTTGAACACACTATTGTCGTTACAGAGACTGGCTGCGAAATTTTAACTCTGAGATCCGACGACACCATAGAACGAATAGTTACGGCCGAATAAGTCGGGTTCAGACAGAAGGCGGCCGTTTAAGATTTGAGGTAAAGCAAATGAACATGGCTCTGGCGTTTAATAAGTCTTTACCTGGTTTATGTACTCTTGATAGTTATAAAAAACATTTTGTCGAATTTAACGACTGGCTGAAACATGCCTTTGAACATCAGACCGTTGGCAGTCTGGTCAAAGCCCGCGCCCGTTTTATCGACGAGGTGCTGGTGTCCTTATGGCAGCATTTTGATCTGCATAAACATAAAAAAATCAGTCTGATAGCCGTAGGTGGTTATGGCCGGGGTGAATTGCACCCCTGCTCTGATATCGACTTGTTATTGCTGACAGACAGCAGGCTGGATAACACGCAAAAAGAACAAATCAGCCAGTTTATTACCCTGCTGTGGGACTTACGTTTAGAAGTGGGTCACAGTGTCCGTAGCGTCAAAGAATCTGTCAGCCTGGGCAAAGAAGACATCACTATAGCCACCAACCTGATGGAAATGCGCTTGCTGACGGGCAGTAAAGAGCTGTTTGATGAGCTGCAGGTGCAGGTTTGTAAAGACAGTTTCTGGACTTCACAGGCATTTTTCCAGGCCAAACGTGATGAGCAACAACAACGTCATGCTCAGTACCACGGCACTGCCTACAACTTAGAACCAAATTTAAAAGCCAACCCTGGTGGTTTACGTGATATTCAAACCATAGGCTGGGTGGCAAAAAAACACTTTAATACCAGAACCATGCGTGAACTGGTGGCTTATCAGTACCTGACCGAAGATGAATATCAGGAGCTGATGGAGTGTGAAGCCTATTTGTGGCAAATGCGTTTCGCTTTGCACGTTGAATCCGGCCGTAACGAAAACCGTATTTTGTTTGACTATCAGCCAGCCGTTGCCAAACGTTTAGGTTTTGGTGATGACGGTAAAGCGTCCGTTGAGCGGATGATGAAACGATTTTTCCAGACGGTGCAACGTGTGGCTGAGCTGAACGATATGCTGCTGCAGCATTTTGACGGCAGTATTCTTAACAGCCAAAGCAAACTGAAACAGCAAAAACTGGATGACTTTTTTGAGCTGACCGGTCATTTAATCCGCGCCACCGACAATGCCGTTTTTGCCCGTCGTGAAAATATCCTGCGTCTGTTCTGGCATATAGCAAACAATTCCAATATCACCGGCATTCACTCCGACACTATTCGTTTATTACGTTTAGTCAGGCGTCGTCTGATGGGCGACTTGCAGGATTATGAAGCCTGCCGTCAGCTGTTTATGACCATAATGCGCCATCCTCGTGGTATGGACAGAGCTATTACACTGATGCATCGCCACGGTATTCTGGCCTCCTATTTACCAGCCTGGCGCAATATTGTTGGTCAGATGCAATTCGATTTATTCCATGCCTACACAGTGGATGAACACACCCACAGGGTGCTGAAAAATTTATACCGCTACTCGCAAGCAGGTTTTGAAAACGAATTTCCGCTTTGTACCGACATAGTCAAACGCATGGAAAAACCCGAAATTCTGTATCTGGCTGGTGTTTTCCACGATATTGCCAAAGGCAGAGGTGGCGATCACTCAGAGCTCGGATCCCTTGATGCACGTGAATTTGGCAAGCTGCATAAGTTGAGTGACTTTGACAGCAAACTGCTGGCCTGGCTGGTCGAAAGTCATTTATTAATGTCGGTGACAGCACAGCGCCGCGATATTCACGACCCTGCTGTGATCGCAGAATTTGCCGATAAAGTGCGTGACGAAACCAGGCTGAATTACCTCTATTGCCTGACTCTGGCCGATATTCGCGCCACCAATGACAATTTATGGAATGACTGGAAAGGCTCGTTATTACGAGAGCTTTATTTAGGCACGCAAAAAGCTTTCCGCCGCGGACTCGAGAAGCCTATGGATTTACGCGATTTGATCCGTGAAAATCAGGCAGAAGCCATGAAGCTATTGCAAAAACAAGGTTTTAGCGAACAAGAAGTGCTGCAGTTGTGGGGCCGGATCAAAGCGGATTATTTTGCCCGCTACAATCCAAAACAAATTGTCTGGCACTGTGAACATATTCTGCGTCACAAAGACCCGGATGAACCTTTAGTGCTGGTAGATAAAACGCCGTTTCGCGGCAGCACTCAGGTTTTTATTTATACACCTGATCAGGACAACTTATTTGCTCACTTAGTGGCAGCACTGGACAGCAAAAAGGTCAATATTTTTGACGCCCAGATCATGACCAATAAAGACGGTTATGCCATGGATACCTTTGTGGTGCTGGAGCAAAATGGTGAACCTGTTACTTCGCCTTCACGCTTACAAAGCCTCAAACGTGCACTGGAAACTTATATTAGCGGCAAACCGGAGCTGTCACGCGGTAAACCCCGTTTATCCCGTCAGATGCGGCCCTTTAATATAGCGCCCAAAGTGGTGTTTATTCCGGGAGCTAATAAACATCGTACTATGGTAGAAATTACCGCCTTAGATATGCCGGGTTTACTGGCTGATATAGGTTCGGTATTCCAGCAGTGTGAAATCAGTATTCACGCCGCCAAAATCACCACCATAGGCGAAAAAGCCGAAGACTTTTTTATGATTTCAACGAGACAGGATCAGGCGCTTGATGCTGATCAACAATCACAATTGCGCCGTGTTCTTGTCGAACAATTAACTCATGTGACAGAGGGATAAAGTTTTGTCAGATTTAAAATCCATTATCGAAGCCGCGTTTGAACAACGTGCATCCATTACTCCAGCCACTGTAAGTGCAGAAGTAAAAGCTGCAGTGACTGCTGCCATTGAACTTTTGGACAGCGGCAAAGCCCGTGTTGCCGAAAAAGTAGCAGGCGAATGGGTGACGCACCAGTGGCTGAAAAAAGCCGTGTTATTGTCCTTCCGTATCAATGACAATCAGGTGATGGACGGCGCGGAAAACCGTTTCTTCGATAAAGTCCCGATGAAGTTTGCCGACTATACGCACGAGCGTTTTGTGGCTGAAGGTGTGCGTGTGGTACCACCAGCCGCTGTGCGTAAAGGCAGCTTTATCGACAAAAACGTGGTGCTGATGCCTTCGTACGTCAATATAGGCGCTTATGTTGGTGAAGGCACTATGGTGGATACATGGGCCACTGTGGGCTCCTGTGCTCAGATAGGTAAAAACGTGCATTTATCCGGTGGCGTAGGCATTGGTGGTGTATTAGAGCCACTGCAAGCCAACCCAACTATTATTGAAGACAACTGCTTTATCGGTGCCCGCTCTGAAGTAGTGGAAGGCGTGATCATCGAAGAAGGCGCAGTGCTTTCTATGGGTGTCTATATCAGCCAGTCGACCCGTATCTACGACCGTGAAACCGGCGAAATCACTTATGGCCGTGTACCAGCAGGCGCAGTCGTAGTGCCAGGTTCTATTCCATCTAAAGATGGGTCACACAGCCTGTACGCCGCTATTATCGTCAAAAAAGTAGATGCCCAGACCCGCGCTAAAGTTGGGATAAACGCTCTGCTGCGCAGCATCGACTAAAGCCTTCATACTTGAAGCTGCAGCTTTGTTGACTTCACGTTCTCGCCCCAGTCGCATAGTACGCTATGCTTCTGGGGTCTCGCTCGTTTGTCGCCTTGCTGCAACTCCAATTATTTTGGCTTTGCGTTGACGATAGCGAAAACGCAGACTCAAATTCCAAAATTGAAATTAAAACTGCTGTTCTATCCAGGGTAAAGCTATATCTTCTGCCTGTAAGGTTTCGCCTGCATCAATTTCTAAGGCCGGCGCTAAAGCTGTGCCTTGTAATTCAGCCAGTAATTCAGAAAACTGCTTGCCAGCGCCACAAAAGGTATCGCCATAACCACTGTCACCCAAACAAATCACAGCGTAGTGTTTGCCTGTTAACAATGGGAATCTGTCTTTTACGTCGATAAAAAATGGCAACAGGTTATCCGGAACATCACCCTGGCCTGTGGTGGATGTGATCACCAGCCAGATATCTGGCGCAAAAGCCAATACATCATTAAGTTTCGCCTCAGCATTTAACTGAGTACTATAACCTTTTCCCTGTAAAATTTTTTCTGCCTCTTCGGCAACAAACTGAGCACCGCCGTACACAGTGCCCACCATAATAGCTACTTTTTTCATAAATCCTCTGTTTCATAACTGTCGCTTTATATTTGGTACGTTAAAGCGGCGTCAAAACACTAAGTTCTGACTGCTCAAAAAAATTGCTGTACCAGCTGTCATCCGCAGGCCAACCGAATTCTGTAAATAACTGTACTACTTCACCAAGCGGTGCTTCGATCACTAAATCAATGCCCGTTACCGGATGTTTTAACTCCAGTCGTTTGGCAATCAGCAACAATCTGTGGCTATTCAAATGCTCTGCAAACAATCTGTTATGTTTGCCTTCACCATGAGTGGTATCCCCCACTATTGGATGGCGTAAATGCGATAAATGCCGGCGCAGCTGATGCTTACGACCCGTTAAAGGTTGCAAAGCGACCAGGGAATAACGTGCCACCGGATATCTACCTATAGCTATAGGCAACTCCACCACAGACAGCGGCCATAAGGCCGTTACTGCCTCCTGCTTGTCTTTATCCTGATCTGCTAATTTATCGGCTATTTTATCCAGTTGCTCTTTTAACGGATAATCCAGAATGCCCGCTTGTTTAACAAAACCACGGCAAACCGCCAGATAAAATTTACGCCAGTGCTGCTCTGTGAGTTGTTCTGTCAGTAAACGTGCTACATCAGCAGACAAAGCAAATAACAACACACCAGAGGTAGGTCTGTCGAGCCGGTGCACCGGAAATACATGCTGACCGAGCTGATTACGCAGGGTTTGCATCACAAATACAGTTTCGTGTCTGTCTAAAAAAGAGCGATGTACCAGCATGCCAGCCGGTTTATCGATCGCCACAAGGTACTGATCCTGATATAAAATCGTCAGTACAGGAGCTGCAATCAGTTCAGACTCTGTGTGTTGTTTGCTCACGTTTACCACTTAATAATTCATCCAAATCTGCAATACGATTAATCAGCAGCAATCTTTGCCTGTCTACAGGTTTAAAAGCTTCTTCAGCTATAGGACAGACCGCAATTTGTTGGGGCAATGGCAAACGCCCTGCCACTAAAGCACGCATACGCGGCAAAAATACAAATTGCAGCCAGTTTTCCAGTGGCATAGTGTCGCAGAAAAATGGCGCTGTGCTTTGCATTGCCTCAGTGCTTGGTGAGATAAGCGTCCAAAGCCCACTGGCTTTTAATTCCGTCTCAATCTGATCCAACAATAAATCTACTTGTAAGTGCATAATTCTGTTCATATGGGCTTGATACTGGTCGATTTTATCACAGCCAGCGCCAGCCTTACCTTGCAAAAACAGCTGCACGTCGCCATTATGCTGTTTCATAATAAAGGAGTCGTGATGGATTTTGTCTGGTTATTATTGTTAGGTATGGCTTTTGTCTATGCGTTTTTGCTGCAACGTAAGCAGGATGAAACTGCCGTGAAGCTGGCCAAACATCTGTGTAAGCAACAAGAATTGCAGTTTTTGGAATGCGCCAGAGGCAAACATCAATTTTCAAAAGTGGATAACAGATGGCGCTGGTTTACCAGCTATCAGGTGGATTTTAGTGGCGATGGCGAAAGTCGGTATCAGGCCGAATTACGTTTATCCGGCCTGCGTTACCTGAGTTTTCAATTGCCACCTTACAGAGTTTAAAGCAACTTTTGTAATTTTTGCTCCAACTGCCCCGTCAGAAAGTCTTTATACATCACCCAATCCGCTGCCAGACTATAAAAGGGATATTTAAAGGTAGCGGGTTTATTATGTTCAAACTTAAAGTGCCCTACCCATGCAAAACCATAACCCGCCAGCAACATCAGCCACCAGTAACTCCACAAGCCTGTAACCAACAAAGTGGCCAAAATCAGCAGCACTAAAGTAGAGCCGATGTAATGCAAACGGCGACAAACAGGGTTTTTATGTTCAGATAAATAATAAGGATAAAACTCAGAAAAACTACGAAAGCCAGACATCTGTTATGACTCCACCAGCGTTAAAGGGCTACTTTGCCTTGGTCTGAACATTAACGTACCTTTGACTTTGCTGAAACTCAACTCTGTAACCTGCTGATAATGATCCGAACTAAAAAAGGCTTTGTTTTTATCCAGAGTGACAAAAACGCCTGTACCTAAAGATGCAGGATTTTTCTCTACTATAGAGTCTACTGCATGCATTAAATAATGACCTAAGCCCAGATGTTGATACTTGGGAGAAATAGCAATAAAAGCCAGCATATGGTAATGCTTTACCGGCATAGCTGCATGAATTCGTTGTTCTTTTTCTAATAATTGTTTGGTCGAAACAAAACCAGCTGTCAGTAACATTTTTAGCCGCCAATGCCAGAATCTGTCGCCACTTAATTTAGAACCCGGTTCTGTGACACAAGCCACACCTAACAACTGCTGATCAATAAAAATACCTATCACAGGTTGCTCTTCCTGCCAGAACACATTCAGCTCTTCACGGATGGCCGCTCTTAAGCGTTGCTCATAGTCGCTTTTTTCCGACTGGAAAATATCCATAAACACCGGATCGTCGTGATAAGACTGATATAACAAAGAAGCTGCTATTTTCAGTTCATCGGGGGTTAACAACTGTGCTTTAAGCTGACTAAGATCAAGAGCAGGTTGGTTTGGCATCATATGTCCCTGTTATTTATTGTAGTTTGAGTATCAACATAGCAGCGAAGAGACGGATTGCCAATGCGTCGGCCCGATCAACCAACTATAGTAAACAGAACACAACAGAGGGATTTCATTATGGATATGACCACTCACGATATGGCCACTTTATTTGCTCAGCTTGGTTTGGAGAATAGCCCTTCCGCCATCACAGCTTTTATCGCCAATCATAAACTTCCCGCAGAATTATCTTTATCTGAGGCAGCTTTCTGGACAGAGGCTCAGGCAAATTTTCTTAAAGAAAACTGGAGGCAGGACGCTGACTGGTGTGTAGTGATTGATCAGTTAAATGTGCAGTTAAGGCACTAATACTGTGATAAAGGGAAGTGCTGCCGCATTGGCAACACTTCCCCGGTCCGGGGATTGTTACAACTGGCGATAGGCTTTGTCACCCCAACCAGATAACACACCGTTTTTAAATACTAACGGAGTGCATTCATCTTTGCTGGTTTCACCGTCGCTATGCTGATGATGAGTGCGGTAAAACAGCACTACAGTTTCGTTATCGCCTTCACGGAAAGACTCACTGAAATCAGGTGTGCCTAACTGACCACGAACTGAATCTAATGCTGTGCCCAAATTTAACTGGCTGATCACCTGATTATTTAATTTTTGCGCTTTTTTCCAGGATGAATTATTGCTGCCATTCTCATCCTTGCCGCCTATAGCCACAACACAACCAGATAATGCCATCATGGCTGTAGCTACTGTTAATACCTTTAAATAGTTCATTGCTTGTCCTTAGAGTTTTAACTTGTGGATCTTAACTTGTTGATAGCCAAAAGCAAAACTGGGGCCAACTTTTAAAATACATATAAAACAACAGCTTAAAAAATCACGCTAGTGATGAAAGCAATTTAAGTGGTAAATTTCACTAACTTTTAGCGAAATAAGAAAATAATGGAACAACTAAGCCAACAAGTCGCAAAAATTGCGGCTCAACTACAGCAAGAAGGTAAAGAACCCAGCCTGGCTTTAGTGAAAGCCCGTTTAGGCATAGCCACTATGAGCCCAGCTTTATTACAGGCCTATCAGGCCTGGCGTAATGGGGGTGTTAGTGTACAAAACACTGCAGAGCAAGCATCTCAGCCGGTGAGTGAACAGCCTTCAGATCTGCAGGCCGACCTGGCACGCATTGAAGCCAAACTTGATTTGATTATCAAAAAGCTGGGGATCTGATGTTAGTTGCAGAGCTGGAATTTAAAATTATTGCCGACACCAGCTTTGATGAAGCGGAACAGGGTATTCGCCATTATCTGGAAAAGCTGATTTTTCAGGGCCAGATCTTAGGCCGTGAATTCCCGACCTATCAGGCCAAAGACAGTTTTTTCAGCCGTGTTGTTTTGCCACAAGCTGATGCGTTAGACAAAAAGTCACACAGCAAAGCTGGCCTTAGTGCTTTAGATCAATTGCAACAAGTGGGTTTAAGTTATCCCAGGCTGACGGTTCTTGGCGATGATTTAATGTCAAATCATACCGACCCCTGTCCCAATCACTCTGCTTTGATTTTATTTTGTAGCTTTTCAGCCACCAACTCAGTGCTGTACTGCGCTGAACATTTTGCCCCTGTGCCTTTGTATAAAGTGGGCCGAATATCAGGTGAAGATTTTGAGCCTTTAATACGCTGGCAATTGCAGTATCAGGCACTGGATGAAATTCAGATGCAGGAAGCAAGAGTGCTGTTTAAAAGTGCAGAACAAAGTGTACAGGGCTTTTACAGTGGCCTAAACCAACAAGGTTATAAACATGCCAAAGCTCTTAGCAAAGAGCTGAACAAGCCGGTTTATTATTATCTGTACAGTGGCAGCAGTAACGACTGTGCAGCTGAAGCTGAGAAAAAATGCCCTTGCTGTGGCGCAGACTGGACATTAGATCAGAGCTGGCATGGCCTATTTGATTTTTGTTGTGAACCTTGCCAGCTGGTATCGAATATAGCTTTTGACTGTCAGCCTTAAATCAGCTCAGAAACTTAGCTGCTGTAAAAAAGTGGCTAAGTCCGGCGCCAACAGGTCCTTGACTTCCATCCCTACTTTTTCCAGATACACTTCACCTGTCGCCACTAACACTGAAATTAAATAATCGTCGTGATCGGTGGCGGCAATAAATACAGTTTCACGCTGCTTTAAGCGTCTTTTCATCAGAATATGGGCGATGATATTTTGCTGCAACCGCTCAAAATCAGCCTGATGCCAGCTCATCAACAGCTCCAGCTCTCCCCTTTCGTGCTGAACCTTTAAACCACCACCAAAATAGCTGGTGTAAAACTCTGTCAGCTGTTCAGGAAATTCCAGCTCCAATGCTTGCTGAGTTTTAGCTAAATCTAATTTGGGTTCAGCTTTTACCGGGCGCCAATGCACTTCACCGTCCACCACATCACCATACTGACAAGGAGAATGATGTTCAGGGTCAAGCCAACTGAGAAGTGTCGGATGTTGTTTTTGATAAGACTCTACAAATTCTGTGAATTGCTGATGGAATTGGCCCGGCATGGTGATTCGCTTCTGTGCTAAAATTGCCGCCATTCTAACTTGGTTGTTGGTGTTATGACAAAAATACAAACAGAGCAGTTATCTGGACTGACATTAGGCCAGGCCACTGCTTATATTGATCACTACAGTCCTGAATTATTGCAGGCTGTGCCACGCACTTTAGGCCGTCAGGCTATAGGTTTAGGCGAAGAATTACCTTTTGTTGGTCAGGATACCTGGCATGGCTACGAGTTGTCATGGCTGACCCCTAAAGGTAAACCTATGGTGGCTTTAGCCACTTTTGTGGTGCCTTTTAATACGCCGAACCTGATTGAATCCAAATCCTTTAAATTGTATTTAAACAGCTTAAACCAAAGTAAATTTGCCGATATCAGCCAGCTGTACCGCACTATGAAAACCGATTTATCGGCCTGTGCCGGTGGCCCTGTGCAAATCACTTTGCATAACGTCAATGAACTGACCGCCTTTCAACCGACCTGGTTGCCAGGCCGTTGCATCGACGATTTAGATATTGAAGTTGAGCATTACGACTACAAACCAGAGCTGCTGCAACTAAACCCTACAGGCGCTTTGGTGGATGAAAAGCTGCATTCGCACTTGCTCAAGTCCAACTGCTTAATCACGTCCCAACCCGACTGGGCCAGTGTTTATATTCATTACAAAGGCAAGGCTATAGATCATGCTTCCTTGCTGAAGTACCTGATTAGCTTCAGAAGCCACAATGAGTTTCACGAGCAATGTGTAGAGCGAATTTATCTCGATTTATGGAAGCTGTGCGAACCAGAATTTCTAATGGTATACGCCCGCTACACCAGAAGAGGCGGCCTGGATATCAACCCACTACGCAGCAGCGAAGCTTGCGACCAGCCTAATTTACGGTTAACACGGCAGTGATAAGTGGGGGTAAGTTTTATTGCCCCCAAAGTGCCAGAGTAAAATCGAACCCAAAAGGCGGTTTTGTGCCAATTGAAAGAAAATCTTCTGTTCATTGGCTAACAGCGTTTTTTATTTAGATAGTAAAATTGGTGCCTTATGTCTGCATATGCTTTTTAGGGAATTCCGATCCAGCTGTTTGTTCATACACATTCTGAAGCAACATTCAGTTGGATTGCCATGGTTTTCCGTTATTAAAAACCATCTATGGTGGCTTCATACTGTAAAAACAACTATGGGTCAAAAAGCACTTGTGTTAGAAAGATTTAATCCCAAAATACACTTGCCCACAGCTCTATGTTGACTGAGCCTTTGAGCATGCTCCAACTCAGTGAGTTTCAATAAGTTGCAGGTTATGGGGTTAAAAAGAAAATTGCTATAGTGACTCTTACTTTAGCGCCATGTTAACCTCGCACTGTATATATTCGTAATTACAAATAAGCAGGACAGGTAATGACTATATCCACAGCTAAAGACTTTCATAATGCATTTATCGATACCTCTAGACCAGCTGATGTTATGTCCTATTATGTAAATCGTGCTCCTGATGCTGCTCATGATAGTGTTGCAGAGATGAAACAAGCCATCGAATGGGAGGAAACTCCAGGCTGTTACTTGTTTTCAGGTCTTAGAGGCGCGGGGAAGACCACTGAATTACTGCGCCTACAAGCAGAGCTGGAAGCTGAAAATATCCCCGTATTTTTCTGTGACGCTGACGATTTTTTAGACCTAAACGAACCTCAGATAACACAAACCGAGCTTATATTTACCGCTTTGGCGGGTTTATCGCGTGCGGTTAATGCCACCTACGGTAAAGATTTTCTTAAAGAAACCATCTGGGAACGTACCAAGCGAACCATGAACTCCGAGGTTGAGTTAAAATCAAAAGTAACAACTCCCGCAGCCGAAGTTGAGTTTACATTGAAAGAAAATCCAACTTTTAAACAAGAACTTGTCAAGTTCGCCAATAGCTCTAACAAGTTTTTTCAAGATGCAACTTTATTTGCAAACGATGTGGCACGTTTAATCCAGCAGAAAACTGGACAACAGAAAATTGTTCTTATCGTGGACTCTTTAGAGCGCTTGTCAGCACCCAATGGTCAAGAAAATACGTTGTTTGAATCTTTAAAAGATCTGTTTTTCAACTTTCCTGCCCGTTTGTCTTTTGCCAACATCACTGTTATTTATACAGTACCGCCTTATATTCACGCAGTACTGCCAAGCATTAATCAGTTTTATTCAGGCTGTTTTTCATTACCAAATTTTAAAATTATGAAAACGCCTGAAAAAGATAAAAAAATTGAGCCTAACCCTGACGGAATAGCAAAAATGGTGAAAGTGGTTGAGAAGCGCTTTGCAGAATGGGAACAATTTATAACCAAACCAGTGATTGAAGAATTCGCCTGGCTTTGTGGCGGTAATATACGCCGCATGTTTGCTTTAATCAGACATACAGTCAAAAAGGCGGTGCTGGGTAAAGTGACATTTCCGGTAGATAGTGTGAAATCTGTGCCCGTACAGCAAGCTATTTTAGAAGAAACCAAAAATTACCAATGGTTAAATGCTCAGGATCGACAGTGGCTGCGCCACTGTAAAAACGACAGCGGTAATTTGGCACAACATATAAATGATCTCACAGCCGACTTATCGCCTATCATTCGTTTATTTGATCACTCATTAGTACTCAATTACCAAAATGGTAATATCTGGTATCAGGTTCCTCCAATCATGAACGATTTTTTTGATGCACAACCCTGATTTTGAAGCCATTTGGGCTGAACTAAAACTCACTCTTGAGTGGCATGATGATTTCTCATTATTTTTTGTCTTCGTTGAAGACACTCAAGCCAGCATTGCCCTAAAGCAACGCCTTGACGATTACATGCGTAGCCATAGTAAACCATTGCGGCGTATTAAGCCTCAAACAAAAAGTGATTTGCCAAGCAATACTATTGATACAGTTTTTTCGCTGAACGATACTCAAAGCCTTCCCATTTGGTTAGACTTAACTGAATTAGATAATAACGGGGAATGGGACGCTCTCAGGGCCAAAACCTTAGCAACTCTAAACAAGCGTCGCTCACAGTTAGAAAAAACCATCAAGAGTCCTATTTTTATTGAGCTCCCCTATGCATGTGCTGCTCATATAGTGACTTGGGCTCCTGACCTGTGGAGTGTAAGGCAGCAAACAATTGAGTTAAAGTTGAATATCCTCTCTAACGACAGCCAGGTACGACCCAATATTGAACAAGCTGCTAATGAGCCAATATTATCGTCGGTTCAGCTGGATGCGGCACTCTATAAAGTAAGAACTAAGGTTGAGCAACTGAAAAGTGTAAACTCAATCCAAACCAAACGGGAATATTGTATTGCTTTAAGTAGTCTAGGAGACTTACTCTGTAACGTTGGCCAATACACAGAGGCTAAGGCTGCCTATGCACAAAGCTTATCCATTTGCCAACAGTTACAAAGCAGCCTTGGCGATTCCCCACAGGTATTACGCGATCTATCCGTATCATTGGATAGAGTGGGTAATATCGAACAGCTGCTAGGTGACTTACCCGCAGCTAAAGCAGCCTACACGCAAAGCTTAGCCATTCGTCAGCAGTTACAAAGCAGTCTGGGCGATTCTCCACAAGTGTTGCGTGACCTGTCGGTATCTTGGAATAACGTCGGTGATATCGAGCAGCAACTAGGCGATTTACACGCCGCGAAAGCGGTCTATGTGCAAAGCCTTACCATTTTTCAGCAGCTGCAAAGCAGTCTGGGCGATTCTCCACAAGTGTTGCGTGACCTGTCGGTATCTTGGAATAACGTCGGTGATATCGAGCAGCAACTAGGCGATTTACAAGCAGCTAAAGCGGCCTACACGCAAAACCTGATCATTCGTCAGCAGTTACAAAGCCGTCTGGGCGATTCTCCACAAGTGTTGCGTGACCTGTCGGTGTCATTGGAGAAAGTCGGTGATATCGGGCAGCAACTAGGTGATTTACAAGCGGCGAAAGCGGCCTATGCACAAAGCCTGGCCATTTGTCAGCAGCTGCAAAGCAGTCTGGGCGATTCCCCACAAGTATTACGTGACTTGTCGGTGTCATTGGAGAAAGTCGGTGATATCGAGCAGCAACTAGGCGATTTACAAGCGGCGAAAGCGGCCTATACACAAAGCCTGGCCATTTGTCAGCAGCTGCAAAGCAGTCTGGGCGATTCCCTACAAGTATTACGCGACTTGTCGGTGTCATTAAATAAGGTCGGAGATATCGAACAGCAACTAGGCGATTTACACGCCGCGAAATCGGCCTATGCACAAAGCCTTGCCATTCGTCAGCAGTTACAAAGCAGTCTGGGCGATTCCCTACAAGTATTGCGTGACCTGTCGGTGTCATTGAATAAAGTCGGTGATATCGAGCAGCAACTAGGTGATTTACAAGCCGCTAAAGCGGCCTATACGCAAAGCCTGGTCATTCGTCAGCAGTTACAAAGCAGTCTGGGCGATTCCCTACAAGTATTGCGTGACCTGTCGGTGTCATTGAATAAGGTCGGCGATATCGGGCAGCAACTAGGTGATTTACAAGCAGCGAAAGCGGCTTATGCACAAAGCCTGGCCATTTGTCAGCAGCTGCAAAGCAGTCTGGGCGATTCTCCACAAGTATTGCGCGACTTGTCGGTGTCATTGGAGAAAGTCGGTGATATAGAGCAGCAACTAGACGATTTACATGCCGCGAAAGCGGCTTATGCACAAAGCCTGGCCATTTCTCAGCAGCTGCAAAGCAGTCTGGGCGACTCTCCACAAGTATTGCGCGATTTATCGGTGTCTTTGGAGAAAGTGGGTGATATCGAGCAGCAACTAGGCGATTTACACGCCGCTAAAGCGGCCTATACTCAAAGCTTGGCCATTCGTCAGCAGCTACAAGCCAGTCTCGGCGATTCCCCACAAGTATTACGTGACCTCGCCATAGCCTTAAAGAAAGTGGCCGAAATTGAGAGCCTCTCAGGTAAAGTTGCAATAACTAAATAATCACAATAAGAAAAAACTGAGACATGCTTTCGGCTGTTAGGAAGAACATTGGCTCTCTGAGGTACAGAAGCAATTAATTTAAGATTGGATAGTACAAACTGGCAGGGATAAACCCTGCCCCAACATATCCCTATAAATCCACACCCAACCACGCCTTATGCATCGCCTTTTGCTGACGGCTTGGTTTAGCCACAGGCTCAATTTTCCCCATCCCTTTAGGCTTATCAGACAACACCAGTTGCTGATGCTGTAATCTGCCTTGGCGGAAATAGCTGACTTGTACTTTGTCGCCCGCTTTAAAATCCTGCAAACGATGGCTCAAATCGCCTTTTAACTGCAAAGCATTGATAGCAACAATTAAATCTTCAGAAGTAAAACCAGCTTTCCAGGCCGGACTATCACGTTCAACCCTTTGCACCAGCGCAAAACCGCTTTTGTCTTCAGCTGTAATACCAGCAAAGGTTTCACGTTCTTTGCCCCTTTGCCATTGCAAACCAAAGCTGGCTAACAGCTGTTCAGGCTCAAATTTCATCGGCTGCTCTATTTGTTGTTGCCACCATAAGTTTTGATCTTCACCTGTCAGCTCGGAAGCAATCTGGATCACGTCTTCGGCGGTAAAAGCTGTGGTTTTAGCAAAACGCTGATACAGCTGGTTATGCAATTCGCGGTAGCTGGCTTTGCGCCCTGACTGCCGTAAAATTAATTCATCAATCAGCCAACTGGCGATATAACCTTCAGAGTAAATACTGACATTAAAGTTAGCGCCGTGATCTCCGCCAGAGCTTATCCAGCTGTCAAAACTGCCTTCAGCCACCGACTGCACTAAACGACCAGGGCTATGCATAAATCTGTGCAGACGTTTTGTCAGATCCTGATAAAACTCGGCTTTTGTCATTAAACCTGCGCGCAGTAACAACTGGTTCTGGAAATAACTGGTAGAGCCTTCAGCTAGCCACAACAGCTTGCTGTAGTTAGGGTTGATATAGTCATAAGGCACTAACTCAGCCGGCCTGTAAGCTTTGACGTTCCAGGTATGCACTATTTCATGTGAGGCCGTACCTAAAAACTCCAGATAATTAGCCCGGGGTGCAAAGGTAAATCTGTCGCGTTGGATCACAGTTGAATTTAAATGCTCAGTGGCTCCACGAACGCCGTCTGTGGCATGCACAATAAACAAATAACGGCTGTAAGGATAACCTTGCCAGATAGAGTCCGTTTGCTGCACCAGCTTTGCTAAGTCTTTTTGCATCTGGGTCGCGTTGTAGTTGCCTTCGCCCCAAATCACCAGATCGTAATCACGGCCATCCACCTGAAAATTGTGGTGCTGGTTGATGCCTGTTTCTATAGGTGAATCAGCCAGCACATCATAATTAGCGGCAATAAATTTATGCTCGTTATCCTTTTTATCCATACCGGAAAAAGAGCGCCAGCCTTGTGGTACTTCCAACTGCACTGATACAGCCTCAGCTTTGTGTGGCTGGCTAAACATTAAATAAGCGCTGGCGTTGATATAAGCATGAGTTTCATCAATATGGCGGGTGCGTTCCACCAGCTGATTGGCATAGACTGTATATTCCACTACAACTTTACCCGCTGCTGTTGGCTCTAAAGTCCAGCTGCTTTTCTCAGTTTTTTGCCAACTGATGGCCTTGCCTTGCGCGTCTACAGCGCTGAAGCCACTGATGCCATTAGCTAAATCCAGAATTTTATATTTACCACTGCGCCAGGACGGCAGCATCAAAGTCAGAGCTTTGGCCTCTGTTACATTCAGCTCCATCCGGACTTTTGCTAAATGATGCTCTGGTTCAGTGATACTGATTTGATAATCCACTTGTGCCCAACTGTAAGCTGAGCTGCAAATTATGATCAGTGCAAAAAATACTTTCAGAAATCTCACGCTGTAACCTCCAAAACCAAAAATGAAAAACAACCATAAATTCAAACAAATAGCTAATAAAACACCACCAAAGGCCCAATAAAAGCGATCAAAATTATGTAACCCACTTCGTACTATTACATTTTAACTTTTACTTTCAGATCAAATTCTGCTTTAATGCACCTCGTCCTGACAGGGACAACCCTATTAACTTCAGACCAAAAGTGAACAAGATGAACTATCTGACCTCTGCTGAAGAACAAAGCTGGTTACCATACTATTTAACCAAAAAGTAACCACAAAAAAATACCCTACATAATTGCTGATTTTAAGCGGACTTTTAGTCCGCTTTTTTCATTTCCTGCCAGATTAAGCTGTCGCTTTTATCATTATTGCAGATATACTTAGCTCAAACCGAGCGGGTTTTGTACCTGGGGAATGATTCTGGTGGCCGAGCAGCAAAGTGATGTAAAACAACAGCTGGCAAATGCAGTAAAAGCACGCAAACAGCTGGAAGATACTTACGAAAGTCAGTTTAAAATTTTGTCTCAATTTGTCTCCAGGTTGTCTTTGGCCTGTAAAGGCATAGATATTGAGCTGGATAATAAGCTGGCGCGTTTGCGTCAGGAGTTTGCCAAGGGTACTGATTTGGAAAAAATTCTGCCTTTGGTAGAAAGCGCCGTTGAAACTCTGAAAACACTGGAAGCCCGGCAGCTATCCGATCTGAAAAAAGCCCAAAGCACTTTAACAGATGCCGGAAAAATGTTGCAGAAACAACGTGGTTTACCGGATCAGTTAAGGCGCGACTTACGTGATTTGCTGACGAAAGTCGAAGAGCCTTCTTCTACTGTGCAGGCATTTTTACCTCATATCACCCGTTTAACAGAGTTGTATCAATCAGCTTTGGCCACTAAACAACAAAATGAGCAAAGCGGTACTGAGGACGACAAGAAGTATCAGTCTATTTGCCGGCAAATTTCTGTTGAACTGACTAACCTGCTGAGTGAATTGGCCTTTGAAGGTAAATATGGCCAGGATATAGAAAGAATTCGCTTAACTTTATTGTCCGATGTCAGCATTGAGTCCCTGCTGGAGTCCTGCTTACGCACTATTGAAATTATTATTGCTTCAGTGACAGACGAGCGTCAGTCGGCTCAACATTTTCTGCTAAAACTAAACGAAGCCCTGACCGGGGTGCAGCAAGCTGTTGTTTCTTCGCTAAATAGCTCCAACAGCATTAAAGAAAAAATGCAGCTGCTGAACCAGCAAATAGAGCTGCAAATCACCAATTTAACTGCAGACACTAAATCAGCCACTTCGCTGGAGCAGTTGCAGTCTTTGGTCAGCACTAAACTGGGTGCTATTACCAATTCTTTGCGTGAAAAAGAGCAATTGGAAAAAGACGAACGTGAGCTGATGTTAACCACCTTACGACAAATGGAATCCCGCCTGTCTGAACTGGAACAGGAAGCAACACAATTTAAAAAACGTCTGGCCGAGCAAAAATTCAGAAGCCTGCAGGATGCCTTAACAGAATTACCTAACAGAGCAGCTTTTGACGAACGTTTTGAGCTGGAAATCCGCCGCGCTCAACGTTATGGTAAACCTTTGGCTATAGCTTTGGCTGACGTGGATCACTTTAAACAAATTAACGATAACTATGGCCATAGCGCTGGTGATAAAACCTTAAAAGTCATAGCTCAGGCGTTAAAACAAAGCTTACGTGAAACTGACTTTATCGCCCGTTATGGTGGCGAAGAGTTTATTATTTTGTTCCCGGAAACACATTTATCTGAACTTAAACAGCCTCTGAATAATCTGAGGGAAAGGATCAAGAAAATCCCCTTTAAATTCAAAGACCAGAACGTGCCCATTTCAATTTCTTTTGGTGCGACTGAACTCAAGGCCTCTGACAATAACAGAGCAGCTTTTGACCGTGCAGACGAAGCTTTATACGAAGCCAAACGTGCAGGCAGGGATTTAGTCGTATTAAAAAGCTAAGCATCGGCGCAAGCCGGGTCATAAGGAAGTAATCTATGCATGTACAACTGAATCCGTTGGGCGCCATGGCGCTTTTGTCTCAACTTGAAGTTGACCGCCTGAAGAATAACACCAGCACTGACGCCTTTAGCTTATTCCGTAATTGTTGCCTTGCCGTATTAAACGTAGGTAGCCACACCGACAGTTCCAGCGAAATTTATGATCAATTTAAAAGCTTTGATGTGAATTTATTAGCCCGTGAACGCGGTATCAAAATTGAGCTATTTAATCCACCAGAAAGCGCTTTTGTTGACGGCCAAATCATCCGTGGTATTCATGAGCATTTATTTGCAGTCTTGCGTGACATTCTGTTTTTCCACACTCAACTGACCCACGCTAACAGACTGGATTTACAAAACAGCGATCATATTACCCATACGGTATATGACATTTTGCGTAATGCCCGCGTGATAGATTCAGCAGTAGAGCCAAATATGATTGTCTGCTGGGGTGGCCATTCGATTAACGAAGCAGAATATAAATACACCAAAGAAGTGGGTTACCAGTTAGGTTTACGTGGCATGGATATCTGCACTGGCTGTGGCCCTGGCGCTATGAAAGGCCCGATGAAAGGTGCAACCATAGGCCATGCCAAACAACGTAATACCAAAGGCCGTTATTTAGGTTTAACAGAGCCAAGCATTATTGCAGCTGAACCACCAAACCCTATAGTGAACGAGCTGGTGATTTTGCCTGATATCGAAAAACGTCTTGAAGCTTTTATCCGGGTAGCACACGGCATTATTATTTTCCCTGGTGGTGCAGGCACAGCAGAAGAGCTGCTGTATTTGTTGGGCATTATGCTGCACGAAAAAAACAAAAATCAGAAGTTGCCAGTGATCCTGACAGGACCACAACAAAGCGCTGCTTATTTTGCTGAATTAGCCAGTTTTATTGAACAAACTTTAGGTAAAGAAGCACTGGATCTGATTGAAATAGTGATAGACGACCCGGCTGAAGTAGCCCGCAAACTGAAACATGGTTGTACTGAAGTGCGGCAGTATCGCAAGAGTTGTGGTGATGCCTATCACTTTAACTGGACCTTACATATAGCGCCTGACTTCCAGCATCCATTTGCTCCTACTCACCAGAATATGGCGTCTTTGGATCTGCATCTGGAGCAAGATAAAGCAAAATTAGCAGCTCATCTGCGCCGTGCTTTCTCTGGCATAGTGGCAGGTAATGTCAAAGATGAAGGTATAAGAGCCATCAAACAAAACGGGCCTTTTCAGCTGTCAGGTGAACCTGTGTTAATGAACCTGATGGATAAACTGCTGCAGGCTTTTGTTGCTCAGGGCCGGATGAAATTACCAGGTTCAAAATATGAGCCTTGTTATCAAATTCTGAACTGATATGGCACATTTGTTATTACTCGACGGACTCAACTTAGTCCGTCGTTTATACGCAGCACAGGAACGACCTTTTCATAACTCCCCTGCCCCATACAGCGAAGCCACAGGCCAACAACTGCTGCACAATACAGCAGAGCAACTGCAACAAATCGTAGTTAAGCTGACACGGCAATTTAAACCCAGCCACGCACTGGCGGTGTTTGAAGTGACTCACCTGAACTGGCGCACCCAGCTGTACCCTGCTTACAAAGCAGATCGCCTGCCCATGCCGGAGCATTTACAAACGGCTTTGCCTGCACTGAAGCAAAAACTGGCCGATACAGGCATCGAAAGCTTTCAAATGCCCGCTCAGGAAGCCGATGATGTAATAGCCAGCCTGGCTATGACGATGTGTAAACATCAGCAGCAAGTCACTATAGTTTCAACTGACAAAGGTTATTTACCTTTGCTGGCCGAAGGTGTGGCTGTGTACGACCATTTTAATCGCCAGCAGCATAGCGCTGAGACAGTGCAGCAGAAGTTTGGCGTGTTACCAGAGCAGTTAGTCCGATATTGGAGCCTGGTGGGTGATAAAACGAATAACATTAGTGGTCTGACAGGTATAGGGCCAAAAACGGCAACAGAACTGTTAAAACTGGGGCCCGATATTAAAACGGCTCTGGCTCATCCGGATTGTCCGGCCAAACTAAAAGACAAGATTGTGGCGTCACGTGCTGAACTGCAGCTGTTTATGCAGATCTTAAGCCTGAAAACTGATTTGCAGTTGGGGCTTAACTTGCAGCAAGTACGTTTTACAGCATGCTGAGGCAGAAGATGAAAGTAAAAACCATAGCCTTCTTACTTGCAGGATTAGTGCTGTATGCCGGTTTAACCAGTATTACCCTGATGTTTTACAAAGACGATCCTGATCAGATGAACTGGCAGGACAGAGAAGCCTTTAACACCAAATATATTTATAAACTGGATTTAACCAAAGCCATCAGCCGAAATCAGGTGATTGATTATTTAGGTGGGCCTGACATTACTGAAGCTAAAAAGCACCAGCAACAGGTTTATCAGGTACTGTATTACCGCACTCACAGAACAAAAACTGACGGCATCACCACCAAAGATGAATGCACCGCTATTTTATTTAAGAATCAGCAACTCATTGCTATAGGTGAAACCGCAGTCGCGCAATTTAACCAACTGGATTAAGATGGCAACTTTGGGATCTTTAACAGCACTCTATCAGGACTGCAGTGATTTTTACTCAAAAAATCATGAGTTTAGTTTAGCTAAGCAACTAAATTTGCTGCAACAGATCTGCCAGCTTTGCACTCAACTGGCGTATCAGTCTCCTTTGTTGCTGTTATCCCAGTTATCTCTGACCCCAGCCACTGGTTGCATTTCAAGTAAAGTCTTTATCAAAGAAGCGGCGCTGCTGACAGCTATTGCTATGGCCGGGCGCTGGCCTGAAGAATTATTAATACCTCTGTTAAAAAGTTGTCTGCTACAGCATTTGTCTGTCACTGCTTTATTGGAAAAGTCGGCCAAAGCTGAAGAGCTAAGCGCTTTAGAACAACAACAGCTGAAATTTCCTGCTGTAGTGACTATTAAACAACATAAAGAATTAGCGGAAAAAGCTGGAGTATTAAAGCTGCTGCGCCAGTGTTATGGCAAAAATAAAGGCTTGGCGACCTGGCAAAGCCCCTATTTCAGCCAGTTGATTAGTTTTTGCTGGCAGGTCACACGTTTGATGTTACCAGGTGCCGGCAAACTGATAGCACTGGAAAAAATTGCCGTTATGCTGCTGCCACAAGCCACAACTACAGAGCAGCAGTTCTGGCAGGCTCTGTCTTGTTTAAACAGCAGCAGCTACAGCACAGGGCGTTTTGTGCGTGACTCTGATGCCAACCTTGCCTTGCTGCTTTGTGAAATTCAAACCACAGAACAAATGCAGTTACTGCTGCAACCTTATGATAAAAGTACAAAACAACTATTGCCGGCACAGACTGTAACTGCAGCAGACTGGCAGTTACTAAACCCCAGACAATACAGTCAGGATGACTGGCTAAACGGCTGGCAACAAGAGAATAAACTACTGCCACAATGGCCAGAAGCCACTGACTTACCGGCTTTAAGCTGGTTACAGCAATTGTGTCATGCAGCCAAAGTAAGCCAGCAGGCAGAACTGATTGAGCAACATCCCTGGTTGATGCAACAACTACAGGAAAAGGCTTCAGCACAAAGCAGGCAACAACAGAAAATTCAGTCCACTCAACATGCTATTGCCATGCTGGGACAGGAGCAATTACTCCCCTTATTAAAACAGGCCTGGCTGGAGCAACATTGCCAGCAGCAACACCAACCTCATCACCACTGGTTGCTGGAGTTCAGACGGGTATTAGCTAAAGCTCTGTACTTATTGACACAACCCGTAAAGTTTTATGCCTTAACTTCACAACAAGCTGAGCTTTTGGCCTGGTGTTTATGCTGGCCTTTGTGGCAACAATCCGATCTGCGTTTTTTGGCCTTGTCGCATCCTGCAGAGCCCGTCAGCCTTATCAGCCCCTGGTTAAAACAGCAGTTATGGCAAAGTGAACACTACCAACAACTGGCAGTAAAAACTCTGAAGCATTTGCAGTTTAATCAAAGTTGGCAAGATGCCTGCCTGCATTACAGAGCCTTGCCGACAGCCACTCATTCTTACCCTATGGCTTTTGTGTTGGCTTTTGCTTTTGATCTGACAGATTCAGTGTTCTCCGACAAGGAAGATCAGAGCAGGCTGGATCATAGCTATAAATTTGTAGAACCTCATTTCACAACACAACCAGAGACAGCAAGCTCCGCAGCAGCCTGGCAGGCTTTATTGACTGAACAAACTCAGCCTGTTACCCAACTTATTGCCAGTTGTAGTTTTATTTCTCCATTTTCTAAAGTTATGCCGCAGGAAGTGACAGATTTGTCGCAGATATCGGCATAAACTGGAAAATAAACACCAAAACTGGTATATTTTCGGCGTTTTTCCACAACCACTGCTACAACAGCTGTCATAAGAATAATGTATATACCCAAGTTACTTGAAGGTTCGGCGAAGCGACAAGCCAGTGAGACCCCAGGAGCATAGTAAAGCTATGTGACTGGGGCGAGATGGCACAGTCAACAAAGCAGCAACTTCAAGGGCGACGGGTATAAATCCAGCGTTGTGTTGAGTACCAGAGTCCACATCAGATTAAGTTATTAAGGAAGGTTATGAGTTCACAAACTATTACTGTTATCAAAGGTGATGGCATAGGCCCAAGCATAGTAGAAGCAGCTATCCAGGTGCTGGATAAAGTAGGCTGTAACTTTAACTATGAATATGTTGAAGCTGGCTTAACTGCTTTAGAAACTACTGGCGAGTTGCTGCCTCAAACCACGCTTGACGCTATTGCCCGTAACAAAATCACTTTAAAAGGCCCATTAACTACGCCTGTAGGTGAAGGTTTCACTTCTATCAACGTCACTTTACGTAAAAAATTCAGCCTGTACTCGAATGTACGTCCAGTGATTTCGTTTAAAGGCACTAAAGCCCGTTACGAAAATATCGACATTATTACAGTACGTGAAAACACTGAAGGCATGTACTCAGGTGCTGGCCAAATCGTGAAAAACGAAGGCGAGCTGGCTGAAGCCATGAGCGTAGTGACCCGTGAAGGTTCTGAACGTATTGTTGAGTTCGCCTTTGAATTGGCACGTCGCGAAAACCGCAAAAAAGTGACTATTGTTCACAAAGCCAACATTCTGAAATCTACCTCTGGCCTGTTCTTAAAAACAGCCCGTGAAGTGGCTTTACGTTACCCTGATATTCAGGCCAGCGAGATGATCGTTGATAACGCCTGTATGCAGCTGGTGATGAACCCACAACAGTTTGATGTAATAGTTACCACCAACCTGTTTGGCGACATTTTATCTGACTTATGTGCTGGTTTAGTCGGTGGTTTAGGTATGGCACCAGGCGCCAATATCGGCAAAGACTGCGCCATTTTTGAAGCAGTACACGGCAGCGCGCCGGACATTGCAGGCAAAAACCTGGCAAACCCAAGCTCTGTGATTTTAGCTTCTATTCAGATGCTGGAATATTTGGGCATGAAAGACAAAGCAGAAAAGATTCTGGCCGCTTTAACTGATGTGATTGCATCAGGCGACCGCACCACCCGCGACTTAGGTGGCAGCCACGGCACTACAGACTTTACAGCAGCTATGCTGGAACGTTTGTAATATTTTGGGTCAGAGCCTTGGCTCTGACCCATTTATTTTCCCCCACCTTATACGTCAGTCCGCTCCAAAGATAGTTTTGCCATCATCTGCGCTTCACACTACTATGCTCCGATAGGTTTTTCTCTGAGGAGTTATATCGATGTACCAACTGTATTATTCACCAGGCACAGCCAGTATGGCACCCCATATTCTGCTGGAAGAACTCTCTGTTCCTTACGAGCTGGTTTTAACAGACACAGCCATCGGTTCACATAAAAAAGCTGACTATCTGGCGTTAAACCCTAATGGCACTATTCCAACTTTAGTGGATCGCGGTCAGGTGATTTTTGAAACTGCAGCCATTTGCCTGCATTTAGTGGATAGCCACCCGGAAAAGAACTTATTCCCAGCCCCAGGAACTCTTGAACGCGCTGAAGCTTACAAGTGGCTGATTTGGTTATCCGCCACCTTACAAAGCACTTTAGTGGTGTATTTTTATCCGGAGCGCTGGGTGAGTTCAGAGCAAAATGCAGCAGATGTAAAACGTCATGCAGAACAAAAAGCCCAAGGCTTGCTGGAGCAAATGGATAAACATCTAGCCAGCCACTGCAGCCCATGGTTTTTAGGCGAAGAATTCTCGCTGATAGATATTTACGCCATGATGTTATGCCGCTGGACCCGCCACTTCAACGAGAAAAAAGCCCGTGATTTCCCTTTTATAGCGCTCTGGGTACAAAAGGTATTAGCCCGCCCTGCAGTACAAAAAGTGATGGATTATGATGGGCTGGTTAAGCCTTATGTTTGATGGGATATCTGATGTTTAAGGGGCAGAGTTTATCCCTGCCCTCTTTGTTTAAGCGGCATTAAACCTTACGCACATGCACTGTCACTTCCTCGCGGTCGTGGTACAAGTGCTTGGCCTGAATTTCAACGTCCAGCCCTGCTTCGTTGAAGTTATGCTGCATCATATCCAGCACTTCAACCACAGTTTCGTAGCGTTTTTTCATAGGTAGTTTCAGGTTAAAAATACTTTCCTGACACCAGTCATTGATCAGCCAATCGCAGACCAGTTTGCCAACACGTTGTGGCTTTTCAATCATGTCACAGACCAGCCAATACACATTGCGTTTGTCCGGGCTGAATTTAAAGCCGTCAACCTGAAAGTGTTTAACCTGGCCTGTATCCATTAAAGACTGGGCCATCATGCCGTTATCTATAGCTGTTACCATCATGCTGCGTTTAACCAGCTGATAAGTCCAGCCACCAGGACAAGCACCTAAATCCACTGCTCTCATACCTGAAGTTAAACGGGTTTCCCATTCGTCCTTAGGAATAAACTGAATAAAGGCCTCTTCCAGCTTTAAGGTACTACGACTAGGTGCATCAGATGGAAATTTCAGCCGCATAATGCCGTTTTCCAGCGGGCTGTTGTTTTCAGGGTAAGAAATACCTAAATAAGCGCTGCTGCCACTTTGCATAAACAAATGCAGTACAGGGGCACGGGAATTTTCTTTTTGCAGCAATACGCCAGCTTTACGTAACGACTGGCGCAGTGGCACTGTCAGTTTACGGGCTAAAGTAGATAAAGTTTTGCCGTCGTTGGTTTCAGGGTATTCGACCCGAAGCTCGCCAAAAGCAGATAATTCAGCAGCTATTGCCGATTCGACCACTGTAGTAATACGGTCGGCCGGATCCAGTTGCAGCATGTCTTCCACCAGCAAAAACCACTGGCGGGCAAAGATAAAGTTAGTGAAATCATAGTCACGATAAAAGGCAGCTAATGCCTCACTGTCGTAGGCTTCAAAAATGACAAAAGCTGCGTCTTTGGTCAGTTTGCAAAAACCGAACACCTCTTCCTGCGCTGCTTTATCCTGAATTTCGCCGGCACATTCTTTCTCAAAACCTGAACGGCAGTACAGCAAAAGTTGCTTCATGTTATTTCCTGATCCAAGGGCTGATGGCCAAAGCCAGCCAGCTTAAAATAAGCAACTGACCACCTAAAGGCGCCAGAGCTGAAAAATGTAAAGGTAGCTTAAATACGCCAGCCACCAGAGTATAAACAAATAACCAAAGCCCAACTTGCATCGCAGTTACTGCAATGCGGCTTAGCCATGGACTTTGTTGTTGCAGCTTGTCAAAGGCTGATAAAGCCAATAAAGCAACAACATGAAAAGCTAAAATAAAACCTGCACTTAAAAGCACAGCCAGTTGTTCTGTCGCTATGGTGCCACGCCATAAATGCATTAAAGCAGCGGCTGAACCTACAGTCACGGCGCCGTAAAAAGCGGCCAGACTAGTGTTAATTTTCCAGAATAGATGCATTAATAAAGCTCCTGCTGATACAAGCAGCTTGTTCAATAAGCTGCTGTTGGCTAAAACCTGATTTCTTCAGCGGCGAAAAATCATGATCGCCAGTTTCCAGCCACTTTATATTGATCAAAGGCCAGCTCTTATCTGCCAGTTCCTGGACGCTGCCAAAAGGGTCTCTTTCCCCCTGCAACACCAATACAGGCCTTTTTAAATCTACAAAATGTTCTGTACGCCAACTGTCTTTTTTCGGCGGGTGAAAAGGATAACCAAAAGCTATCACTGCTTTTACTGCGCCCGGCAGCAAATCAGATGCAGCAAGCAGAGTAGCAACCCGACCGCCCATCGACTTACCTGCAATAACTAAAGGTAAATCTGTCGGCATTTGGCTTATTTGCTCTAAAAGTTCAGCCATTAATACCGGCATTTTGGCCGGTAGTTGCCTTTTGCCAGCCAGCGTCTTTTGCATATAAGCAAAGTTAAAACCCCAGACTTCAATACCTTGATTTGCCAGTTGCTGCGCTAAAAGCTGACAGAACTCTGATTGCACCGGCGCTCCGGCACCATGGCATAACAGCAATCTGGCAACAGGTTTTGGGGCTTTAACAAGAACACTCTGGGCTAACTGCTCTGGCATTTATTAATCCGGTGTCGAATTATTAAAATGTTGTTCAGCAAAATCCTGCTGATCCAGCTCTACTTGCTTGGCCATCCACTGCCTGAACGCGACAATTTTGCCAAGCTCAGTCTGGTTTTCACGGCACACCAGATAATGCGAGTCTTTGCTCAGCAATACATGGTGAAAGGGCACTATTAAGCGGCCTGAGTTAATGTCGGGCCTTGCCATAACGTTATGCGCCAAAGCCACACCCTGACCATGAATAGCAGCCTGCAATACCATAGCTGTATGCGAAAAAATTGGCCCCTGATTCACATTAAAGTTTTTAAAGCCCTGACTGACAAACCAGTCTTTCCAGGCCTGACGTGAGCCATCGTGTAATAAAGTATGGTGGCGTAAATCGGCCACATCTTTTAAAGGTTTGCTGCCATTTAATAACAAAGGCGAACAAACAGGCAGCAAATATTCGGTATGCAGTTTATCGGCATGCAAATTACGCCAGCTACCACGACCATAATAAATGGCTACGTCCACATCGTCTGTTAACGAACCTTCGTCTGAGTCGACAGCTTTAATCCTTACGTCTATATCAGAATGTTCTTCACTGAATAAACTTAAACGTGGTACCAGCCACTGAATCGCAAAACTTGGCTGCAAACTGACGGTTAAGGAGCCTTTAGCACCTCGGGCTAATAACTTTTCTGTGGCTTCATGCAGCTGCAGGAAAATTTCTTTAATATCTAAAAAGTAGCTCTGGCCTTCTTCAGTTAAAAGCAAGGAGCGGTTTTTCCGCATAAACAGCTTTAAGCCTAAATGGTCTTCCAGCGCTTTGATCTGGTGACTAATAGCAGCCTGAGTGACAAACATCTCTTCAGCCGCTTTAGTAAAACTAAGATGGCGTGCCGCAGTTTCAAAAGCCTTTAACGCGTTAAGTGGGGGTAAGCGCCGAGCCATAGCCTGCAGCCTTAGGTAAAATAGAATTAATTTTTCTAATGCGAATTATAAAGAAAGGCGCGACTTTAAACCAGCCACGCCTTCGGGATCTGCCAGAATTATTTAGCTTTAGGAACGTAACCTTCGATCTGAACTTCTTTGCCTTCAAATAAAAATTGCTGCATCTGTTCTTCCAGCAATTTGCGGTGCTCCAGATTCATCATATTCAGCTTTTTTTCATTGATCAGCATAATTTGTTTTGACTGCCATAAGGCCCAGGCTTCTTTGCTGATGCTGTCGAATATTTTTTTGCCAAGCTCACCCGGGTACAGCTGAAAATCTAAACCTGCTGCTTCTTTTTGCAAATAAACACAAAATACCTGACGGGACATTATTCACCTCATTGCTTAGCTTTTAAAAAGGCCGATATTGTAAACGACTTCATCGCAAGCAGTTAGTTTTTATTCAGCCAGTTTTTTTCAATCCAGCTGCGAATAGGAGCAGGTAAACCAATTTCCATCACCTGCTCTTTGTTATACCAGCTGCTAGCTGCTGGTTCTGCCACACCAGAGGCAGGATGCCAGACCGAAGCATCTAACTTGTAATGTGAAAACACATGCTGAAACTGACCTTGCAGCTTAGCTTGCAACAAGGCTTCAGCGCTTTCATCCACTTGGGGTAAAGACCATAAATCAGCCCAAATGCCGGAATCCGGTCTTTTTTGCAGTAAGAGTTTATCGCCTTGCTCTATCCACAAAAAATGCCCTGCTTTAGTTGGAGTCATCTTTTTAGGTTTAGCTGTTGGCAACTCTGTTACCCGGCCCGTATTAAAAGCCACACACTGGGTTTTCAGCGGGCAACTTAAACAATCGGCCTGCTTAGGCTTACAAACAGTAGCGCCTAAATCCAGCATGGCCTGAGCGAAACGTCTGTTGTTTTGTTTTGGCGTTAATAAATCAGCCAAAGCCCAGAGTTTTTTATCTACAGCAGAAGTTGTTGGTACACCTTCAATGCCAAATAAACGGCAGAATAAACGCCTGACATTACCATCCACTATGGGGCCATAAGCGTCATAAGCAAAGGAGCGGATAGCCCCAGCTGTATAGCGGCCTATGCCGGGGATGGTTAATAAGTCATTTAATTCAAAAGGAAACTCACCTAAATCATGAACTATATATTTAGCGGCTTTATGTAAATTACGGGCTCTGGCGTAATAACCTAAACCTTGCCATAACGCCATGACAGTGTCGGTGTCCGCTGCAGCTAAAGCATGAATATCAGGCAGCTTTTGCATCCAGCGCTGAAAATAGGGGATCACTGTAGTGACCTGAGTTTGCTGCAACATCAGTTCGCTAACCATCACTCTGTAAGGGCTTGGGTCTTGTTGCCAGGGCAATGCATTGCGGCCATCGGTTTTTTGCCAGTCGACTACAGTGTCGGCAAAAAGATCAGCGCAGGTTAAATACTCAGAAGTCAGCACAGCGGTAAGCACTCAAAATTAGTTTTTCGAAACGGCGCTTAGCCTAGCATTTTTTGCCATTTTTGTTGAATCAAGATTAGCGGTTGAGCATTAGCGGCAGAACAAGGATAATGTGCGCCGCATTCGCAGCGCTATAAAAACAAGCTGCATCACATTTTTTGGAGACCAAGATGACCCACCCGGAACAACCAAACACAGAGCCACAGGACCAAGAGCTTCAGGAAAACAAATACCTGCGCCGTATCCGTAGCTTTGTTTTAAGGGAAGGTCGTCTGACCAAAGGCCAGCAGCGTAGTTTAGATTTATTCTGGCCAACTATGGGGCTTGAACATCAGGCCACGCCTTACGATATGAAAGCAGTCTTTGGCCGTGAAGCCGACCTAGTACTCGAAATTGGTTTTGGTATGGGCAAATCTTTGGTGCAAATGGCCAAAGCAGCGCCGGATAAAGACTTTATTGGTATCGAAGTACATAAACCAGGTGTAGGTGCTTGTTTAGGTGAAGCCGAAACTGAAGGCGTGAAAAACCTGCGGGTATTTGAACACGATGCTATCGAAATTTTAAACGACTCTATTGCAGACAACAGCTTAAGCACAGTACAGCTGTTTTTCCCTGATCCATGGCATAAAAAGCGTCACCATAAAAGACGTATAGTGCAGGCAGAGTTTGCCCAGTTATTACGCCGTAAGTTAAAAGTCGGTGGTGTATTTCATATGGCAACCGACTGGGAAAACTACGCTGAACATATGCTGGAAGTGATGAAAGTTGCCGAAGGTTACAGCAACCTGTCAGAAACCAATGACTATGTGCCTCGCCCTGATCACAGACCTCTGACTAAATTCGAAAACCGTGGTGTTAATTTAGGCCATGGTGTTTGGGATCTGATGTTTAAGAAGGTTGATTAATATGTTGGACAATACCAGTCAGCTGTTGCTGCGCAATATTGATTTTTTATCAGGCAAAGTGCTGCTGGTAGAACCTATGACCGACCGTCTGGCGGCAGAGTTAAAACAAAAAGCGCCAGAGCTGGAGCTGTTTTGTTTAACCTCCAACATAGCTGTGGCGAATAACTGGCAGCAGCAAAGTAAAAGCCCTTGTTATTTGGGTGACGCTTTACCTGCTGATTTAACAGTAGACAAAGTGGTGCTGTTTTACCCTAAAAGCAAAGATCAGCTGCAAAGCTCTTTAGCTCAAATTAAAACAGTACTGAATGATAAAACCGAAGTTTATCTGGTTGGGGATAACAAAGGTGGTATTAAAAGCTTAGGTAATCAGGCAGAAAAACTCGGCTTAAAAGCTTTTAAACACGACAATGCCAAACACTGCTTATGGTTTGAGCTGGATGGTTTATTACAAAGCGAGTTAAAAACCGCGGAGTTTAACGAGTTTAGTATCGAAAAAGCTGGTATCAGCTTAAAACTATGCTCTCTGCCTGGCGTGTTTAACCACGGCAAACTGGATTTAGGCACTAACTTATTGCTGGAACATTTGGGCCATATTCAGCAAGGTAAAGTGTTGGATTTTGCTTGTGGTGCAGGTTTTATAGGTGCATTTTTAGTGAAAAGGCATCCGGAAATTAAACTGACAGCTTCTGATATCAGTACTTTGGCAGTCAGCTCCACAGCAGCTACTTTAAAGGCAAATAAGTTGCCAGGCGAAGCTATTGCAGCTGATGGTATTCCGTCACGCAGCGCCGCCTACGACCATATTGTCAGCAACCCACCTTTCCATACAGGCTTAAAAACGGACTATCACATCAGTGAGCAGTTTTTCCGTGACGCCTTTAATGAATTAAAGCCAGGTGGCACATTAACTTTAGTAGCAAACGTGCATTTACCCTATGTGGCTCAGCTGACCGAAATTTTTGGGCAGGTAAAAGAGCTTGGTCGTCGCGATGGTTTTGTGGTTTATTATTGTAAAAGAGACCGCAAATAAAAGGATCTGCTGATGAGACTGGTTTTGGTTGTTCTGGCTGGATTAACCTTCAGCACCGGCGCTTTGGCAAACTGTATTCAGTCGCCGGAGAGAACCCAGGCCTGTCCTCATCAGATCTATCGTCTTGGTCAGTTGGAGAACATGGCAAAACCCGCCATGTTATGTATCTGCGCCGCTGATTTTAAAGAATTTTTAACTGTACCTGCCGACGAAGACGAAGCCCATAAACAAAAGCTGAAGCGCCTGAAGCTGGAGTACGCTTTAGGTCAAAAAATAGAACCCATACTGCAAGTACTGAGAAACTAATTTTGCTTATTGTCCCACTATAATCTGACGTGGATTAAACTCGCCTAAATACTCTTCGGCTTGTTGCAACAGCGCCGGAACCAAAAATAACTTGCCCTGCTCTACCCAATAAATCGCATTTTGTTCAAACATAATAGCCAGCTTAATGGCTTTGGTTTTATCACAAAGCACAGCCCAGCTTTTTTCCTGAAAACTTAAATCTGGTGAACAACCGACAATTTCGCGGTAAGGCACATTCATGCTGTCGAGGGTGTTGGCAAAGTGATTATCAAGTAATAGATTTCTGGAAGGATTTTGCAGATGGCCACAAGGATTTTGGGCACTGATAATAGCAAAGTTAATTTGATCACCAAGGGGTTGATGGCACAAAAAAACACTCGTTTTGTAGTTATCCCATAAGTCCATGGTTTGTCCTCATCGCCACAAGTGCGTCAACTATAAACCTGTTTTTATTTTTTGTCAGGGGATTAGCTGCTGTTACTGGTGAAAGTTTGCAAATGCGTGTAACTTCAATATTATAGCTTTGAAAGAAGATTGACGGATGACGGAAGGATTAATGGGCCCAGCGTTAAAAGTGAGTTCAATTAAAAGCGCACTGATCTGGGTTGTGATGCTGATTTGCAGTATCACTCTGTGTGTGTCCCTGACCATTGCCACCTTACAAGATGTGAAAGCTGAAAAGAAAAACCTGTCTGAACAACTGCACTCTTACGCCGCCATCATTGCCTTTAACGCTGTAGGCTCTATCGAAACAGATGATTCAGAAGTAGAAGACAAACGTATCGCGTCTTTTGCCGCCGAATCCAGACTGCACAATATTCATATTTATAAAGTTCAGGAAAACGGCGAGCTGAGCTTTTTTGCCAGTTACAACAGAAGAGACGTTGGCCCCTATCCTACCCAGTTCAACAAAGTAGAACAGTACCAAAACGCCACCATAGGCGATGGGGTCATGGAACTGACCAAAAAAATAGAGTCTGACGGTAAATTAATAGGTTATGTCTATATGCGTGCCAGTTTGGATGAACTGAGCCGCTATGTTCAAAACAGAGTGTTATTCGATATTTTAATTGCCCTCTGCTCTTTAATAGGTGCTTTTATTATTGCCAACAGATTACAACGGCGTTTTACCAAACCCTTGTACAGCTTGCTGGCTTTAGTACAAAAAATTTCCAAAGAAAAAGATTATCAAATCCGTGTACCTTCTATGGAAATAGTTGAGTTTCATAATCTGGGCAGGGCGATCAACACTATGCTGGATAGAACTGAGCAGCAAATGACCAAACTGCGCAGCGCCGAAAGTGAAATACGTCAGCTGAACCAGGATTTAGAACAAAAAATTAATGACAGAACCCTGGCACTGAAAACTTCAAATCAGGATTTATTAAACACTTTATCCACTCTGCACCAGTATCAGAATCAAATTGTTGAAACTGAAAAAATGGCCAGTTTAGGCCAAATGGTGGCTGGTGTAGCCCATGAAGTAAATACGCCTATAGGACTTGGAGTTACAGCTTCAACTTTAATGCAGGACAAGCTAGCGGAGATACAAAAAGCTTTTGACGATAAGAAGTTAACCTCAAATCAACTGGCAAAATTTCTTGGTGACAGCGCTGAAAACCTTGGCATTATTTACCGAAATCTTGAACGGGCAGCTAACCTTATCCGTAGCTTTAAGCAAGTGGCTGTGGATCAATCCAACGACAACAGAAGATACTTTAATATGTATCAGTTGCTCAATGAAGTGCTGTTGTCACTGCGGCCTAACCTGAAAAAAACTCAGCATCAGGTGATACTTAATTGTGATGAAAAACTGGAGCTGGAAAGTAAACCAGGTCCTATCAGCCAGATCCTGATTAATCTTATTATGAATAGCCTGATCCATGCCTTTGAAAACAAAGAACAAGGCACTATGACCATCAGTGTGACTCTGGCCAATAGCCGTTGTTACCTGCATTATCAGGATAATGGTGCTGGTGTACCCGAGAATATTAAAAAGCGTATTTTTGACCCTTTTGTCACTACAAAAAGAGGCGAAGGTGGCAGCGGTTTAGGTATGCATCTGGTTTATAACCTGGTGACACAGGCTTTAAACGGAAAAATTCAGCTGGAAAGCTCTTTGGATCATGGTATCGACATTCAAATCGACTTCCCTGTGATCCCTAAATAAGATAAATGCTAGAACGTGTTGACGTTTCGAGATTAAATTTTGTTCGTTCTGGCGCCGCTTTGAGCGCGAAAGGAGGAGCGAAGTTTAGTTATTCTAAATGAGTGACGAGTGAAGCTTCCGCTCCTGCTCACGCCCCTTACCTACATCCATGTAGGCAACAAAGCTCAGGGCGCCGCCAGACGAACCCGAAGGGCAGCGCCTGGCCGGCCTTTCTGCTGCGTTAGCACTCGTTTATGTAGATTAACTGCACTGCACTCGCGCTGCCTTGCATAAAAACCGGCCAGACTGCTGCAAAAACACCCCTGAAACGTCAACAGGTTCTATAACAACAATATATTTTTCAACCACTTAATTTAGCTTCGGCTAATTGTTAACAAATAAACTTGTTAACAAAATCTGTGGTCTATATAATTGCTCAGACAATGACCATGGGTCACTTTCTTTCTAAAAATATACAAATCAAATACTTAACTACGTTCACATAAGGTTTAAGCATAATGCAGACCCCTGTTATTCTGATTGTTGAAGATGAAGAAGTAACACGACTGAATCTGGTCAGCCTGTTTGAAGGCGAAGGCTATGATGTGGTTGAAGCAGTGAATGGTGAAGAAATGAACCAGAAACTGTCCGAACACAAAGTCAATTTGATTGTTATGGATATCAATCTGCCTGGCAAAAACGGCTTGATCCTTGCCCGTGAATTACGCCAGAAAGAAAATGTAGGTCTGATTTTTCTGACCGGACGTGACAGTGAAGTCGATCGCATTTTAGGCCTGGAAATTGGTGCAGATGATTATCTGACCAAGCCTTTTAACCCACGTGAACTGACAATTCGTGCCCGCAACCTGTTAAACCGCACAGTCTCTCAACCAGTAGTGGAAGAGCATAAAAGTGTGGTGAAATTTAATGGTTGGGTATTGGATGAAAACAGCCGCAACCTGACATCTCCTGAAGGTGTGTCACGCCGTTTACCTAAAGGTGAATACCGTGCCTTACGTTTAATGCTGGACAGCCCGGGTAAAATTTTCACCCGTGAACAACTGATCCGCCATATGACAGGCCGCGAACTCAGAGCAAACGACAGAACTGTGGATGTAACCATTCGCCGTATCCGTAAGCATTTTGAGTCCGACGTGGATAGCCCGGAGTTAATCAGCACCATTCACGGTGAAGGTTACCGCTTTGTAGGTAAACTGGAAAAATAATCCTGTAGGGGCGGGTCTTGTACCCGCCCGTCTCAAATTCCAATCCGATGCCGGATAGGGTTTATCCCCGCCCCTCTAAAATTCAAATAGAAACAAACGGATTAAGTCCAGCTTTCTATATATTCCTCCAGAGCGGCCAGGTGCCGCTCTATTGTTATATGGAAATTGATCAACTGATTTTCCATACCTTGCAGTTCAGTACTTTGTTCCAGTAGTTTTGCCTGATGTTGCACCCACAATAGTCCTACCGAAGCTGCAGCCCCTTTTAGTTTATGAGCCGCCTCCTGAAACTCTGTGACATCCTGCTGCACAGCAGTCTCCATCATTTTATTCACATAACCAGGCAACAATTGAGTAAATAACTGCACACTGCGTAACATGGTCTTTTTACCTAAAGATTGCAGATAGTCGTCCAGGGTTTGTTGATCAAGAATTTGCTGGTCATGAGCTTTTTCAGCGGTGATTTCTTTAGGTGCAGGAGCGCCAAACAGCTGATGTAAAATTTGGTCCAGCTTATTGGTATTAATGGGTTTAGCTAAAGAGCCATCCACCCGCACGTCTTGCAACTGTTGCTCGGCTTTACGCACATTAGCACTTAATACCACCACCGGCAGTCTGGCTAAAGCGGGTTCAGAGCGGATAAAACGCGCCACCTGATCACCTGACATATCAGGTAATTGCATATCCAGCAGCACCAGATCTATATCATCTTCGGTTTCAAGCAAAGCCATAGCATCTTCGCCAGTTTCTGCCAGAATGACCTGATGACCACGCTGCTCCAGCAAATTAGTGGCAATTTCAGCATTTAAAGGCACATCCTCTACCAGCAATATAGTTAAAGCCGGATACATAGCCTGCGGCACGGCAACTGGCGCTGATGTCAGTTGAGCAGGTAAAGACATGCTAAAAGTACTGCCCTGACCTTGCACACTGCTCAGTTTAATCTGACCGGACATAGCTTCAACTAAAGCACGGGACACAGATAAACCTATGCCTGAGCCCACTATACTTAAACGCCTGCCGTCGCTGGATTTATAGTACATATCAAAAATACGCTGCTGTTCAGCCTCAGCTATACCTATGCCTGTATCTGTGACACTAAAACAAAGCTTAGCCGGATCATCAGTAGTTAATGAAACCTCCAGTTGCACAGAACCACGGGCGGTAAATTTCACTGCATTATTAATTAGATTCCATAACACTTGCCGAACCCGGGTTGGATCCAAACGGACATAAAGCTGGCCTGGCAGAGCTGCAGGCTCAATAAACAACAGGCCTTTTTGCTGACAGATTAAGTGGGCAAAATTACAAATATCGTGGACAAAATCATTCAGTGGCACAGACTGATAAACAATATCCAAATCCTGACGATCTATTTTATCTAAGTCGATAATATCGTTAAAAATATTACCTAAGGTTTCTGCACTGCTGAAGATAGTATTGCTCCAGCTGCGCTGCTCTGTGGATAACGGACTCTCCAACAAACGCCTTGTTAAACCTACAATACCGTTGAGCGGCGTACGCAGTTCATGACTTAAGGTAGCAATAAACTTGCCTTTGTCCTGATAAGCTTTTTCCAGTGCCTGTTCAGCCAGTTTACGGGAGGTGATATCCCGGCCAAAACCAAGCAAACCTATATAACGGCCTTGTTTATCAAAAAATGGTACTTTGCGCATTTCAAACCATAACATGCGGCCATCAGGGGTTTGATAATCCACATCCAATGTCAGCTCTACCCGACTGGCAGAAATTTCCTGATCCGTCAGGATAGCTATAGGGGTTGATTCAGCGTCATAGAGTTCTGCCGGATAATGACCTATCAACTCTTTGGCGGATTTACCCATAATGACTTCAAACATCTTATTACAGCTGACAAAACGGCCGGTTTCGTCACGGTAATAAAATAAGTCAGGCGAGCTGTCCACTATAGAGCGGATTAATAAACTTTGTTCTTCCAGCTCTTGCTGAGTTTTACGGCGTTCAGTAATTTCACGGCGTAATTCGTCCACAGCGCGGCGTTTGGCCTGAAAAGCTTTTTTCCGCTCTTCAATTTCAAAGTTCAGCTGACGAATGGTTTCCTGCATGTTCTGGTTCAGTAGTTTTTCTTGCCGGATAGAATCCTGTAAATAAAACAACGCCTCGTCTAAATGCCGAACCAGATAAAAACTGCTTAACAAAAAGGCAGGAGTTACAGAAGCAGAAAACAGTAAAGCGCCCAGAACCATGGACCAAAGCACCATATCGTGGATCAACAGACTGTACAGGCCTGTCATTACACCTGTCAGCGCCTGCAACAGGATAAAGCACAGGCAAAAACACTGTAACCAGCCCCATTGAGTTAAAAACCCGGCTAAACGCCGGACTAGCGGGTGAACACTTTGCTGCATTATCTGCCTTTGAAAATCAATTCGTCACAACAAGGGGCAAGCTACCCGATACATAGTGTTGTTTTAGTCCAGCAAGTCTGCCAGATCCTGCAGCTTTTTGTCCTGCTAAATTTTGTCCTCTACAGAGCTAAAACAGGTAAAGACCCATGATTGTGAGCATTTTTTAACCAAACATCAGTTTTACTGACGAAGAATGATTGACAGAAGATGACAGAGCGGTTAAATCTTAAAGCCATCTGAATTTATTCATCTGCAAAGTAATATGCTAAAAAAAGCGGTATCGCTCTCTACATATTACTACTCGTCCTACTACCTGTCGGAGTGGTTTAACGAGTAGCCAAACCACCAGCTCACTGCTGGGTGTTTGCTATTTAAAACTAAACCATAACAACTAACAGCCTGCTGAAAATCACTCTGCAACCCGGTTGCCAGAGCAGACAGTGCTGTAATGAAGCAACAGGTAATAAAAAAATGTTTAAACCATCTATGCTTTCGCTGGCCATTGCGGCTTGCTGCTTTTCCGTATCTGCTCAAACTGAAACTACAACAGAAAACGATTCAATAGAAAAAATCGAAGTTACAGGCTCCCGCCTCAAGGGGGTTGATTTAGAGGGCGCTCAGCCACTGGTCGTGATCAGCAGCGACGATATTAAGAAATCCGGCGCTAATACTATTTTTGATTTATTGAAAGACGTAGGCCAATTGAGAGGCGGCGAAGGCACTTTTTCTACCTCTGAAAGTGGCGCTACCTCAACTTCAACACCAGCAGGTCAGGCTGCAGCATCATTGCGTGGTTTAGGCCCGGCTTCTACTTTGACACTGATTAACGGGCGTCGTGTTGCAGCCAGCTCTTTTGCCGCTGGCACTCAGAACTTTGTTGACGTTAACAGCATTCCTTTAGCTGCTGTAGAGCGTATTGAAGTATTAGCCACAGGCGCATCGGCCGTTTATGGTGCCGACGCCGTAGCTGGTGTTATTAACTACATACTGAAAAAAGATTACGAAGGCGTGGAGCTTAATGCCTCTTATGGTGACAGCATGGCGTCCAGCGATGAGAGCCGCCGTAACCTGAATCTGGTAGTTGGTCAACAAGTAGCTGGTGGTCAGTTGACTGTATTCGCGGATTATTTTGACCGTAATGCCTTTAGTGCTCAGGACAGAGATTTTACCCGCTCTCCACTCTTGCAAAGCTCATACTCCTATCTGCCAAAAAACACACCTAATATTTATTACCGCTCAGTACGTTCAGGTGATGAACTGGCCACGCCCGGCTGTGCGACAGCACTTGTAACCACAGAGTTTGGTGAAGAAATTTGCGCTTATTACCCCAATGAAGATGACCAACTGAACTCAGATTTAACCAGTTACTCCACTGGCGCTATTTTCCAAAAAGATTTTGGCGATATCAGCTGGAATACAGATGTATTTTTCAGCAATACCAAATCAGTGGCCATCTCAAGCCCGGCGCCAATTAACAAACTGGATGACAGTGAAGGCCCTTATGTTGACGAAAGCGCTCTGGATGTTTTTGAACCGGCCATCCGTGACGAGTTACTCGACCAGTTAAGGATATCCCGCTTTGAAACACTGGCTGGCCGCGAGCTTCGTGGTTTTGCTTTTGATGCCCGTTTTGGCACACCTCGTACAGTAGAAGTAGAAACTGATGCTTTGCGTTTAGTCAGTGCTTTGTCTGGTTCTATCGGCGATTGGGGCTGGGAGTCAGCCGTAATCTACTCTGAATCAAAATCTGATCAGTTGGCCACTCAGGGTATTTATAACAGATATAAATATCATGCAGCTTTAGCAGGAGAACTTTGCTCCAATGGCAGCATCGCCAGCTACGACGCTGATAACGACAGCTTAAGTTGCAGCAGCGGCTCTTTAGGCGCTATGTATAACCCTTTCCTGCAAAATGACAGCAACAACGATACCTTGTTAGCTTTGGCTCAGGAAATGCCAAGCCGCAAAGGTAAAAGCACTGTGGTCGGCTGGGATGCGCGTTTTAACGGCGATTTGATGGAATTTAACGATGGCGTCATTAGCTCTGCTTTTGGCCTGGAAGTTCGTAAAGAAAAAATTACCGACACACCGTCTGACAATGCTGTAGCACGTGCTGAAAATGGTTATCTGGTTGATGTATTTGGTTTTGGTTCCAGTCTGTCTGCAGCAGAACGTACCCAATGGGCTGCGTTTTCAGAATTTAACGTACCGCTGGCCAGTACTTTAGATATGCAACTGGCGGCACGTTATGATCATTTTGACGATTTTGGCAGTACATTTAACCCTAAAATTGGCTTTAGTTATCGCCCTATAGAAGAACTGATTGTCAGAGCCTCTTACGCTACGTCATTCCGAGCACCTTCCTTAACTCAGGCTGGAGTAAAACTAAGAACCACCACAGCAAGTTTTGATTGTGGCGCCAACCAGGCTGTTGCAGATTTATTCTGCGAAGGTTTTGGTGATGAGCGCAGCGGCAACAACGTACTGGAGTTGGGGAACCCACAACTGCAGGCTGAAGAATCAGACTCCATCAGTTTAGGTTTTGCTTTAAGCCTGACAGAAGACAGTACTTTAACAGTGGATTACTGGCGCTTTGAGCATGAAAATCTGGTCGATACCAATATGACAGGTGTTCTGGCCCGCGCTATTGGGGATGCTTCTTTACGCCATTGTGGATTGGTGCCAGCAGGTGCCCAGGGTATTTCTTTTGATGAAGAGCTTTGTGATGTTACGGACAACGCGGGCCTTAATATAACGCAAGACGGCGCCAATATGGCTGAAATACTGGATGAATGGGTTACTTTAGATAACCCACTGTATAAGGAATTGCCGCTCTATCGTGACCATGTACTGTTACTGGATAATACCGGTGAACAAACTGTCAGTGGTATCGATCTGGCCTACGATCACAGGTTTAATACTGAAATTGGAACCTTTGGCCTGAGCCTGGATGCCACTCGTTATTTATCTTTTGAACGCAACAAAGCAGGTTCAGATGAAATTGAAGAGCTGATTGGCAGCTGGCGTTACCCTGAAACCGTAGCTGGCGTGCGTTTTAGCTGGTCCAAAGGTGACTTCTTCAGCAGTATTTCGGCAAACTACACGGATTCTTATGAAGATGATATCTCCGGCTTGCGCCGCAGAGAGCTTTCAGAACTTGATGATCTTGGCGTCTTAAACGCAGAAGGTACCCGTCAGGTCTCATCCTGGACTACCTGGCGTATGAATCTGGGATATGATTTTGCCCAAACCACAATCAGCTTTAATATCGACAATCTGCTTGATCGGGATCCACCAGCAGCTTATGGTTCAAGCCGTGGTTTTGACTCTATTAATCATGATGCTTTAGGCCGCAGCTTCCGTATTGCACTAAGCCACAAGTTCTGACATCGGAGCAACGCGACAATGGCCCACAGGCCTTAGAACGCCATGGATGGCGGCGAATAATTAGCCGGGCTTTTAGCCCGGCTGCATTTAACAGGTAAATCTCATGCAAGTTACAAGCAAAAAACCGGTCAGCATGCCGGACGCTTTTGTCATACTTTTTTTTGTGATGATAGCGGCAGCTATTGCATCTCACCTTATTCCGGCTGGTTACTTTCAGATGTTACCGGAAACAGTAAATGCAGCAGGTGAAACGGTTAAAGCACGTATTGACCCAAATAGTTTTCAACTGGCGGCTGAACAAAATAAAGCAGTGCCTTTGTTTGGCGAAGGAGGTGAAGTTGGCTTTCTGAACTATGCCTTTGAGGGTATGGTTTCAGGCGACAAAATGGGCGCAGCTATAGGGGTTATTGCCTTTATTCTGCTGACAGGTGGTGCCTTTGGCATCATTATGAAAACGGGAGCTGTGAATAATGGCATTCTGGCTTTAATAGCAAAAACCAAAGACATAGACTTTTTGTTTATACCTTTGATGTTTTTTCTGTTTTCTTTAGGTGGTGCTGTCTTTGGCATGGGTGAAGAAGCCATCGCCTTTTGTATCGTTTTATTACCTTTAATGCTGGCTTTAGGTTACGACGCTATTACCACTGTACTGGTTACTTATATAGCGACCCAAATTGGTTTTGCCACCTCCTGGATGAACCCATTCAGTGTGTCTATAGCTCAGGGTATAGCTGGATTGCCCCCTATGTCAGGGGCTGATTATCGTATTGCGCTTTGGGCAGTGTTCACCTTGTTTGGCATTATTTTTACCATGCGTTATGCCGCGAAAATTAAAAAGAACCCCGAACTTTCTGTCAGCTTTGCTTCAGATCAAAAACTGCGGGCTGTGCAGCAGGAACAACAAAGCAGTAGCTTCGGTACCTTAGACGCCGCTATTTTATTGCTCTTTGTTGCAGGCATTATCTGGGTAATTTGGGGTGTAGTAGCCAGGGGATATTATATTCCTGAAATTGCCACTCAGTTTTTTGCATTGGGTGTCGCCACAGCCATATTGGCTGTAATTGGCAAACGACTGACGGTGAACGAATCAGCTGATGCCTTTAAACACGGCGCAGCTGAGTTATTACCTGCCGCCATGATAGTAGGTATGGCCAAAGGCATAGTGCTGCTTTTAGGGGGAGACGATGCAACAGAACCTTCAATACTTAATACTTTACTGCATTATGCCGGCAGTAGCTTTGATGGTTTTTCAGCTTATGTTTCTGCCTGGTTTATGTTGATTTTCCAATCGGTATTTAACTTCTTTGTCACCTCAGGTTCAGGTCAGGCTGCTTTAACTATGCCTCTGGTCGCCCCTTTGGCCGATTTAGTGGGTGTATCTCGGCAGATTGCCGTTTTGGCCTTTCAACTGGGTGATGGTTTAACCAACTGCATAGTGCCTACATCAGCTTCTTTAATTGGTTGTTTAGGGGTAGTGCGGGTTGACTGGATGTTATGGGCAAAGTTTGCCTGGCGCTTGCAGCTTTGGCTTTTTGCGCTTGCAAGTACAGCAATACTGGTAGCAGTAGCCATTGGATATCAATAAGGACATAAAATGAGCACAGTAAAACTATTTAAAAATGCCCATCTGATAAGCCCTGTGGATTTGGGCACAATGGATCTTTTAGTAGCAGGTTCACAGATCGCAGCTTTGCAGCCTGGTTTTGATACCGGCAGCAGTAATTTGCCCATCGAAGTGATTGATGCCAGCGATTGCTATTTAGTGCCGGGTTTTGTTGATTCTTTAGTGCATTTTATTGGTGGTGGCGGTGAAGGTGGTTTTGCCAGCCGCACTCCTGAAATGCAGCTAACAGATGCCACTTTAGGCGGAGTCACCACAGCCATTGGCGTTTTGGGCACTGACGCCACCACCAGAACTTTAACTAATCTGCTGGCCAAAGCTCATGCGTTGGAAACTGAAGGTATCAGTACTTATTGCCATACAGGTTCTTACGAAATTCCATGCCGGACTTTAATGGGCTCCATCACAGACGACCTGATCCTGATCGACAAATTTATTGGAGTAGGCGAAATAGCCATCAGCGATTTCCGTTCTTCTCAGCCCACTAAAGACGAAATTCGTAAAGTGGCAGCTGCGGCTAAAGTGGGTGGCATTTTATCAGGCAAAGCTGGCCTGGTCAGTGTGCATGTAGGGAGCGGAGATTCTTTATTACAGCCGCTATGGCAAGCAGTTGAAGGTACAGAGCTTAAACTGTCACAGTTCTACCCTACTCATATTAACCGCAATGAAGCTGTATTTCAGGCCGGTCTTGAGTTTGCTAAGGCGGGTGGTGTTATTGATTTTACCACCAGCACCACCAGCTACGACTTACAACATGGCGAAGTAGCAGCTGCAGCAGCTTTAGCCAGAGCTTTAGAGGCAGGTATTCCGGCCATGAATCTGACATTAAGCTCAGATGGCAATGCCAGTTTGCCTGTCTATAACGACCATGGAGAATTAGTTGGGCTTGAGGTAGGTCAGGTACAAACTTTATATCAGGTCGCCCGCCAGGCAGTGCTTGAATACCGGGTCTCTTTACCTGATGCCATCACTGCTATTACTGCAGCACCAGCAGCAGTATTGGGGTTGAAGCAAAAAGGCCGTATTGCAGCAGGAATGGACGCAGACTTAGTGCTTTTGCATAAAAGTGATTTGACCATCCGTGATGTTTTTGCCAAAGGCCGTCAATTGGTGAAAGACGGCAAGGCGCTGGTAAAAGGTACTTTTGAAAAGTAAAAGCCTCCGTTAAGAGTTGATTTTCCATTCCATCATCCCAATTTAGCGAATATCCGACAGATTTAGTCGGGTATTCGCTTTTTTCGCTTAAGCTATTCGAAAAAAATCAGCTTATAGAGCACATATTTTATACCGGCCCACGCAGCAAAATATGGTATAAAGTGCGCCAAATTTTCAGCAAGGTTTTCTATACAACCAACGAAATGATGCTACGGCTTCAGGAACGGCGGAGACAGAAAATCTTGCATTTGACGGACATTGGAGTATTCATGCCGACCACTATGCCAGATGTAGCTAACCATTCTTCCGCCACCACTGAAGGTGTATTGGATTGGGTTGGCATGAGCCATATTGAACTGCCACTGATGTTTAGTGTGGCAGGCGAAGCACCACGCCAGGTCAGCGCCAAAGTTGAAGCTTTTGTGAACTTAAAAGATCCAAAGGCCAAAGGCATTCATATGTCGCGGCTTTATCTGTTATTGGATCAGCTGTCGATTGAATCCAGTTTAAGTTTTGCCACATTAAGCGAACTGCTGCACGAATTTATCAGCAGTCACGAAGACTTAAGTACTCATGCTTTTGTAAAGTTTGATTTCGAATTGCATTTACGCCGTAAAGCTTTAATCACAGAAAAACAAGGCTGGAAAGCCTACCCTGTGACTATCACTGGCCAGTTAAAAGACGGAAAATTAGGTGTAGAGATGAAGGTGAACGTACCTTACTCTTCCACTTGCCCTTGCTCTGCAGCTTTAGCCCGTCAGCTTATTCAGGAAGCTTTTGTCGCTAAGTTTGCCGGTCACCAGCAAGTGAGTGCTGAACTGGTAAAAGACTGGTTAGGCACCACTCAGGGCATAGTAGCAACACCACACAGTCAGCGCTCCATCGCTGAAATAAAAGTACAGCTGAATAATAAAGTGGCTGACTTCCCTGTGATAGCTTTAATAGACGCTATTGAAGATGCTTTGCAAACGCCGGTTCAGGCTGCAGTTAAACGCGCTGACGAACAAGAGTTTGCCCGCTTAAACGGTCAAAACCTGATGTTTTGCGAAGATGCAGCCCGTCGTTTAAAACACGCCCTGAACCAATTGTCTGAATTTGATGATTTCTGGCTGCGGGTAAACCACTATGAATCTCTGCATGCGCATGACGCAGTTGCAGTGACAGTCAAAGGTGTTTCAAACGGCTATCACGCATAAGTTCCGCATAAAAATATAGTGTAAATTACAAAAAAAGGTCGCATCAGCGGCCTTTTTTTTCGCCCTTTTGCCTTGAAATCAGTAAAAACCACTTCTTTCTGTAATTTTATTACAAATCAGTCTGTTCAGTGCCTCAGATAAAATAGTAGAACAAATGCGCCAGACTGGTCTTGCAATTTCCGCCTGAACTGGGTATATCTAACTGGTTATTTATGGATAGACGTCTAAACGCCATAAAAACAACTATGCGGACCACCTAACTGACTGAAAGCAGAGCTGTTGTTTTCTTTCAGGGATAAAAACGCCACTTACAAGAATAATAATTCAATAAACTAACATTTTTACCCAGTTAAATTGATATTGCAGCGCGATAACGAGTGATAAAACGTCGTCAACAAAGCTGCAGCTTCAGAAACTAAGGGTATATTTATTTTTCAGGACAGGTTTGGAGGAAGAGTCATGGCGTTGTATCACCACAGTCAGGCAAGAGAGAACTGTGGCTTTGGTCTGATCGCTCATTTAGAAGGCGTCGCCAGCCACCGTATTGTGCGCACTGCAATCAGCGGTTTAGACCGCATGCAGCACAGAGGTGGAATTTCAGCGGATGGGAAAACAGGTGATGGTTGTGGCCTGTTAATGCAAAAACCAGATAGTTTTTTCCGTGCAATTGCAGAGGAGAAAGGCTGGGTTTTGGGCAAAAAGTATGGGGTGGGCATCTTCTTCTTTAGTCAGGATCCGGTGAAGGCCGAACTGGCTCGCGCTATTATTGAACAGGAAATTACCCGTGAGACACTGACTCTGGTCGGTTGGCGTGATATGCCAACGGATACCTCTGTGCTGGGTGATTTAGCTCTCACTTCTATGCCACAAATTAAGCAGGCTTTTGTCAGTGCCCAGCCAGGCTGGAATGAACACGATTTAGAGCGTCGCCTTTATATGGTCAGACGCCGTATCGAAAAGCAGCTGACCAATGATGCGGATTTTTATATCCCAAGTTTTTCTTGTCTGGTGACCGTATTTAAAGGCCTGATGATGCCGGCAGATTTGCCGCGTTTTTATCTGGACTTGGCAGACGTTCGGATGGAAACCGCCATTTGCGTATTCCACCAGCGTTTCTCTACTAACACTATGCCACGTTGGGCTTTGGCTCAGCCATTCCGCTTTTTAGCGCATAACGGCGAAATTAATACCATTACAGGCAACAGACAATGGGCCCGCGCCCGTCAATACAAGTTTTCGTCGCCTTTATTACCTGACTTGCCCACTGCTGCTCCTTTTGTCAGCCAGTCGGGGTCAGATTCCAGCTCTTTAGATAATATGCTGGAAGTGCTGCTGGCCGGTGGTATGGATTTATTCCGTGCTATGCGTTTGCTGGTACCACCAGCATGGCAAGGCAATAAGGTGATGGACGATAACTTAAAGGCCTTCTACGAGTTTAACTCCATGCATATGGAGCCCTGGGATGGTCCTGCCGGTATAGTCATGACCAATGGTCAGCATGTGGCCTGTAACTTAGATCGTAACGGCTTACGCCCTGCCCGCTTTGTTATTACCAAAGATAAGTTAATCACGCTGGCTTCTGAAGTTGGCATCTGGGATTACACACCTGATGAAGTGCAGGAAAAAGGCCGCGTTGGCCCGGGCGAAATGCTGGCTGTGGATACGCAGACAGGAAAAATCTGGCGCTCAGAAGAAATTGACCAGGATTTAATGGTTCGCCACCCCTACCGTCAATGGTTGTCAGCTAACGTACAACGTTTAGTGCCTTACGAGCAGTTTGAAACTGACTTAATAGGCAAACGAGTCTTCACTGACGATCAGATGATGGTATTCCATAAGCTGTTTAATTACAGCTATGAAGAAATTGAACAAGTGGTTTCTGTGCTGGCAAAAGACGGTCAGGAAGCTGTAGGTTCTATGGGTGACGATACGCCAATGGCTGTGTTGTCGCAAAAAACCCGTACTTTCTACGACTATTTCCGTCAGTTGTTTGCTCAGGTGACTAACCCGCCAATAGATCCATTACGTGAAGCTCATGTGATGTCGCTGGCAACCAGCATAGGCCGTGAACACAACGTATTTAGTGAAACAGCAGGTTATGCCCGCCGTATTCAGTTTGAATCGCCTGTGATGATGTACAGCGATTTAAAACAGCTAAAAGCGGCAGACGAGAAATACTACAAACACCATATTATTTCCCTGAACTTCGACCCAAATGACGAAGATATGGAAAGCGCTGTTCGCCGTGTATGCGCTGAAGCTGTGCGTGTGGTGCGTGAAGATAAAGTGGTGCTGGTGATCTTAACAGACCGTCGCATAGAACAAGGTTTTATCCCTATTCCGGCCGCAATGGCTGTGGGTGCAGTACATCACGCTTTAGTGGATAACCAGCTGCGCTGCGACTCGAACATTATTATCGAAACTGCAACCACCCGTGACCCACATCACTTTGCAGTATTGGTAGGTTTAGGCGCTACAGGTATTTACCCATTCCTGGCTTACGAGACTATCGAACAGCTGGTGGAAAAAGGCAGCATCAATTTAACTGCCCGTCAGGCCGTACTGAATTACCGTAAAGGCATTAACAAAGGCCTGTACAAAATCATGTCAAAAATGGGTATTTCGACAGTGGCCAGTTATCGCTGTTCGAACCTTTTTGAAGCTGTGGGTATTAACCAGAACGTGATGAAGCTGTGTTTCCCTGATTTACCTTCGCGTATTCAGGGTGCCGACTTTGCCGACTTCCAGCAAGACGTGCAAATCCGCGCTAACAGTGCCTGGTTAAAACGTAAACCACTGAATCACGGTGGCCAGCTGAAGTATGTGCATGATGGCGAATACCACGCTTATAACCCTGATGTAGTGCAAAGCCTGCAAAAAGCGGTGCGCAGTGGCAAATATGCCGATTACAAAGTCTATTCCGACTTCGTTAATCAGCGCCCTGTAGCGCATTTACGCGACTTATTTTGCTTAAACAAAGCCAATGCCACTCCTGTCGCTTTAGATCAGGTGCAGGCTGCTGAGCAGCTCTATCCGCGTTTTGACAGCGCCGCTATGTCTATTGGTGCTTTAAGCCCTGAAGCTCATGAAGCTTTAGCTATAGCAATGAACCGTTTAGGTGGCCGTTCTAACTCAGGTGAAGGTGGTGAAGATCCACGCCGTTTTGGTACTGAGAAAAACAGCAAAATTAAGCAGGTGGCTTCAGGTCGTTTTGGTGTTACACCTCATTACCTGGTGAATGCTGAAGTCATTCAGATCAAAGTAGCCCAGGGTGCTAAGCCGGGTGAAGGCGGTCAGTTGCCTGGTGAAAAAGTCACAGCTGAAATTGCGCGCCTGCGTTATTCAGTACCTGGTGTGACACTGATTTCACCACCGCCGCATCACGATATTTATTCAATTGAAGATTTGGCTCAGCTGATATTTGACTTAAAACAAGTCAACCCTGAAGCGCTTATTTCAGTGAAATTAGTTTCAGAACCTGGTGTCGGTACTATAGCTACTGGTGTGGCTAAAGCTTATGCCGATTTAATTACCGTATCAGGTTATGACGGTGGCACAGGCGCAAGCCCGCTGACGTCAGTTAAATACGCTGGTTCTCCATGGGAGCTGGGTTTAGCTGAAGTGCATCAGGCCCTGGTTGAAAACGGTTTACGTGACCGGGTTCGGCTGCAGGTGGACGGTGGCTTAAAAACCGGTTTAGACGTCGTCAAAGCCGCTATTTTAGGCGCTGAAAGCTTTGGTTTTGGTACTGGCCCTATGGTGGCTTTAGGCTGCAAATTCTTACGTATTTGTCACCTGAATAACTGCGCCACAGGTGTTGCTACTCAGGATGAGACCTTACGCCGCGATCACTTTAACGGTTTGCCAGAAATGGTAATGAACTACTTTAAGTTCTTATCCCATGAAGTGCGTGAGCTGATGGCTGAACTGGGTGTCACTTCGCTTGAACAGTTAATTGGTCGTACTGATTTATTGTCTGTGCGCGAAGGCCAAACGCAGAAACAACTGAAGTTAGATTTGAGCCCGATTTTATTGGCCTCTGGTGTTAAATCAGATAAATCCTTGTTCTGCGTACAAAACAACGACCCGTTCGACGATGGCGCCTTAAACCAGGAACTGGTGAAACGTTGCTCTGAAATGGTTGTGCATAAAACCGGTGGCCGCTTAACAGTGCCTATCCGCAATACAGACCGCTCAGTAGGTGCTGCATTGTCTGGTTTTATTGCCCGTCATCATGGCAATCAGGGCATGGCTACCGACCCTATTGTGATTAACTGCATAGGTACTGCAGGCCAGAGCTTTGGGGTCTGGAACGCCGGTGGTTTACATTTATCCCTGCAAGGTGATGCCAACGACTATGTAGGTAAAGGCATGACAGGTGGCCAAATTGCCATATTCCCGCCTAAGGGAGTCAGCTACGCCAAAGACGACGCCACTATTGCAGGTAACACCTGTTTATACGGTGCAACAGGTGGCCGTTTCTATGCTGCTGGCCGTGCTGGTGAGCGTTTTGCCGTGCGTAACTCAGGCGCCATAGTGGTTGTAGAAGGCACAGGCGATAACTGCTGTGAATATATGACAGGTGGTGTGGTGATGGTTTTAGGTCAGACCGGCGTGAACTTTGGTGCCGGTATGACAGGCGGTTTTGCTTATTTATTAGATGAACAGGATGACTTATGCCTGCGGGTGAACCCTGAACTGGTGGAAGCGCTGGATGTCAGCACACCAATTTTACAGGAGCACTTACGTAGCTTGTTGCATCAACACGTTGAGGCTACCGGAAGCGAAAAAGCGCACCGGATCCTGACGAATTTCAACAACTACTTAAGCAAGTTCAAACTGGTTAAACCCAAAACAAGTGACGTCAACACCTTGCTTGGTCACCGCGCACGCTCTTCTGATGAGCTGCGGGTTCAGGCGATGTAAGGGAGGCAACTATGGCACAGAATGTTTATCAATTTATCGACGTAAAGCGGGTTGACCCACCAAAGAAGTCACACCGTGAGCGGACCATTGAGTTCGTAGAAATTTATCAGCCTATGACAGACACTCAGGCCTCAGGTCAGGCCGACCGTTGTCTGGACTGTGGTAACCCTTACTGTGAATGGAAATGCCCTGTGCATAACTATATTCCGCAGTGGCTGAAGCTGGCGAACGAAGGCAAGATTATTGAAGCGGCTGAATTGTCGCATAAAACCAATAGCTTACCTGAAGTTTGCGGCCGGGTTTGCCCGCAGGATCGTTTATGCGAAGGCGCCTGTACCATCAACGAAGGTTTTGGTGCAGTCACCATAGGTTCTATTGAAAAGTACATTAACGACAAAGCCTTTGAAATGGGCTGGCGGCCGGATTTATCAGCTGTGGTGAAAACCAATCTGAAAGTCGCGGTAATAGGCGCAGGCCCAGCTGGTTTAGCCTGTGCTGACGTGCTTATTCGTAATGGCGTTACCCCTGTGGTATTTGACCGTTATCCGGAAATTGGTGGCTTATTAACCTTTGGTATTCCGCCTTTTAAACTGGAAAAAGACGTACTGAAATTACGCCGTGAAATCTTCACTGCTATGGGCATAGAGTTCCGCTTAAATACTACTGTGGGTGTGGATGTCAGCTTTGACGGCCTGCTGCAGGAATACGATTCAGTCTTTCTGGCCTTAGGTACTTACACCCCAATGCAAGGTGGTTTGGTTAACGAAAAAGCAGCTGGTGTGTACGAAGCCTTGCCTTATCTGATTGGTAATATCAACCATCTGATGGGTTGGCAGACAGAACACCAGTATGTGAACCTTGCCGGTAAAAAAGTAGTGGTATTAGGCGGTGGTGACACCTCAATGGACTGCGTGCGTACCGCTATTCGTCAGGGCGCCAGCAAAGTCACATTGGCCTATAGACGCGACGAAGCCAGCATGCCAGGTTCACGTAAAGAAGTACAAAATGCCCGTGAAGAAGGCGTGGAATTTATGTTTAACCTGCAGCCACTTGGCATCAAGTTAAACGACGAAGGCCATGCCTGTGGTATTGAAGTAGTGACTACTGCTATGGGTGCAGCCGATGCCAAAGGCCGTCGTAATGCCGAAGCAGTGCCAGGTTCTGAGCAGGTATTAGAAGCGGACGCTGTGATTGTCGCTTTTGGCTTCCAGCCTAGCCCACCTCAGTGGTTAAAAGATATGGGTGTAGAGCTCGACGACAAAGGCCGCGTAGTGGCCAGCGAAAAAAGCACCTACCCACTTCAGACCAACCAGCAAAAGATCTTCGCAGGTGGCGATATGGTTTTAGGTTCAGACCTGGTAGTCACAGCCATAGCCCAGGGCCGTAAGGCGGCTGAGGGGATATTGGATTACCTTCAAGTCTGATTTTATATCGGGTTTACTGTAGGGGCGGTTGACGGGCAGGGACAAGCCCAGCCCCTACAGTACCCGCCTGTCTCGCCAATGTATCAATAAAGGGCATCAGCTAACACTGGTGCCTTTTTGTTTTCTGTTTGTCTGGACTACACCTAAAGTCTATGCACCTTAAGTCTAAGTTCGCTTTGCATCATAGTTAGCTAAAGTAAGCAGATAACAAAAGCACAGCGATAACTAAAAACTGACAGGGTACCTCTATGACGTCAACCACATCGCTTTATCAGCAGCATAGCGAGCTCGCAAAAACAGATCCAGAGCAGTTCTGGGCTTTGCAGGCCAACAAACTGGCCTGGTATCAAAAGCCGACCAGCATGTTAAAAAAGCTGGATGATCATCATTACCAATGGTTTAGCGATGGTGTAATGAACACTTGTTATATGGCGCTGGATCATCAGATTGAACAAGGCCGTGGCAATCAAACAGCTTTGATTTATGACTCTCCCGTTACCGGCACCAGCAAAAAATACAGCTACCAACAGCTCTGGGACCAGGTGGCGCTTTTTGCTGGTGTGCTCAAAGCCAATGGCCTGGAAAAAGGTGATCGGGTGGTGATTTATATGCCGATGATCCCAGAAGCAGCCATAGCTATGCTGGCAGTGGCTCGTTTAGGCGCAGTGCATTCTGTGGTTTTTGGTGGTTTCTCTTCACATGAGCTGGCGATGCGTATCGATGATGCAGAGCCAAAACTCATTATCAGCGCTTCCTGTGGTATTGAAATTAACCGCATTATTGCCTACAAACCTCTGCTGGACGAAGCCTTGCAAAAAGCCAGTCACAAGGTAAGTGGCAGCATTGTGTATCAACGTCAGCATCAGCCCTGTGAATTAGTGGCGGGCCGGGATCTGGACTGGCAACAACAAATGCTACTGGCAGAACCTGCTGCCTGCGTGCCAGTGCTTGCTACAGATCCGCTTTATATTCTGTATACCTCAGGCACCACAGGTAAACCCAAAGGGGTTGTGCGGGACAATGGCGGCCATGCAGTGGCTTTACATTACAGTATGCAGGCTGTGTACGACACCAAACCAGGCGATGTATTCTGGGCAGCTTCAGATGTGGGCTGGGTGGTTGGTCATTCTTATATTGTGTATGCCCCCCTGCTCGCTGGTTGCACTACAGTTTTGTACGAAGGCAAACCTGTATTTACGCCAGATGCCAGTGCTTTTTGGCGGGTCTGTGCCGAACATAAAGTGAATGTATTGTTTGCGGCTCCCACCGCCTTTCGGGCTATTCGAAAAGAAGATCCGCAAGCTGCGCTTCAAACTTATGATTTATCTGCACTGAAGTATATTTTTATGGCAGGCGAACGACTTGACCCTGCTACTTACCATTGGGTGGTCGATAAAATTGGCAAACCAGTGATCGATCATTGGTGGCAAACTGAAACAGGCTGGCCTATCAGCGCCAATCCGGCTGGGCTTGAATTAATGAACGCCAAAGCAGGTTCATCCACAGTACCAGTGCCGGGTTTTAAGGTAGAAATTCTGGATGAAAGTGGCTTGCCTGTACCTGCCAATCAACAAGGTTATATAGCGCTTAAGCTGCCGTTACCTCCTGGCTGCTTAAGCAGTATCTGGGGCAATGACGAACGTTTTGTGGATGGTTATTTATCAACCTTCCCAGGTTATTACGCCAGTGGCGATGGCGGTTATATAGACGAAGACGGCTATTTATTTGTTATGGGCCGCACTGACGATGTGATTAACGTAGCAGGCCACCGTTTATCCACAGGTGAAATGGAGCAAATAGTTGCCAGCCACCCTGCCGTCGCCGAATGTTGTGTGATAGGTATTTATGAGGCCATTAAAGGCCAGCAACCTTTGGCTATGGTGCTGGTGAAAAATGGTGTGGATATAAGTGAAAACCAACTGGAAGCCGAATTGATCGCTATGGTGCGACAGGAAATAGGTGCTTTGGCTTGTTTTAAAAAAGCCATTATAGTCCAGCGTTTACCTAAAACCCGCTCAGGCAAAATATTGCGTAAATTGCTAAGGCAAATAGCCACTGGCAGCGACTATACAGTGCCATCGACTATAGACGACCCGGCCTGTTTACCTGAGCTGGCAGAGCTTATGCAGCAAAAGGATTTAATTGGCGGTAACTAAGTCAACACGTCCTAACTACTTTGCAGTAAAGTAAAACAAAGTGTTTACTAAGAAGCCTTATGAGCAGTTATCAGCCAGTACTTGCCAAAGCACCGACCCAACTTATTCAAGCCAATGGCCAACCAGCCTTTGGCTTGTTTGACGGTTCCGTTGTGGATTTTAATGTGCAGGATTTTGTTTATCAAAACCTGATGGATAACAAAGCCAGCGCCCTCGCCCGCTATTTTAACTATAAACAGTTTCAGTTTATTTGTGTCACAGGTTCAGACTGGTTGCTGGCTGTAGCTATTGCTGATATTCGGTATGCCAATTCTGGTTTTGCTTATTTGTATCGTTTTGACACAAAGCAGGCTGTTAGCAAAGGCTTATTATTGCCTGGTGCTTTGGGCTGCCAAATGAGTGATTCACCTTCTGCTGGCGAAGCTAAACAACAGTTTGGCGCTTATCAAGTGGCCATAAAAACCAGCGCCACAAACTGGCAATTAAGTATCGACACCAACGAGTTAAAAGTTGATTTAAGCATAGAAAAAGCCGAGCAAATGCCTTTGGCTTTATGCGCACCTACGGGCTACAACGGTTTTACTTACACCGAAAAATCCAATGCTTTAAAGGTATCAGGCCAGCTTGAACTTCAGGGCAACCCATTAGATTTAACTAATGCTTTAGCTGGTTATGATTTCTCGGCAGGTTTTATGCGCCGCCAAACCAGTTGGCGCTGGGCCAGTATCAACGCCATGGTTGAAGGCAAAGCTTTTGGTTTGAATATGGCGGCTGGTGTCAATGAAACCGGGCTTTGTGAAAATGCGCTTTGGTTTGATGGCCACATTCAGCATCTAAGCCCTGCGTCTTTTGTGTTTGATCGCAAAGACAATACTAAGGCGTGGCAAGTCAGCAGTCTTTGCGGCGAAGTTCAGCTTGAATTTACACCTTTGTATTGCCGTCAGGAGAAGGTCAATATAGCTTTACTTGCCAGTAACTTCCGCCAGTATGTTGGGCTTTATAGCGGGTTTGTATTGCTTCAAAACGGCACGAGATTAGAACTGGACGCGGTAAAAGGGCTGGCAGAAGATCATTATGCCAAGTGGTAACTTAGCGATTTACTAATGGTCCGACAGACAAAAAATAACGTATTCAGTTGCCTGTCCAACATATCAAGTACATACATAGTGAACACTTATAGCCCTGAAGACTTATCCCGTATTATTGAAATGGCATGGGAAGACAGAACACCTTTTGAAGCCATAGAAAACTTATATGGCTTAAACCAGCACCAGCTGATTGATTTGATGCGTAAAGAGCTAAAACGCAGCGGATTTGAATTATGGCGTAAACGCACAACAGGCCGCACTACTAAACATTTAAAGTTACGGTCGCCGGAAATTAATCGTGGTTACTGCCCTACTCAGTACAAGAGATAGTCAGTACAAGAGATAAACAGTATGACTTTATTACCCTGGGCTCAAATGAGCAGTGAAATAAATACTGATTTGAGTCGGCGTATTGTGCAAACGCCAGAGCAAGCACTCTGGTATGAGTCTCCAGCCAAAGATATTCACAGAAGACCTTTCGACAGAATGGGCGCAGAAGTGGCCAAAGCCACCAGCATAGTGCGCTATTTGCCCGGCAGTCAGTTTGCCGCACATCAGCATGGCGGTGGCGAAGAAATTCTGGTGCTTGAAGGCACCTTTTCTGATGAACATGGCGATTACCCTCCAGGTACTTACTTACGTAATCCCCCCGGCACTTCACACGCACCTTTTTCCAAAGAGGGTTGCTTATTACTGGTGAAGCTGTGGCAATTTAGCCAAGGTGATACAGAACAACTTTGTATCCGACCAGAGCAACAGCACTGGCAGCCAGGTTTAGTACCGGGCTTACAGGTACTGCCGTTGCATCAGTTCGACGGCATCAACACGGCCTTAGTGCGCTGGGCACCCAATACCAACTTTCAGCCTCATGTGCATGCTGGTGGCGAAGAAATTTACGTACTCGAAGGTGTGTTTCAGGACGAGTTTGGCAGCTACCCCAAAGGCAGTTGGTTACGCAGCCCTGGCTTAAGCAAGCACCAGCCTTTTACTGGTGTTGAAGGCGCATTGATTTATGTCAAAGTGGGGCATTTAGGGGCACAATTGTTGGGTGACCACATCAGCGCCCCCCAAGCAAACACTTAATTCACCACAGCCACTAAATCTGAGCGAATAAAATCAGATAACACAGCCTGATGTTGTTGCGCCCACAGGCTCATAGCACGGCCATCTCCTGTGGTGACTTGTTCGATAAAGGCGCTGGATAAGGCCTGTGTGGCGGCTTTGATCACTTGCTGCTGTGGCGCTATGTCTTCACTGCGGCGCCAGCCTGAGAAAATATTGTGGCTGCCTGAGCTGAACACTGCCAGTACTTTGTAACTGCTGGCCATAGCGTAATACAGCTCAAATCGGTCTGCCGGAGATGAGTAATAACCCGGTACCTTAATTTCATCTTCAGTGGTGGTGATATGCAAAGTGGGGATAGTCACTGCTGCCAGCACTTGATCCAGAGGTTGGTCGTTATAAAAAGGCGGGGCTGAAATTAAAATGGCGGCTTTAATCCTGTCATCTTTCAGGCTGACTAATTCGCCGTTTTGCTCCACCTGTGCACCACTTAACAACATAGAGGTATTAGCGCCGTAAGAATGACCTGCCATCATAATATTCTGCTGATCAAAATCTGCTGCGTGTTCAGAGGCAAGAATTTTATCCAAAGCAAACTTCACATCTTGTACCCGGGCTAAAGCTTCGCTTGCATCCGCTGCATCCATTAAACGCAAAGGTAATAACAGCCTGTTACCACGCCATACTTTGCGGTCACTGCCGTCGTGTTGCACATGCAAACTGGCATACCCCTGACTGGCCCAGTACTGACCTAAATAGGCGTACCGTTCTTTCGAGCCGCCTAAACCATGGGAAAATACGATTAATGCTTTGGCTTTTTTCTGATGAGCAGGTTTAAACAACAAAGCAGGTACAACCCGCTCCCTGCTTTGATCCAGCCAATCAAAACTGATTTCGTCGACATTCAGCGATAAGCTTTGAGCAACTTCAGTGGAATGCAGCACAGAAGGTAAATTTAATTGCTGCTGCCAAACCACAGAAGTTAAGGCCTGTTTTTGCGAACAGCCACTTAAAGACATCAGCAGAAGTCCTGTTAATGCAGCTAAGCCTAAAGCTTTTATCCCGGTCACAGTTCGCATATAAATCCTCTTTACTCATAATCTGACAGCACTTGCCAGCCTGACTGAATACGGACAGAACTGAATAAGGATCTGTCCCTTGCAATCAATCTGTGACGCAAGTATCGGCCTTGCTTGCTCAATTAAAAAGCAATAAAAATTGATAAGGCTGTTCAATAAATTCGAACAGAGTTTTTAGGTGTAGAAATTTTATTGGATTTATCAGTTTGAGCGTTGCATCTGCCATTCAGCCAGCTAAGGTTAGATCAGGTGCTTTCTGCTTGAGCTGTTATGACCTTCCGCCAAAACCCTTTGTTCCATACTTTGTTTTTTCTGGCCTTGTGCGCAGTGCTGCTCGTCGCATTGCTGCTGGTCCATCTGATGCCACAGCAGATGTTAAAACCACTCAATCCACTGCATTATTTTCCTGTCACTGAACAAAGTTCAGAATTACAGCAGGTGCTGCTCCAGCCAACCGATCAATGGCAACTCCTGCCAGGCTCAACCGCCAGTCTGGGTTATCAGCAAAGTTCCTACTGGTATAAAACCCGCCTGAGCGCCAGCAGCACAGAAACAGCCTTGTCGGTGCAGGCGCCCTTTTTAGATCAGGTTGAACTTTATGTACTGGATCAGCAATTAAAGCTGCTACACAGCTATCAGCTTGGAGACAAGCAACTCTATAAGCTGCGACCTTTACCCACGCTGAATTTTGTTATTCCGCTGCCAGCCAGTACGGAAGATTTGTGGCTGTTTGCTAAAGTGACCAATCAGGGAGCCAATATGTTGCCGCTACAACGCAGCAGCACCCAGGAAATGGAGCAGCAGGAACATCAGGCGGTGTTTATCCAAAGCCTGTTCAGCGGTATTTTTTCATGCCTGATTGCACTTTCCGCCGGGCTTTATCTGATTTATCGCCATGGCTATTTTTTGGCTTTTTCCGGCATGTTTTTTACAGTGGTATTAATACAACTGGAAATTAACGGTTTATTGTTTGCTTATGTCTGGCCAAACTCACCTGACTTCAATCTGGTGATTGAATATGGAGCAGTGCTGGGTTCTTTATTCGCATCTGTTTTTATGCTGTCATTTTTCCGCACCACCGACAGTCCCAACTGGTTGATGTGGCCTTTTCAGTTGATCCGGATTTTTGCTGTCTTATTGCTGCTTGCCAGCCCTTGGTTGGGTGGCTATTGGCTGAAGAAAACCGGAGTAGAATTAACGGCTTTGACGGGCTGCCTGATGTTGCTTGCCAGTTTCTGGTTACTGCATAAACGCCATGCTCATGCGTTGTTTCTGTCGATGGCATTATTAACCATGCTGACTGGTGTAGCTGTGATGATACTGCGTAGTAAAGGTTACCTGCCTGAAGTAGTGTTAACCAATTCAGCTATGGAAATAGGCAATGCCTTAGCTGCATTGTTTTTTGTGTTTGCCATGCTGCAAAATTTATATATGGAAAAAAATAAAAAAATTGCCTTTCAGCAGCAAATTCTTGATCAGCAACAGCATATTCAAAGCATCCAGCAAAAAGCTCTGGATCTGGCATTAAAAGAACATGTTTCTGATTTACCGAATAAACAAGCGCTGCTCAACAGACTGGAACAACTGGATCAACAACGAAACAGTGATTTTTATCTGGTGATGATAGAACATCAACGATTTCGTCAGATTGAACGGGCTTTAGGGGTGGAGGAAGCCAATCACACCATTATAGGTTTTAGCAAACTACTCAAACGCTGGGGTGAACAGCAACGCCAGACAGAAGCACAGTATCCCAGTTTGTTTGCGCTGGAACGGGATAGTTATGCGGTGCTGATTGCACCAACGGACTTTCGCTCACAGTTTGAACAGCTAAGGCACCAACTGGACGCTTTGTTAAAAGTGGACAATCTGCAACTGGACTTAGGCACTGTGTACAGCTCTGTGCATTATCCGGCCGATTGCGCCAAAGCTGTTGATACGCTGGATTTAGCTTTAGCCGCAATAGAACATGCCGACAGAGCTGGCGACTACCTGCCTTATGAGCCTTTGTATCTTGAACACAATCTGGAGCATATCCACTTATTGTCTGAGCTGAATATTGCACTGCAGGACGACTTACTGGAGCTCTATGTGCAGCCTGTTCTGGATATGAAACAACAAAAAATTCATGCTGCTGAGTTACTGATCCGCTGGTATCACCCCAAAATGGGCCAGATAGCACCTGATGATTTTATTCCATTGGCTGAACAAACCGGCATGATCAGTCAGGTCACCGAATGGGTGCTGGACAAAACCTTGCTGCTGCAAAAACAACTGACCGATGCCGGCGCTCATCTGCGTTTGTCGATGAATATATCTCCGCTGGATTTGCGTAACACAGCTTTAATTTCAAGAGTTATAGAAGCGGTCAAAAGCACCAGCTACTCTAGTGTACCGCTGCAACTGGAGCTGACCGAAACCGCTTTTGTTGATTTAGTCAAAGACTCAGAACAAGCACTTAAATTATTGGAGCGTTCTAATATTCGGATTTCTTTGGATGATTTTGGTGTGGGGCAATCTTCTTTAGCCCGTTTACAGGGTTTACCTTTAGGTGAACTTAAAATTGACCGGGATTTGTTATGTCAGGCGGTACGATTAAATGACGATACGGTTTTAAGATACGCCGTGATGTTAGGCAAGTCTTTGCAGCTTTATACAGTAATAGAAGGGGTAGAGACCTTAAAAGAACTGGAATTTGCCCGGCGTTTGGGCGCTGATGCAGTGCAGGGTTATTTATTGGCTAAACCTATGCCTTTTGCCACTTTTAGCCAATGGCTGCTTGATTTTGACCAGCAAGGTTTCAGGTTAAGCTAAACTCCGCCACACCAACTGATGCAGAGGCAAGCATAAGCCCGCCTCTACAACATTATGACGTCAGGGATAAAACAGCATCAGCTGGTTTTGCTTTTTACCAGCAGCAGCCCAACCATAGCGGAACTGATCACTACTGTTTGTCCTGGTTCAACAAGCAGGGCGACATCTTCCGGATCTAACCTGACCCGCCATTCCAGACCACAAAACTGAATATGACTGTCACTGTCTTTATTTGCTTGCTCAGTCAACACCAGTTCTGTACCAACAAAATCAGAAATAGCGCTGTCTTCCTGCAAACGGATGCCGGTTTTTTGCAGTTTACGCAAAGGCTTCCACAACAACACAGCCGACAAAGCCGTTAACATAGCCAAACTAAGCAGAACCAGACTAGTGTCATCCGGCAACAAGCCAAACCACATCAGGGCGGCGCTGACAAAGGCTGCAATAGCCAAAGACAGTAAGACTTCCAATACACCAGGAATAGCAAAAGGCAATAAAGCCAGACACAACAACGCCAGAAGTAATAAGCCGGATAACAGATTCAGTTCCATAGATAATCCTTACATAGTCCTTAAGACAAAACCCCGGATTTTTGAATAGCAGCCACCACACCCAAAGCTTCAGCTACTGTATTTCCGGCTGAAGACTTATCGTTATCCATCAGTACTACTGTAGATTCACGGGCAATGGCTTTTTTCGCTGCAATGGCTTCAGTGGCTAAGTCCAGCAACACTGCGGCCTGACCTTCAGTAGTAGCTGCTGCCTGACCTATCATGGTTAATGCTCTGGCTTTGGCTTCCGCCACTAAGGTAATAGAAAGAGCCTCACCTTCAGCTTTTAATACCTGCTGCTCCCGCTCCGCTTCAGCGGACAGTACAGTCGCTTGTTTAGCACCCTCAGCTATATTAATGGCGGCCTGACGCTTACCTTCAGAATCAAGAATAGAAGCGCGTTTTTCCCGTTCAGCGCGCATTTGTTTTTCCATGGCATCCAAAACAGAAGCCGGAGGGTTAATATCTTTAATTTCATAACGCATCACCTGCACGCCCCAGGCCGCAGAAGCCTGATTAATGGCATGGATTATTTTGACGTTCAGGCTGTCACGTTCTTCAAAAGTTTTATCTAAATCCAGCTTACCAATTTCAGAACGCATCGATGTTTGTGCCAGTTGGATCACCGCATACACATAGTTATCAATACCATAAGATGCTTTGTAAGGTTCCATCACCTTGATATACAACACGCCATCTATCGTCAGACTGATATTGTCTTTGGTAATAGCGGACTGGCTTGGAATATCAATGGCGCTTTCTTTTAATGAAACCCTGTAGGCAATACGATCAATAAAAGGAATAACAAACTGCAAACCTGCCGTTTGAGTTTCATAATATTTGCCTAAACGCTCAATAATGTAAGCCATATTTTGTGGCAAAATCACCACAGTTTTGCCAATCAGTATCAACACAGCCAGTACCAGAGCTGCTGTAACAATTAAATTTGTTTCAAGCATAACTTGTCCTTAAGAATGAACTAATTAAATATGACTTATAGCTTAACGGATTTTTGCGACCTTCAAAGAATAATATTCAATTTATTAACAATTAAATTGTGTATCAGGCCAAAACGCCAGCCAATAAAACTAGTCCTTTGTGGTGCGGGCATTTACACTTAGCGCTGTGGATACCCTGAGGTTTTGTTATGAAGTTGCTTTTACTGACGCTTGTCTGCACATTTATATGCTGTTTTGAAACTCAGGCCAGCAGCCCGGAAACAGCGAAGCAGGTATTGATCCCCAAACCCCGTTCAGAATTTGATATCAATCATCAGTACTACACCAGCTTATTAAAAAAAGCGCTGAGCAAAGCTGCTGCCGGACGCACAGTACCTGAACTCAAAACCACTTTTATCATGGAACAGGGTCGTGCTTTGCGCGAGCTGGATAAAGGTGAATTTTTGGATGTGTTTTGGGTGGGTACAGATCTGAAAAAAGAACAGGAATTCCGTGCTATCCGTATTCCGTTAGAACGCGGCTTAATGGGCTTTCGCAAATTTATTCTGCACAAAGACTCAGTCGCAAAATTTAATACCATCCGCAGCCTGCAACAGCTGCAGCAATTCACCGCTTGTCAGGGCGCTTTCTGGCCCGATGTCGACATTATGCGAAACTCGGGTTTAAAAGTAGAAGAAGCCCCTGTCTACGAAAATATCTTCAAACAGATGGTGGCTAAACGTTGTGATTATTTCCCGCGTGGTGTGCATGAAGGGGTGATTGAACTGGAACAACGCCACACTTTATACCCTGAACTGCTACGTTATGACTCACTGATGCTGCACTACCCTTTTACCATTTATTTTTTTACCCATAAAAATAATGAGGCTTTGGCCTTGTGGATTGAACAAGGGCTGGAACAAATGATTGATGATGGCGAACTGCTTCAGCATATGCAGCAGCAGGAGCTGACGCGCCATGTTTTTCCGCTGCAACATAAGACAACAGAGCAGTGGATCAGCATTAAAAACCCACTGTTAAGCCCTGATACTCCTGTAAATAACAGCAGATATTGGTTTCAAAGCAGTGATTTTAAAAGCAGCAATTGATATCTGGTCGGATTTCAGTTATTTCTGAACTAAGGTACTTCAGGAAATGTGGTTATGCTGCAAGCTACACAAATAGCTGATCTTATTTTAAAAGGCTTTCGCCGCCATTTTAGCTTGTTTCAAAAAATTACCGCTTTGGCCCAGCAAAGTTATGCCCAAAAAAACTGGCTGGAATTGCAACGTATCAGCTCAGAGCGAATTTCGTATTACGATTTACGGGTAAGCGAAACTCTGACCTTACTCCAGCAAAAGCTCACAGGCACTGAATTAAATGACTGTTTGTGGCAACAGGTGAAGCAGCAGTACCAGCAGTATTTATTATTTCATCCGCAAGCTGAACTGGCTGAAACCTTTTATAACTCGGTATTTTGCCGTTTGTACGAGCGCAAGTATTTTCATAATCAGAATATTTTTGTTGAGTCCACTTTAAGCAAACAACGTTTACCAGCTCCAATAGCTTCGGTGTATGAAAGTTATTTTCCGGCTCAATATGGTTTAAAACAAAGTATCAGAGCTATTGTCGCCAGCTTTCATTTACAAGCCCCTTTTGTTGATTTAGAGCGGGATATCCGCTTGTTGGTCCGTACTTTTATAGGTCAGTCCAGCCATGGTCATTTCCCTGTGCATCTGGTGCGGTTTGATGTTTTAAAGTCGCTGTTTTTCCGCAACAAAGCCGCCTATATTGTTGGGCGGGTGGTGACACCAGACGGTCAGCAGCCTTTTATTATTCCGCTGTTGCACGATGAGGATCAGGGTATTTATGTGGATACCTTACTTACAGATCCACAACAAATGACCATTATTTTTGGTTTCTCCCGTGCTTATTTTATGGTGGAAATGACAGTGCCTTCGGCTTTGGTGCATTTTCTGAAAGAGCTGCTGCCGCATAAAACTCTGGCCGAACTCTATTCGTCCGTTGGCCTGCATAAACAAGGCAAAACCGAGTTTTACCGCGAACTGTTGACGCATCTGGAGAAATCCAACGATCAGTTTGTTGCGGCGCCCGGCATCAGGGGCATGGTCATGATGGTATTTACTCTGCCCTCTTTCCCTTATGTGTTTAAGGTGATCCGCGACAAATTTGCCCCAACCAAGGAGTTTGGTCGCGACACTGTCAAAGCCCGTTATCTGTTGGTGAAAAAACACGACAGGGTGGGCCGCATGGCAGATACCATGGAATATTCAGATGTGGCCCTGCCGCGCAACAGATTCAGCCCTGAACTACTGGAAGAGCTGCAACAAAGCATTGCTGGTTCAATGCAGATTGAAGATGACATGGTGATTATCAAACACTTGTACATTGAGAGACGTATGCTGCCGCTGAATTTATATTTAGAACAGGCAAGTTTCGAGCAAAAATCCAGAATGATGGCGGATTATGGTCAGGCGCTGAAAGATATGATTGCTGCTAATATTTTCCCCGGTGACATGCTGCTGAAAAACTTTGGTGTTACCCGTCATGGTCGTGTGATTTTTTATGATTACGACGAAGTACAGTACCTGCTGGATGTGAATTTCCGCACTATTCCAAAAACCGATAATTACGATGATATGTTAAGCAATGAGCCCTGGTACTCGGTGGGCCCTGGTGACGTATTTCCTGAGCAAATCACCACTTATGTCACAGCACAAAATGATATACGTCAGATGTTAATTCAAAGCCACCCTGAACTGATGGATGCAAGCTACTGGCAGGAGAAACAACAGCGTATTCGTGATGGCATAGTGGAAGATGTATTTCCTTATCCACAAAGCCAGCGCTTTAAAGCTTTGTATGAAGCAGAGTATGCAAAAGACTAAGGCTTAAGTACAATGCCGCCGCGCCTTCAGGCATGGTGTCTGGTGGTAATAAAGGATCCGGTGTGTCTCATATCAATTCAGTGATGGCGTTACGAGCGCGCGAATTACAAAAAACGGTCAGGGTATTTAATGCCCGTGGTAGCCGGGTTATTCGCTGCCCTTTGTGTTTATTGCCAGTCCCTGACTGTATTTGCGCAGCCAAACCCACAGCATCCAGCCGCAGTGCCTTTTGTTTTGTCATGTACAAAGGCGAAGCCTATAAACCCACCAATACAGGGCGTTTAATTGCAGATGTAGCGCCAGAAAACTTTGCTTTTGTCTGGGACAGAACCCAACCTGATCCAGAGCTTCTGGCTTTGCTAAAAAATCCCCGTTACGCCCCGATAGTTGTATTCCCACAGCAGTACGCTGTGCCTGAACGTTGTATAAATCAGGTTGAGACTGGGGAAAAGATCCCACTTTTTGTAATGCTCGACGGCACCTGGCGAGAAGCCAAAAAGATGTTCAGCAAAAGCCCTTATTTAGATGGCTTTCCTGTGCTTGGCATTCAACCAGAACAAAGTTCCTTGTATCAGTTGCGCGAAGCCGCTCATGAGCATCAGCTTTGTACTGCTGAAGTAGGTATTGCTGTATTGGAGTTGGCTGGTGATGGGAAAGCAGCAGAGGAGCTGGCAGCCTATTTTGCAATCTTTCGTAAAAACTACATAGCGGGAAAACCTCATCTGACTTTCAAATGACACTAAATTAAAACATTTAATTAAAGTAAGCTTACAAAAAAAACAACTAAAAACAAACTCCTCGCTACAACAGTAGCGTCTGTTGACAGAGCCACAATTAAAGACATTCCCAGATAATTTCCACTGCCCGGAGCTCTATTGAAATTGAATACTTATCTGAATAAAACGCTGAGCTCAGCTGCTGTTACTCACCTTATATTGTATTTTCCTTTTTACCTCTGGGCGATATTTTTGTGGAATGGCCTCAGCTTTTATTGGGAAATTGTGGGTGGCACTTTAGAAACTATAGTAGTGATACTACTGAGTTCCCTTTGTTTTTTTGTAGGGCTAAAACGCAAAGAAGCAAAGTTCAAACACAAGGTCACAACTTTTATCTTTATGAGTCTGCTTTATTATTGGCTTGGCCCAACAGGTAAACCCAACTCTGTCATTGCCTATCAGCCCTTTGATGGAGCTATGTATTTTGTTGACACCAACAACATGGCCGGAGCAACATCAGGAACAACCAGTACTTTGTACCGCGCCCAAGGCAGTTTTGTACTGGTTACTGACTTTTGGAAGCAGTTTTATGATCACGACATCGCGGCCTTTGTAGTGCAGGACAACAAACTTTATCTTGCGCTATCAAAAAGTTACATGGGTGATTTAAAAGAGGTCTGTGTAGAAATTGACAAAACTCAGCTAACGGATTTGCCTTGTACAGTACTTCAGCCTCATGTTGACTTTCTGCAGCGCTAAGGCGCTGCAATATGAGCCTGCCAGCCTTGTTTTTCGGCCTGCGCCTGCCAACTACCAAACCAAGGCTATTCTTTCATATCCAGTGCTTATCAAATTTATTTCAGTGCCTGAGTCAATGCTGGCTTTATGTGTTTTATCTTCAAACTCAAGATCAATAGTGACTATTCCTCATCCTTAGGTGGAGCCAAACCAAGCAGATTGAAAACAGCATGGCAGCAAACTAATAGAAGCTGTATATCCCTGAGTTTAAACCAGCTCAAACCACTGACGTGCTCATTATATTCAGAGTACGAAAACTAACTTGTACATGAAGTTAACACCGCAATCTAGATTCATGACCAAATGCCAGATGAGCAGTTAACTGCTCTATCAGCCAATCTGTTGCATCCAGAGGCAAGTCATGACCTGCAGTAGGATGTGTCAGTAAAGGCGCTTGCAGTTGATTGGCTAAAGCTACGCTGCAAAGTGGTGACACCAGTTGATCTGCCAGACCAGAAAGAATGAATACCGGACAAAGTGGCCTCACTTCAGCCCGAAAACGGCTGGCGGCCCAAAGCTGGCGCAAAGCATTGATCCGACTGACAGGGTGTTCTATAGCCCACTGCTGCCATTGTTTTAACACCTCAGGCTGCAGTGCTGAACTGACCGTCATTTGCCATATTAGCTCTTCGCGTTGTATCGGGCCTGCCAACACAGATAACAACACTTTGAAGTAATTTCGCATTTGCAATCTGTGCCAAAACGGGCTTAACCCCGCACTGCTGCTGTTAATCATCGACAAAGACTTTACCTGCTGTGGCGCATCAAGTGCCCAGTCCAGCGCCAACATACCACCCATAGATATAGCCACCAGATGAAGTTGCTGCCCCTGATATTGTGGGTAGCGCTCTGCCCATTGGTGTTGCAGTTGTTGCCGTAAAGCAGGCACTGAAGTGGCAGATCTCTGTTGGTTTAACACCCCACAACCAGGTAAATCCAGCGTCAATACAGGCCGCTGAAGTTTTTCACTTAACATGGCAGGAAAGTTCAGCCAATGTCTGCTTTCGCGCAATAAACCACGCAGCAGCAGCACCGGAGTTTGGTCAGTTGTTAATTCCATCTGGTCAGTACCATAACTCCATTGCCTCTTGTCTGAGCATCCGCGGATGCATCACCCGCCGCCACTGCTGATGTGAGGCTGTGGCTGCTATTAAAAAATGAAACAAGGTTAAATGAGTACGCAGCACCCTTTTTACCCTATGCGGTTTTACCGGATGAAACAAACCCAAACTGGATAACAACTGAAAGGGATTTTTCCGCACCCAGTTCCATGACCCCATTTCCAGAGTTAAAGGTAAAAACAAAGTGTCGTGCTGCAACGACTCATCGTACAAATAATCCCATAAATCGCCATGACATAAATAATGCAGCGATTGGGGTTCAAACTGATAAGCCTGATGCGGATAGCTGTCAAACAACAGCTGACGTAAGCGGTAGAGTTCGGCTAAATGCGGCAGAGGTTTACGGCTTTTAGCATAAGGAAACCAGATCCTGTCGACCTGACCAAAACCAGAGTGACAATCCAGCACCATGCTAAAAGAGCTTTGAAATAACTTTTGCCGCACCAACTCAAACAACACCTGATTTTCAGCTTCGGGTTGTTCCGGGTTGCCTCTGAACCAGGGCAAACGAGCTGAATACTGCTGTCCTCCTACTAAAAACGCTGCTTTGTCTTCGCAATGCACTGGCGCGTTACGCATTAAATCCACACCATTGCCATTGCTGCGTCTGTGAGTCGCCATACCTACGGGGTTCACCATAGGTAAAAATAAAACATTTAACTGGCTTAACTGATGCTGTAAACCATGGTCCCACTCCAGTCTTTGCAGCAAACTTTCCAGGAAGGCAATCAGCACTGCAGAGCCAATACGCTCCAGTCCATGCACACCACCTGTTAACAGCAGCGTGGGTTTAGTTGCATCAAAAGTAGCCAATTCAATTAAGTAACTGGGGTATGAATGCAGGCCAGATTGAAAGCGGGCCAGTTCTGTGGCTTTTACAGTTGCAGGTAAAGTGTCGATCAGCGCCTCCAGCCGGATCAGTTCAGGTAACAGAGAACGTTGTCTTTTGTTTTGCACAGTCAAAGCCAATGAATTGAATTATCACCAGAATAAAAGGTTGTAAGGCTGAGGTTTTAGTTTTTTTGATGAACTTTTAATGACAGCCATGACCTTAGAGTGCGGGGACAAAACTCTGGTAATCAGCCCTTAAGCCATGCATACTTTTATTCACTCATTTCATCGGAGACTCTTTATGCGTTTTGCCATATTACTGCTGGTTCTGTTGCAAAGTGCCTGCTCATACAGCCCCAGGAACTCAGATGAATGGTGGTATGAAAGAATGCAACGGGATCATCGTTCTCAGTGCAATCAGCTTCCGGCTCAGGTTAAAGCTCAGTGTCTTGAACGTCAGGGCGGAACTTATGAAGAGTATTTAAAACAACAAAATCAGCAACAGCCCCCTACAACACCAGCTTCTGAGTCAAAAAATCAATAAAACAACGTACTCTGGGGTTTGCCTCACCTTCGCTGTAATAGACAGCATAGACAGGCATCAGTACCTGCTCACGTAAATGCTCCAGCACTGGTACTAAGCGCCCTGCCCTTATATCTTCCTGCGTCATAAAACCCGACAAGCAGGCGATACCGTTACCGTGCAACGCCAATTGCCGAATAGTTTCACCGCTGTCTGCTGAGACATGAGGGGTGATCTTATACAACTCTCCGTCTTTATCCCGAATGGGCCAGCGGTTTAAATTCTCAGCAGAACTAAAGCCAATACAACGATGTGTGGCTAAGTCAGCTAAGGTGTCTGGGGTGCCAAAACTGGCCAGATACTCTGGAGAAGCTAATAAACGCCTGAAGCCTGAACCTAATTTACGAGCCTTTAAACTGGAGTCTGTCAGTTCACCAAAACGTATCGCCACGTCGACCCGTTTTTCAATCAGATGGATAAAAGACTCCGAGGAATCCAGCGTCAGTTCAATTTCAGGATAAAGCGCCAGAAACTCAGAAACCAGCGGCACCAGTTGATGCAGAATAAAAGGTGTCGCTGAATCAATGCGTAACTTGCCAGCAGGTTTGTGGCTTCGGTCCATTAAAAAATGATCGGCCTGACTGAGTTGGCGCAAAATGCTGCAGGCCTGCTGATAATACCATTCACCTTCAGATGTCAGTCGTAAACTGCGGGTGGTGCGCAGCAACAAAGCAACACCGAGGCGTTGTTCCAGCTGTTTCACTCTGCGGCTCACCACAGAAGTGGCTTGCCCCAGTTGTTCTGCCGCCGCAGTAAAACTGCCGGTTTTCACGACTGTGACAAAAGTATCTAACTGTTCGGTCTGTCCTGCCATTGTTGCTCTCTTCGCAATAGATATTTGCCATTACATCTATTTTTCACAATAACAAAATCCAGCACACTGCCGCCACTTTAAATTTGCGGAGAAATTATATGCCACTCGCTTTATGGGCCTTAACCTTAAGCGCCTTTGCCATAGGCACCACTGAATTTGTCATAGTGGGCTTATTACCTGTGATTGCTGCCGACCTGGCAGTGTCTTTACCTTCAGCTGGCTTGCTGGTCAGTTTATATGCTTTAGGTGTTGCTATAGGCGCACCGGTATTAACGGCACTGAGTAGTAAAATGCCCCGCAAAGCTTTATTAATTGGACTGATGGCGCTTTTTACTCTGGGTAATCTGCTGGGTGCTATGGCACCGGATTATTACTCCCTGATGCTTGCTCGTGTGCTTACAGGTATGGCACATGGTGTATTCTTCTCCATAGGTTCTACTATAGCCACCAGTCTGGTACCAAAAGAAAAAGCAGCCAGCGCTATAGCTTTAATGTTTACCGGTTTGACCGTCGCTTTAGTGACAGGTGTGCCTTTGGGCACTTTTGTAGGTCAATATCTGGGCTGGCAGGCAGTGTTCTATGCAGTGGCTGTTTTAGGTTTTATTGCGATGATAGGTTCAGCCATTCTGGTGCCAAACAACTTAGCACAACAAAAATCTGCTACTTTTTCTGAGCAATTACAGGTACTGACAGAACCCCGTTTACTGATGGTTTATGCCACAACAGCTTTAGGTTATGGCGGCAGTTTTATTGCATTTACTTACCTTGCGGCCATATTGCAAGAGGTGTCGGGTTTTGGCACAGACCATATTGCCCTGCTTATGCTGCTTTATGGTGTCTCTGTGGCAGCAGGAAATATATGGGGTGGTCAGCTCGCCGATAAAAAAGGTCCTATAGCAGCCTTGAAAGTTATTTTTTTAGGTCTGGCAGGCGTGTTATTGCTGTTAAGTCTTACCGCATCTCAGCCAATTTTGGCCGCTTTCACTGTCTTGTTATGGGGCGCTGTGGCTTTTGGTAATGTGCCGGGCTTGCAACTTTACGTGGTGCGCCAGGCAGAAATTTATGCTCCTAAAGCAGTGGATGTTGCCAGTGGTCTGAATATAGCTGCTTTTAATCTGGGCATCGCCTTTGGCGCCTGGGCCGGCGGTTTAGTAGTCAGTCAGTTTGGTTTAATGTACACCCCTTGGATAGGAGCTTTAATCGTATTGCTTGCTTATGGCCTGACTCATATCAGTGGCAAACTGGATCAGAAACTGAGTGCTCAGACAGCCTGATCACCGAAAAACAGCCTGGCTTTTAAAGGTCAGGCTTTTTCGTGAAATGAATACGGTAAAAATCGACCATTTCATTTTTATCCGGCACCAGCACCTGACCATCCTGCTCAAAACCCAGTTTCAGCAATAAAGACTTAGAAGCAAGATTGGTGGGTGAGACTATGGCAACCAGCGTTTTTAAACCGCTGTGCTCTGCAGCATAAGCCAATACTGCCTTTGCGGCTTCATACGCATACCCCAAACCAAAAAACTCTGGCAGATAGGCATAACCTAAATCGGTTTCAGCTAAAAAGTCACGTTTAATCAGGCCACATAAACCTATAGCCTGACCCTGCTTATTTTCAACCAGCCACATACCATAGCCATGCTGTGCATAACTGGCGATAGCCCCCTGTTGCAAATTCTGTTTTGCATCCTCAACAGTACGAACACCTTTATCGCCTATATGCTGTAAGAAGCTGGGATCGTTATAGAGACCTAAGGCAAACTCAGCATCACTTAGCTGAAGTTCACGCAACGTTAAACGCTCGGTTTCACAAATCAACATAAATTCCTTCTTATAAAAAAGGAGCCATGTGTGGCTCCTTGTTGATCAGATTAATCAGAACTCAGTTTTTACTTCTGCTCTTTCTGTTGTTGTTCCAGCCGTTTTTCCCAGAAAGTGGCGTTTTTAATGCCTAATTTCACAGGGTCAAAGGTGACAGGACCACCGCTCTTTTTTTGCTCTTCATAATCGCGTAAGCAGCGCATGGTCGGCTTGTACATGAAGAAAATAACCAGGATACCAACCACGTTAACCCAGGCCATAAAACCAACACCCAAATCACCAATATTCCAGATGTAACCAGCACTGTTGACTGTGCCGTAAGCCACCATAAACATCAGTATCAACTTAAACACCAGATTCGGCAATCTGTTGTTTAATATACGATTTAAGTAAGCCACATTGGTTTCTGTAATGTAGTAATAAGCCAAAATAGTGGTAAAGGCGAAGAAGAAAATAGCAAGACCTGCAAACACCTGACCAAACTGTCCAAACACACTATGCAAAGCCATTTGGGTAAAGGCTGGTGAAGCAACTACAGTGGATGCGTCAATATTCTGCAGTATCATAGTGCCAGCACCTGTTACCGCATTAAAATCTTCAGTTTGCACGTTGTATTGCCCAGTGATCAAAATCATTAAGGCAGTTGCAGTACAGACAAATAGAGTGTCTACATAAACAGAGAAGGCCTGAACCAAACCTTGCTGAGCCGGGTGATCCACTTCTGCGGCTGCCGCAGCATGAGGCCCAGTGCCCTGACCTGCTTCATTGGAGTAAATACCCCGTTTTACACCCCAGCCTATAGCTGCACCAAAACCAGCCTGAGCGGTAAAAGCATCACTAAAGATTAAACCAAAAATTGCCGGCACTCTGTCCAGATTCAGGAATACCACAATAAGCGCTAATACGATGTAACCCAAAGCCATAAAAGGCACAACTATTTGGGTAAAGTTAGCAATACGTTTGATACCACCGAAGATAATAAAAGCCAGAATAATCAGAATAAAAGCCAGGCCAATCAGTTTGTTACTTCCGACTTCACCAAAGCTGGTGACCACTGCCGTACCTTCACCAAAAACCTGAGTAATAGCGTTGCCGACTGCATTAGCCTGTACACCAGGTAAAAAGATACCGCAGCCAATAATAGCGGAGATAGCAAACAAGATGCCCAGCCAGCGCCAGCCCAGACAACGCTCAAAATAATAAGCCGGACCACCACGGTACTGGCCATTTTCTTCAACTTTATAAAGCTGACCTAAAGTTGATTCGACATAGGCAGTACTGGCACCTAAAAACGCCACTATCCACATCCAGAACACAGCACCTGGTCCACCAAAACCGATAGCTGCAGCAACACCAGCTATGTTACCTACACCAACCCGACCGGATAAAGACACAGCCAGAGCCTGAAAGGATGAAATCCCTTTGTCGGATTCATTGTTATTCAGCATCAGTTTGCACATTTCTTTGAAATGACGCACCTGAGCAAAACGAGTGAGAATTGAGTAAAACAAGCCTGCACCAAGGCAGAGGTAAATCAGCGCGGGGCTCCAGACTATGCTGTTCAGCGTACTAATAAAGCCTTCCATTTCCCTTCCTTATAATTATTCTGAGTTTAACTTTTAAAACGCCGCATAATTTGCCACAGCAAAAGCACAATTGCCAGACGGCAAGCTGATTGACCAAAGTTCTGCGTTAATCCGCTGCTTTGGCCATTTTGATCAACACTTTACTTAACTGCAACAAGATACCGCAGCCAAAAGCGCAGGACCATTGTTATTTTGCCGGACAAGGCTGAATCACTATCAAGGCTGCAGAGGTACAACCAGACAAACCCCGCTGGTCACAACTTTAAGTCCGGTGAACCACTGCACTTGTCGATTTCATCAAAGCTTTGGTTATACTGGCTACATCAACCACTGTGGGAGCAAGCCAGTGTTTAGTCTTCAAATCAAGCCTTTACTGCGCTACCACTGCCTGTTTTGGTTTATTATTTTTTCACTCAGTGTTTTTAGCTGGACGCTGGATTTTTTGATTTGGCGAAAACCTGACACTCTGCATTATCTGGGTGTAAGTTTTATCAGCGAAGCAGCAACCATGTTGGTGACAGGCGCTTTGCTGGTCTGGTCGCAATATAAAATTAACCAGCATAATTTTGCTATATGGCATTTAGTGCTGGCCGCATTGTTGCTGACTTGTATTTATATTCCGCTGGAGAATGCGCTCTGGCTGATCACTATGAAAAATGAACGTTTCGATCTTCGTTTTTTAATCAGTAATCTCGACAGCCACACCTTAGCATTTTTTGTCTGGACGGCACTTTATCTGGCCTACATTCTGAATCAGCAACGGCATTTCCGCATGGCCGAATCAGCCCGGTTAAGTCAAAAAATACAACAACTTGAATTGCAGGCTCTGCGACATCAGTTAAACCCGCATTTTACCTTTAATGCACTGAACTCAGTCTGCGCTTTAATAGAAGCAGAACGTTTTGAGGATGCTGAACTGATGTCAGAGCAACTGGCGTCTTTTTTACGTTATTCTTTAAGTAGTTCACCAGACAGCCTGGTGCAACTGGCCGATGAACTGGCCGCTATAGAGGCCTATCTTGCGCTGCAGAAAACCCGCTTTGGCAATAAACTCAAAGTTGACTGGAAAATCGATCAGAATGTTCGACAACACCTGATCCCGGCTTTGTTACTGCAACCTTTGGTAGAAAATGCCATTAAATATGCCGTAGCAACCCAGCAACAAGGCGCCACTATTACTATTGCCGGACAGCAACACAATGGTCAGCTTTGCCTGCAAGTTGAAGACGACGGTCCGGGCGAACATGCCATCACCCAATTGGGACAAAGTTCAGGCGTAGGTTTAACCAATATAAAAAACCGCCTGAATCAACATTTTGGCACAGCAGCCAGTCTGGTAGTACAAGCAAAGCAACGGGGTTTTCTGGTGTGTATTCAACTGCCGTTACAAGGAGTAACGGCATGAGTTCAATGGCAAGGTTTGAAGTCGACAAAGAAAGGTTCTGGTACTGGCATTTAATGTTCTGGCTAAGTTATCTGCTGATCAAGTTTGTCCATTTAGCGGTTCTGGTGCCGTTGGAGAATCGCACCGTATTTCCTTATCTGATGATTTACGCTTTGATTAGCCTGGTGAATTTTGTAGTGACAGGTTATCTGGGACAAAAAGAGCTGGGACTGAATATCAGCATCCAACAGCAGGCTCTACGACTGGCATACTGGCTTATTCCACTTTGGCTGGTACTGACGCCAGTGCGTCAGCACCTGATGCTGACTTACGCTTTTATGCAATCACAAACTGAGTCTGTGCTGCGTTACGCCTTAGCTTTTAATCTGGTGTTATTGCCGATCGCAGGCTGGTTTGCGTTGTTTTTAGTCTACAAAGCCAACCTGTTAAACAGAGCTCAATTCAGACAACAACAGGAATTAGCCCGTCAGGCACGTATTGCCCGCTTAAAAGTATTACGTTATCAGCTTAATCCGCATTTTATGTTTAACACTTTAAATGCGCTGAATTCACTGATAGTGCAACACAAAGGACTGGATGCCGAAAACCTGATCCTGCAACTCTCCACTTTCTTAAGGCATTCACTGAAAAATCATACTGAACATTTGATCCCACTCAAAGAAGAACTGGACGCTCTGGCTTCTTATCTGGCTATTCAACAGGTTCGTTTTGGCGAGCGGCTGCAAGTAAACTGGCAATTGGATGAACAGGCGTTGCAGCAAAAAGTTCCACCTTTGTTGCTGCAACCTTTAGCAGAAAATGCCATCAAGTATGCAGTGTCAGAATTGAAAGGCCATGCCTGTATTGATGTTGAAGTAAGCCAGGAGTCCTCAGTTTTAGTGCTAAAGCTGTCTGACAATGGCCCGGGAACTCAGCTGGCGGCTGGCTGGCCGCAGCAAGCCAGTTTTGGCAGCCTGCATAATCTGGCGGAACGTCTGAGTTTGTTGTTTCATGGCAAAGCCAGCTTAAGTTTTAGTCAGCAACAAGATAAATTCACCGGACAAATCTCCCTACCTTTGGAGTTACTGCATGCAGCAGATTAGAACTGTAATAGCCGATGATGAGCCATTGGCCATCAGTAATTTAAAAGCAAAACTGGCGACTTACCCCAATATCCAGATAGACGCCTGCTTTGATAATGGTGATGAAGTATTAGCTTATTTACAAAGCAATGCTGTGGACCTGGTGTTTTTAGATATCCAAATGCCAGGGATCAAAGGCATCGAAGTATTAAAACAACTGAATAAATCTTCCGCCATGGCAGCGCCTTTAATTATTCTGGTAACAGCCTACGACAACTATGCCTTTTCGGCTTATGAGCATTTTGCTTTTGATTATTTACTCAAACCTGTATCGCGTCAGCGTTTGGCCCAGACTTTGCTGGACGCCAAAACAGCTTTGGATAAACAACAGGATATGCCACCAGCCATCACTCAAAATAAACTGACCTTTAAAACCGGTGCCTCCACCTTGCTGCTGGATGATATAGATATTCTGATGATTGAAGCTGCAGGAAATTATATGTGTGTATACACCCTCAGTGAAAACCTGATTATCCGTGAAACCATTAAGGAGTTGATCCAACGTTTGCCCACTCAGTTTGCTCAGGTGCACCGCTCCACTATAGTGAATCTGCACCATGTGCATAAGGTGCAACCTCATAATAATGACTACCAGCTGTTGCTCTCCAATGGTCAGACAGTCGCTGCATCCAGACGTTTTAAAGCAGATTGGTCAGCACAATTATTACCCACAAAGTAGGAAAATATTGAAGGCAGAAAGCCCGGGAAAGTCAAAAATTCCCGGGCTTTTTTTGTGTCTTTTTTACGTAAAAAGTAACAAAAAGTAACCCATCACCTCCGGTCACTTCTGCTATTCCTTTGGTCACAGAAGGCAGGAAAACCAAGGCTTTGGGCGCCAAAATACAGTTATGGCAAAAGCCATAACCCAACTCAGAGGATAGCACCATGAAAGCACCATTATTTTTCGCAGCTGCGGTACTGACCCTATCAGCCGCTGCCAGCGCAGAATCGTCTTTTACTCCACATATTTACAATGTTCTGGTCGAGACCTGCAGCCATGCTCAGGATGATGATCGCATCGCCTTAAATAAAACCCTGAAAGCCAGCCGGCTCTCCAAACAAAAAGCTGTCGATAAAGTGGTTTGTAATGGCCAGCCTTTAGTTACTTTTGCCCGCAACGCAAATGCAGTAAAAGTAGTCTCTATGCTGGAACCTTATGAAAACCGCTCTAAAGGCAAAGTGTCAATTTCTGACGTAGTGGCTCCGTAACCACTGCAAATCAGGAGATTAACCTTTGGTTTTAAACATCGACACTGTAGTGTTTAATTGGCCAGCCAGTTCAGTCATAGACTGGGCCGCCTGGCCAATTTGCGTATTGCCTGCCAGCACCTGATCCCCTAACTGCCTGAACTGCTGCACCTGCTGCCGTATTTGTGCAACATCCTGTTGTGCATCACTGGCGATACTGGCCGATTGCTGACTCACATCCGCTAACTGCAAAATGACGGAGCGGCTTTTTTGCAAGGTGTCGACTAACGCCAATGACAGCTGCACAGACTGTGCAGCCTGTTGCTGATTAGATCCCATAGTAGTCACAGCCGACTGGATCGATTGCACTATAGTCTCCAGCATGCGGTTAATTTCTACTGTGGATTGATGGGTTCGTGTCGCCAGTGTTCGCACTTCATCTGCTACTACCGCAAAACCACGTCCAGACTCGCCAGCCCGGGCAGCCTCAATAGCTGCGTTTAATGCCAGTAAGTTCGTTTGCGCCGCTATATCCGCTATGGTTTTAACCACAGTGGATACCTGATCACCTGCAACCCGCAAGGTCAGCAACATGGACGCCGTTGTTTCAATGTCATTAGCCAGATTATGGATACTGTCACTGCTGTGTTTCACTTCCTGCTGAGCCAATGCCAATTGCTGTGCGCCTTGTTGAGCATGCTCAGACGCTGAAGCGGAACACTCCACACTTTGCGACATTTGCTGTTCCAACTGCTGCATTAAATCAACAAGGCGAACAATATCACGCTGTAAATGTTGCACCGAATGAGCTGATAAATCCGTGCTTTGGCCGAGCTCAGATACAGCTTTCCCTATATGAACTATGGCACTGCGAACATCTTTCATGCCAGAACTGAACACCTGCAGTAAAGTGGTCAGGCTATCAGACATTAGCCCCAGCTCTCCTTGCTGTTGCTGATCAAAAATCACAGTCAGGTCACGTTGCTGAGCCAATCGGGTAATTTGGCCGGACAAATCCTGAATGGGGCTTGCGATCTGACGCTGGGCCATTACAAAAGCCCCCACGGCCACCAATACCAGCGCAGAAATAAGACACAAGATCACGATAAAACTAACAGACAGTTGCTCTACTATCGCTATAGATCCCGCATTTGCTTCCGTCGCTACTTCAGATCTTAACTGATCCAGCCGCACGGCAAGCGAGGCTGCGTTTTGCGTCAGAGTTGCAAGATGCTCGCGTGCTTTATCCCAATCCACCGATGGTTTTGCCATTTCAGCAGATAACAACTCCAAAGACTGATGCACAGCCCCCAATTCAGTATCCAGAGACAACTTCAGCTGTTGTTGTAAATTCTGATTGGCCTGTTGCAGCTGCAGTTCCAGCTGTTGTTGTCTGGATTTAAATCCCTCTGTATCAAGTGTTGTGCCATACAGAGAGTACCCGGCCAGCACCAAATCTTTACTGGTCGAAAGCAACTGATCAAGTTGCACCAGCACAGGCAAAGTAGTACCGGTAAAATTATCGACTCGCTGCCGGATCTGCTGGTTATTACTGATCAGCACTACAGCACAAAGCACTGTCACCAGTAATACAGCGGCATAACCTGCAATAATTTTACTGCGTATAGAGTGAAGCATCAGGGCCATAGGCTCCTCCGGTAAGGACTGGCTGAAAACAAAAAAAACCACTTCAAAAGTGGCAGTAGTGGCTAAAAGGACCTGCATTATCTAAAAAAACTTTCTCTTTACCAGGAAGTTTTTTTAAGTGTAGACAAGCTAAATCAGGTTGAGGATCAATATGAATAAAAAGAAGGATTTGCCATTATGGCGGCAATTTACCGGCTTAAATTTGTTGGGCTTGGTCAGGGCCTCCTTTAAAGCAGATACAAAAAAGGCAGCCTTGCGGCTGCCAATGTCAGTGTAACCCGACCACGTAAATCAAATCCTCTTCGTACTTGAAGCCGCAGCGTTGTTGACTTCGAGCGCTCACCCCAATCACATAGGACAACTATGTTCATGGGGATGTTCGCACTTGCCGCCTGGCTGCAACATCAATTACTTTGAGTAATTATCCGTTGTTCAGCAATTACTTGACCATAAATCAGTTGGTTAGGAGAACTGATTCATGGTGTTGTCTTTCCCTGAAGCCTTCAGCGCAGCCTCTCCAGAGAAGTACTCTTTGTGGTCATCACCAATGTCAGAGCCAGACATATTCTGGTGTTTAACACAGGCGATGCCCTGGCGAATTTCTTTACGTTGCACCCCTTCGACATAACCCAACATGCCTGCAGCACCGAAGTACTCTTTAGCTAAGTTGTCAGTCGACAAGGCCGCTGTATGGTAAGTAGGCAAAGTGATCAGGTGGTGGAAAATACCAGCTTCACGGGCACCATCAGCCTGGAAAGTACGGATGCGGTTATCCGCTTCCAACGCCAGCTCTGTTGTATCGTAATCTGCACTCATCAGTTTGGCTCTGTCATAAGCCGACACATCTTTGCCTGCTGTTTTCCATGCATCAAATACTTGCTGACGGAAGTTCAGTGTCCAGTTAAAAGACGGGCTGTTGTTGTACACCAGCTTGGCATTGGGCACCACTTCACGGATACGATTGACCATCTCAGCAATCTGACCGACATGAGGTTTTTCGGTTTCAATCCACAATAAATCAGCGCCGTTTTGCAACGAAGTAATACAGTCCAGCACCACACGATCCACACCGCTGCCCTGCTTAAACTGGAATAAACCACTGGCTAAACGTTTTGGCTTTAACAGCTTGCCATTGGCTTTCACCACCACATCGCCGTTTTGAATATCGTCAGCACTTTGGATGTAATCACCGTCCAGGAAGCTGTTGTATAAATCGCCCAAATCACCGGCTTTATCAGTCACCGCAATTTGCTTGGTTAAGCCAGCACCTAAAGAGTCAGTACGGGCCACGATAATGCCGTTTTCAATACCTAATTCTAAGAAGGCGTAACGCACCGCATTAATTTTGGCTAAGAAATCAGCATGAGGCACTGTGACTTTACCGTCCTGGTGACCACATTGTTTTTCGTCCGACACCTGGTTTTCAATCTGAATGGCGCAGGCACCGGCTTCAATCATTTTTTTCGCCAGTAAGTAAGTGGCTTCGGCATTACCAAAACCCGCATCTATGTCGGCAATAATAGGTACGACGTGAGTTTCAAAGTTGTCGATTTTAGCCAGCACTTCAGCAGCTTTGGCCTGATCGTCTTTAGCGCGGGCGTCATCCAATTCACGGAATAAACCACCTAATTCACGGGCATCGGCTTGTTTTAAGAAGGTGTATAACTCTTCGATTAAAGCCGGTACTGCCGTTTTTTCGTGCATAGATTGATCAGGCTGAGGACCAAACTCTGAACGCAGAGCTGCAATCATCCAACCGGATAAATACAGGTATTTACGTTTGGTGCTGCCAAAATGTTTTTTGATAGCGATCAGCTTTTGCTGACCGATAAAGCCATGCCAGCAGCCTAAAGACTGAGTGTACTGGCTGCTGTCCGCATCATAAGCTGCCATGTCTTCACGCATAATATCAGCAGTGTACTGCGCTATATCCAAACCTGTTTTAAAGCGGTTTTGTAACTGCATGCGGGCAGCAGACTCAGCATTAATAGCATTCCAGCCTGCTCCTTGCGCTTTGCAGCTTTGTTCCAGTTGTTTAATGATCTGTTGATAAGCTGACATGATGCATCCTCGTTATGTTGTCTTTTGTTTAGCCGGCATTTGGTAAGTGCCTCTGTTGACATTCACTATAGGTTTCAAAATGCAGATTCATATAGCTGATTTTTTTGATTCTCATCATTCATTGTGTGAATATATAAAGCATGCAAGCAAGACTTCATCAGCCATAAAAAGTGGAAACAAATGAATATCAGTAAAATTGACCTGAATTTGTTGGTGTACCTGGACGTATTGTTGCGGGAAAAGAACGTGACAAGGGCTGCCAACCAGTTGAATATCACTCAACCTGCCATGAGCAATGGCTTAAAACGGCTGCGTGATTTATTAAACGATCCTATTCTGGTGCGTACTTCGGACGGTATGGTACCAACAGAACGCGCCAAGGAATTAGCACCTGTAGTACGTGGGGTTTTGCTAACCCTGGAGGAAACCTTACAACCCAACAAAGATTTTGAGCCAGAACACAGCCATAGGGTGTTTCGTATTATGGCCAGTGATTACGCGGCTTCCACTCTTATACCGGCCTTATTGAAAAAGCTACGGGCTCAGGCACCAGGCACCTCACTAGATATTATGACGCCGTCAGATGTTACCTTTCATGATGTGGAAAACGGCAAAGTGGATATGGCAATTAACCGCTTTGATCAACTGCCACAGTCTTTTCATCAAAAGACCATATGGCGCGATAGTTTTGCTTGCCTGGTCAATAGTTTAAATCCGATTCTTGGTAACTTTAATTTAGACTCTTATTTAAAAGCCCAGCATATCTGGGTCAGCAAAACTGGCTTTGGTGTAGGTGTGGGTATGGATCCGGCCGATGTACAAAAATTGGGTTGGGTGGATGAAGCACTGGCAAAGTTTGGTAAACAGCGCACCATCAGCGTATTTACCCGTAATTATCACGTGGCTATGCACTTAGCTGTAGAAACCGATTTGATTGCGACCTTGCCTTTAAAGGCTGCGCTTTTGTATCAGAATGACGCGACGATGAAAGTGCTGGATCCGCCCTTCCCAATTCCATCAATAGAGCTGAAAATGATCTGGAGTCCGTTATTGCATCAGGATGCCAGTCATATCTGGTTGCGGCGCTTAATTACAGAAGTCGCAGACGAGCTGCATTTGTAGTCAGGAGCCAGAGCTTTGGCTCTGGCTCCTCGTTTTTTAAGCAGTTAACAGCTCATAAGCTGGTAGAGTCAGGAAATCGACCAGTTGATCGGCTGTGGTGATTTGCAGCAACAGTGCCTGTGCTCGCTCAAACTGCTGTTGTTGCCACAACTCCTCGCCAACTTCTTGCCGCACCACAGCAGCTTCCTGCTGCAGCATTTGGGCAAACAAGTCTTTGGTCACCAACTGGCCATTGTTTAAGGTTTTGCCATGTTTGATCCACTGCCAAATGGAGGTGCGGCAAATTTCCGCTGTAGCCGCATCTTCCATCAGGCCATAAATAGGCACACAACCCTTACCGCTGATCCAGGCCGCTATGTACTGCAAAGCCACGCGGATATTGATACGCATACCTGCTTCTGTGCGCTCACCACTGCTTGGCGCCAATAAATCGGCGGCAGTCACAGGCGCATCATCAGCGCGGCTGATATGCAGCTGATTGGTTTTGCCATCTGTCAGGTATTGATTAAAGACCCCATTGGCAGTGGCTGCTAAACCCGGATGCGCCACCCAGGTACCGTCATGGCCATTACTGGCTTCACGTTCTTTATCCGCAGTCACTTTGGTTAAAATAGCTTGGTTTGCTACAGGATCTTTCGCCGGAATAAAGGCCGCCATACCACCCATGGCCAAAGCACCCCGTTTATGGCAGGTTTTGATCAACAGCTTTGAATAAGCTGATAAAAATGGCTGATCCATAGTCACGACCTGACGGTCTGGTAATACCCTGTCAGCATGATTCTTTAAGGTTTTGATATAGCTGAAAATATAGTCCCAACGACCACAGTTCAACGCCACTATATGCTCACGCAGCGCATGCAGAATTTCGTCCATTTCAAAAACTGCAGGCAAGGTTTCAATTAGTACAGTTGCGCGGATAGTGCCGACAGGCTGATTAAATTTAGTTTGAGTAAAACGGAAAACCGCATCCCACCAGGCAGCTTCTTTGTAGCTTTGCAGCTTCGGCAGGTAATAATACACACCAGATCCATTGGCTAAACGGGTTTGGTAGTTGTGGAAAAAGTACAAAGCAAAATCAACCAGCGAACCCGGAACTGGCTCGCCATCCACTTCTAAATGTTTTTCCCATAAATGCAGACCACGGACACGGGCTATCAATAAGGCCTGTTTATCCCGCAGCGCATATTGCTTGCCAGATTGTGGGTCGCTGTAGCTGATGGTGCCTAAGTTGGCGTCACGTAAGTTGATTTGCCCTTCTATCACGCCATCCCAGCTTGGCGCTTGCGAATCTTCGAAGTCGGCCATAAAAACTTTTACATCAGCGTTTAACGCATTGATGATCATTTTGCGATCGACAGGGCCGGTGATCTCTACTCTTCTGTCCTGTAAATCGGCAGGGATAGCAGCTACTGTCCAGTTGCCATCACGAATATAGGCAGTTTCAGCACGGAAATCCGGTAAAGCACCGCTGTCATAACGCGCCTGCTCTGCTGTACGTTGCTGCAGTAACTGCTTTAAAGCAGGACGAAACTCGCGGGTCAGTTCAACCACCAAACGGCAAGCTTCCGGCGTTAAAATAGTCTGGAACTCAGCCGGTAAACGGCCTTTGATGTCTAATCCTGCAGTGTTGCTGCTTGTCATTGTGTTGCTCCTTGTCTGTAGCAATAGGAAGTCTGTTCACTATAAGCCGAACAGAGGTCGAACCCCACCATTTCAACCATCAATAGGCCATATGCCAGACATTCAGCAAACTTATACAAATTAGAGCATATACACTAACTTGTTGGCACGTCTTATGCTTTATCTACTCTGCAGTCAACCAATGAGAGCTGCAGAGTCAAAAGTTTGTCGGAGGTCATTAATGGAAGTTTTAATTTTAGTCTTAGCCGTATTGGTTGTGGTTGCCGCTTTTTTAGCCAGCCGTTTTATGAGCCATGGCAATCCCTTTCCATTTAGTAAAAAAAGCAGCCTTTTTACTCAGGTCGAACGCTCTTACCTGAACATGCTGGAACAAGCCGTTAAAGGTAAGTACAAAGTCATGAACAGAGTAAAAATGGCCGATATTCTTGAATTAAAAAGCAATGTTGATGCCAAGTCCCGTATCGCAGCTTCGGTAAAACTGAATGCCAAGTACCTGGATTTTGTCTTGTGTGACCCTGATGACATGAGCATTGTGGCCGCTGTTGATCTGGTGAACAATAACAGTAAAGACGGTCATAAAGCTGTGCCAGACTGGTTTGTCAGCGGTGCTTTTGAAGCAGCTGGTATTCCTTACGTACGGATGAAAATTAAAGCAGGCTATTCCATAGCAGATATCCAGCAAGGTTTAGCAGCGAAAATTGGTCAAAGTGGTCTAAAACCAGAACCTTTATTAAAAGGTACTGTGAAGAAAAGCCCGACGCGGCCGATACGCCCTTTGCAACCCGTGGTTGAAGCAAGCACTTTGCCTTCGATTATTCCGGAGCGTGGTATTCGTTCACAGTCAACGGCCATGATCCACTGACAGCTCAGCTGCTAACAGACGAACTTTTAGAAAGAGTTCAACAACTTCAGGCATTTGGAACATAAGTCACTCCGCTCGCCTAAAGACCGAAGCCGCTCGCTGCAACGAGCGGCTTCATTTTTTTAATCGATCCTGAAAATTTTTCTAAAGTCCGCGATCCTTTTGCCGATAAGATGGTTGGAAATATGGCATGGGAGTGACTATGACACAATCCGTAGGCTCAGCTGCAGTCAGCCAGAGCTATGAACTACTGGGTGCCAGTCTGGCAAAATCCCAGCAAAAACAGGAAGGGAGACAAACAATGCAGTTGCTGGAAAGCGCTGTAAATTCGTCTCCGGCATTGCAGTCGCCAAGTCCGGTTTCTGTCGGCAACCTGGGTCAGAATATTGACATCAAGGTGTAAGTAAAGAAGGGCTAACGCAAGTTAGCCCTTCTTCTTTGTTAAGCAAACAGCTTTAATTCCATTCGCTTGCTGTAGGTAAAGCAGCAAAAGCGCCGAACTTCTGACAGGTCAGGGACCCGGCTTTAATGGCTTTGCGGATCACCTGCTGTTGCAATTCTTTTTGCATCAGTAAATCAGCGACACTACAACCTGAATCCAGCAGCTGCGCGGCCTGAAATAACCAGGCGCCAACAAAGGCATCACCTGCAGCTGTAGTATCCAGCACAGGCACAGCAGTCACAGCAACGGAAAAAGAATCTGTTTTACTGTAACTCTGCACTTGTTCTGCTCCAGCTGTAACCACCAGCCATGAAGGTCGAAACTCCAGAATATGCTGTAACCAGTGTTCAGTACTTTGCTCACCAGCCAGGTAAGTCAGTTCATCTTCACTTAACTTCACCAGATCAGCCATTTCCAGTAATTGTGTCACCAGCTCGATGCTGGCTTTGCCTTCAGCCCATAAATTGTGACGTAAATTAGCATCCACCGATACCAGCCAGCCATGTTGCTGGGCCAGTCGCACCAGAGCGAAACTGGTTTGGGCTATATCAGGTTCGGTCAGGCTGTTGGAGCATAAATGCAAAATGCCTTTGTCTTGCCAAAGGTCGGTCGGACAATGCTCCACCTTATAAAGTAAATCTGCGGCAGGCGGCCGGTAAAATGAAAAACTGCGATCGCCCTGATCATTTAACGCCACAAAAGCTAAGGCCGTTTTAGCATCCATAGTCTGGCGCACTGCACTGCAATCCACGCCATAACTTTGCAGTTCCTGTTGCAAAAAATCACCAAACATATCTTTGCCCAGCATACCGATAAATTTACTCTGGCCACCTAATTTGGCCACTGCCACAGCCACATTAGCCGGAGCTCCGCCAGCAAAACGATGAAACAGACCTGGCTGGGCCTTATCTTGTAAAAAGTCGATCAGTACTTCACCAAAACAACAAACCGGAGTCGGTTTCATCTGCCTTATTCCCCTTAAATACCCCAGTACAATGAGGTCAAAAACTAAAACGTTTCAGACCAACTTTAACTATTTAAACCTGAAGTGTAAATAATCACCACTGAATTTAAACATTTCACAGTTAAAAGTCTTGCCAAAACAGAGAAAATGAAGTTCTATTAGGCATATCACACTGTAGGTCCGGACCTGTTTATATGCAAAAAACCACAGCACAGCTGCTGGAAAACCCAGAGCTGTTGCAATTTGAAAGCGAAAAGACACTTAAACGATTAAGTCAGTCTTTAAAAACAGCAGCAAAAGACAGCTGGCCAGAGTTGAAAACCAGGCTTCAGCAACAGCTGCCCGCTTTGCTTGAACTTTATTTAAGCTTATACGGCGAACACTACGACTGCTACTACCATCTGGAGCAGTTGCTAAAGCTGCTGGCAAAAAGCTCGGCGCAGCGTCCGGCCTATTTGCGACTTGAAGATGCGGAACCACAAGACTGGCATAAGGCCACCAGTGCTTTAGGTGCAGCCTGTTATGTCGACCTATTTGCCAAAGATTTTCAAGGTCTTGCAAAACGCATCCCCTACTTAAAACAAAGTGGTATTAACTACTTGCATCTGATGCCACTGTTTAAAGCGCCAGAGCCGAACAGTGACGGCGGTTATGCCGTATCAGATTATCGCAACACTATGCCTCAGCTGGGTTCAATGCAGCAGTTAGCAGATTTGATGCAGCAGTTACATCAGCAAGGCATTAAGCCGGTATTGGATTTTGTTTTTAACCACACCTCCGACGAACATCGCTGGGCAGAAAAAGCCAAAGCCGGTGATGCAGAGTATCGTGAGTTTTATTTTTTCCTGACGGAACAAGAACGCGATCAATTTGCGCCCAGCTTGCGTGAAATTTTCCCGGAAATTCGCCGGGGTTGTTTTACTCAGGATAAAAGCTCGGGCTTATGGGTCTGGACCACATTTAACAGCTTTCAGTGGGATTTGAATTACGCCAATCCGGCGGTGTTTAATGCCATGGCTGAAGAGATGTTATTTCTGGCCAATCAGGGTGCTGCTGTGCTGCGCTTAGATGCTTTGGCTTTTGTCTGGAAACAAGTGGGGACCAGCTGCGAAAACCTGCCCAAAGCCCATAGTTTAATTAAAGCTTTTAATGCAGTAGCCCGTATTGCAGCTCCGGCTTTGCAGTTTAAATCTGAAGCTATAGTTCACCCGGATGAAGTGGTGAAATACATAGCACCAGAAGAATGCCAGTTGTCCTATAACCCGCTGTTGATGGCGCTGTTGTGGGATAGTTTAGCGACCCGCAACACCAGATTACTCACAGAATCCTTGCGCAAGCGTTTTGCCATTGACCCCCGTTGCAGCTGGGTGAATTACATTCGTTGCCATGACGATATAGGCTGGACTTTTGATGACACTATCGCCTGGCAACTGGGGATCAATCCTGATCATCACCGCCAGTTTTTAAATCAGTTTTACACAGGTCAGTTTGAAGGCAGTTTTGCTGCTGGTGTACCTTTTCAGCAAAACCCTGTGACAGGCGATTGCCGTGTGGCGGGTATGTTATCGTCTTTGGTTGGGGTGGAAAAAGCTGAAATCGAAAACAATGCCTTACATCTGGAGCATGCACTGCAACGGATTTACCTGCTCAATTCAGTCATTTTAAGTATTGGTGGTTTGCCGCTGTTATATATGGGTGATGAACTGGGTTTAAAAAATGATTACAGCTATGTGCTGGATCCGGCGAAAAAAGACGACAGCCGCTGGGTGAACAGAGTGGCAGTCACTGATCAGCAACTCGCCTCGGCAAACTCAGCCGATAGCTTATCCGGCCGGATCTATCAGAAGTTACAGCACTTAATTAAAACCAGATCTATGTTACCCGTATTAGGCTCTGGCAATACAGACATACTGCTGGACGACAATCCACATCTGTTTTTATACCGGCGTCGACTGGATGGTAAACATCTGGTGGCTGTAGTGAATTTCTCTGAACATGCTCAGCTTTGCAACTCTTTAGCGGGCCAATTATGGTTCGACGAGCTGACCGCTCAACAGCAAGCTGCTGGCACATTGCAACTTTTACCTTATCAGGTGCTGTGGTTAACTCCGGCACAATGAGAGTCGATTCCCTGATAACACCTCCCCGGGTGTTTGACTTTTGAAGCCCCTGCAAAGGGGCTATTTTTTTAATTAAGCCAGTTTCAGTTCAAAACAGCACAACCTCAGAACTTAATACGCTAAGAACCAACCAACCAACCAACCAACCAACCAACCAACCAACCAACCAACCAACCAACCAACCAACCAACCAACGCATTTAGCATTGATCTGCAAGCCAAAATCAAGCACTCTGAAACCGCTTTCATTAATACAAAAAAGGACAGGGTTATGCTTTTTTTAAAGAAGAAACTGACAAAAACTGCGCAGGTACTCAGCCTGATTTTAGCCAGTACTGCTGCAGGCTTCAGCTATGCCGATACAGGTGCGGTTGCAGCGACTGAACCTCAACTGAGTGTGCAATTATGGTCAGTCAAAGATGCCATGCAGGCAGACTTTGAAGGCACACTGACCAAGCTCGCCGCTATGGGTTTTGATGGGGTTGAGTTTGCAGGCTTTTTTGGCAAATACGCCAATGATGCTGCTGGTTTAAAAGCATTTTTAAACCAGTTGGGATTAAAAGCCTCTGGTGCTCATGTACCTTTCGAAAAATTCAGCCCAGAGCAGTTTGAAACCACTGTCGCTTTTTATCAGGCTTTAGACTGTCATTATTTAATTATTCCTATGGATCAGCGCGCTTTTACTGTTGAAGGCGCAAAAGCTGTAGCTGCAGATTTAGCGGCAGTGCAGGAAAAACTAACGCCATTAGGTATGCAGGTGGGTTATCACAACCATAAACCAGAAATGCTGGGAGAGACAGGCAAAACGCCATGGGATGTGATTGGCAAAAACACCAACAGCAAAGTCATTTTGCAGCAAGACGTGGGCTGGACAGAAGTCGCAGGTAAAGATCCGGTAGATTTTATCAAAGCCTATCCGGGCCGCACTGTGACCACACACTACAAGGCCTCAGCCCCAGAGCCTGGAAATACGGAAGATCCAATTATTGGTAAAGACACAACAGACTGGAAAGCTTTGATCACCGCCAATAAAACCATAGGGGGCACCCAGTGGCTGGTGGTAGAACAGGAGTCTTATCCTGCAGGTAAAACACCCATGCAAAGCGTTGAAGCTTCATTAAAAGGTTTGCAGGCCATTATCGCAGATATGAAATAACAACAGGTTTTGATAAGAAAAAGGCTGGTATCAACACC
>NZ_AFHI01000070.1 GCF_000217935.1 Rheinheimera sp. A13L
GGTTGAACCATCTGAAGAATGCGACGCCTCGGTGCCTCGTTAAGACGATGCCTCGCGTTCTTCAATTGCGTTTTGTAGGCTGTCAGGGATACTGTCCCACGAATGGCCACCTGTAAGCTCCAGATGACCATTTTTGTTATTCTCCACAACGAGTTAGTTCTTCTTTTCGGATCCGGCACTTCTGGGGGGGAAATCCAGCGATGGCTGGATTATGTCGTCAATTAAAAATGCGGCGAGTAGATTAGCAAATATCCACGCTTTCGCGAGTTCAGGTTCCTTTGCACGCAAAGCATCCAGGTGCAGCAAACTTTTGAGCCGCTTAAAAGCCAGTTCAATTTGCCATCGCAGACGGTAACAATCAGCCACTTGCTCTGCTGAATATTCATCTTCCGGTAATGATGTTAGCAATAGAACATGGCCCGCTGCTTCCAGCGTTTCCGCCTGAACTACTCGTCCTTTTCGACGATTCTCGCTGAGCAGTCGGGTTTTACTGATTAATGCTTTTTC
>NZ_AFHI01000069.1 GCF_000217935.1 Rheinheimera sp. A13L
CTCGGTTGGTGTGAGCGGGTGCCGGAAGCGGATGAGGTGCTGCCTGCGCCGCTGCCGCCGTACCGGGTACTGACCGGGCTGGTGGACCGCTTCGGGCGCACACAGACGTTCCACCGCGAAGCCGCCGGTGAATTCAGCGGCGAAATCACCGGCGTGACGGATGGTGCCTGGCGTCACTTCCGGCTGGTACTGACCACGCAGGCGCAGCGGGCAGAAGAAGCCCGGCAGCAGGCCATTTCCGGCGGGACGGAACCGTCCGCTTTTCCTGATACCCTGCCGGGTTACACCGAATATGGCCGGGACAACGGCATCCGTCTGTCTGCCGTGTGGCTGACGCACGACCCGGAATACCCGGAGAATTTACCTGCCGCGCCGCTGGTGCGCTATGGCTGGACGCCACGCGGCGAACTGGCGGTGGTGTATGACCGTAGTGGCAAACAGGTGCGCAGCTTTACTTACGATGATAAATACCGGGGCCGGATGGTGGCGCACCGTCACACGGGCCGGCCGGAAATCCGTTACCGTTACGACAGCGACGGGCGGGTGACAGAAC
>NZ_AFHI01000068.1 GCF_000217935.1 Rheinheimera sp. A13L
TTACGGTGTTACGTTTTCAAAAACCAGGCTCACTGTACCAGAGTAGCTATCCGCCGCAGGTGCAGTACCACCAGTATTCGCAGAAATACGCAACGATGCAGTTGTTGGTACACCAGCGCTTGAGGTCGGTGCAATTTCTTCCGCCGTGCCACTCAGTGCGACAGTACCAATCTGCACAGTTAAAGGTATTGTGTTTGTTGGAGTATTACCTACCAGGCTAGGAGTTCCCGTTACCTGTGCTGTGATAGAACCTGCAGACGCTTGAAAAACGATGTCACCCATCACTGGAGCAAACGTCTGATTCGCAACATCATAGTTCATTGTCTGGGTTGCGCTGAAAATATCAGAGCCTGGTGCCTCGACAACATAAAATGTATCCGAAGGTACATCAGCTATGATGTCTACTGTACGGCTTTCTGTTGCAGCAGCCTGGCCCGCAATAAACAAAGAGGTTGCAATTAATAGTGCTTTTTTCATGGTTAATATTCCCTAAGGGTTAATGAACTGGTTAACTTCTCGTTACAGGAGCTAATTTAATCCATCCCTCTGCCTTGCCCTATCGGAGTAATCTGAAAGT
>NZ_AFHI01000067.1 GCF_000217935.1 Rheinheimera sp. A13L
CCCGCAGGCCCTTTTTTAGCATCAGTGATTAGAACTTGTAATTTACTTTACCGTAAATGTACTGACCACGAGGGTTGTACATGCTGGTGACATAACCATACAGATCACCATCACCATCACCTATGGCAAAAGGTGGCTCTGTATCAAACAGGTTATTGATACCAATAGTCAGTTTGGTTTGTTCATTCAGGTTGTAATACCCCTGAACATCTACCAGTACCTGAGCTTTGATCATACGTGACTGGTTCTCTTCAAAGTCCAGTGAGCCGTCAAAGTCGATATCTGGTGTATCTTCAAACTCACCAATGTAGCTCAGTACTGTCGATACGCCCCAGTCGTTTAACGACCAGTCTGCTGTGCCTGTCCAGCGATGTTGTGGGTAACGGTATTCACCAGTGTAGTCCTGACCATCTTTTTCAAAATTATTCAGGTAGGTGTACTCCAGGTTAAATTTCAATTTACCCATGTTGGATAAATCCATTTTGTAGCGGCCAGAGAAGTCAATACCGTCGGCTTCCTGAGAACTGACATTAAAGAAAGTATTGTTAATCCGGTCCAGCTCACCCAGAGTCTGGCCTGGCAGCGGAGCCCGGCGCACGCAGATGGTGCTGTTCTGGTTACCACATTCGGCAGCATAAACATCACCAAACGGAACTTCGTCAATTTTGTTGTCCTGCGTAATGCTCCAGACATCCACACTGAAATCCAAATCATCTGTGACTTGCCAGATGGCACCTATGTTCCAGCTTTCAGACTCTTCTGCTTCTAAATCCGGGTTACCGGCAAACAAAATAGTGTAATCCGTTGAAGCACAAGCCGGATTGGCTGCATCAGGGGTAGGGCAACGGAAGGTATCAGTAAAGAACTGAGACTCCTCTGATGGGCCTAAACCTACCTGTGCCAGTGATGGGGCACGGAAACCCTGGCTCCATGAAGCCCGTAACGACCATGCATCCGTTGGCGTAAAGTGGAAGGCTATTTTTGGATTGGCTGTACCACCAAAATCACTGTAATGGTCGTAACGTTCCGCCAGCTGCATTTCCAGATTTTCTAACAGAGGCACAGAGATTTCGATATAAGCGGCTTTTTGTGAACGGCTGGCCGCAGCTGAAACAGACTCAGTGCCAAAAATTAAACCACGCTGGAATTGATCGTCCGGCACATCTGAGGCGTCTTCTTTGCGGTATTCAATACCTGCTGCTAAAGACACTGCACCATGGCTGACGTCAAACAATTCGCCACTGATCCGGGCGTCCGCTGAGGTCATATGGGATTTACCACGACGTACTAAGTTTGTCGTAATAGCATCAATCACAGATTGTGGGTTTTGCACACCACCAAAGGGGTTGTAGCGGCCTGCATTGATTTCTTGTTGCAGGAAGTCGGTGCGGATCCAGCCCTGTGACTTGTCACCGGTTTGAGTGGACGCGCTACGGCCTTTCTGTACAGCGGTTTCCCAATCCCAGTTATTAAAGTTACCACGTAAACCGGCCAATATCCGCAGCGTATCTGAGGTAATATCCCAACGTCTGTTGCCTGCATCTACTGTGCGGTAGCGGCTGATTTGTACATCCCGGCCAAAAGGGTTATTGGGGTGAGTGCCTGGCACGCTTAAACCTGCGCCTTCATTCAGAGGTGTCGCTGCGCCACCAGCAGCTGAGATATTGTGTTGGGCTGCAATTTCAGTAAAAAGCTCAACATCGTCGTTGATATCCCGATTCATGCTGAGGATAGCGCCCATACGTTCAGCTTCAGGTACTGCAATAGAGTGTGGACCATAGTCGTATACACAGGTGGCTCCATTGCGCTGATCAGCCGGGCAACCAGGGTCTATAGTCACCACGCCATCCACAATAAAACGACCAGGGTAGCCCATGGAAGAACGGAAATCCTGACCGCCATAAGGGGTTTGATTGGCTGTGCCAAAACGGCCTAACTCATAGTTGTCGATTTGTGAGTTATTAAAATAGTCCAGGATCAGCGTTGCGTTACTTTTGTCATCGCCCGCTCCCCAAACCACAGAAAAAGTTTTTTCATGGTAGTTAGGACCTGTAGTGCCACCATAACCTGCGGTTAAATCTGTGCCTGTATAGTCTTTACGCATGATAATATTGATTACACCGGCCACTGCGTCAGAGCCATAAATGGCAGAGGCGCCGTCTTTTAAGATATCAATACGCTCAATGGCAGCCATTGGGATGCTGTTAATATCCACAAAGCTGTTCACTATACCTTCAGCAAAAGGGCTGCTGGCTACACGACGACCATTAATTAACACCAGGGTCGCATCAGCGCCAAAACCTCTTAAACTGACAGCTGCAGCACCGTTAGCCGTAGAGTCCTGGCTGTTACCTCTGGTTGAAAAACTACCAGAGCCTGCAGACGGAAGGCGTTCCAGTAATTGTTGCAGGTTATCAAAACCTGATTTGTCTATATCATCACGGCTTATAATGGTGACAGGTGAAGGGCCTTCCAGATCGGTTCTTTTAATATGAGAACCTGTCACTGCTATACGTTCGACCTCTTTACCTTCTTCAGCTTGCTGAGCAAAACTATGTCCGCTGAATAACACAGCACTGACGGCTATAGCGCAACGGCTTAATTGTATGATTTTGTTATTATTCATGTTTTCTGGCTTCCTAGCTGGATTTTAGTAGTTGCATTCTTTATAAGTGTTATAAGTACCCGACAAAGCGAGCGCCCTAGATATAGTACAAACGGACTAAGTTTGTAAATGGGGTAATAAGGTGTAATTTATGTAACAACTGTATTTTTGTAGTGTTTTTTCTGTTTGTAAAATGATCTATCTTGTGTGTTAAAAGGCTTCAGAGGCTGGATTCACTTCAGCTGATTTCACTGCCTCTTCCTTTACAACAGTTCTGGTAAAAACTACAAAATACGCTCAGAATCCATTTTTTTCAGACCAGCTGCATTTTGATTTTTAAGCCAGGAGGCTTTTTGGTGAACTCGTCGTTACTACATTCGTTGTTTCGTGTTTTTGGATTAATACTCTTTGCTTTGGTGCTGTTGTCGCCTGTGCTGGTGCAATGGCCGGAACAGGATTTTGTGCCTTATTTGCAGTGGAAACTGATAGCTGCGGTCTGGTGTTACCTGTTGGTTTTGTCGTTATTCCGTTCTTTATGGCCAGGTTTAGTCTTGCTCTTGCCTGCTGCTTTGCTGGTACCACAGGAAGTGTTTTACCTTTTGACCTATCAGAAAAATACCGATGCCCATGTCATTGCCATAGTGGCAGAAACGGACCTGAGTGAAGCTTTGGGTTATCTGACCGGTGTAGGTGTTTTTTTAGCTCTGGCAGTGCTCGCTATTCTGTTGTTGTGGTGGTATCTGGTGCGCAGCGCCTGGCAACGTCACTGGCGCTGGGAAGCGGGTGTGCGTCCTGTTGTCTGGCTGATAGGTATTGGTGTGCTGGCAAGTCTGAGCTGGAATGAGTGGCAGTATCAGCAAATCAATAAAGCTAAACAACGCAGCAATCCGGAAGAAAATGTTTTTGTGCAACGACCCTTGCCTTACAGCTATGAAAAGTTTCATGCCACTTATCCGCTGAATGTGCTGCTGGCGCTGAACGAATTTGCCAAACAAAAACAAGCTGTGGCGGATGTTGCAGACAGCACCGCTTTGTTTAAATTTTCCGCGAAACAAACTGAAGTACCACAGGCCCGACAAATTTATGTACTGGTGATAGGGGAAACCTTAAGACCGGACAGATTGCAGCTCAATGGCTACAACAGAGCCACTACGCCCCGTCTGGCCGGCACAAAAAATGTGATCAGTTTCACCGATATGGTCAGTCCGTGGGCATGGACCCGTATGTCTGTGCCGGTGATTCTTTCGAGGAAAAGCCCTGTGGATCAGCGTTATTTTCCGACAGAAAGTTCTCTGGTAGCAGCTTTTAAAGAAGCAGGTTTCAGTACGGCCTGGCTGTCTACTCAAAGTCCGCTCGGCGTGCATGACTCTTCCATAGCTTTGCACGCCAGCGAAGCGGATCAGCTTCAGTATTTAAACCCTGTAGGCTATAAACAAGAAGGTTTTTACGACGAGATACTCTTGCCTGCAGTAGAACTTGTATTAAAGCAAAACCATGCCAGACAGCTGATCGTGCTGCATACCCTTGGCAGTCATTTTAGTTATGCTGACCGTTACCCTGAAGCTTTTGATTTGTTTACACCTTCAGGCAAAGGGCAAGCGGTCAGTATGCACAATAAAAAATCCAAAGTGCTGCTGAACAATGCCTACGACAATAGTGTGGCCTACACCGACTTTATTTTATTCACTCTGATTAAGCAGTTGGAGCAAACTCAAAGTATCAGTACCTTGTTTTACGTATCGGATCACGGTGAAAATATTTTTGATGGTCAGTGTGACAAAAGTGGTCATGGCCATAATACCGAACGTGATTACAGAGTGGCCTCTCTGCTCTGGACCTCAGATGCCTACAATCAACTTTATCCTCAGAAAAAAGCACTGGCTGAGCAACGTCGTCAACAGCCTTTAATCACCAGCAGCATTTTCCACAGCCTGCTTGACCTTGCAAATATTCAATACCCTGATCAAAAGCTTAACCGAAGCTGGGTGAATCCTGACTGGCGCCCTGTCCCCAGGTTGTTACAACAGGGACTGAATTTTGACAAAGCCAAAAGGGTAGGGGTTTGTCAGGAACTTAAAGCTCCTTAAGTTCTGTCATAATTCTGTCATTTAAAAGTCATAAAATAGACTCCGAAACGTCACGTGTCGGAAGCTTTATTGTCATATTTGCAGTAACTCAACGACGGACGATGAATAAATAAATGGGCTCAGCGGCTGGACTTCTGCGCCCAATGGTTATAATTCAGCTAAACAGAGCTTCTGTTGTTAGCCCTAAGTCCCTACCTGAAAAGGATAAAATCATGTTTGCAAAAACTTTTATAAGTATTGCATTGGCTTTAAGTTGTGTTGCTACCGCCCAGGCAAAAAGCTGGGAAATCTACGGAAAAATTAACGTTTCAGCACAGCAGTCCGATGAGGGCGAAGGATCGTTCGGCGAATTAAAAAGTAATGCCTCACGTTTTGGTATCAAAGGCGATTATGCTTTGGATGGTGATTTAACCCTGGTTTATCAACTGGAGTGGGAAGTTGACCCTTCAGATGAAGCAAACGAAAAAAATATCAAATCCAGGGACCAGTTTATTGGCTTGGCAGGTGCTTTTGGTACTGTAACTGCTGGTCGTCATGATACAGCTCTGAAAGTATCACAAGGCAAAGCAGATTTATTCAGCGACTATGAAGCGGATATCAAAAACTTATGGAAAGGCGAAAACCGGATGAGCGATTCTCTTGCTTATACTTCACCGTCTTTTCAAGGCTTTAAGCTGGTGCTCAGTTATGTGATGGAAGATGAAGCTGATGCAGATGATTCGCAGTCTTATGCTTTAGTGTACGGCGATGACAGTTTAAAAGATTCCAGCTGGTATGCAGCAGTGGCCTTGGATAGTGAAATCAATGGTTATGATACAACCCGTGCCACAGTGCAGTTTAAAGTCGCTGACTTTAAGTTGGGTGCCATGGTGCAACAACAAGAAGAAGTAGTAACAGGAAAAAAATCTGACGGTTATTTGGCAAGCCTGGCTTACCCTCTGAATAAGTGGGAGTTAAAAGCTCAATACCAGACTTTAGAAGATGACAATGGTATTTCTGTGGGTGCTGATTATAAATTAGGTAAAAACACCAAATTATTTGGTTGGTATACCAGTTTTGACTTTGACAGCAAAGTCGACAGCGATTATGTGGCAGTGGGTATCGAACATAAGTTCTGAGCTCAATTTTAGATAGACAAGGCAGCCAGGTGGCTGCCTTTTTGTTGTCTGAGATAAAATCCATAGTTTGAGCGCTAAGTGACTACTTAAATGGTAAATGCTTGGTTATGATGAATACAAAGTAGTAGCTGACAAAAAGTAGGTTTTGATGTGGAAGTGGGTGGTTTTGTTGTGGCCTTGCCTGACGTGGGCGGCTGAGCCATTAAGAGCTGTGGTCAGTCAAACCAATACTGCACCTTATGCCATCTTTGATCAACACAACCAATTGGCGGGTGGTGTAGCCAAAGAATTGCTGGATACCCTGGCTGCACGGTTAAAAAAACCAGTGTTGTATCTTGATTTACCCCGAGGCAGGGTCGTGGAATGGTTAGTCACGGATCAGGCTGATATCAGTTGTTTTCTGAATCCCGAATGGGTGCCTGCCACCTATAAGCTAAACTGGACTCCTGTATTGTTTCACACCAGACAATATATAGTGCGCCGGATTGAAGATAGCCCGGTGCGTTCTGATCAGGATTTGGTTCGCAAGCGGATAGGCACAACCAGAGGCTTTAGTTACCCTGAGTTGCAGTCCTTATTTGATACCCAGACTGCGGTGCGTGACGATGCCGAATCGCTGGAGAAAAACATTCAGCGTCTGGAGCAGGGACGGATAGATGTGGTGATGACTGTAGACTTAAGTTATGGCCACTACCAGCAACAGTTTGATACCTCAAAACTGGCGGTGGATCCGCTCTGGGCTGAACCTGCCGCCGTGTATTGTGCATTGAATCCAAAAAATACGCTGTTGGTGCAGCAAATTCAGCAGCAGTTGGGCTTGATGCAACAACAAGGCGTGATGAAAAAGGCGCTGCAGCGTTGGAAACATTCGTCTATTTAGAGCATATTTCCCGCACAGATCTGCCATTTCTCACCTTGCCGTTTCGCCACATAAAGGGGTGTACAGCTCAGACCCACTTTGTGCTGTCGTCCTCTTTGATACCACTGCTGTTCTGCATTGATTAAAAAAGTATCCAGATCCAACTGCTGCAGGTGCAACAACTGATAAATCCAAACCCTGTCCTGGTGCCTGTCTATTAACTGCTGTTGATAGTCTATAAGTTGCGCTGGCCCTGTCAGGCGTTGGCCAAATAAATTGACCAGTACAGCATCTTCACTAAAGCAACTGCTGAATAATGACCAGTTACGCTGATTAATAGCACTTTGCAAAAGCACTAATAATTGTTCTGCATGCTGTAGGTTGGACTGAACATTTGCTCCAATTCTGTAAACGGCCTGTTCCAGCATAAAAATCCCCTTTTGGTTTAAATTGCGGTTATGCTAAAACCTCAAGTTAGGTTAAGGTCAATAGTTTTTTTATGCAGCAACTAAAAACAGTGTTATCAGTGGGCGAAGTGGCAAAACGGACAGGGGTGTCAGTCGCTACTTTGCATTTTTATGAACAAAAAGGACTGATCCATAGCCAGCGAAATGCAGGCAATCAGCGTCGTTATTCGCGGGATGTGTTACGCCGGGTGGCCATTATTAAAGTAGCGCAGCGTACCGGTATTCCGCTGGAGCAAATAGGTAAGGCCTTGTCGGTATTGCCACCGGGCCAGAATGCCGATCAACACCACTGGCAGCTGATGTCTGAGCAATGGAAAGCTGAACTGGATTCCCGTATAGCGCAACTGACGGATTTAAGGGATCAGTTGAGCATGTGTATAGGTTGTGGTTGTTTATCTATGGCGCATTGCCCGCTGCGTAATCCGCAGGATAAGTTGGCCGCACAAGGGGCCGGTGCGCATTTTTATCCATTGCCTGGTGAGGTGTTGCCGGAAGAAAAACCCTGACCGAACTGTTAAGGTTTCAGTCAAAGGGCTTTTAGGCTAGAATATCGCTGTTTTTGTAGTATTCAACCCGCTTGCCATAAGGAACTTTGTCGCCGATGTAGTTGTTAAACCGTTTTTTCTATCTGTAAAAGTAAAAACGCAATTTGGGGCGTGACTGCTTTTATGCCGGAAAAAAATGCGTTTATTAAGTACTCAAACACAAAGGAATTCCTGATGTTTCAATCCATACGACAGCAATGGCTGTCTAATGTTCGTGGCGATCTGTTATCTGCCATAGTGGTGGCTCTGGCACTTATTCCAGAAGCTATAGCCTTTTCTATTATTGCCGGTGTAGATCCTAAAGTAGGTTTATACGCTTCTTTTGCTATTGCTGTGATCACCGCTTTTGCCGGTGGCCGTCCAGCTATGATTTCTGCCGCTACGGGCGCTATGGCGCTGCTGATGATTACTCTGGTAAAAGAACATGGTTTGCAGTATCTGTTAGCTGCCACTGTGCTTACTGGTGTGTTCCAGATTGTATTTGGCTGGCTGAAACTGGGAGAACTGATGCGTTTTGTTTCCCGTTCTGTGGTGACTGGTTTTGTCAATGCCTTAGCTATTCTGATCTTTATGGCCCAGTTGCCTGAACTGACTGGTGCTCATGGCACTGTATTGGTATACGGTATGACGGCTTTGGGCCTTGCCATTATTTATCTGTTTCCTTATATCAATAAAACTATCCCTTCGCCTTTGGTCTGTATTGTCGTACTGACTGCATTAGCGCTGTATTTTGGTCTGGATCTACGCACTGTCGCCGATATGGGCCAACTGCCGGATAGCCTGCCAATTTTCTTATGGCCAGATGTGCCGCTGAATTTTGAAACTCTGCAGATTATCTTCCCTTATGCTTTGGCTTTAGCTTTAGTAGGTTTATTAGAGTCTTTAATGACAGCCACTATTGTCGATGATTTAACAGACACCAGCAGTGATAAAAACCGTGAATGTGTGGGCCAGGGCATCGCCAATATAGGTTCTGGTTTAATTGGCGGTATGGCGGGTTGTGCCATGATTGGTCAGTCGGTGATCAACGTCAAGTCAGGCGGTCGCACCAGATTATCAACATTGCTTGCCGGTGTTATCTTATTGATCATGGTGGTGTTTTTAGATCAATGGGTTGGTCTTATCCCTATGGCTGCATTAGTCGCAGTGATGATTATGGTCTCTATTGGTACCTTCAGCTGGTCTTCCGTGACTGACTTAAAGAAAAACCCAAAAAGCTCCAGCATAGTGATGATAGCCACAGTACTTGTCGTGGTCTTTACTCACAATCTGGCCTATGGCGTTTTTATTGGTGTGCTGCTCAGTGCTTTATTTTTTGCCAACAAAGTCGGCAAAATTTTGTATATAGGTTCCAGTTTATCAGCCGATGGTCACGAGCGTGATTATCAGGTGGTAGGCCAGGTGTTTTTCAGCTCGGCCGATCAATTTGTGGGCGCTTTTGATTTTAAAGAAGCCGTTGAAAAAGTTCGGATCGATTTAAGTAAAGCGCATTTTTGGGACATCACAGCCATCAGTTCTTTGGATAAAGTAGTGATTAAATTCCGTCGTGAAGGCACAGAAGTAGAGCTGATTGGCCTAAATGAAGCCAGCGCAACACTGGTTGATAAGTTTGCTGTGCATAACAGACCTGACGCTATTGAAAAGCTCATGGGCCATTAGGAGAGATGATATGACCAAAAAAGTAATAGCTTGTATTGATACATCCTGTTATGCAGAAGCTGTATGTGATTATGCTGCCTGGGCTGCCAATAAACTGGCCGTGCCCATGTCGGTTTTGCATGTACTGGATAAAGCCGTAGCTGCAGCTACGTCAGACTTAAGTGGCAGTATAGGTTTAGGCGCTCAGGAAGCCTTGCTGGAACAACTGGCCAAACTGGATGAAAGCAAGGCCAAACTGGCTTTAGAGCGTGGGCGTTTATTGCTTGATGCTGCCAAAAGCCGTGCTGAAGCAGCAGGTGTTGAGTCGGTCGACGAACGTTTGCGGCATGGCGACTTTGTCGATACCTTGCTTGAACTGGAAGAGCAAACCCGCTTGCTGGTGATAGGCAAAAGAGGCGCTGGCAGTTCTGAAGCTCATGGTCGTATTGGCCTGCATGTCGAACAACTGATCCGCAGTGTAGAAAAACCTGTGCTTTTAAGTCAGCAGCAATTTGTTGAACCTAAACAAGTGATGCTGGCTTATGATGGCAGCGCCACAGCAGTGAAAGGGCTGGAAATGTTATCTGCCAGTGCTTTGTGCCGTGGTTTGCCTGTGCATCTGGTGATGGCCGGAGCTGATACTGAAGCCACCCGGGCGCAATTAAGTCAGGCGGCAGCTTTATTGGAGCGTGCTGGTTTTACTGTGGTTCAGGCTATAGTGGCAGGGGAAGCGGAAGAGGCTTTACATCAGTACCAGCAAAATCAGCATATTGATTTGATGGTGATGGGCGCTTATGGCCACTCCCGTATTCGGCAGTTTATTTTGGGCAGCACGACGACGGCTATGCTGAGCAAAGCCCGCTGTTCTTTATTGATATTACGCTGAAATAAAAAAGGGGTCAGAACTGAAGTTCTGACCCCTGAACAAAAAAACTGACTTAGTATTTGTAGCTGAAGCTTAAACCGTAGCTTTGGCCTTCAACACGACGCTGTAATAATTCGCCTTGTTGAGTGATTTCAACATCTTCATCCAACAGGTTTTTCAGCGACAGTTTCACTGAAGTCGATTCAAATGGCGTGTAAGAATAGACAAAATCCAGTGAGTTAAACGGCTGCTCATAGGCATCATCTTTATCGTTTACACCAGCAAAAGCGATACGCTTACCAAAGACGTTGTACGTCATGGTGGCGTTGTGCTTGTCGTCGTCAGAATCGAAGCCTAACTGGAAGTTCACTACATGTTTGGAGTGACCACTTAATGGGCGCTTCAAATTGGTCAGGTTAGTACCGGCAAAAGGCTGAATGGTAATTTCAGACTCGCTGTAGGTGAAGTTACCGGCCACAAAGAAGTTATCCAGCCAGTTATTGCCTTCAAACATATTCAGTTGTTGCAGGAATTCAGCTTCCACACCGTACACTTCACCTGTGTCACCGTTACGGAATGACATCAGTAAGTTACCGTCTGAACCACTTAATTCAATGGATTCAATTGGCTTATCCAGATCTTTGTAGAACACACCCACACTATAGTTGCTTTCGTCGTAGTACCACTCTAAACGGGCATCGTAGCTGCTGACATCAGTCGTTTGCAGGCCAGAAAAACCTGTTACTTTAAAATCAGTCACAGGATCAACGAATAGTACTGGTGTTACTTCACGTAAGTCAGGGCGAACTACAGTGCTGCTGTAACCAAAGCGGGCCTGCAAATCTTCACTGACAAACCAGGTTAAAGACAAGGAAGGGTAAAAACCATCTTCGTTCAGCGGGAAATCTTCGACATTACCACTGATTTCGCCATCCCCATTCAGTGGGATAGAGATTTGGCGGAAGTCTTCATAACGTACACCAAAGTTTAAACGCAGCAGGTAGTCATAGTTCATTTCCATGCCAACATAAGCCGCATCGATCATCTGCGCTGCTATGTAGTCATCTGCCTGAGTGGTGACGTTAGAAATCTGGAAACCATTGGCTGTATTGAGGATATTTTCATCAGAAAAAATCTCTGAAAAGCTTTGGCTCAACTGATCCAGGCCATAACCTACTGTATTGAAGTTAAACAAGTTGGTTTCTGATACACGGGTCCGCTCAAAATAAGAATAACCGCCGTTCAGTGTCATCTCAGCTTTACCTAAAGTAAAGGGCAGTTTGGCATTCCAGCTGGCGTTTTCAGTGTCATCTTCCATTTTACCGAAGCTGTAGTTGACAGCATTCTGGTTACGACGCAGGAAAGAGGTAACAGAGCCGTCAGCCTGAGTTTCGTTTAAGTAACGATAATAGAGTTCACCTGGTGCATCACGTTCTGCTTTAGCGTCCGTGTATTGCCAGTCAAGGCTGATGTCGTATAACCATGGCAGCATGTGACGACCGCGGACCTGGTTACTGAACATCGAACGCTCTTCGTACACTATCGAAGTGTCGGTGTTAGATCTGTTCGCTTCGTTCACGGTTTCAATACTGTCACCGTTCTTAATTTTGACTTCATCTTTGGTATCACGCAGATAAATAGATGCAGTTTCAAAACGGTGGTTTTCATCCAGCTCTAAACCAAAGTTCAGCATACCGGACAATTTCACCTGATGTTCTGTACCTTTAATATCGTCGTAAATATTTAAAGGTACTAAGTTATCGCCTGAGACAGAAAAATAACGTTCCTGTTCTTCGATATTCTGAGTGGATCTGTCATAACTGACACCGGCCATTACACCAAAAACCGATGAACCAAGATCGAATTTATCGCCAAAAGATACACTGCCATCAAAATCGGGTTTTACACTTTCACGTTGTACATCTACATCACGGTTAAAAGCTAAACCTAATTCACGCACTATGGTGTTAGCCTGGGCCAGATTGCCTGCGTTAATGCCACCCAAAGCTTCTGCAATATTAATAGGTGTAATAGTGCCATACTGATCCAAAGCGGTGCGCAGTTCAGGCGACATAGTACGGGTGCCGTCGTCGCTGCCCATCCAGTCATCACCACCACCATTGTAGCTATAGCCTTTATCACTGTTCAGGCTGTTATAACCGGTACCAACAGACAGATTAAAACTGCGTTGCAGCGGAATAGATGCAGTGCGTATATTGACGTTACCACCACCAAAAGCGGCTGGCAGCTCAGGTGAATAAGCTTTTTGTACCACTAAACTTTCAATAATACCGGCCGGGAACATATCCAATGGGATGACGTTCCTTGTTGGATCCGGGCTTGGTACCATAGCGCCGTTTAATAAGGTACTGGAATAACGTTCCCCTAAACCACGCACATAAATAAACTTGTCTTTAACTAAGGTTAAGCCAGTCACCCGGCGAAGTGCTGTGGCTGCGTTGCTGTCGCCTGCTCTGGAGATTTGCTCCATGCCTAATAATTCTGCGACATAAGGTTGTTCACGGCGCTCTGCAGCAGCGGAAGCGGCTGAACTCATCAGACGGCCTGATACTTCAATACGTTCAACGGCCTGTTCTTGTTCTGCAGGTTCTGCAGGAGCTTCCTGGGCTGATACAGGCATCATGCTTGCTGTGGCTGCTAAAGCCAGAAGCACACTACGGCCAACCTGACTGATTTTAAAACTTTGCTTGCTGCTCATTTGAACTTGGTCCTATCAGCTAATTCTTTCTTACATCAAGAGGCCGGGCTTATCCAAAGGAGGCCCGGCTGAAATGAATTTAACCCGCAGTCAGAGAGTGGCTGCGGGTTCAGGTCTTAGTCGTCTAAACCAACTGTCCAGCCAGCAGTCCAGTCGCTGCCTTCTTTCACTGCACCGATAAAGTCGACATCTTCAAAGAAGCTGTTTACCTGAGACATGGCTTTTGGAGTGGTGGTATTGATAGTGAAGATACCGTTCAGAACTGCAGCCTGATTAGCAGCAACACTGTTGCCTTCCTGAGCCATAAACCACTGTTCAACTGTAGTGGTAGCAGACACTTCACCTTTAAATGGTTCAGCACAAGCTATTACTGAGTGAGTCAGTTGCAGTTCACCAGTAGCTGCCAGGTTGCGAGACTCGTCAGATTCAATCTCTAAACATTCACCCATACCATCCGGGCCTGTGATGATAAAGTTATGCAGTTTGGCATTAGTACCAGCACGTAACAGGATACCTTCTGAGTCGTCATCACCGTCAAAGTTGTTACCGATAATGGTCATATTGGCAACAATTGGGTTGGATACAGGCAGTGCACCGAAGCTACCTGACTGGTTATCTGCTTCAATACCACGGTTTGCTTTGGCATCATCAGCGGCATGTTTAACTAACACAAACTGCATGTTACCGCGCCAGCCGTCAGCCCAGTCCAGAGAATCATCACCGTTAGCTGTTAAAACTACGTTTTTACAGCTGACTGAACCACCGAAGAACTCCACACCATCATCGACGTTCTGGTGAACCTGAATGTTTGAACACTGGGTTTGTGAGCCCACACCAAAAAAGGTGATACCGTTTAATTCATTGTCAGGGATAACTTCAAAACCAGCGTGTTTCACAACCACGTAGTTTAATTTGCCGCTGTTATCTTCCCAGTTAGCTCCACCGTACGGGCCTGCTTCACCTTCTGCTTCTATCTGACAGTTAGCTAAGTTTGATTGATCACACTTGTTGCTAGGTGCGTTACCCAGCAATACCAGACCACCCCACTGACCTGAAGTGGTAGGTGAACCTATCATGTCCTGTACCGACGTCATGACGATAGGGTTTGCCGCAGTACCGTTGGCATCAATTTTTGAGCCACGGGTAATCACCAGGAAGTCGGCACCTGATTTACCAAAAATATGCACGCCAGGCTGAATAGTTAAAGTAGCATTACTCTTATTGTCGTTACCTATACGGACACGGCCATTTAATACATAGTCAGCACCGGCTGCTAAAGTCACGTTAGTCAGGATGTCGCCTGTTAACTGGCAGTTTAAACGACCTGTTAAGCTGGCAACTTCAGTAGTACCTGTTGGGCAAGAGGTTAAATTCACGCCATCATTTTGGTGTAAAGACACAGTCCAGCCTTTGGTCCAGTCGTTAGTACCATCAAAAGCACCAATGTAGTTCACCACGTCAAACCAACCGTCTACATTATTCGATACGTTGTAACCATTGCCTAAAGCCGGAGAGTTAGGTGCAGGCATGTAGCCACCCAGCAAGGCGTCGCCCACTAAGTTGTTTGGCTGAGCTTCAAACCAGGTTCTGGCGTTAAAAGTCACGTTGCCTGCATCGTCTTCAATGTCTTTAAAAGGTTCAGCACAATCAATAATGGAGTTACGGAAAACTAAATCACCGCTGTTGGCAAAGTTGGCTGTTTCTGTGCTGTTAATTTCAAAACACTCACCCATACCTTGAGGGCCAGTCACGATAAAGTTATAAAGTTCAGCAGAAGTACCGGCACGTAATAAAATGCCTTCTGAATCTTCATCACCATCAAAGTTGTTACCGATAATGGTAACGTTAGACACTCGTGGTCTGCTAATCGGAGTTGCGGTGAAGTTGCCTGATTGGTTATCTGCTTCGATACCACGGTTAGCTTTAGTATTGTTTGGATTGTGACGGATTAAGATATGCTGTGCACGACCAGTCCAGCCATCTGCCCAGTCTAAAGAGTCATCACGGTTACCTGTTAACACTACATATTTAACATCTACAGTACCACCGAAAAATTCTACGCCGTCATCCACGTTGTTGTGGACCTGAATGTACTCAACACTAGTGCCACGGCCTACACCGAAAAAAGTAATACCATTTAATTCGTTGTCCGGAATAACTTCAAAACCAGCGTAACGTACTTGCAAATACTTTAATGCACCGCTGTTATCTTCAGGGTCAGCACCGCCGTATGGGCCTGCTTCACCTTCAGCTTCTACCTGACAAGTTGCCAAAGCAGCCTGGTCACATTTGTTGCTTGGTGCTTTACCTAACAAAACCAAACCACCCCATTCACCGGTCGATTCGTCGTCAGATAAACCTAACATGTCGTTTACTGACGTCATGATGATTGGGTTAGTCGCAGTACCAACAGCCTGAATTTTAGAACCTCGGGCGATTACTAAGTAGTCGGCACCACTTTTACCAAAAACTTTAGTGCCAGGCTGAATAGTTAAAGTAGCGCTGTTAGCGTTGTCGTTACCAATTGTTACTTTGCCGGATAAAGCCCAGGCTCTATCTGCAGTCAAAGTGATATCACTGGTAATAGTGCCCGTAATTTCACAGACTGGAGTCGTAACGCCAGCTAAAGCTGAACCTTGAGTTGCAAAAGAAGGACAAGAACTGGTTGGTGGTGGAGGAGTACCGCCGCCGTTGTTGCCGTCGTTACCATTGCCAGTGTTGATATTGATATCACCGCCACCGCAACCAGCTAATACTAAAGCTGAGGCGATTGCACTCAATTTTAAGAATTTACGTAAAGCCATTACTCAATCTCCAATAAGTACGAACAGGAAAGCTGTTGTTATAAAAAGCTGGGGCCAACCATACTCAGGCTTAATGACTGTTTTATTACAGTGGCAGGCAAAGAGATTGAACTTTCAGTGCAGGCCACGGCTGGCGCGGTCTGGCGCTGGAGTTGTCAGAAAAGGTTCATCAAATTGTCATTTAAAAGACTTTTTTCTATATTAGAAAAATGTAAGCAGATTGATTGTTTTTTATTTCTGTTGAAAACATCTGGTAAAACCAGTTTGGTTTTGTGTAAAGACCACCTGAGCTGGTCATTACAGGGCTGAATGCTTGTTTCTCTTTCATAAAAGTGTCATAAACTAACGCCATACTGGTCACAATCAATAAATTAGCTTGAATTGGTAGAGGGTTATGTCTAGAAAAATCCTGGTTGTAGAAGATGAAGCACCGATCCGTGACATGTTGTGTTTTGTGCTTGAACAAAATGGCTATCAGGCCAGCACAGCGGAAGACTTTGATTCAGCTGTGAACATGTTAGTAGAACCTTATCCGGATTTAGTATTGCTGGACTGGATGTTGCCTGGTGGCAGCGGTATTCAGTTTGCAAAAAAAATGAAAGGACACGAACTGACCCGCACTATTCCTATCATTATGATCACAGCTCGCGGTGAAGAAGAGGATAAGGTTCGTGGTCTGGAAGTGGGCGCTGATGACTATGTCACTAAGCCATTTTCACCAAAAGAGCTGATGGCTCGCATTAAAGCGGTGATCCGTCGTGTTGCGCCAACCAGTCTGGATGATGTGATTGAAGTGCAAGGCTTAAAGCTGGATCCTGTATCACACCGCGTCACTGCGGCTGAGCAAGCTGTAGATATGGGGCCTACCGAATTCCGTTTATTACACTTTTTTATGACCCATCCTGAGCGGGTTTACAGCCGTGAACAGTTGCTGGATCATGTATGGGGTACTAATGTGTATGTCGAAGACAGAACAGTAGATGTGCATATACGCCGTTTACGTAAAGCCATTTCGCTGGCTGGGCATGACCGTTTAGTGCAAACTGTACGGGGTTCGGGTTATCGTTTCTCTGCCAAGTAAACGAGATCCAGTTTTTATCGCTATTTACCCTAAGTAATTGGAGTTGCAGCTAGGCGGCAACTGAAAGAGACCCCATGAACATAGTTGTCCTATGTGATTGGGGCGAAAGAGGGCAGCCAACAACGCTGCGGCTTCAAGTACGACGGGTAATAAGTAGGTGTTATGCGTTTGTTACTATCTAAAAGGAAGATTTTAAGTAGAATCTTCCTTTTATTTTTTATTGTTGCATTAGTTGGCTGGCTGTTTGACCTGCTGTTTCCTGCTTTATTTGCCGCCTCAGTGGTACTGCTTGGCTGGAATTACCGGCATATTTTTGTATTGGATAAATGGCTATGGCGCGATAAAAAACTAACGCCACCAGCAGGTGATGGCAGCTGGCAGCAGGTTTTTGATGGCATTTATTATCGTCAGCGCAAAGCCCGCAAAAAAATAAAGAATTACGTGCTCTGATCCGGCGTTTTCGTGACGGCGCTGAAGCCTTACCTGATGCTATAGTGGTGCTCAACAGTGACTGGACCATTATCTGGTGTAATAAACTGGCGCAGCAACTGGTTGGTTTACGCTGGCCGCAGGATGAACGTCAGCGTATTGATAACCTGATCCGTAATCCGGAATTTCAGACTTATATTCAGCAAAAACAATTTGAGCAGCCACTGGAGTTGTCTTCTCCGGTTAATGAAGATTTGGTACTGGAATACCGTATGCTGCAATACGGCGACGATCAGCACTTACTGATAGTGCGGGATGTCACCCAACTGAAACTGCTGGAGCAGGTACGTAAAGACTTTGTGGCCAATGTCTCGCATGAATTACGCACCCCGCTCACCGTATTGCAGGGTTATCTGGAAGTGATGGATGCGGATAATTTACCCAACGCCGCTATTTGGCTGAAGGCGCATACTGTGATGCTGGAGCAAACCAAACGTATGGACGCTCTGGTACAGCAATTGCTGACCTTGTCACGTATTGAAGCCGCAGCCAAAGTGCAGTTTGAAGATCATATTGATGTGCCTGCTATGCTGGCGATGCTGGAGCAGGAGTCAAACACCCTAAATCGTGAAAAGCAGCATCAGATCAGTTTTTCAATTGAACCTGGTTTGTTGGTCTCCGGCATTCGTGAAGAGTTACGTAGTGCTTTTTCTAACCTGATCACCAATGCGATTAAATACACCCCTAATGGTGGAGAGATCCAGGTCAGTTGGGTTAGGCAGCATCAAAAAGCTGTGTTTAGTGTCAGTGACAATGGGGAAGGTATAGCACCTCAACATGTGAAACGACTGACCGAACGTTTTTACCGGGTTGATCAGGCCAGAGCACGTGCTACGGGCGGCACAGGTTTAGGTTTAGCTATAGTGAAACATGTGTTGCAACGCCATAACAGTAAGCTGATGATTTTCAGTGAGCCGAAAAAAGGCAGCAGCTTCTCGTTCAGTTTACCTGCTGAAAACCTGCCAAAACGTAAATCTATTAAAGCTCGTTAGAAGGTACTGCCTGCTGCAGAAAGTGCAGAAACTTTTGCAGCAGTGCAGGCTGATAATTTTTATGTTGGACCAGTCTGAAATGCCGTTGCAGCTGCAAAGGACTTTGCAACAATACCAACTGTCCTGCTTTGATTTCATCCTGTACGGCCAGCAAAGGCAAGCAGCCTATACCCAAACCTTGTTTCACCGCTTGCTTAATAGCTTCAGGCCGTTCCAGTTCCAGCAGGGTGTTCGGTGCCCAACGCAAGCGTGCCAGTTCGTGTTCCAGTACGGCTCGGGTGCCCGAACCTTGTTCCCGCACTATCCAGCGCTCTGCCAGTAATTGTTCAGTTGATAAATTCTGATGCAGCTTAGGGTGGCCTATGAGTACCGTCAGATCCTGTCGCCAATGATGGATATCAAATTCAGCACTCAACACTGGTCCTTCGATAAAACCCAGTTGTGCTTGCTGCTGATGCATCAGATGCAGCACTTCACTGCTGTTACAAAGCCGCAATGTAAAATCGATCTGGGGATGCAAGGCCGTAAATTGCGCCAATAAAGCGGGCAATAAATAACAACCTACTGTTTCACTGGCGACCAGCCGTAGCTGACCTTTGTCGGGGGTTGAGTGAACCAGTTCTTGCTGCAGTTCAAGCAACAGCTGTAATTTTGGTAAGAGATCCAGGGTGTGCTGGGTTGGAATTAACTGCCGTCCCTGACGCAGAAATAACTGATGGCCCAGTCGTTGTTCCAGCTCTTTTAATGCCTGGCTGGCCGCTGATTGGCTTAATGCCAGTTGGTCAGCCGCTTTGGTCAGACTATGCTGCCGGCAAATCGCATCCAATAACAACCAGTGGCGTGGACTGGGATAATTCATTTGTTTATCTAATTTGATGAATAAGATTAATCCATTATTCTTATTTTTAACGCTCAGTACAATAGCGCTGTCACTTTCACTAAGATGAATTCCCATGCTGGTCTTATTGCTGCTTAGTTTGTTACTGCATTTATGTTATCTGGCTTTTCCTGTGTTGGAACAGCTGATCAGTCCGGTTTTTGTCGCTTTGTTGCTGGGCTTAGTAGCTGCTTTTGTGTTGCCACTGTTTTCCATTCAGCCCCGTCAGTTAGTGGCGTCCAGGCTGGATAGGATCGGCAGTTGGCAGCAAAAGGCTTTACGTTTGGGTATAGTTCTGTTCGCCTTTAGTGTTGAACCACAACTGGTAATGCACACCAGTCCGCTGGCTTTAGTGCAGCTGGTTGTTCTAGTTCTGTTGGTGCTGAGCGCTGCGCTCTGGCTTGGGGGCAAAGTATTTAAACTACCCAAAGAGCTGGTGCTTTTAATTAGTTGTGGCTTAAGTTTTTGTGGTACTTCAGCAATTTTTGCCAGCTGGTCTGTACGGCAAAGCGGGCAGGCGACTTTAACTCAAAGTCTGGCTGTGGTGCTTTTAATGGGGTTGCTGTCGTTGTTGGCCTATGCGGTGCTGATGCACACTGGCTGGTTGCCGGAAACACAGCTGGCCTGGTTGATTGGCAGCACAGCGCCTGAAGTATCACAGGCTGTGGCTGCAGGCAGTCAGTTAGGGCAGGCTGCGCCGCAGGCTGTGATCGCCAAGTTATTCAGGGTCTGTTTACTGGTGCCATTTTTACTGCTGCTCAGTTTTCAAAGTAAAAACAAGGAAGGTTTTGTCTTTCCCTGGTTTGTGTTGGCTTTTGTGGCTGTTCTGCTGCTGACTATGGTTTTTTCAGTACCTGTCTGGTTCAGTCAGGGTGCTGTACTGTTGTCACAAAGTTGTCTGATTTTCGCCATGCTGGTGACTGGGCTTTTAACCTGTTGGCAGGATCTAAAACAATGCAGCGGCAAAGTTTTTGCGTTTGCCGCTGTGGTGATGAGCTTACTTTTTAGTCTTTCTTATCTGTTTTTGCCGGGTTAGCCAGATAGTCCAGCGCCAGAGCTGTTAAAGCCCGGACGCCATTTTCCAGTGCCTGTTCATTCACCTGAAACAGTGGCGAATGGTTAGGCGCTGTTTGTTCCACCGGAGTATTTTCCGGGGCTATGCCTAAAAAGAAAAACACGCCCGGTACTTCTTGCTGGAAAAACGAAAAGTCTTCCGAAGCAGTAATAGGTTTAATTGGCGCAACCCCGGCTTTGCCTGCAGCCCAGCTTAAGCTTGGCATAGCCCATTCAGTCAGTGTGGCATCATTCCAGGTCACAGCAGCAAAACTATGGTTATGAAACTCAGCTGTGGCGCCACTGGCGGCGGCTATATGTTCTGAAGTGTGCTGCATTTTTTGCAGTAGCTGTTCGCGCATTTGTGGATCAAAAGTGCGTATTGTGCCTTCGAGTTTTACGTCATCCGGAATAATGTTCCAGCGCACCCCCCCATGCACCTGACCTACAGACAAGACGGCTGGGGCCTGGGTGACATCCAGCTGGCGGGCAGGAATCTGATGCAGAGCTGTGATCAACTGACCTGTCACAGCTATAGGATCTACCCCACGCCATGGGCTTGAGCCATGCACCTGCTTGCCTTTGACAGTGATATTAAAACTGTCTGCCGCCGCCATTATGCCTTCACTTTTCACCTGTAACTGGCCGGCAGGACCAGGCCAGACATGCAGACCAAAAATGGCATCAGGTTTGTATGTGGCAAATACGCCTTCTTTGAGCATCAGCTTGGCGCCACCTTCTTCACCGGCAGGAGGGCCTTCTTCGGCGGGCTGAAATACAAACAGAATAGTACCGGCCAGTTCAGCTTTAAGCTCTGTCAGCACTGAGGCTGTCGCCATCAGCATAGCCGTATGAGCATCGTGACCACAGGCATGCATCACACCTACGTCCTGACCATTAAAAGTACTGCGCACTTTAGAGGCAAAAGGTAAATCCACCTGCTCTGTCACAGGCAGCGCATCCATATCAGCGCGCAAAGCCACTGTCGGGCCAGGTTTAGCGCCTTTTAATACGCCCAGGACGCCATGATGAGCTATGCCGGTTTGTACTTCTAAACCAAGAGATTTTAAATGGGCTGCTACTTTCTTCGCTGTATTGACTTCGCGGTTCGACAACTCAGGGTATTGATGGAAATGACGGCGCCATTGCAGCATTTCTGGCTGAATTTTTTGAATAGCCGTTTCGGTCCGGGGTTTTAAATCTGTACTGGCCTGAGCTGAAAAAGTGCTGGCCAGCAGAACACAAAAAACAGTTCGCAACATGGGAGTTCCTTCTGGGTGAAGTCACTACCATACTGGCACAAGCTTAAAAAGCAAAGTGCCTTGCGACACTTTGCCGGAAAGGGGCATCTGGGTTCAGAAATAAAACACAAAAGCCAGCAGGAATACACCTAAAGCTAAACGGTAGATCACAAAAGGCATCATGCCCATTTTTTCTATCACTTTAAGGAAAAAATGAATGCAGACGTAAGCAGAGATAAAGCTAAGCACAGTGCCTAAACCTAAAGCTGTCCAGTCGACTGCCTGTTCGCTTTTCAGTAATTTCAGTGTTTGGTAACCACCGGCCAGCAGAATAATTGGGATAGAAATCAAAAAGGAGAAACGTGCTGCCGCTTGTCGGGTTAACCCCAGAAGCAGGCCTGCTGTCATGGTAATACCTGAACGTGAGGTGCCAGGGATCAGGGCTATAGCCTGAGCCAGACCAATAATAATCACATCTTTTACCGTCAACTGGTCAGTTTGTTTGATTTGTTTGGCTTTTGCATCGGCATACCACAATAACAAACCAAAAATGATGGTTGTACTTGCGATAACTAGAGAAGAGCGGGCATAGACTTCAATAAAGTCCTTAATCAGCAAGCCAAACAAAGCTGCTGGTATAGTCGCCAGAATAATCAGCCAGCCCAAGCGGCTGTGTTGGTCGTGTTGGCCTTTTAAGCTGCCAAACCAGCTGACGCTGATAAGACCTACATCACGACGAAAATAATGCAGTACAGCAGCCAGTGTGCCTAAATGCACTGCCACATCAAACGCCAGCCCCTGATCACTCCAGCCCAGTAACTGTGAAGGTAAAATCAGATGAGCTGAACTTGAAATAGGTAAAAATTCGGTAAAGCCTTGCAGTAAAGCCAATACAATAATTTCGAGTGTGGTCATAACTATCCATAATGCGGGTGATTAAGTTAAAGGTCGTGTTGTTCGCTTGTTTAAGTAAAGGCCTGCCGCGAACAGCAGGCCGTTCTCAACAGACAGAACTAGCCTGTCTTATGATCAGGATCGGAAGCATCTTCGTCTTCAGGCAGTTTACTGGCGAGAACTTTATCAATACGCTTACCATCCATATCGACAATTTCCAGTCTCCAGCCTGCAACATCTATAGTATCTGCTGTTTTAGGTATTTTACCTAACTGATACATCACCATGCCATTGAGTGTCTGAAAACGGCCTTCGATTTCATCAGGAATTTCACGGATATTCAGCGCATCTTTAAAGTCGATCATAGGGATCAGACCGTCAATCAACAAACTGCCATCTTCTCTGCGTACCAGCATCTGATCGTCTTCATCATCATCCTGCCCAAATTCGCCGGTCAGCGCATCTGTCATATCCTGCAAAGTCACTAAACCTTTTAAATCACCATATTCATCAACCACAAATACCATTTGGCTGCCCGATGTTTTGAAATGGTCCAGTAACTCCATGCCGGATAAGCTGTCAGGCACATAATTACAGGCTTTTGCCAGAGAGGCGATATGGATTTCATTACCCGCTATAGACTGCGCCAACAACTGCTTGGCTGAAACTATACCTACCAGGTCATCCATGTTGTTGCGGCATACCGGGAAACGTGAATGAGGGGCCTGCATCACCAGCTTCAGGTTGTCTTCAATGGGCTTGTTCACATCCAAAAATACGATGTCAGAACGGGGCACCATCAAGGAGGAAATGCTTCGTTCATCCAGACGAAATACGTTTTTCACCATGGTATGTTCAGATTGCTCAATGATACCGGCTGATGAACCCTCTTGCAGCATGGCTTGAATATCTTCGTGGGTTACATTGTCGGTGATGATGTGACTGAAACCCAGAAACTTCATAATGGCGTGAGTGGAGCCAGAAAGCATCCAGACAAAAGGCTTGGTCGCTATAGCAAGCAACGCCATAGGTCGCGCTACCAGACAGGCAATGCGTTCTGCGCTCACCTGACCAATACGTTTTGGCACCAGTTCGCCCACTACTATCGACACATAAGTAATGATAATAACTACCAGTATGGTCGAGACTATGCTGGTCACTTCAGGGGCGAAACCAAAACTTTGCAGCCAGATTGATAAAGGTTCAGCCAAAATGGATTCACCGAAGATACCGTTCAGAATACCTATAGAGGTAATACCTATCTGAACAGTGGATAAAAACTGAGTAGGATCTTCAGATAGTTTTAATGCAGCTTTGGCAGAGCTGCTGCCGCTTTGTGCCAAAGCAGTTAATCTCGACTTTCTCGCTGTCACTATTGCGATTTCTGACATAGCGAACAGACCATTTAAAATGATCAGGCCAACAAGAATAAAGATTTCCATAGCGTGTTATTTAAGCTCCGTTGAGTTTAAGGTTGTACTAACAAATAAGCTGTGGGTAACTGATAACTGTATTCAATCAGTTGCCCTGAATCAGTCAGGATCAGATACAAGTTCTGTTCGTTGAATTTTCTGGCTTGGGGATCAATAAAACGCACCACCCACAGATGTTTTTGTGTGGCGGATGATGCTTTTTGGGCATATTTGGGCGAGATTGAAGACCAATGCTGCGCAATACTCTGTTGCTGTTGCAACTGAACTATGGAGTGTTCTGCATGTTTAATGGCTTCTGAATGAGTCAAAGACTCATCAGCTACTGCGGTAAACTGTGTTAACGCTGCAATCAAAAAGACTACAGCGCACCTTCGGAGAGGATTCATATGAAGTATGTGTTTTTTTGTCTGTAAAAATAAAAATTTATCTTACCTATCATTTTAAACTAGTAAAGCAATTTATCTCTTTCACAGCAGATAATGTGTTGCTTTGTTGACGGTTTTTCGCTTTATGGCACAGGCTCTGACGGCCTGTTTTTGCTCCTGAGCAGTTGTTCCGGATCATCGGCAAGATGCTGTGGCGCTCTGAGCCATTCCCGCCAGATAGCAACCAGCAAAGCCATCAGCACAGGGCCAACAAACAGACCCACCATGCCCATTGTTTGCACGCCACCAATTAAACCAAAAAAGGTTGGTAAAAAAGGCAGTTTGACTGGCCCGCCCACCAGGGTTGGCCTGATGGTTTTATCAACAATAAAGAGTTCTATACTGCCCCATAAAAACAAACCCACACCAGCTGTTAAATCACCAGTGCCGACCAGATAAATCGAAATCAAGGTAAAAGATAAAGGTGCGCCACCAGGAATAAGCGCCATAAAACCTGTTAACACCCCAAAAGCAACGGGGGAGGGCACTCCGGCTATCCAGTAGGCGACGCCTAACACAACCCCTTCGCCAATAGCGATAATGGTCATGCCTATGACGGTTGAGCTGACGGTCGCTGGTACAACGCGGGAAAAACGGTTCCAGCGATCAGGTAGAATACGCTCACCTACAGTATCCAGTTGCCAGGCGATACGCTCACCGTCTTTATACAAAAAGAATAAAGTGATCAGCATAAATAATAAGGTCAGCATTAATCCGGCTGTAGTCCAGCCAAAATTTAATACCCACTTGGAGATGCCACTGATTTGTTCGCCACTGACTAAACTGACTACTTGCCCCAATTGGTGAGGTTCGGCTAAATAAGTTTGCCAGTAGGTCGCCAGAGTGTCACCCACACCTGGCAATGCTCTGAGCCAATCCGGCACAGCGGCGCCATGTTCATTGGCGTGTTTCAGCCACTCAATCCAGGCCCGTATTTCTTCCATCGCATAGCTAAAGACCATAACCAGAGGGATCACCAGACCTAAAACAATGGCAATGATGGCCACACTGGCGGCTAAAGTGGAGTTATTGCGGCAATAGTTCAGCAAATGGCGATACAAAGGCCAGCTGGCAAAGCAGATAATGAGAGCAGCCAGTACAGGAACGAGGAAACCTATAAAAAAGAATACTCCTGCACCGAGGATAACCAGCAATAAAGCTCTGCTGATGGCGTCGTTACTAAAAATCTGTGGCATCTGTAACTGTTCCTTTCTGTCTCTGGACCCCAGGGTACTAAATAATTACTCTTCATCCGCACCGGATGAATCAAACCCCGGACTTTGTAAACTGCACTCCACTAAATACGGACAGTCGAGTACAAAGGCAATCTTTTTCAGATGTAATTGCTCTTGTTGCAGATCAGCGACCAATAAAGGTTGTTGTTCCAGCCATTCTTTAGGCAGTAGCAGTGTTAATTGCTGAGTTTTCCCTTGCGCTATAAGTTCGGGCAAGAAGTCGTTACGGCGTTTTTGATTCAGTAACACAGCCAGACGCAACAGCACCAGTAAAGACACCACAGTGCTTGAACTGTACAGATAAAACTGCGACAGATCTTCAGTTTTAATTTTACGGCGATGTGAGCGCACCAGCGTGGCTATTAACTGCTGTTGTTCCTGGTTAAACCCCGGTAAGTTGGCATTTTTTAAAATGTAAGACGAGTGCCGCTGTACGCTGGATGAGTTGATATGCAGGCCTATTTCGTAGACTGTGGCTGCCCAGCTTAATAAATCAGCCAAATCATCCGTCAGTTGCCAGCTGTGCCGCAGTTGGGCAAATAATTCCAGCGCTGTGTTGCGCACTCTGTCAGCCTGACTGGTATCAATGCTGTATCTTTTAATCAGACTCTGAATGGTGTGTTCACGAATGTCATGGTGATGCAGACGGTCACTCATTTCATACAGCACCCCTTCACGAAGCGCTGCGTCGACATAATACATCTGCGAAATGCCAAGCATATTAAAAGCGGCAATTAGAATAGCTAAACCAGAGCAAATCAGTAACTTACGATCATCAGCTAAACCAGGTAAATCCAGTTGCAAACTGTTTTCCTGAGCGATCAGCAATTCTTTTAATTGCAGCAGGTGCTCAAGCTCAATACAGGCCGGATGCCAGCCTAGGCCAATAATAATATCGCGGATGGTCTTGATAGTACCTGAAGTGCCTACAGCTTGTTGCCAGCCGGTTTCGCGGTAAGCTGAGACTATAGGTTCCAGCTCCTGCTCAGCCTGCAAAATAGCCCGTTCGAATTTTTTTGCACTGATACGGCCATGAGGAAAATGGAACTGAGCATAGCTGACACAACCCATATTACGACTGGCCAGTCTGATTGGCAAAAAGCCTTCGCCTATGGCGAATTCAGTGCTGCCACCGCCTATATCCATCACCAGCCGACGCCCCTGATAATGCTCAAAATGCGCCACCCCCTGATAAATAAAGCGGGCCTCTTCCTGACCTGAAATCACTTCAACAGGAAAAGGAAAAACCGCCTGGGCCCGGCGCAAAAACATAGCACTGTTTTTTGCACGCCTTAAGGTGTAAGTCGCGATAACCCGCACCGATTCAATGGGCACAGGTTTTAAGGTATCGGCAAACTGACTCAGTACAGCCAAACCACGCAACATGGCTTCTTCGGTTAACAATAAATCTTCTGTTAAACCTTCAGCCAGCTGTACTTTTTGTTTTTCGCGATGCAACAGTTGCAAAGCGCCATCTACCACACGAGCTATCACCATATGAAAGCTGTTGGAGCCTAAATCAACGGCCGCCATATAAGCGGCTTTTTGTGCATCTGTCGTGTCTGTGCTGGTCCAGTGGGTCATAAGCTGGCCTGAGTGGATTGCTGCAACTGAGCAAAATAATCGTAGATTTCCTGTTGGGAGCGAATGCTACGCTTATTGCCTCTTTTTACATAGTGGTTGCTTTGATCTTTATCGATAATCCGCGCTTTGACATTGTCATGCCACTGAATATCCAGCGTAGTCATAATTTGCTGTTTAATGGCTGCATCATAAATAGGCACACCCACTTCGACACGTTGATCCAGATTACGGGTCATCCAGTCAGCTGATGAGATGTAGACATCGGTGTCGCCGCCATTGTTAAACACATAAATCCGGGCGTGTTCAAGGTATCTGTCCAGTACACTAATCACATGAATATTGTCACTCATGCCTTTAACACCTGGAATAAGCGAACACATACCCCGTACTATAATACGGATTTTTACACCAGCCATACTGGCTTTATAGAGCAAATTAACTATTTGATTATCAACCAGGTTATTGATTTTTAATATGATTTCAGCTTTTCTGCCTGATGTGGCAAAACTGGTTTCCCGCTCTATTAAGGCGCAAAGTTTAGGCCTGCTCCAGGTCGGTGACACCATCAGGTGATTAAACTGAAATGCTTTGTAGCTGTACTGAATAAACTCAAATACCTGATCCACTTCATCACAAATTTCACTATGGCAAGTGAACAAACTCATGTCGGTATATATACGGGCCGTTTTTTCGTTAAAGTTACCTGTGCCTATATGGGCAAATTTTACAGTTTTGCCTTTTTCCTGACGGCTGATCAAACAGAGCTTAGAGTGAATTTTTAAGGTTTGCAGGCCAAAGATGACTTCAATGCCGGCTTCTGTCATGCGGCGTGCCCAATTGATGTTATTTTCTTCATCAAAACGGGCTTTCAATTCCACCACTACAGTCACTTTTTTGCCATTACGCACCGCATCAAGCAGAGAGTTAATGACTCGTGAGTTTTTAGCGACACGGTACATGGTCATTTTGATACTGCTGACTTTTGGATCAAAAGACGCCTGACGCACCCACTCGGTGAAATAACTGAAGCTGTGGTAAGGGTAATACAGCAAAATATCTGAAGTACGAATAGCTTCAAAACTTGTGGTATGACGTTCAAACTCCGGGCTTTTCAGCACTGGCATAGGCGGGAATTCTAAAGACGGGTGGCCTATATTTGGAAAACCAATAAAATCTTTAAAGTTCCGGTACTTACCACCTGGTATTAAAGAGTCATAGGAGCTGTAGCCCAGCAATTTTTTCAGCATTTTTAGCATATGCTCAGGCATGTTTGCATCGTAAACCATACGCACAGGTTCTGATTTCAGCCGCTGTTTAATGCCCTTGGACATTTTATCGATCAACGACTGGTCCAACGTATCGCTGATATTGTATTCGGCGTCGCGGGTCAGTTTCAGTGAAAATGCCTGAATTTCACAAAAATCAAAAAAGCCATCAAATAAGTCTTTCAGGCAGTACATGATGATGTCGTCAAGCAAAATGATTTGCCTGCGGTAGCGGCCTCTTTTTTTACTTTTATTCAGATGGAGCGGCAACTCAACAAAACGTGACATCACGTCTGTTGGCACCTGCACTATGGCGTATTCGGCTTTATTAGAGCCAGTCATTTCGACCATCAGGTAAGTGGCATTGTCTTCTAAATGTTTAGCCAGTTTGACTTCTTCAGCGGATAAAATAATAGGAGAAATATGGCGCTGTACTTCGCTGCGGTAGTAGCTACGAACCCACTGAGCCTGGGCGTCGGTCAGTTTGTAGTTGTCAATCAGCTCAATGTTGTATTTGCGCAGGGCTTGCAGCAGGTCGTCATAAATTTTATTAAAACGTTCGCCCAGCGTCATCACTATATGTTGAATATCGTGCAGCAACTGTTCGGCATCTTCCTGCTCATTGGCATGGTATTTTTTCAGTAAAATACGGCGTTTAACATCAGCGACACGCACCCGGAAAAACTCATCCATGTTGTTGGAATAAATACCTAAAAAACGCAACCGTTCAATCAGTGGGTTACGTTCATCTGCAGCTTCCTGCAGCACACGGCCATTAAAGGCCAGCCAGCTTAATTCGCGGGGGAAATAATTCGTATCGCTCACAGTATGTTTTAACTCTGCAAAGACCATAACAGGCTCCTGATCGGGTTCGGGAGCTACTCTATGGCAGTTTTATGACAGACTGATGAAAGGATCAAGGGTCTGATCCTTTAATACAGGAATATTTTTTCAGCTGGGTTAGTGTTCAATATCAACCACTACATCCGAGGCTATAGCTTCCAGTGCTTTGACCACTTCATCTTTATTCAGACCTGCAGGCAGCTCTACTGTAGCTATGGCGTGAAACAACGGAACACCCCAGTTGGGAGCACTTTGTTTAGAACTTTCAAAATGAATAATATTGGCGCCTTTGTGTTTCATCACGCTGGACAGCTCTCGTACTATGCCCGGTCTGTCGTTGCCTGTAATAACAAATTGCAGCTGTTTATCCGGATGAATTGCACTGTCTAAACCTTGCTGAATTTTTATATCCAGGTCTGACATGCGTTCAAGCTCTGTTGTTAACGCAAATACATGCTCTTCAGATACTTCCAGTTGCAATATACCAGCGAAGTAGCCCCCTAAATGACTTAAATTACTGGCCATCCAATTGCCCTGATGACTGGTGATCACTGTAGCCAGTTGTTCGACTAAACCTGCTTTATCCCGACCTATAACAGTTAAAATCAACTGCTTCATATTACATCTCCTGGAGAGTCAAATCTGATATACCCGTCGTACTTGAAGCCGCAGCTTTGTTGACTGCGTTCCTCGCCCCAGTCACATAAGACCGCTATGTTTCTGGGGTCTCGCTCACTTGTCGCCGCCCTGCAACGTCAATTACTTAGGGTAGGAAAATTCGAAAGAACTTAGAAAAACAGTGAGTTAGCTAGCGTTAGCTTCCCCCATTGTAGACCTCTGGCTGGTTTTTGACAGTCAAGTCGTCGCAAATCTCCCTGCAGAGTTAAAAAAAACTGCTGTAGCTCAAAAGATGTTCTTTGGTTTCGTCATATTAGTGTCATATTTCTTTCTTATGATAGGTCCCAGAAAACAACCTGAACCACGAACAGGCATTTGTCTGTTGTGAGGAGAGCAACGTGAAAGTAGCAAAATTATTAACTTCAATCAGTCTTATTGCAGCCACTTTAGGCCTGACAGCACAAGCTGCCATTATCGAAGCAGACCCGAATTTGCCTGCTTACGTAAAATCTACTGGTGTTTCAGGCAACATTTCCAGTATAGGTTCTGATACCTTAAACAACCTGATGACAAAATGGGCTGAAGAATTCCGTAAGCAATATCCAAACGTGAATATCCAAATCCAGGGTGCAGGTTCTTCTACTGCTCCTACAGCTTTAACTGAAGGCACCTCTAACTTCGGCCCTATGAGCCGTGCAATGAAGCCATCAGAAGTACAGGAATTTGAAGCTAAATATGGCTACAAACCAATGGCTATTCCTGTAGCTATCGACTTATTGGCTGTGTATGTAAACAAGGACAACCCGTTGCAAGGTCTGACTATTGCTCAGGTGGACGCCATTTTCTCAGCAACCCGTAAATGTGGTTATAAAGAAGATGTGACACGCTGGGGCCAGTTAGGTATGGAAGGTGCATGGGCAAACCGTGATTTCACTATGTACAGCCGGAACGCAGTATCAGGTACTTACGGTTACTTCAAAGATGTTGCCTTATGTGGTGGTGATTTTAAATCAAGCATCAACGAACAACCAGGTTCTGCTTCTGTAGTGCAGGGTATCAGTGAGTCTATCAACGGTATTGGTTACTCAGGTATCGGTTACATCACGTCAAGCGTTAAAGCTTTACCTTTAGCGAAAAAAGAAGGCGAGCCGTTTTATGCTCCAAATGCGGATCATGCTTTAGACGGTAAATACCCGTTATCACGTTTCCTGTACGTTTACATCAACAAGCACCCAAACAAAGAAATGCTGCCTTTAGAGCGTGAGTTTGTGCGTTTTGTGATGTCAAAAAATGGTCAGGACGTAGTAGCACACGACGGTTATGTTCCGGTGCCAGCTTCAGTAGCTGCTAAAGCTCTGGCTGACCTGGGTATTAAATAAGTTGTACTGATTAACACAAGGCACCTTCAGGGTGCCTTGTTTTTTCTATTAAAAGCAATAGTTTGATCTTTCCCGCTCGGATTCGTTTGTGTCATTTATATGACAAAAAGCCACTCTGTAATATTTCCGTCATAAAACTCTACTATAGTTGCCTGCATCTAAAAGTAACTGGTGGTATAGCAACTATGCACTCAACCCATCCAAGTCAGCAGTCAGCCGGTGATTCGCCGCGTTCCTTACTGCCAACTGGTGAACGTCGTGCCCGTTTACGGCGCTGGCGCTCTGTTAAAGATAAAATCTCCAAATATGGTATCAGCTTTGCCGGCATCAGTGTGGTGCTGGCTTTTGCCACTATATTTGTTTATCTGTTTTCTGAAGTGGGGCCTTTGTTCTCCTCAGCCTCAGTGGATCAGAAAACCAGCTATCAAAGTCCTGCTACAGAACCTCTGTATAGCAATATAGAGCGTTATGGTGAGATAGGCTTAACTGTGACAGCAGATGCAAAGCTGCAGTTTTTTAACGCGGACACAGGTGAGCTGACACAACAAGTGCAATTGGCTTTACCCGCTGATGTCACAGTCACTACCTTTGCTAAAGCTGACCCTCGCACCGGCACTATCATTCTGGGTTTATCCAACGGTCAGGCACTGATTGCCAAGCATGAATATCTGTTGAGTTATCCAAACGATAAACGTCAGGTGAATCCTAAAGTCAGTTATCCTTTAGGTGAAGCTCCGGTACAGGTTGATGCTCAAGGTCAGGCTTTAGTGGCTATAGCCATACAGGAAAAAGACGAAAACCGGATGTTGAGCGCTTATACGGCTGATGGTCGTTTAGTGTTGTCAAATATGGTGGCAGAAACTGTGTTCCTGACCGGCGAAACTACAGTGGTACGCACCGATTACACTTTACCTGACGCACCAGCTTCAGCCAGCAGAATTCTGATCGACAATACTTTTCAGAATTTGTTTGTTGCCGATAAAGCAGGGCAAATCCATTATTACGCCATCAATAACCCGGAGCAGGCGCGTTTAGTCCAAAGCGTCAATGCGGTGAAATCAGGTGAACAGATCACCGCCATTGAGTTTTTGGTCGGTACTGTGTCTTTGATTGTGGGCTCATCCAAGGGTGAATTAACCCAGTGGTTTTTAGTGCGTGACCAACACAATAACTTTGACTTAAAACAAATTCGTGATTTTGAGCAGCACCCTGGTGCTATTACTCAGATCGTTGCTGAATATTCCCGTAAAGGTTTTATGGCCATAGATGACAAAGGTCATCTGGGCATTCATTACGGCACTTCAGCACGCACTTTGTTTTTAGATGCCTTTGATGATGAGCTGATGGCAAAACAAATTGCTATTTCCCCTATCAATACCAATTTCCTGTTGCTGGACAACAAAGGTCAGATGCATAAGTTTGATTTGGAAAATGCTCATCCGGACGTGTCTTACAGAGCGCTTTGGAATGAAGTCTGGTACGAAGGCCGTGATGAAGCCAAATACATTTGGCAAGCTTCTGCCGGTTCAGATGAATTTGAAGCCAAAATGAGCATGGTGCCTTTAGCTTTAGGTACTTTAAAAGCCGCATTTTTTGCCATGTTGTTTGCTACCCCTCTGGCCATCATGAGCGCTATTTATGTCGCTTACTTCATGACGCCTGTACTGCGTGGCAAAGTGAAACCTACCATCGAAATTATGGCGGCCTTGCCAACAGTTATTCTTGGCTTCTTAGCAGGTTTATGGCTGGCGCCTTTTGTAGAAGAGTATTTAAGCGCTGTGTTCGCCATTCTGATCCTGATGCCATTTATGATGCTCGCTGCAGCTTACTTATGGCGTTATATGCCTGAATCTATTCGCAATCGTTTTGGTTTAGGTTGGGAAGCCGCGTTTTTAGTGCCTGTGATTATTCTGTTTGGTTATTTGGCGGTCAGTGCCAGCCCTGTTATCGACAACGCTTTTTTTGATGGCAGTTTACGCCAGTGGTTTACCGACAATGGCATTAACTACGACCAGCGTAATGCGTTGATTGTGGGTATAGCCATGGGCTTTGCTGTTATTCCAAATATCTTCTCTATTGCTGAAGATGCCATTTTTAACGTGCCTCGCCATTTAACTCAGGGTTCTTTAGCTTTGGGCGCGACACCATGGCAAACCATGGTTGGTGTGGTATTGCCAACAGCCAGTCCAGGTGTTTTTGCTGCAGTGATGGTGGGTTTTGGCCGCGCTGTGGGTGAAACCATGATAGTGCTGATGGCCACGGGTAACAGCCCGGTAGTGAACTTTAATATCTTCGAAGGTATGCGTACTTTATCCGCCAATATAGCGGTGGAGTTACCTGAGACAGCCGTTGGCAGCACCCACTTCCGTGTGTTGTTCCTTGCTGCTTTGGTGTTGTTTGTCTTTACCTTTGTATTTAATACCCTCGCCGAAGTGATACGGCAGCGTTTACGTCAACGCTTCAGCAATCTGTAATTAAGGGGCACTTTGATGAAATCTTTATTTGGCGTAAGAGCCTGGTTCAGATCGGGGACTCCCTGGATTTGGTTAAACGCTGGAGCCATTGCTTTGTGTCTGGTGATGGTGATAGGTGTGTTGGGGTTGATTGTCGTACGTGGCGGCAGTCACTTCTGGCCAGCGGATTTACAGCAGACTGAATGGTCTCCTGAATCCGGTCAGAAAAAAGTGATTATGGGTGAACTGGTTCGTGCCGAAACAGTGTCTGCTGTGATGTTGCGTGAGTCAGGTGCTACAGTGCCTGCAGAGCTGGAAGCTGTCACCCGTTATCTGGTCAAAGTAGGTAACCGCGATCTGTATGGCCGGGATTTCTCCTGGTATATGGATTATGAAATCACCGGATGGACAGCTCCAGAAGGCGCTATTGCGCTGGAGCGTCGTGAGCGTGGTAATTTTTATGGTTTCCCGCTTAAGCTGAACGAAGGCGATACCCTGATCGCTGAAGGCGACGCTATGTGGCCTGAGTTGTTAAAACGGGTTGAACGCGCTAACGGTATTTTTCAACAGATGAAAGATATCGAAAAAAATGACATCAGCCGCATCAATAACCAGATTGAGAAGTTACGTTTAACCGAACGTCGTCTGGTTCTGGATAAGGTGTCTGATGCTGAAATGGCTGAATTCAAAGCTCAGGCTGAAGCAGAAAACAAAGTTCTGAACGATGAATATGCGGTGATCCAACAAAAACTGGATCAACTGCGTGCAGAATCAAATCGTGACAACTTAGTGGCACGTTCTGCAGAAGGCCGTGAAGTAACCATTTCACTGGCAAATATCGTTAAGGCTTTTGCGCCAAACGATATGTCGGTCTGGCAAAAAACCAGACATTACTTTAGTGGCATTGGCACTTTCCTGACGGAAGAGCCACGGGAAGCCAATACCGAAGGCGGTATATTCCCTGCTATTTTTGGTACTGTCACTATGGTCATACTGATGGCTATTATAGTGACGCCTTTTGGGGTGCTGGCAGCCATTTATCTGCGTGAATACGCAAAACAAGGGCCACTGCTGAAAATCATCCGGATTTCGGTCTATAACCTGGCTGGTGTACCTTCTATTGTGTACGGTGTTTTTGGTTTAGGTTTCTTTGTGTACATTATGGGCGGCAGCATCGATCAGCTGTTTTACCCTGAAGCTTTACCAAGCCCGACTTTTGGTACTCCGGGTTTATTCTGGGCGTCTTTGACCCTGGCATTGTTGACTCTGCCTGTCGTCATTGTATCGACAGAAGAGGGTTTATCCCGTATTCCAAGTACTATTCGTATGGGTAGTCTGGCCTTAGGTGCGACCAAATCTGAAACTTTATGGAAAGTGGTGGTGCCGCTGGCCACTCCGGCTATGATGACGGGATTAATTTTAGCTGTAGCCCGTGCTGCAGGTGAAGTAGCACCTCTGATGCTGGTAGGTGTAGTGAAACTGGCGCCTACTTTACCTATAGATGGCAATTTCCCGTTTATTCATTTAGACCAGAAGATCATGCACTTGGGTTTCCACGTCTTTGATGTGGGTTTCCAGAGTCCGAACGTTGAAGCTTCGCGTCCATTGCTCTATGCCACAGCACTGGTGCTGGTGTTATTGATTGTGGTGCTGAATATGGCGGCTATATATATGCGTAACCGATTACGTGAAAAATACCGCAGCGATACAGATTAGATAGCAGCAGGCCTGCGTGGCAGGCCTTTGGTCACAAGCTCACAGAATTTCATAGAATGGTAACGAAGATGAATCAAGATAAATTAACTGCTCCACCGGTAGAAAACGAATTGAAACTGTCGGATGAAAAAATCAAACTTCAGGTCAATGATCTGAAGCTCTATTATGCAGATTCGCTGGCACTAAAAAGCGTCAATATGACGATCCCGGAAAAACGCGTCACGGCTTTTATCGGCCCTTCAGGTTGTGGTAAATCCACCTTGTTGCGCTGTTTTAACCGGATGAACGATTTAGTGGATATCTGCCGTATTGAAGGGCAGATTTTAATGGATGGTCAGAATATCTATGATCCGAAAATTGACGTGGCTGAGTTACGCCGTCAGGTCGGTATGGTATTCCAGAAACCTAACCCATTCCCAAAAAGCATTTATGAAAACGTGGCTTATGGCCTGCGTCTGCAAGGCGTTAAAGATAAACGTATTCTGGATGAAGTGGTCGAAACTTCATTAAAAGGCGCAGCTTTGTGGAACGAAGTGAAAGACCGTTTGCATGACAATGCCTTTGGTTTATCTGGTGGTCAGCAACAACGTTTGGTCATAGCTCGGGCTATTGCGATTGAACCTGAAGTGTTATTGCTCGATGAGCCGGCTTCAGCTTTGGATCCAATTTCTACGCTGAAAATTGAAGAACTGATTTATGAGCTCAAAGATAAATACACTATCGTGATTGTTACCCACAATATGCAGCAGGCAGCCCGTGTATCCGACTATACTGCATTTATGTATATGGGTGATTTAATTGAGTTTGATGCCACCAATAAGATGTTTACCAATCCATCGCAGCAACAAACTGAAGATTACATCACAGGCCGTTTTGGTTAACGGATTAGCCCCCACGAGGAGAGAGCGATGGACAAAATGAATTTAACGAAGCACATTTCCAGCCAGTTTAATGAAGAAATTGAGCAGGTTCGCAACCATGTGATGGCAATGGGTGGCTTAATTGAACAACAACTGGCGGATGCGCTGAATGCTATTGCCAGCAGTGATGCCGATTTAGCTCGTCAGGTGATCGCCAATGATGTGAAAGTAAACGACTGGGAAATTAAAATTGACCATGAATGCACCCGTATCATTGCCAAACGCCAGCCAGCAGCCAGCGATTTACGCCTGATTATGGCTATTATCAAAACCATTTCTGACTTAGAGCGTATTGGTGATGAAGCCGAACGTATCGCTAAAGTTGCATTGGAGTCTTTTAACAGTGCACAGCAGGATTTGCTGGTAAATCTGGATAATATGGGCCGCCATGTCGCTCAGATGCTGCACGATGTATTGGACGCTTTTGCCCGTATGGACGTGGAAGCCGCTTTAGCAGTGCACCGCGAAGACAAAAAAGTAGACCGTGAATACGAAGCCATCACCCGTCAATTAATGACCTACATGATGGAAGACCCACGTTCTATTCCTAAGATCATGAATGTATTGTGGTCTGCCCGTTCTATGGAACGTATTGGCGACCGTTGTAAAAACGTGGCTGAATACATCGTCTTCCTGGTCAAAGGCAAAGACGTGCGCCACAGTGATGAAGAAAAATTAGAGCAAGAAGCCCGCAGTTAAAAAATTTCAGCATTTAGTTGTCATAAAAGCCTGATAAAACCTATGTTTTATCAGGCTTTTTACACTCTGGCCTTTTCAGGCGTTTTTATTACACTTTGATTGCAGTACAATGCGCGCCGACTTTCGTCAACTCAACAACAAGAGGCACACTCATTATGCCAAATCACTTTTTGGCGGTTTTCGCAAAATCCCCCATCAAACCATTGGAAGAACATATCAAAAAGGTTTTTGATGCCAGCCTGTTGCTGCTGCCATTTTTTGATGCAGTGTTTTTGAAGGATTGGGATAAAGCGGCTGAAGTTCGCAAATCTATTGTGACGTTGGAAAAGGATGCCGACAATTTAAAACGTGATATACGCGTGCATTTGCCACGTGGGCTGTTTTTACCTGTGGAACGAACGGATTTATTAGAGCTGGTTTCGCAGCAGGATAAAATTGCCAACAAAGCCAAAGATATCACGGGCCGTGTTTTAGGTCGTGAGCTGGAAATTCCTGTTCCTATACAGGTGGAGTTTAAAGCCTATTTACAGCGTTGTATCGATGCTGTCGAACTGGCATGTGAAGCAATCAATGAACTGGACGAGCTGTTGGAAACTGGTTTTCGTGGCCGCGAAGTCGATTTAGTGATCAAAATGGTCGAACGTATCGATGAAATCGAGCATGATACCGACCAATTGCAGATCAGTTTACGTAAATTTGTGCGTAAAGCTGAAGCCGAAATGAATCCGGTTGATGTGATGTTCCTGTACCGCACTCTTGAGTGGGTTGGCGATTTAGCTGACTGTGCTTTGAAAGTAGGTTCACGTCTTGAAATCATGTTGGCTCGATAATTTTTAAGGTAATTCACAGATGGATATTTTAACTACGTACGGCTATACGCTGATTATCGTAGCCGCAGTATTTGGCTTTATTATGGCTTATGGTGTAGGTGCCAATGATGTGGCAAACGCCATGGGTACTTCAGTAGGATCCAAAGCTTTAACTGTTAAACAAGCAATTTTTATTGCTGCTATTTTTGAATTTGCCGGCGCTTATTTAGCGGGCGGTTCTGTAACTTCTACCATTCGCAGTGGCATCGTTGACCCTATTCACTTTGCTTCAGCGCCTGAACTGATGGTATTTGGCATGATTGCAGCCTTGTTGGCTGCTGGTACCTGGTTGCTGGTTGCTTCTTATTATGGCTGGCCTGTGTCCACGACTCACTCTATTGTTGGTGCCATTATCGGTTTTGCCGCTGTAGGTGTGGGTGTAGATGCGGTGGAGTGGGGGAAAGTAGGTGGCATAGTTGGCAGTTGGGTCGTGACTCCTGTGCTGGCTGGTATTCTGGCCTACTTAATTTTTATGAGTGCCCAGCGTTTAATTTTTGATACTGATAATCCGCTGGCTAACGCTAAAAAATATGTGCCTTTTTATATGGCTTTTGCAGCGCTGATGATGGCTTTGGTGACTGTGACTAAAGGTTTAACTCATGTGGGCTTAGACCTGAGCACAGAACAAAACCTGATGATAGCCGGTAGTATCGCTGTGGTTGTGGGTATTGTGGGTAAAATTGCGATTAGCCGGGTGCATATAGACCCAATGGCCGATAAAGAAATGCATTTTACCAACGTTGAAAAAATCTTCGGTATTCTGATGATCACTACAGCCTGCTGTATGGCTTTTGCTCACGGTTCTAACGATGTAGCGAATGCCATTGGACCTTTGGCTGCTGTGGTCAGCGTGATCCAGTCGGGTGGTGAAGTGGTAGGTAAAGCCAAACTGGACTGGTGGATTTTACCTCTAGGTGCTGTGGGTATTGTGATTGGTTTAGCCACTTTAGGCGCTAAAGTGATTAAAACTATAGGCACTGCGATTACGCATTTGACCCCAAGCCGTGGTTTTGCGGCTGAAATGTCTGCTGCGACCACTGTAGTTATAGCTTCTGGTACTGGCTTACCCATCTCTACCACTCAAACTCTGGTTGGTGCTGTATTAGGTGTAGGTTTAGCCCGGGGTATTGCCGCTCTGAATTTAGGTGTAGTACGTAATATCTTTATTTCATGGGTAGTGACTTTACCTGTGGGTGCTGGTTTAGCCATCGTATTTTTCTATATTATCAAAGCTATTTTTAGCGTCTGATCCCTGCTGTTGTGTGATAAAAAATCCTGGCTTTTGCCGGGATTTTTTTATTCGTAAAACTCTGTTGCAGCGCACTTAAACATTGTCAGGCTATACTTCGCAGCTTCTGGGGTTCTGTCGCAAATTAATAGCTTGTCGCTTTGCTTTTTAATTTTATTCGATTAAATTGGTTTTAATTGAGGTTAATCATCGGAATAAAAGATGAAACGTGTGCCCAGTATTAAACAGTTGCAATACCTGCTTGCTTTGCATGAACACCAGCATTTTGGTCGTGCTGCTGAAGCTTGTTACATAGGTCAGTCCACCTTAAGTGCCGCCATCGCCAACTTAGAAGAAACCATGAACGCGCAGTTGCTGGAGCGCGATCATAAAACCTTTATTTTTACCCCTTTGGGTGAAGATGTGGTGCGCCAGGCCCGTTATATAGTGGAACAGTGTGAAGAGCTGACAGAATTTGCTAAATGTCAGGGTAAGCCGATGGCGGGTCCTTTGCGTTTAGGTTGTATTCCTACCATTGCGCCTTTTGTATTAAGTGAAGTGATGGCGCTGTCGCGTGAACGTTTTCCTGAGCTGCAATTGTTGCTGCGGGAAGACACCACTGAAAACTCGTTACAGTCGTTGATTGAAGGGCGATTAGACTTAGTCTTACTGGCTTTACCTTATGACACTGGTACTTTGCATACCGAAGTGCTGGCACAAGACCCTTTTAAGCTGGTATTGCATAAGGACTGGCTGGACCGTGGTTTTCAGCAAGACATCAGCCAGTGGCCGGATGAAAGTATTTTTCTGCTGGAGCGCGAGCATTGTATGACAGGCCATGCAGTAAAAGCCTGCGAGCTGGATGACAACCGTAAAGTAAATCCGTTTTTTGCTACCAGCCTGCACACCTTAAGTCAGATGGTCAATAACAAACTGGGTGTGACTTTTATGCCGCAGATGGCGATTAACAGCGGTTTGTTGCGTGGCACTGAGCTGGTGGCGCAGAAACCAAGCTCTGGTCAGGCGTACCGTGATATTGGCGTAGCCTGGCGTCCTACGTCCAGCAAACTACGCAGTTATCGCCAGATGACGCAGTTAATATCTGAAGTGTTACAGCAAAAATGCGGTGATTAAAACCTAATGCAGATTGGGCAAGGTCAGTTGGGGATAGGTTTGATAAAACTGCTTCAGCTGACCTGTTTTGTATAACGAAAGAAAGCGCTTATCCCACAAGGCTTTAAATAAACGGCCTGATTCATTGTCAGCAAAAGCCAGATAAATAGGATCACGCAGCATCTCCTGATAACGCAAAGGTTGCAGCTGTACAGCTCCTTCTCCTTTTAAGTACTGATGTAATTCACTTTTTTCCGCCAGATAAATATCAACCCTGCGATTTTTAACCAGCTCCAGACCTTGTTTTATATCCAGTACCTCATAGCCTTTTTCCGGCAGGCCTAATACCAGATGTAAGTCGTACGCTAAATCCCAGGCTAGTTTATGCTGTTTCAGCAGTTCCAGTTGTGGCGGTGCCGTATGGGTAGGATCGTAAATAGCAACTATTAAATCAAAATCAAAGGGGTGGGCAGACAGCAGTAATCCTTGATGCTCATTGCCTGACTCATAGGCGGATAAGCCTGGTACCATATGGTGTTTACCTTGCTGCACCAGATGGATAGCGCGGCCAAAGTTACTGAAATGCCACACCAGTTCTGTCTGATCTTTTGGGTAAATCAGCTGAAACAAATCTGCATAAGCACCAGTACCATCGGCATTCGTGAAACCTGGCCAGACAGGGGTACTGATCTGAAGCTGTGATTGTGCTTTTTGCTCCGCAACGGCGGATTGCACTATGAAAAAGCAAAACAAAAGTACAGTAAGGCGATACATCATGCGGTTTTGTCCTTGAGCTTTTCCAAAGCTTAGCTGAAATTTTGCTCATTGCTGTTGTGGCGAAAAATAGCTTGTATTGAAAAAAACATCTTTGTAGACTGCCGCCGCGCTGCAACAGTGCATCGCGTCAGGTGTCGGCATCAATGCCGGTTTGATACAGTTTGTCGGTAAAGCGGACTTATAAATTATGCAAGTTAAAGATTTTTCCTTTGAGCTGCCAGAGCAGCTGATCGCACGTTTTCCTAAAGCAGAACGTTCCAGCAGTCGTTTATTAAAAATGCAGCGCCAGACTGGTGAGTTATCCCACCTGGTGTTCACTGATTTGCCCGGACAACTTAATAGCGGCGATTTATTGGTATTTAATAATACCAGGGTGATCCCAGCCCGCTTATTTGGTCAAAAAGAATCAGGTGGCAAAGTAGAAATTCTGGTGGAGCGGGTGCTCGATACTCAGCGCTTTTTGGCGCATGTTCGCGCCAGTAAAGCCCCAAAGCCAGAGAGCATTATTCTGGTCGATGACAACACCCAACTTAAAATGCTGCAGCGCCACGATACCTTGTTTGAGCTGGAGCTGTTAGGGGAAGAGCCTGTATTGACTATGTTAGACCGGCTGGGCCATATGCCGTTGCCACCTTACATAGACAGACCCGACAGCGACGAAGATAAGCAGCGTTATCAGACTGTCTATAACCAGAAACCCGGTGCTGTAGCTGCACCAACAGCGGGTTTGCATTTTGATGAGCCTTTATTGGCGGCATTAAAAGCCAAAGGCATAGAGTTCGCTTATGTCACTTTGCATGTTGGGGCTGGTACTTTTCAGCCGGTGCGGGTGGATAATGTGCTGGATCACCAGATGCATGCTGAATACATTGAAGTCGATCAGGCCGTAGTGGATGCCATTCATGCCTGTAAAGCGCGTGGTAACAGAGTGGTGGCTGTGGGGACTACATCGGTTCGTTCGCTGGAATCTGCTGCTCAAATCGCATTACAACAAGGCAAAGACTTACAGCCTTATAGCGGCGACACTAAAATATTTATCTACCCGGGTTACCAGTTTCAGGTGATTGATGGCTTAGTCACTAACTTCCATTTGCCAGAATCCACATTGATTATGCTGGTCAGTGCTTTTAGTCAAAAAGACTATGTAATGCAGGCCTATCAAACCGCGATAGAGCAGGAGTATCGTTTTTATTCCTATGGCGATGCGATGCTGCTCCTGTAAATTTTCCTTAATCGATCGTAGGGGCGGGTCTTGTACCCGCCGGTCTATTGATACCGCGATGTTCATCGACGGGCCGGGACAGGCCGCGGCCACTACAAATTGTTGTCTCTGCAGTGCTTGCGGGCACGAAAGGCCATACCGCTTTAAAGGTGGGGTTTGGCCTTTTGTTCTGCTACAATCGGGCGCGAAAAAAGCCGGACTGTTTTTCTGGCAGAGACTGAGGTAGAACGTGAAATTTGAATTATTAAAAACCGACGGTAAAGCCCGTCGTGGCCGCCTTGTATTCGAGCGCGGCATTGTTGAAACTCCTGCATTTATGCCTGTGGGCACTTATGGCACAGTCAAAGGCATGACGCCTGAAGAACTGGAAGCCACAGGTGCACAAATCTGCTTAGGCAATACCTTCCACTTAATGCTGCGTCCTGGCACTGAAATCATCAAAAAACACGGTGATTTGCATGACTTTATGCACTGGCACAAACCTATTTTGACTGACTCTGGTGGTTTTCAGGTGTTCAGTTTGGGCGAGCTGCGCAAAATTAAAGAAGAAGGTGTGACTTTCCGTTCGCCTTTGAACGGCGAAAAAATCCTGTTAACTCCTGAGCGCTCTATGCAGGTGCAACGCGATTTGGGCTCAGACATAGTGATGATTTTTGACGAATGTACGCCGTATCCAGCTACAGAGCAGCAAGCGAAAAAATCGATGGAAATGTCTCTGCGCTGGGCTAAACGCAGCAAAGACGAACACGGTGATAATCCGTCAGCTTTGTTTGGTATTATTCAGGGCGGTATGTACCCTGAACTGCGTGACATCTCCTTGCAAGGTCTTGAAGAGATTGGTTTTGATGGTTATGCCATTGGTGGTTTGTCTGTGGGTGAACCCAAAGAGGATATGATTAAAATCCTCAACCACACCACAGGTCAGATGCCACAGCACAAACCACGTTATTTAATGGGTGTGGGTAAACCTGAAGACATAGTGGAAGCGGTGCGCCGTGGTATAGATATGTTTGACTGTGTGATGCCAACCCGTAATGCCCGTAATGGCCATTTGTTTGTCAGCACTGGTGTAATTAAGATCCGCAATGCCAAGCACAAGGACGATCCCTCTACTTTAGATGCAGAATGTGATTGCTACACTTGTAAAAATTATTCTCGGTCATATCTACATCATCTGGACAGATGCAATGAGATTTTGGGTGCGCGCTTGAATACCATCCACAATCTGCATCATTACCAGAAGTTAATGCAAGCTTTGCGCGCAGCTATTGCTGAACAAAAGCTGGAAGAATTTGTGGCTGAGTTTTACCAGAAAAGGGGCATGGATGTGCCGCCGCTGGAAACAAGCCTTTTAGAACAATAAGATTTCATTTTTTAATTTTTAACACTTTTAATTTAAAACTTTAGGGGACATGTGATGAGTTTATTTATTTCCAATGCATACGCCAACGCTCCAGCTACAGCACCTGCAGGTGGTGGCTGGGATTTACTGATTATGTTAGCGGCATTCGGTTTGATCTTTTATTTCCTGATCTACCGCCCGCAAGCTAAACGTGTAAAAGAGCATAAAAACCTGATGTCTGCGTTAGGCAAAGGCGATGAAGTCTTAACTCAAGGCGGTTTAGTGGGGCGTATTGCAAAAATTGCTGACGATAAAGATTTTGTTGCTATCGCGTTAAACGAGACCACTGAAGTCACAGTGCAGAAATCTGCTATCGCTGCCGTACTGCCGAAAGGCACGATGAAATCACTGTAAAAGGATTTTAATGTGTTAAACCAGAATTCCATCTGGCGGTACTTAGTGGTGATCATCGTCATGGGCGTCAGCATGCTGTACGCCCTGCCGAATTTATATCCTAATGACCCGTCGATACAAATCAATGCAAGCCGTGGTGCTGATGTTACTCAGCAAACCGTGGATGAATTGCAAAAAGCTTTTACTGAACAAGGGTTAACACCTAAGTCAGCTGTATTGGAAAAAGGCCAGGTGCTGGTTCGCTTTTTAAACACAGAAGATCAGTTAAAAGCGCGTGAAGTTGCGAATAAGACGTTAGGCGACAACTTCGTGACTGCATTAAATCTGGCTCCGGCTACACCAGCCTGGCTGGATGCTATAGGTGCGGCTCCAATGAAGTTGGGTCTGGACTTACGTGGTGGTGTTCACTTCCTGATGGAAGTGGATATGAAAACCGCGATGGAAAAAAACGTCAACGATTTAGTGCTGGTGTACCGTACTGATCTGCGTGAAGCCAAAGTTCGTTACCGCGCTGTGACTGCTGATGTGCCTAATTTAAAGGTCAATCTGAGTTTCCGCACCGCTGATGATTTAGCTGCGGCTAAAACCTTGTTAAGCAGCAAAGACCGCGACATGACTTTTACTGAAACTGACGATCTGACTTTGGTTGCCGGTTTTAGTGAACTCAAAGTAAAAGCATTACGTGAAGATGCTGTAGCGCAGAACATCACTATTATCCGCAACCGTGTCAATGCTATTGGTGTGGCTGAACCTTTAGTGCAACGTCAGGGCGCTGAACGTATTGTGGTTCAATTACCAGGTGTACAGGACACAGCTCGCGCCAAAGAAATTTTAGGTGCAACTGCCACTCTTGAATTCCGTATGGTGGATGAAGCCGGCGATTTACAAAGTGCGATAGAAGGCCGGGTGCCACCTAATGCACAGTTGTATAACGACCGTGAAGGTCGCCCTGTGTTGTTGCAAAAACGTGTGATGCTGACAGGCAACCATATTATTGGTGCCAACAGCAGCTTCGATGAATACAGCCGTCCTCAGGTCAATATTGATCTGGATGCCAAAGGTGGCAATACCTTCTCGCAAGCGACCAAAGAAGCTATTGGTAAGTCGATGGCTACTGTATTTATTGAATACAAACCTACCGACAAAAAAGATGCTCAGGGCCGCACTATTCTTGAGAAAAAAGAAGAAGTGATTAACGTGGCCACTATTCAGGCGCGTTTAGGTCGCAGTTTCCGTATCACAGGTGTAGATAGTCCGGCTGAAGCACAAAACCTGGCCTTGTTATTACGTGCCGGTGCTTTGATAGCTCCTATTCAGATTGTCGAAGAACGTACTATAGGCCCAAGCCTGGGTCAGGAAAACATTGAGCTGGGTACCAACGCTATTATGGTGGGTATGTTGCTGACTGTGATCTTTATTGCCTTCTACTACAAGTGGGTAGGGGTGGTCGCTAACCTGGCATTAGCCAGCAACGTGGTACTGTTGATTGGTGTTTTGTCTATGGTGCCTGGCGCTACTCTGACCTTGCCGGGTATGGCTGGTATCTTATTAACCATAGGTATGGCTATTGACGCCAACGTACTGATTAACGAGCGTATTCGTGAAGAACTGGCCAATGGTCGTTCCGTACAGCAGGCTATTCATGAAGGTTATAACAGAGCTTTTGCTACCATTACCGACTCCAACATTACCACTTTCTTAGTGGCGATTATTCTGTTTGGTTTAGGTTCTGGCCCGGTCAAAGGTTTTGCCGTGACTTTAGCCATAGGTATTATCACCTCTATCTTTACTGCTGTGACCGTATCCAGATTGTTTGTCAATCTGATCTGGGGTGGCCGTAAAGTTGAAAAATTACCTATATAAGGAATTATGATGAAGTTTCTTGATTTTAAAGAACCGCTTAACTTTATGCGCTTCAAATCGCCAGCCATCATATTTTCTTTGTTGCTGGTACTGGGGTCTCTGTTCAGTATTTTCACCAAAGGTATTAACTTTGGTCTGGATTTTACCGGCGGTATAGTGGTTGAAGCTGGTTTTGAGCAGCAAGCCGACCTGCCAAAAATCCGTACGGCTTTGGCTGCAGATGGTTTCCCTGATGCAGTAGTGCAGTATTTTGGCACCTCGACTGAAGTGATGATCCGCATTGCGCCACGCGCTGATGTTGAACAGGCTGTGGTGGGTGAGCAGATTATTGAGTCTATTCAAAAAGTGGAAAAAGGCGAAGTCACCAAGCGTCGCGTTGAACAGGTGAGTGCTTCAGTAGGTGACGAGCTGAAAGATGACGGTATGTTGGCTTTATTAGCCTCTTTTATCGGCATCATGATGTATGTGGCCTTTCGCTTTGAATGGCGTTATTCAGTAGGCTCTGTAGTGGCGTTAATTCACGACGTCATCATCACTGTAGGTATGTTTTCTATCACAGGTATGGAGTTCGATTTAACTGTATTGGCGGCCTTGTTAGCGCTGGTTGGTTATTCAATCAACGACACCATAGTGGTATTTGACCGTATCCGTGAAATGTTCCGTAAACTGCGTGAAGCCACAGTCGAAGAAACAGTGAATGAAGCAATCACTTCCACATTGAGCCGCACCACTATTACCTCTGGTACCACGGCCTTGTCCTTAGTGGCGCTGTTTTACTTAGGCGGCCCGCTGTTACATGGGTTTGCTGCGGCCTTGTTATTTGGTATTGCCATTGGTACTTATTCTTCGATTTACGTAGCAAGTTCTGTTGCTGTGTTGTTAGGCGCATGCCGTGAAGATTTGTTACCAGAAGTGATTGAAAAAGAAGGTGAGAATACTCCTTCGCTTTAATGACGGGATTATAGCTGCTAAGAAAGGCCGGTTTCCGGCCTTTCTTTTTTGAAACAGAAATAAAGATTTATTCTGCATAAATTGTTTGCTTATTATTTGCTCGCCTTCTTGATTATCCTTTTGATTTTATTGGATTTATCTAACAGACTTTCTCCTTGCTTGCATGGCTAAGCAGTTTTTCATCAAAACTATCCGGTTAAAGATGGCGTAAAACTGCATGCTTTATCATTTTGCCCTTATCTGGTCAGATCAGTTTTATTTTAGCGCTTGGCGCACTGGATAAAACTTGTTATAAAAGACGTGTAGAGCTCCACTGTTGAAGTTTTCGGCAGTCTGAGCCGGACAGGTTTACCCTACAAAAAAGCCTGACGGAACAGTGAAAACATCGGAATGAGTTCTGCTAATCAGTGACTGTACCCAAAGTAATTGGAGTTGCAGGGAGGCGACAAGTGCGTGAGACCCCAGGAGCATAGTAGTCCTATGTGACTAGGGCGAGGGCGCGTAAGTAACAAAGCTGCGGCTTCAAGTACGAAGGGGATGCACTGGTACGATCTGAAAATTAGTGGTTCTAAAGGGCTGACTTGCTCTTTAGAATGAGCCACCTTTTGGGTTGCACCACAGCTCATGGCAAATAGAAGATAACAGCCCACAGGGCATACTTACTCATGGAACCTCTTACCTATGTCAGACTTTCGAGAACAGGCGCTTAAGTATCACGCCGAGCCTAAACCAGGCAAAATCAGTATTGAAATCAGTAAACCAGCTGAAACAGTCAGAGATCTCGCTTTGGCTTACAGCCCGGGTGTGGCTGAGCCTGTGCGTGAAATAGCGAATAACATTGATGATGTCTACAAGTACACAGGCAAAGGCAATCTGGTCGCTGTGATCAGCAACGGCACAGCTATATTGGGTTTAGGTAACCTCGGTCCTATGGCTTCTAAACCAGTGATGGAAGGTAAAGCTCTGCTGTTTAAGCGTTTTGCCGGCTTAGACTCCATCGACATTGAAGTGACACACCGTACTACTGAAGAGTTTATCGATACTGTGGCTAATATAGCCGATACCTTTGGTGGCATTAACCTTGAAGATATTAAATCGCCTGAGTGTTTTGAGATTGAAAAAGAGCTGATCAGACGTTGCAATATTCCGGTGTTTCATGATGACCAACACGGTACAGCCATAGTCACAGCCGCAGGTTTACTGAACGCTTTGGAAATTCAGGGCAAAGACATTAGTAAAGTAGTGATCGTTTGTTTAGGTGCCGGTGCAGCAGCTATTGCCTGTATGGAGCTGTTGATCAAATGTGGTGCTAAGCGTGAACATATTTATATGCTCGATACCAAAGGTGTGATCCACACCCGCCGTAACGATTTAAACAAATACAAAGAGCTGTTTGCCAATAACACGGACAAACGCACACTGGAAGAAGCAATGGAAGGCGCCGATGTATTTGTTGGCGTGTCAGGACCAGATGCTCTGCCAGCAGAAGCCTTAAAGCTAATGGCCGATAAACCTGTCATTTTTGCCTGCTCTAACCCGGATCCGGAAATTAAGCCTGAACTGGCGCATGCCCAGCGTAGCGACTTAATTATGGCGACAGGACGCTCTGATTATCCGAATCAGGTGAATAACGTATTGTGTTTCCCTTTCATTTTCCGTGGTGCTTTGGATGTTCGTGCCAAAGTGATTAACGATGAAATGAAACTGGCTGCAGTGCAGGCTATTCGCTCTATTGCGAAAGAGCCGGTATCGCAGGCTGTGTTAACAGCTGCTCAGGTAGATTCACTGGAGTTTGGTGCGGACTATATTATTCCAAAGCCAATGGACCCACGTTTATTATCCCGCGTTGCCCGCGCAGTGGCTGAAGCGGCTGTGGCATCAGGAGTGGCACGTTTGCCTATGCCTGAAAATTATATGCAGTGATGAGTTGGGGCCAGAGTCAGAACTCAGGCCCCAGTTTTATTTATTCTTCGTCAGAATCCGCTTCCTGGATCACAGGAATTGGCTTACCCATACTGGTTAAAATGTTACGCACTTCCACTGGAATTTGATGTGGATTGTCTTTGCGTAAATCTTCATCTGCAGGCAAAGGCTGGCCAGTGAAGGCATGCAAAAAAGCTTCGCACAATAATTCGCTGTTGGTGGCATGGCGCAGGTTATTCACCTGACGGCGGGTTCTTTCATCTGTTAACACTTTTAATACGTTCAACGGGATAGAGACTGTAATCTTTTTCACCTGTTCGGACTTCTTTCCGTGTTCCGCATAAGGGTGAACATACTCACCATTCCACTTTGCCATAGGGATACCTTGATTGAATTTAGTTATATGGTCTGTTGACCTTTGCTACGTTGTCGCGCACGTACACGTAATTAAACGAAATTTTACTTCTTTATACTCCCGAGTACAAACACTGTGCAAGATTTAATCGTACAGACGTCTAAATGTTTTGACTTCTTAGTTTTGGCGGGTATACTTTTAGACGTCTAAACATCTAAATTTGAGGTTTTTTATGAGCAAACAACACTCAGCCACAGTAGCTGCCCGCGCCGGAATAGCGCAGGACTCTGCTTATGGTGCTGTTACGCCACCTTTGTATTTAACCTCAACTTATGAATTAAAAGCCTTTAAGCAGCCGGGAAAATACGATTATTCACGCTCGAATAACCCAACACGGGATTTATTAGGTGATGCCCTGGCAGAGCTGGAAGGTGGTGCTAAAGGTTTAATTACCGGCACTGGCATGTCAGCCTGTTTATTGGCGCTGCAATTGATTGGCCCGGAAGATACCTTAGTGATCCCCCATGATTGTTATGGTGGCAGCTACCGTTTATTCCTGAATTTAGCCTCTCGTAAAAAAGCCTTTCAACTGGTGGTCGTCAATTTCCAGCAAGCTGACTGGGCAGAACAAATTAAAGCGGCCAAACCAAAAATGATTTGGGTGGAAACCCCAAGTAATCCGCTTTTACAAATTACCGATGTGAGAGCTACGGCTGAACTGGCAAAAACACTAAATGCGATTCTGGTGGTGGATAACACCTTCTTATCACCGGCTTTGCAAAACCCTATAGCTCTGGGCGCTGATATAGTGGTTCATTCCACTACTAAGTTTATTAATGGCCATAGCGACATTGTAGGTGGAGCTTTAATCACCAAAGACGCTGCCGTAGGTGATGAACTGAAATGGTGGGCTAATTGTTTAGGCGTAACAGGTGGTGCTTTTGACGCCTACCAGACTTTACGTGGCCTGCGTACTTTATTGCCCCGTATTAAGCAACATCAGCACAATGCAGAGCTGGTGGTCGATTATCTGCAAAAACAGCCGCTGGTTGGCCGTATTTATTACCCAGGCTTAAAAGATCATCCTGGTCATGCCATTGCCAAAGCCCAGCAACACGGCTTTGGTTCCATGCTGAGTTTTGATCTGGCCGCCGATGAAGCCTATTTAGCTGTATTTTTTGAAGCCCTGCAGTGTTTCACTTTGGCTCAGTCTTTAGGTGGTATCGAAAGCTTAATTTGCCACCCTGGCTCTATGACTCACGCCTCTTTAGATGCCGTCACACAAAAAGCGGCAGGCATAGGCCCAACCTTAATTCGTTTATCTGTGGGTATTGAAGATATTCAGGATTTGATAGCCGATCTGGCTCAGGCTTTTGCTGCGGTCGATGCAGCTATAAAGCAAAACAACCCAACAGCAGAAGTTCAGTCAGAGCCAGCAACAGCAGCGACAACTGAACAGCAACAATTCAGATTAAATCCGGCACTTAGTGTTTTATGGTGAATGTTATGAGCAGTACAGTGAAGAATCAAAACACAGTGCATAAATTCGGCGGTAGCAGCTTAGCCAGCGCTGAGCGTTTTTCTGCAGTCGCCGCTATTGTGGCGAAAGAACCAGAAGCCTGGGTGGTGGTATCAGCACCAGGTGACACCACAGACGAGTTATTGGCTTTAATCGACAGCCGTGAGCAGCCAGAGCTTTTTGCGACATTGTTACAGCAACTGACTGAAAAGCTGAGCCTGCTCATTCAACGCACTTTAGATGAACAGAATGCGGTTTTGCTTACCCAAAAAGTACAAAGTTGGTTAGCTGAAGTGCCGGGATTTTCAGCTACAGCTCAGTTTAACGATGTATTGGCTATAGGTGAGCGCTTATCCAGTCAGCTATTGGCGGCTTTATTAAGTCAGCAAGGCTTAAAAGCCTGCGCTATAGATGCCCGTGATTTTTTACGTTTAGACGGCAGTGAAGTGCAATACGAGGTTTCCTCTTCCTGGTTGGCGCCTTTTGAAACCACAGGCATTAAAGTAGTGACTGGTTATATAGCCCGTGATTTACAAGGCAACAGTATTACTTTGGGCCGTAATGGCAGTGACTACTCCGCTACTATTGTAGGGCGTTTAGTCAAAGCTCAGGCCATTCATATCTGGACTGATGTGGATGCAATTTACAGTGCCGACCCACGTAAAGTGCCTTCAGCCCGCGCTTACCGTCAGGTGCCATGGCAGCAGGCCTTAACTTTGGCCCAGTTGGGTAATCCGGTATTGCATGCAAAAACTTTAAGTCCTTTGTTGGATGCGCCTGCAGATTTAATAGTTCGCAGCAGTTTTGAACCCAATCATCCAGGGTGCAAAGTCAGCCAGCAAGCCGCTATTGAAGTGCAGTTTTTAACTGACTTAGCACAAGCTGCGTTAGTCACTGTTCCTGCAAGTTGCAAATTAAATGCTGCAGCTGTGGCTTCCGCCTTACAAATTACAGTCTTTGCAGCACCTAAAGCTGCGGATCAGTGGATAGTGGCCAGTAATCAGGTGGATACCTTATTAAGTTATCTGGCTGGTCAGCAGGTATTTGCCCGGGTGAATCCTCAGGCTTTTCATGCTGTGGTCTGGGTAAAACCAGCCGCCCGTCAGCAAAAACAAGTGAATGCAGCAGCAGGGCGTTGGTTAGACCGTCAACAAGCTGCTTTTAGTTTTGAAGATGAACAACTGGCCTTATGGTTATTCCAAAGCGCTTTGACTTCTCTGGAACTGACGGAATTGCATCAGTTATTACTGCCGACTCAAGTGCAGCTGAATGTGGTTGTGGCAGGCACAGGCAACGTGGGAGCTGAGTTTTTAGCCTTATTGGCGAAGCAACAACAAGCTTTTGCTGGCCAGATTGATTTAAAACTGGCGGGTTTATTTAATTCCCGTCAGGCGCTTTTTGCTGAAAAAATTGATATTCACAACTGGCAACAGGCACTGTCTTTGGCTCCTGCTTATACTGAAGCACAGCTGGAATTGGCGTTGCAGCAGTTGCCAGAGCCTAAAGTGCTGGTGGATTTAACGCCAAGCCGTGCTTTTGCCGAACGTTATCCGCAATTTATTCATGCAGGTTTAGATTTAATCAGTGCCAATAAACAAGGTGTGACTTTGCCACTGGCTCAGTATCAGCAGATTAAACAAGCTGCTGAACAGCAGCAGGTGCAGTGGCTGAGCAATACCACAGTAGGCGCAGGTTTACCTGTACAACGTTTATTGCAGGAACTGAGAAGCAGCGGCGATACAGTGCATCGCATCAGCGGTATTTTCTCCGGTACTTTGTCCTGGTTGCTGGCGAAATTTGATGGCAGCAAAGCTTTTTCCGACTTTGTGTTGGAAGCTCAGCAATTAGGCTTAACTGAACCTGATCCACGGGACGATTTATCCGGTAAAGATGTACAGCGCAAATTATTGGTGCTGGCCCGTGAGCTGGATTTAGCTCTGGATATTGATCAGATTGAATTGGAACCTTTATTACCTGCTTCATTAAGCGGTGGCAGTATTGAAGACTTCTGGGCCGGGCGTGAAACTCTGGATCAGGAATTAGCTGCGCTGCAGCAACAAAGTCAGGCGGCAGGTAAAGTCTTGCGATATGTCGCCGATTTAAGAATAGAAGCAGGCAAAGCCAAAGCCCAGGTGTCTTTAGTTGCTGTAGAGCAGACGGATCCGCTGGCGGCCATTTTGCCTTGTGACAATATTTTTGTCATTGAGTCCGACTGGTATCAACAGAATCCGTTGGTGTTAAAAGGCCCTGGTGCTGGTCGTCAGGTGACGGCTGGTGGTGTCCATGCCGACTTAGCCATTTTAGCCAAACAAAAAATTGCCGCTGCCAAAGCAGCTAAACATAGTCAGGCTCAGGCCGCAGCCTGGGTGAAGTGAGAAATAATATGTCTTTTGTCAGCGCACAGTATTTAGAATCTATTAACCGCAATCTGCAGGATGTGGCAGGCAAGGTCAACGTCAGCTTTGAGTTTTTCCCACCAAAAACAGAGCAGATGGAAAACACCTTATGGCAGTCGATTGAACGTTTAGCCCCTTTGGCTCCTTCTTTTGTCTCTGTGACTTATGGCGCAAACTCAGGCGAACGCGACCGTACACACGATATTATTAAGTCAATTAAACAGCGTACTGGCTTGATTGCTGCACCGCATTTAACCTGTGTTGATGCCAGTCGAGCTGAGCTTGAGCGTATTGCTAAAGACTACTGGGACAATGGTATTCGCCATATTGTCGCCTTGCGCGGTGATTTACCGCCGGGTAATAAAGAAAAACCAGCTTTGTATGCAGCGGATTTAGTGGAGATTTTACGTTCAGTGGCCGACTTTGATATTTCAGTAGCGGCCTACCCTGAAGTACACCCAGAATCACCAAATGCTCAGTTTGATTTACTGAACTTAAAACGCAAAATTGATGCCGGTGCGTCCCGTGCTATTACCCAGTTCTTTTTTGAACCGGAAAAGTACTTACGCTACCGCGACCGCTGCGCCGCTATAGGTATAGATGTGGAAATAGTACCGGGCATTTTACCTGTGACTAATTTCCAGCAACTGACCAAATTCGCCACTATGACCAATGTAGCTATTCCAGGCTGGATGAATAAAGCCTATGAAGGCCTGGATCAGGATGCGACCACCCGTAATCTGGTCGCTGCTAATATTGCGATGGATATGGTCAAAGTGTTAAGCCGTGAAGGGGTGAATCATTTTCACTTCTATACCTTAAACCGCTGCGAACTCAGCTATGCCATCTGCCATTTATTGGGCGTACGGCCGCAGAGTGCCATTGCCTGAGGTCATACATAGCATGGACGACAGATGTTTCCTCAGTCTGAAGTTCAGCCCAGAGCAACAACGGCTGCTGTATGCTTATCAGCAGCCTGCTTTTTGTCAGGAAGCCAAGTGGCATCCGGCCGACAACCTGCATCTGACACTAGTGTTTTTAGGTCAGCAAGCTTTAGCTGCGCAGCAGCAATTATGGTTACAAAGCCTTGAATTGCTGCACCAGCTACCGACTTTTGAACTTTGTTTTGATGAGCTTAATCAGTTCAGTCACGCCAAAGTGCTGTATCTGGGCGTCTCTCAACCACCCGAAACTCTGATGGCCCTTCAACAGCAGCTGCAACAACTGGCTTTGCCTTTTTTGAATGCGCCTGTACCGGAACATTTTGTGCCTCATGTCACCCTTGCGCGTAAGTTTCAGTCTGCAGCTGTTTTTCCCATGCCAGTTCAGCCTTTACACCTGTTTTGTACAGAAGTAGCTTTGTATCACTCCATCAGTACGAAACATGGGGTGAGTTATCAGCCAGTGCATACTTATACTTTAGTCCCAAAGGCCTGAATCTTTACACTAGATCAATATCTTAGCAGCTAGACTTAGTTACACTCAGCTTGTGTTCTGTTACCGGACGGATTCAGATGTCGCACCGCTCTTATTTGTTTTCTTTGCGTATTGGCCATGCGCTGCGGGAATGTCTGGCCGAAGGCTATAGCTTTGGCGCTTTTAAGTTAGATCTGCTGGCCGGTATCACAGTGGGTATTATTGCTATTCCTCTGGCGATGGCGCTCGCTATTGCCAGTGGTGTGCCGCCACAATACGGATTGTACACCGCTGTGATCGCAGGTTTTCTGATAGCCCTGACCGGTGGCTCGCGTTACAGCGTCAGCGGGCCTACAGCCGCTTTTGTCGTTATTTTATACCCCGTGGCACAAAGTTATGGTCTGGCTGGTTTGTTGCTGGCCACCATTTTATCTGGAGTGATGCTGATCATCATGGCGGCCATGCGTTTTGGCCGTTTTATCGAATACATTCCCGAAGCTGTGACTTTAGGTTTTACCAGCGGTATTGCTGTGGTCATTGCCACTTTGCAAATGAAAGACGTCTTTGGTTTACCTGTAGACAAGCTATCTGAGCATTATCTGGAAAAATTACAGCAACTGTCTTTAGCTATGCCTGAACTGCACTGGCCGTCCTTGCTGGCGGCTGCTGTTACTTTAGCTGTGATGTGGCTCTGGCCAAAACTCAAACTACCCTTGCCACCGCATTTACCCGCCATAGTGATAGCTACAGCTTTGGCCTTAGCGCTGGCTCAGTGTGGGCTGGAGCTGGATACCATAGGCAGTCGTTTTAGTTATGTATTGCCTGATGGTTCGCAAGGGCAGGGCATTCCAGCCGTGTTACCCGAATTGACCTGGCCCTGGTTACAGGCTGGCCCCGATGGGCAAGCTTTACAATTCAGCACTCAAATGGTGAAAGACTTATTGGCTGCAGCTTTTGCAATGGCCATGTTAGGCGCTATTGAATCCTTGCTTTGCGCTGTAGTCTTGGATGGTATGACAGGGCGCAGACACAGCGCCAATAGTGAATTATTAGGCCAGGGTATAGGTAATATAGTGGCACCTTTTTTAGGCGGATTTACCTCCACAGCGGCTTTAGCGCGTTCTGCTGCCAATGTGCGGGCTGGCGCTCAGTCACCGATAGCCGGCATGATCCATGCGCTGGTGGTGTTATTAGCTTTGCTGGTGTTGGCGCCTGTATTGGCGTATTTACCTATGGCGGCTATGGCGGCTTTGCTGTTAGTTGTAGCCTGGAATATGAGTGAAGCCCCTAAAGCTGTGCATCTGCTGAAAACCGCGCCCCGTAACGACATCATCATTTTTCTGATTTGTTTTGGCTGTACTGTGCTCTTTGATATGGTTATTGCCATCAGCTGTGGCATGGTCATCGCCGCTTTTTTCTTTGTGAAGCAAGTGGCGGATATGACCCGGGTAGCGGATATCAGTCATAACAGAAAATACGTGCTTGAGCCTTTGCCTGAAGGCTGGAAAGCATTTCGCATCAGTGGCCCTTTGTTTTTTGCAGCAGCCGACCGGGTTTTTGGGGAGTTATCGCTAAAACTCAAACAGCAGCAAGGCGCTATTTTAGTTATGGATGCTGTTACTTTAATGGATGCTGGCGGACTATCAGCTTTTACCAAACTGGTCAGTCTGGCTGAGAAACAGGGGATTCATTTATTGGTGACAGACTTAAGCTTCCAACCGCTAAAAACTCTGGCCAAAGCTAAGGTGCAACCTTTAGCTGGTCTTTTGAGTTTTTATTCAACTTTGCCCGAAGCTCTGAACAGCCTGCCGGGTCAGAACATCGATCCGCAAGGCGAAGCTGTGGGTTTATGATCACAAGCAGTAATTTAACCGCATCTCTTATTCCGACTTCTGCGCTGGGGCATTTTGGTCTAAGCTGTGGTCTTTCTGCAGTGGATCGGATGCTTGTTTGAATTTATGAATTAAATAAAATAAAAATTCACTAATTCAGCATAATAATTCTTGAAACTGCATGGCGAAGCCACTACACTGGCCACACTTTTTGGCGTGACCTTAATTTATTATTTATGTTTTCGGAGACTCTGCATCCTATGTCCACTCAATCCACTTCCCCTGGCTCCAAACTGCGTAGCGCTGTATTAGGTGCTGCTGGCTACAGCGGCGCTGAACTTGCCGTTATGTTGGCACGGAACCCGTATTTTGAGTTGAGTTATGCTTTTGCTTCCGCTGGCCGCGCTGCTGAACCTTTTGCAAATTTATATCCACGTTATCAGGGTGTTGTTGATGTTTTAGTGCAGCCGTGGACGGACGATTTAGTGGAAGACTTAGCAGGCAAACTGGATGTGGCTTTTTTAGCTTTGCCCCATGAAGTCAGTGAAGCTGTTACGCCTTTGTTACTGGCAAAAGGCATAGCCGTCTTTGATTTATCAGGTGCCTTCCGTTTAAAAGACCCGGCTTTGTATCCTAAATATTATGGCTATGAGCATCAGCATCCGGAATTACTGGATCAGGCCGTGTATTCACTGATGGAGTGGTTGGAGCAACCTTTGCCACAGTTGGTATCTGTGCCAGGTTGTTACCCTACAGCCTGTTCGCTGGCGTTGTTGCCTTTATTAAAGACGGGTTTAGTGGCCGATGGCTGTATTCCTGTCATTAACGCTACCAGCGGTGTGTCTGGTGCTGGCCGTAAAGCTGCATTAAGTACGTCGTTTTGCGAAGTGGGTCTGAATGCCTATGGCTTTTTTAAACACAGACACAGACCTGAAATCGAGCAGAATTTAGGCCGCAAAGTGGTGTTTACGCCGCACTTGGGCAACTTTAAGCGTGGCATTCTGGCCACCAGCGTGGTGACTTTAAAATCTGGTGTCACTGCAGAGCAAGTCGCTGCCGCTTTTCAGCAGGCTTATGCAGCTAAACCATTAGTACGTTTAGTCAAGCATTCACCCAATGTAGCTGATGTAGCGGGCACACCATTTTGTGATATCCACTGGCAACAGGATGGTGAGCAACTGGTGATTGTCTCTTGTATTGATAACCTGCTCAAAGGCGCCGCCGCTCAGGCGATGCAGGCGGCGAATATTAAATTTGGCGCACCTGAAACTGCGGGTTTATTTGCAGGAGCAGCAGAATGAGCCAGACACCTTTAGTACTTAAAATGGGTGGCCGTTTATTACAGGATCAGGCCGCTTTAGATGCCTTATTAAAAGTGTGTGCCCAGTTAAAAACTCAGTATCCGATAGTGCTGGTGCATGGCGGTGGTGATCAGGTGGATCAGTGGCTGGCTAAATTTGGTTTTACGACTGAAAAAATTGATGGCCAGCGGGTATCTCCTGCTGAACAAATGCCTGTGATTACCGGTGCTTTAGATGGTGCAGTGAACGCTGATATGGTGGCGCGGGCTACCTTGCAGGGCTTAAATCCTGTGGGATTAAGCCTGGCAGCAGGTGGTAGTTTAGCTTTTGATATTAATCAGAAGTTAGGTGCTGTTGGTATTGCCAAACCTAATAATCCACTGCTGCTGAATACCTTATTGGCCCAGGGTTTTACGCCTGTATTCAGCTCTATTGGCTTAAGTGCCGATGGCCAGTTACTCAATGTGAATGCCGATATTGCAGCAGCTGCTATTTGCCAGTTGGTGCAAGGCCAACTGGTATTACTGACCGATGTACCGGGAATTCTTGACGCCACTATGCAGCTTATCCCCACTTTAACTGCAGCCCAAGCGCAGCAACTGGTGCTTGATGGGGTGATTAAAGGTGGCATGAAAGTAAAACTGGATGCTGCGCTTGAAACAGCACAAGCACTGAAACGTAATATTACAGTGGCAGGATGGCAGCATCCCGACGATTTATTAAAGTTGATGCAGCAACAAGCAGTAGGGACTTGCATCGTGTATTAGTTTAGAAACTAAACAGTGTCTCAATAATTGAGCCTGTTGCAACGATAAGGATGCCGCCTAGCGGACATGCAGTGTGTTTTTATGAGTAAATTAACCCAGCTTTTATGTTTAGCTGAATTAGACCAGACCCAATTATCCGACTTGCTGGAGCTGGCGCTTCAGATCAAACAAAAGCCAGAGCAGTACAGCTCTGCACTTAAAGGCAAAAGCATTGCCTTGTTGTTTGAAAAACCTTCTTTGCGAACCCGCGTCAGCTTTGATGTAGGGATCAACAAATTAGGTGGTCACAGTGTGTATCTGGATCAGCAAAACGGGGCTATGGGCGTACGCGAATCAGTGGAAGATTTTGGCAGTAACCTGGCTTGTTGGTGTGATGCCATAGTGGCGCGGGTCTATTCTCAGAAAACATTAGTGCAGCTTTCGCAAAGCAGCAAAAAGCCAGTGATTAATGCACTGAGTGATCTGTACCATCCTTGTCAGGCACTGGCGGATTTGTTGACGTTAAAAGAGCATTATGGCGATTTAAGCAAAGTGCACCTGGCTTTTGTCGGTGATGGTAACAATGTCTGCCACTCCTTGATGTTAGGTGCAGCTATTCTGGGCATGACGCTGACTGTGGTCACACCACAAGGCTTTGGTCCTGATGCTCATGTATTGTTAAAAGCTCAGGTGATGGCAGAAAAAAGCGGCGCTAAACTGACCTTAAGTCAGCATGTGTCAGCTGCTGCTGGTGCCGATGCTATTTACACCGACACCTGGATGTCGATGGGTGCTAAGGCTGACCCTAAGCTGGTCGAGAACCTGTTTGCACCTTATCAAATCAACACTGCAGTGATGCAGCGTTTAGCAGTCAAACATTTTATGCACTGCCTGCCAGCTCACCGTGGTCAGGAAGTGACCAGCGAAGTGCTGGACAGTGATAATTCGCTGGTGTTGCAGCAGGCAGAAAACCGTATGCACGCTCAGAACGCAGTATTAGTCAGTTTATTTAGTTGAGGTTGGACATGAGTATCAAGAAAGTAGTTTTAGCTTATTCAGGTGGTTTAGACACATCGGCGATCGTGCCTTGGTTAAAAGATAACTACGACTGTGAAGTCATAGCTTTTGTAGCCAACGTTGGGCAAGGTGATGAAGAACTGGCTGGTGTGGAAGAAAAAGCCATTAAGTCAGGCGCAAGCTCGTGCTACGTGGTCGACCTGCGTGAAGAACTGATTAAAGAAGTGATTTACCCAACCTTAAAAACAGGTGCAGTGTATGAAGGCCAGTATTTGCTGGGTACTTCAATGGCGCGCCCTGTGATTGCCCGTGCTCAGGTTGAACTGGCGCTGAAATTAGGTGCAGATGCTTTATGCCATGGTTGTACTGGTAAAGGTAACGATCAGGTGCGTTTTGAAGGTGCTTTTGCCGCCTTAGCGCCGCAGTTAAAAGTGATAGCGCCATGGCGTGAATGGCAATTTAACTCACGTCAGTCCTTGCTAAATTATCTGGCTGAGAAAAATGTGCCAACCACAGCTTCTGCCACCAAAATTTATAGCCGTGACGCCAACTTATGGCACATCTCGCACGAAGGTGGTGAGATTGAAAACCCGTGGAATGAACCATCAGATCAAATCTGGATGTGGACTAAATCTCCAGAGCAGGCGCCGGATAAAGCCGAACATATTCAGTTAAGTTTTGAAAAAGGCGAACTGACGAAGTTAAATGGTGAAGCGGTAGCTCCAATCAAAGCCATTGAAGTACTGAACGCTATCGGTTCAGAACATGGTATTGGCCGTATCGACATCGTCGAAAACCGTTTAGTGGGTATGAAATCCCGTGGCTGTTATGAAACGCCTGGCGGCACTATTTTAGTCGCGGCATTACGCGCTTTGGAATCTTTGGTGTATGACCGTACTTCACTGAAATACCGTGAAGAAGTGGGCTTAGAGTTTGCTCAGCTGGTCTATGATGGCCGTTGGTTCACGCCGTTAAAAGATGCCTTGTTAGCTGCTGCTACTTCTCTGGCTGACCAACTGACAGGTGACATAGTCGTCAAGCTGTACAAAGGCAATGTGACAGTAACGCAACGTCGTTCACCCAACAGCCTGTACTCTGAAGCCTTCGCTACTTTTGAAGGGGATGAAGTGTACAACCAAAAAGATGCTGCAGGTTTTATCCGCCTGTACAGCTTAGCCAGCCGTATTCGTGCTTTGCATAGAAAAGGTTAAGCTCCTGGCGTAATTATTCGGGCGGCCATTAAGCCGCCCATTCTATACCCTTCGTACTTGAAGCTGCCGCTTTGTTGACTGCGTTCTCTCGCCCCAATCACATAGGACTACTATGTTCATGGGGTCTCGCTCTCTTGCCGTCGCGCTGCAACATCAATTACTTTGGGTATATCTACTATTAATGCAGAGGTATTTATCATGGCGATGTGGGGTGGTCGGTTTACCGAAGCCAGTCTGGCCGAGTTCAGTGAATTTAATGACTCATTAAGTTTTGATTATCTGCTGGCGCAACAGGATATTCAGGCCTCCCGTGCCTGGACCCTAGGCTTGCTTGAAGCTGGCATTATTACGGCTGCTGAAGCAGAGCAACTGGATCATGCGCTGGCTGATTTAGCTTTGGCTTTGGAATCTAATCCTAAGCTGCCGTTGCAGACGCAGGAAGAGGATATTCATAGCTGGGTGGAAGCTCAGTTGCAGCAAAAAATTGGTGCTGTGGCGAAAAAACTGCATACAGGCCGCAGCCGTAACGACTTAGTGGCGACCGATTTACGCTTGTGGACCAAGCTGAATGCCAATCAGGTTCGCAGCACGTTAATCACCGCTATTGGTGCCCTTATTACTTTTGCTGATGCGCATTTTGGTGCTGTGATGCCGGGCTTTACTCACCTGCAACGGGCTCAGCCTGTGTTGGTCAGTCACTGGGCTTTGGCTTACATCGAAATGTTTAAACGGGATTTAAGCCGTATCGACGATGCTTTGGCGCGTATGGATGTTTGTCCTTTAGGTTGTGGCGCTTTGGCTGGTACTGGCATTCAAATCGACCGCACAGCTTTAGCGCAGCGTTTAGGCTTTAAATCCGCAGCGCTCAATAGCTTAGATGCAGTATCTGATCGGGATTATGTGGTGGAATTATCCGCTACCGCCTCTTTGTGTATGACGCATTTATCGCGTTTATCCGAAGATGTGATCTTCTTCTGCTCAGGCGAAGCGGCTTTCTTCAAGTTGGGTGATGCCATCAGTAGCGGCTCATCCTTGATGCCACAAAAGAAAAACCCTGATGTATTTGAGTTATTACGTGGCAAAACCGGCCGGGTACTGGGGCATTTAGTGGCTATTTTGCATGTACTCAAAGGTTTGCCTTTGGCGTACAACAAAGATATGCAGGAAGACAAACAGGGCTTTTTTGATTTAATGGCAAGCTGGCAACAGTCCTTGCTGGTGCTGGCGACTGTATTGCCGCATTTATCCGTTAATGTAGAACGTTGCCGTTTAGCAGCAGAGCTTGGGTACAGCAATGCGACAGATTTGGCCGATTATCTGGTGGGTAAAGGCATCGCCTTCCGTGACGCTCATGAACTATCCGGTGAGCTGGTGCTGGTGGCGTCAAAACAGCAAAAACCTCTGGAAGCTTTAGCTTTAGCTGAAATGCAGCAGGTATCGCCTTTAATCAGTGATGATGTTTTTGCCGCCCTGACCATTGAAGCTGGTCTGGCTAAACGTGCTGCTTTGGCGGGCACCAGTCCTGACAGAGTCAAAGAAGCGATGGACGCGACTAAGCTCTGGTTCGAAGCCTTATAATTCAAAATCTTGTTATTCAAAACCTTAATGAAAAGCCGGACAGTTTGAAGTAGTCCGGTTTTTTTTCCGGCAACGCTTGCGGAAGTTTGGCTATACTTTAAAAAAATTGGGTGGGCTTGAAGCTGATGACAAGGTGGCTCTTTTTGTGTTTTGTGGCATCAGTGCAAGCCACACCTGTGGTCAAAGCTGGCCATCCAACGAATTTTAGTCTGTCTTTACCTGGAGCAGCAGAGCCGCAAGGTTATGATGCTTCTGTATTACGCTGCATAGAGCAACAAAGCCAGTTGCAGTTTGACTGGAAAAGTTACCCAAACATGCGCTTATTTCATCATGTCGCAACAGGAGAGCTGGATTTAGTCTACCCGGCTTTGTTTGATGCTGAGCGTGATAAAAGCTCTGTGCGGTCTATCGAGTTTGTTACAGTGAATAATATATGGTTAACCTTGCCAGACTCAAAAGTGGATCTGGCAAACAAGGCCATCTCCGTCTCTGTAAAACGTGGTTCGCTGCAAGCCAGCTATCTGGAAAAAGCGGGGTATTTGAATGTTGTTTATGTTGAAGAATTTGATAAGCAATTGCGGACTCTGGACGCCAGAAGAGTGGATGCTGCCTTGCTACCGGATTTGTCATTAAACGCATTGCTGTCTGATCGCAGTCCGGTTTACCGTCAGCATATTTTTAATACCACATCAGGTGGTTTTTATCTGGCTAAAGAATTTGCCAAACATCATCTGAACTCGGTGAATCAGGCTATTCTGCTTTGTCAGCAACAAATTCCAAAGCCAGCGTTGCCTGATGAATAGCCTGATTAACGGTCAGATGTTATTGAGAAAGGGCCTGCTTCGCCTGAAACTCCAATTCAGCTTTGAGTTCAACCGGCAGTTTGAGCTGGCGTGCTAACTCCTGCAAATAAGCTCCTTCCATATAGTTTTGTTCATTGATCACCAATAAACTGGCCAGATACATCTCCGCAGCCAGTTCCTGTGTGGTCGCTGCTTTTGCTATCTCGGCAGGGTCCAGTGGCTTGGCCAGTTCCTGATCAAACCAGCGCTGCAGGCTTAAATCCGACGTCAGTTTGGCTATTTCTCTGTCGATCAATTCACGTTCCTGCTGATCGATATGGCCGTCGGCTTTCGCCGCAGCAATCAGCGCTTTTAGAATAGCGTTACTGTGTTGTTCCGCCTCTGCTGCAGGTAAACGATCCACTGTCTGAGGCTCATGTTGATCCACTGTCCCTTTGTTTTGTTGTTGCCAGTTACCATAAGCTTTGTAAGCCAGTACACCCAAAGCAGCCAAACCGCCATAAGTAATAACTTTTCCTCCCAGACTTCGGCCTTGTTTTGAACCGAGCAGCAAAGCTAAAGCTCCACCTGATAAGGCTCCGCCACCAAAGCCAGACATGAGTTTGCTGACTGAGGAAGTCGCTGAAGAGGGAAAAGAACTTTGTGGTGATGATTTTTGTTGCATCAGATCTGAGCCTGCTTTTAGCAGTTGGTCCAATAAGCCTTTGGTATTCATAAATAGAAGTCCTTGAATTGCCGTTAGTTCTTCTCAGACTTATTTCACAGCGGAAAATTCAGACTAAGTTGCAAAAGGTAAAAAAAGAGGCCGCTAAAAAGCGGCCCTGGACGACAACAAATCAACTGAGACTAGCTCAGAACAGTTCTATTTCGTCCTGTTGTTGCTGGTTATTTTGAGTTGGCAATTGTTGCACTGAGGAATTCACATAAGTTTTGGGTTCAGTACCTTGTTTAAAAAACTCGAAGCCACTGCTGTTATCTGTCGCCTGAGTTAATAAACCTGTTTTCAGATCAATACGTACTGAGGTGATGCCCACAGGTGGCTGTATATATACTTGTGGTTTATCTTTTAACGCAAATCCAACAAATTCCTGCCAGGCAGGTAAAGCGGTTTTAGCTCCGGATTCACCACCAGCTATTTGATCTTTGCCTAAATTATTATTCCAGGCGGTTTTACCTAAGCGGCTTTCAGCGTCATCAAAACCTACCCATGAAGTCACCACCAGTTCAGGTGAAAAGCCTGAGAACCAGGCGTCTTTTACATCATTGGTGGTACCTGTTTTACCTGCTAAATCCTGTCGTTTTAGCTCTCGTAATCTGTGAGCAGTACCCAGCCAGCCAGTGCCTGCTTTCCAGTCGCCGCCACCCCAAATAGAACTTTTCAGCGCGTCAGCAATTAAAAAGGCATTTTGTGCTGATAAGACTCTGGGAGCGTAAGCCGGAACTTTGACCTCTGGTTGCTCTGCTGCAGTGGCTTCAGTTGCTGTAGTTTGTTCTGCGAAAGTTGCTTCTAACAAAGCTTCAGGATCTGCGTTTTCTGCCAAAGCTGCAGCTTCTTTTGCCGCTTGTTCGGCCGCCGCTTTGGCTGCCAAATCCTGTTGTTCACATTCAGCGCAAACCGGCACAGGAATATGCTCGTAAATCAGGTTGTTTTGATCATCCAGAATTTTGGTAATCACATAAGGCTTGACTAAAAAACCGCCGTTGGCGAATACCGCATAACCTGTCGCCAATTCCAGCGGAGTTAAGGACGCAGAACCCAAAGCCAGGGTTTCACTGTGCGGCAGATCTTTTTCTCTGAATCCAAATTTAGTCAGGTGCTGGCGGGTGTTTTCTATACCCACGGCCCGTAATAAACGCACTGCGACCACGTTTTTTGATTTGGCTAAAGCTTCACGAATACGGATAGCGCCGTCATACACCTCAGGAGAATTTTTTGGCCGCCATGCCTGATTTGAGCCTTCATCCCATTGATGAATAGGCGCGTCGTTCATTAAGGTCGCCAGCGTTAAATCCTCTTCAAGCGCAGCAGAATAAATAAAAGGCTTGATGTTAGAACCTACCTGACGATTGGCCTGAGTAGCGCGGTTAAACTGTGTCATTGCAAAGCTGTAACCACCAACTAATGCCTGCACTGCACCATCTTTAGGATTGATGGCCACTATAGCCCCACTGACTCCTGGAATTTGGCCTAAACGCCATTCGCCTGCATCAGGGCGCACCAACACATGCATACCTGGAGCTAATACATCAGCTGCAGCTTTAGGTGGATGGCTTTGTCTGTCATGGCTGATAAAAGCCCTGGCCCAGTTTAACCCTTGCCATGGCAGAGTGATTTTACGACCTCCGGATAAAATAGCTTCGGCCTGCTGACCTGAAACTCCGGTAATCACGGCCGGAACTAAATCTTCCAGACCATGTTGTGTATCCAGATAAGCCAAAATAGCTTCATCTGTCATAGGTTCTGTTTCAGCAAATTTAACTGAGCCATCTTCCTGAGGTTGGGCTGTGGCCTGCCATAAAGTGGCGACAGGTCCACGGTAGCCATGACGCTCGTCATAACCCACGACATTTTTTTGCACTGCAGCTACAGCTTTGCCCTGTAATTTAGAATCTACAGTGGTAAATACCTGAAAACCTTTGGAATAAGCTTCTTCTTCGCCAAATTTGTCGACCACTTCCTGACGCACCATTTCGGCGATGTAAGGCGCTGATGCGGTAATCTGAGCGCCATGCAGTTTGGATAAAATAGGTTCCTGCAGCGCTTCGTCATACTGAGCCTGAGTGATATACCCTTCATTCAGCATACGGCCCAGTACTATATTACGGCGGGCTCGTGCGCGGCTTGGTGAACGTACCGGATTTAATACTGAAGGGCCTTGGGGTAAACCGGCAATAATAGCCATTTCAGATAAAGTTAAATCCTGAATGTTTTTGCCAAAATACACTTGAGCTGCAGCACCCACACCAAAAGAGCGATGACCCAACTCAATTTTGTTTAAATAGAGTTCAAGAATTTCGTCTTTGGTGAGTTCCTGTTCAATACGTAAAGCTAAAAAGATTTCTTTAATTTTACGGATCAGCTTTTTCTCCCGGGTCAGGAAAAATACACGAGCCAATTGCTGAGTAATAGTACTGGCACCCTGCCGGGCTTCACCGCTCATAGCGACCACAGTAAAAGCACGGAACATACCAATCACATCAATGCCAGGATGTTCATAAAAACGGTTGTCTTCCGTGGCCAGCACCGCTTTGAGCAGCAAATCAGGCATTTCTTCCAGTTTCAATGGAATACGGCGTTTTTCACCAAATTGTGAAATGAGTTCACCGTCCTGACTAAAGACACGCATAGGCGTTTGCAGCTTTACATCTTTTAATGTAGCCACACTTGGCAGGTCATCTTTGACATACCAATAACTCGCCGCAACTGTAGCTACAACGGAAAAAACGCCTGCAATCACCAGAATGATTAGTTTTTTAAACCACGACACTGATTAACCTCAATGTATATTTTCGGATCTAGCGGGACTGCTAGTCTGTTTTTTTTCAAAAAGCTGTTTGCTGACCCTACGCAATCTTGTATGAAACGACTAAGCTCTTGACAGAAGTTCAATATAAATCATTGACCTGTGTACAGGACGCTATGCTAAAGCAGCTGTTTCAAACAAAAAAACCTTAATGTTAGGGGTCGATATTGGCTCACATGCTGTAAAAGCTGTGTTATTAAGCCAACACAACCAGCATTATAAAGTAGAAGCCTTTGCAATAGAACCTATGCTGAAAGGCACTATGGTGGATCGTGAAATTCAGGATATTGAAGCTGTGGCCCATGCTTTATTAAATATCAGGAAAAAGATAGATAAATCAATTAAGTATGCGGCAGCTGCTGTGTCAGGTTCCTTGGTGATCAGTAAAGTAATTTTTATGGATGCCAGTTTAACAGACGCTGAATTAGCACGTCAGATTGAATTGGAAGCCGATAGTTTAATTCCATACCCGCTGAATGAAGTCAGTTTAGACTTCGAGCGGCTGGAAGCCAATGAAACAGACCCAAGCAAGGTCAATGTGCTTTTGAGTGCAGCCCGCACCGAAAGTGTTCAGGCCAGGGTTACAGCCCTGGAATCTGCAGGATTTACCGCCAAAGTGATCGATGTTGAAAGCTCTGCTTTAAGCCGGGCCGCTGAACTCTGTCTTGATCAGTTGCCTGAAGATGCAGCAGAGAAAGTGGTGGCTGTGCTGGATATAGGCGCCACTATGACGTTACTGAGCATAGTGGAGGGCGATAAAAATCTTTATACCAGAGATATTGCCTTTGGTGGCGAGCATTACAGCCGAAGCATTATGAATTACTACAATAAAACCTATGAAGAAGCAGAGCAGGCAAAAATTCTGGCTGACTTGCCCCCTAGCTACAGTTTTGAAGTACTGGCTCCTTTTCAGACCATGTTGTTGCAACAAATTCGCCGTGCTATTCAGATGTACCTGACCACAAGCGGCAAAGAGCAGGTGGATTATTTACTGGTCAGTGGCGGCACCAGCTTGCTGGATGGTATAGACAAATTGATCAGTGACGAGCTGGCTATTCAGACTGTGCTAGCCAATCCATTTCGTCATATGGAATTAGCGGCGGACCTTAATCGTCAGGAACTGACTGAAAAAGCCCCTTGCCTGATGATCGCGACAGGCTTAGCGTTACGGAGTTTTAACTCATGGCATCAATAAACCTGCTGCCATGGCGAGAAGCCGCGCGCAAACAACAACAGCTGAATTATCTGACCCTGTTGGCTCAGGTGGCCGTGCTGGCTTTTGTGTTGATGTTTTTTGTCTATTGGCTGTATCAGGCTCGCGTGGAAGGGCAGCTCAGTCGTAATGCATTGCTGGAAACAGAAATTCAGACGTTGGATCAACGTATAGCCCAAATCAGTGAGCTGGAAAAACAAAAAGCGGGGTTGCAGCAGCGTATGTCACTGATTGAGCAGTTACAACGCAGCAGAAATCTGGGCACCCAAATTATGGATGAAGTGGCTAAAACCGTACCTGCAGGGGTGTACCTGGTGTCTTTAGATAAAAAATTCAACAGGTTACTTGTAGTTGGAAAAAGTGAGTCGAATAACAGATTATCCAGCTTACTGCGGGTAATTGAACAATCCCCTTTGCTGAATCAACCTGTGCTGGAATTTATTCAGGCCAGTAAAGAGGATAGTGGCTTATTGAGTGATTTTAAAATGCATTTAGGTCTGGTTGGGGCTGAACCTCCGCCATTACCGCCTGATGCCGCTGCCGCTAAAACCGGAGCAAGCAAATGAGCCTGAACATTAACTTGTCCGACATCGACTTATCAGAAATTGATTTTAACGATATGGGCGCCTGGCCCAAAGCCGGAAAAATTGCCTTGGCTTTGGTTGTTGCCTTTAGCGTAATGCTGCTGAGCTACTTTTTTCTGATTGAAACTCAGGTAACCAACCTTGAGGCCGCCCAGCAGAAAGAGCTGGAACTGAGGCTGGATTACCAGAGTAAATATGGCAAGGCGATCAATCTTGAGTTGTATCAGGAACAAATGCTGGAAATGGAAAAAACCTTTTCCACCTTATTAAAACAATTACCAGCAACCCATGAAACCCCTGGCATGCTGGATGATATTACTTTTGCCGGCACTTCTGTGGGTTTAACTTTTGTCCGTATTAACTGGATGCCGGAAATTGAGAAAGAGTTTTATACCGAATTGCCAATTCAGATAGAAGTGATAGGGGATTACCATCAGATCGGAAATTTTGTCAGTGAAATAGCCAAATTACCCCGTATTGTCAGTCTGCATGATTTTGTGATCCAAAGCAGGGAAGATGGTAAACAAAGTTTTAGTGTTATTGCTAAAACCTATAGATACAAGGAGCTGAAAAAATGAAATTAGTTTCTTTATTTCTGCTCTTTTGTACCTTGTGTTTAACCGGATGTTTTGATGACACAGCCGATATTGAACAGTTTATGGCGGACGTGAAAGCAAGCACCAGCGCCAAAATTCCGCCTCTGCCACCGGTCAAAGCTTTTGAGCACTTGCCCTACACCAGTTCCGACTTACGCAGTCCTTTTAGTTTGCCTTCGCCAGAGGCTTACAACCAATTGCCTGTACATCAGCCCGGTTGTGTCCAACTGGATAATCAGCGCGAAAAACACGCCTTGGAACAATTCGCGGTAGACAACTTAAAAATGCGCGGCACTTTGGGCCATGCCGAGCAGCTGTGGGCTTTGATTGAAGCTTCGGATCAAAGTTTGCACAGGATCAGTATCAATGACCGGCTAGGGTTATTTCATGGCAAGGTTATTGCTGTAAAGCCAGACTATATTGAAATTACCGAATTTATTCCTGATGGCAGTGGTTGCACTGTGCAGAGAAATAGCAAATTGCAATTGTTGAATGCGTCCGCTGATGCAACCGAAACTAACTGAGCGTGCTGAATGATGATAAAAATTAAAACAAGCTCCAGGCTCTTCCACGTCAATAAAGTGATAGTCCTGTTTTGTGCTGCGCTGGCTTTTTACACCTCAGCACAACAAAGTACAGACTTTATTAATGAAATTGATTCGATAGATTTTCGGCGTGGAGAACAAGGCGAAGCTAAGGTTCTGGTATTTCTGCAGCAAAATTCAGCTGCTGTGGATGTGGTTGAACAAAATGGCCAGATCCAGCTGGATTTTCATGATACCCAAATCAGTGATGAGTTACTGTATCAACTGGATGTGCTGGATTTTGCCACTGTGGTCAAAGGCATAGAAACTTTCCGTGAAGGCAGCAAAGCCAGGCTGGTGATTGCAACGCTCGATTCGTTCACCTACAGCTACCAGCAAATCGATCAGGTGTTTCATCTGGTGGTGCAAAAACGTGCTGCGGATCAGCAGCAGTCAGCTGCAACTGCTCAGTACGTTGGGCGAGCTATTTCTTTGAATTTTCAGGATATTCCGGTTCGTACCGTGTTGCAGATTATTGCGGATTACAACGGCTTTAATCTGGTGACCAGCGACTCAGTCACAGGCAATATCACCTTAAGACTGGACGGCACTCCCTGGGATCAGGCGCTGGATATAGTGCTGAAAGTGCGGGGTCTGGATAAACGTATGGATGGCAATATTTTGATGATAGCGCCCTCAGATGAACTGGCTGCCCGTGAAGCCAAAGAGCTGCAGGCTCAGCAACAGGTGGAGCAGCTTGAACCTTTAATTTCTGAATTCCTGCCTATTAACTATGCCAAAGCTGCGGATATTGCTGCTTTGTTAAATAACAAAGAAGCCACTTTGTTATCTGCCCGTGGCAATGTGGCTGTGGATGACAGAACCAATACCTTACTGGTGAAAGATACCGCAACCACTATTGAAAGTGTGCGTCGCTTGCTCAGACGACTGGATGTGCCTGTGAAACAAGTGCTGATTGAATCCCGTATGGTGACAGTCAAAGATAATGTGCGGGATGAAATAGGCTTACGCTGGGGTTTTAGTGATCAGCAAAATGACAGAGCCTGGTCAGGTAACGCACCAGGTGCCAATAATTTGGCAGGTGGCACTGTGCCTGCGCTCAATGACAGATGGAATGTGAATTTACCTGTAGCGAATCCGGCTGGCAGTATAGCTTTTCATGTCACTAAATTCGCCGATGGTACTTTACTGGATCTGGAGTTGTCAGCGCTGGAGCAGGAAAACAAGGGCGAAATCATTGCCAGCCCCCGTATTACTACCGCGAATCAGAAAAAAGCCAGGATAGAGCAGGGTACTGAAATTCCTTATCTGGAAGCATCCAGCAGCGGCGCTACTACAGTGACCTTTAAAAAGGCGGTATTAAGCCTTGAAGTTACCCCACAAATTACGCCGGACAATAAAATTATTCTGGATTTGGAGATCACTCAGGATACCCGTGGTGAAACTGTGTCGACTGGTAATGGCCCAGCGCAGGCGATAGACACGCAGCGCATCCAGACCCAGGTGCTGGTCGATAATGGCGCTACAGTGGTTTTAGGCGGCATTTACCAGCAGCAGATGACCAATACCACCTCCAAAGTTCCGGTGTTTGGCGATATCCCTTATTTGGGTAATTTATTTAAGCGCCGCAATGACTTTAATGAGAAAACTGAATTACTAATCTTTGTCACTCCAAAAATACTGACCGAAAGCCTGTAGCATGACGTAAAGCAAGGCCGGAGCTGACGCAGGCTCCGGCAGAAAATTCGCTTGCCAAGCCAAGCTGATTGCTGACATAATTCACCGCTTCAAATTTTCGTGGGAGCTTTCGGGTCCTGAAATTAACCTTCTAAGTTAGCGCAGCAGCATTACGAACTATGGCAGAAAAACGCAATATCTTCCTGGTAGGCCCAATGGGTGCAGGCAAAAGTACAATTGGCCGTCATTTAGCAGACATGCTTCATCTCGAATTCTACGACTCAGATCAGGAAATTGAACGCCGCACTGGTGCAGATATAGCCTGGGTATTTGATCTGGAAGGCGAAGAGGGATTCCGTGTTCGCGAAGAAAACGTGATCTCGGACTTAACAGAGTTACAAGGCATAGTACTGGCGACTGGTGGTGGCTCAGTGCTGAGCAAAGAAACCCGCAACCGTTTATCCGCGCGTGGCATAGTGGTTTATTTAGAAACCCCTATAGAGAAACAAGTGGCCCGTACTCAACGTGACAAAAGACGTCCGTTGTTACAAACCGAAGAGGCACCTAAAGAGGTGCTGGAACGTCTGGCGGCTGAGCGTAATCCTCTGTATGAAGAGATTGCTGACTTTACCGTACGTACAGACGAACAAAGTGCCCGTTCAGTAGCGAATCAAATCGTTGAACAACTTGGTTTCTAGTTTGAGATAACTTTTCAGGGATATTAAGGAGAGCTGTGTATGCAAAAAGTTGCAGTACAACTTGGAGAGCGCAGCTACCCTATCCTGATCAGTCCCCAGTTATTTGCTCAGCCTTTGACGGATTTTTTACCTCAAGCCCGTCAGGTAGTAATTATTTCTAATCCAGTGGTTGCAGGGCTTTATTTGCCTGCTGTCACTGCATTATTTCCCAACTCTGTTGTGCACTCCTTTATTTTACCTGATGGTGAAGCCTATAAAACCCTGAGCTCTTTTGAGCAGGTGATGTCCTTTTTGCTTGAACACAAAATCAACCGTGATGTGTTACTGGTGGCTTTGGGGGGCGGAGTGATTGGCGATCTGACTGGTTTTGTCGCTGCCTGTTATCAGCGGGGGGTGCGTTTTATTCAGGTACCTACCACTTTGTTGTCCCAGGTAGACTCTTCAGTGGGCGGTAAAACCGCAGTCAATCATCCCTTAGGTAAAAATATGATTGGCGCTTTTAAGCAACCTGATCTGGTGCTGATCAATACCTCTGTCTTAAGTTCGCTGCCTGCTGCAGAATTTGCCGCAGGTATGGCAGAAGTCATTAAGTATGCACTGATCAGCGACCTGACCTTTTTTCACTGGCTGGAACAAAATCAACAGGCTATCCGTGAACTTCAGCCTGCCGTCGTAGGCGAAATGATCCGCCATTGTTGTCAGATGAAAGCGGACATTGTCAGCCGTGATGAAACAGAACAAGGTGAACGGGCTTTATTAAACTTAGGCCATACCTTTGGTCACGCCATTGAAGCTTTTTTAGGGTATGGACACTGGTTACATGGCGAAGCTGTGGCTGTGGGTATGGTGATGGCAGCACAACTGGCCGTCAGCCGTGGTGATGTCAACACTGAAGAATTACAACGTATAATTCAATTGTTATCTGCCTTTGATTTGCCTGTGGCGCCGCCAGAGCAGATGAAAATTGCAGATTTTATGCCTTATATGAAAACCGATAAAAAAGTACAGGCAGGCAAAATGCGCTTTATCGTGCCCACCGCATTAGGGCAAAGCGCAATAGTCGATGATGTGACCGAACAAGAACTAATGGCTCTCTTCAGCATATGAGTAAACAAGCTCTGCAACAGCGTTTAACGCAACAATCAGGCCTTTTAGGTACCCAACGTCAGTTACTGCAACGTTTGCTGTTGCAGCTGGAATTTAATCAGCCTGACCGTTTACAACTGGTGGGGTCAAGCGGTAGTGGAAAATCTACCTTGATCCTGACGCTGGCTGAAATTTGCTCTGAGCAGTTTAATCTGGCTTTGTTACAGGCTGATGCCAGTCTGACCCCTGTTGATGTATTAAAAGTACTTCAGCAACAATGGCTTGGCTCTGCAGCTATGCCCCGCACTTTGACGGACTTTGTGGCTCAGTTGGATAAATCACAACAATACCTGTTGCTGGTGGACGATGCAGATCAATTAAACGAAGCCAGTTGGCTGCTTGTTCAGCAACTGCCAGTCAGCGTGTTTATCAGTAGCCTCAAGGCTAAAAATGATATTCGTCTGGCGATGAATATTCCGGCATTCACTGAAGAAGAAGCCGCTGAATTGTTAGCTCCCTATCATTTACAGGGCCGTGAGCAACGCGAACGTATTGAAGATTGTGCCGGTGATTTGCATCTATTGCTGCATGGTCTGAATGCCAGTTCCCCTCGTAAAGCTGCTATTTTCTCTAAACCCAAAGCAGAAGCCGCTGCTTCATCGCTGGATTTTACAGCCAGGGAAGAGAACGCTGCTCCTGTTTTTGTGGCCGGAGCCAGAGATCATAGTTTTGATTTAAATGACAGGGATGACCCGCTGGGACTTCGTGCTACAGATACAGCAGAAGAGCAGCCATCCTTTTCAATAGAAAACGAACAACGCAGTGATTATCGCAGTCGCGCTGTGGAAGAAAAAAAACCTGCAAAGCAGGCTTCAGGTCAGTTTTTTTCACCATTTTTAGTTATGAGCCTGGGTTTTGGTTTGATTGCTGCTGTGGTGATGTTCTGGTTGTGGACTGAGCAACAGTTCAGGGAGCCTATTGCTGCTGATATGGTGCCTTATTATCCAGCGGCGGATACCAGTGCTGCAGCGCGCCTGCAAGCGGATCGTCATTTTGAGCCTACAGTAGAAATCAAAGCAGAGATACCAGCCCAGTCCACTGCTGCGGTAAATCATTCTGCAGCAGCAAACACAGCGCAAGCAGTGGTTGCTGATCAGGGCTTGCCACAAATGGCGATGGAAAGAAACACTGATGCTGCCAGCATGATAGAGCGCCGGGAAGTGGCTAAAGATGACAACGGTTTGCCGCAACAACAAATAGTCTCTATGACGATTGAATCTGTGCCTATGCGTGAGCAGCCCGTGATCCCTGCGTTACCTGCACCAGGTGAAGACGCTGTGTTCGTTGAACCTGAAGCCGCAGCAGAGCTCCCTGTTGTTCAGGCGCCAGTTCAGACTTCAACTGAAACTGCAGCCGGGCAAAATGATTTAGTTGCGGAAATGGCGGCTGATGCCGGACAAATTTCCCCAGCAGCCCAAACCTCAACTCAATACGATGCTGCTGTATTGTTGGGGATGCTGCCAGACACTGTCGCTATTCAACTGGGTGTCTTTTCGCAGGAAGCTGCGGCGAAGAAATTTTTACAGCAATATTCGACCTTAAACTTGCAACTGTATCAACGTCAGCAGCAAGGTAAAACTCAGTTTGTTGTGGTTTCTGCTTCTTATGTGAATGGTGGTGCTGCCAGGCAGCAAGTGAAGTCTTTACCTGAAGAGTTAAGACAACAAACCCCATTTGTGAAGCCTTTAAGTGATATTCAGCGTGAGATCCGCTCAGCCAATGCGAACTAAAGTGATACAACCGCAGAGCGCACAGGTGCTTTACTTATGCTGAAAAAATCCAGAGCTTTTCTGAAATGGGCTGGCGGAAAATATAATTTAGTAGACGCCATTTCTCTGCAGCTGCCAAAGGCACCTTTGTTGGTCGAACCTTTTGTCGGAGCCGGTTCAGTATTTTTGAACACGGATTATCCGGAGTACCTGCTGAATGATATCAATGCGGATCTGATCAACCTGTATCAGTTGTTGCAAACTCAGCCCGCTGAATTTATTGCCGATGCCAGAGGGCTATTTGTCCAAAGCAGTAATGAAAAAAGCAGCTATCTGTCATTTCGGGAAGAGTTTAATCAAAGTACGGACAGTTATCAGCGTTCCTTGTTATTTTTGTATCTGAATCGTCATGGCTACAACGGTTTATGCCGTTACAACAGCAGTGGTAAATTTAACGTGCCTTTTGGCAGCTATAAAAAGCCGTATTTCCCCGAAGCTGAATTATGGTTTTTTGCGGAAAAAGCGTTAAAAGCAAAGTTTGTTTGTATGGATTACAACAAGCTGATGCAACACATTAAAGCACCTGCAGTAGTGTATTGTGATCCACCTTATGTGCCACTGAGCCGCACTGCCAGCTTTACGTCCTATGCTAAAAACAGTTTTGATTTGGATGATCAGGCAGAACTGGCGAATCTGGCCGAAAATTGCCAGAGCCGTGGTATTAGCGTTGTGATCAGTAATCACGACACTATTTTAACCCGTAAGTTATATGAGAAAGCAGAGTTGACCTCTATTCAGGTCGGGCGTTCTATCAGTCAAAAAGGTGCAACACGAGGCAAAGTCGCAGAGCTTTTTGCTTTATATGCAAGCAGTGCTCAGCCTTCGACGACCCAACTGACCAACAGCAGCAATAACCCAATAAAAATAACCACAGCAAAAATTCCTGCCACTAAATAAGGCCAGATGCTTGTTGTCTGAAAGTCTTGTTGACGTTGTTGCTCAGATTGAACCCCAACAATAGCACCGAATACGGCTTTGAGTACCTGCTTAAAGCCCGGAGCTTTTGCCATTTTACCCTCTTTGGTTAAAACGGTTCAGTAACTCAAGTAAGTCAACAAAGTGAAATTGAGTGGAGCGGCTGTTGCCTTGTAACCAACTAAACCAGCTTTGCTGAGAAGGTTGACACAATGACGTAATAGCCAATGGTTTAGCGGGATCAGCCTGAACTGAGGCCTGACATAATTCAGTGGTTGAATCTTTATGTTGGTAGGCCACAACACCAAGACACAAGCTAATGGCCAGAGCGGACACTATTTTGCGGTTTGCTTGCTGTTTCATACGAACCTCAACTGGTTGAATTATGTGCTGGATGATACTCAAGTTGAGAACAAGTTACAAGTTTATAACTTGGCCAGCCAGTGACAAAAGTCACTTTTAGTCGTGTTTTTTGCGGAAATCGAAGGGAAAGCAGGGCAAAATTGTGGATTTGCCCTGCAAGGACAGATTAGAAGGATTTACTTAAGGTCAATACGGCACGGCCATCACATAAATCGCATTCTGCAGAACCTTCGATATCAGTGTCTGCATACTTCAGCGATACGCCAGCACCCCAGACTTCTGTACTGAAGCCTAGACTCCAGTCGAGGTAAGTATCTTTACTTACAGGACCAGCAGCTAAAAAGGTGGAAAATTCCTCTGCGTCTTCAAAGACGTTGTAGCCAAAATGCAGATCAATGGCAAAATTCTCAGCCATCTGGTACTTGTAATCAGCAGATAAGTAGTAGTAGTCGTTTACATCAGTACCAAAATAGTCCGGCGAATAAGCGACACCTAAAGTCCAGCTGTCATAAAAAAACTTGGCGTAACCTTCGAAGAAATCAAATTGGTCTACATCGTTATCGCCTTTTGGATAACGGTACTGCATAACACCTACATCCACATTCCAGCTTTCATTTAAAGCGCCAGTCCAACCGCCCAGAATGTCAAGCTCCATGCTACCTTCACCAAACTTGATATTTGAACCCCAGGCCGACACATAAAAGCCAGATTCTCCACTTAAAGTAAAGCCACCCTGAACTGCAGGGCCTTCATCCGTTTGCGAAATACCGCGGAATAAATAATCTGAGGTAAAGGCCACGTTACCTGAAAGGGTGGCCGCATTCACACCAAAACTGCTGCCCGCGATCAGTAAAGCCGCGAGGCTAAGGCGAATTGTATTAGGTGTTGCTTTTGATCCCAGTGTTACTTTTTTTGTCATTTTATTTGCCCTTATCTATTAGTTCCCGTGAATACAGTCCATTTTTTATGCCAGTGCTTTATTCATATATAAATCATATAGATAGTAGTTTGATACTGGGGGCTTTGCTAAATAATGTGCAAAAACGGTGCGTTATTGCCTGCTTTTTGTGCAGAAGACCTTGTCAACAAAGATGATTTTTCCTCAGCGATTCAGTAAAGTCTGGGCCTCGCTTTATGACAACAGCTTTTTGGAGAGAAAATGCGCCAACAGAACTGGATTGCTCCATCAATTCTATCTGCAGATTTTGCCCGTTTGGGTGAGGATGTCGCCCGGGTTCTGCATGCCGGGGCTGATGTTGTGCATTTTGATGTGATGGACAATCACTATGTGCCAAATTTGACCTTTGGCCCTATGATTTGCAGCGCTTTACGCAACTATGGCATCACAGCTCCTGTGGATGTGCATCTGATGGTCGAAAATGTGGACAGCCTGGTGCCTGCTTTTGCAGAGGCCGGGGCTTCTATCATCAGTTTTCATCCTGAAGCATCTAAACACGTTGATCGTACTTTGCAGCTAATCCGCCAACAGGGTTGTAAAGCCGGCCTGGTGTTTAATCCGGCAACTCCGTTAAGTTACCTGGATTATGTGCTGGATAAAGTCGATTTGGTGCTGCTGATGTCGGTCAACCCTGGTTTTGGTGGTCAGTCTTTTATTCCTGCTACCTTAAAGAAACTGCAACAAGCCCGGCAGATCATTGACCAAAGCGGTTTGCCAATCCGGCTGGAAGTTGATGGTGGCGTTAAAGTTGAGAACATCCGCGACATTGCAGAAGCAGGTGCTGATACCTTTGTGGCTGGCTCTGCCATTTTCAGTCAGAGTGATTACCAGAAGGTGATTGAGCAGATGCGTGCTGAGCTGGCCGGAGTGAATTAGTGCGTCCTTTTCAATTGTTAGCTTTTGATTTAGATGGCACTTTGGCAGACAGCGCGCCGGATATTTTACCTGCGTTAAATCAGATGATGGCAACACTTGGCAAAGAGCAGGTCAGTCTGGTTCAGGTGCAGCATTGGCTGGGCAATGGCATGGCGATGTTGATTAAAAGAGCATTAACAGGCCAGCTTGAACCCGAACATTGTGATAGCACTGAGTTTAACCAGGCTCAGCAGCTGTTTATAGACTTTTACCAGCAAAGCAATGGCTCACAGACCCGTTTATTTGACCAGGTGCCCGAAGTATTGGCGCAGTTAAGTCTGCTGTATCCTTTAGCTGTAGTCACCAATAAACCACGGCAATTTACCGAACCTTTGTTGCGGCATTTAGGCATTCAGCACTTCTTTAAAGCGATTTGGTGTGCTGATGATGTCGACAAAGCTAAACCTGATCCACAGATGTTGTTGGCTTTGGCGGCTCAGCAACAGCTGCCAGTTACCGACATTTTGTTGGTTGGGGATTCCGAAAACGATATATTTGCGGCCCGGGCTGCTGGTATGCCTGTCATTGCGCTGAGCTATGGGTATAATCACGGCCAATCCATTGCACAAAGTCAGCCGGATCTGGTGTTGGAGTCTTTCTCCTTGTTACCAGATGCCATTTGTTGTTTAGAACAGGAAAGATAGATGTCAGAGTCAAAATCCAATACCCCAACAGCTAAACCTATAGTCTTAAGTGGTGCTCAGCCTTCAGGCCAGCTCACTATTGGAAATTATCTGGGGGCTTTGCGTCAATGGGACAGAATGCAGGATGACTACGATTGTTTGTACTGTATTGTGGATTTGCATGCCATTACCGTACGTCAGGACCCTGTTGCGCTGCGTAACGCTTCACTCGACAGTCTGGCCTTGTATCTGGCCTGCGGCATAGACCCAAACCGTTCCAGTGTGTTTATGCAATCTCATGTGCCAGAACACAGCCAGCTGAACTGGATTTTAAATTGCTACACCCAGTTTGGTGAATTAAGCCGCATGACGCAGTTTAAAGATAAATCTGAACGTCACAACAATAACGTCAATGCCGGTTTATTTACTTATCCTGTGCTGATGGCGGCCGATATTCTGGTGTATAACGCGAATCAGGTTCCTGTAGGCCATGATCAGAAACAGCATCTTGAATTAGCCCGGGATATTGCCAGCCGCTTTAATGCCTTGCACGGCGATGTATTTACTGTGCCTGAACCTTATATTCCTGGTGTGGCTGCACGAGTGATGAGTTTGCAGGAACCCACCAAAAAAATGTCCAAGTCGGATGAGAATCCGTGGAATTTTGTTGGTCTGCTGGAAGATCCGAAGATGATCAGCAAGAAATTCAAAAAGGCTATGACGGATTCTGAAGATCCACCTCGTGTGGCTTATGATCTGGAAAACAAAGCGGGTGTGGCTAACTTGCTGAGCATATTAAGTGGTGTGACTGGTCAGTCGATTGACAGTCTGGTGGCTGAGTACGAAGGCAAAATGTACGGTCACTTAAAAGGTGATGTGGCGGATGCTGTCATTGCCTTATTAGAACCTGTACAAGCGAAATTCCATGAAATTCGCCAGGATCAGACACTGATAAATCAGGTATTAAAACAAGGTGCTGCACAAGCAAGATCCCGCGCTGCAGTAACACTTGAAAAAGTGTATGAGGCTGTTGGTTTTGTGTTACCTGCCTAAATTAATTAGGGTTAAGTTGCGACATCGTATTATAAAAGCCGGATTGTTATGATTGTATTGATAGATAATTACGATTCTTTTACCTACAATTTAGTTCAGTATTTTGCTGAATTAGGGGAGCAGGTACTGGTAAGGCGTAACGATGAAATCAGTCTGACTCAAATAGCTGCGATCCGGCCCTCCTGCCTGGTGATTTCCCCTGGTCCTTGTAGTCCTGATCAGGCTGGAATTTCACTCGCAGCTATTCAGCATTTTGCAGGACAAATTCCTATTTTAGGGGTATGTTTAGGCCATCAGGCGATAGCTCAGGCTTTTGGTGCTAAAGTGGTGCGGGCTAAAACTGTGATGCATGGGAAAAACTCGCTGATTAAACATAAAGAGCGGGGCTTATTTCAGGGGTTGAATAACCCTTTGAATGTAACACGCTACCACTCTTTGGTTGTTGATCGTCATTCAGTGCCGGATGACTTTAGTATTGAAGCCTGGACTGAAGCAGAACAGCCGGAAATTATGGCTCTGTCGCATAAAAAGTTGCCTGTGCATGGGGTGCAATTTCATCCCGAGGCGATATTAACTGAGCAAGGTCATCAGTTATTGCAGAACTTTCTGACATTGTGCAAAGGCCTGAACAATAATGGATAAATAAGGTGTGTAAACACACAAAGTAAAGGGTAGTTATGTCTTTGTCTTCTTTCTCCTCTCTGGAGCAGCTGTTTATTGATAATCTGATTGGTGTTGATCCTAATCAGAAGCGTTTACGTTATTTAAAAAACCAGCAAAGCACCAATGAACAGCGTCCTATGCTGGAGGTCGAACGTAAAGCACTCGAAGCCCGCCAGTCTGGTGAAAACGCCAAAAAAATCTTCCTCGACTTTACTCAGGCGCATCTGCACGACGAAGTTGCACAGGAATTGATGCAACGCCTGAGCAGCATCGAAGTGGTCAGCAGTTCATTATTTGATTTAGGTCCCAACTTCCCGGCATTAATTGATGCTTTAAGTGCAAAAGCCGTCACCTTAAACCAGTTGGATCCACTGATCAGTAATGTGGAATGGATGAAGGAAGATGTGCTGCGTTTAGTCAACCAGCCTCGTTATCGTAATAAAACCAGCTCAGGCAATTTGGTAAAGGATATTAAAACCGCATTAAGATTCCTTGGCATCGAAGCGTTACAGGCCTTGGTTCCTGTGTATGCGTTCCGGCACTGTATCCCGCATTCCACAGACCCTTTTGCGCAATTTAAAGTCAAAATATGGGAATACTCTTTGGCCACAGCTATAGCTGCCCGTGAGATTGCCAATGCACAGGGCTTAAATGGTTTTGTTGCTTTTTGTGCTGCTATGTTCCAGACCATGGGCCATATGGTGGTGATCCGCAACTACTTACGCAGTTATGCTCAGGTGAAACGTACTGAGTTATTACGAGCCCGTGATGCCCGCGATAATGAACTGACCGATGCTTTAGAAGCTTTAGATGCTGACGCAGGCTTTTTATCCAGCAGCATTGAAGAATTTGCCGCTATTATCAGTGCGGATCTAATAGCGCGCTGGCAGTTAAAACGTATGCCATTGGCCGCTATTCTGGATCAAATTGCGGATGATACGCCGTTAAGCAGTTGCAGTGATTTAACCCGTGTGGTCAAACAAGCCAATACTTATGTGCAGGTAAAGTTTCTGGTGAATGAGCAGAGACTGGATGTAGAAGAAGCCAATAAAGCGTTAAACGACGCAGGCGTTCATAACGAAATGCGCAAAATGTTGTCCCAACTTGACCTGAAAAAGCTGTCTTTTGAATAATTTCAAAAAAATTAGTCAATAAACATGCAGTTTTTTTCAACAGCACTTCTGTAGAGTCAAAAGGCAGAGCAGATCAACAGGGCCATTCGTTCCTCTGTGTTTTTCTGCTCTGTTTCCTGAAGAAAGCAAATAGCTAGTTATTCACATCCTATGCAAAACTATCTGGAAGCCTTATTTTTCAAGGCTTTTGGCCCTTCTGACAGCAAGACTTTTCATTTTTTATCTGTAATAATGCGGTGAAGCATCTTTTTCCGTTTGCTGTTTTTTACTGAAAATTTGACCAGAGTAAACAGCGGACTTTTATTGCAGCAGAGGTAAAAAATGGCAGAACATATTCAGGTCACCCGTGCTTTATTTGATGAAGTGATGGTTCCAAACTATGCACCGGCACCTATTATTCCGGTCCGTGGTCAAGGCTCCCGGGTCTGGGATCAGGCGGGTCGTGAATACGTTGACTTTGCTGGTGGTATAGCAGTAAACGCCTTAGGTCATTGCCATCCGGCATTGGTGTCTGCTTTAAAAGAACAAGCCGACAAGTTATGGCATTTAAGTAATGTGATGACCAACGAGCCTGCTATTCGTCTGGCGCAAAAGTTAGTCGATAGTACCTTTGCTGAAAAAGTTTATTTTGCTAACTCAGGCGCTGAAGCCAATGAAGCTGCTTTAAAGCTGGCACGTCGTTGGGCTTTGGATAACTTTGGTGCGCAAAAACAACAAATTATCTCTTTTGGTAAAAGCTTCCACGGCCGTACCTTTTTCACTGTCACGGTAGGTGGCCAGGCTGCCTATTCAGATGGTTTTGGCCCTAAGCCAGGTGCTATTGACCATGCAGAATACAACAACCTCGAAAGCTTAAAAGCGCTGATGTCTGACAACACCTGTGCGGTCATTTTAGAGCCAGTGCAGGGGGAAGGCGGTATTATTCCGGGTGAGGTTGCATTCCTGCAAGGCGTGCGTGATTTATGTAATCAATTCAATGCGCTGATGATTTATGACGAAGTGCAATCCGGTGTTGGCCGTACTGGTAAACTTTATGCCTATATGCACAGCAATGTAGTGCCTGACATTTTGACCACAGCCAAGTCTTTAGGTGGTGGTTTCCCGGTGGGCGCTATGCTGACCACTACAGCTATCGCCAGTCATTTAAAAGTAGGCACTCATGGCAGCACCTATGGTGGCAACCCATTGGCTTGTGCTGTAGCTGAAGCCGCTTTGGATACCATCAACCAACCAGCAGTTCTGAATGGTGTATTGGAGCGCGAACAGTTGTTCCGTCGTGAGCTGGCTGCTATCAACGAAAAACACAATGTGTTCAGTACTGTACGTGGTCAGGGCATGTTGTTAGGTGCTGTGTTAAACGACGAGTTTAAAGGCCGTTCACGTGACTTTTTCCTTGCTGCCGCTGATCAGGGCTTATTTGCTTTAGTGGCAGGCCCGGATGTGGTGCGTTTTGCTCCTTCTTTAGTGATCCCTGAAGCAGATATTATCGAAGGCATGAAACGTTTTGAAAAAGCAGTAGCCCAAGTGAAACAAGGCTGAATTTAGCTTCTGTACACTGTTTGACTACATAACAATAAAGCAAAAAATGAAGCGCCTTTTCAAAGGCGCTCTGAAGCAAAATAACTGGAGTAAGCGACTATGATGGTCATTCGCCCAATCCGAGCCGAAGATTATCCTGAACTGTACGATATTGCTGTCGAATCAGGTCATGGCTTTACTTCGTTGCCCGTCAATGATGAGTTGTTACAGCGTAAGATCAGCAGATCTGAAGCCTCCTTTGCCAAAAAGGTCGATAAGCCAGGCGATGAAGGTTATCTCTTTGTACTGGAAGATACAGAAACTGCAGCAGTGGTGGGGACCAGTGCTATTGAAGCCGCAGTAGGGCTGGAAGATGCGTTTTACCATTATCATTTGGGTAAAGTAGTGCATACCTCCAGAGCCTTAGGGGTTTATAACCCTGTGGATATTCTGACTTTGTGTAACGACTACACAGGGGTCTCTGAGCTTTGTACGCTGTTTTTACGTGAATCCTGCCGCAAACAAAATAATGGCCGTTTGTTATCCAAATTCCGCTTTTTATTTATTGCTGAATTCCGCTCGCGTTTTGCCGACAGGGTCATTGCAGAAATGCGTGGTGTGTCGGATGAAGATGGTCATTCACCCTTCTGGAAATGGCTGCAGGACAGCTTTTTTTCTGTGGATTTCCCGACAGCGGACTACCTGACCGGCATAGGCCAGAAGGTGTTTATTGCTGAGCTGATGCCAAAATACCCTATTTACGTCAGTTTATTGAGTAAAGAAGCTCAGGCTGTGATTGGCAAAGTGCATGAAAAAACCCGTCCGGCTTTGGCCTTACTGCAATCAGAAGGTTTTTCCAATACAGGTTATGTCGATATTTTTGATGCAGGCCCAACGGTCGAAGCCAAAGTGGAGCATATCCGCACTGTGCGCGGCAGCCGCAAGCTGCAGGTGCAGATTGGTACTGTGACAAGTGGTCTGCCTTATATGGTGTCTAACACTAAGCTGGAAGACTTCAGAGCGACCTGGTTGCAACTGCATGTTGATGAAAACAGCGAGGTAGTGATTCTGCCTCAGGACTGTGCTGATTTATTGCAGGTCACCAATGGCGACTGGGTGCGTTTAGCCCGGATTTAATCTTTAACGGACGGACATCATGACAGAATTAGCAGTGCAATTTATTAATGGTCAGTGGCAACAAGGTGCTGGCAGTTTATTTTCTTCGTTAAACCCGGCCAAACAACAGCTGATTTGGCAAGGCCAAAGCGCAGACGCCACTCAGGTCAACAGTGCCATAGAGGCTGCCAGAGCGGCTTTTGAAGACTGGAGCGAGTTAACTTTTGATGCGCGTTTAGAGATAGCCCGTGCTTTTGCCGCGCAGCTGACAGAACACAAAGAACAATTCGCTTTGTGTATTGCAGAAGAAACAGGCAAGCCTTTATGGGAAACCCGCACTGAAGTAGCGGCTATGATTGGCAAAATCGATATCTCTGCCCGTGCTTATAAGGAAAGAACAGGGGTGAAAGAAAACCCTATGCCACAGGGTAAAGCCTGGATCCGCCACAAGCCTCATGGGGTAGTGGCTGTGTTTGGTCCTTACAACTTCCCAGGTCATTTACCTAATGGTCATATAGTGCCGGCTTTATTGGCGGGCAATACAGTGGTATTTAAACCCAGCGAACTGACACCAAAAGTAGCAGAACTGACAGTGCAGTTGTGGCAAAAAGCCGGTTTACCTGCTGGTGTGCTGAATTTACTGCAAGGTGAAATTGAGACAGGTAAAGCTATTGCCAGCCACCCTGGTATTGATGGTTTATTTTTTACCGGCAGCTCTGGTACAGGTCATTATTTACATCAACAGTTTGCTGGTCAGCCGCATAAAATTTTGGCCCTGGAAATGGGGGGCAACAACCCTCTTATCGTCCAGAAAGTGAAAGATATAGATGCAGCAGTGCATGACATTATTCAATCGGCTTTTATCTCCGCAGGCCAGCGTTGTACGTGCGCACGCCGCTTGTATTTGCCGCTAGGTGCGGAAGGCGATGCGATACTGGCTCGTTTGCTTGAGGTGACTAAAGCTCTGAAAGTGGGGCTGTACGATGATGTTGAACAGCCTTTTATGGGCACTTTAATTTCTGAAAAAGCAGCTTTAGGTATGCTCAAAGCGCAGCAGGATTTAATAGAGCGAGGCGCAAAGGTGTTGTTGGCTATGCAGCAGCAGCCACAAAGCCCGGCTATGTTAAGTCCTGGAATTCTGGACTGCAGTGCTATCAGCACTATGCCGGATGAAGAGCATTTTGGCCCCTTGTTAAAAGTGTTCCGTTTTGCTGATTTCAGCGATGCGATTAAAGCGGCCAATAATACCAGCTTTGGTTTGTCTGCCGGTTTATTGTCGGATGATGAAGACTTGTATCAGTTGTTTTTCCGCAAAGTCCGCGCAGGCATAGTGAACTGGAACCGGCCTATTACAGGCGCCAGTTCTGCGGCCCCTTTTGGTGGCATAGGCGGCAGCGGCAACCACAGAGCCAGTGCTTATTATGCGGCAGACTATTGTGCTTATCCGGTTGCTTCAGTAGAGCTTGAACAGTTGCAGTTACCAGAACAGTTGTCACCTGGTTTAAGCTTCTGATCCTGACTAAGTCAGTTTTTTTAGGTTTTATTTTAATCGGGGCTATGCCCCGATTTGTTTTATCAAACAAAATTTGCTTAAATGACATTCACTTATCGGCAAATTATCTGGGCTTTTTGGTCAAGCGCAGATAAAGTCCTGTATCCAGTGTTGTGCACTATAGGTGTCCCTTTTGTATGGTAACTGATAAACCCGGCTACGAGCATCTGATCCAGTTTCTGACTGAACATTTGTCGCTGTTTGAACAACGAGGACCGGTCGTCGCCGGCGCTAAAACTCTGGGAGAAGTGCTGGAAGAATCCATTGCTGAACAAATTATTCAGCTCTGTACTCAGCATACCGAACTTGAGATGAATCATCGCAGCATGATAGTGCGCGAAGTGGACGGCATCTTGTATGACTTTCAGGAAGTATTAGCTTCTGTACTGGAAGAGCCAGCGACTGAACAGCAAACAGAACTTATTCAGGAAATATCTTTATTGATTAAAAATCTGTTTGATACAGCTGTTGCTGCGTTGATGGATTAATCTTAACTAGCCTCATCTGACTGTTTTCCGTAAAATAGCCACTCTTTACTACGGACAACAGGATCTTCTATGCAAGCCAGTGTAAAATGGGCCGGTGACCAGACGTTTATTGGCCGCTCTGACAGTGGTCATAATGTGGTGTTTGATGCTCACAAAGAAGGCAGTGCTGCCCCAAGTCCTATGGAAATGGTGTTGATGGCAGCGGGTGCCTGTTCTTCGGTGGACGTCGTTAGTATTTTGCAAAAAGCCCGGCAGCAAGTCACTGATTGTGAAGTGATCTTAACTGGCGAACGTGTAGAAACTATTCCTCGTGTTTTCAGTAAAATTCATCTGCATTTTGTGGTAACAGGCTTTGACGTCAGCGAAAAACATGTGGAAAAGGCGGTGAATCTGTCGGCTGAGAAGTACTGCTCAGTGTCTATTATGTTGTCACAAAGCGTTGAAGTGACTCATTCTTTTAGTGTGAAACAATCTGAAGTACAGCCCGTGGCTGAATAAAGATTGCATCGGTGCAGCTGTTCTATACTGAATTGCAGCTCTGACTATTGAGGTAAGAAGACGTGGTTAAACCTTTTGAAAAACTAAGACTGCATGGTTTTAATAACCTGACCAAAAGCCTGAGTTTCAGCATTTACGATATTTGTTATGCCCAAACTGAGCAACATCGTCAGGAGTATATCTCCTACATAGACGAGCAATACAATGCAGACCGTCTGACCGATATCCTGAGCGAAGTGGTGGATATTATAGGCGCAAACATTTTAAATATTGCCCGGCAGGATTACGACCCTCAAGGGGCAAGTGTGACTATTCTGGTTAGTGAAGAACCTATTGAAGGTTCTCCGGATAATTCAGAAAACCCTGGTCCATTGCCAGACTCTGTGGTGGCTCACTTAGATAAAAGCCACATCTGTGTGCACACCTATCCTGAAGTACATCCACAGGATGGGATCTGCACCTTCCGTGCTGATATTGAAGTCTCAACTTGTGGTTTAATTTCACCACTGAAAGCGCTGAACTTCCTGATCCATAGCTTTGAGTCGGACATAGTAACCATAGATTATCGTGTCCGTGGTTTTACCCGTGATGTGAATGGCGTGAAACACTATATCGACCATCCTATTCATTCTATTCAGAACTTTATGGACAAGCAGACCAAAAATGCTTTCCAGATGGTGGATGTGAATGTGTATCAGGAAAACCTGTTCCATACCAAAATGATGCTCAAAGAGTATGATTTAAACAACTATCTGTTTGGTACTGGTGTGGGTGAACTGGATGACACACAACGCAAAGTCATCAATAAAAAAGTGAAACGCGAAATGCGGGAAATTTTTTACGGTCGTAATTTACCGGAAATGGAATAAGCATTTAAAAATGTGATTAGCCCCTTTTATACCCAAAGTAATTGGAGTTGCAGGGAGGCGACAAGAGCGTGAGACCCCAGGAGCATAGTTGTCCTATGTGCAATTGGATTGACGCGAGAACTCGCCAGTCATGTCTGGCGGGTATTTTCAGAATTACTGGGGCGAGAGCTTGCAGGCAACAAAGCTGCGGCTTCAAGTACGAAGGGTATCTACTCTAGCCAGTTAATCTGCCCCCTGGCCTGACGACGTTTAATAATCAGCTGCTCTACCAAGGGCGTTAATATCAGCTCCATGGCTAAATTCATTTTTCCTCCCGGCACAACCAATGTATTGACCCGTGACATAAAAGCGCCATTGATCATTTGCAGGTAATAGGGGAAGTCGACATGCTTAATACCGCGAAAACGGATCACCACAAAACTCTCATCCAAAGACGGAATATCTTTAGCACTGAAGGGGTTAGAAGTATCGACTGTAGGCACCCGCTGAAAGTTGATATGAGTGCGTGAAAACTGCGGCGTGATCTGATTCACATAGTCATCCATGCTACGCACTATGCTCGACATCACAGCTTCACGGCTATGACCCCGTTCTGAAGTGTCGCGGATAATTTTCTGGATCCACTCTAAGTTGACTATGGGTACCATGCCAATCAGTAAATCCACATGTTGGGCTACATTGTTTTCTTCTGTCACCACACCGCCATGCAAGCCTTCATAAAACAACAGATCGGTATTGGGTCTTAAATCCTGCCATGGCGTAAAAGTACCAGGCAGTTGGTTGTAAGGCACGGCTTCATCAAAGGTATGTAAATACTGCCGTACTTTACCTGTGCCTGTTTCGGCATAGCTGGAGAACAGAGACTCAAGCGCGGCAAAGTCGTTGGCTTCAGCACCAAAATAGCTGATATGTTTGCCTTGCTCTTTGGCTTTACGGATCTCCAGATCCATTTCTGGTCTGCTGTATTTGTGAAAACAATCCCCTGCAACAAAACCGGCATCAATACCAAGGCTGCGGAATATATGGGAAAAGGCACTCATAGTAGTGGTTGTGCCAGCACCTGAGGAGCCTGTGACCGCAATGATGGGATTTTTGTGAGACATAAAAAGCCTGGTTCCGTTGATTGTCAGCCGCCTACCATAAAGGATAAAGTGAGGTCACTGCAAGCACAGTAATAAAGCTGCTGCTGTTCAACAAAAAAGGGTCCACCGGTGCGATTACTTTCTCTTGCTTTGGCTGTTATGGTTTTTCCTCTGGCAGCAGCTTTGCCGCAATACAATCTATATCTGACTGATTTATCAGAAAATTTATCAGTTTCTAATCAAGTTAAAATCAATGAAACTCCAACCTATATCAACCAGCCAGCTTTTAGTAAGGATGGAAAAAGCTTATTTTTTACGCTGGAGCAGGGCAAAGATGCAGCAGTGCAAACCGATGTTGGGCTTTATTTAATTTCGGATAAAAAACAACAGCTGCTAACTAAAACAAGCCTAAGCGAGTATTCACCAACTTTATTGCCTGATGGTTCAGGCTTGTCGCTCGTGGCAGTGGAAGCGGACCAAACCCAACGTTTGTGGGCTGTGGACTGGCAAGGCAACACGGGTCTGCTGAAAGCAGAGCCTAAAGGCGTGGGTTATCATGCCTGGGGACCACATCAGGATTTACTGTTGTTTATTCTGGGTGATAAAGAAGATAACCACACAGTGCGTTATCTGGATAAAGACGGAAATCTGACGACTCTGGCAACAGGTGTAGGCCGGGCTTTAAGCTGGCAACCAGGTACTCAAAAAGGGTTTTACACTCAGGCCAAACAGGGTCAGCTGTTTTTAAGTTCTTACGATGTAAAAACCAAAACGAATATTCAAACTGAATTGGCGCTTCCGGCAGGTGGCCAGGATTTAGTCTGGTGGTCTGAAGAGAAGTTGCTGGTGTCTGCAGGGACAAAAATTTATCAGTGGCAGGTTCAGGGCAAGCAAGAATGGAATTTGTGGCTGGATTTATCCAAAGAATGTGGTACTGAGATCAGTCGTTTTGCACTGAATAAAGCACGTAGCCAACTGGCTTTTGTTTGTAAGGCGTAGAAGAAGGGTCAGAGCTAACAGCTCTGACCCAGAGGTTTAAAACTTAAAGTCGATCAAAACCGGATCGTGGTCCGATGAACGGAATGGATCCGGTGCGTATAAGGTTTTTTGCTGTGCTTCCGATTTAAACTCAGTGTTGTAATCAAGTATCGCTGGCTCGTCGGCGTTAATAGCCCAGTGCTGGAATAGGGTCAGCTGTGTTGCCATGGTCTTGCTGGCAAGCGCATGGTCCAATGAACCTGTGCGGCCTCTGAAGACATAAGAATAATGCCTGCTTTCATCTTTGGGAGCCAGATGCACCCAACCTACTTGTTCCAGTGCATAAATCGGATCTTCCTGACGGTAAGCATTTAAATCTCCTATCACCAATTGATGGGGTGTGTTGACACCCGTTGGCTGGGTCTGTAACCAGGCAGACAAGGTTTTGGCTGCTTCAACACGGGATTGATTCCAGCAGCTTTGGCCGTCTTTATTATCCCTGTTGCCATTGTCTACAGCGGCTTTATCTTCCGGGCAGCTGCCTTTGGATTTAAAGTGATTCACACTGACAGTAAAAAGTCCTTCTGTGGATTTGGCTTTAAATGTCTGAGTCAAAGGAGCTCTCGAACCATAAGCAAAGGGGCCTTCGGCAATCATCACTGCTTTGCCAGCCTCTGTGACTTTATCTTGGTTGTAGATAAGAGCCACTTTAATAGCGTCACCACCTAACGCCTTTTGCGGCTGCACAAATGCATAACGTTGCTCTCCCAGGGCTTTATTCAGCTCGCGGACCAAAGTAGCCAAAGCACCATGTTTATCAAAGCCGTTATTTTCTACTTCCAGTAAACCTATGACATCAGCATCCATACCGGATAAAGCCGCTATCATTTTGGCTTGTTGGCGCTGCAGCTCATTTGCATTTGTAGCACCACGGCGGGTAGGGAAAGGCTTAGCAGCAGTTTCACCGGTAAAAAAGTTCAGCACGTTAAAACTCGCGACCCGAATATGATCATCGGCTTTGGCTTTAGGTGCAGCTGGCCGGGCATTGGTTGCAACAAAGTCAGGACGCTGTGCCGCTACTAAACGATAACCCTGCTTAGTTTCAATTAAATAACCCTGCAGGTTTTTTACGGTATCCCCTATCCGAACTGTATTAGTGGCAGATAAATTGCCATTGGGGAAGATCACAGGATCAGGGTTTTGCTCAAAAATCCCATCATCCAGCCAGAGCTGACTTAAATGCTGCTGTTGCTCTAGCTCTTTTGCTTCTTTACCTGGTCTGTGCAGCTCGGTGGCTATCCAGAGTCTTTTATCGGCCAGTAAAATTTCGCCATAGCGTGCTAACGGATAGGTGTCATTGACTATCAAAGGTTGGGGGAACGATAAATACTGGCCTTCCAAAGCTTCCCAGTCTTGTCTGGACTTGACTGGCAATGTGGCCACCACAGGTTTTGGCGCTTCCTGTTGACCACAGACTGAGGTTTTTACATCCACCAAAGCTGTCATGCCATTCAGTTCAACAACTTTGCCTGTAATTTCAAGCTGTTGACCTGCTTTTGCCTGTTGAACCAGCTTTTTATCAGCGATAAATAAGGCTTCACTAGTTTTAGGGTTGGTATCAGGGCTCAGGCTTTGGATCAAAACCCCTGCTGCTTTACTGCCCGGATACAACACTGCTGTGACTACACCTGCAGTGGATACTGTTTTATTCAGCAGCGGGCTTTGTTGACCTTCGCCCTGAATTGCCGCAATAGGGGTTTCTGTCTGACAAGTTGCAGATACACCAAAGGATCCAGCAGAGAGCAGCAGTAAAGTAAAAATGGATAATTTCATTAAAAAAGTCCTTTAAAACAGATCTGTACAGCCTAAGGCACTCAGAAAAATCTACAAGGGCAAATCGTTGAATTTCGTATGAAATTGCTGTGAATAGCGAAGATCAAATAATAAAGGCGCCGAATGGCGCCTTAGAAATAAACTAATACCCTAAGTAATTGATGTTGCAGTTAGGCGACAAGCCAGCGAGACCCCAGGAGCATAGTAGTCCTATGTGACTGGGGCGAGAGGCGAAGTCAACAACACTGCGGCTTCAAGTACGACGGGTATTTTCGCGGGCGATGGCGCGATAGCCTATATCCCGGCGACTAAATACACCGTCCCACTGCACCTTGTCAGTCAGCTCATAGGCTGCTTGTTGTGCCGCAGTGACATTCACGCCCAAAGCTGTGGCGCACAGTACACGACCGCCAGCTGTCAGTACCTGACCCTCTTTTAACACAGTACCAGCATGGAATACTTTGGCTTCACGGCTGTCTTCTGTAGGTAAACCAGAAATAACATCACCTTTGCGGTAATCATCCGGGTAACCACCAGCGGCCAGCACTACACCTACAGCGGCGCGGCTGTCGAATTTAATCTCTTGTTGGGCTAATTTGCCTTCCACAGCAGCCTGACACAGCTCCACTAAATCGGACTGTAAACGCATCATAATAGGCTGAGTTTCAGGGTCACCAAAACGGCAGTTAAATTCCAGCACTTTACAGGTGCCATCAGGTGAGACCATCAGGCCTGCATAAAGGAAACCTGTATAGATATGACCTTCAGACGCCATACCATTCACTGTTGGGTAAATGACGTTTTGCATCACCCAGTCATGCACGGCAGGAGTTACTACCGGCGCTGGCGAATAAGCACCCATACCGCCGGTATTTGGACCTTTGTCGCCATCATCACGGGCTTTATGATCCTGAGATGAAGCAAAAGCCAAAGCGTGAGTGCCGTCAACCATCACAATAAAGGAGGCTTCTTCACCTGTTAAAAACTCTTCAATCACCACACGGCTGCCAGCAGAGCCAAACTTGTTGCCAGCAAGCATATCGTCAATAGCAGCAAAAGCTTCAGCTTCAGTCTGGGCGATAATCACACCTTTGCCTGCAGCTAAACCATCGGCCTTGATCACAATAGGAGTGCCATTGGCTTTGACATAAGCCTTTGCGGGCTCTATCTCAGTAAAGTTGGCATAAGACGCTGTTGGAATTTTATGACGGGCTAAAAAGTCTTTAGCAAAAGCTTTAGAGCTTTCTAACTGAGCAGAGGCCTGGGTCGGGCCAAAAATAGCCAGACCCTGCTGACGGAAGGTATCAACCACACCTTTGGCCAGTGGTGCTTCAGGGCCCACTATAGTCAAAGCTATGCCTTCGCTTTTGGCAAAAGTGGTCAACGCTTGCACATCTTCTGCTGCTATAGCCACGTTAGTCAGGTTGGCTTCGAGCGCAGTACCTGCGTTGCCCGGAGCTACAAAGACTTGTGTGACATGAGCCGATTGTGCTGCTTTCCATGCCAGAGCATGTTCACGACCACCACCACCTATTACTAATACTTTCATCGTCAGTCTCGCCCTAATCAAAAAATATCAAAAACTAAAAAATCAGTGTGACTAAAACAAACAGCAGCCTATTGGGCTGCTGGTTTGCGGAATTTCAGAGTCATACGGTCACTTTCACCTATGGCCTGGTACTTGTCTTTGTCCTGCTCTTTTTGTGAAAGCGTAGGAGGCAAAGTCCAGACACCACCTGGGTGGTCGGCTGTATCTTTTGCATTGGCGTTTATTTCACTGCTCTGTTCTAAGACAAAACCAGCTTTTTGCGCCAACTCAACAGCTAAACTTTGTGGGAAATAGCCCGACTTTAACCAGTCAGCCGATTTTTTATCTTCTGGTAAACGGTGTTCCACTACGCCTAAGACACCGCCTGGTTTTAATGCCGCATAAAAAGACTTAAAGGCATCGATCGTGCCTTGTTCACCTTTTTGCATATACCAGTTGTGCAGGTTGCGGAAGGTCAGTACCACATCAGCGCTGTTGGCTGGGGCCACTTGCTGGTCTGGTAATGGAGAAAATTCGGTCACAACCACGTTTTTATACGCTTCATTAGAGGCAAGCTTTTCTTTAAAAGCTTTCAGGTTGCGTGTTGCGTATTCAGAGGTGCTGTTGGCCGGGAAATGGGCAGCGTAGTATTTGCCTTCTTTGGCTAATAAGGGCGCCAGAATTTCAGTGTACCAGCCACCACCAGGGGATATCTCTACCACTGTACTTTGTGGTGTAACTCCAAAAAAGTGTAAGGTTTCAACAGGGTTTCTGTATTGATCACGAGCTTTATTTGCTTCAGAGCGGGTAGGGCTTTGCATCGCCTGCTGTAACGCTGTGGTGTCGGTGTTTGCGAAAGAAAACTGACTAAGCACTAAACTGGATGCTAAAACGAATTGCGATAACGCCTTCATAACACGATCCTTCTGAGTTAAAAACCGGCGCTAGTGTAACAAAGCACAGCGGCTTTTGCAGTCAGAAATCACCAGCGGTCGTATTTGTGGGATGTAAATCTGCACTAAAAATTTCAGATGGCTGGACTGCCAAATTTCAATCTACAAAAATTATATGCTGTGATAAAATGCCGCCCCTTGAATTTTTAAGCTTGTTGCCCTGCTGAAGCTGGCTTCAGAACAGTAACAGGCTTCTTTTATAAATATAGGCTGGAGCGGGCATGTTAGAGCAGATCCGAATTGTGTTAGTGGGTACCTCTCATACCGGAAACATAGGTTCAGTTGCCCGCGCCATGAAAACTATGGGCCTGAGCAAGCTGGTGCTGGTGTCTCCAAAAGAATTACCAGACGGTCAGGCTTATGCGTTATCTGCAGGCGCCAGTGATATTCTGGCCAATGCACAAGTAGTGGATACTTTAGAGCAGGCTATTGCTGATTGTGGTTTAGTGGTTGGCAGCAGTGCCCGTTCCCGCACTTTATCCTGGCCTATGCTGGAGCCGCGTGAATGTGGTGAAAAATCTGTGCTCGAAGCCACACAAAAACCTGTAGCTCTGGTATTTGGCCGTGAAAACAATGGCCTGACCAATGAAGAGCTGCAAATGTGTAATTACCATGTTTGTATCCCGGCCAATCCTGAATACAGCTCCCTGAATTTAGCCATGGCAGTACAGATTATTGCTTATGAAGTTCGGGTGGCTTTTTTAGCGCAACAGGATAAAACCCCTGAAGCGGATTTAACTGTTTATCCGGAAATAGACCAGATGGAGAAGTTTTATACCCATCTGGAACAAACCTTAAGTGACACTGGTTTTATTATTAAACAGCATCCGGGCATTGTGATGGCGCGTTTACGCCGCTTATTTGCCCGTTCCAGACCTGATGATCAGGAACTGAATATTTTGCGTGGCATTCTGGCCTCGATTCAACGCACAACTAAGCAATAGGATTTGTAAGATGTTTGCAGGTATCAAAGAAGACATTAAAAGTGTGTTCGAGCGGGACCCGGCGGCGCGCAGTGCTTTTGAAGTACTGACTAACTATCCAGGTTTGCATGCCATATGGTGGCACAGAATGAATCATCGATTATGGCAAGCCAACTGGAAATGGCTGGCCCGTTTTTTAAGCACCATAGCGCGCTGGCTGACTGGGGTAGAAATTCACCCCGGCGCTAAAATTGGTCGTCGTTTTTTTATCGACCATGGCATGGGTGTGGTGATAGGCGAAACTGCTGAAATTGGTGATGACGTCACTTTGTACCATGGTGTGACTTTAGGTGGCACCAGCTGGAGTCCGGGCAAAAGACACCCGACTTTAGGCAATGGTGTGGTGATAGGAGCTGGCGCTAAAGTATTAGGGCCTTTGTATGTGGGGGAGTCTGCCCGTATTGGATCCAACGCTGTAGTAGTGAAAGATGTACCAGCAGGCGCGACAGTGGTGGGTATTCCAGGTCGTATTGTCGCTAAGCAGGATATGGAACTGACTGAACAACGCCAACAAATGGCAAAAAAGTTTGGTTTTGATGCTTATGCGGTCTCAAGCGATAACCCGGATCCGGTCGCCAATGCCATGGGCCTGATGCTGGATCATATGCATTTTCTGGATAATAAAGTGACAGAGCTTTGCCAGAGCGTGAACAAGCTCGGTGGCAATGTTTGCGAGATAGTGCCGGAAATCGCCATTGAAGATGAAACCTTTATCCAGGCCGAACGTGACGCTGCTGAACAACGTAAAAAAGCAGTAGACGCTTTTGACCCGACTATTTAGCAATTGTGATAAGCAAAGCTGATCAATCCATCGAAAAAAGAGTTGAACCTAAACGGATAATACCTGACTAAAACAGTAGGATTAATACTTGACTAAAACAGTCAAGAATGTACAATTTGCGCCATTCGTTTCAGGGAGCCAGTTATGCGTTTAACTTCAAAAGGCCGTTACGCTGTGACCGCTATGCTGGATGTTGCATTACATGCACAATCTGGCCCTGTGTCATTGGCGGATATCTCTGAACGGCAGGGTATTTCCCTGTCTTACCTTGAACAGTTGTTTGCCCGTTTACGCAAACAAGGTCTGGTCAGCAGTGTGCGTGGTCCTGGTGGTGGTTACCAGTTGGGCCAGGATCCGATGCAAATATCTGTGTCTGCTGTGATCAGTGCGGTCGATGAGTCCGTAGATGCCACACGTTGTCAGGGTAAATCTGATTGTCAAAGCGGTGCTAAATGTTTAACCCACACCTTGTGGACAGACTTAAGTGATCGTATTGAAGACTTCCTCACCGGTATCACCTTAGGTGAACTGGTTCGCCAGAATGAAGTGAAAAAAGTGGCGAAGCGGCAAGATGGCCGTGTGTTAAAAAATCCAGCAACTGAAATTGAAGTCAGTTGCCAGTTGTAGGCAAAAGCCGGAGCAGAAAATGAAGCTACCTATTTATTTAGACTATGCAGCCACAACCCCGGTTGATCCGCGGGTGGCCGAAAAACTGATGCAATTTTTGACTATGGATGGCTGTTTTGGTAATCCAGCGTCTCGTTCGCACAAGTTCGGCTGGCAGTCAGAAGAAGCGGTAGAAATTGCCCGTGCGCAAATTGCCGAACTGGTGAACGCCGACCCACGTGAAATTGTATTCACCTCAGGCGCGACCGAATCAAACAACTTAGCTATTAAAGGCGCAGCGCAGTTTTACCATAAAAAAGGTAAACACCTGATCACAGCCAAAACTGAACACAAAGCTGTGCTGGATACTATGCGCTCTTTGGAGCGTGAAGGTTTTGAAGTGACCTACCTGGATGTAGAAGCCAGTGGTTTAGTCGACTTAGACAAGTTAACTGCTGCTATCCGCCCAGATACCACTGTTATCAGCATCATGTTTGTAAATAACGAAATTGGTGTGATCCAGGACATCGCTGCTATTGGCGAGCTGTGCCGCAGCAAGGGTATTATTTTCCATGTGGATGCGGCTCAGGCCACAGGCAAAGTGGATATAGATTTAGAGACTTTAAAAGTCGATCTGATGTCGTTCTCCGGTCATAAAACTTATGGTCCAAAAGGCATTGGTGCTTTGTATGTGCGCCGTAAACCACGTATTCGTTTAGAAGCTCAGACGCACGGTGGTGGTCATGAGCGTGGTATGCGTTCAGGCACTTTAGCCACGCACCAGATAGTGGCTATGGGTGAAGCTTTCCGTATTGCCAAAGAAGAAATGCACGCTGAGCGTGAACGTGTTGCTGTGTTACGTGACCGTTTATTAGACGGCATTAAAGACATTGAACAAGTGTTTTTAAATGGTGATGCAGTGCAACGTGTGCCTGGCATTACCAATGTCAGCTTTAACTATGTGGAAGGTGAGTCCCTGATTATGGCGTTAAAAGATATCGCCGTATCTTCAGGTTCAGCCTGTACTTCAGCCAGTCTGGAACCTTCGTACGTATTACGTGCTTTAGGTTTAACTGACGAGCTGGCACACAGTTCTATTCGTTTCAGCATCGGCCGTTACACCACGGAAGAGCAAATTGATCACACCATTAAGATAGTGCATGACGCCATTGATAAATTACGCGACATGTCACCTCTGTGGGAAATGTACAAAGACGGCGTGGATTTAGGCAGCGTAGCCTGGGTTGCACACTAAGTTATTTGCAGGATTAGAGGGTAAGTACCATGGCATACAGCACTAAAGTCATCGATCACTATGAAAACCCGCGTAACGTCGGTTCATTTGCTAAAGACGACCCAAGCATAGCTACAGGTATGGTTGGCGCACCGGCTTGTGGTGACGTGATGAAGTTACAGTTAAAAATTAACGCAGAGGGCATTATTGAAGATGCCAAGTTCAAGACTTATGGCTGTGGCAGCGCTATTGCATCCAGCTCATTAGTGACTGAATGGGTCAAAGGCAAAAGCATAGACGAAGCGGCTTTAATCAAAAACACCGATATAGCGCAGGAACTGGCTTTACCTCCGGTAAAAATCCACTGCTCTATTCTGGCGGAAGATGCAATCAAAGCAGCCATTGCTGATTACAAACAACGTCACGGGAACTAAGTTATGGCTATTTCAATGACACCAGCGGCAGCGGATCGCGTCAGAAGTTTCCTGGCCAACAGAGGCAAAGGCCTTGGCTTGCGTGTGGGTGTAAAAACCACAGGCTGTTCAGGTTTGGCTTATGTGCTGGAGTTTGTTGACGAGTTAAACGATGACGATCAGGTGTTTGAACAAAACGAACTGAAACTTATTGTTGACGGCAAAAGCCTGGTTTATATCGACGGCACTCAGCTTGATTTTGTCAAAGAAGGTTTAAACGAAGGGTTCCAGTTTAACAACCCAAACGTCAATGGCGAATGTGGTTGTGGCGAAAGCTTCACCGTTTAACAAAGGGCGCAGATGAATTACTTTCAGCTTTTTCATCTGCCAGCTCAGTTCGAGCTGGATTTGACTGAATTAGGCACTCGTTATCTGGAATTGCAGCGTCAATTTCATCCGGATAAACATGCCGCAGGTTCTGAGCGCGATAAGCTGATGGCAGTACAACAGGCTGCCAATATCAACGATGCCTATCACAGCTTAAAACAGCCGCTATTGCGTGCTGAACATTTGTTGGCGTTACGGGGTTTAAAAATCAGTAACGAGCAGCGCAGCTTTATGGAGCCTGCGTTTTTAATGCAGCAAATGGAATTACGCGAATTGCTGGCTGAGATTAGCGATGCCTCTGATCCTGATGCATTAATTGATGAAGCGGACCAGCAAATTCAGCAACAGAAAAAAGCTTTATTACGACAGTTGCAATCGGCACTGGATGCCAACAACCCTGAGCATGATCACCAGGCGGCTGATATAATCCGCAAACTCAAATTTTTCTTTAAGCTACAGCACGAGCTGGAGCTGATTGAACAAACACAAGATTAAAGAGCAGCATGGCGTTATTACAAATTGCAGAGCCCGGTCAAAGCGCGGCTCCACATCAGCACAAGTTAGCCGCAGGTATTGATCTCGGTACCACCAATTCTCTGGTTGCTACTGTCCGCAGTGGCGAAGCCAAAACGCTGTTTAATAAAGCAGGCCAGGACATGGTGCCTTCTGTGGTGCGTTACACCAAAGACAACGTCATAGTCGGTCATGCCGCTGCAGCGGATGCTGTGCTCGACCCACACAACACTATAGTGTCAGTCAAACGTTTAATGGGCCGTGGTTTTGCTGAAATCAACGCAGATGCCGAACATATTCCGTATGAGTTGGTCGATCAATCTGGTTTAGTGGCTATTAACACTATTCAGGGTATTAAAAACCCGGTTGAAGTGTCAGCTGAGATTCTGGCGACTTTAGCAGATACAGCAAGCCTGACCTTAGGTGGTGAGCTGACTGGTGTGGTTATTACTGTGCCTGCTTATTTTGATGACTCACAGCGTCAGGCCACTAAAGACGCTGCCAAGCTGGCAGGTTTAAATGTATTACGTTTACTGAACGAACCTACAGCAGCAGCTTTAGCTTATGGCCTGGATTCAGGTCAGGAAGGTGTGGTTGCTGTTTACGATTTAGGTGGTGGTACTTTTGATATCTCCATATTGCGCTTAAAGCGTGGTGTGTTTGAGGTGTTGGCCACAGGCGGTGACTCGGCTTTAGGTGGGGATGATTTTGATCACACTATAGTTAACTGGTTACAGCAGCAAACTGGCCAGGCTAAGCTTTCGCATTCAGAGCTGCGCCAGTATCTGGTGAGCGCCCGTCAAATCAAAGAAAACTTAAGTGCCACAGAGCAGCTGGATTTTGTCCTGCCACTCGCCTCCGGCGAATTTAAAGGCCAGATCAGCCGTGCCGACTTTGATGCCTTAATTCAGCCTTTAGTGCGCAAAACCATTCGTGCCTGTAAACAAGTGCTGCGTGATGCCGGTTTAGACACCGAAGAAATTCAACAGGTGGTGATGGTCGGTGGTTCTACCCGAGTGCCATTGGTGCGAAGTGCTGTGGCGGAGTTTTTTGCCGCTGAGCCTTTAACGTCGATAGACCCGGATAAAGTAGTAGCCATAGGCGCTGCTATTCAGGCCAATGTGCTGGTGGGTAATAAATCTGACCACGATACCTTGCTTTTAGATGTGATACCTCTGTCTTTAGGTTTAGAAACTATGGGCGGATTAGTGGAAAAAATCATTCCGCGTAATACCGTTATTCCTGTGGCCCGTGCTCAGGAATTTACCACTTTTAAAGATGGCCAGACCGCTATGGCTATCCATGTGTTGCAAGGTGAGCGCGAACTGGTGGATGCCTGTCGTTCACTCGCCCGTTTTAATCTGACCAATATTCCGGCTATGGCCGCCGGTGGCGCTCATATTCGTGTCACTTTTCAGGTCGATGCCGATGGTTTATTAAGTGTCACAGCACAGGAAAAATCCACAGGCGTCAGCGCCAGTATTCAGGTGAAACCTTCCTACGGTTTAAGTGACGATCAGGTCGCAACCATGATCCAAAGCTCTATGTTGTATGCCAAGCAGGATATGCAGCTGCGCTTGTTAAAGGAGCAACAAGTGGAAGCGGAACGGGTACTGGAAGCTGTCAGTGCGGCCTTAAATGCCGATGCTGCACTGTTAACTGCAGAAGAAAAATTAAGTGTAGAACAAGCCCTTGCCGAACTTGCGACAGTGAAACAAGGCGACAACACGGCCGCTATAAAAGCCGCCATTGAACATACCAATCATATAACGGATGAGTTTGCAGCGCGCCGTATGGATATCTCCATCCGTAAGGCATTGCAAGGTCATAAGGTCGACGAGGTCTGATATGCCACAAATCATCTTTTTACCCCATGCACAATTGTGCCCTGAAGGCGTAGCAGTCGAAGCCCAAACAGGTGAAACTGTGCTGGATGTCGCTTTACGTTGTGGTATTTCCATTGAACATGCCTGCGAGAAATCCTGCGCTTGTACCACCTGCCACGTCATAGTACGTGAAGGCTTCCGCTCTCTGAATCCAAGCGATGAGCTGGAAGACGATATGCTGGATAAAGCCTGGGGCTTAGAGCCAGACTCACGTTTAGGTTGTCAGGCTCGTATAGCGGATGAAGATTTAACAGTCGAAATTCCAAAATACACTGTCAATATGGTCAGCGAAGGGCATTAATTCTGGTCTTGTTCTATAAAAAAGCAGCTTCGAGCTGCTTTTTTACTAGTTGCAGCACTGGTTCTGATCACAAAATAAAAGCTTTATCGGCTCTATTTAGAAAAAATAGGTTTTTTATTTTGCTTAGCGTATAATTCTCGCCCTTAAATTTATTCACCCTTTTGATTACAGGAGTCTGTCATGGCTTTAGAACGTACTTTTTCAATCGTAAAACCAGATGCAGTAGCTAAGAACCATATCGGTGCTATCTACCACCGTTTTGAATCTGCAGGTTTACGTATCGTTGCTGCTAAAATGCTGCACTTAAGCCAGGAACAAGCTGAAGGCTTCTACGGCGAGCACAAAGAGCGTCCATTTTTCAACGCTTTAGTATCTTTCATGACTTCTGGCCCGGTAATGGTTCAGGTTTTAGAAGGCGAAGACGCTGTTCGTAAAAACCGTGAAATCATGGGTGCTACTAATCCAAAAGACGCTGCTGCCGGTACTTTACGTGCTGATTACGCTGCAAGCATTGACGAAAACGCTGTTCACGGTTCAGACGCTGCTGCTTCTGCTGCCCGTGAAATCGCGTTCTTCTTCACTGAAGCTGAATTGTGTGCCCGTACTCGTTAATTAAACCGTCGTTCTTGAAGCTGCAGCTTCGTTGACCGCGCGCTTTCGCCCCAGTCACATAGTGAACTATGCTCCTGGGGTCTCAAGCACTTGTCGTCTCGCTGCAACTCCAATTACTTAGGTTTAAAAAAGTGTAAAGGGACGATTTATAGTGAAAGGGAGCTTAGCTCCCTTTCTATCTATTTAAACTGTCCTATTTTTTATCTATCTATGTTGTGAGGGAAAGCCCAAATGAGCCAAACAGAAAACAAAGTCAATCTGCTTGATCTGACCCGTACCCAGATGAAGGAGTTTTTTGTCTCTATTGGTGAAGCAGGCTTCAGAGCCGATCAGGTGATGAAATGGATTTACCATTTCTGCATCGACGACTTTGATAAAATGACCAACATCAACAAGAAGTTGCGTGACAAATTAAAAGAAAAAGCCGTGATTGCAGCACCAGTAGTGGTGACTCGTCAGGACAGCGCTGATGGCACTATCAAGTTTGTGATGGGTTTAGCTGGTGGTCAGGAAGTAGAAACTGTCTGGATCCCGGAAAAAGACCGTCGTACTTTATGTGTGTCTTCGCAAGTTGGCTGTGCTTTAGAATGCACCTTTTGCTCTACAGCCCAGCAGGGTTTTAACCGCAATTTGAAAGTGTCTGAAATTATTGGTCAGGTATGGCGTGTAGCTCAAATCATTGGCAGCTACGGCGATACAGGCGAAAAACCAGTCACCAACGTAGTGATGATGGGCATGGGCGAACCTTTGCTGAATCTGAACAACGTAGTGCCAGCTATGGAGCTGATGCTGGAAGACTTTGGTTTTGGTTTATCCAAACGCCGTGTCACTTTAAGTACTTCAGGTGTAGTACCAGCTTTAGATATGCTCAAAGAGCGTATCGACGTGGCCTTGGCGATTTCGTTACACGCGCCGAATAACACGCTGCGTGATGAATTAGTGCCGGTGAATAAAAAATACCCTATGGAAGAATTCCTGGCTGCGGCTAAACGTTATGTCACAGATTCACGGGCCAACGATAAAGTTACAGTCGAATATGTAATGCTGGATGGTGTGAACGACAGCATGGAACAAGCCCATGAATTAGCGCATGCCCTTAAAGGTACGCCATCTAAGGTGAACCTGATCCCATTTAACCCATACCCTGGTTCGCCTTATAAACGTTCAAGCAATTCCCGTATCGACCGCTTTAATAAAGTGCTGCAGGAACACGGTTATACGGTGATGGTACGTAAGACCCGTGGTGATGATATTGACGCTGCTTGTGGTCAGTTAGTGGGTGATGTAATAGACAGAACTAAACGTTTAGAAAAAAAACAGATGAAAGCTCATGAGATTTCAGTAAAAATGGTGTAACACTCCATTCAACTGGTATCCCTATGCAAAAACTCAGGCTCCTGGCTTGTGTTGTTTTCAGTTTACAGTTAGCGGCTTGTGTCACTGAAACCACGGTAGTGGGCAGTGACCGTCAAATCCGTCCTAAGATGGATCAAAAAGAAGCCGCCCGCACCCGCATAGCTCTTGGCATTAATTACCTGCAAAGGGGAGATAATGCTCAGGCCAAGTTTAATCTGGAAAAAGCCAAAAGCTTAGCACCTGAACTGGCCGAAGTGCATAACGCCCTTGCTTATTATTATCAGCAGGTGGCGGAGTTCGAAGACGCAGAAAACTCCTACAAAACAGCCATAGAACTTGAGCCCAACAACGCCGACTCTTATAACAACTACGGTGCTTTTTTATGCCAGCGCGGCAAGTATGAGCAAGCCGAGCAGTTGCTGTTGCAAGCGATAAGCCGCCCTGGCTATATCCGTGCCGCCGACAGCTACGAAAACATCGCCTTGTGTCGCTTAGAGCAAAGAGACTTTATTCAGGCCAAAACTTATTTAGATTTATCCATTAAACACAATGCCAGTCGCCCCAGCGCTTTATTTAATTTAGCTTCAGTCAATTATGCGATGGCTGATTTACCCGCAGCCCAGGTTCTGCTCGACAGAATGCAAAGTGCTTCTCAAATTTCGCCCCGTTCTGTCTTGCTCGGCTATTTGATAGCGCAGGAACAGCAAGACTACAGCCGGATGCAAATGGCTGAGCAGTTATTGCTGACCACTTATCCGCAAAGTCAGGAAACTTTGTTGTTTAGTCAGGGTAAACTTCGGGAGTCTGAATTCAGTCTGCTCAGACAAGACTATAAGCAGCAATTGTTGCAACAACCGAAAGAACAGCTCAAAGCAGGGGTAGTTCAGCCTAAAATTAAAATCACCCGTAAAAAGCCTCCGGCGGCAGTGGCAGAGCGTACCGAAGATGCCCGGTTAAGCGCTGCCATTGTCACAGAGCCTTTGCCTGAATCCAGGGTTGTATCCGAAAACTTAGCGGTAACAGAACCTGCTGTATCTTCTTCTGAGTCAGATCTTCAGCCTGAAGTGATAGAAGCTGCCTCTGCCACTGAAGTTCAGCAACACGAAGTACAACAAGATGAAACCTTGTATGGCATAGCAGAGCGTTACAGTGTTACTATTAGCGATATAATCAGCTGGAACTCTTTGCGTGATAATCAGCCTATAGTCAAGGGCCAGGTCCTGTGGATTGGACAACAAGCACCCCGGCAGATCGAACCACAAATTGAAGTACCAGAACGTTATCAGGTCCAGTATGGCGACACCTTATTCCGGATTTCGATGCGTTACAGGGTGAAACTAACCAGCCTGCTGCAATGGAACAACTTAACTGAGCAAAGCCCGATACGGGCTGGGCAATTTATCTACTTAAAAGATCCGGCACAATTAGAATTATGACGACTGAATTAACGCAGCCCAGTAGCGCAGGACAAACTTTAAGCGCAGGACAAACCCTTCGTCAGGCCAGAGAGCAACAAAATCTGACGACAGCGCAAGTGGCACAGCAACTGAATTTAGGCAAAAGCCTGATTGACGATCTTGAAATGGATCAGGTGGATGCTAAGTTGTCCTCAACTTTTGTCCGTGGTTATTTACGCTCTTATGCCAAATTACTGAAAATACCGGCTCAGCAAGTGCTGGACGCTTACAGCAGTAACTCTAAAGGTTTACATCAGGTGCCAAGCCTGACCCGCAGCTTTTCCAAACGCACCGCCAAGGAAGCCACAGAAAACCGCTTTATCTGGGTCACCTACTTTGTGATCGCAGTTTTTGTGGTGTTGTTAGTGCTGGGATTCTGGCAGAGCCGTTTTGGCAGTTCGGCCTCAGGCACAGCTTTGCCTATGGCGCAAACAGATGAAACTATGTTGGCCAGCGAAGAAGCGCAGCCAATACAAAGCGAAGTGTTCGGGCAAAGCCAGCAGGTACAGAATTCAATACCTGTTACGCAACTGGAAAGCTCGCCAACTCCCACAGAAACTTCTGCGCTGAGCACTCAACCACAAGCCACTGTAGCGACAGATGCACCAGTGTTGCCTGTACAAGAGCAAATAGCTGCACCCACTGCTGTTGATACTGAGCCACAAGTACCACCAGCCGCTGTACCACAAAATGCAGCATCACAATCTGACATTTTAACTCTGTCGCCAGAGCCTGAAGTAACAACCACAGAGGTTCCTGCAGTGGAGGCTCAGGTTACAGCTATCGCAGAGTCTCCAACCACAGCATCAACAGATGCAGCGGCCAATGCCAGCATCAGTCTGTCATTAACCGCAGAATGTTGGGTTGATGTGGTGGACGCTACAGGCAAACGTCTGGCCTTTGGCAGCAGACAAGCCGGAGAAGAGTTAAATTTACGTGGTGTAGCACCGGTTAAAGTTTTATTAGGCAACGCCGCCGCCGCCACTCTTAGCTTTAATGGCGAAGCCATTGATCTGTCAGGTTATCCAACAGGTCGGGTCGCCCGGTTAACCCTCGGACAAAACTGATGAGTTACGCAGAAAATCCAATTAAAAGACGCCAGTCCACTCAGATTAAAGTGGGTAATGTACTGATAGGTGGCGATGCCCCTATTGCAGTGCAGTCGATGACGAATACCAAAACCACAGATGTCGCAGCCACAGTGGCACAAATTCATGCGATAGCCAAAGCTGGCGCTGATTTAGTGCGGGTGTCTGTGCCTACCATGGAAGCGGCGGAAGCCTTTAAACTGATCAAACAGCAATCGCCTATTCCGTTGGTGGCCGATATTCATTTTGACTACCGTATTGCGCTGAAAGTGGCAGAGTACGGTGTGGACTGTTTGCGCATAAACCCGGGCAATATAGGTCGTGAAGACCGTATCCGTTCTGTGGTTGAAGCGGCCCGCGATAAAAATATTCCTATCCGTATTGGGGTGAATGGCGGTTCGCTGGAAGCTGATTTGCAAGAGAAATATGGCGAACCTACGCCTGAAGCTCTGGTCGAGTCGGCAATGCGCCATGTCGAAATTCTGGACCGACTGAACTTCGACCAATTTAAAGTCAGTGTCAAAGCCTCCGATGTGTTTTTAGCTGTAGGTGCGTACCGCCTGCTGGCGAAACAAATTAAGCAGCCGTTGCATTTAGGTATTACTGAAGCAGGCGGTGCTCGTGCTGGTTCAGTGAAATCTGCTATTGGTCTTGGTATGCTGTTGTCTGAAGGCATAGGCGATACCTTACGTATTTCGTTAGCTGCCGATCCGGTGGAAGAAGTGAAAGTGGGTTTTGATATTTTAAAATCACTGCGCATTCGTTCCCGAGGCGTTAACTTTATTGCCTGTCCAAGTTGTTCCCGTCAGGAATTTGATGTGATCAAAACTATGAATGAACTGGAACAACGACTGGAAGATATTATCGACCCTGTCACAGTGTCCGTCATTGGTTGTGTCGTCAATGGCCCTGGCGAAGCGCTGATCTCTGATTTAGGCGTCGCAGGGGCCAACCGTATGAGTGGTTTTTACCTCAAAGGTCAGCGCCAGAAATTACGCATTGATAACAACACTGTCGCAGAGCAGCTGGAAGCTCAGATCCGTTTGTATCTGGCAGAGCAAAAACGACTGATTGAAATTAAACAGCTGGATTGAGTAGCTTCGCTGCATCATCCGCTTAGGATAAAGAGATAAAACCCGTGTCAAAAGATATCCAGGCCATTCGTGGCATGAACGACTGTTTACCAGCCGATACTCCGGCATGGCAGTACGTGGAACAGATTTTACGTAAAACAGTGCGCAACTATGGCTATGAAGAAATTCGTTTTCCTATAGTCGAAATGACGGAGCTGTTTAAGCGTTCTATCGGCGAAGTGACCGACATAGTCGAAAAAGAAATGTATACCTTTGCTGATCGTAATGGTGACAGCCTGACTTTACGTCCTGAAGGCACTGCGGTCTGTGTGCGTGCCGCTAATCAGAACGGTTTGCTGTACAACCAGGAACAACGCTTGTGGTATATGGGCCCTATGTTTCGTCATGAGCGCCCACAAAAAGGCCGTTACCGTCAATTCCATCAGTTTGGTTTAGAAGCTTTTGGTATGGCTGGCCCGGACATTGACGCTGAAGTGATTCTGCTCAGCGCCCGTTTATGGAAAAGCTTAGGTTTGTTGTCTCATGTGACTCTTGAGCTGAACTCTTTAGGTTCGAATCAGGCTCGTGCTGATTACCGTGCTGCTTTAGTGGCCTATTTAGAGCAGCACAAAGAGTTACTGGACGAAGACAGCTTACGCCGTATGCACAGCAACCCGCTGCGGGTGCTGGATAGTAAAAATCCGGTGATGCAGGACATGTTGGGTAAAGCGCCGCAACTTTTGGATTATTTAGATGATGAATCCAAAGCTGATTTTGATGGTCTGCAACAACGTTTAAAGGCCGCTGGTATTGAGTTTGTGATCAACCCACGTTTAGTGCGTGGCCTGGATTATTACAACAAAACTGTCTTTGAATGGGTGACCAGCAGCTTAGGTTCACAGGGTACTGTCTGTGCCGGCGGCCGCTACGATGGTTTAGTGGAGCAACTGGGTGGTAAAGCCACTCCGGCAGTTGGTTTTGCCTTAGGTATGGAACGACTGGTATTATTGCTGCAAACCTTAGACTTATTACCAAAAGCCCAGGCGCAAACTGATATTTATCTGATGGCCTTAGGGGATGCAGCGGAACTTGCCGCAGTTTCTATTGCCGAAGCCCTGCGTAATGATTTACCTGACTTGCGTTTAATGACGCACTCCGGTGGCGGCAACTTAAAGAAACAACTGAAAAAAGCAGATAAATCCGGCGCCAGCCTTGGTTTGTTATTAGGTGAAACTGAACTGGCTGCGGGCGAAATTACGCTGAAATGGCTCAGAGAAGAAAAGCCACAACAAAATATTAAATTGACTGAATTAAGCTGTTTTTTAAAGCAGCTGGTTTAAAGGGATCGAAGATGGAAATTTACAACAGCGAAGAACAACAAGTTGAAGCCATTAAGCGCTTTTGGAAAGAAAACGGTACCTCTATTATCGCAGGTGTAGTTTTAGGTTTAGGTGGATTGTACGGCTGGCGTTACATTCAGGACACTCAGCTGGAAAACACTATGGCTGCTTCCAGCGCTTATACCCAGTTACTGGAGCAACAACAAACAGCAACGGAAAACCCGGAGTTGTTGGCGCAGTTCCAGACTTTTGTGGATGAAAACAGTGATTCTTCTTACGCTTTGCTGGCAGCCTTAGTCGCCGCCAAAGACGCTGTTGCCAAAGAAGATTATGCGACTGCTGCTAAACAACTGAGCTGGGTTGCCACTAATGCCACGCAACCAGAAATCAAAGCTTTGGCACAACTACGTTTAGCCCGTGTGCAAAATGAACAAAAAGATTACCCTGCTGCTTTAGCTACGCTTGCTTTGGCTGTGCCTGACGCTTTTAAAGCGCAGCAGCAAGAGCTGGTTGGTGACGTGCTTGTCAGTTCAGGTGAATTGGCCAAAGCTAAAACCGCCTATCTGGCTGCCGCAGCAGAGAATAAAGATGCTCAGAATCCAATTCTGAAAGTGAAATTAGACGAACTGGCGCACGTAACTGCTGCTTAAGGTGTAAGAGTGAAGTTATTCAGGTCCCGTATCGGCTTAATGCTGGTGTTGTTGACGACTTTGGCTGCCTGTTCTTCCAAGGACGAATTGGTCTATCCGGAAATTAACAACAAAATTGAACCGAAAGAAATTTGGAGCACATCCGTTGGTAATGGTGTTGAGCATTACGATTCAGCGCTACGCCCTTTGATTTATCAGGATAAAGTGTTTGCTGCCAGTCGTGCTGGTTTGGTCATGGCTTTTGAACGTGAGTCAGGCAAACGCCTTTGGACTTTTGATGTGCGTAATGATGGCTCAGGCAGTTTGCTGGATGGTCTGAAATTCTGGAACTCTGAAACAGCACGGGTTTCCGGTGGTATCAGCCAGGGGTACGATAAAATATTTGTCGGTACTGAAAACGGCGATGTGCTGGCGTTAAATCCTGAAACCGGCGAGCTGGTATGGCGTGTGAAAGTGAAAGGCGAAGTGATTGCCAGACCAGCTGCAGGCGAAGGTTATGTACTGGTGAATACTTCCGCTGGTTATATGTTTGCATTGCACCCTGATACAGGTGAGCAACGCTGGATGCATGAGCAGGAAAGTGCTTTATTAAGTTTACGTGGTACCAGTGAACCTGTAGTGGCCAACGGCGGCGTGATTTTTGGTAGTGGTGCAGGCAAAGTGTCAGTACTCATTGCGGATAAAGGCATCTTAGCCTGGGACGCAGCCATTGCTGTGCCAAAAGGCGCAACAGATTTATCCCGTATGGTAGACGTGGATGCAACACCTGTAGTGGTAGACGGTACTATTTACGCCATTGCTTTTAATGGTGAATTAGTTGCATTAGAGCTGCGTACTGGACGGGTAATGTGGAAACGTGAATACGCCAGCTTCCGTGATATGACCATCGAAGGTAATACGATTTACCTGGTGGACAGCGTAGGCAAAATTTTTGCCATTGACCGTCGTAACGGTTCAGAACAATGGGCACAATTAGGTTTACACAAACATTTCCTGACAGGCCCTGCAGTTTACAAAGACTACCTGGCTATTGGTGATGTGGAAGGGAATTTGTTCTGGTTAGATAAAAACAGCGGTGACTTTGTTGCTCAGGAATCTTACGGTTCAGGTTTTTATGTGCAGGGCGTAAGCTCCGCTAATGAATTAGTGATCCAAACCCGGGACGGTGAGCTAAGTTTAATACGCTTACCTTAAACCAGCTGAGTATGGAATAAGACAAGGTCGGAGCCGATGAAACATCGCCTCCGGCCTTGTTGTTTAATAAAGTTTAACCAATTATACGTAGTTGCCATGGCTGAAAAGCCTGGCGTCACAGAGTGAGAAGGCCAGTTGGCCTGCGGTATCCACAAGGATACATAGTAATTTTATTTGAGGTAAAACCATGTTACCTGTAGTGGCTTTGGTTGGCAGAGCCAACGTTGGAAAATCAACATTATTTAACCGTTTAACCCGCACCCGGGACGCCTTAGTGGCGGATTTTCCGGGCCTGACGCGCGACCGTAAATACGGTTCAGTCAAATACGAAGGTTACGAATTTATTGTGGTCGATACCGGTGGTATAGACGGCAATGAGCAAGGCATTGAAGTGGAAATGGCCGAGCAGTCACTGAAAGCGATCGACGAAGCTGACATAGTGCTGTTTATGGTGGACGCCCGTGCCGGCGCTACTGTAGCCGATGATGCGATAGCGCAACACTTACGTCGTATCAATAAAAAGGTGTTTTTGGTCGCCAATAAAACCGATGGTCTGGATGCTGATACAGCCACTGCCGACTTTTACAGTCTGGCGCAGGGTGAAGTCTATCCTATAGCCGCTGTGCATGGCCGTGGTGTCTTGTCTTTGTTGCAACATGCGTTATTGCCTATGTTGTCTGAACAGCAGCAACAGCGTATTGCCGCCATTGAAAAGGGCGAAGAATTACCGGAAGACTTTGAAGAAGAAAGCGAAGAGGACATTACTCAGGCTAAGGATCAGCATATCAAGCTGGCCATAGTGGGTCGTCCAAACGTGGGTAAATCAACCTTAACCAACCGTATTTTAGGTGAAGAGCGTGTTGTGGTATTCGACATGCCAGGCACAACACGGGATTCGATTTATATCCCTATGACCCGGGGTGAGCGCGAATACACCCTGATTGATACGGCTGGTGTACGTCGTCGTGGCAAAATTGACGATATGGTCGAGAAGTTTTCTGTCATTAAAACTTTGCAAGCCATTGAAGATGCCAACGTGGTGATTTTAGTGCTGGATGCCCGTTTAGGTATTTCTGATCAGGACTTAAGTATTTTAGGTTTTGTGCTGAACGCTGGTCGTTCATTGGTACTTGCCGTCAATAAATGGGATGGCCTGGACGAACGTGTTAAAGAAGATGTCAAACGTGAACTCGACAGACGTTTAGGTTTTATCGACTTTGCCCGCCTGCACTTTATCTCTGCGTTACACGGCTCAGGTGTAGGTAACTTATTTGAATCGGTAGAAGAAGCGTTCGACTCGGCCACCCGTCGTGTCAGTACAGCGCTTTTAACCCGTATTATGAAAATGGCAGTGGAAGATCACCAGCCACCTATGGTGAAAGGCCGTCGTGTGAAGCTGAAATACGCCCACGCCGGTGGTTACAACCCGCCTCTTATCGTGATCCACGGTACTCAGGTAGACGACCTGCCAGATTCGTACAAACGTTATCTGATGAACTATTTCCGAAAATCTTTACAGATGATGGGCACCCCAGTGCGGATTGAATTCCGCGAAGGCGAAAACCCATTTGCCGGTAAACGTAATATGCTGACACCCAACCAGCAGTACAAGCGGGACCGGATCTTAAAAGCCAGAGCGAATTTGGTGAATAAGAAGTAAGTTTTACAAGGCCAGCGAAAGCTGGCCTTGTTGTTTGTGGGCTTCTCGTCTATTCGAAATTGTAGGGGGGGTCTTGCACCCGCCCGTGGTGTCTTACGGCTTTGTAGCTGTAACTGTTATTGATGGCTAGATTTCTTACTTTAAAGCGTTTCGCCGCTGGCGAGATACTTTCTTTTGTAGCTAGAAGTTTAGCATGCCACTATAGTTTCAATTTCATTGACAATTTTCATTAATCCACTCTATAGAAAATTGAATAGGCTCTTTTGTTACTACATCAGGGCTAATAGATTTTGAGTAAATAACATTATTTCGGTCTCTAGTCACAGCTGTTGTTAAAGCAAATCTAACATTATTAGGCAATTTGAAAACTCTGTTAGAGGTAGGGACACCCATTGTTGGTTCACCGAAAAATTTAACATTTGGCTGTCCTCGCATAAAGATCGACAATATTTCACCTGAGCTGGCAGTACGTCGCCCCGTAACTACTGCAACTTTCTTGTCATACATCACATGCGAATGGTCTTCCCTAAATGGACTAAACATGCCTCTAATGTTGATGACACCCTTAGAGTTTATTATCTCTTGTACTTTCCCATTAGAATCAACAAATGATCCGATAACGCCTTCACTTATTAATGTGCTAATACCATTAGCCATTGGCCATACGTTACCGCCATAGTTTTTCGAGATATCGATAATTATACCGCACCTACTGCTCGTAACTGCTTTAGTAATATTTTCCTTTATCTTCAAATATGCGCTTTCGACATCAGTACCACTCCAATTATTAATAACTACAACTGGTGTTTCATTTTTAGAGTAATAATCAGTGAAGCTTTTGACATTAGATTTATGGGTTTTCTTATCAGGAATAATTCTAGAATGATTATCTTTTAGAGATTTCAATAAATGACTAAGCGAGTTATGAAATGAATTTTCATGTTTTTCAGACATCAAAATACTTTCAGATATCAAAAACTCCTTTTCCCAGTCAACGTTACTTGAGTTAAAAGCATTTTCTTTGATTACTGTTTGAGCATATTTCAAATTGTATCTATCTGATTTTTGATAAAGAAAATAAGAAAACGCTGCCAATGAGATGATCAGCAAGGTTACTAAAATATAAACCACTTTTTGACGCACGCTTTGAATCTCCGTATTTTTAGCATCAGGATGCAAATCTTTATCTGTCCATTTTTTAGGTAATTTGAAAGTGTTAGAATCTTGCGGTGTGCGTCATTTCCGTTTTCGCTCATTTCTACTAATCAGAAAAGCAGTCGATACACAGCACAAAAAAAAAGACCAGTAACTCAGGATTTATTTCAGCTCCCGCTTATATACAACCATACCTACTCTGCACAAAACCACTCTGGTACACCCGGGTTTCCAAATGCTGTAGTTTGATATCCGCAGGCAAAGTACCAAACAGTGGGATGCCTTCACCTATCAGCACCGGAATACGGGTTAGCGTCAGTTCATCCACCAGGTTATGGCGCAGGCTTTGTTGAATGATAGTGCCGCCATCCAGATAAACAGCTTTATAACCTTGCTGCTTAAGCTGATGAATAATATCCACCATAGCACCCTGACGGATCTCTACTTTGTCTTGTAGTTCAGGCGGTAAATCAGCAGAGCTTAGCTGATGACTCAACACCACAGTTTTAACCTGATAAGGCCAGTCGATGCCAAAACTCAGTACTTTTTCAAAGGTGGCCCGGCCCATTAAAATTACGTCAATACCAGACATAAAGGCGCTGTAACCATGATCGTCGGTAGAATCTGTTGCTGATGTCAGCCACTGAATGTCACCGTCCTTTTTAGCGATAAAACCGTCCAGGCTGGTGGCTATAAATACTTTTACTTTCATTGGTGCAGGCCTTCTGTTTGCTTGTTACTTTACAAAAATACAGCCACTATCAGAACATAAAACTATCTGCAGAACAGTTACAACTTGTATGTCGGCCTGAACTGAGATTTTTATCTATTCGTCTTTATTGTGTGGGTCGTGTCATTGAAATACTGCTGCAGTTGTGCCACCCGCTTTGGCCGCTCAAACAGCTGATACAACACCAGCCAGTCAGCTAACTGCATAAGCGGTAACCCTTGCTGCCAACTGGTTTTTTCAGGCTGAAACAAAAATTGCTGCAAGCCGTCGTCTTTTAACACCTGTATGCCTGCCATCAGTTCGATCACAAGGCCATTTTTGTTAAAACGGGCAAAGCCCTTGCTGCGATAAATGGGATGCAGCGATACAGGCACAAGGTGAGCATACTGGCTGAGCAGGGTTTTAAACTGCTCAAAGCGTTCCAGTGTGCAGACTAAATCTAAATCCCGGGCTTGTGGCTCTATGCCATAACACTGCAATAAGAAGCTGCCGCCTATGGCCCAGTCTGTTGGCCCTAGCACTTGCACTAATTCTGTGGCTATTTGCCTGATATCAGTTGGCTGCATCAGTGTTTTGGAAAAACTTGTTCTATACGGGCGAGAAAATGCCCCTTCGCCAGCTGGGTTTTCACCTGCTGGCCCGGTTGTAGCGTTGATGCATCCGTAATCACTTGCTGCTGCTCGTCAAAGCTGATGCTGTAACCGCGCTCTAAAGTGGCTAAGGGGCTGACGGTATGCAAACGGCTGCTTTGCAATAACCATTGCTGCTGCTTTTGCTTCAGTAACTGCTGCATGGATTGGTGTAACTGATGGTTGTGCTGTTCAAGCTTTTGTTGCTGCTGTTTAATCCGCACCAGTGGCGTCAGTTGTTGCAAACGATGTTGTAAAAACTGCTGCTGTTGCGCCGCTTTATCGATGCGTCGTACTAAGGCTGTTTGCAGCCGCATCTGTAATTCATCCAGATACTGCTGCTGTTGTTGTAAACGCCGAGCCGGGTCGAGCAAGGTTAATCGATGCACCAAGGCCGTTAAACGCGGTTGCTGCTGTCTTAAATAGCTTTGCATCGAACGTTGCAAGCGTTGTTCTGCTGAGAGCACTAACTGCAGCTGTTGTTGTTGATCAGGCGATACCAGCTCAGCTGCAGCTGATGGCGTAGCTGCACGCACGTCAGCAACAAAGTCGGCTATGGTAAAGTCAATTTCATGGCCTACGGCACTGACGGTTGGAATAGGGCAGTTGGCTATTAAGCGCGCCACCTGCTCATCGTTAAAACACCACAAATCTTCCAGCGAGCCACCACCACGGCCAATCAGCAGCACATCCACTTCATTGCGGGAGATAGCTTTTTGAATGGCATTGTAAATTTGCGCCGGAGCCTGAGTCCCCTGGACTAAACAAGGATAAATAATCACTTCCAAAGCTGGAGCGCGGCGTTTCAGTACTGTGATGATATCGCGAATGGCAGCGCCAGTAGGGGAGGTGACTACTCCAACTTTTTGTACTTTTTTAGGCAGCGGCTTTTTGCGCTCAGGTGCTAATAAACCTTCAGCAGCCAGCGTGGCTTTAATTTGTTCGTATTGCTGTTTAAGCAAGCCATCGCCAGCAGGTTCCAGCATATCGGCCAATAACTGATATTCACCCCGGGGTTCGTACACACTGATACGGGCGCGGATCAAAATTTGCTGACCATTCTTTGGCTGCAAACTGGCGTATCTGTTGCTTTGTTTAAACATCGCCACTTTGACCTGAGCGGCCTGATCTTTTAACGAAAAGTACCAGTGACCGGAAGAGGCAGCAATAAAGTTGGACACTTCGCCCACTAACCACAGCTGACGGAATTGCAGCTCAAGCGTCAGGCGAACTTCAGAGTTTAAGCGGGAGACAGTGTAAATATCAGCTTGCGACATAAGGTGGATTCCGGTGGTTCAGGCAGTTAATGTAACACAAAAGCGAAAAACTGATTGTGGCAAAGCGTAAAAGCGGATAAAATTGCGCCGCAACATTCCCCCCTCTTTTTTTAACAGCGAGATTGTTGCAATGCTCAGGATCGTGAAAGAAGCCATTACATTTGACGACGTGTTACTTGTACCGGCGCACTCCACTGTGTTACCCCATACCGCAGACCTGCGGACTCAATTGACCAGCAAAATTACGTTAAATATTCCTATGGTATCGGCGTCTATGGACACTGTCACCGAGGCTCGTTTAGCTATTGCTTTAGCACAGGAAGGTGGCTTAGGTTTTATTCACAAGAATATGACTATTGAAGAGCAGGCAGCCAATGTTCGTAAAGTAAAAAAATACGAAAGTGGTGTAGTCTCAGACCCTGTCACTGTACGTCCGGAACAAAGTATCCGTGAAGTGCAGCAGCTGGCGGCTCAGCATGGTTTTTCTGGTTTCCCTGTAGTGGATGCTGACAACAACCTGGTTGGCATAGTGACAGGTCGTGACCTGAACGTGGAAACCAACCCGCAACTGGCTATTTCTTCTGTGATGACGCCAAAAGAGCGTTTAGTGACAGTGAACGAAGCAGGCCCTCGTGCCGAAGCTTTAGCTTTGATGCACAAACACCGCATTGAAAAAGTATTAGTGGTCGACAACGCTTTTAAATTAAAAGGCTTGATCACAGTACAGGATTACAATAAAGCCGCCAGCAAACCAAATGCCTGTAAAGACGAATTTGGTCGCTTACGTGTGGGTGCTGCTGTGGGCGTAGGCCCTGGCACAGACGAACGTATTGCCGCTTTAGTCGAAGCTGGTGTGGATATTTTATTAATAGACACTTCACACGGTCACTCTGAAGGCGTGTTAGATCGCGTACGTCAAACCCGCGCTTTATACCCTGATTTGCAAATAGTTGCAGGTAACGTTGCCACAGCTGAAGGCGCAAAAGCCTTAGCCGAAGCTGGTGCCAATGCTGTCAAAGTGGGCATAGGTCCTGGTTCTATTTGTACTACCCGTATTGTCACAGGTTGTGGTGTACCACAGCTGACGGCTATCTCTGATGCAGTAGATGGCGTTCAGGGTATGGACGTTTGTATTATCGCTGACGGTGGTATTCGTTTCTCAGGTGATATAGCTAAAGCTTTAGTGGCTGGTGCACATTGTGTGATGGTCGGTTCTATGTTTGCCGGTACTGAAGAAGCGCCGGGCGAAGTTGAGCTGTATCAGGGCCGTTACTACAAATCCTACCGTGGTATGGGTTCATTAGGTGCTATGGCGCAGCGTAATGGCTCATCTGACCGTTACTTCCAGGGCAGCAACAATGCAGAGAAGTTAGTGCCTGAAGGTATTGAAGGCCGTGTGGCCTACAAAGGCCCAATCGGCACTATTATTCACCAGCAAATGGGTGGCCTGCGCTCTTCTATGGGCTTAACAGGTTGTTCTACTATCGCTGAAGTTCGTACTAAGCCGGTTTTTGTTAAAGTAACCTCAGCTGGTATGGGTGAATCGCACGTGCATGATGTGCAAATCACCAAAGAAGCACCAAACTACCGCTTAGGTTAACCGCTTAATCAGAGGCTGGCTTTTCGCCAGCCTCAGTTTTTTATTCGTTCGACATTTGTTACTACAAGGTGATTATGAGCAAAAACATTCACTTCCATCGAATTTTAATCCTCGACTTCGGTTCGCAATATACTCAGCTGATCGCCCGTCGTGTGCGTGAAATTGGCGTTTACTGTGAGCTGTGGGCATGGGACGTTACTGCTGAACAAATCGCTGAATTTGCTCCAACCGGTATTATTTTATCCGGTGGTCCTGAAAGTGTGACCGAAGCCGGTTCACCTCGTGCTCCTTCTTATGTATTTGAAGCCGGTGTGCCTGTACTGGGTGTGTGCTACGGCATGCAAACCATGGCTGAGCAACTGGGCGGTAAAGTGTCTGGTTCTGAGCATCGCGAATTTGGTTATGCCCAGGTTGAGCTGATTGCAGAAAATGCCATGTTCACCGGTATTGAAGATCATCTGAACGAACAAGGCCACGGCTTACTCGATGTCTGGATGAGTCATGGTGACAAAGTAGTACAAATCCCAGAAGGTTTTGTCACTACAGCGCAAACGCCAACTTGCCCTCATGCTGCTATGGCAGACGAAGCCCGTCAGTTCTATGGCGTACAGTTTCACCCTGAAGTGACTCACACCCGTCAGGGCCTGCGTATGTTAGAGCAGTTTGTGGTCGATATCTGTGGTTGTGAAAAACTCTGGACTCCGGCCACCATTATTGACGACGCTATTGCCAATATCAAAAAGCAGGTCGGTGATGATCAGGTCATTTTAGGTTTATCCGGTGGTGTCGACTCTTCCGTTGTGGCTATGTTATTACACCGCGCTATAGGTAAAAACCTGACTTGTGTATTCGTCGATAACGGCTTATTGCGTTTAAACGAAGGCGCTCAGGTGATGGATATGTTTGGTGATCATTTTGGTCTGAACATTATTCATGTGAAAGCTGAAAACCGTTTCCTCGACGCCTTAAAAGGTGAAGCAGAACCTGAAGCCAAACGTAAAATTATCGGTCGCGTATTTGTTGAAGTATTTGACGAAGAAGCGAAAAAGCTAAGCAACGCTCGTTGGTTAGCTCAGGGCACTATTTACCCTGACGTCATTGAGTCTGCCGCTTCTAAAACTGGTAAAGCTCATGTGATTAAGTCGCACCATAATGTTGGCGGTTTACCTGCTGATATGAAAATGGGTTTAGTCGAGCCACTGCGTGAACTCTTTAAAGATGAAGTGCGCAAAGTAGGTTTAGCTTTAGGTTTGCCCTACGACATGCTGTACCGTCACCCTTTCCCAGGCCCGGGTTTAGGTGTGCGGGTATTAGGTGAAGTGAAAAAAGAATACTGTGATTTATTACGTAAAGCCGACGCGATTTTCATCGAAGAGCTGCGTAATTCAGGCTGGTACGACAAAGTCAGTCAGGCCTTTACTGTATTCCTGCCAGTGAAATCTGTCGGCGTGATGGGCGATGGCCGTAAATACGACTGGGTCGTGTCTATCCGCGCAGTAGAGACTATCGACTTTATGACAGCACACTGGGCACATTTGCCGTATGAGCTGTTAGGTCAGATTTCTAACCGCATTATCAATGAAGTGAATGGTATTTCCCGTGTGGTGTACGACATCTCAGGTAAACCACCAGCAACTATTGAGTGGGAATAATTTATCCTTCGTACTTGAAGCCGCAGCGTTGTTGACTGCGTGTTCTCGCCCAAGTCACATAGGACAACTATGCTCCTTGGGTCTCGAACACTTGTCGCCTAGCTGCAACTCCAATTACTTTGGATAAACCCCTTCGTACTTGAAGCCGCAGCGTTGTTGACTGCGTGTTCCCGGTTTAGATTTTAAATCGGGACGGGCGCGGATAAACCACGCCCCTACAGGTCGTTGCGCTGCAATACCAATTACTATGGGTAGAAAAAGGGGCAGATTTAATCTGCCCCTTTTCACTTTTTACAGCTTATTGATTTCGTGTTTCAGCTGATAGGATTTATCCGTCACTATCGCTTCTAAAGTGGCAACCCTTTCTTTTAGTTGCTCTATTTGTTGTTTAATTTCGTCATTTGATTGACCGGCACTTTTCATTTTGATTTGTGTTTTAGTGTAGTTTTCATAAAAAGCATAACCAAAAGCGCCAACAACAGCGACAAAACCTATTTCAAATGGTCCCATGATATTCCTTCCCTAAGTCTGTATAAACTGAACTGATAAATGAGCGTACAACAAGTAGCAAGTGTTATACCATAGTTAACATCTTGTTTTTATTCAAATGCTTAGCCTATTTTAAGCTAGGTAACTTTAAGTAAACTCACTAAAATATAGTCAAAAGCTTAACCTTAGCTGGTAAAATTAGCCAGATTCAGCAGCACAAGAGGCAAAGATGACCGCAGACAACGATTTATACTGGATGCAGTATGCTTTGCAACTGGCCGATAAAGCTGAGCAAAGCGGCGAAATTCCTGTAGGTGCTGTGCTGGTCAAAGATGGCGTGGTGTTGGGGGAAGGCTGGAATCAGTCCATTCAACTCAATGACCCATCGGCTCATGCCGAGATGATGGCGATTCGGCAGGCGGCAGAAAAAATTGGCAATTACCGCTTAATTGATTGCACCTTGTATGTCACCTTAGAGCCTTGTGCTATGTGCGCAGGTCTTTTAGTGCACAGCAGAGTAAAACGTCTGGTGTTTGGCGCTAAAGATGCCAAAACAGGGGCCGCAGGTTCAGTGCTGGATATAGTGAAACATCCGGTGTTGAATCATCAGCTTGATGTGTCGGATGGTCTTTTAGCGCAGCAATGCGCCGACAAACTCTCTGAATTTTTCCGCCGTCGCAGGGCAGAACAAAAGGCTTTAAAACAGCAGGAAAAACAACAGAGTGTTGAGGAAGGGCAGGTTAAGCAATAGCCTCGTTAGCGCTGGCTAAATCCTGAATAGATTGAAAAGAGCGGCGGCGTCTGTTTAATTTTAACATCGTCATATTGCGGCTCACTCGTCTTCTGCTGGATGCAACATCCATTAATCGCCGCTTGCGCAGCATTGTAGGTTTTTTACGTTTTAACATTCAATGACTCCCAATTAGTGCCGCTACTATAAAAGCTTAACGTTGCAGTTACAATAATAAGACTAATAAGGACAGCTATATGTTCCCGGACTTTTCTATTGAATTTACGGTTTTATCGCCAAATTGCTCATTAAGGCGCTGTTTTTGCTGATCTAACCTTTGTTCGGTTTTTTTCTTTTCATCTACCCATAACAGCGTATCGTAGAAACGACGTACGTTCTCCACATAATAAACCGCCTGAGCACCACGGGCGTACCCCAGTTTTGTATTCTGGTAATAGCGTTTTTGTTGCAGCAAAGGCAAGCGTTGTTTCACTTCATGCCATTGATCCGGATTGCCACCATCCCGCTCAGTTAATACGCGAGCGCTTTCGACATGGCCCCAACCAATATTGTAGGCTGCTATAGCAAACCAAAGACGGTCCGGCATCTGAATACGCTCAGGGATACGTTCAACCATACGTTGCAGATACTTAGAACCGCCTCTGATACTTTGCGCCGGATCCAGCCTGCTACTGACGCCCATCATTTGCGCTGTGCTGACCGTTAGCATCATTAAACCAATGACACCAGTGGAGCTGCGGGCGTCAGGCCGCCAGTTGGATTCCTGATAACCTATGGCTGCCAATAAACGCCAGTCAAAGTTGCCTGCATATTTTTCGAATAACGGCTGATAGCGAGGTAAATCTTTTTCAATAGCTTTGATGTAATCCAGCGTGGCTATGTAATCAAAACGTCGAATATGACCAAAGTACTTATCTTCCAGGCTCAATAAATCACCGGACTGGTAATTCTGGCCAAAAAACTCAATCAATACGGCCCAGAAGGAATCGTCAGCTTTATTATTTAACAGCCAGGCCACTGGCTGCTGCTCTTTGACTTTAAAGGCAACCGTTAAGTTGGGGAAAAAGCGCTGATTCACCGCCAATAAGTTGGAATCGACCAGCGTATAAGGAATTTTTCCGTCTTCTACTTGCTGCAGCAGTTCATCTGCATCTTCAGATTCACTTTCCTGCCATTGCAGTTGTGGGTGGTCTTTTTGAACTTCTTTGAGTGTTTCAGCCAAAGAGCTGTCTTTAGGTACCAGAATAGGGGCTTTAATATCGTTAAAACTGCCCGGCTTTTTTTTACCTTTACGGTACACCACCACTTCATTGCGCCATAAATAAGCTGGTGCTATACGGTACTTTTGTTTGCGGCTGTCCGTCACAGCTAAACCACCAGCTATGTAATCAACCTGACCCGAATCCAATTTTTGCAGTAATTCTTCACGCTGAAAACTGGGGTATAACTCCAGCTCGACACCTAATTTTTCTGCCAAAGCCACCGACAGTTCATAGTCGTACCCTGTTGGGCCATCGGCTCCTACATAATAGCTGGTAGGGCTGTTTAAAATGCCAACACGAATGCTATCTCTTTGATAAATTTCATGAAGCTGAACAGGTTCCTGTACCGGAGTACAAGAAACTACTGCTGTCAGTGCAGCTGCTGAAATACCAAATCGAATCATCCGGTTATGCCTTTGCTTCCAATCTGCGCCATTTATACCAAAATTCCTGCAGGCCGTCAGATCTTATTCATACCATTACTGACGTTTTTTCTTTATAATGCGGCGCCTGATTTTGGGTTCCATTGTCGCTCAACCAACGGAAAAAAAACCTATGTTGATCCTGCGTGGTGCACCTGCACTGTCCGAGTTTAGAGTTCAGAAGTTCATCGATCTTTGTGCCAAAGCCTCCTTGCCTGTACATGGTGTTTATGCCGAATTTATGCATTTTGCTGATTTAAGCAGCGAACTGTCGGCTGAACAACAAACTACATTAAGCAAGTTGCTGACTTACGGACCTACTATCGTCAGCCATACACCAGAAGGTTTGTTGCTGGTGGTGACGCCACGCCCTGGCACTATTTCTCCATGGTCTTCCAAAGCCACTGATATCGCCAAAAACTGTGGCCTGAGTCAGGTCAAACGTTTAGAACGTGGTGTGGCTTATTATATTCAGACCACTGCCACTTTAACTGAAGCTCAGCTGCAGCAGTTAAAAGGCTTAGTACACGACCGTATGATGGAAGTGGTGTTCAGCGAGTTTGAACAAGCCTCAGCTTTATTCCGCAAAGCTGAACCTGCGCCTTTAAGTTCAGTGGATATCATCACAGGTGGCCGTGAAGCTTTAGTGAAAGCCAATATAGATATGGGTCTGGCCTTAGCCGACGATGAAATCGATTATCTGGTGACAAATTTTAATCAGTTGGGCCGCAACCCAAATGATATCGAACTTTATATGTTTGCGCAGGCCAACTCTGAGCACTGCCGTCATAAGATTTTTAACGCCGACTGGACTATAGACGGCGAACAACAGCCGAAGTCGCTGTTTAAAATGATCAAAAATACCTTCGAAAAAACACCGGAACATGTGTTGTCAGCCTATAAAGACAACGCCGCTGTAATGACAGGTTCTAAAGCCGGTCGTTTTTTCCCGTCTGCTGACACTCAGGAATATGGCTACAACCATGAAGATATTCATGTGTTGATGAAAGTCGAAACTCACAACCACCCAACAGCTATTTCGCCTTTCCCTGGCGCTGCTACTGGTTCTGGTGGTGAAATCCGTGATGAAGGCGCAACAGGTGTTGGCGCTAAGCCAAAAGCCGGTTTGTCAGGTTTTTCTGTATCCAACTTACGTATCCCGGGTTTTGAACAACCGTGGGAAACCGACTTCGGTAAACCTGATCGTATAGTGACGGCTTTGGACATCATGACGGATGGTCCTTTAGGTGGTGCTGCTTTTAATAACGAGTTTGGCCGTCCAAATATTCTGGGTTACTTCCGTACTTACGAAGAAAAAGTGCCAAGCCACAATGGCGAAGAAGTGCGTGGTTACCACAAGCCTATTATGATTGCCGGTGGTTTAGGCAATATCCGTGCTGAACACGTGCAAAAAGGTCTGTTGCCTGTAGGTGCCAAACTGGTTGTGCTGGGTGGCCCGGCCATGAACATTGGTTTAGGTGGTGGTGCAGCTTCATCTATGACTTCAGGCCAGTCGGCTGAAGATTTAGATTTTGCCTCAGTACAACGTGAAAACCCTGAAATTGAACGCCGTTGCCAGGAAGTGATAGATCGCTGCTGGCAGCTGGGCGATAAAAACCCGATTTGTTTTATCCATGACGTAGGTGCAGGTGGTTTGTCCAACGCCTTCCCTGAGCTGGTGAACGATGGTGGTGTGGGCGGTAAGTTCGAATTACGTAACGTGCCAAACGACGAACCAGGCATGTCGCCACTGGAAATCTGGTGTAACGAATCACAGGAACGTTATGTAATGGCGATTCCAGCCGACCAGATGCCTGTATTTGAAGAAATTTGTAAACGTGAACGTGCACCTTATGCTGTAGTAGGTGAAGCCACTGCAGAGCACCACCTGACCTTATCTGATCAGCATTTTGGCAATACGCCTATTGATTTGCCACTGAACGTGCTGCTGGGCAAAGCGCCTAAAATGCACCGTGATGTGAAAACTCAAGTGACAGAAGGTAAAGCTTTAGATCTGAACGGCGTCACAGTAGCTGATGCCGCTGAGCGTTTATTACGTTTACCTACTATTGCTGAAAAAACCTTCCTGATCACCATTGGCGATCGCACAGTCACAGGTTTAGTGGCGCGTGATCAGATGGTAGGTCCATGGCAGGTGCCGGTAGCGAACTGCGGTGTGACTTCAGCTTCGTACGATACTTACCATGGTGAAGCCATGTCTATGGGCGAACGTACCCCTGTCGCCTTATTGGACTTCGCAGCTTCTGCCCGTTTAGCTGTGGCTGAATCTATTACTAACATTGCAGCGACTCAGATAGGCGATATTAAACATATCAAACTGTCGGCCAACTGGATGTCTGCAGCAGGTCACCCTGGTGAAGATGCTGGTTTGTATCAGGCCGTTAAAGCCATAGGTGAAGAGTTGTGTCCTGCTATGGGTTTAACTATTCCTGTAGGTAAAGACTCCATGTCGATGAAAACCAGCTGGCAACAGGATGGTGAGCAGAAGACAGTGACTTCGCCTTTATCTTTGATTATCACAGCTTTTGCCCGTGTTGAAGATGTACGTCGTACTGTGACACCACAGCTGCGCACTGACAAAGGTGCAAGCAGCTTGATCCTGTTGGATTTAGGTCAGGGTGCCAACCGTTTAGGCGGCTCTTGTTTAGCTCAGGTCTATAAGCAATTAGGCCAGACAGCACCGGATCTGGAAAGCCCTGAATTACTGATGAACTTCTATCAGGCTGTTCAGGCTTTAGTTGCACAACAGAAATTACTGGCGTACCACGACCGCTCTGACGGTGGTTTGTTTGTGACTCTGGCAGAAATGGCCTTTGCCGGTAAAGCTGGTGTCAAAGTGGATATTCAGACTTTAGGCACAGACAATTTAGCCGTGCTGTTCAGCGAAGAGTTAGGTGCTGTAGTGCAGGTGGCTAACAGCGATTTACCAGTAGTGCAGGCGATTTTAGCTCAGCATGATTTATCTGCAGTTGCGCATTTATTAGGTGAAGTGACAACGGACGATCAAATTCAGATCAGCCACGGTGATCAGTTGGTGTATAGCAACAGCCGTACTACTTTGCGTACCATCTGGGCAGAAACCACCTATCAAATGCAGTTGATGCGTGATAACCCTGAAGGTGCTCGTCAGGAATTTGTGGCTAAAGCTGACGTGACGGATCCTGGCTTAAATGCAAAATTAAGCTTTGACCTGAACGAAGATGTGGCTGCCCCTTATATCCTGAAAGGCGCACAACCGAAAGTTGCTATTCTGCGTGAGCAGGGCGTGAACTCTCATGTTGAAATGGCAGCTGCCTACAACAGAGCAGGCTTTAATGCGGTAGACGTGCATATGAGCGACATCTTATCTGGTCGTCGTTCATTGGCTGAGTTTAACGGCTTAGTGGCTTGTGGTGGTTTCTCCTACGGTGACGTTTTAGGTGCTGGCGAAGGCTGGGCGAAGTCAGTGCTCTTTAACGACAAAGCACGGGCAGAGTTTGCGGCCTTTTTCGAACGTGAAACGACCTTCAGCTTAGGTGTATGTAACGGTTGTCAGATGATGTCGAATCTGAAGAGCCTGATCCCTGGTGCTGATTTATGGCCACGTTTTGTCCGCAACAAGTCTGAGCGTTTTGAAGCCCGTTTCAGTCTGGTTGAAGTGCAGGAAAGTGCCTCTTTATTCTTTAAAGGTATGGCAGGATCCCGTATGCCTATCGCTGTATCCCATGGTGAAGGCCATGCGGAGTTTGCATCGCAAACAGCACTGCAGGCTGCGGATCAAAGTGGCACCGTAGCCTTACGTTTTGTCGATAACTACGGCAATGTGACTACTCAGTACCCGTCGAATCCTAATGGCTCACCGCTGGGTATTACCTCGTTAACGACTACCGATGGCCGTGTCACCATCATGATGCCTCACCCTGAGCGGGTATTCCGCACTGTGGCGAACAGCTGGCATCCGGATGAATGGCAGGAAGACAGCCCGTGGATGCGGATGTTCCGCAACGCACGAGTCTGGTTAGGTTAAGAGCCTAAAAATGATACAAACAAGACCTGCTTCGGCAGGTTTTGTTTTATTCGCAGCCATCCCTGGCGCTCACCCTGCCGGGCCAACGCTTCGCGTTGTTAAAAAAACGGCAGGATAGCCGTTTTTCACAGCTTTAGCTGCCGGAGGCGAACGTCACGGACGACGTGAGTGAAAATCGTTCCTGACGATTTTGTTGTTTTATGTAAAAGAGTTTTTAATTAAACCTTTCATTTTTATTGTATCTGCAGTTATTTTCATTTTTATCTTGATCCCAAGGTTATTTTTTTACACACTAGTTCCATCTCTTTTTTTATATAGCCCGTTTGAGTGAGATGGCCGACAAGAAGTCGATGTAACCTGAAGGATAAGGTATGCAAGTTGCTGTGAGTTCTGAACCCCAAGACAATAAAGAATGGTTGTCACATGTCAAAATTGGCCAGCGTTTTGATGTCGAATTGCTGGATCAACGCAAAAGCCGCTGCAGCTGTGAGCTGGTGGGTTATAAAGCCGGTAAATATGTGTTGTTCAGGCTTGATGACGACAGCTTGCCAGACCGGTTTTTTATTAATGGTCTGGCTGTGGTCTGCCGCTTTTTAGTGGAGGATTCTGTCGGTGAATGTTTTGCCTTTAAATCTGAACTGCTTCAACTGATGCGTTTCCCAGATAAATTAGTGGTGATCAGCTTTCCAGCGGTGATCCAACGCCGTGCTTTGCGCACCGAACGACGTAACAGCATTTTTATTCCTGCTTCGGTACGTTTAAATTTGGAAGTTGTGCAGCATGCCCGCAGTTTCCGTGGGCATTTAGTTGACGTATCCAGTGGCGGTTGTCGTTTCCTGTTTGAGCCCTCTCATCAGGGCAGCAAGGTGAATCTGGCGCCTGTGGTTTTACATATTCAATGTGAAAAAATAGGCATTGATCAGCAAATTCAGGGAGAAGTGCGTAATTCCAGACTGGAAGACAGAGGATTGTCTATTGGCATTCAGTTTAATTTACCGCAGCTGTATTTAGATAAACTGGCTGTCGCATCCTGAACGACGTCCGGGCAGCCTGTAAAAGCTGCCCGGAACAGTGTTACTGAGAAAGACTTAAAAAGAATAACGAGCGCCTATCATCCAAACATAAGGGTCGATAGTCACGTCCACTGATTGAATAGTAGTGCCGTTGACCTGCACCCGACCTTCAGTTTCTATATCCATTTTGCTCAGCATCAAATGGGCGCTCCAGTTGTCCGCCAGTTTGATATTGACACCTGCCTGCATGGCCAGGCCCACTGAGTCTTTTAATTTTAGCTCCACTTTGTCATTTGCATCAGTGACATCCAGCGCCTGTAAGGTGCTGACCAGTTCGCCTGATACTTCTTCCTGAAAAAAGGTAGTGTAATTCAGACCTAAGCCAATAAAAGGATCAAACCTGCTGTCGCCCAAATCAAAATGGTACTGAGCTAACAAAGTGGGTGGCAAATGTTTGCTGCTGCCAATGGGCAAACCATTGATGGCAGAACCTTTCACCTGGATATCATGGCTAAATGGGGTGGCTGCAATCAGCTCTATGGTCCAGTTTTTATTCAGTTGATAGTCGATAGTAATACCCAACTGGGTATTGTTATTTACAGACAACTCTGTGGAGTTGGCTGGCAAACCAGCAACAGTTTCCACTACATTCAGGTGGCTGCTGGAATCCTGTGGTGCCACAGTAATAGCACCAACATTGACTGACCAGTTGGCCAGAGCAGGGGCAGCAGAGACTGCTAATACAAGAGATGCGATGGTTTTGTAACTTGTTTTCATCAGAATGATCCTTAGCTTAAGAAACTGGCGTCATTCTGCGCTTCTGCTGCCGTAAAACTTTGCCCCAGATCAATAATGCACAAGGCTGAGCTCTGGCTTTGCGTGTTTTATTGATTTAAAACAACAAATACAGAATTCAAAAACAAAAAAGCCTGAATGAACAGGCTTCTTTATGAACCCGGGGCTCAAGATCAGGAGATATAACGCGCCTTTTTATTGTCTTTCAGCTTTGTCATATCCACCAGAACTAAACCATCCACACAATCGGCAAAGTCAGGATCGACACCAAAAGCCAGAAAACGTACACCACCAGGTTCGGTCAGTTCACTGTACTGCTTGTATAAAGTGGGAATACTGACGCCCATATTGGCCAGTAAGTGCTTTAATTGCACAAAATCCTGACTGTAGTTATCGCCGCTAAAATGTTGCTGCAGCTGGCTTAAGGTATCCATAGGCAATTCGTAAGGAATATTAGGCACAGCACTTTGTTCAGGACAGCGGAAATACAGGCTGTAAAAATACACCATCAGATCCCGTGCCGCTTTAGGGTAGCTGTTGGATAAACTGACGCCGCCAAACAAATACCGGATATCCGGGTTTTGTTTTAAGTAAGCGCCTATGCCATACCATAAATAATCCAGACTACGTTTGCCCCAGTAACGTGGTTGTACGAAGCTGCGACCCAGTTCCAGCCCCTGATCTAAATAAGGGGTCATCTGTGGATTAAACTGAAATAAAGACGCCGTATACAAACCAGCCAGGCCTTTTTCTGCCATCACTTTGGCTGTGTTGGCAAAACGATAAGCTCCGACTATTTCTAAGTCGTCTTTGTCCCATAAAATCAGTTGTTCGTAATAGCTGTCGTACTGATCTATATCACGGCGCTGACCGCTACCTTCACCTACAGCCCGAAACGCAATTTCGCGTAAGCGGCCAATTTCACGCAGTACGGGCGAGCTTTGCTCATACTGGTATAAATAAATCTGTTTGCCATCACTGGTTTCACCTAGCAGCGGGCAGGCTTCGACGGCTTTTTTCAGCAAAATACGATCTTCAGGGTGAGCTATGGCTTTTTGGGTTTTAAACAGTGGCCCTTTGTCTTTGGAAAGGCGATACAAGTGTTTTTTAAACAGCTTTACCTTAGCTTGTGTTTCTAATGCCAGATGAGCAAAGCTGTCATATGGAATTTGTTCACCAATCCGCATCGCAATGTTTTTATGCTTCTGGTTAAACATTTCCTGCACCAGCAACATAGTGGCCAGTGGTTTGTAAATCATCGAAGCACCATAAAACATCGCTGAGTTACGGCCATCGATATAAATAGGCAAAATAGGCGCTTTGGCATTCATTGCAAAACGTAAAAAACCACCATGCCATTTGCCATCACGAATACCGTTTGGTTTTAAGCGTGACACTTCACCTGCTGGGAATAATATCAGCGCACCTTCTGCAGCTAAGTGGTCGCTGATGCGGTCGATGCGGCTGCGTTCAGTGCCACCGCTCATATTATTGACCGGTAATAATAAGGAGTGCAGAGGTTCAACTGCCATCAACAGTTGATTCGCTATTACTTTCACATCAGGCCGGATATCCCGCACCAGTTTGATCAGAGCTAAACCGTCCAAAGAGCCAATAGGGTGGTTGGCAATAATCACGATACGGCCAGTGCTTGGGATACGTTCTACTTCGTTGTCACGTACTGCATAAGCAAAATTAAAGTAATCCAGTACTTGTTCTACAAATTCAATCCCTTGCAAATGCGGATAACGTTTGGCGAAGGCGATAAATTCCTGTTCGTGTAAAAGTTGGCGTAAGGCCCCTTTGACCGGTTTGGCTAACCAGGGTTTTTGTTCGAGTTTTGGCAGATGCGTTTGCATCATTTGGTCAACACTGATCATAGCGATACCTCTGTAAGGACCTTTGTCCGTACAGAGAGTAGGGGGTTAAGATGACAAAAATGCGTCAGATTTATGGCTTTTTGTAGAAGTTTTAATCAGAGTGGGCTGGATATACCCAAGAAACTTGAAGTTGCGGGGAGGCGACAAGTGAGTGAGACCCCAGGAGCATAGTCGCCTATGTGACTGGGGCGAATGAGTGCAAGTCAACTGTAGGGGCGTGGGCTTGTCCCCGCCCGTCTGGCTGCAAATACGAAGAATATAAAGCTGCTCAGGCCACTTTGCTCTGAGCAGCTTTATCTTCCGCCAGCACAGCCATTGGCATTGCGGCTAAGGTATGGCTTTGTTCTGTCCAATGGTACAGCGTTAATGAACCATCCTGTTGCTCGATCAGGGCAGTGCAGTTATCAATCCAGTCTCCGTCGTTGCAGTAAATAATTCCATCCTGCAAGCTGATTTCCGGATGATGGATATGACCACAAACCACACCATCAAAACCTGACCTTTTGGCTTTGGCCACTGCAGCATCACGATAGCGGGCAATCGCCTGCTGAGCGCCTGGTACTTTGCTTTTGATAAAAGCAGCCAAACTGAAATAGCGGCCACCTAAAGCCCGACGAATGCGGTTGCTCCAGCGGTTTAAAAATAATAAAAAATCATACAGATTGTCACCCAACCAAGCGTGAAAGCGGCCAAAGTTCACTTCTTTATCAAATTCATCACCATGCAACAGCAGTAATTTTTTACCTAAAGCCGTGGTGTGACAACCCCGTAATTGCAGTTTGATAGTGCCAAACTGGCGACCGGCCCAGTGACGGAACTCTTCATCATGGTTACCTGGAATATAAATCACTTCAGTGCCCTGATCGGCTTTAGCCAGCAGCGTTTGGATCACTGCATTTTGCTCCGGACTCCAGCACACTTGTTTTTGCATAGCCCACAGGTCAAGGATATCGCCCAGCAGGTAAATAGTGTCGGCTTTGGTTTGATTGAGGAAGTTCAGCAGATAGGTCGCCTGACAGTCTTTATTTCCTAAATGAATGTCAGACAAGAAGATAGTTCGACAATGCAGCATACAAAGCTCCTGCGAATTGTTGGCCTTGGTTCTTCAGGCTCGGGTAGAATGTGCTTTGCCCATGTCAGAGATATGACGAAAAATTGAAGCTTTGGTGAACTGATGTCTATAGCCCTGGTGATCCCTGATCGTAAATTAGATGCTCTGGTAGAAAAGCTAAGTGCTTTATTACCCGGTGTACTTATTCAACAATGGCCTGATTACAGCGCGCCTGAGCAAGTACAGATGGCGGTGGTCTGGAAGCAACCCCATGGTTCCTTAGCGGCTTTAAGCAATTTAAAAAGCCTGCAATCTTTTGGCGCGGGCGTCGACAGCATTGTGTCGGATCCGACGTTGCCGGATTTACCCTTAAGCCGTATTGTTGATCCGGCTTTGGCGTCATCTATGGTCAATTACCTGGCTGGCATAGTGCTGCATTACCAGTTGCGTCTGGATCTGTTTCAGCGTCAGCAGCAACAACAGCTGTGGAAACCTAAAAGCCCCCGCACTATGCAACAGATTTGTGTGCTGGGTTTAGGTGAATTAGGGCAGGCGGCAGCGCAGTATTTTTTGCAGCAAGGTTATCAGGTCAGTGGCTGGTCACGTAGCTTAAAACAGCTGGATGGTATCCGGTGCTACGCAGGCGATCCTGGCTTTAAAAGCGCTGTTTGTGATGCCGATTTGGTTATTTGTTTATTACCTCTGACAGCTGAGACCACGAACTTCTTAAATACAGAGCGTTTCTCTGCTTTTAAACAGGGGGCAATCCTCGTCAATGTGGCCCGTGGGGCTATAGTGGATGATAAGGCTTTATTAGCGGCTTTAGATGCTGGTCAGCTGCAGGCTGCTTGTCTGGACGTGTTTCGTCAGGAGCCTTTGCCTGCGACCGATCCCTATTGGCAACATCCGGCGGTACTGGTGACTCCACACTGCTCAGCTGTAACTAATGTCGACACTGCAATTCATCAGATTGTTGAAAATTATCAACACACCATAAATGGGCTACCTTTAAAGCATCTGGTCAACAGGGAAAGGGGCTACTGATGAGTAGTTTTACTATTGAAAAACAGGGTCATGTTGCGGTGTTACAACTGACGGCAGCTGAAAAACGTAATTTATTAACACCTGAAATCGCCTTACAAATTGCGGCCGCTGTGCATCAGCTGAGTTTAGATCCAGAACTGAAAGTTTTGTGTGTGATTGGCACTGAACGCGCTTTTTGTGCCGGTGCTGATTTAGCTGTGTTGCAACATGCTGTAGATGGCGACGGTACCGAACTGAAGCAGCTGTATCAGGCCTTTAGTCAGGTGGCGGATTCACCGCTCCTCACTATAGCTTTAGTCAATGGCCCAGCTGTTGGTGCCGGTATGAACCTGGCTATGGTCTGTGATATTCGTTTAGCCAGCAAAGATGCCTGGTTTGACAGTCGTTTTTTCCAGCTGGCTTTGCATCCTGGTGGTGGACATTGTTGGTTATTACCGCAATTGATCGGTTGGCAACAAGCTATGGCTATGTTGTTTTGTGGTGAAAAACTCAATGCAGAACAAGCCTGGCAATATGGTTTGGTTAAAGAAGTGTTGTCTGCTGAGCAACTCTTACCCAGGGCTCTGGCAATGACAGCAGATTTAGCCACTGTGCCTACCGAGTTAGTGCGGCAAACCAAAAGCTCGATGCGTCAGCTATTGCAATGCAAAGAGCATGGTCAGGCTGTTGAATTTGAATATCAGCAACAATTTTATAGTTTGCAACAAGAGGCTGCGCGTCAGGCGATTACTGCTTTGCAGCATAAACTCGCCACTAAAAGCTAAAAGTCGCGACTAAAATCTAAAAACAGAGGCTATTTTGCGCCTCCTTTAGTCTCTTTATCAGAAAATTAGTTGTAATTGATTGTAAATCTTGTAACTAAACAACAAGTTGTCTACACTGGTTTTGGATTGCTCAAGATCCACAAAAAAGCAAGAACAATAACAATATTTTTTAGTCTGAGGTTTTTTATGCGTAAAGCGTCCAGTCGCGGTCTTGGCTTTACTGCAATCGCCATTTTGGTGTTATTAATGGCATTGTCGGCTTTTCTAACAAAGGCTGAAGCGAATGAGGCAACTCATAGCTCCCAGGGACAGCAGTCAGTCGAAGGATAGTACTGACCAGGTACCCCCGCAGTATGGGGGTATTTGTATATACCCTGCTTACTTGAAGCCGCAGCTTTGTTGGCTGCGTTTCTCGCCCCAATCACATAGGACGACTATGTTCATGGGGTCTCGCTCACTTGCCGCCTCACTGCAACTCCAATTACTTTGGGTATAACCCAGCTTACTTGAATGTTGGCTGCCTGATCTTCTGGAAAGAAGTTCGCCGCAGCAGCGATTCAAATGCGAAACGGGCAGGGATAAACCCAGCCCCTACCTGACTCAATTACTTTGGGTACAGTTGTTATTTCTTCTGATGCCGCTCGCGGTTTTCCCGCTTTTGTTCTGCATTTTTCTGCAATAACACATAAGTCGCAGCGTAACCGCCATGAGGTTTTAAGGCAGAATGGCAAGCCAGGACTTCAGGTATTTGTGGTAACCATTTAAAACAGTAACTTTTTAATATCGCCGGATGAGGTTTACTGTCACGCCCCATACCATGATGGATCAATAAAGTCCGTATGCCACGCTGATGGCAATCGGCAATAAAACTATATAAAGCAGCACGGGCTTCGACCAGGGTTTTTCCCAGCAGATTCAGAGTGGCATCCATTTGGTATTTACCCAGCCGCAGGTTTTTGTATACGCCATCCTGCACACCATCTTTTTTATAGGCAATTACATCGTCAGGTGCAACCAGATCTACGTACTCCATACTCAGATAGTTAGGATCGTATTCCATTTCCTGTTCGGCCGCCTTTCGTCGTGCCAGCTGGGCCAGGCTCGGATTATGTTCACCATTAGGATCGGCAATAGCATCGACATTTAAGCGCTTCACGCCAGCCATTTCCTGTAAAAACAAGTCCAGATCTTCGTCATGCATTAGTACTACTCCGCCTTAAGCTGACCGGGAATTGCGGCATTATATACCATACCCGTCTTATTTGAAGTCGCAGTGCTTTGCCGCAGGTTTTTATGCCTTATCTGTATTGGTATTGACCGCCTTAGACTATTGATTAATAAAATTGCACTTTTCGGTAACAATTATTTTACTTTAATCTATGCTTAAACTGATTTTGATTCTGCAAGGAGAGCATCATGATCCCTGAACGGCTTTATGAAACTTTACCTTATCTTTATGTACTCTGTGGCGCACAAAGCGTCTTGTGGTTACCCCATTGGACTGCAGCTTTATCTGGTGTAGTACTGATATTTGTCGGAGCTGTGGTTTGGGTGATCCGCAGCGAGAAACGCCGCAGCCCTTATGGTATAAAATTTAAGGAGCATGGAGTTTTACCATTCTGGTGTTATGAATTACAGCCTTTTATTTACCTGACCAGCGGAGCTTTGTTGTTTAACTACGCACCCAGCTCTTTGTTGTATCCCTCTGCCATGATCTTGCTGGTGCTGGGGCTACAACTCTGGTTATGCCGGATTTGCTGGCGCAGTCATTCCAAATAGCCTTAGTGTGATGAATACCAGAATAAAGCAGCTGCAATCAAACCTTGTTGCTGACGTAGCTGGTATTTTGCGCACTGCTCATTGCTTTGGCCTTCAAAACACAAATACAGACTGTATTCGTCTTCTGCCACTATTGCACGTTGATTGGTATCCAGAATACTACCTGGCTTACCAAACCAGCCTGGCATATAGATACTTTTTGTAATAAGGCCAGCACTTTGGTATTCAAGCAATTGAGGTTTTGGCGCTATGATAAAAACGCTAAGCACTAGTACTGCAATGCCAGCCCAGAGTTTTGCTTTGCTTCCGGTAGGGTTGTCCGCTTGCTCCTGGCCAGCTGATCGGTTTGCTGAACGTGGCACTGAGCGTGCAGCCGGAATTGCAGCTGTTGTAGCCTGTGGCTGAGTGATTGGCTTTTTATTGCCCGCTTTTTTTAATAGTTTCTGTCGTTCGGCTTCGCTTAAAAGCGAGGTCTTTTTGATTTGTTTGGCCATTAGTGACGCAAGTTAACTGAAGTGTTAACCATAGTTTCGGTCATGATGAGTAAGACTTGCAAGTTTTGTTTTAGCGGATCGGCTCTATTTTGTTTCTTCATTCATCATGCTGGAGCCGCCAGTCAAAGTAATGGATGCCATTTTTTGGCAGTGCAGGAACCAATTTATCGGCCAAAAGCATGGCTCCTGATCACAAACGAAAACTAGAGTTCAGCCTGTGCTGTTGCGGCTTCAATCAAAAATACTATGTTTTTTGTAAACGCTGCCCTCTTTGTTTTTGCTCTATGAGTCAGGTACAGCCCGAAACACGACAGATGAGAATAGATCGTATTGTTTAAGCGGATCGCCTAGCGGCATAATGCTGTTTTTTAGATCAAAGAAGCAACAAAATGAAATTGGAAGAAATGCTGAAAAACTCGGCGCAGGCAGCCAAGCTGCTGAAGGCGGTTTCCAATGAACGCCGTTTGCTGATTTTGTGTTATTTGCTGGAGTCTGAGTTATCAGTCACCGAAATGAACGACAAGTTGGGTTTAAGTCAGTCGGCTTTGTCTCAGCATCTGGCTGTACTCAGACGACAAAAGCTGGTGAAAACCCGTAAAGAAGCTCAAACGGTGTTTTATCGTATCCATAGCGCAGAAGCTGTTGCTTTGATTGGGTTACTGCATAAGCTCTATTGTGAAAAGAAATAGTAAAGCTGTCTGAGACTTTGAGTGCCATGGATGGCTGCGAATGCTCAATTGTATAAAGCAAAAGTGAAGATTTATCAGCAGCTGCAAATAAAAAAACCACCTTGCGGTGGTTTCTTTATTTTGCACTGTCACAATTTGCTGTTGCGAACAACAGCGAATTGAAATTAAGCTGCTTTAGTAGCTAAAGCCTTAACGTGCGCATTTAAGCGTGACTTATGACGGGCAGCTTTGTTCTTATGGATCAGACCTTTGTCTGCCATACGATCCAAAATTGGAACCATCTTTTTGAACGCTTCTTGTGAAGCAGCCAAATCAGCAGTTAACACTGCAGCGTATGTTTTCTTCATGAAAGTACGCATCATTGAGCGCTGACTTGCGTTTTGCTGACGACGCTTTTCTGATTGAATAGCGCGCTTCTTAGCAGACTTGATGTTAGCCAAGGTAACACTCCTAAAAACTAAACCGGGACCTTTAAAGGCCGCATAATATGCCTATTTTGTAGGCCCTTGTCAAATGGTTTCCTTGACAGATTGCAGAATAAAATCAGCCCTTCGCTGGTAATCCACTCTGACTCGGGTGAAAATAGCAGAAATGTCGTTGCAGGAGCAGTCTGTGTCAGGAAAATTATTAAAATCAGGCATGATCGTAAGCTTTATGACCCTTATTTCACGGGTATTGGGCTTGGTGCGTGATGTGATCGTCGCCAATGTGTTGGGCGCAGGCGCTATGGCCGACGTTTTTTTTATGGCCAACCGAATTCCTAATTTTTTACGACGTTTATTTGCCGAAGGAGCTTTTTCACAAGCTTTTGTGCCCGTACTGGCGGAAGTCAAAGAAAAACATGGTGATGATGCGGTACGTGAACTGATCGCCAAAGCGGCAGGGACTTTAGGTTTTATTGTGACTGGCGTCACTCTGTTGGCGGTTATAGGCTCGCCTGTATTGATGATGTTATTTGGCGCTGGTTGGTTTAGTGCCTATTTAGATGGCGCGCCTGAAGGGGATAAATACCTGCAGGCCAGTTTCCTTTTGAAAATCACCTTCCCTTACCTTTGGTTTATCACTTTTGTTGCTTTATCGGGAGCCGTGCTGAACACCTATAACAAATTTGCGGTAGCAGCTTTTACACCGGTATTTTTAAATATTGCCATGATAGGGGCCGCTATTTATTTAGCTCCCCAAATGCAAAACCCGGCTGAAGCTATTGCCTGGGGCGTGTTTTTAGGTGGTTTGATCCAGTTTTTATTCCAGCTGCCTTTTTTAGCTAAAGCCGGTTTTCTGGTGATGCCACGTTGGGGTTGGAAAGATCCCAATGTGACAAAAATCCGCACTTTAATGATCCCTGCTTTGTTTGGTGTGTCGGTTAGTCAGATTAACTTATTACTCGATGCCATCATTGCATCCTTTTTAGTCACAGGTGCTGTCAGTTGGCTGTATTACTCTGACCGCCTGCTGGAATTTCCTTTGGGTTTGTTTGGCATTGCTATTGCTACTGTGATTTTGCCTGGCTTGTCACGTCATTATGCAGCGGCGAGCGAAGAAGCCTTTAAGTACACACTGGACTGGGCTGTGCGTTTTATTTGCCTGTTTGGTATTCCATCCATGATGGGGCTCATCGTACTGGCGGAACCTATTATTGCGTCGGTCTTTATGCGTGGTGAATTTACCGCCGATGATGTGGTAAAAACCTCTTACAGCCTGATAGCTTACAACACTGGCTTAGTGGCGCTGATGCTGATTAAAGTTCTGGCTCCCGCTTTTTATGCCAGACAGGATATTAAGACACCGGTGCGAATTGCCATTATTGCTATGGTAGCCAATATGGTGTTTAACCTGATGCTGGCGCCTTTTTTAAGTTATGTTGGTCTGGCGTTGGCCACGGCTATGTCTGGTACTTTAAATGCGTATTTACTTTATCGTGGCTTAAAGCAGCGCGATATTTATAGCTTCAGCAGCAAAACCAGCTGGTTTATCGCCAAGGCTTTTATCGCCGCAGCTGTAATGGCAGGCTGTATTTTTTATGTGATGCCTGACCTTGCTGGCTGGATAGCTTTAGGTTTATCAGGTCAGGTCTTGCATTTATTGGCCTATTTTGCTTTTGCTATTGGGGCTTACTTTGTTTTACTTTTTGCGTTTGGTGTTCGTTTGAACGATTTTAAACGCCAGACAAATGCTGAAAGCAAATGATTCTTGGGGTCACTTAAGGTTATAATCGGGCACTTTTCGCAGCAGCAGAGTAAGAATACCGGATGGAGTTAATTCGCGGCTTACATACGATCCAACCCAGACATCAGGGCTGCGTCTTAACTATAGGCAATTTTGATGGCGTGCATCTGGGTCATCAGGCGGTACTGACGCAATTAAAAGCGATAGCGGCAGAGTTGAATTTACCTGCAGTGGTGATGGTGTTTGAACCCCAGCCACTGGAGTTGTTTAACCCTGAAGCTGCACCTGCGCGTTTATGCCGTTTTCGGGAGAAATACCACTGGCTGGCGCAACAAGGTGTAGATCGCATGCTTTGCGTGCCTTTTACCAAAGACTTTGCCAGTCAACAGCCAGAGCAGTTTATTCAGGACTTATTGCTGAATAAACTCGGGGTGAAGCATCTGATTGTCGGTGACGATTTCTGTTTCGGTAAAAACCGTGCCGGTAATTTTGCCTTGTTACAGCAGGCTGCGACAGACTATGGTTTTGGCCTGGGCAGCACGGCCAGTCTGAAACAAAATGATCAACGGGTCAGCAGCACCTTAATTCGCCAGGCTCTGGAGCACGATCAGCTAGAGCTGGCAGCTCAAATGTTAGGCCGGCCATTTTCATTGATGGGTCGGGTACGGCATGGTCAGAAAGTAGGTCGTCAGCTTGGGTTTCCAACGGCCAATGTCTGGCTCTATCGGAAGAATTTGCCTGTGCATGGGGTGTATGCCATTGAAGCTGTGACCCAAATGGGGCTGTACCATGGCGTTGCCAATATTGGTTCCAGACCCACTTTGCAAGGTAAAAAAGAGCAGCTTGAAGCTCATTTTTTTGATTTTAACGGCGACTTATACGGCCAGCAGATTGAAGTGATTTTAAAGCAAAAAATCAGGCCGGAGCGACGTTTTGACGGCCTTGCTCAATTGCAGCAACAAATTGCGTTAGATGCGCAGCAGGCGCGGGACTACTTTGCGTTGCCACCGGCTTAAGCTGCTGGCGGCGTGATCACGAATTTAAACTTAAAGAAGACGGAACAACAACGGATGACTGACTACAAGCAGACTTTGAATTTACCGGACACGGCTTTTGCCATGCGCGCCAACCTTGCGCAGCGTGAGCCACAGATGTTAGCCAACTGGACAGAAAAAAATCTGTACCAGAAAATTCGTCAGGCCAAACAAGGTAAAAAAACCTTTATCCTGCACGATGGCCCTCCATACGCCAACGGTAATATTCACATTGGTCATGCGGTCAATAAAATACTGAAAGATATGATCGTCAAAGCAATGACCTTGTCTGACTTCGATGCCCCTTATGTGCCGGGTTGGGACTGTCATGGTTTGCCTATTGAGCTGGTGGTCGAAAAGAAATACGGCAAGCCGGGCGTCAAGCTTACAGCTGCTGAATTCCGCCAAAAATGCCGTGATTATGCACTGACGCAAATCGAAGCTCAAAAAATCGACTTTATCCGTTTAGGCGTGTTAGGTGATTGGGACAATCCATACCGTACTATGGATTTTCATACCGAAGCCAATATCATCCGTTCTTTAGCCCGTATCATTGACAATGGTCATTTACAACAAGGCTTTAAGCCTGTGCACTGGTGTACAGACTGTGGTTCTGCTTTGGCTGAAGCTGAAGTGGAATATCAGGATAAAGTCTCGCCAGCCATTGATGTACGTTTTACGCTGGTCAACGAAGCTGATGTAAATAAATTCGATCACCCTGAAGGTCATACCGGTTCTGGCCCTGTGTCTGTTGTGATCTGGACCACCACACCTTGGACTATACCGGCCAACCGCGCTGTGGCCCTGAATGCCAAAATTGATTACAGCCTGGTTCAAGTCGAACAAGGCCCACATGGCCCTGAACGTTTAATTCTGGCGACAGACTTAGTCACTTCTGTGATGGCTCGTGCTGGTGTGGAGCATTACCATAATTTAGGCTTTTGCAAAGGTCAGGCGCTGGAGCTGGTGAAATTAAAACACCCGCTGTATGACTTTGAAGTGCCGGTCATTTTAGGTGATCACGTCACAACTGATTCTGGTACTGGTGCTGTGCATACAGCGCCAGGCCATGGTCCTGAAGACTTTACAGTAGGTAAGCTGTACAACTTAGAAGTGGCCAACCCAGTTGGCGCGAACGGCGTCTATCTGCCGGATACGCCGCTATTCGCTGGTCAGCATGTATTTAAAGCCAATGATTCTGTGGTTGAAGCTTTAAAAGACGCAGGCAAGCTGCTGGTACATAAAGCCTTAACACACAGCTATCCGCATTGCTGGCGCCATAAAACCCCTATTATTTTCCGTGCGACACCGCAGTGGTTTGTCAGCATGGAACAAAAAGGGTTACGTAGTACCTCGTTGCAAGAGATTGGCAAAACCCGTTGGATCCCCGACTGGGGCCAACAACGTATTGAAAACATGGTAGCTGGTCGTCCGGACTGGTGTATCTCCCGTCAGCGTACCTGGGGTGTGCCTATAGCGCTTTTTGTCGATAAAGACACAGGCGCTTTGCACCCTAATACTCAGGCACTGATGGAGCAGGTGGCTAAGTTAGTCGAACAGTCTGGTATTCAGGCCTGGTTTGATTTAGATGCTGAAACTTTGCTGGGCGCTGATGCAGCTCAGTATGTCAAAGTCACTGACACGCTGGACGTTTGGTTTGATTCAGGTGTGACTCACGCTTGTGTCATTGACCCTCGCCCTGAATTTCATGGTGCCACTCAGGCCGACTTGTATTTAGAAGGTTCGGATCAGCACCGTGGCTGGTTTATGTCCTCCCTGATGACGGGTGTGGCTATTAAACACCACGCACCTTACAAACAAGTGCTGACTCATGGTTTTACCGTCGATGGTGAAGGCCGCAAAATGTCCAAGTCCTTGGGCAATGTAGTGTCGCCGCAAGACGTGATGAACAAGTTAGGTGCCGATATTCTGCGCTTATGGGTCGCCACTACAGATTACACCTCAGAGATGACTGTCTCTGATGAAATCTTAAATCGTGCTGCTGACAAATACCGTCGTATCCGTAATACGGCCCGTTTCCTTCTGGCGAACTTAAAAGGTTTTGAGCCAGAAACACAGTTAGTGCCATTTGAAGAGATGGTGCAGCTGGATTTATGGCTGGTGCAACGTGCTGCCAAATTGCAGCAGGAAATTGTCGATGCCTATGAGAACTACCAGTTCCATCAGGTCAGCCAGAAGCTGATGAATTTCTGTACTGTAGAGTTGGGCAGTTTCTATTTAGACGTAATTAAAGACCGTCAGTACACGGCAAAAACTGATGGTTTAGCCCGTCGCTCCTGCCAGACTGCTTTATTCCATGTGGTACAGGCCATGGTGCGCTGGATGGCACCTATCATGAGCTTCACCGCACAGGAAATCTGGGAAGTGATGCCGGGTCAGCATAGCGAGTTTGTCTTTACTGAAGTGTGGTATCAGGGGCTGAACTCTGTGCCTGCCGGTCAGTTTGATGATGCCTTCTGGCAACAACTGCTGGAAGTGCGTGATGCAGTCAACAAGGTGCTGGAAGTCGGTCGTCGTGATGGCAAAATTGGTGCCTCGCTGCAAGCTGAAGTCACTTTATACGCCAAAGGCCAGCTGGCAACAGACCTGATCTCTATCGGTGATGAGTTACGTTTTGCCTTGTTAACTTCAACCGCTGTGGTTTCCAATGAAGCTGCTCCGGTTGACGCAGTTGCCACTGAAATGGATAACCTGTTTGTGGTATTGAATGCGTCTACTGCGGCTAAATGCGAACGTTGTTGGCATCATCGCCATGATGTGGGTGTTAATCCTTTGCATCCGCTGATTTGTATCCGCTGTGTGGATAACGTCGAAGGCGCTGGTGAAGTAAGGAAGTTTGCCTGATGTCGTTATTTAAAGGCCGTTTATTTAAAGACACGGGTTGGCACTGGTGGTGGCTGGTCCTGCTGCTGCTGGTTGCCGATCAGCTCAGCAAAGTCTGGGTCATTCAGAATTTCAGTTTAGGTGAGTCGGTTTCTTTGTTACCGGTATTTAATTTCACTTATGCCCGTAACTATGGTGCTGCCTTTTCGTTTTTAGGTGATGCAGGCGGCTGGCAACGCTGGTTGTTTACCCTGATCGCCTTAGTGGTCAGCATCGTTTTAGCCGTTTGGTTAAGCCGTTTGCCTAAAGCTCAGGTGAAGTTGTCTTTGGCCTTGAGTTTGATCATCAGTGGCGCTATTGGTAACTTAATCGACCGCAGCCTTTATGGCTATGTGGTGGATTTTCTGCATGTGTTTTATCAGAACTGGCATTACCCTATTTTTAATATCGCCGACTGCGCTATCAGCATTGGTGCCGTTTTACTGATCTGGGACAGTTTTACGAACGACAGCGAAACCCAGAAAGTCACTTCAGGAGACAAGCCGTGATCATAGGTCCAGGCAGTACTGTGATATTTCACTTTGATATTAAATTATCCGATGGCAGCGCCGCCGAAAGCACCAGGGTGCATAACAAACCGGCCAAACTGCAAATGGGGGATGGCAGTTTATCGCCCGCTTTTGAAGCCCAGTTGGGTGGAATGGCCGCAGGGGATAAAAGAACTTTTACCTTAGCGCCTGAAGATGCCTATGGTTTGCCTAATCCTGACAATATTTATTATGTCGATCGCAGCAAGTTTTCAGCCGATGCACCTGCTCAGGTGGGCATGATTGTAGGTTTTGCTATGCCGGATGGTTCTGAACTGCCGGGTTTGATCCGTGAAGTAGTGGGTGAGTCCGTGACTGTTGATTTTAATCATCCACTGGCTGGACAGACTCTGACTTTTAACGTTGAAATCGTACAGGTTATCAATTAATTATGGATATCTTACTCGCCAATCCACGTGGTTTTTGTGCCGGTGTAGACCGTGCTATCAGCATCGTCTCCCGCGCACTGGAGATTTACGAGCCACCTATTTATGTACGCCATGAAGTAGTGCATAACAAATTTGTAGTGGATGGTTTACGTCGTGCCGGTGCAGTTTTTGTCGATGAACTGGACGAAGTGCCGGATGACGCCATTGTTATTTTCAGCGCTCACGGTGTTTCTCAGGCTGTACGTGAACAAGCTAAAAAGCGTGGTTTGAAGGTGTTTGATGCCACTTGCCCGCTGGTGACCAAAGTGCATATGGAAGTGACCCGTGCCAGTCGTAAGGGCATCGAATGTATTTTGATTGGTCATGCCGGACATCCTGAAGTAGAAGGCACTATGGGCCAATACGATAACGCTGAAGGTGGCATTTATCTGGTCGAGTCAGTGGAAGATGTTGAAAAGCTGCAGGTGAAAAACCAGGCGCAGTTGTGCTTTAGCAGCCAGACTACTTTATCTGTGGATGATACCGCTGATGTGATTGATGCTTTGCGCAAGCGTTTCCCGGATATTGAAGGACCACGCAAAGACGATATTTGTTACGCCACCCAAAACCGACAGGATGCTGTGCGCGAATTGTCGGCCAAAACTGAACTCTTATTAGTGGTTGGCGCAAAAAACAGCAGTAACTCAAATCGTTTACGCGAACTGGCTGAAAAAATGGGCTGTCGTTCTTACCTGATCGATACTGCTGCTGATATTCAGCAGGACTGGTTAAAAGACGTTAAATCTGTCGGCGTGACAGCCGGAGCTTCAGCACCTGAAGTACTGGTGCAGCAAGTGGTGCAGCGTCTGAGCGAATGGGGTGGTAAACAGGTGATTGAACATCCTGGCCGTAAAGAAAACGTTATTTTTGCCGTGCCAGCAGAGCTTCGCTAACACTATCATTTCAAATAATTTTCCCTTTATTAACCAGTTGTGCCTGAAGCTTTGGCTGCAGGCACAACTGTGCTGTTGAGCGCCTAGCGTCCTGCCAATCTTTTGCTATGCTTAAACCCTTGGTCCTTTTCAGTAGGTGACCTATGGGAGTAGTAAACAAATGGATGATCGTCCTTTGTTGCAGCGGCAAAAAGCTTTTACCCTGATTGAACTGATGATCTCTCTTCTGGTGCTGTTGGTGCTTGTGGCTGTTGCTGTGCCTTCCTTTACTGATTTGTTAGCCCGAAACCGTTTGTCGGGCCAGGCCAATGAACTACTTTCTGTGATCCAACTGGCGCGCTCTGAAGCCATTAAACAAAATCAAACCATACGTTTATGTAAAGCAAATGCCGAACTAAGTGACTGTTCGGCTGCAAGTGGTTCCTGGGAAGGTTGGTTGGTGACGGATACAGCCTCCCCTGTTGTAGTGATCCGGGCAGGCCGCTTTGACGAGCGATTGATCATCAGCGCTGCTTTTACTGAACTGCGTTTTAGTGGGCAGGGGTTGATCCGCAGTCAAACCAATCAACCGCTCAATTCCAGTTTTAGCTTATGTGCCGATGGCCCCGACTTTGCGGACAATGGCAGAACCCTGACTTTCTTATCCGGTGGGCGCAGCAGTATTCAGCTGTCCCAATGCGGCAGTTGATAAGGAACGCCCATGCACAGCGTCAATAGCGACAATCATCACAACTGCTGTTCCGGATCAACACAACAAGGTATTGCCTTGATCGAGATCCTGATCGCGGTGCTGGTGCTGGCCATTGGTTTATTGGGCATAGCTGCTTTGCAAAGCAGCTCGGTACGTTATAGCCAAAGCGCTCAGGAGCGTACCACTGCGCTGATTATGGCGGGCACTTTAACTGAGATGATCCGCTCCAACCCTGTTGTGGCCAGGGCAGGCTCTTATGCAGGGAATTGCGAGTCTGAATTGCTGGCTGAGTGGTCACTGCAGTTACAACTTGCCACTGGAACCAGCAGTTGCCCTGAAGTAGCTTGGGATGCTGGTGCTGGTGTTTATACCATTAGTATCAGCTGGTTAGATGAAAAGGTCTCAAGCTCCACTAATTTTGAAATTCAGGTGCGGCCATGAAGCAGCAGCAGGGGTTTACTTTATCTGAGCTGATGATTGCTATGCTGCTAGGCTTGTTGCTGACAGGTTCTGTGATAGGGGTGTATTTATCCAATAGTAAAACGGCGGAGCTGAACACAGTGTTGGGCGAATTACAAAACTCCAGCCGAACTACTTTTGAGCTGATGGCCAATGACATCCGACGCTCCGGTTATATTGGCTGTGGTAACGCGTCCCGCGTGGTGAATGTGCTCAATGCGGCTAACGTAGCAGGCTCAGCCTGGGCTGTCTGGAACGGCGGTATTGAAGGCTTTCAGCAGCCTGCTCCTGCAATGAATGGAGTGACTCCGCTGGCGGGTACAGATGCTATCCGGCTGATGTTTGGCTCTGGCCGCAGTTACAGTGTGGAATCCCATGATGCGGCACTGAGCCAACTGCTGCTCAGCACAGAGCATCAGCTGCAAAACGGTGATTTATTAATACTTTGTGATGAAACCTTAAGCAGTATTTTTAGCGTCAGCGCGACCGATCTGACCAGCGTATCCCATCAGGCCAATGCCAGCAACTGTGCTTCAGGTTTGGGTTTTCCACTCTTGTGTGATGGTGCTGCGGGAACAGTAAAACAATATGCAGTTAATTCGATGCTGATGAACTTTGATTCTGTCAGTTGGTATGTAGCCACCAGCACTGATCAACAAAACACCTCTTTGTTTCGGGTCAGAAACAACAGTGCGGCTGAAGAAATTCTTTATGGTGTCACTGATTTACAGCTGGAGTTTATGGACGAACGCAGCAGAAGCTGGCGTGACGCCAATCAGGTACTGGACTGGATGGATATTATTTCGGTGCGCATTTCATTGCAGTTTGCCGCTACCGGGGCTTCTGATCTGCAGTTACCAGAACAAATGAGCCGGATGAATTATCAGATCAGCATCAGGAACAGGATTTGATTATGAAAGCAGTGGGAATTCAGTCCTCTCATCCCATTCATCAACAGCAAGGCATAGTGCTGGTCATTAGCTTATTGTTGTTATTGGCCATTACCTTGGTCGCCGTAAGCAGTATGCAATCAAGTTTATTGCAGGAGCGAATGAGCGCCAATTTGTACGACCGGCAATCGTCCTACCAGCAGGTAGAAGCGGCGTTATTGGAGGCTGAGGGTATACTGAATGTGAACGACCCTGTGGCGCTGATTGATGGTGCAGGAGTTTATGATTTACCTGTGGTTGGCGCTGACGATCGCTGGAATGACAACGGGCTGCTTTGGCTACCAGCTACAGCACTGAATAACGACAGCGAAACCGGTGCACAGTTTCTGATTGAATATATGGGCGACTGGCCTTATCCGCCTGAATGCGCTGATGTGGCCAGTAAAGACAAAATTTCTGTGGGTTGTTTATCACCCACTTTTCGTATTACGGCACGTACTGTGTCAGACAACGGCAGGGCTGCGGTCATGCTGCAAAGTTTATTCAGGCGCTAATCTGCTGAGGCTGATGTGATGAAACTAAAAACATCGTGCATAAGACCCATGGCATTGAGTTTAATGCTTACCAGCTTTTACAGTATCGCCGCGCTTGATTTAACCTCACCGCCACTGCAAACTGGCAGCTCGGTAGAACCCAATATCATGTTTATTATTGATGACTCAGGTTCAATGCACTGGGAAATTACCCCGGATCTTTATGCAGATAATCCACATTATGTTTATCCCAGAGTGACGGGTATTTATGGTGATGGAGACGCCACTCATCATGTAGTCTCTTTTCGGGATGAAAGTAATGCGACGAATCTGAACGCCACCAATAATAATGAGGCTTTGTATTCCAGAGCTATGCGCTCCTATGCGCTGAATAAATCCTACTATAATCCGTCTATTACTTATAAGCCCTGGATTAAAGCTGATGGCACTTCGTATCCGAATTCCAACCCCGCTGCGGCTTATCATCATCCATTCCGCACGTTCAAAGGCAGCCGCAACCTGACTGTGAATGAAACATCCAGCGCGACCTGGCGTTATTGCACTATTACGGCAACAACAAAAAGCAATTGCCAGAACACTTCAGCAAGCCGGACTTTTTACCCTGCGGTGTATTACCAGCATACAGGCGGTAGTTTATTTACCTACACCAATTATCAGCGTGTAGAAATTAATGCCGCCACCTTAAGCTACAGTGGTGAAGGGCGGGTGAATCGAACGGATTGCACTGCGGGTACCTGCAGCTACGATCAGGAAATGCAGAATTTTGCCAACTGGTATACTTATTACCGCTCACGCTTATTGGCTTCTCAGGCCGGTATAGGCCGTGCTTTTTCTACTCAAACCGAAGCGTTAAGGGTGGGTTTTGGTGCTATTAATAAAGGCAGCAGCACAGTAGATGGCTCCAGTATCAGCACTATTGTGAATGGAGTGCGGCCTTTTACCGGCAATGCCAAACAAAATTTTTACGATCAACTGTATGAACGGATATACGACTACAGCGGCACCCCACTGCGCAAAGCCTTAAATGACGCAGGTTTGTACTATTCCAGAACCGACAACAAAGGCCCATGGGGAGAAGATCCGGGGACTGATGATGCTAGCCAACATATTATGTGCCGCCAGAGTTACAGCATTTTGATGACAGATGGCTACTGGAGCGAAGACAGCGCATCACAAGCGCAAACCAGTGCAGCGCGTAATAACAACGATGGCAGTACCACCAATAATCAAACCATCAGCAGGCCAGGCGGGACCTCTTATGTCTATGCGCCATCAGGGCCGTTTTCGGATGGCCGCAGTAATACACTGGCTGATGTAGCTATGTACTACTGGAAGCGGGATTTACGCACCGATCTGGATAACTTAGTCCCCACCAGCCCTATTAATCCGGCCTTTTGGCAGCATATGGTCACTTTTGGTGTCGGCCTTGGAGTCGAAGGCACTATTAGTTCTACTACAGCTTTTAATGCTATTGGCTCGGCCAGTGCTATTTCATGGCCAGATCCTTTAGCCACCCAACCAGCAAAAATTGATGATTTATTACATGCGGCTGTGAACAGCAGAGGGGGCTTTTTCAGTGCGGCTGACCCGGACACTTTTGCCACAGGATTATCCAATACCTTGTCCGCTATTATTGCCCGGGTGGCGTCTGGGTCGAATTTAGCGGGCACCACCACCTCCTTGCAGGCGGAACAAAGTGTGTATCAGGGCCGCTTTAACAGCGGTGACTGGAGTGGTGATCTGGTGAATTACAATATTGAAGACACCACCAGTTATGTCTGGAGTGCGGCTGAAGAAATGCCGGATTGGGACGACAGAGTGATTTATTTTGGCAAAACAGAAACTGCTGCAGATGTGTTTGTCTGGGCCAACTTAACCAGTGGTGTTGGCAGTCAACAAGCGGCTTTGGGCAGCAGCAATGTGGTGGATTATTTACGTGGTAACAGCGCACTGGAGCAACAAAATGGTGGCAGCTACCGCAACAGATCCACAGCTTTAGGTGATATTGCCAACTCCTCTCCTGTGTATGTAGGCGCACCTGTGAATTTTAATTACCATGCTTACAGCTGGCCTGAGTCCAGTAGTTACAAAGCGCATATCGCGGCTTATAAAAACCGGCAGCCACTGATTTATGTCGGTGCTAATGACGGTATGTTGCATGCGTTTAATGCCACCACTGGTGCTGAAGCTTTTGCTTATGTGCCAAAGCAGATGCTGACGGCAGCAACAAACCTCAAGGCCCTGAGTGAACCCAATGTCAGTGGGGTGATCCAAAAAGATTATTTTGTCGATGGCACAGCAGTGTCTGCCGATGTGTATTTTGATGGCAGTTGGCGTACTGTGCTGGTTGGCAGCACTGGCCGGGGCGGCAATAGTTTGTTTGCCCTTGATATTACCGACCCTGGGCAAATCAGCGAAGCCAGTTTGTTATGGGATAAAAGCTTTCCAGAGTTAGGGATCACTACAGCCAAACCTGTGGTGACTCGCTTAAATAACGGCAAATGGGCTGTGGTGATTGGTTATGGCTACAACAACAGCACAGGCCGGCCTGGCTTGTTAGTGCTGGATATCGAAACTGGGATTTCTATGGCTGCCGGTAATGATCTGGAAGTGACAACGGGTTCAGGGGATACAGGTTTAGGGCAGATTGAAGGCTGGGATTACAGCAAAAATGGCAATACGGACTGGTTTTTTGCCGGAGATTTACAAGGCAATGTCTGGAAGTTTGATTTATCGTCAAACAACCCGGGAAACTGGGGTATAGCTTATGGCGGCGGGCCTTTGTATCAGGCTGAAGATGCGGCTGGTGATCCACAATCTATTACCGGCGGCATAGCGCTGGGGTCTGAACCTAAAACCGGCAAGTTGTGGCTGTTTTTTGGCACAGGCCGCTATCTGGAAACACCAGACCCTCAACTGGATGACGAACAAAGCTGGTACGGCATTATGGACGGCACTGCTTTGTCTGGCCGGGCTTTACTTAAAGAGCGAACTTTAACCAACGTCAGCCACAGCAATGGCACAGAAGGACGCACTGTGTCTGCTTCTGCCGCTAATGATATGGCTGGTTTTCAAGGCTGGTTTATCGACCTGCCCGATACCCGTGAACGTATTGTGTCGTCGCCTCGTTTAGTGGGCACCACTTTAGTGGTGAACAGCATTATCCCGGACAGCAATGTGTGTAATCCGGAAGGGGATGGTTATGTCATGGCCATCGATCCTTTTCATGGTGGCCGCTTGAAATACCACTTCTTCGATATTTCAGGCGATGAAGGTTTTAATCAGGACGATGGGGTGGCAGAAGGGGATGAGATAGTGGAATTGTCCGGTGTACGTTTTAACAGTATGCCAACTGAACCTTTGTTTTTTGAAGACAAAATGGCGGTAGGTTTGGCCGACACCAATGTGGTGAATTTAGACGTAAACACTCAAATCAGACGTGGCCGCGTGTCATGGCGAGAGGTAGACAACTAATGCAAAGTACCAGATCTCATGGGTTTTCTCTGGTGGAGTTACTGATAGCCATTACGATCATAGGCACTTTAACTGCTATTGCTGTGCCTTCGTATCAGGGCTATATGCTGGGCAGCGCCCGTGCCAGTGCTACCGCCTGTTTATTGGAATACGCCCAGTTTATGGAAAGGGTGTATACCACCAATATGACGTACGCTACCAATAATGGCGCAGCAACAGAGTTGCCAACACTGCAATGCAGCAATGACTTATCCGACCGTTTTAACTTTGATCTTGATAATTTAGCCAGCCGCACTTTTACCCTGACAGCAACAGCCAAAAGTGCACAAGCCGCTGACGACTGCACTTCATTAAGCTACAACCAGGCGGGTATTAAAGGCGCCAACGGTGGCACTGGTGCGACCATTGTGAAAAAGTGCTGGTAGGATTTGACCTTTTAAGGAACGCAGGTAAATTTAAAGTAAACGGACTTTCACAGGCGCAAGGATATGCCGAATGCCTCTGGTTTTACCTTAACCGAAGTTCTGATCAGTTTATTATTGCTCTGTCTTACAGGGCTTGGCGTTTTAAGTGCGTCTTTATTTGCCCGTCAGCAAGTGATCATGGCAACCCAGCAAACCATAGCTCTGTCTTTAACCACTGAACTCGCCAGCCGTATGGCAAGTCATGACAGTTCTGCTGGCTATTATGAGGGCGTTCATCCGCTCTGGACAACTACTGAATCTGCTGAGTGCACTGACCGTCATTCCTGTGATGCGGAACAGCTGAGTCAGTTTCATTTATACAGCACCTTAAGTGCGTCAGGTCACCCCCAAAGTTTACAGCTACTGCAACAACCTGCGCTTTGTATTCGCCAGCAGGCAGATCAGAAACTGGTGCAGTTAAGCTGGCGGTCTCAGGCCAAAGTTCAAATTCAGCGCCCGGTCTCCGTTTGCGATTTATCGCCTAACCGGCTGCAACTTTCTGTGGTGGTGCCTTAAGATGCGCGGTTTTACCTTACTGGAAGTATTGATCAGTCTGACTTTAGGTTTAGTTTTGATGACCTTTTTGATCGGGACTTTGTTTGCCACTCAGCAATCCAATCGACAAACCCAACAGCTGGTGCAATTGCAGAAAAATAGCCAGATGTTGCTGAGTTTGTTTCAGTCTGAGTTGCCAAATATGATGTTTTTCGCTGGTCGTAGTCTGGCGGATGTGGCTTCAGCTTCGCATCAGTTGCCTCCGGTATTAGGGGATTGTATCGCGGAGTTGGATGTCGGCAGTTTCCCTATGAAAGACCAGCCTTATCTGACGCTTTATGCAGAACAAGTGAAACAACAAAAGCATCTGAGCTGCTTAAATCAGCCCAAAGCTGGCTCTGAATTATTGCAGTTCAAACGTCTGGTTGGCAGCAGCGTGTTCGCCACTCAGATGCGCACAAACCGGTTTTATTTTGAAACTTCAGCGGCGAGCAGTCGTTTTGTCAATAGTTCCAGTGCTGAGTTGATTCCGGATTCATTGTACTGGCCTTTTTCCCATGAAGTTTTTTACATCAGCGAACAAAAACATGCGGGCAAGACAGTGCCGGTTTTAATGCGCAAACGCTTAATTCGCAATGCGGCAGGACAATCCATTATGGATACCGATTCCATTATGGATGGCGTGGAGCGTATGCATTTCGAATTTGGTTTAGACGCCAATTTAGATGGTCAGGTGGATTATTACCTGACTACTGCACAAATGCAGCCACAGCATTGGCAGCAGCAAAAACACCGCATTATCAATATTAAGTTTTACTTGTTGTTACGTAGTTTAGATGAAGACTTTAGTTACCAAAACAATCAGCTTTATCAGATGGGACAAGAGTGGTTTAAAGCTCCCTCTGATCCGTTCCGACGCCTGTTAGTCAGCAGTTCTGTGGCATTTAGCAACACACGCTTATAAAAGGAGGTCGTTATGATGTTGAGTTCTAAAGGTTTTATTCTGGTTACCACCTTAATATTAATGCTGATTTTAACCTGCATTACTATACCTATGCTGGTTCAAACCAGCTTGAGTCAAAAGTTGGCGGGTAGTGCCACTTTAGCTGTGCAGTTAAAGCAGCAAACCCAAAGTAAGCATGTGCAGCAATTGCAACAGCTGAAACAAGGTGACTTTGAGTCCAGGGTTTTTACGGTCGTTCCCTGTCCTGCACTTTATGCTGCCTGGAGCGATCTCTCGTTGCAGTGCGAGTGGCATCAGCTTCGCACTGCCGGAGGGGCGTTGCATCATCAGCATAGTGTGACCAGCTTTTTAGTCAGGCAATCTTTGCCTGAAGGGGGCAGGGATGGGCTTTATTAGGCTTGGACTCTGGCTGTTGTTATTCAGTCATCCACTGTCAGCAGACAACTACTGGAGCCATATACCGGGTTTTGGTTCAGTGCAACTGACAGAACTAAACCAGGAGCAGCATACTGCATTAGCGAGCCATTTAAAGCTGAGTCAGGAAGATACCAAAGCCTGGCTGGGTCATCTGCCTGCTCAATTGGAGGCTTTATCCTGCAGTACACTGGATGCACAAAGTCAGCCCTTGCCTGCTTATGTTGATGCAGACTATCAGGTGGTCAGCTATGCAGGCGTGTTGAAATTCAAAGCGGATGATCAGACGAAAGACACCCTCTGGTGGCTACCCTGGCCGTTATTACCCTCCTTAGCGCAGATCAGAGCTGAACTGGAAGATTTGGCTCTGCAGGTTCATCAGCCGCTGCTGCTCACTGAGCAAGAGCTGAAACAAAATGGTCAGTTTATTCTTATCAGTGGCAGCAGCAATCAGAGTCCGTCGTATTTTGCCCTAAAGCTCAACCCCCTGCATCTGCCGGAACTTTTGTGGTCTGCCACTACTGCAGTGGCTGGTTTTGAAGAATTAACAGGTGCTATGGCGCAACCTGTATTACTGGCAGAGCAGGCTCAGGGGCCGGGTGATTCGCTTTTGTCGCTTTTGTTACCTAATACCGGAGCTACGAAGCAAAAAACGCTGTTTTATCAAGTGGAAGCCTTTACAGGCAAGGTGCGTGGCAGGCTAATCGCCGGGCAGAAAGTGTCTGACTTATCCGGCGCCTTGACTGTGTACGATCAAAACAGGGATTCAATTTCAGACAGTCTGATCTTCAGCACCAAAGCGGGTCAGGTCTGGTTGGCTCAGATGGAGCATAACCAGTTTTATAACATCCAGCTAATCGCTGATTTGTCATCCCTTGAGTTCAGCGATATACAATTTGTCCGCACTTTGTATGCCGCAGTTCCGGTAGGAGGATCGGGCAGCGATTTTCATTCCAGACGCAGTCAATGGCTGGTGCTGTTAGGGGCATTGCGGCAAGAAAAAAGTGTCGTAGTGCTATTAAAACTACAAGAAGGGCCACCTGCCAGGTTTGCCGATTTAGTCGACCGGACTTTGCCAGCGGCGCCTGGCCTTGCGGTGTTAACCGATCAGGACTGGCAGCAAATCCAACAGAAAGATGGTTGGTACAGCCATATTACAGGACGTCTGACTCAGCCTCCGGTTGTCGCTGCTGGCGTGGTGTATCTAAGCCTGTTGCAGCAGGATCTAACACAGATCTGCAGCATTGATCAGGCGTCATCAGCTTTAATGGCTTTGCATTTACATCATGCGTCTTCTGTCTATCGCCAGCCTCTTTTACCTTTGGAAAAAGCCACAGGAGCCTTGGTCGTTAAAACCAATGCGCAGGGTGGCTTTTCGCTGATTGATCAGAGCCAGCAACAAGTACTCATTGATAATCTGCTGGAGATCAGTCCCGACTGCAGCCATTGCACTCAACCTATACAACAAGGCAGCTTCCCGCGCTGGCAGTTAATGGGGACTTACCATAGTGAAGAAGGAGCTTATGAATGAAGATCAGGACGCAAGGCATAGGCTTAATTGAGCTGTTGGTGGTACTGGCTATTATGGGCATTCTGGCGTCTGTGTTGTTACCTGGTTATCAGGACCATGTGTTAAAAAGCTACAGAGCTGAAGCTATGCAAGCGCTGTTGAAAGTGGCAGGTTTGCAGGAGATGTTGCTGGTTGATCAACACAGATATAGCGCCGATCTGACTGAACTGGGTTTTGCGGCTAAGCAGTTTGTCACCGAATCCGGCCGTTATAAAGTCAGTGCTGTGGTCACAGAGCAAGGTTATCAGCTCAAAGCCCAGGCACAGCAGGCTCAGAGCGAAGATAAAAGCTGTCAGGTATTTTTGCTGAACAGCTATGGCCAAAAAAGCAGTGAACCAAGTTCTGCCTGTTGGAGTTACTAAACTGCACTGCTTAATAAGGGCAGGGGCTATTCTCTTGCCATAAACGACTACGGCCAGCCTGACTGACACTCAGCCTGAAGTGCCAGCGGTACGGCTCTTTACTGCAATAAACAAAAGTACCGGACCCCAATAAATCCAGACTACCGTCACTGCGAAACTGCAGTGACGGCCTGTTATAAAACAACTGATGGCTTTTCACCGGGTGTTTCAGTTCACGTAATAATAAGTCCTGCCAACTTTTTAAACCTTTCTGATGCAGCTGAATAGGGGCCGAGTTCCAGTCTGAACTGCATAGTTGTCCATGACGCGGGCATAGTTGTACCGGCTTTTGCTGGGCTATAGCATGGACTTTGGCGTAGGCCAGATGCTGACTCAGTTGCCGCATAAAGTGTTCGGCCTGCAAGCGTTGCCAGACTTCCCGTAAATTAGGCATGCCTATAGCCGAAAGTATCGCAACAATAGCCAATACAATTAAAAGCTCTATCAGGCTAAAAGCCCGTATTTTTAGGATCCTCTGGTGATATCGCATAAGCCTGACCATCCGTGGAATGTATCAGCTTCAGTTTAGTTGCATTTATGTTAAATATCTAAATGCCAGCTGAAATACAGCTTCTGCCGCTGCTTGATTGAGTCCGGCGGCAAAAATCGCTACCATAGCGGCAGTTTTTTCATCCTTTAGTGCAGGTTCAGATGTCCTCTGCTGTCTCTATTACCCTGGTGCAGCAGCCCTTTATTGTGGCTGCCGTGGCGCAAAACACCGCAAAAGTGCTGGAAATTGCCAAAAGCAGTCAAAGCGATTTGTTGTTATTTCCTGAGCTGACCTTAACTGGCTACCCACCTGAAGACTTATTGCTGCGGTCTGATTTGCAGCTGTTGGTTGAACAAAGTCTGCAGCAGATATGTGCGGCTAAATTGCCTGCTACGCTGGTGCTGGGTCACCCCTGGCGTGACGGTGAAGCTTTGTATAACGCCGCCTCTGTGATCCAAAATGGTGAAGTGATAGCGCGTTATTACAAACAGGCTTTGCCAAATCATGGCGTCTTTGATGAAAAACGTTATTTTACTGAAGGCACAGAAGCTTGTTGTTTTGAGCTGAAAGGCAAGCGTTTTGCGGTACTGATTTGCGAAGATGTCTGGCAGGGCGCTCCGGCTGCTTTAGCCAAAGAGCAGGGCGCTGAATGGGCTTTGGTGTTAAACGCATCGCCTTATGAAACAGGCAAAGCTTCACGGCGTGAAGAGTTACTGCAAACCCTGGCCAAACACCTGCATTTAGGTTTTGTTTATGTGAATAATGTGATTGGTCAGGATGAACTGGTATTTGATGGTCAGTCTCTGGTGGTCAGCCCCGATGCACAACTGCTGTTTCGTGGTAAAGCCTGTGAGCCTGAACTGGCGACAGTCAATTTAGCGGCCCGCGGTCAGCAGTATGGCTCTATTGATCTCAGACCCCGCTTATCACTTGAAGCTGAAGTTTATGCCGCTTTAGTGATGGCAACCCGCGATTATATTCAGCACAACGGTTTCCCTGGCGCAGTCTTGGGTTTGTCAGGTGGTATCGACTCAGCTTTAACCCTGGCTATAGCGGCAGATGCGATAGGTGCTGATAAGGTTCAAGCCCTGATGCTGCCTTTTGCTTATACCTCGTCCATGAGTGTGGAAGATGCCAAAGCTCAGGCCGAAGTGATGGGCGTTGAGTTTGATTCAGTCTCTATTGAACCTATGTACAACAGCTTTATGCAGCAACTTACGCCGCTGTTTAAAGGCCGTGGTAAAGATACGACAGAAGAAAACCTGCAGGCCCGTATTCGTGGTGTGTTATTAATGGCGATGTCGAATAAAACTGGCCGTATGCTGTTAACTACAGGCAATAAAAGCGAAAACGCTGTAGGCTACTGTACCTTGTACGGTGATATGTGTGGTGGTTTTGCGGTTATTAAAGATGTGCCTAAAACCCTGGTGTATCGTTTATCAGAGTATCGCAACAGTATTTCGCCTGTGATCCCGCAGCGGGTTATAGACAGGCCACCGTCCGCTGAGCTGGCACCGGATCAAACCGATCAGGACAATTTGCCACCTTATGATGATTTAGATGCGATGATTGAAGCTTATGTCGAGCACGACAAGTCACTGCCTGAGATAGTGGCGATGGGCTATGATGAAGCGACAGTTCGCCGGGTTTTAAATTTAATCGACATCAACGAATACAAAAGACGCCAGTCGGCCGTGGGTCCAAAAGTGACCAGCCGCAACTTTGGTAAAGACAGAAGATACCCCATCACATCGTGGATGCGGAAACAGCGCTGAGGAAGTCATGAAAAAAGTTGAAGCTATTATTAAGCCTTTTAAATTAGACGATGTACGGGAAGCTCTGGCCGAAATTAATATCACCGGCATGACAGTGACTGAGGTGAAAGGTTTTGGCCGTCAAAAAGGTCATACCGAACTGTACCGTGGTGCTGAGTATATGGTCGACTTTTTACCTAAGGTAAAAATTGAACTGGTACTGCCGGATGATCAGGTCGAGCGTTGTATTGATGTAATTATCAAAACTGCCCAGACAGGCCGTATTGGTGATGGCAAAATTTTTGTGTTTGATGTGGAACGAGTTATTCGTATCCGCACAGGCGAAGAAAACGAAGACGCGGTGTAAAACCCGGCGTAAATAAAAAGGGGGTAAAGCCATTGGCTTTGCCCCCTTTTTCGTTAGATCTTTTTGTATTTAATACGGTGCGGTTGCATTGCATCTGAACCGTAGGTAGCTTTCATCCAGCTTTCATAGTCTGAATAGTTACCTTCGAAGAAGTTCACTTTGCCTTCGTCACGGTAATCCAGGATGTGAGTGGCAATACGGTCAAGGAACCAACGGTCGTGCGAGATCACCATGGCGCAGCCAGGGAAGTCGAGGATGGCGTTTTCCAGAGCACGTAAAGTTTCTACGTCCAAATCGTTGGTTGGTTCATCGAGTAACAGCATGTTGCCGCCCGCTTTTAACAGCGCAGCTAAATGCACACGGTTACGCTCACCACCTGATAAGTCACCAATAAACTTCTGCTGATCATTGCCTTTAAAGTTAAAGCGACCGACATAAGCACGGCTTGGGATCTGGAAGTTACCAATCTGCAGAATATCCTGACCGTTGGATATTTCCTGCCATACGGTATTTTTCGGATTCATGCTGTCACGGAACTGATCCACGCTGGCAATTTGAACTGTATCACCCACTTCAATAGTGCCGCCATCCGCTTGTTCCATGCCTGTGATCATTTTAAACAGCGTCGATTTACCGGCACCGTTCGGGCCGATAATACCAACGATGGCGCCTTTTGGAATGCTGAAGCTTAAATCGTCAATCAAAACGCGGTCGCCAAAGGTTTTACGCAGGTTTTTCACTTCCAGCACTTTGTCGCCTAAACGAGGTCCTGGCGGAATAAACAGCTCGTTGGTTTCATTACGTTTCTGGAAGTCCTGGCTTTGCAGTTCTTCAAAACGCGCCATACGGGCTTTGCTCTTGGCATGACGGCCTTTTGGATTGGTGCGAACCCATTCCAATTCCTGCTTGATAGAACGCTGACGCGCATTTTCGCTGCGTTCTTCCTGTTCTAAACGGGCATCTTTTTGCTCTAACCATGAGGAGTAGTTGCCTTCCCACGGAATACCTTCGCCGCGGTCCAGCTCTAAAATCCAGCCAGCTACATTGTCGAGGAAATAACGGTCGTGGGTAATAGCCACTACAGTGCCTGTGTAATCGTGCAGGAAACGTTCTAACCAGGCCACAGATTCAGCGTCCAAGTGGTTAGTTGGTTCGTCAAGCAGCAGCATGTCTGGTTTTTCTAACAGTAAACGGCAGATAGCCACACGGCGGCGTTCACCACCTGATAAGTGTTTAATCAGCGCATCCCAGGCTGGCAGACGCAGTGCATCGGCAGCACGGTCAAGGATATTGTCGAGGTTATGACCTTCTTTGGCCTGAATAATAGCTTCCAACTCACCTTGTTCACGGGCTAAAGCGTCAAAGTCAGCATTTTCTTCTGCGTAAGCAGCGTATACCTGATCCAAACGGGTTAAGGCGTTTTTCACATCAGCAACGGCTTCTTCTACCACTTCACGCACGGTTTTTTCCGGGTCAAGCTGAGGTTCCTGTGGCAAATAACCAATATTGATACCGGCTAAAGCACGGGCTTCACCGTCAAATTCCTGATCCACGCCAGCCATAATGCGCAGCAAGCTGGATTTACCTGAACCGTTTAAACCCAAAACACCAATTTTTGCACCTGGGAAAAACGACAGCGAAATGTCTTTTAAAATAGTACGTTTTGGCGGCACTACTTTCGACATGCGGTACATGCTGTAAATATACTGAGCCATAAGAGTCACTCATCTTGTTGTTTAGAATGCGGCAATTGTACGTTATTTTTAAAAAACAGGGGAACAGCGCCAGGCAGGAAAGGGCATTTTAATTCGTCTTTAATCTGGTTTTCTGCTCTAATAGTCGCAATTAAACTAACAGTTCAGATAAAGGTGGTTGCCATGGGCGAATATTCACATGATCCGGTGTTTCAAAATTTTATTGCGGAAGCCAAAACCCATGGTGTGGTTTGGACTTTAGCAAACGGCGAAGATTTGCTGGTGGTGGAGTCTGTTGATTTTGAAGACACAGACGTGATGCCTTTCTGGTCCAGTCAGGAAGCGGCTTTAGTGCATTGTTCGGATGAATGGTCAGATTACAAACCTGAAGCTATTCCACTGGACGTGTTTTGTGAAGGCTGGCTGCAAGAAATGTACGACGATGGCGTATTGATTGGCACCAACTGGGATGAATCCTTAAATGGCCCTGAAGTAGAGCCACGTGAAATTTTAGAAGCTCTGGCTTTAGTGCAGTAAAATTTTAAAATGAAACAGGCGACGTAAGTCGCCTTTTTTTATCCTCGTCGTACTTGCAGCCACAGCGTTGTTGACTTCGCGCTCTCGCTCCAGTCACATAGTGGACTATGCTCCTGGAGACTCGCACACTTGTCGCCTAGCTGCAGCAGCAATTACTTTGAGGATAGATTGCTGAAATAACAACTTTTGATGGACGGTCTGTTGTTACAGCTCAGATCCAATATCTAACTTGGCCCGTAACGGTTCACATCATCTACTAACAGGAGCTACTAATGAAAACAATGAAGAAAATGCTGACGGCAGCTTTACTGCTTAGCGCAAGCGGCGTGGCTTTTGCCAATAGCTGTGGCGAAATTTTAGGCCATTCACTGCCGCAGTTACGTAAAAAAGAAACTCTGGATTTATGTGAAACTTATAAAGGTAAAACTTTATTGATCGTTAATACCGCCAGTAAATGTGGTTTTACTCCTCAATTTACTGCGTTGCAGTCCTTGTATGAAAAGTACAAGGATCAAGGCTTAGTGGTTTTAGGTTTCCCGTCAGACGATTTTATGCAGGAGCATGACGATGCGGAAAAAACTGCTGAAGTCTGTTACATCAACTACGGCGTGACTTTCCCGATGTTTGCCACCAGCGCTGTACGCGGCAGTGATGTGAATCCGGTCTTTAAAGCTTTAATTGCTAAAACAGGTGAAAAACCGTCCTGGAACTTTAACAAATATCTGGTCAGCAAAGACGAGCAACAGGTCAAACACTTTGGCAGCAAAGTCTCGCCAGACGATGCTGATTTTGTCAAAGAAGTGGAAGCTTTACTAAAGGCAGAATAAGTCGCAGGTCTGAGCCAACAGAAGCCAGCTGATGCTGGCTTTTTTGTTTTCATTTGAATTTAACCTGTGCTTGCTTATTCCTTTAGTGAAGCTTAATATTTCTTTTAGTTATTAAGCTTTGTGGTTTTTTATGTCTGCTTTGGTGCTTATTTCGGCCCTGATTATTGGCTTAAGTGTGGGGTTGTTAGGATCGGGTGGTTCTATTCTGACAGTGCCTGTACTGGTGCATCTGGTGCAGTTGCCGGAAAAAATCGCCATAGTCTCGTCTTTAGGTGTAGTGGCTCAAATCAGCTTTATTGCTTTATTGCCTTATCTGTGGCGACGCCATCTCGATTTCGCTTTATTTAAGCGTTTTGCTGTACCCGCCTTTTTTGGAACTTTGCTGGGAGTTGCTTTAGCTCAATGGCTGCACTCATCTTTTCAACTATTAATTCTGGCTATTTTAATGCTGGGCAGCGCCGCTAATATGTGGCGTCAACACATCTGGCAGTGGCAGATCCATTCTTCTTTATTGTTGGCTGCTCTGGCGATGTGTTTAGGTATGCTGACCGGTTTGGTGGGGGTGGGCGGCGGTTTTTTAATAGTTCCCTTACTGCTTGCGGTAACAACAATCCCTATGTCAGGTGCTATAGCCTGTAGTCTGGCATTAATTTTTCTGCAAAGCAGCACTGGCTTTATCAGCCATTACTGGCTGATGTCTGTTCAGGGTGAAAGCTTGCCGCTGGAACTGATTGGCTGGCTGGGGTTAATTGGTGCTGGGGGCAGTTTGCTTGGCATCATCTTGTCGGCTTATATTCCACAGTTATGGGTGCGGAAAAGCTTTTCTATACTGCTGATGGGGACTGCGGTCTCATTACTTTGGCCTGTCTTCTCTTTATGACGAGGCCTGGAAACCAGTGTCCACTTCTGTGGCATTGTGGGTAGCCGCGATTCTGGCTAACTCGTCACAACGTTCGTTTTCCGGATGTCCTGCATGCCCTTTGACCCAATGCCAGTTTACCTTATGTCCCTGACAGGCTGCATCTAAGCGACGCCATAAATCCTGATTTTTTACAGGTTCTCTCTGACTTGTTTTCCAGTTGTTTTTTTTCCAGTTGGTCAGCCACTGCGTAATACCTAAACGCACATACTGGCTGTCAGTGGTTAAGTCCACATCACAAGGCTGTTTTAAACTTTCCAGACCAATAATAGCAGCAAGTAATTCCATTCTGTTGTTGGTGGTTTTCTGGTAGCCGCCAGACATTTCTTTTTGGTGCTCCTGATAACGTAAAACCACGCCATAACCGCCTGGTCCTGGGTTTCCAAGACAAGATCCGTCTGTATAGATTGCTACTGTTTTACGCATCGATGCTTCCCACAACTGAAATCGGCGTATAATCTAACGTAAAAGCGCTAAGAACACGAATCAGAATGCTGAAAAGACAGATAGTACTCGACACCGAAACCACAGGCTTAAGTCCGCAGGAAGGCCATCGCATCATAGAAATTGGTTGTGTAGAGCTGATTAACCGTCGGCTGACCGGCAATAACTTCCATGTGTATCTGCAACCGGACCGATTGATTGATCAGGAAGCCATAGCGGTTCACGGTATTACCAATGAGTTTTTAATAGGTAAGCAAAGGTTTGCCGAAATAGCCCAGCAGTTTTGCCAGTATATAGCGGGCGCTGAACTGGTGATCCATAACGCAGCCTTCGACGTTGGCTTTATCAACCACGAATTTAACCTGCTGCGTCCTGCACTTTCGCCTGTCACTGATATCTGTGGTGTACTGGATACGCTAAAAATGGCGCGTGAAGCCCATCCTGGACAGAAAAATAACCTGGATGCTCTATGCCGTCGCTATGACATTAACAACAGCCACCGTACTTTACACGGCGCCTTGTTGGATGCTGAAATTTTGGCTGATGTTTATCTGGCGATGACAGGGGGGCAAGTCAGCTTAAATTTAGCCAATGATGAACAAGCAGCAGCCCAACAAAATGTGGTGGTAGGGCAACTAAAACGAACCAGTCGTTTACCTGTTATTTTTGCCTCTGACGCTGAATTGCAGTCGCATGAGCAACGTCTGGATCTGGTGCAGAAAAAAGGAGGAAGTTGCTTGTGGCGAAATTAATGTACACGCTTTTGTTATGTTTGAGCCTGCAGTTAATGGCGCAGGATGTTGGCGTAACGACGGACAGCGTCGGCGAATCGCTGAATGATCCAACAGGTTTAAGTGTGTTGCCCGATTTACCCGCCAAAAACCAGATCCCTTTGTTTGATAACAGATTCCGCATTGATTACGAAGTGGAAGAAATTACCATGGTCTTTTTCCGCAAACGAGGTTCAGCGTCCGTTATTTTGGTGAAGCCCGACGGCAGCAAAGTGAATGTTATTAATGCCGACGATCAGGATATCGAGTGGTTTGACGATAAAACCTACGATTTGATTAAAATTAAGAAGCCTACTCCTGGTCCCTGGCAGGCATTGGGGCAAATTTTGCCAGAAAGCAAAATTATGGTACTGACAGATATAGAGTTAAATGTTCCTCCATTACCAGATCATTTGATGGTAGGGGAAACCATTAAAGTGACAGCAACATTGACCAATGGGGGCAAGCCTATAGTGGCAAAAGACTTCCGTGATTTGCTGCGGCTTGATGTACTTTTTATCAGCAGCAACAACTCGGAACATGAGAATTTTGGTGCTGGTGTGATTGAACTGACGACTCTGGCTGATGATGGCCGCAATTTTGATGAAAAACCCAGGGACGGTATTTTTACCGGTGAATTTAAACTGGAGATGAAACCGGGCCAGTGGTTACCCAAGTTTGTGGTGAAAACGCCTTTATATACCCGCGAGGTAGTTCAGGAGCCTGTGATTATTCATAAAAGCCCAATCAGCTACGAGGTGGCGCAGGCGACAACAGCCGAAGATTTGCATTGGCTGACTTTTAAAGTGACAGATCCTATGATTAATCCAAGGTCAGTCGCTTTGCAGGGTAAGGTTCGTTTTCCAAATAATGAAATACAAAGTTTTACCCTGGGCGAAAGTGCCGAAGTGGATAAAAAGTTGAAAATAGTCAATTACGCCAGCGGCACTTATAAAGTCGAAAGCACCCTGTTTGCTCAGACAGTGACGGGGCGCGATGTAGTGATCACCTTACCTCAAGCATCTTTTGTTGCTCAAGTGATAGAGCCAGAACCTGTGGTGGCTGCTACAGAGGATACAGGCCTGAATACTCAAGCCGCAGAAATGCAGGCCAGCCCTGTGGTGACTGAGCCTGTAGTGGAAGAAAAGAAACCTTTCCCATGGTTATTAGTGATCCTGAGCAACATTGTTATTTTAGGTGGTGGTGGTTTTGCCATTTGGATGGTCGCAACGGATCGTTCATTTAAGACCTTGTTTGCGAAAAAGAACAACTCGATGGATTTAGATACTATTGCCATGCCTGGACCAGGTGAAGCAAAAGCGAGCAGTTCAGGGCAAAAAAGCAGCAAGTCGAACGACATTCTGGAACTTTCTTTACCGGATGATTAAGGAATAAACAAAAGCGGCAAAAAAGTCGTTGACGGCCCACCAGTGAATCCGTATTATTCCCGCCGCACAGCAGCATACCCAATTGAAAATGCTGCAGTGTATTGGCGCGGAGCGGTAGTTCAGTCGGTTAGAATACCGGCCTGTCACGCCGGGGGTCGCGGGTTCGAGTCCCGTCCGCTCCGCCAATTTAATAAATGCTTCTTCGGAGCGGTAGTTCAGTCGGTTAGAATACCGGCCTGTCACGCCGGGGGTCGCGGGTTCGAGTCCCGTCCGCTCCGCCACAAAGCATTTATAGTTTGTCTGATTCCGGAGCGGTAGTTCAGTCGGTTAGAATACCGGCCTGTCACGCCGGGGGTCGCGGGTTCGAGTCCCGTCCGCTCCGCCAATTCAGCAAACAAGCCATTAGAGCGCAAGCTCACTCCAGCGCGGAGCGGTAGTTCAGTCGGTTAGAATACCGGCCTGTCACGCCGGGGGTCGCGGGTTCGAGTCCCGTCCGCTCCGCCATTTTACTGGGTTTGTCACTCAGTAAACAAATCAACCAGCCTTGAGCTGGTTTTTTTATTCGCCGCCATCCATGGCGCTCACCCTGTCGGGCCAACGCTGCGCGTTGTTCAAAATTGCTCCGGGCAATTTTGTACTCTTAAAATTCGGTCATCTGCCGACAGCAGTTCAGTCGGTTGCTCTCTGTTAAAGCATGGCCGGCCTGTCACGCCCAAGGTTGAAAGATGCGCGGGTTCGAGTCCCGGCAGCGAAGCCATTTTACTGGGTATATCACTCAGTAAACAAATCAACCAGCCTTGAGCTGGTTTTTTTATTCGCCGCCATCCATGGCGCTCACCCTGTCGGGCCAACTCAGCGCTTTGTTGCATGCAAAAGGTGATGCACCAGGACATTTGTTGATTGGTGAATTAAGTTATCAGCAATGGTTACAGCATGAACTGGCGGCTGTTTCGGAAGCTGATTTTGCCAGAATTGCAACGGAAGCAATGGCTGGAGAGGTTGTAGGCTCTTCAGCCGGAGGTGAACAACCTAAGTTTTGTACTTTTATCGACGGCAAACATAGATTAGTCAAATTCACTGAACCTGCGGTCAACGCCAATAGCCAACGCTGGGTTGATTTGTTGCAGGCGGAGCATAGTGCCTTGAATACTCTGGCTAATCATGGAATTGCAGCAGCTCAATCAAACATTGTGATGCAAGAGCAACGTACTTTTTTAAGTTGTGAGCGATTTGACAGAGTGGGGACACTTGGCCGCAAAGGTTTCGTTGCGCATGGCTGCTTTTTATTCAAAAAATCATGAGTTTGTTGGCAAGCCAGCAGAATGGCCTGTGATTGCTAAGCATCTGGTGCAGAACAAACTGATGAGTGCAGAGGATGCGGATACTATCGCCGTTATTTGGTGTTTTGGTCGTTTGATTGCAAATATGGATATGCATGGGGGAAACCTGTCGTTTTATTATGCAGGAGAGGGTGAACTTACTGTAGCTCCGGTATACGATATGTTGTCTATGGCATGGCCGGGCAGTTTTGGGCTGAATTGCTTACCAACACTTATATCTCAGAAGAGTTCAAGGACATCGCCAGAACCATGCAACTTGAATTACATGCTAAAAAAGATCTGATTGAGCTGATGGCTTAAAAGTAGCATATCTGAACACACAACCATTCATTGTCGACGCTGTCCGATAAATCCTATGTGGCTATGGTGCCCTTAAATTCAGCCATAGCCAGTTTCAGAACAGGATCATGCTGTTAGGGATCCATCGTCGCCCCTGATAGCAAGTGACGCAGTTAAATCGACAGAAACTGATTTGGAGCTGACAGCTGAGTCAGAACCAACATGACCTGGCGGATCCTCTAAGAGTCTCTATTTTGAAACCCGGCAGGAATTAATACCTATCAGGCTGTACAACGGGCAAATTCCTACAACTCCAGTCAACAGGGGTATGATACCCAGCCAACCCCATGGGCCAATCATATCGATTGCAGCTAAGGTGATCAGTACTACTCCAGCACTTACCCGAGCTATTTTGTCCAGACCACCCACATTTTTTTGCATCATTGTTTTCCCTTATGAATTCAATAAAAAGCGATAAAGGTTGTTGTAGTTCAGTCATCTCTAATCTAATGACTCTCGAAAACTGAAGTTTGATATACATCAAACAAAGAGTGATTTGCCAAATTTAATTAGTTTTGTCTAATATGTTTATCTCTTTTTGGTATATGCTTATACTTAATTTGAATTAGTGGCTGTGGTTTAGGCAACACAGCGGGTCGATGCACTGTGCCAGCATCAGGGTCTTAGTATTCAGAACTTTTAGTTCAGTGATGACGGAGCGCCAGGCGTTCCCTTAGGAGCATATGATGAGTGATTTTCAGGTTCAGGCTTTTTTGGATAACGACAGTGAAACCTTTAGTTATGTTGTATCTGATGTTGTCACTAAACAAGCGGTAGTGATCGATCCCGTACTGGATTTTGATTACAAATCAGGGCGCACCTCCACTGCAGGTGCAGAATCGATACTGGCTTACATTCAGCAGAATCAGATGACGGTGGGTTGGGTTCTTGAGACTCATGCCCATGCCGATCATCTGTCAGCAGCGCCATTTTTCAGGGAGAAACTGGGTGCAAAAGTGGGCATAGGTGCACAGATCAGGCAAGTGCAGGCCATTTTTAAAGAAGTTTTTAATCTGGAAAAAGAGTTTTTACCTAATGGTGCCCAATTTGACCATTTATTTGAAGATGGCGAAGTACTGCAACTTGGAACTATGCAAATCCGGGTGATACATACACCGGGTCATACACCTGCTGATTTAACCTATCTGATTAATGAAAAAGCGGCTTTTGTTGGCGATACCTTGTTTATGCCAGATGTCGGCACTGCACGTTGTGATTTCCCCGGCGGCGATGCTTCCACCTTATTTCAGTCGCTCAACAAGCTATTCGCCTTACCCAAAACTACCCAAATTTATGTCTGCCACGACTATCCAACTCAAGGGCGTGAACATGAGTATGTCACTACGGTAGGGGAGCAGCGTGAGCGGAATATCCATGTACAAGATGGGATCTCAGAGCAGCAGTTTGTTGCCAAAAGGCAAGCCCGTGATGCCACTCTCGAGATGCCGCGGCTTATTCTGCCTTCTATTCAGGTCAATATCAGGGCCGGGCATATGCCGCCTGCTGACGAGACCGGAAAAGTATACTTAAAAATCCCTCTGAATCAGCTTTAAGTTGTTGTGCTTTTTGAGTGGCTATTAAAGGGAGTCTCTTATGGTTCAAGCAATTCTTGGCGCTTTACTGATAGGTATCAGTCTGGGAGTTTTTGGCTCAGGTGGCTCTATTCTGACAGTTCCCGTGTTGATGTATCTGGTGGATATGCCCGCTTCTATGGCGATAGCGTCATCCTTATTGATAGTCGCAGGGATCAGCTTGTTTGGCAGTATCCCGAATATAAAAAATAAAAAAGTATCCTGGCCCCATGTGTTGCTGTTTGGCCTTCCGGGCATGGCTGGTACTTATGGTGGGGCCTGGTTAGGCACTTTAGTGGAGAGCATGGTTCAGTTGTCCGTTTTTGTGCTCCTGATGATTGTGGCTGCAGTGATGATGTGGCGTGGCAATCAAACACCGCAGCTTCAGGGCAAAATTAACAGAGCTAAAGTAGTGCTGGACGGATTGGTTGTTGGGCTGATCACGGGCTTTGTTGGTGTAGGGGGCGGTTTCCTTATTGTACCGGCACTGGTGTTGCTGGGCGGTGTTCCAATGGCGATGGCGGTCGGCACCAGTTTGCTGATTATTACGCTGAAGTCTTTTGTTGGTTTTGCCAAATACTATGAAGTGCTGACGATGCAGCATCAGTCTTTTGATTGGTTGGTGATTTCTATCATGATCGCTGGTGGTGTGGCAGGCAGTTTTTTAGGCCTATGGATTGGGCATCTGTTACCCAAAGAAAAGCTGCAAAAATCTTTCTCAGTATTTTTAGTGATCATGGCCAGCCTGGTTCTTACTCAATCTGTTTTATAACCTTATAAAGGAAAGTGATGAAAAGTGCACAACAGCTGGTCAATGACGCAAAAAGCAGAATTGTCGAAGTGTCAGTACAAGAATTAGCCCTGGCTTTACAGGATCACCAGACTATTTTGGTTGATGTGCGGGAGCAGGATGAGGTTGTTCAGGGTTATATCGACCGTTCAGTGAATTATCCACGTGGGGTGTTGGAGATGCGCATCCATCAGCATCCCAGCATTGCTTCACACTGTGACAGCCAGGCCGCACTGGAATTGTTGGCAACAAAACCTATTTATTTGATCTGTCGATCGGGATCTCGTTCTGCATTGGCAGCTGACTCCTTACAAAACATGGGATTTAGTACAGTCTATTCTGTAGCAGGAGGCTTTCAGGCCTGGTCGGACGCAGGTTATCCGGTAGAACTTTAGTCTTGCCTTAGCAACCTTAGCAAACTTAGCAAACTTAGCAAAGTAGGCAACAAGGCGGGTATCTGTTAGCTTAGCTGTATTTTTCGATGCGCCTGATAGCAAAGCCTGTCGTTGTTATTTTGCCGGAGTTCTAATGATCAAAACAGCTGTTATTGGTTATGGCTTGTCTGCCAAAACCTTTCATTTGCCTTTTATTGTGCAGCAATCAGAGCTGGAACTGGTGGCTATCAGCAGCAGTCAGCCTGAACTCAAATCAGATTACCCACAGTTACAGCATTATCAACATGGCGATGAGCTTATTCGTGTGTCGGATGCTGAACTGGTGGTGATCAGCTCACCCAATGACAGTCATTACCCTTTGGCAAAACAAGCTTTGTTGGCCGGAAAACATGTGCTGGTGGAAAAACCTTTTGTGCTGACAGAGGCACAAGGTCGGGAGTTGTTTGAGCTGGCTGACAAACAGCAACGCCAGCTTTTTGTTTACCATAACAGGCGTTTTGATGGGGATTTTCTGACATTACAGCAATTGCTCAAGTCTGAAGAGCTTGGGGTTATCCGTTATTTTGAATCGCATTTTGACCGTTTCCGGCCTGTGCCAAGGCAGCGCTGGCGTGAACAGCAAGGAGCTGGCACTGGTATTTTGTATGACTTAGGGCCACATCTGATTGATCAAAGCATTGCTTTATTTGGTGCACCAGAGGCGTTAACTGCCCGTTGTCGCGCTTTGCGTCAGGGCAGTGAGGCAGTGGATTATTTTCATTTGATGCTGCATTACGCTGATAAAGAAGTGGTGCTGCATTCCAGCCCTTTTTGTGCGCTTCCTACCACTAGATTCATTCTGCAGGGTGATAAGGGTTCTTGCCATAAAACGGGTTTAGATCCGCAGGAAGACGCATTAAGAGCTGGGCAAAAACCGCAAGGTGCAAACTGGGGGCTGGAGTCTGAAGCTCTGTTTGGTGTGTTGGCTAAAGCGGACGGACAAAGAACTTATCCAACCTTAGCTGGCAATTATCAGCTGTTTTATCAGCAACTTGTGGCCGCCCTACAACTAGGGAAAGCCAGCCCTGTTTCTGCAACTCAAGCTTTACAAGGGATCCGGCTGATTGAACTGGCCCAACAAAGCCAGCAGCTTGGCCGTACAGTGGAGTTCTGACAGATGTTATTTACTGCAGGTAAAAGGCTTATTCAAAGGGCTGTTTTGTGTGGTGCTTTTTTACCTGCTTTGGCGCAGAGCATGCCATCACAGGACAACATTCAGTTTCATCAGCACAAGAGGCCAGACCCGGCTTTGCCTGTACAAAGGCCTGCAGCTCAAGGCTTGAATGAGCAGATTTTGCATCAGCTGTTATCGCAGCTGCAGGACAAGACAACAAACGGTTATCAGCAAGTACATAGCCTTTTGCTGTATAAATCCGGCGCTTTGGTGTTGGAGCTGTATCAAAAGGGCAATAACGACTTTATCAACTTTGAACAAGGGATCAAGGTGGTGAAAGGGTCGCAGGATTTTGTCTGGACTGCGGATAAACCGCATTATGTGGCTTCAGTGACAAAAGCTGTGACAGCCACTTTAACCGGTATTGCTTTGCAGCAGACAGGTCTGACTGTTGATACCACTTTGGCACAGTTGTTACCACAACACCCTGTGATCAAAGCGGACCCGTTAAAAGCCAGTATTAGCCTGCATCAGCTGTTGTCGATGCAGGCTGGTTTTGTCTGGGATGAATGGACAGGGCAGGATTTGGTGAAGCTGTGGCAGCAGCAGAATTTTGTCTATTACCTGCTGCAACAGCCCAATACCGGACCGGGAAAAAGCTGGGCGTACAACAGTGCTTTACCTAATCTGGTATTGCAGCTGCTACAGCAGCAGTTAAAACAACAGCTGCAGCCTTGGGCCAAACAGCAGCTATTTGATAAGTTAGGTGTTACGAATTACCGCTGGGACACTCAACCCGACGGCGTGCCCGAAGGTTCGGCCCGTTTATGGCTCACCCCACGGGATATGCTCAAGTTAGGTATTTTGTATTTACAGCAAGGTCAGTGGCAAGGCGAACAGCTGCTGCCGTTGGGCTGGGTGCAGCAGATGACCAGCCGTCATGCTAAAAGCCCGGCCGGAGATTATGGTTACTATTTCTGGTTACGCCAGCAGGATGGCGTGTCTTATTACACCGCCGAAGGGGATGGTGGTCAGTATATTGCCGTGTTTCCAACTCTGGATATGGTGTTGGTGCTGACACAAGGCAATTACCAACAATGGGCGCTCTATAAAACTCAGGCTGATCTCATTATTCAGCAACTGATTTTAAGTAGCAAAGCCCAGCCAGGCCCAAACAGAAGCTAAGTTGCTAACTAA
>NZ_AFHI01000066.1 GCF_000217935.1 Rheinheimera sp. A13L
TTTGCTCTTTAAAAATCTGGATCAAGCTGAAAATTGAAACACTGAACAACGAAAGTTGTTCGTGAGTCTCTCAAATTTTCGCAACACGATGATGAATCGAAAGAAACATCTTCGGGTTGTGAGGTTAAGCGACTAAGCGTACACGGTGGATGCCCTGGCAGTCAGAGGCGATGAAGGACGTGCTAATCTGCGATAAGCGTCGGTAAGGTGATATGAACCGTTATAACCGGCGATTTCCGAATGGGGAAACCCAGTGTGTTTCGACACACTATCATTAACTGAATCCATAGGTTAATGAGGCGAACCGGGGGAACTGAAACATCTAAGTACCCCGAGGAAAAGAAATCAACCGAGATTCCCCCAGTAGCGGCGAGCGAACGGGGAGGCAGCCCAGAGCCTGAATCAGTGTGTGTGTTAGTGGAAGCGTCTGGAAAGGCGCGCGATACAGGGTGACAGCCCCGTACACAAAAATGCACATGCTGTGAGCTCGATGAGTAGGGCGGGACACGTGGTATCCTGTCTGAATATGGGGGGACCATCCTCCAAGGCTAAATACTCCTGACTGACCGATAGTGAACCAGTACCGTGAGGGAAAGGCGAAAGACCCCGGNGAGGGGA
>NZ_AFHI01000065.1 GCF_000217935.1 Rheinheimera sp. A13L
TCTGTTTGCCCGGTTATCCCTGGATAGCGCCTTGCCGGACCGCACCACCATCATGAATTTCCGCCACCTGCTGGAGCAGCATCAACTGGCCCGCCAATTGTTCAAGACCATCAATCGCTGGCTGGCCGAAGCAGGCGTCATGATGACTCAAGGCACCTTGGTCGATGCCACCATCATTGAGGCACCCAGCTCGACCAAGAACAAAGAGCAGCAACGCGATCCGGAGATGCATCAGACCAAGAAAGGCAATCAGTGGCACTTTGGCATGAAGGCCCACATTGGTGTCGATGCCAAGAGTGGCCTGACCCACAGCCTGGTCACCACCGCGGCCAACGAGCATGACCTCAATCAGCTGGGTAATCTGCTGCATGGAGAGGAGCAATTTGTCTCAGCCGATGCCGGCTACCAAGGGGCGCCACAGCGCGAGGAGCTGGCCGAGGTGGATGTGGACTGGCTGATCGCCGAGCGCCCCGGCAAGGTAAGAACCTTGAAACAGCATCCACGCAAGAACAAAACGGCCATCAACATCGAATACATGAAAGCCAGCATCCGGGCCAGGGTGGAGCACCCATTTCGCATCATCAAGCGACAGTTCGGCTTCGTGAAAGCCAGATACGAAGGGG
>NZ_AFHI01000064.1 GCF_000217935.1 Rheinheimera sp. A13L
CACCAGTACAAGTAGTAGTCACTGTGTCTTTCAGACCAACGATTTCTACTGACTCACCTACTTTAACGATACCTTGCTCTACACGGCCTGTTACTACAGTACCACGACCAGCAATTGAGAATACGTCTTCGATTGGCATGATGAATGGCTTATCAATCGCACGTACTGGCTCTGGGATGTAAGAATCTAAAGCTGCTGCCAGCTCAAGGATTTTTGGTTCCCACGTTGCATCGCCTTCCAGACCTTTTAAAGCTGAACCACGGATTACCGGCAGGTCATCACCTGGGAAATCGTAGTCTGACAGAAGTTCACGAACTTCCATCTCCACCAGCTCTAACAGCTCTTCGTCGTCTACCATGTCACACTTGTTCATGAATACAACGATGAAAGGTACGCCTACCTGACGAGATAACAGGATGTGTTCACGAGTCTGTGGCATTGGGCCGTCAGTCGCTGCTACAACCAGGATTGCGCCGTCCATCTGAGCAGCACCTGTGATCATGTTTTTAACATAGTCAGCGTGGCCTGGGCAGTCTACGTGAGCGTAGTGACGAGTTGGTGTATCGTATTCAACGTGAGAAGTGTTGATCGTGATACCACGAGCTTTCTCTTCTGGCGCTTTGTCGATTTGATCGAAAGCGAATG
>NZ_AFHI01000063.1 GCF_000217935.1 Rheinheimera sp. A13L
CTGAATATATTTTCTGTGCCAATATTATCTCTAATTTCAAAAAAGTTACTTTTAATGTCGGTAATGACTCCAACTTATTGATAGTGTTTTATGTTCAGATAATGCCCGATGACTTTGTCATGCAGCTCCACCGATTTTGAGAACGACAGCGACTTCCGTCCCAGCCGTGCCAGGTGCTGCCTCAGATTCAGGTTATGCCGCTCAATTCGCTGCGTATATCGCTTGCTGATTACGTGCAGCTTTCCCTTCAGGCGGGATTCATACAGCGGCCAGCCATCCGTCATCCATATCACCACGTCAAAGGGTGACAGCAGGCTCATAAGACGCCCCAGCGTCGCCATAGTGCGTTCACCGAATACGTGCGCAACAACCGTCTTCCGGAGACTGTCATACGCGTAAAACAGCCAGCGCTGGCGCGATTTAGCCCCGACATAGCCCCACTGTTCGTCCATTTCCGCGCAGACGATGACGTCACTGCCCGGCTGTATGCGCGAGGTTACCGACTGCGGCCTGAGTTTTTTAAGTGACGTAAAATCGTGTTGAGGCCAACGCCCATAATGCGGGCTGTTGCCCGGCATCCAACGCCATTCATGGCCATATCAATGATTTTCTGGTGCGTACCGGGCTGAGAAGCGGTGTAAGTGAACTGCAGTTGCCATGTTTTACGGCAGTGAGAGCAGAGATAGCGCTGATGTCC
>NZ_AFHI01000062.1 GCF_000217935.1 Rheinheimera sp. A13L
ATGAAACTCGGCGACACACCGCTGGTGGAGTACACCCGCGACCGCCTGCACCGGGAAACGCTGCGCAGCTTCGGCCGTTATGAACTCACCACCGCTTATACCCCTGCCGGGCAGTTACAGAGCCAGCACCTGAACAGCCTGCTGTCTGACCGCGATTACACCTGGAACGACAACGGCGAACTCATCCGCATCAGCAGCCCGCGCCAGACCCGGAGTTACAGCTACAGCACCACCGGCAGGCTGACCGGCGTTCACACCACCGCAGCGAATCTGGATATCCGCATCCCGTATACCACAGACCCGGCAGGTAACCGCCTGCCCGACCCGGAGCTGCACCCGGACAGCGCCCTCAGCATGTGGCCGGATAACCGTATCGCCCGTGACGCGCACTATCTTTACCGGTATGACCGTCACGGCAGGCTGACAGAGAAAACCGACCTCATCCCGGAAGGGGTTATCCGCACGGATGATGAGCGGACCCACCGGTACCATTACGACAGTCAGCACCGGCTGGTGCACTACACGCGGACACAATATGCAGAGCCGCTGGTCGAAAGTCGCTATCTTTACGACCCGCTGGGCCGCAGGGTGGCAAAACGGGTGTGGCGGCGTGAACGGGACCTGACGGGCTGGATGTCGCTGTCACGGAAACCGCAAGTGACCTGGTACGGCTGGGACGGCGACCGGCTGACCACAATACAGAACGACAGAACCCGCATCCAGACGATTTA
>NZ_AFHI01000061.1 GCF_000217935.1 Rheinheimera sp. A13L
TTCGGTGAATATTTAACACCATCCATAATTAGCATGGATGAAAATAATCATATTTTAGTCGGAAAACCGGCTGTATCACGGCGTACTTCGCATCCGGATAAAACGGCAGCGTTATTTAAACGTGCAATGGGCAGTAATACCAACTGGCGGTTAGGCAGCGACACATTTAACGCGCCAGAACTGTCCTCTTTGGTATTACGCTCATTAAAAGAAGATGCCGAAGAATTTCTGCAACGTCCGATTAAAGATGTGGTGATCTCCGTTCCGGCTTATTTCAGCGATGAACAACGCAAGCATACCCGTTTAGCAGCGGAGTTAGCCGGGTTAAATGCGGTACGCTTAATTAATGAACCCACAGCAGCTGCGATGGCGTATGGCCTGCATACCCAACAAAATACCCGTTCGCTGGTGTTTGATCTCGGTGGCGGCACGTTTGACGTTACGGTGCTTGAGTACGCCACGCCGGTGATTGAAGTTCACGCCTCCGCTGGCGACAACTTTCTTGGTGGCGAAGATTTTACCCATATGCTGGTCGATGAGGTTTTAAAACGCGCGGATGTCGCCAGGACCACGCTTAACGAGAGTGAACTGGCAGCCTTGTACGCCTGTGTGGAAGCGGCAAAATGTAGCAATCAATCGCCATTGCACATTCGCTGGCAGTATCAGGAAGAAACGCGGGAATGCGAATTTTACGAGAACGAACTGGAAGATTTGTGGTTGCCGCTGCTCAATCGCTT
>NZ_AFHI01000060.1 GCF_000217935.1 Rheinheimera sp. A13L
CCTGAACTCGGGATAAGAAAATTTGAACTAACGGCCCTCCACATGATCGGATCTTTCGACCAAGAGAAACCCCATCACACAGAGGGCCTATGCACAAGTTAGTGGAAGTATTTTGCGATGTCGATGATTTTTCTGCTGTTTTCATCCCTGAATGGGAAAAAACTCTGTTAACCGATGGAACTCGCAAGCGTCAGCGCTCTGGTCGCATGACGATGAGCGAAGTCATGACCATCATTATCTTCTTCCAGATGTCCCATCATCGTGATTTCAAAAACTTCTACACTGGCTACCTGGCTCATTTTTACAAATCAGCGTTTCCAAATCTACTCAGTTATACCCGCTTTCTTGAGGTGATGCCTACCGCCTTAGTGCCTCTTTGCAGCTACTTTGCCAGCCTGAAAAGTGAGCCAACTGGCATTGAATTTGTTGATTCAACCAGTATCAAAGTCTGTCATAATTTGCGCATTCAGCGGCATAAAACCTTGTCAGGACTGGCGTGCAGAGGCAAAGGCACTATGGGCTGGTTCTATGGATTTAAGCTGCATTTGATTGTGAATCATCAAGGAGGAATTGTGGCGGCCAAAATCACCCCAGCCAATGTACATGATACAAAACCAGTGGCAGACATGGTGTTCAGCCCCATGGATAAACTTTATGCCGACAAGGGCTACATCGGCAAAGCACTGTCCAGTGAGCTACTGGAGAAAGGCATCACGTTGGTGACGAATGTGCGTAAAAACATGAAAGCAAAGGCCATATCGTTGTGGGACAGAGCCATGCTATCAAGGCGCTTTATCATCGAAACCATCAACGACCAGTTGAAAAACATCTCACAGATAGAGCACTCCAGGCACCGCAGCGTTCATGGCTTTATGCTGAACATGATTGCAGGCCTCATTGCCTATCAATTGAAAGAGAGTAAGCCACAACTGAACATCACTAACGCGGAGTTTAATGCTATTACAGTCATGGCTCGTTAAACCGATCTCAGGTTAA
>NZ_AFHI01000059.1 GCF_000217935.1 Rheinheimera sp. A13L
CGCTTGCTGCCATGCCCACCACCCGGGAAGGGTGAAACCGTGTCCATAAAATGCTCTACCCGTTCCATTAATTCATCCATCGACCGGCACGTATGATTCCGGGTGATGGTTTCATGCAACGAATGCCACAGCAGCTCGATTTTGTTGTGCCACGGGCTATAGACTGGCAAAAACAAGAGCTTGAATTTCGGGTTATTCTTCAGCCATTTCTCTGCGACTTTACTTTTGTGAATGATGTAGTTATCAACAATCAACGTAATGGTTTTGGCACTTCTGTAGCGTCTGCGCAGTGCTCTGAGTAAGTCGATAAACAGCACTGTATTTTTAGACGTGGAGCCCACATAGGTCACCTGGCCTGAACTGCTGTGCAGTGCTCCAGCCAGAAAGTGTTTCTTGTTTTGCCCCGGTGTAATGACTTTGCGTTGTTGGCCCCGCAATCCCCAATCAGCACCAATTTTCGGATTCAGATGGATATCCACTTCATCTTCATAGAAGACAGGGTTTTCCGCGTCACAGGATGAAAGTGCCTGTTTTATCGCGGCTAATTTTGCCTCTTTATCCGGGTCTTTAATCTGCAATGTTGGTGCAGCACGTCGCCAGACAATACCGTGCTTGGGTAGCCAGCGCCGGATAGTCGAGCTGTGAAGCACAATGTTCAGCGCCTCACGAATAACGATACTGAGCAATTCACTGCTCCAGCGCGAACGCTGGTAGCCAAAATCCTGTGGCCTGAAACTGATAAGCAACTTGAGTAACTCACCGATAAATGTCGGTGGAAAACGTACTTTCTTCCCAGGCAAATCAGCTTGTAACCCATCAAGGTCATCAGCGAGATACCACTTAATCCAACGATTTACACTGGATCGTGCAGCCTGTAGCACTCGGGCAATCTCAGCTTTGGATTTCCCCTGAGCCCACAACAAAATGGCGTTTGCTCTGCGAGCCAGTGGCCTGTTTGGGTTCCATTGCACAATTTTTTTCAGGCGGTACAGCGCCTGTGGCGTAAAAAATGGTAACGTATTCATACTCAATGCGGTTGGTGTCTTTGGTTTTGTTTGGCGACTGATCAGATCGCGCAAACCGCATTGAGTTCCCTT
>NZ_AFHI01000058.1 GCF_000217935.1 Rheinheimera sp. A13L
TTGACCTATCCCCCAAATTTAAGACCATGACATTGATGAGATTTCCAATAAAATGGAACCAATGGAGATCTCAAAATGAAAAAACGTTACACCGAAGAACAAATCATCAAAGCCATTAAACAACATGAAGCCGGTGCCAAGGTCGATGACATTTGCCGAGAGATGGGTATATCTGTCGGCACGTTTTATAACTGGCGTAGCAAATATGCAGGGCTGGAAGTGAACGAAGCAAAGCGACTGAGAGAGCTTGAGGCTGAGAACAACAAGCTTAAAAAGATGCTGGCCGACAAGATGCTGGAAGTCGAAGCCATGAAGGATGTGCTTTCAAAAAAGTGGTAACGCCAGCGGCAAGAAAGCCTGTTGCTCAACACCTGATTGAAGCTTTTAGCCTTAGCGAGCGTGTGGCCTGCAAGCTGGTAGGGTTAAGTCGAACCGCATTTCGTTATCAGCCTAAGACTGGAACGGATAATGCTCTCAGGGAGCGGCTAAAGACGCTGGCGGTCCGCTATCCCCGCTATGGGTATTTGATGTTGCATGGCTTGCTCCGAGGTGAAGGTAAGGTCAAGAACCGGAAACGCACCTATCGTATTTATACCGAGGAAGGCTTGCAGGTTCGGACAAAGAAACGTAAAAAACTGACTCGACCACGGCAGCCAATGGAAGTGCCAACAGCGCCAAATCAACGCTGGTCAATGGATTTCGTATCTGACCAGCTCAGTAATGGCAGGCGCTTTCGGGTGCTGAATGTGGTCGATGATTATTCGCGGGAGATGGTCGGTCAATTGGTTTCTGTATCCATCAGTGGCAGGCAGGTTGCCAGATTCCTGAGCCTGCTTATTGAACAACGAGGCAGGCCCAACAAGGTTATCTGCGACAATGGAACTGAATTTACCAGCAAGGCGATGTTCTTCTGGAGTAAGGAAACGGGTGTTACTCTGGGCTTTATACAGCCAGGTAAACCGACACAAAATGCCTTTGTTGAAAGTTTGAATGGCAAATTTAGAAACGAATGTCTGAATCAACACTGGTTCAGAACACTGGATGAAGCCAGATACGAAATAGAGTTGTGGCGTGAGCACTACAATCATGTTCGCCCACACAGCTCATTAAATTACATGTCGCCTGTTGAGTATGCAAAGCAGGCCGCATAAGCTGGAAATCTCATCGAGAGATTGGTACTAATCTCGGGGAAAGGTC
>NZ_AFHI01000057.1 GCF_000217935.1 Rheinheimera sp. A13L
CCCCTTGTATGTTAAACCCAATGAACTAATAATTCTAACCGGTTACCGGGGAGGCTGTTCGCCCCTTGAGGCAGATTGTTCTGACCTCGTATGTAGAGTAGCTCCCCGCCTCATTGCTCAACTCGAAGAGTATCCGGAAGCCTTGCATAACAAGGACTTCGCATCACAAGGTCGAGTCACGCATCAAGTGCGAGGTCAGGGAGCCGGTAACTATTCTGAGCTATTTCTTTGGTGGAGGGAATATAAATGAGTTTATTCATTGGGATTGATATCGCAGCCAAAACGTTTGAACTGACCCTCAGAGCAAACGGCAAATCGTCTAAAACTGAACAGTTCAAGCAAACACCAGAAGGCCATGCGCAAGTGGTCAAAAAGCTGCTGGCACTTTCTCCCTCGCTTATCGTCATGGAGGCCACCGGCATTTACTATTTTGACCTCGCCGTTGCACTCACAAAAGCGGGGTTGCCCGTAGCAGTCATCAATCCAAAAAGCTTCCACCACTTCTCAGCACTGAAGCTAAACACAAATAAAACCGATGCAGTCGATTCGGCACTGTTGGCTGAATATGGTGAGCGTATGGGGCCGAGGCTATGGACGGCGCCCCAAGACGACCAACTGGGGTTACGGGATATTGGCAGGCAGCTCAATCGCTTAACGGCCAGCCGGACACAAGCAAAGAATCGCTTGCATGCGCTGATGTCAAAAGGGGCGACTCTTTCATTGTTGATTGAAGATGAGATGGATGGCATCGAGCAACTGGAGCGTCGTATAAAACGCCTGACTCAGGCTGCGATGAAATTAATCGAACAGAACGACAAGCTGGCCGCTCATTTTGAGCACATGACCGCGGCTAAAGGGGTTGGACAAACCAGCGCTATTGCTATTCTGGCGGAGCTTAATGTGCTGCCAGGCACCATGAAATCTCCACAAATCAGCCGTTATGCCGGACTTGATGTACGCGCTACGCAGTCGGGTACCAGTCTCAACAAGCCGCCTCGGTTGAGCAAAGCTGGAAACGCCTATTTACGTGCAGCTTTATACATGCCAGCGATGAGTGCCGTGCGCCATGACCCAAGAGCAAAGGCGTTTTACGAAACCCTGATTGGCAGGGGAAAGAAGAAAATTCAGGCGCTTTGTGCCGTAATGAGAAAATATCTGGTCGGTATCTGGGCCTGCATGCAGACCCAAACACCATTTGATTCGACACTATTGTTCAGCGAAAGTCATATAAAAACTTGACTCTGAACAGAGTATCTACA
>NZ_AFHI01000056.1 GCF_000217935.1 Rheinheimera sp. A13L
TCTGTAAAAGACACGATTCTTATAGAACCTCCACATGTACAGCTTAGAGGACGACTATAGAGTTATACAGGTTAATAGACATATCTATCTTGGTGGCTAACTATAAGCGCAAGCGCGCGAACTTGTGAGCGTCGCCGTACGCGAAGGCTACAAATGACGCAGCTTGTTAGTGCCATTACCCGTAAACCTCACTTTTTGGACATACATTTTATTTTTGCAATCGCCGTTCCGTAATTGTAATCACCGTACTGGGTGTAATGTTTCTCCTGTTTAAAAGCAAAATCATCTCCCATCCAATTTTTTACAAACTCAAAACTCTTCGTTCCACAAACTTTTTGAGCTTCAGAACTCGCTTTTTCCTTGAGGGCTTCGATGCTATCAAATGGCCCACCTTGAACTGTTACTTCATATTCATTTTCAGAGGTCTTCTTTACTGTTGTACAACCAACCAATACGGGAACAACAAACACTATGAAAGCTATATTTTTCATTTGATCTATATCCGAAAGGTATCCAACTGACTTCTCGCGCATGCGCGCGAACTTGTGAGCGTCGCAAGCGCCATAGGCCCTGAATGAAGCGAATTGTTATGTGCCAATTTTTTGGATAAAAAATCAGTCACATTTAAGCGCTCATCCTCATAGTAATCCTCACGTTTCTCCATATGAATTGTTGGCCCACATGAGCCTACATGAAGCCCATTTTCATCAGGAATAGCGAATACAGCGTATTTGACTTTCTCTACAAATGGAAAGCCACATGCTGCTGAATCCATTCTTGTTGTGACCTTTACTCTTTCGGCGGTTATACCTTTGAAACTATGTTCGACAACCAAGGTGATAGCCTTCATTGTTGAATAACTAAACCAACCTTCTTCTTTGAGTTTGATGGTCTCAATAGTTTCAACTGTTCCCACGAAAACAACAGGATACTCATCGAAGGCTTCCTGAATGTCGTAACCCATACAGCTACAAGCTATAGATTGGAAACTAATAAGAGAAAATAGTACAACTAGAATTTTCAACGGAACTCTCCCTGGTTAACGCTGAGCGCAGACGTAGTTCGTAAATTATGACTTTGTGGATTACTTTTGCGTAGCAAAACCACAAAGGCGCGGCTTACAAAGTGTCCAGCACACGAAGTGCATGAGCCTGGCGCGATTTATTATGAATTTAGAGTTGCCACACAATTTCATTTCGTAGCTTCTCAACAACCTTTACCTTTGGGCCTGCTACAGCAGCATAGACAAAAGTGCTTTCATTTACAGATGAGCATTTAATTACAGCTCGATTATTACTGTAATTTCCGTATACATAGCTACCATTTTTAATAATTTGATTGAAACCAAGAGATTCGAGTATTTCTTTACCTTTTTCTGCACATGCTTCAGTAGAAATTTTTAGGATCTTATGGTCAGACCAAATATGAGGTGTAAATTCCTTCTGAATTGTGCGAACTTCAATTTCTTTCTCTTGAGGAATTTCTTTGACTGTGTTGGAGGTGCAGCCACCGAGTAAAATTAAAAAAGCTATAGCAACTAGTTTCACTATTTTATTTCCCCTCTTCATAACGAGCCTGTAGAAAAACCTGTTTAGAACACTGCATTTCTACTCGGCTATCCTGTTTATTGTTTGTTACCAACTCTGCATACTTTTGGCGGGAATTTCAAGACAAGATTGATTTACTGCAACTTCACCTAAACATTCGGTATATCGAGCCTTATCCAGCCCTATTTTTGTGAATGCCAGTCTAACTTACCGTATCTGCTCACTTTTTCCAGATTATGTACCATACAATACAACTGCCATTGGCCTTGCACCTTGGTTTTGCCGCGTAAGCTAAACCGATTGAGCCCTTTATTGGTGCCGATATTGCCAAACACCGGTTCTACGACTGACATCCGATGGCTGTATATCTGTTTCCCCACATCGCTGTCGACACGTTGCTTCATCCAATCGGTGTAATTAGGCGGTGCATTGGCTTTGAGTAAAAACGACACCTGTCGGCCGCTGCCTTTTCTATGATTGGCTGATTCTGGGTTTACCATGCATTGCTCTTTTAAATCACAACTGCGGCACTGCAATAACTTGCCTGTAAACAACGCTCGTTTTTGGCCATCAGGTTCCAGCCTGATCCCCCGGCTCGACAGCAACAACCCCGAGGGGCAAATACAGCTCATTGCTATGGGGTCAAAGTCAAAAGCGCTGGCTGAGATCACAACCTTTTGTCCAACCGCCTTATCCTGATGCCGCTTACCATACTTTTGCTTTTGGTCACTGAATTTCGGATCCCGTTTTCTAAACTGGTTATCAGGGATGTAGCCATTGATTTGCTGTTGATACAAGTAGCTATTGTTCGCTTCATTGGCAAAGCCGGTATCGGCCGTCACTATGGTTTTACCAGCGAAGATGTTCTCGCTGATGCCCATACTTTTATAACGCTGCTTTATCTTTTCCAGCACCGGCACCAACGTATGATGTTCTTGCCCTTCACCAAAGGCTTGTGCATCGACAATTATCTGGTGCTTTTTATCCACCGCCGCCACGCCGTTATAGCCCTGGATCGTGCCTTTGCTGGTGGTCATTTTGGCGGACTCATTGTCGGTGATGTTACTTTTTACTTCCCTGGCTCTTTTGCCTTGGCCCATCCGTGGACTGGCGGTCTTTAAAAAGTCAGTGATTTTGTCATGCGCTTTGTTCAAGGTGTCGATACTTTGCTGATGTCGCGTTTTACGCACTTCATCTGCATTGGCTTGTTCATCGAGCTTCTTATGTTGCTCTAGGTGATAACGAATTTGCCGTTTGAGTTTATCTCGTTTGGCCGTGAGTTCTTTTAAGGTGCCGGACCATTCTTTAGCTGCGTTGGACGGCATTTTACAGCCGTCGATAGCAAACAGTTCATTTCCCAATAAGCCCTGCTGATGGCATACCAGCAACACTTGCTCAAATAACTGCGCAATTTGCACTGACGAGCCACTGACAAAAGCTGCTATCGTCGTGAAGTGTGGCACCGTATCGCACGACAACGCTTTAAAAATAATATTGGTTTCGCAGCACCACTGTATCTCGCGACTGGACGTGATGCCTTTGGAGTAAGCAAACAAAATGATTTTAAGCAGCACCGCAGGGTCATACGCCGGGCGACCGTTGTCTTCATTCTGGTACTTGTTGTGGAATATCGACAGGTCGAGTTTGTTATCAATCAAATAATGGATGGCATGTTCAAAAGTGCCAGGCTGCAATTGGTCGAGATAATTAATCACGACCATCGCACTTTGGTTGTAATCGTATGGAATGAATTTAGGCATGAGAAGTTGTCCATTTTTTATTCAGACAACGCTATTTGATCACAAACCTGATCGGGTGAAAAGAGGTTTTTCTACAGCCTCAACGCCTTGCTAAGGGGCAACCGAAACGCAGTGTAGGTTGTCCCGCGGAGGCCCAACGGGCCGGAGTGAACTTGAGCAACTTGTTATGTTTGATTGCTCATTTCCTCGATCAATCTGTATGACTTCGACTCAGGATCTCGCAGGATAGAGATTGTATCTGTCATGATGTACTGCTCCCACGATTTCGCATTGGTATGAAAATCAGAGTAGTAAATAGCATCTTCGACTCTTCGGAAGTGTCTAAACCAGACACCAAGTTCAGGCTCCGTTCTTCTGATGTAGTTGTAATCACTGGCCACGGTAACAACAGCGAACGGAAAATGATGGACGATGATTAAGACCTTATCACCCACTTCCATATTCTTTGCGAAATCAACGTAATCTTTCTGAGTAGACAGAATTTCTTGATGAGCATCAGAGAGCAGATCACCCACATCGGTTGCAAAATCGAGCCCAATGAAACCAGCAGCAATGCTCTGATTTGCGTATAGACCAGCATTTGCAGAATCATCAGGGTGCAGTTGCATGCGCCAATAGTTCATCGTAGTTTCCTTTTAAACATAACACCGCGGTAATAGGCAGCTGGAACAGAGCGAAGCGGCGTGTAAGGTGTCCCAGTGAGCGAACGAAATTAACAGCCTTGTTAGGTTTTTGGCAGTTCATTTATTGCTACTTCCAGCTCTTTATCGTATAGCTCTGTATCATCTACGTAACCACGTTTAAGGCGATTTTCTGCCTCTGGAACTACAATGGCTAGCGCAAGTTTTTGGCGGATAAATGTTGCAAGAACATGATTTGTAACTTGAGACACTGGCTTTGACCAATTATCTCTGCAGCGCTGTATTAACCCAGAGTTTAATTCTGGTTCTACCCACAGCCCTTCTACATCAGCAACACTTTTCGCATTCATCGATAAAACCTAACGCAAAGCTTTGGGGCGGCTGGAGCGCAGCGTAAGCCGTCCCAGCCACGACAGTGGCGACAACAGCGCCTTGTTATAGGCCAACTGCATGCTCTATCCTTTGATACAAAATTAAATCTTTAAAACAATGCCTTACCGGCGCAGCAAACTTTATTTTCTTAATTCGTAAGTCCGCGCGATTAATGTATCGATGCGTTGAGTAATCAACAGGTTTAATGTCCGACGCACTACCGGATATTTCCACTATAAAACGCATTTTGACCCAATCAGTATGTTCGGATTTTTTCTCTATGGAAAACCTATCATCGTCACCGTTTTGCAAAATCTGTACTGATTCGTCACATTTAACCTGACCGAAAGCTGGTAGCGTAACCGCGAATAAAAATATTGAAAGATTGACGAATCTCATCGATAGCCTATAACAATTTAATAGAAGGGTTTCTGCCCGCAAGTCGAACATTTTTCTGTCTTCTTTCATGATTTTTACTCATACCAAATTAACGCTGATGTAGCTCTATTTCAACAGATTTTTCTGAAATCACTAAAATCTTGGCCGACAAAATCTACACAAGTAGTACGCTAGTTGGTGGATTTTTTACTCAAGCTGAACCACTGTTTATTTAAACAGTCATTCTGGAGCAAAAAATGGCCTCGCCTTTTTTGGATTACGTAAGGGAATTTATGGTGTCACGGCGTTATGCCAAGCGCACAGTCGAGACTTATTTGTATTGGATCAGGTTTTATATTTTGTTCCATAACAAACGCCACCCTAATCAGCTATCTGATACCGATGTGGAGCAATTTTTATCTTATCTTTCTAATCAGCGAACTGTGGCCATCAAAACTCAGGCTACTGCTTTAAATGCGCTGAGCTTTTTGTATAGGCATATTATCTTACGACCACTATCGCTGAACCTTAATTTTAATAAAGCCCGTGTTGCGCAAAAATTGCCTGTAGTGCTAACCCGCATTGAGGTTCAGCAGTTGTTAGCTTTGATTGAGCCCAAATATAAGTTATTGGCGCAACTAATGTACGGCAGTGGCTTGCGCTTAATGGAAGCGGTTCGGCTGCGGGTGCAGGATATTGATTTTGACTATTTATCAGTTCTCGTCTGGCAAGGGAAAGGCAATAAAAACCGCCGAGTTACGCTGGCACCTGAGCTTATTCCGGCCCTGAAACTGCAAATAGAACATGTAAAACAGTATTTTCAGACTGATCTGCACAACTCCTCTTATGCAGGAGTCTGGTTACCTTTTGCCTTGGCCCGAAAATATCCGGCTGCGCCGAAAGAAATTGGCTGGCACTATTTATTTCCGTCGGGCCTGCTTAGCCTCGATCCGGAATCAAAGTTAATACGTCGACATCACCTGGATGAAACTACCGTCAGACGCGCTATAAAAGTAGCGGCGCGATTAGCGAAAATATCAAAGAATGTAACGTGTCATACTTTGCGCCATTCCTTTGCTACACATTTACTGGAAGCAGGTATTGATATCCGAACAGTGCAAGAACAACTAGGCCACAGCGATGTAAAAACCACTCAAATCTATACTCACGTTTTAAACCGCGGAGGTAATGCGGTGAAAAGTCCGTTGTCTTTATTGTTGAATGGGTAAAAGTTTAGAGCGCTTCTGACTGAACGATAGACGGGAGGGTTGCAGGGGTCGTGGCTTGTCCCGCCCCGTCAACAGGCACCGCGGTATCCATAGACGGGCGGGTGCAAGACCCGCCCCTACCTATTACCTTACTATGTCCATTTCCGCTAATAAATTATCCGCATTATCAACATATTGCATCATCCACAATACATAGCGGATATCGACATGAATGGCGCGGGTGATCTCCGGGTTGAAGTACCAGTCTTTGGTGATCGACTCATAGGTCGAGTCGAAATTTAAGCCAACCAACTCGCCTTTACCGTTCATCACTGCTGAACCTGAGTTGCCGCCTGTGGTGTCGGCGCTGGATAAAAAGTTAACCGGCACTGAGTTAAAGGCTTTTACTTCAGTTTTCGGGCAGCTGAAAATACCGCAGAACCACGGCTCTTTGCTTTGGGCTGCTAAGTCGGCGTAAAAATAGCCTTCCGTTTTACCAGCCTGATAGGCATCCACCAGGTTTTGTGGGGCGTTAAAAGGGTAATCTGCCTGACGTTTGGCAATTAAGCCTTTCACTGAGGTAAATGGTGTTTTATACACACCGTCTTTGGCCGGATAACCGTCTACTGAGCCATAAGTGATACGCAAGGTGCTATTCGCGTCAGGGTACACTGGTTTTCCCTGCGCTTTGTTGTAGGCAATAATGGCCTGCATATAAGCCGGACGCACTGTGGAGAGCTGGCCTTTTAACTCTTTATCTTGTGTCTCTAAGGCCATATTTTTGTCAAAAATAGCCACTGCAATGCGAATAAAAGGGTCTGAACTTTCGGCAAAATCCGCAGGTGTTTTACCCAGCCAGGCTTTGCGGCCTTCAGTGCTTGTCAGGCTACTTTGTGGATAAAGTGCTGTTAATTTTTCAGCAATTTGAGCTTGGGTTATGCCTGCTGCTAAACCTAAAGCTGCATCCAATTCTGCTACACGTACAGAGTCTGGCTGCGCCATATAATCTGCCAACTGTTCTGACCAAAGGGCTAAGTCCATAGTAGGGTGAAAACTTTTTTCCATCCGGGCTAAACGGCCTTCAATCATTTTTAAATCACGTAACTGAAAACCCATTTCGCGCATCGCGTCAGGTTTTTGGTTTTCCTGCGCTAAGCGATACAACAACATAGCGGCTTGCAATAAATCGCTGCGTTTGGCTGCTTCAAAGTAATAAGTTTGCTGAGTAAAAGCCTGCTCGGTTTTAATCAGTTGTTTTAATGCATCCATACTTTGCTGGTAGGGTTTACGGCTTTCATCGGCTTTAATCCAGTCCAGCAAAGCCTGCTCACGTTGCACTTTGATAGCGTGAATATCTGTTACCTGAAAACCATCCAATAAGCCCTGCAGTTTCTTCATGCGGTTATTGTGACTTTTTACGGTAGAGGAGTATTTCACCTTTAAATCGCCGTCAGCTGCACCTAAACGGTCGATGGTGTTGATCATTTGCTGATAGGTTTTCACCTGAGCCGGATATTGCCAGTCGGCCGCAAAAGAGATTTCATCGGCTAAACGGTAACGGCTGGTTTGGCCTGGGTATCCTGCTAATAAAATACCATCGCCCTGACGGACACCATTGGCATTCACTTTTAAAAAGTTTTTGCTTTGATAGGGCACGTTATCCACTGAATAAGGCGCTGGCTTGCCGTCTTTACCTACATAACCACGGATAAAAGTGTAATCGCCGGTATGACGTGGGTACTCAAAGTTGTCGATATCACCACCGTAGTTTCCTACCGCTTCTGACGGTGCATACACCAAACGTACATCCTGCAGCATCAGCTGTTTGATCTGGAAATACTCCATACCGTGGTGAAAGCTCACCACAGAGCAGCGGTAATTCGGGTCAATTTCGCAGTCTTTAATTAATGCTTTACGGTTCGCCTCTATCGCCTCATAACGCTCTTTTCCTGATAAATCAGCCGCCAGTGAACCGGTAATTTGTGCTGTTACATCAGTCACGGCTTCAGTGATATACAAGCGTTCCTGCGGCCCTGCCGGTAATTCTTCAGCCATAGTTTTGGCTAAAAAACCTTTATCAATCAGATTATTGTCTTTGCTTGAGTTGTTCTGAATAGCATTGTAAGCACAGTGATGGTTGGTGACCACCAGGCCTTGAGGCGATACAAAAGAGGCAGAACAATAGCCCATACTCACAATGGCGTTCATTGGGTACTGGCTTAAATCGGCCAACTGTTTGCCCGGTATATCAATGCCTTTAGCTGTCAGTTCTTTTTGTAATTCAGCCAGTTGATGAGGTTGCCACTGGCCTTCGTCGGCCAGAGTGGCAAAGCTGAGGCTAAGCGCCACAGTGCTAAGCAGGTATACAGATTTCATACAATTCCTTGGTATTTTTTAGTTGTAGTTTTAGCGCGTAAAAATAAAAGCCAAATTATCCATGTAAAGCGCTTTGGTGCAACCTTGTTTAGTTCAGCGTGGGAAATTTAAGCCCAGTTGCAGACCAGATTCTTTTCTCTGGTGGATTGAGCAAAAAGCTGCCTCGTGCTAACAATAGCAACATAAAGATAACTATATAGAATTCAGGAATTTAACTATGCAACAATGGAATGAGCGTTTTCCCCGTTTGGCGCAACTGCATTTTGCGCAGTGGTGCTATTTACTGGCCACTGTATTTTTTCTGTTGTACTTGCTACTGAGGGCAGATAACTCTGCTTTAGCGCAAATTGCCTCTGTATTACTGCTTTTGGCCACAGCCAAAGAGATGTGGCAACGTTTTGCGATTTGGTGGCATAGCTTGCTGGGTAAAGCCTGTATTCTTATTTTTTACGCCATAGTACTGAATTTTTCTTTTGCTTATGCCGAATCTATTGTCAATGGTGTGATAGGAGTACGGCCTAATGTAGTGCCCTACAGCGTGAACTTAGCCGCTTTATTACTGGCACCGGCCTGGACTTTAATTGGCAGCATGCTCACTCTGCAGTTTTATTCCATGCTGCACCTGTTGAAAGTGATGCTGCTGTTGATGCTACGGCCTTTAGGCGTGCCCTCTAAACATCTGCTGGATGATGAAGAATTTCCGGTTTGGACTTTAATGGCCCGCATTATTTATTTGCCTGTGGTCACTATGATTTTAATTTTTACGTTATTCAGCTATTTCAGCGGTCATCCAGAACAGTTTTTAAATTGGGGAGAGACGACTCAACAGCAAAACACTCCAGAATCTTTGCAAAAACAACTGGAAGAAATAAAAAAACGTGAAGCAGAATTGAAGCATCAGCAGCCAAAAGGCCCACACAGCAAAGTCCCTGAGTTTCAGGTATTTATCGGTGATGGTTATGTCATGGGCGATAGCGGCTTTAAGTTACCCACTATGCTGTGGCTGAATAAACTGGTGGCCTCTTTTAACTACCATGTCGAGAGCTTAAGTGCGTCTAGCTGTAAACTGACCCCACCTGAGCATTTGGTGCATATCAACGACTACGAAGTACTGGTGGTCACACCTGATGCCACTCAGCCAGTGGGCTATAGCTACAAAGTTCGGGTCTGTGACTCTCCGGCTTTTCCAACTGGTGTAACAGGCAGAGCTTTGGTACCTGCACCTTTAACTGATCAGTAGCCATATCAGAGGTGTATTTGACTATAAAGTGGTTATTTTCACAGAACCACTTTCGCCTTTAAAATCTATCTTACTGATTTATATAAAAATTAAAGCTGGCCTTAATCTTGTAACCTTTTTGGCAGAAGCTAAAAAAGGAGAGCTATGATGAGTGTTTTAAGGCTGATATTTAATATTTTCTGGTTTGTGATGGGTGGCTTTTTAATGGGGCTGGCCTGGTGGTGTATCGGTTTGCTGTGCTTTTTAAGTATTGTGTTTATTCCTTTTGGCCGCGCCTGTTTTGTGATTGGTGAAATGGCGTTTTGGCCTTTTGGCAACGAGCACGTCAACCGTGAACGCTTAAACCGTATTTCCGATATAGGCACTGGTCCGCTGGGTTTTATCGGTAATGTAATTTGGTTTGTCTTTGCAGGGTTTTGGCTGGCGTTGGGTCATTTGTTCCATGCCGTGGCTTGTTTTATTACCATCATAGGTATTCCGTTTGGCTTAGCTCACTTAAAACTGGCCACTTTAAGTCTGGCGCCTATAGGCCGGACTGTAGTGAACAAAGCCTATTAAGCGACGATTTAAGGAGCAAGAGTTATAGATCAGACTCTTGCTCCTGTTGCTGCTCTTGCTCATTTTGCCCTAACCATGCTTTTTTCTGAGCACGGTAATAATCCCAAACACAAGGACAACAGCTGCCACTGCCACAACAGTCGCTGCTTTCTGGCGCTACAGGCTCTTCGGTTGGAATACGCAGCCGAATTCCGTCAATAGTGATAAACATGAAAAACTCCGGCAAAAAAGGCGGCGGCATTGTAGCATTGTGCTTTAACATTCAGCCACTGATGTGCTTTTAAACCAGAGATTTAATGCAGCAACAAAGCCCTTCCAAACAACAAAGGATCTGGCAAACGGTGTTACAAATTCCAGCCGGAAAAATTGCCAGTTATGGTCAGATCGCCGATTTAGCAGGTTTGCCTGGGCGAGCCCGCTTGGTGGGTAAAACCCTGGGTTTAGCACCGGATGAACTGCAATTGCCCTGGTACAGAGTGATGCGATCCGGTGGTCAGCTGGCTTTTGCTGCAGGTACACCTCAAGCGTTGGAGCAGCAACAATTGCTGCTCTCTGAAGGCGTAATAGTTCGAAATGGCCGGGTGGCCAAAGACTTTTGGTGGCAACCCGATTTGGCAGAATTGTTATTTAAACTGCAATATTGATCTGAAATTCCGCAAAACTGCCAACACGAAAATCATTCAAAACGACTTTCATAAAACGCCGGATTAAAACGTGTAGCCATCACCATCAGCAGCACAGCGATAGCAGCTAACAATAACCAACTGATACTAAAACTTTGGCTGAAATCTCGGATAAAACCAGCAATCAAAGGCGAAAAAGCCGCCAGCGTATAACCTATGCCCTGGACAAAAGCAGTCAGACTGGCCGCAGCAGAAGACTGATGTTGATGATCCATAGACACAATTAAGGACAATGGGAATAAACCGCCAATACCTAAACCTAATACGGAAGCCCAGATTAAACCCAGCTGCGGTGCCACCACTAAACCAGCAAAACCTGTCGCCATCAACACTAATAAAACCAGCATCACAGGACGACGATCCAGCTTACGACTGGCTAACCAGGGACTGACAAAACCTGATACCACTTCCATACAAAGCAACAAGCCCAGCAGCAAACCACTTTTTTGTTCACTCCAGCCCTGCTCTACATAATAAGCTGGCAACCAGGCCAACACACAGGTAAAAGCACAAGTCACCAGGCCAAAAAACAGGGCCAAAGTCCAGGAGCGGCCATATTTACTAAAGCTCAGAGGTTTTTGTTGTGACTGAGCTACAGGCAGGTTTTGAATGGCGTTTTTTTGTGAAAACCACAACACCAAAGCCAGCACAGATAAAACGACCCAACCGGATAAAGCCACACGCCAGCTTTGTGCCCAGTCGGCCCAAAAAGCTGCAAGGGATGCAGTTAAAGCAGCTCCGGCAATAATGGCGGATATATACCAGCCCATGACTAAAGGTGCTTTAGTACCAAATTTTTGTTTAATCACACCAGGCACTACGGCTTGCACCATGGCAATACCTAAACCTGCCACTATGGCACTTAAGGTTAAATCCAAAGCGCCCACAGCCCAATAACGCTGCGCTGTCGCTGCAGCTATAGCGATGGACGCCCAGAACACAACCTGATAAGAGCCAAACCATAACGCCAGTTGATGCGCAAAAAAGATGCCCAGGCCCATAGCTAATACAGGCAGCATCGTCAGTAATGAAGCCTGAGTAAAAGACAGATGTAATTCAGGTTGCATAAAGGGCAATAAAGGCCCGATAGAGGCCATTGAAGGCCGTAAAGTCAGGGCAATCAGCACTAAACTCAGGATCAGGATCCAGGTTTTTGTCGTAAAGCTATTGGTTTCAGTCATATCAGTACCATAAGTCAAATCAGCTGCCAGAGGGCAAAGCAGATCAGATAAACAGGAGGCGGAAAAGCCGCGCACATTAACATAATTATTACCTCCTTAGCCATCAGAGACAGCTGAATACAAAAACTCTGACTTTGTCCTTGCGATCCAAAACAGATCTTTTATACTGTTTTTATATACAGTATTTCGAGATAAAAATCATGAATGCTCTGCTGCAACAGCTACAGAACAGACAACTGATCTGGCAGGCCAGTCAAACCGAAGCCCCTTATGAACATTGCCAAAGCACAGGCTTTACTGCTTTGGATAAATTTCTGGGTGGCGGTTGGCCAGCGCATAATGTCGTTGAATTACAAAGCCATGGCGCTTGTGCTGAACTGCAATTGATCCAAAAAGCACTGGCAGGATCCGGATCTGAGTTGCTGCAAATCTGGATCAATCCACCCGCCAGCCTTTGTGCTGAGTATTTGTTGCAGCAAAAACGACCTTTGCATCAGGTACTGCAACTGAATGCCCCCCGCTCTGCGGATGCCCTTTGGGCCGCTGAACTGTGCTTAAAAAGTGGCAGCTGTAAGGATGTGTTGTTATGGCAAAACAGCCTGAATTTAACTCAGCTCAAACGTTTGCAGCTAGCCGCAGAGCAAGGCCAAAGCCAGTTGTATTTTTTCCGCCCGGCACAGGCGGAACAACAACTGCTGCCCTGGGCTTTAAGTTTGCAGCTCATTCCCACTCCAGCTGGCTTACAGATCCGTATTCTGAAGCGTAAAGGCGGCTGGCAACAACAAGAATTAGTGCTGCCATGGGCAGAATTGTATCCGCAGTTTATAAAGCCTGAACTCCAGCACGAACAGCATGGCCGTCCACCTTTATCACGAGTCAGCTGAGGCTATTTGTTATGTCTGAGCGGATGGAGTTTTGGTTGTATTTATATTTCCCGCAGTTGCAGCTGGATAAGTTGTTATTGCTGCAAAACACAACTACAGCCTTGTCAGGTCAGAATAAAAGTAATAACTACCTCAATTTAACTGCACCTCTGGCGATAGTAGGCGCTGACCATCAGTTGCTGCAATTAAACTCAGCTGCGCGCCAGGCTGGCTTAACTTTGGGCATGGGATTAGCTTCGGCCGCGTCTTTATGTCATCAACTGCAACTGGTGCCGCATCAGGCTGAGCAAGAACAGCAACAACTGCAGCAGTTAGCTCAGCTGTTGTATCAATACTGTGGTGATATAGCGCTGCAAGCTGATTCGGGTTTAGTGCTAAAACTCAGCCCTATGCTGGCTTTGTATGGTGGCGCTATGCAGTTCTGGCAACAGATACAACAAGTGTTGCAGCAAGCCGGTTATCAGTACCATTTTGCGACAGCACAACAGCCTTTAGTGGCGCGTTTATTAGCACAACAAGGCTGGGATCAGTTTTTACTACAAAAGGATAAAATTCAGCAGCAACTCAAAGCGCTGCCACTGCAACAGGCGCAATTACCAGAAAAATTACTGGAACAATTACAGCGGCTAGGGCTTGCACAGCTTGATGATCTATTAAAGATCCCACAGGCTGAGCTGGTGCGGCGTTTTGGTATTGAAATGCTGCAGTATTTGCAGCAACTGACAGGAGCCAAACCCGCTTTGCTGCAGTTTATTCAGCCAGTTGAACAGTTCGAGCAACAACTGGAACTGCTGTACGAAATGGAGCGCAGCGACCAGTTACTGGGGCCGCTGAAGCATTTATTTGGCTTATTGCAGTTGTATTTACAACAACGGGAACAACTGGCCTATCAGTTGGAACTTAGTTTATTACAGCGCCAGGATCAGCAACAACAGCTGCAATTGCATTCAGCTCAGGGTGAATACCAAAGCAAAGACTGGCTAAAAATCAGCGAATTGCAGCTGGAGCGCTTAAAGCTGAACAAAGCCGTGATACAGCTGAAACTCAGCCTTCGCCGCGCCGGGCCGCGTTACGCTCAGTACAAAACCCTGTTTGCTGGCCATTTGGGGGCGGGTAAAGCACAGCTGTACTCAGCCTTACAGCTTTTGTCATTATTACAGGCTCGTTTGGGTAAAGAGCAGGTAAAAAGCCCTTGTTTACACAACGATTTATTGCCCGAGCAGGCTAGTAGCTATGCTTCTGCTTTAGAGCCACAAGCTTCTATTGCCGGCTCTTTAGCTGCGGTGCGCCCGGCATTTTTAGTGGAGCCGCCTTTGGCGCTTGATGCAGAGCAGCAACAGCAATTGCAGCTACACTATGGCCCTGAACGCTTAAGCAGCGGCTGGTGGCAACAGCAAAGCCAACACCGCGATTATTATGTGGCTCAGAATTCACAAGGCCAGTGGTTGTGGTTATACCGTGACTTGCAGCAGCCGGAGCAATTGTACGTGCAGGGGTATTTCAGCTGATGAAAAGCCCTGTCGCCATTAAAACTACTGGCTATGCCGAATTAGTCTGCCAGAGCCATTTTTCATTTCTACAAGGCGCTTCCAGTCCGGCAGAATTAGTGCAGCAGGCCGCAGTTTTAGGCTACAAAGCTTTGGCTATCACTGATGAATGCTCGCTGGCAGGCGTAGTACGCGCTCACCATCAGATCAAAGAAAAGCAGTTGCCGCTGAAACTGATCATTGGCTCTTTGCTGGTACTGAACCCACAGTTACGGCTGGTATTACTCTGCCCGAACAAAACCGCCTACAGCGAGTTATGCCGTATTATCACTCAGGCCAGACGCCGCGCTGAAAAAGGCTCTTACCAGTTAGCCGAATGGGATATTCAGCGTATTCAGCATTGTCAGATCCTCTGGCTGCCCAGTGGCGATGCTCAGACCGATCAGTACTGGGGCAACTGGTTACAGCAACATCATGCAGCACGTTTATGGTTAGGCGCCAGCCGCAAATTACAAAGCCAGGATCAGTTTTATCTGCCCTACTGCCAGCAACTGGCACAGCAGCTGCAACTGCCCTGCTGCGCTACAGGTGAAGTGTTAATGCATCAGGCCAGTCGCTTGCCTTTGCAACATGCATTAAGCGCTATTAAAGCTGGCAAAGCTGTGCCTGATATGGCGCGGCAGCTGTTAAGTAACGCCGAACAGAGTTTAAGGCCTATCAAAAAACTTCAGCAGTTGTTTCCGGCTGAGCTTCTGGATAACAGCCAAAAACTAGCCGATTTATGCAGCTTTTCATTGGATGAACTGAGTTACCAGTATCCGGCCGAACTGGTACCTGAAGGTTTGACAGCCATGCAGCATTTACGCGCACTGGTTAAAAAGGGTGAACAGCAGCGTTTTCCTGAAGGCGTACCTGATGATATTCAGCAAACCATTAAAAAAGAGCTGGATCTAATAGAGCAGCTGAATTACCCCTACTATTTTTTAACTATTCACGATTTGGTGCTGTTTGCGCAGAAACAACAGATTTTGTATCAGGGCCGGGGCTCAGCCGCCAACTCTGTGGTTTGTTATTGTCTGGCGATTACAGCTGTGGATCCGCGCCAAATTCAGGTATTAATCGAACGCTTTATTTCAATAGAGCGCTCAGAACCCCCTGATATAGATGTCGATTTTGAACATGAACGCCGCGAAGAGATCATTCAATATATTTACCAGAAATATGGCCGTGAACGCGCTGCTTTAGCCGCTACAGTGATTTGTTACCGCTTTAAAAGCGCCTTTCGGGATATCAGTAAAGCTTTGGGCTTTGAGCTGCATCAGGTGGAGTTTTTTTTAAAAAACCTGCACAGGCGCGATAAAAGCCAGCACTGGAGCAGCCAACTGACACAGTTGGGGCTGGATCCACAAGCCAAAAAAGCTCAGCTTTTGGTGCAACTGGTGCAGCAACTGCTCGGCATGCCACGGCATTTATCCCAGCATGTAGGGGGTTTTGTTATATCCCAGGGGCCTTTGTACGAGCTGGTTCCGGTGGAAAATGCAGCCATGGCCGATCGCACTGTGATCCAATGGGATAAAGATGATCTGGAATCATTAAAGCTTTTAAAAGTAGATGTACTGGCTTTGGGTATGTTAAGCGCCATTCGTAAGGCGTTTGATTTGGTCAGGCGTTACCAGAACACCGATTTAAGCATAGCGGCCATTACCAGAGCAGGTGATGACCCCAAGGTGTATGAAGCTATTCAGAGGGCCGATACGGTAGGTTTATTTCAGATTGAATCTCGGGCTCAGATGTCGATGCTGCCACGGTTGCGCCCGGCTTGTTATTACGACTTAGTGATCCAGATTGCCATAGTACGGCCTGGCCCTATTCAGGGCGATATGGTGCATCCTTATTTAAAACGCCGCCATGGCGAAGAAGCTGTGTCTTACCCTTCACTTGCTGTGCAAAACGTGCTGGAACGCACTTTAGGTGTGCCTATTTTTCAGGAGCAAGTGATTAAACTGGCCATGGTAGCTGCAGGTTTTAGTGGCGGTGAAGCCGATCAGCTACGCCGTGCTATGGCCAGTTGGAAAAAAACCGGCGAGTTAATTCAGTTTAAACAAAAGCTGATCGACGGCATGTTAAGCAGAGGCTATCAACAAGACTTTGCCGAACGTATTTATCAGCAAATTTGTGGTTTTGGTGAATATGGTTTTCCTGAATCACATTCGGCCAGTTTTGCTGTGTTGGCTTATGTGTCCGCTTACTTAAAACATTATTACCCTGTGGCTTTTTATGTGGCTTTGCTCAATAGCCAGCCTATGGGGTTTTATGCACCCAGCCAGTTGATCCAGGATGCACGAATGCATGATGTCGAAGTGTTGCCGGTGTGCGTGAATCAATCCGATTGGGACCATTTAATGGTTCCTGCCTCTTCTGCAGCTAAATCGGCTTTTGCGATTCGTTTAGGCCTTCGGTTGGTGAAAGGTTTAAGCCGGCAAGGTGCACAGCTGCTGCTGGAACACAGACCCAAAGCAGGTTATCAGCAACTGGCTGAAGTAGCACAAAGGGGTTTGTCCGATAGTGATTTAACAGCCCTTGCCAGTGCCAATGCTTTGCAACAACTGTCGGGGCAACGTTATCAGGCGCGCTGGCAATTACTGGATCAGCAACATAAATTGCCTTTACTCGCAGCTGAGCCTTACCAAACCCAGTACCAGTTGCCTATGCCCACTGAGCTCTCTGAAGTAGTCGAAGATTATCAAAGTACAGGCCTGAGTTTACGCACTCATCCTGTTCAGTTATTAAAGCAACAAGGGCTGTTGGGGAAATTTGCACAGGCAGCAGAGCTGGACACACTGAACCATAAGTCGGTGGTGACTGTACTAGGTTTAGTCACAGCGAGGCAAAGCCCTGGTACAGCGTCGGGCGTGACTTTTATTACGCTGGAAGATGGCACAGGTTTTAGCAATGTAGTGGTCTGGTCGGCCACAGCTTCGGCGCAGCGCCAGCCGTATTTAAAATCTAAACTATTGAAGGTCAATGGCATTTTGGAGAAAAAAGACGGGGTGATTCATATTATCGCCGGGCGTTTAACCGACCTGACGCCACTACTTGGCTCGCTTAAAAGTTACTCCAGAGAGTTTCATTAATTAACACTAAAGAATACAGACGATGTGGACACCCAAAAGCAATAAACAAAACAGACCTTACAGAGTGAAAAAAACCGGCATTAAAGATGAAAACATCGACCGGCAGATTCTGGTGTTGCATCAGGCTATTGCGACCAAATTGCTGGCTGAGCCTGCTTTGTTGGAGCAGGTCAAAGCTAAACTGGAAGAACGACGCGATAACGGCCAGCTTGGCTATGGCGCTTATCTGCACTGGGTGTCGGTGCTGGAGTTGTATCAGCAGCCAGAACAGTTTTGTGCAGGTATCATCGAAGACAGCCCTTATTTACGTAAATTACGCCGCCGCACTCCTTTTGTCGGTATTTTAACTGAGCACGAACGACAACTGGCGTTATCGCAGCATAGTCTGGGCACCTTAGCGCAAGTACTAACCGGATTTTAGTCTTGCTAAATCAGTCACTAGCTCAGACAATCAATAAAACAACTTATTATTTTGTCACTGATGCCTGAAACCAGACTTTTACATCCTTTACGCTCGCGGCTGGCTCATCAACTGGACCCTGTATTATATTCAGGCCGCGGTATGTCGCCTCTGAATATAGCCATAGCTCTGGTGATCATCCTTGGTATTTTGTTAGCCGTTATTCAAACTGAACCTAATATCCGCCAAGGCCATGAACACTGGTTTCGTTACACTGAGCTTGCTTTAGGTTCACTGTTTTTACTGGAATATCTGGCCAGACTCTGGACCTGTATTGAAAATGATTCGATAAAAAGCCGCTGGCAACATTTCTTTTCTTTTTTTGCTATGGCTGATTTATTGGCGATAGTAGTGGCCTTTTCACTTTATATGGGCAATGGCGGTGTCATTTTACGTCTGGTATTACTGATCCGTGTAATCCGTCTGGCACGGTTGGGCCGTTTTTCAACAGCTCTGGAATGTATAGCTGTAGCTATCCGTAGCCGCACTTATGAGCTGCTGGTCAGTGGTATTTTTGGTGTCATTGTTTTACTTTTTGCCGCCACTTGTCTCTATCTGGTGGAAGGCGATATTCAACCTGAAGCTTTTGGCTCTATACCCCGCGCAACCTGGTGGGCTGTCGCGACTTTAACTACTGTAGGTTATGGCGATGTGTACCCTATTACCCTGCTTGGCCGTATTCTGGCTGGTATTACTGCGGTGACAGGAATATGTATGATTGCAGTGCCCACAGGTATTCTGGCATCGGCTTTTAGTGATGCCATTAAAGAAGCCAAAGAAAAACACCGCCGTTTGCCAAAAGTGCTGGATCGTGAAATTTGATGAAACCAAAGGACGTTTTTTTGCTAAATTAAACAGGCCTTGTTTTGCGGAAGTGAGTGTAAATGAGCCCCTGGTTGCTGATCATTAGTATTTTTTGTAGCGCGGGTTTTGCAACTGCCGCTGAAAAAACGACTTACACTCTGGGTACGCACAATATCAGCTATAAACCCCATTACGATTTTAATACCCCTGAAACCGACAGCTTTGCTGAAGCTTTATTGCAACTTTTTGCAACTCATCAGCACATTCAATTTAAGGTCGTAAATTTACCCGGCAAAAGATTAAATCTTGAAGACGAAGTGGATTTTATCTATCCGGACAATCCACTGTGGCGACAGGCCAGACAGCACCAGCCTGAGCTGTATTTTAGCCAAAGTGCAGTTCATATACTCGGAACCACTATGGTGCCGGTGTTGCGCCAGCATCTGCCACTGAATAAAGTGAAAAGCATTGCAGTACCACGAGGTTTTACTCCGGACCATTTACTTAAAGTACAGCCTGTTTATGGTTTTAAATTAGTAGAAACTCCGGATGCTGAGTCGGCACTGAAGATGGTACTGATGGGCCGGGTGGATGCAGCAGATGTTGAACTTAATGTGGCTAACTTCTTATTAGGGCAAATGCAGCAAGCCGGCACTTTAGTACCAGGCACTGCATTGCCATTTTCCCCAGTCAGTTTTCACTTATCCAGCGCCAGGCATCCAGATTTGATCCTGGCGTTTGATCGTTTTTTACTAAGCCACAAAAAGCAGATCAAACAGCTGAAGCAGCAGTATCAGTTGCAGGAGAAATTACCTGACTAACATGCTGCTAATACGAGAAAACTCACTACAAGTTATACAATTTCTTGCGGCCAAAACTTAACACTGTACTGAATACCATCAGAAATAAACCCAGTAACTGCAGCACTGTATTGCCAACACGCTCAACCTTATGACCGCCCTTATACATAAAGGTACGGCTGCCGCCCGCTACAGGAAGGATATAATACTCGCCTTTATGTTCAAAACTCAGCTCGGAGATTTGCGCCAACCTTTTATACATCAGCTGTTCCTGCTCTGCCTTCGCGTTTATCGATTGCCGTATTGCCTCGTCCGACCCCATGCTTATAGGAAAATAACGATCCCAGTCTGTAAATACAAAAGCCGATTCGCCCGGCAGCACTACACCTTGAGATTGATACTGGTAGAGTTTTTCCGGAAAGCATAAGGCCTGAAAACCGGCATAAAAACAGGCGGCCCCCAAGGCAAAAATAAAACTTAAACTCAGTACTAACACTGCAGAGTGACGCTGCTGCTTTTGATTTTTCTGTTTCACAAAATGCTCAATATCCGCTATAGCCGTCAGTTGCTGAAGTTCCTCTGCTGAAAAAGCAGCAACAAAATTTGGCAGCGACGTCTCAATGGCATTTAGCAAACGACGAAAAACATCGTTAGAAGGTAAAGATTTATCATTTTCAAGTTTGGACAAATAAGATTGTTCAATGCCAATTTGTTCAGCAAGTTGCGGCTGGCTTAATGCCATAGCTGCACGCTTTTCTCTGATATATTCACCTAAGGTCATGACAGTTCCTTGTTGATTGAAGTCCTGAGTATGCTTATGAATTCCTTCAGAAATAGGAAGCAGAATAGCGGGGAATAATAATGAATCTTCAGAATAGTGTCACATTCAGCCGGCTTTTTTTCAATTGATGCTCATTAACCCGCTCTCACAGGTGCAACCAATCCGCTAACTCCAGAAGATCATCCACTACGACATCAGCCAGCTCTGCATAAATATGGTTATCACCATAACGGTATAAACAACAATAGGCACCTGCGTTGCGGGCTGTTTGAATATCAAACAAATAGTCGCCTACATAAAGTATTTGATCAGGAGTGACGCCCAACTGTTCAGCTATCAGCCACAAGCCTTCAGGCTGAGGTTTAGCCGGAGCGTCGTCGCGGGTCAGCACCAAATCAATAGGAATATTCAGCGCCTGCATACATAACTCGGTGGCCTGACGCATATTACGGGTTAAGATGGCCATAGGCATATTCTGGTGCTTCAGTTGCTGTAGCAACAGGTCCGCATTAGGCATCCAACTGGCGTTACGCGCCCCCTCGAGTTCAAAGTCGATAATAATCCGCTCTGCCTGTTGTTTCTTCAAAGCACAACCTAAGGTGGCTAAATGTTCCAGGATCAGCGTGTGCTCAGGCCAGCCTAAACGGCGACGCAGCTCGGAAAAATCCAGTTTGGAGTCCACCAAAGTGCCATCCAAATCAAAAACCACAGCTTTAATTTTTTTATTCAATGCCTATCTCTTTCACTTTGTATTCCTTGTATCAGGGTACGTACAAAACTACAACATAGCCCAGTTAAACAGCTGACCAGACTTTTAACCAGGGATAGTGACTAAAGGCTTCACTAAACCATTGCAGTGCTTTGCCCTGACCTTGTTTTTGCCAGGCCAGATACAACATAGCCTTTTCGCGTGGAATGCTGGTTTTTTTAGCGATTAATAAACCTCTGGCTAATTCATCCTGAATTAAATGTTTTGGTAAAAAACCAACCCCTAAACCCTGCACCTGAGCGGCAATTTTGGCCTGCATTGAACTGACTCTGAGTACGCGGCGGGTGGTAAATAAGCCGGAACTACGTTTAGGTGCATCCAAAGCCGAATCCGATACCACTATAGCCGTTTCCTGCTCTACATCCGCTAAATCAATTTGCCTGTTGATATTGGCCAGTTCATGCTGCGGCGACAACGCAAACACAAACTCTACTTCACCTATAGGCACCAGTTCGTATTTTCCTTTGGGCATATCAGCCGATACCCCCAAAGCAATTTGAGCCCGACCTGTTTCCAGCGCCTCCCAGCCACCGCCTAAGACTTCTTCACGCATACTGACTTCCGTCATTTTGCCAAGCGCCATAAATTCGTGAATAAGGCTCAACACAGGCGGATACGGCACTATGCTGTCTTTGGCTATTACAAACTGCGTTTCCCAGCCTGTATCCACTTGCTTAATCGCATCCTGTAATCGGCTGGCTGCCTGCAATAATTCACGACCCTGTTGCAGCAGCAACAGACCAGCTGGTGTCAGCTGTGCTTTTTGTTTGGAACGGTCAAACAGCTGTACGTCAAGATCAGCTTCAAGTTTGGCTATGGTATAGCTTAAGGCAGAAGGCACTTTGTATAAATGTTCAGCCGCAGCGGCAAAGCTGCCCTTGCGGTCGATAGCATCCAGCGCACGCAAAGCGTCCAGCGTCAGAATAGGATGATTGGCCATAATACCTTTATTTGCATGTTCAAAAATTTTGAATGATGAACTCAGTTTATTCCGCTTTTTTAAAAATGCAAGCCGTTCTAAAGTACACACATCGGAACTGACAAGCGGTTTAAAGCAGTCTGACAACCCTAATTAACGGTCAATTTATTTAAAGGTGAATACAAATGAACAAAGTAACTTTACAACAAATTTTCAGTACTAACGCAGGTTTTGGCGCTCTAGCATTACGAGTTCCAGTCGGTATTATTTTTGCCGCACACGGTGCACAAAAATTATTTGGCTGGTTTGGTGGCTACGGTTTAGAAGGCACAGGTGGCTGGATGGAAAGTATAGGCCTGGCGCCTGGTGTTTTGATGGCCTTTTTAGCTGGCGCGGCTGAGTTTTTTGGTGGTTTGGCTCTGGTGTTTGGTGTGTTAACCCGCCCTGCAGCAGTGACCTTAATTATCGCCATGTTAGTGGCCATCTTTAAAGTGCACTTTGCCAACGGTTTCTTTATGAGCACCAACGGCTACGAGTTTGCCTTAGCCTTGTTAGCAGCCAGCGTTTCTCTGTTATTCAGCGGTGCAGGTAAAGCCTCGGTCGATGCCATTATCGCGAAAAAACTGAACTCATAATTCCAACCAGGTGGCTCTCTCTGCGAAAGAGAGAGCCTGTCCGAACTTAGCCCACCGGGCTGCAGCTTCAAATACGAGGGATTTCATGATTGAATTAAGACGTTCTGCTGATCGCGGCACAGCCAATTTTGGCTGGTTAAACAGCAAACACACTTTTTCTTTTGGCCGTTATTACGACCCGGCTCATATGGGGTTTTCAGCGCTACGAGTGATTAACGATGACGAAGTAGACGCAGCTGCAGGCTTTGACACCCATGGCCATCAGGATATGGAAATCATCAGTTATGTGCTGGAAGGTCAAATTGCCCACAAAGATTCTGCAGGCAATGTAAAAACTTTACCTGCGGGTGAATTTCAGCTGATGAGTGCAGGCAAAGGCATTTATCACAGCGAATTTAATGCCAGTGATAAAGACAACTTAAAATTTTTGCAGATCTGGATCCAGCCCAATCAATTTGGTGGCGAGCCTGGTTATCAGCAAAAAGACTTTAAGGCCGAAGCAGGCTTAACTTTGGTGATTACTCCGGATGGCCGTGATGGCACTTTGCAGATCAAACAAGATGCCTGTTTATCCCAGTTGCTGTTAAGCGAGCATGATGTCATTGAATTGCCAGTGACTGCCAAACGCAACTTCTACCTGCATTTAATTGAAGGGGAACTGGAATTAAATGGCATGACAATGCAACCAGGTGATGGCGCAAAAATTAGTCGGGAAACTGAGCTGAAAGCTTTAGCCACTCAAGGACCAGTACAAGCCCTGTGGTTTGATTTGCCTTAGTACCTCCCTGTAACTAAAGCACTGATCTGACAGTAAAAGGTTTGCACCAGCTGTCAGATCCACAATGTCGCTATCAGAGACGGGTATCCTTATTTTGCAGCTACCCCCTTATCACAGAGACTCGAAAACCCATAAATTCATGATAAATAAAGAATATATAAATTCATCATAATCAAATCACAAAAAATAGATTGTCAATTGATATATTCCAATATATACATATTCATGTATCAAATTTGAAACAAAATTTCATTTAACACCAAAATAATTTACTTAAATTAACTAGGTATTGATATATGCATAAACTCAAAATGGGGGCTTTTGCTTTTTCTATTGTAATATCCGCGTTTTGTGCACAAGCAAGCAGTGAATTAAAGCCTGCTGATCAGAAAGCGACTGCTGATTTCAACAACAGTTTTATCGAGAGACATCAACAGCACGCAAACTATTTGCATCTGACTGAAAAACAATACCATAAAGCACTATCAAGCTATCTTAGATTAGCCTCTGGTGGCAAAAGCAATTTGAAAACACTAAGCAGCTTTCCGGAGGTTCAGGAAGCGAGGCTGTACTTTGAACAAAATATAGAATTGCCAGCTTCTTTATCAGACAAACTAGCCGAAATAGCAAAAACTCAACGCCAGGCCTACGCCGATTATCTGGGAATACCAGTCGAAAAACTCAGAGAATTTGATGCATTTGTCAGTTCAAAGGTCGATATGGAGCAAGTGACCGCTGATTTGGAGCAGCCAACAATAACCCCTTTTTCAGAAACCGAAGTTATTGTTGTTACCTGCGATGCTGCATGCGTAAGCCACGCCAAACTTAATGAGATGTACAAACAAATATACTTCGCTAATTTGGCTATGGGGGGAGGCGTTCCACAATACAAATCATTTTATGTCTATTACCCATCCTACCCCGCTGATTCTGCCTATGAAGAGTGGCGCTACAATAATTATTCCGGAGCTTGGTTCAGAGGCGTTGTTGAAATGTGCGGATATGAGATTTGTAAAAAATAACAAGTTCGCTTCACTAAAAGGGGGGAACCGCCCCCCTGAATGACTACCTTTTGTGCCATAACCTTAATGCGCCTTAAACAACCACAAAACTGCTGTTTTAAATTCAGACCGCCAGGCCGCTTCGTTATGTTCGGCATCCTCCACCAGATGATACTGAGTCAATTCAGCCGGATGACCCTGGCTTAGCACGGCCTGATACACCTTTTGCAGGTCTGGTACCATAGAGTCGCCTTCTTTACCGCCCATATAAAAATACAAACGTGCGTCCTTAGCGGCCGGATGATTTTCAAACCATCTGACCTGTTCACCTGTGATCCAATACGAAGGTGAAAAAATACCCGCTTTACCAAACACCTGTGGAAATTGCAGTATGGCGTAATGGCTGATTAAACCGCCTAAAGAACTGCCCATAATGCCAGTGTGCTTTGCGTCAACCAAAGTACGGTAGTGCTGATCGATATAAGGCTTGACTGTGTTGGCAATAAACTCCACGTACGCTTTGCCCTCTGCTTTACCATACTTTGGGTGATCCACAGGGTTTAGTTCTGTGATGCGTTGTTCACCACCGTTGTCTATAGCCACAACAATAAGCTCAAGCTGGCCGGATGCTGCAAGTTCATTCAGCGTTTCATCAACCCCCCACTCGCCAGCAAAAGCTGTTGCGTCATCAAAGACGTTTTGGCCGTCGTGCATATAAAGCACCGGGTATTCTTTATCTGAACTGCTGTAACCAGGAGGCAGATACAGACGCACTTGTCTGTTGCGATTTAATTCCGGCATCACAAAAGTTTCACTCAGTACTTCCACCTGTGGCAAGGCAGTAGAGACTTTCGTCTGCTGAGCAGGGTCAGAACAGGAAATCATGAGCAACAGCAGAGGAACATTTAAAATCAATTGGCGCATAACCAAAACCCTTAAGTAAGCACAGGGTGTCAGCCTAACCAGCTTATCTGCAAACAACAAATAAAAAATGTTACAGAATGCCGCATTTGATTTCATAAGTTTTGAACCGTTGCAACTGCAGTTTTTTGTGCTGCGATGACGACTGGTCTGTGTGCTCCAAATTATTAAAAGCTAAACCCCTATCAAAAGCTCCAAATTATCCATTTTTATCGTTTTGTTGACTTTGTCCCTTTTGTCTTGTAGATTGATTGAAATTTATGCTACGAAACTGCCAGGTCAGACATAGCAAACTTCCTTACATCGGCACTAGTTTTAATTCACACCAGAGTGATTGACTGACAACGAGGTTTTTTATGTTGAGCGGCATTTTAAAATTCATGAAACAAGCCCCTTTGCCTGTACAGGCATCTCCAGAAACTTTGTTTTACAAAGCAGTGCAAAAACAAATTCCGTTAATTGTGTTTGATCCACAAGGATTTATTCTGGAAGCCAATGCCTTGTTTCTTGACGTCGTAGGTTACAGTCAGGATGAAATCGCCGGACAACATCATAAAATATTCTGTGATATGCATTATGCGCGTAGCAACGACTACACCAAATTCTGGCATAGTCTGGCTCAAGGTACCCCACACTCAAAAACATTTACACGCTACAAAAAAGATGGAACGGCTATAGCCCTGGAAGCGACCTACTTTCCTGTGATTGAAGGCAATAAAGTCATACGAGTTATAAAGTTTGCCAGTGACGTCACAGAAAAAACGGCACAACTAAGAGACCAGCACGCCATTATTCAGGCTTTGCATAGATCTCAGGCCGTCATTGAATTTGAACCAGACGGCACTATTATTACCGCCAACGGTAATTTTCTGCAGTCTGTGGGTTATAGCCTGCAACAGATTAAAGGCAAGCATCACAAACTATTTTGTACTGCTGATTTTTATCAGCAAAACCCACATTTCTGGTCAGAGCTTGCCAAAGGGCAATTTAAATCAGGGCGTTTTGAGCGCCTGAATGCCTCTAAGCAGTCGATTTGGCTGGAAGCGACCTACAATCCTATTTATGGTGAAAATGGCAAGATCATCAAAGTGATCAAATTTGCCTCTGATATATCTGCCGATATGCAAAAAGAACACGCCATCGAAAATGCCGCGAATGTGGCGATGAGTGCGTCGTTAGAGACTGTAGACGTCGTGGTATCCAGCAAAACACAAATGCAATCTCTGGTAGAGAATTCAACCCTCATTTCAAAAGAGATTGCAGAGGCAACTAGTCAGATTTCCAATCTGAATGAAGATTCAAGACAAATATCAGCCATAGTCACAACCATCCGCTCTATTGCAGATCAAACCAACCTGTTAGCCCTGAATGCAGCTATTGAGGCGGCAAGAGCGGGTGAGCATGGTAGGGGTTTTGCTGTGGTCGCTGACGAAGTACGTAATCTTGCATCACGAACCAGCACTTCAACCCGAGAAATAGAATCTGTTGTGGTTAGGAATATGGAGCTAACAACCCAAGCTATGCAAAAAATGGGCAATGTCAGTACTTTTGCTACAGATGGCGCCACTCTTGTTGAACAGGTGCATCAATCTCAGGAAGTGATAGAACAGGTATCCAGATCAGTGACTAACACTATAGCCGCCTTGACCCAGCATAAGCCCTCGTAGAAAACAGCTCAGGCAAAGGCACTCTTTACGCTAAAGAAATACAAAAGTCTGAGTTGTTCTTAAAGAAAATCGACGTCTTGAATTGTGCAAATCAGCCAGTTAAAGTGGCGCCCTTGTTCTTCGCCATGTGATGACCCGCTGTATGAATTTACCTTCCTACCGCTATTTTTATATGGCAGCTTTAGCAGCTGCCATGATGGGCACTATTGGTGTAATTGCCCGTTACAGTGAAATAGATCCGGCCAGCCTGACGTTTTATCGTTTAGGTGTGGGGACTGTGATTTTGGCTTTGTATTTAACACTAACGGGGCAACTGCGGTTATTGGCGGGAAAACCAACTGTGTTGGTTGTGTTCAATGGTGTGTTACTCGCCAGTTTTATTTTGTGTTTTTTATCTGCAATCCAAACTATCTCTTTAACCCTTGCTATTTTGCTGGTCTATCTGGCTCCTGCCTTGTCGGCCATTATTGCCCATTTTCTGTTTGCTGAACGCTTAACCAGTCGCACTTTGTTATTGATCATACTGGCTTTTTTTGGCTTTTTTATGCTGCAGGAATTTCAGCTTGGCAACCCTGTTGAACAGCAACAAGGCCTTTGGTATGCATTGGCTTCTTTAGTCACCTACACGGCTTTTATTTTACTCAATAAAAAAGTGCCTGCTACTGTGCCTCTGTATCACAAAAGTTTTTATCAGTTGCTGGTTGGCTCGCTTTGCGTATTGCCTTTGGTCGCGGATCAGCCCTGGCCTGAAGCGGATCAATGGGTCTGGCTGGTGATTGCAGGGTTATTTCCGGGATTTCTGGCCTTGGTATTTGCGTTGCAAGCCATTCAACATTTACCCACCAGAGTGTTTGGGACTCTGGCTTATCTGGAACCTGTAGTGGTCATTATCGCTGCATGGCTGCTGTTTGCCGAACCTATGTCTGTTTTACAATGGCTTGGCGCGCTGCTGATTCTGGCTTCTGGTGTAGCTCAGGCCTGGTTAAGCCAAAGCCCACAACAAAGCTGATTAAATCAACCTAAGGAGCTACATCCAGCGACACTCTGTTGCGTAAAACCACTTCTTCACCAGGACTAAACAGGTTGGTGTTATGCAGGTACAACTCCAGCCTCATCGCAGGTGTAATACGTAAAGGCCGTTCCAGCACATAACGTTTGGTGCAAGGTAAGCTCAGCAGTAGTTCGTCCTGTAGTCTGAGTTCTAACTGGCAATAAATGCCATCAGGCAACACGCCCGTCATACTGTAGGCAATAAAATCTGTCTGTTTTTCCGGCCATTGGGGTTGATGAGGCAAGCGGCTGCGCTGACCTGCGATCAACAGTTTTTCTGTAGTCCAGGTGAGATCCAGAGGTGCAGACAGCACCAGCAAAGGCATACTCAATAACAGACCACAAAAAAGCTTCATCTGTTGTTCACCTTAGTCAGCCCCCTTTTTAGCCACCTTGCTGGATCAAACTAAACTGCAATTCGGCTTGTTTGAAATCACGCTGTAACTGGCCTTGCATTTGGTTCAGCTCACGCAACTGTTGCTGCAGATCGCGGTTTTCATCCAACAGCTTTTGTTTCTGCTGTTTGTCCTTCAACACACTCAACTCTTTGCTGTTGTCGTCGATGCGTTGTTCCAAATGATCTATAGTGCCGGCATTTCGCTGCAAGGTTTTTTGTAAATTCAGCAGCGCAGATTCAGCCTGATACCATTTACGACCTCTGTCATAACCTAAACGAAACTGCGGTTCTAAAGCACCGGTACAAACTTTGTTATAAGCACCACCACTTTGGCCTAACTCCCGGCCTGCATCATAAGTGCAATACAACATAACCCCTTCAGCGTGGCCTTGCTCATAAGCTTTAAAATCAGCACCTACCCCATGTTCTGCACATTCTTTTTGGTAGCTGCGAAATTTAGTGCTGGCGACCCCTTGCTGCCCATCGGTTTTACCAATAGCAAACCAGTCTCCAATCTGACATTCCTGTGGACTGATGCTGCTACACCCTGTAAGCGCCAATACAGCTATCAGTAAAACACCTTGTTTCATGTCACTTATCCCTTTGTATTCTCTATAAACTTCAGACCTCTACTTATAGCGGATTAGTTCAGCAAATACATCTTTTTTGCCTTAGACTAAACGCAGTTTTGCAGAAATCCCGTGGTGTAATGAATTATCTGGCCCATCTGCTGTTAGCACAACCCAAGACTGATTCCCGTATTGGTAATTTATTGGGTGACTTTTACCATGGCACCAGGCTGGAGTTATTAAGCCCTGCAGTGGCCGCCGGTTTATACAATCACAGAGCTGTGGACTGGTTTACCGATCAACATCCACAAGTTCGTGCAGCTCGTTTGCTGTTTAGCCCAGAAGTACGGCGTTTTTCCCCTATTGCTTTGGATATGTTGTTTGATTTTTGCCTGATTAAACACTGGAGCCATTTTTTTACTTCAGACTTTAGCGACTACAAAGCTCAGCTGTATCGCCAGTTGCAAAACGACTTGCCGCAGATGCCAGATGCTATGGCCAGAACCTTTAAAGCTGTGACTGAACAAGACTGGTTTGGCCGTTACGCACAACTTGAAGGTATTCAACAGGCGTTACGCCGTATGGCGCTGCATGGCCGCTTTACTGCCCGTTATGCCTCTATTGCAGATGAATTACCAGAACTTCAGGCAAAAACAGAAGCTGTGTTCCTTGAGTTTTTTCCACAGTTGCAGCGGTTTATTCAACACGCTGCCATAGAGCAGGACCCCCTGCTGGCTTTTGAACGTTACAGTAAGGCCACGGGCAAAGACCAGAGCAATACCGCCTGATCAGGCCTAAGTTCAAGAGCTGTAATGGACGATTTTTTGATATAAAAATGCCCGGCGTCGCTATTCAGTAACAGCGCCAGCAAAGCAGAAATATCAGGTTCATGGCCTACACAGCAGACAGACTCAACTCCTTGTTTGATCAGCTCAGTTAACGCCTTGCGCTGCACGTCAGGCAGAGTATCAATAATCAGCCAGGCTTGTTTTTGAGGTTCAGGCCAGTCGGCATGCTGATGCAGCAACAGTGCTGTTTGTTCGGCTCTGTTAAAAGGACTGGTCAGCAACAGTTGCGGATTTAACTGCTGTTTTTTACAAAAATCCGCCAGCTTTTGGCTTTGTTTAATGCCTTTATCCACCAAATCACGACTTGGATCCGGCAGCCCCAAAGCTCTGTCCTGTGCCGTAGCATGACGCACTAAATACAGCAGCATCAGGGCTTACTTCGCTTGAGGTGCAAAATCTGCACTTTCAAAATAAAGTTGTTCTGCATCTTTGCCTTTGGCTTGATAAAGAATTTCATCCACAGCACCTTCCCCTGTAATAGCCCTTACCAATAACTCGCCTTGCGAAAGTGCAATACGATAAAGCCCGCCTTGCTCCGCCACTGCGCCGACTGCTTTATCCAGCAGTTTTTGCTGAACCAGCACTGTTACAGTGCCAAGATCTTTACCACCTCGTTCAAAATGCCCCAGGTAGACTTGTGCGTTAAAGGTTTTTAGTTTGCCCTGCTGTAAATCATGTAACGCGAAAGGCTGTGGCTCCAATGTCACCAGTTTTTTTGCCGTGAGCGCCTGCAGGACTTGCTCTGGCAGCTCACTGCTGACCTGAAGCACAATCTGATGGGCGTGTTTACCTGCAGGAAAAGACAGATGTGAGGCAATGAACTGATCTTCCACCTGCAGTAACACCATGCCGTGGATGCCATGACTGGCATGAAGACAGGCCCAAAGCGGTGAGCTCACACAAAACAATACAAGCAAAAATGCTCTCATCAGGACAAACTCTTTAATTCTACTTTGGATGAGTCTGCAACTATCCATGACATGGGTCAAGTTCAATACCAGATTGCCATACCCACCAGCTAAAAAATATTGCTATAATCCGGCCACTTGCCGCACCGGGCCTACCGGGTCGGTCTATTAAACTGATGTGGAGAGCGGACCATGCAATTTCCTGATGACGGCAATGGCGATATGCTGCGTGCCTTAATGGACGCCGGAATAGATTTAAGCCAGCCTCTGGCCATCGATTTTTATCTGGTGTTTAAAAACAAAGACTATGCAGAAAAAGCTATGGCCGCTTTAGTAGCGTCAGAGCTGCAAGGTGAAGTAGAACTGCACTTCAACGATCTGGAGCAATGGGAGCTGATTGTCAGCCAGACCATGGTGCCAGAGCATGCAGCTATTACCACACGTGAAGCTGAACTGGATAAATTCGCTAAGAAATTCAGCGGCCACAATGATGGCTGGGGCGTGATGCAACATCAGGACGGCGATGACGATTTTGATGATGAACATGGCGAAGACTGCGACCCTGACTGTGGTCACCAGCATTAATTTTTACTGATACAGATACGAGAGAGAAGCAATGGGCGCTCAATGGAAAGTTAAACATAAAGCCGACGCCTCGGCTGCCAAAGGCCGTATTTTTACTAAATTAGCCAAAGAAATTATGGTTGCAGCCCGTAACGGTGCAGACCCTGATATGAACTCTAAATTACGTGTTGCAGTTGAGGCCGCCAAAAAAGCTTCAATGCCACGTGAGACTTTAGAACGCGCCATTAAAAAAGGTGCAGGTTTACTGGACGGCCCGGCGAACTATGAAACCGTTGTGTATGAAGGTTTTGCCCCACACCAGGTGCCTGTTATTGTTGAATGTTTAACAGACAACAAAAATCGCTCGGCCCAGAGTATCCGTGTGCTGTTCCGTAAAGGTCAGTTGGGCGGTTCAGGTTCAGTCTCATGGGACTTCAAATACTTAGGCGAAATTGTTGCACACGCCGTAACACCTGATGCCGATTTAGAAGTAGCAGCCATTGAAGCTGGCGCACAGGATTTTGAAGAAGGTGAAGAAGGCGACAGCGTGTTCCTTACTGAACCTACTGATCTGGATGCAGTCAGCAAAGCTTTACCAGCTTTTGGTTTTAACGTGACCTCAGCCAAGCTGGTGTATCGTCCAAATAACCCAGTGACTTTAGATGACGCAGCCCGCGCTGAAGTGGAAGCCTTTTTGGAAGCCATTGACGCCGACGATGACGTACAACATGTCTACGTGGGTTTAGCAGGTTAATACTGCACACTGAATACAAAGGCGGCTGGAGCCGCCTTTGTTTTTTGTGAACTATGAACTCCTTGCTCTACAGGTATTGTGATGTTAATGATTCAGGTAGCCTCAGCTAATCCGGCAAAAATCAAAGCTGTGGCTTCTGCTTTTGCTGAACTATTCCCCGCTGAAACTTTGGATGTACAAGGTGTAGCTGTGCCCAGTGGTGTTGCAGCTCAGCCGATGAGCAGTAATGAAACCTTATTGGGTGCCATGAACAGAGTAGCGGCATTAGCAGACCATAAAGCAGATTATCGTGTGGCAATAGAAGCAGGTTTAGATGGGGATTTCACCTTCGCCTGGATGGTGATTGAACATCAGGGCAAAATAGGCAAAGCCCGTTCTGCCAGTTTAATGTTGCCGCCTGTGGCTTTAGCACAACTAAAAGCAGGTAAAGAGCTGGGGGATGTGATGGATGCCATGTTTGAGCAAAACAATATCAAACAAAAAGGTGGTGCTATTGCCCTGCTGACGCACAACAAACTCAGCCGTAGTTCGGTTTATCATCAGGCTTTAATTTTGGCAATGATCCCTTTTTTGCATCCAGATTTATTCTGACTGGCGCAAAACAAAGAATTAAGGTTGTTATTCATCCACTTCAGACTTAGTGTAGAGATCCCACCATTTACCCAAGGGAATATGACATGTCTGGATTAAAAGTGCTGGCCCTGTGTGGCAGCTTAAGAGCCAAATCGACCAATAAAGCTTTGGTAGAGTATGCGATAGCGAATGCCCCTGAAGGCATGCAGATTGAACTGGCGGATTTATCTGAACTGCCATTTTACAATGCGGACCTTCCTGCCAAACCTGCAGCAGTAGAACGCCTGCTGGCTCAGTTTGCCAAAGCTGATGCTTTGCTGCTGGCCTGCCCCGAATACAACTACTCTATTGCACCAGCGCTGAAAAACGCTCTGGATTGGGTTTCCCGTGAACCAAACAATGAATTAATGGCGGGTAAAGTAGCAGCTATTATGGGTTCAGGCGGTGGTATGGGTACGTCTCGTGCTCAGTATCATTTGCGTCAGGTTTGTGTATTTTTAGATTTGCATCTGGTGAATAAGCCTGAAGTATTCTGTAACGCTTTTGCCAATACCTTTGATGCTGAGGGTAAGCTGACCGATGAACGAGTTCAAAGCCTGATAGTGCAGCAGTTGGGTGCTTTGCAAGAGTTGGCCTTACGTTTTAAAAACTAAAGACTTAGCAAAATTTTACTCTGGTACAAAGCAGATAAAACAACAGAGTTGTTTTCATCTGCTTTCTTTGTCAGAGTAAGGCTCAGCATAAGAAATCACATGGTTTGACACAGCCATCCCCAACTTGCCAAGGACAGAGGTAAAGCTTGTTACAGCGCTTAAAAGACAATTTCCACCTGTCGATGATTACTTTGGTTGGCGTAATAGCCAGCTGTACTTTATTGCCTTACGCTTTATACCGTTTGGCAACAGGCAGCTATTTGGTCGGTATAGTGGACTTGCTGATGATAGCCGTCAGTACAGTTTCAGTCTGGATGGCGTGGCGCACCGGGGATACTGAAAAGCCGGGCTTTCTGATGGCTGCCGTATTTTGTTTTGGTGCCGTTTTAGTTTGTATGAAACTCGGGCAGGATGTGCTGTTCTGGATTTATCCTTTGATGGTGTTTATCTTCTTTTTAGTAGCCCCCATCAAAGCCTTACTCTTATTGTTATTGATGGTCAGCGCTATTGTGTCGCTGCATTTTGCCGATCATTCCCGCATTTTTAATAGTGGTTTTCAACTGCTGGCTTTTATCACCACTACGTTCATCACCAGTATTTTTGCTTATATTTTTGCCTACCGCACTCATTTACAGCGCCAGGAATTAAGGCATTTGGCCACCACAGATCCGCTGACAGGCGCAGCGACCCGCCATTCACTGACCGACGAACTGACAGCAGCAATTGAGCAGTATCAGCAGAAAAATAGTGTCAGCGGCTTAATGCTGCTGGATTTGGACCATTTTAAGCGTATCAACGATAACTTTGGCCATCAATCCGGCGATCAAATTCTGAGTCAGTTGGTGCCTTTATTAAAACAAATGATCCGTCAGCAGGATTCCGTGTTCCGTTACGGTGGTGAAGAGTTTGTATTGCTGATCAAAGAAATTCAACTGGCCGATTTACATCGTTTAGCGGAAAAAATCCGTCATGCGGTCTGGCATCAGTTATCTTTACCTGACGGTTCAGCCCTAACGACCTCTATTGGCATTGCCACAGTGCAACAGGCTACCGACTGGGAAAACTGGCTGCAACAGGCCGATGTGGCTTTGTATCAGGCCAAACATCAGGGCCGCAATCAGGTGGTGATAGCTACAGGTCATGAAGCAGACAAAAGTGATCCGTCTTAGACTTAAGTCGAAGCGCCATTTATTCAGTAATACTTTAAGCTGACTTAATTAATCTCCTGCAGGTGTGTTTTATGTTGTCTTTTATCATCAGCCGTTTTTTTGCTTTTCAAATTCTGGTGCTGCTGGTTCTGGCTTTAGCCAACTACTTTTCAGCCATTAAACTTGGATTTATTCAGGATGTGTTGTTACTGCCTGCTTTAACTGTGTATCTGGTGTATCAGTACTCTAAACAACAAAATGCTTTTTTAACTCAGGCGCAAAGCCATAAAGTAATTTATGCACTGATTTTAAGTGATGCGCTCATACAGGCGGTACTGACCTTCAGCAGCCCCCAAGGCATTATTGCATCAGAACATTTTGTGAATGCCGCTTTAACTTATGCTGCCGTGATGGTGTTCCATAGTCTGATGATTTATTTTGCTGTCGGATACAGCAAAAGCTTATTTGAGAAACGCCAGGCGTTGGGCTGATGATTAAAAGCCTCTGTGACCACAGTGCTGGCGTTCACATGGAATAGCATCGTTATCGCCATCAATCATCACATCAGGGCAGTTTTTTAAATAGAATTTAGCCTCTTCACAAGACAACATTTCAGAACAATGTCGCTTACCTTCACATTGAAAGTGCTGCCCGTACCGGGCTTGTATAGCGGGCGACACCGGCTCATCTGACAAAGCCATCTCTGCTGGTCCTGTTACTGGTTCTGTGATCACAGGTAAAGCCGGCGCAGCATGTGCACTAAACAAATACACAGACTGATAACCCAGCCAGGCCAGAATAGTCACAGTAACCACTACCGATAATAACTGCTGAAATGGCAAAGTGGAGAGGGCGGGCTTTTTTACTGCAGGTGCAGGCGCAAAACGTTGTCCCGCTTTGTAAGCAGAAACCGCCTGGGCTTTACCTTCTGAATCGACTTCAATCTGAAAAAAGATCTGGTCGCCATTGTTTAGTTGATCGGGCTTCTTACGAAAGCCGCTGCTGCTGATCCGAATATCTGGCCCAGCCTTGTGCTGTTGCAGAAATCCAGTCCCTTTAGCGCTATCCCAATCTTTTAACTTTCCCTGATGTAACATGTCAACGTCCTGTTGCGGTTGTTTTCTGAACGCTTTATTTAACCTAAATCAGCTTTGTTTTACAAGAAGGAACAAAAATAAAAACGGGGTCAGATCACATTGTTAACTATTAACAACGTGATCTGACCCCGTTTTAAGCTTAGTTACGGATCAGGTAGTCAAAAGCACCTAAAGCCGCTGTTGCGCCACTGCCCATTGCAATAATAATTTGCTTGAACGGTGTATTAGTGGCATCACCTGCAGCAAACACGCCTTTGAGTGATGTCTGGCCGTGACTGTCGACTATGATTTCACCCCGTGGCGTTAATTCCACAGCGCCACGTAACCATTCGGTATTGGGCACTAAACCAATTTGTACAAAGATACCAGCCAGTTCCACAGTGTTGCTTTCGCCATTGGTACGGTCTGTGTACTGCAAGCCAACCACACGCTGACCATCACCCAACACTTCTGTAGTTTGAGCTTGCGTGATGATAGTAATGTTGCCCATAGACTGCGCCTTTTTGATCAGCACAGCGTCTGCACGCAAGGTGCTGTCAAATTCCAACACTGTGACATGCTGAACAATACCAGCTAAGTCGATAGCCGCTTCAATACCTGAGTTGCCGCCACCAATAACTGCAACTTTTTTGCCTTTAAATAAAGGACCGTCACAGTGCGGGCAGTACGCAACACCCTTACCACGGTATTCTTTTTCGCCTGGCACGTTCATTTCTCTCCAACGTGCGCCAGGAGATAGAACTATGCTTTTACTTTTCAGCACAGCACCGTTTTCAAGCGTGATTTCAAACAAGTCGTTTTTGCTAAGCTTCACGGCTTTTTGGCTATTCATAATGTCCACTTCGTACTGACGAACGTGAGACTCTAAATTAGCCACCAGTTTTGGCCCTTCAGTTTCTTTGACAGAAATAAAGTTCTCAATACCTACAGTATCAGCCACCTGACCACCAAAACGCTCAGCAACAATACCGGTGTTTAAGCCTTTACGGGCTGCATAAATAGCAGCTGCAGAACCAGCTGGGCCACCACCCACAATCAGCATGTCGAAGTTGTCTTTGGTTTTCAACGCTTCAGCCTGACGAGCTGCAGCACCGCTGTCGACTTTGTTCAGAATATTGGTCAGGGTAATAGCGCCCTGAGAGAACTGCTGACCATTTAAATACACTGTAGGTACAGCCATGATATTACGTTTGCTGACTTCATCAGGGAATACAGCACCGTCAATCATGGTGGTTTTGATATTTGGGTTTACCGCTGCCATTAAATTCAGCGCCTGCACTACTTCAGGGCAGGTTTGGCAGCTTAACGACACAAAAACTTCAAAGTTAAATTCACCCTGCAAAGCAGCAATTTGCTCCAGTACAGCAGCTTCTTCTTTAATGCTGTGGCCACCTGAATGCAATAAAGCCAGCACGAGTGAAGTAAACTCGTGGCCCATAGGCACACCAGCAAAACGAATTTGAGTATTTTTAGCAGTAGAGCGCACCAGCATAGATGGCTTTAATACTGCAGGGTCTGTCTCATCTTTTAAATGGATCAGCGAACTTAAACCGGCGATATCTTCAGCCAGACTTTTTAACTCGGCTGCTTTATCGCTGCCGTCTAACGCAACTACCAGCTCCACCGGGCTTTTCAGGTTTTGCAAATAGGTTTTTAATTGGTTCTTTAGGTTAGTATCTAACATATTTGGCCCCTTTCTTATAGCCACAGTCACGGCCACCTTCAGGTGGATTGCCACTGCCCTTTTGGACAAAGCTTCGCCGTACCAGTAAATTCTGGTGAGCAAAACTCACAAATTTCGGAATTAAAGGGGCTGAGAACTCAGCCCCACACAGTCTTAATCAGACTTAGATTTTACCAACCAGGTCTAAAGATGGAGCTAAAGTCGCTTCACCTGGAGTCCATTTAGCTGGACATACTTCACCGTCGTGGTTTGCAACGTATTGTGCAGCCTGAACTTTACGGAACAGTTCTGCAGCGCTACGGCCTATACCTAAGTCGTGAATTTCAGCAACTTTGATTTCGCCTTGTGGGTTAATTACGAAAGTACCACGTAAAGCTAAACCTTCTTCCTCGATCATCACACCGAAGTTACGAGTGATTGCGCCAGTTGGGTCGCCGATCATTGGGTAGTTGATTTTCTTGATAGTTTCAGAAGCATCGTGCCACGCTTTGTGAGTGAAATGCGTGTCAGTAGATACTGAGTAAACTTCAACACCGATTTCCTGGAACTTAGGGTAGAAATCAGCCAGGTCGCCTAATTCAGTTGGGCAAACGAAAGTGAAGTCAGCTGGGTAGAATACTACTACTGACCATTTGCCAGCCAGATCCTGTTCAGTCACTGGAACAAATTTACCGTGATGGAAGGCAGTCGCTTTAAATGGCTTGATGGTGCTGTTGATAATTGAAGACATTGTCTTACTCCATGTTGGTTGGTTACTAAAATTGAACTCGCTTCGATGGGAAAGAGAATAGCCGCTCCGAACGATTTGAGATAACGAAATAAATCTATATAGCTAATCTGTTTTTACGATTGAAAAATTCAGCTATTTATCTGTTTTTCCACTTTATTCTAAAGTGCCACTATGACAACAGCATAAAAGCTCAGTGCTTACTACATCTGTACCGCTGTCATTCTTTGTCCGTTAACACCACAAAAAGTGCAAAGAATGACTATGCTCAATAAGTCAGGTTTAAAGTGGGGGCATAAATTGAAACTTCAAGCAGCTAAAGCCCTGACAGGCTGTGTTTTTTTATTGCTGGCCCCAGCTGTGATTGCAGATACCCCAGCGGTGTATCGCTACCAGCAAGCCAATGGCGTCACCGCCTTTTCCGACAGAGCTCCCAAAAACCGGCCTTATATCAAAGTTCGTTTTGATTGTTTTGCCTGCGACCTGAAAAGCACAGTGAACTGGCACAATACCCCCCTGTTTTTAAAGAAGTATCAGCATGAAATAGCAACCGCAGCTTTGCATCATCAGTTAGACCCTGCGCTGCTAAGGGCCATCATTCACGCCGAATCCGCTTTTAATCCCAAAGCTTTATCCAAAAGCGGCGCCGCAGGCTTAATGCAACTGATGCCGGACACAGCCACCGAAGTGGGTGTTAAAGATATCTGGCACCAACAGCAGAATATTCAGGGAGGAGCTTCTTACCTGGCATTTTTACTGAAACGTTATAAAGGCGATATCAAACTGGCAATGGCAGCCTACAACGCAGGGCCAGGTGCTGTGGATAAACATCAGGGCATTCCACCTTATGCTGAAACCCAAACCTATGTAGAGCGGGTTCAGTTACTCTGGTCTCGCTATCAGCAAGCCAGCCAGGCATCCTGAAACATTTAAAGCTAAAGAGTAACAATTTATAAGCCATTGTTTTTGAATAATTTTAACGCTTCCCCTTCCTTTGCAATTCCTCAGCACAACAGGCAGACTAACAACACTTTCAAGGAGTTGTTTTAAGGATCTGTTATGAAAAAATTGATTGCTGTCTGTATTCCCACCTTATTACTCAGTGCCTGTGTGATCCACGTAGGTCATAGTTCTGCAACAGAAAATCTGCAACACGAACAACGCCAGTTGCAGTTAAGCGCTGCAGGTTTGAGCGAGTTAAAAGCTGAAACTGAAGCAGGCGACCTGAAAATTGTCGGAGTCAAAGGGGCCAGTCAGATTGAAGTGACAGCCGATATTTATTCCAGCGATAGCAGGCCATTTACTTTATCACTGGAAAAACAAGGCTCTGCCGCTGTACTTAAAGCTGTCGGCAGTTCTTGCTTCGGTATTTGCACTGGTTCCTCAGCTTATGCTGATCTGGTAGTGACAATGCCAGCTGAACTTGCTTTGGCACTGGAAGACGGTTCAGGTGATATCCATATCGAAGGCTTAAGCTCTGATCTGGTGATTGAAGATGGCTCGGGCAATTTAACAGTGCAAGGTGGCCGTCATCTGGTACTGGAAGATGGTTCAGGCAATGTCAGTCTGACTCAGCTCAGCGGCAATGTGACTGTCGAAGATGGCTCAGGTGATTTGTTTATTCAGCAGGTTGCAGGCACTGTACTGGTAGAAGATGGTTCTGGCGATATAGATATTCAGCAAGTCAAAGGCATGGTGACTATCAGTGATGGTTCAGGTGATATCCGGGTGCAACAAGCCGGTGGTTTTACTTTACTCGAGGATGGTTCAGGTGAACTGAAGATTGATCAGATCAACGGCCCTGTCAGCTTAAATAAAGACTAATCCATACACGCATATCCACACAAACAGGTCAGAGATCAACTCTGACCTTTGTCTGCGGCAGCACGCAGTTGCCGTAGCTGTTTATCATGTAAGTTTTTCAGCATAAACCAGCCCAGCACAGCCCCCATTAAAGCCCACAGCATATCGGACTGAGTATCCCAGACATAACCCTGAGTACCTAAAAAGGCTTCGGCATCTTCACCCGTTGCTAAGGCGACCCACCATTCAATGAGCTCGTAAAAAGCGCTAAAAGCTAAACAAAAACAAATACTAAAAAAACATTGCCAGCTTTGACCAAAAATTAAACCTTTACGCAGAATAATTTCACGGCAAATAATCACAGGAATAAAACCCTGAGCTAAATGCCCTACTTTATCGTAATTGTTGCGATCGCCGCCCGTCCAGTCACGGATCCAGTCAAATAAGGGCACTTCGGCATAAGTGTAATGCCCACCTACCATCAAAATCACCGAATGCAGCAAAATTAAGCCATAAAGCAAAGGGGTCAGTGGAAAACGGCCTTTAGTAACCGCCAGCACCACCAGACCAATTAAAGCGGGTAAAACTTCCAGAAACCAGGTGAACTGGTCTTTTGGCTCTATGCCTGACCATATCAGTACCACAAAAAATACTGCTAACCATACGCCTTGTTTCATGCCGATATCACCTTTCCCTGAGTAGTTAACTCTATCAAACCAATAAACCAGCTAAAACACAAGCACAAGCCTGAGCGCCGCAATTCAACAGCCTGCATATCCACCTATCCCCTTAACTCACCGTTGGTCACTTTTTCACTCACAAACGCAGCTTTGTACAACACACTTGCATCAGTTCACTCACTGGTACCAGCATGATGGAAAATATCAAACAACGATTTAAAGGTTTTCTGCTTAGTTTTATCTGCCTGAGTTTTATTCTGGGCATGGGCCCGTATCTGACATTACAAACAGCGCCAGCTTTAGGCACTTTACTGACCATGCTGCCCTGATCCCTTGTTGTTTTTGTGTAGCTGCGGTAAAACATGAAGCTGAACTATTTTGGGAAACCTGATTTTGTCTGATTTTTTTAGTCGTGCCTTTCAGTTATCGACCCGCTTTCACAGAAGCTATCTGTTGGCTCAGCTGATCTTTGCCTTATTGTTTATGGCCAGCTATCTGGTGATGATGCAACCTTTCCTCAACATCCAGGATACAAATATAGCCTCACGGTTTGTGATACGGGGGCTAATAGACGGAGCCACACTACTGCTGATCACTCATCTGCTATTAAGACCAGTGCTTAAGTTTTATGTAGCTCCTACGACAAAAAAACTTTTGCCGGTTTTTTGTAGTTTTTTGTATTTAACAGCACTGGCTTTAGTCTCTTCAGGTATCTCTATGTTGACGGCTCAACTGGAGCTGTTGAAAACAACTCAAATCGACACCGTCAGCTTTAATCATCAAAACCAACAAGTTCTGATGGAGTTTTCTCAGTTTAATCAATGGCTTTTGGGTGGTTTTAATTCACTTATCGTGTTGCTTGGCTGGAGCATGATTTATTTGTTCTGGCACAATATGCAGCAAAAAAAGCAATTACAACACCAGATGCAACAAACACAAATTCAGCAACTGACCTACCAGCTCAGTCCACACTTTTTATTTAATGCCTTAAATTCAGTGCGAGCCTTAATTTTTGAAGATCAGCATCAGGCCGCACAAACCGTCACACATTTATCTGAACTGCTGCGTATTCATTTACAAACTCAAATGCGGCCTGTTGCCACTTTGGCGGAGGAATGGCAAACCGCAGAATTTTATCTGCACATAGAACAGGTCAGGCTGGAGCAACGGCTGGAGACTTGTATTGAATTAGCTGAAGACTGCCTGACACAAAAATTGCCTGGGCTGACGGTATTAACGCTGATTGAAAATGCCATTAAACATGGCATTAGCCCTAATGCCGAACCAGGCTGGCTGAAGGTGAAAGCAGGAAAAACCAGCCGATCTGTCTGGGTGCTGTCAGTCAGCAATAGCTACAAAGCGGTCAGCCCCTTCAGAGGCACAGGCAGTTCGCTTACCAACTTACAACAACGTCTTCAGTTGCAACTTGGGGATAACATTCGTTGGCAGCAGACTAAAACAGAGCAGCAGTTTGAAGTACGGATGGAGCTGCCTTATGTTTAAAACCTTAGTGGTGGATGATGAACGTTTAGCCAGAGCCGAACTTAAGCGTTTACTGAGCCCTTACCCACAGATCAGTATTGAGGCTGAAGCCAGTACAGCGGAGCAAGCTTTGGAGCTGATGGGTCAGCAAGCTTTTGACCTGGTCTTTTTAGATATTCAGATGCCGGGGTTATCAGGGTTACAACTGGCACCTCAAATACAACAGAACTGCCGTTTTGTATTTTGCACTGCTTTTGATCAATACGCACTGGACGCTTTTGAACTTAATGCTTTGGATTATTTATTAAAACCTGTAGCGCCAGAACGGCTGGAACGCACTATTCAAAAGCTGGAGCTACAGCAGGCTTCAGGTCAGCAGCACAGTTATTTGCCTGAACAGCATGGCATTTTGCTGAAATTTGGCGACATCAGCCGGATCAAAAGGTTAAACGAAATTCAGCGTTTTGAAAGTATTGGCAACCACACCGCTGTGTACTGCGAGGATGGTAAAAGCTTTTTACACAGCTCTTTATCCAAGGTAGAGATGCGCTTAAACCCGCAGCAGTTTTTTAAAGTCAGCCGCTCCGACATAGTGCGCATTGATACTATTTCGCACATTGAGCCAGGCATGGCAGCGGGCACTATGATTGTGGTACTTAAGGATGGTTCTGCAGTGGAAGTCAGTCGCCGTCAGGTGCAACAACTGAAGCAGCTCTTTAATGCCTGGGGTTAACCGTATTTCAGTGATATTGGCCGAAAATCACTTTTTAGCAGCCATAGTCTGACGGATCTTTTACTCTGAAACTGTTCAATCACAGACTTGGATCACACAGAGGATTAAAAGATGAACGAGATGATGACAACCTTTAGCAGTGCTTTTGCTGCAGCTTCACTAACACAATGGCTGGTTTTTTTACCCCTGTTTCTGGCTGTCTACTTCTTGCCAGCTTTGCTTGCTTTGGCCTTTAACCGCAAACATTTAAAACTGATTTTAGTTGCGAATATACCAGCAGGTTTTTCCATAATAGCCTGGGGCGCGTTAATAGTCTGGGCTGTGACAGGAAAAATGATGGAGAAAAAACAACCAGAAAAAAGCCCTGTTTAATCAGGGCTTTTCATAAATGGAGTAGGTGTAGCCTTTACTGCTGCTGACGATACCATTCGCCTAAAATCAGACTGGCGGCCACGCTGACATTTAACGACTCCACTTTGCCAGTGCCTGGAATTTGCAGCGCTATATCAGCAGATTTAGCCACAGACTGAGAGACACCAAACATCTCTTCACCAAAAACTATCACTACTTTGGCGGGCAACTGGCTGCTGTACAGCGATACGCCGCCATGACTGGAAGTGGTTACCAGCGTATAACCCGCCTGTTTGCATAGCTGTAAGGCCAGCGGCAGGTTGTCACAACTTAAACCTTCGACAAACTCAACCCCACCTTCTGCAGTACGCGCTGCAGCGCCATGCGCCAATAAGTCAGGGTCTTTCATCACTATGCCACTGATACCAAAGTGAGCGCAGCTGCGGGCTATAGCACCTAAATTGTGAGCATTTCCGATTCCGTCTAAGGCGAGTAAACAGTCAACCTTCTTCCGCTTCTGAGTCAGGTAGCTTGCAATAGACTGCACAGGCTTACGCTTAACCAGCAGCACAATGCCGCCGTGGTGGGTGCTGGACGCTATTTTCTCCAGCTCGGCATCTTCAACAATGTGATACGCCTTTTTGTTCGCCGCTAAATATTTCATCACATCGGCAAATTTCGGAGCCATCTTCTGCGACATATAAAGTCGTACCACAGCTTCAGGCCGTTGACCAAATAAAACGCGACAAGCATTTTCACCATACACTTTGGTTTCATCATCCATTACCGTACGCACTGGTTTAGCCATCGGCGCTTTTACCGCAGCAGGGCGACTGGATTTAGTGGCCGTTGACTTGGCGTTTTTTGCACCAGCGTCTTTGGTCCAGGGCTTGTGCAATGGATTAGCTTTTTTTTCGCCATTTCCTTTGTGTTGTGACATAAGATTTCCTGCTTGCGCCTTGCGCGCCTGTAATCGTAAATGCGGCGGATTTTACCAGCTACAGGGCAACAATACTTCTATTTTTCCAGTCGAAGAACATTCCCCTTCAGGTTAAAGACAAAAGCTGAAAGAAAGTTGATAACCCGATGAACGATATTGTGATAGATTTGTATATCTGCAGTTTTGTCCGACACGGGCTTAGTGTTTTGCTATTCAAGTCTCAAAAAGTAAATTAAACTTTTCCTGTATAAGAAAAATCATATGAATCAATCTTCGGAAACAATAAGCAACAAGGTCGTGAAATTTTCGTAGGTCGGAGGCATAGAACTGCACTGACACCATAGGATATAAAATACTGGAGAGTAAAATGCGAAATAAGCAGTTGTTTTTATTTGTAATAATTTCTTGCATGGCTCAGCCATCTCAACTTCTTCATGCCGAAGAACAAAGCAAATCTAATGGTTTTTTAAAAAGCTTATTATCACCCCCCTCAGAACAAGATATATTTAATGACAAAATTGATCTATGGGTAAGCGAGAAATCAAAAGATTTTTTACTGTCAAATAGCGATAAGTGGCCATTTTATATAGATGGTGAAATCGTAGATTTAACAACTCAAAAATCATTACATCTAGTTAGCAAAATTAATGAAGCTCTTGAACCAGTAGTCCAGAATCACAAAAAACAAAATCCAGAAGAAAATTTTCGGACTGTTGGGTCTTTGAGCGCTACTGCTTCTGACCTCCTGCAAACTCAGAAAACTTGGAATAAACTATTCTACAAATATTCAGATGAATTTTCTGGAAAAATAGTTGCTGGAAATATTTTCAGATTAAATAATTACTGCGAAAGTAAAAATATAGCGCGGGAACAGTGTAATTCTGGAGTTTCTGCTAACGAATCAACTGACATTTCAGCATTTTTGATTAAATCAAAGTTCAGACAAGAAAATCCGTATATTTTTGACTTCTATGATTCATTAACTCAATTAATAGCAGCGATAAAGTCATATCAAGTCGAAATAACTAATCATTCGTTAGCTGAAGAAGCAGCTACTCTAATTGAGATAGCCAAAAAAAATGGATGCTCTAGCGCCCAGATAGGATCGAATTCTGGAGCGTTATTAGTTAGTGAAGCAACCTACAGTTCATTTAAACCTGATCCGAGCGTTATATATGATTTAAAAGGTTTTATCGTCCAACAAAGTTTTGACGAGGGAATCTTAATTTCATCATCTATAAAGTCTTACAACATAACGCCGCGCTTCTATTTTGTCACAACATCCAACGACTACATTGATCAACATCTTCTTCAAGCTGGTGAAGTGTTCGTATGCGCTTCAGGTTCAAAATCTTATGTAGATACACTCGGAAGGCAAAGAAAAGTTCAAAAGTTTAAGTCTATAGAAAATAATGAAAAATTTTATTTTTTGAAATAAATATAGCAAGGTCTACATACCACATTGAAACTACTGAAAAAGATCGCAATATGAACGTAAGTCGACTCAATTTTTACCCACATCCAAGGTGGTCTACAAGTGAAAGTAAAATTGTACATTGATAACAATGTTTGGGACGAGTTATTAAAACATCAGATAGATATCGCAAAAGAGTTACCTATTACGGATTATGATTTATTCATAACAAGAGAGGCTGAATTTGAAATAGAATCAATGCCGGAGAGTATTCTATTTTATGCTAAAAAAAACATAGTCAACGCAAAAATTAAAACAGATAGAATATTCGGTTTTAAAAATCCTAATCTATCAAATGATGAACAAAGACATGGAGGGTTTAGCTCTAAATTTTCTAACGTAAAAACTGCTGGTCGATTTTGGACAAAAGCTGAGAATAAAATTTTCGAAAAAGAGCGGCATCTAATCGGAACTCAAAATCTGAAAACAAAACTACTAAAAAATGAAGCTGACGTGTCTCTTGCCACGAGAAGCGCACATTCAGCTATCTTAACTTGTGATAACAAAAAGGCATTAAAACGTGCGAGCATGAATTCGGGGAATGTTATAAACCTAAGAGAGTGGAACAGCGAAGAAAAATCACTTTCGGATTTTATTAGATCAAAATTAAGTAGTAAACAAAAAGTCTGTGAATAAACTCATATACGCACGAAAAGACTTACAGCCCCTGATAAATAAGGCTTCCAGCCAGATTAGAAAAATGCGGAGTTCGTACTACCTATCTTGTGTGGATTCCCTACCCCATCCAGCGCCAGCAAACAATCCTGCTTTTTCCGACCGTTTTGGGTTAAATAAGTGGCCAGCGATAGCACCGGCTTACGTTTCACCAACAGCACCACACCACCGTGATGCTGGCTGCCTGCTACTTTCTCAAGCTCGGCTTCAGACACCACATGATAGGCTTTTTTATTGGCCGCTAAATACTTCATCAGATCAGCAAACTTAGGCGCCATCTGCTCGCTTAAATACAAACGCACCAAAGCATCAGGGCGCTGCAAAAAGGCGACCCGACAGGCATTTTCGCCATAAATTTTCGCTTCTTCCTGCCGGTTTTGTTTTAATACTTTGGCAGACACAGTTTTAGGCTGAGCAGCTTTTGTTTCTGGTTTTTTGGCTGCAGCTGCTTTGGTTTTAGTCCATGGCTTTTGTAATTCTGAACCAGGCTGTGCTTTTTTATGCTGTGGTGCTGAGGTTTTGCGATTCAAAGGAGATCCTGTACGGGGCTGTCGCTGATGGGACAGATTTTAACACTGCATCAGCCAGAACCCCAAGCAACTTCTGGTACACAGAATACTTGCCTTTCTGCTCTGGCGCAGTATGCTGGCGCCTTGTGCCGCTATTAGTGCGAAAAACACTGAAACATTACCGTTAAAAGAGTCTTCTTATGCTGAGTTATCGTCATAGTTATCACGCAGGCAATCACGCAGATGTGATTAAACATCTGGTACAGATTTGCATTCTGAATTACTTAAAACGCAAAGATAAGCCGTTTTGCTATCACGATACCCATGCAGGTGCAGGTTTATACAGCCTGCATAGCGAACAGGCGCAAAAAACTGTGGAATACCAGACAGGCATAGGCAAACTCTGGAACTATCAGGGCAGTAATGCCGATATTAAAGCTTATGTGGATACCATCAAACGGGTGAACGATAGCGACGACTTAGCTTTTTATCCGGGTTCACCAAAAATTGCCGATTTGCTCTGTCGTGCTACAGACACCATTCAGGCCACTGAATTACACCCAAGCGATCAGCCTATTCTGGCCAGCCAGTTTCAGCGTCGTAAATTTTGCCGTATTGAAAGAATGGATGCCTGGGCTGGCCTGCGCGCTATGTTGCCGCCTTTATCCAAACGTGGCTTAGTGCTGATTGACCCACCTTATGAGTTAAAAACTGAGTATCAGGATCTGGTCAAAGGCCTGCAACAAGCTTACCAGCGCTTTCCACAAGGCACTTATGCCATCTGGTATCCGGTGATAGAACGTCAGGCTGTTGAAAGCTTTATTGATGCCATAGTGGATACACAAATTCGTAATCAGCTGCGGATAGAATATAGCCCATTGCCGGATAATGAAGGTTTTGGCATGACAGGCAGCGGCATGCTGGTAATCAACCCACCTTTTACGCTAAAGCAGGATATGGAAAATTGCTTCAAAGAGCTGGCACCTTTGCTTTCACAAAGCTCTGCAGCACAGTGGCAAGTCACTCAACTGGTCGATGAATAAGGAAAGGCCCCAATGCGTACTCTGGTTTTAGCTCTGGCGTTGTTTTGCAGCCCTGTATTTGCTTTTGGTGAACTAGGTCATCAAATGGTGTGCTCTATGGCCTATCAGTTGTTAAGCCCGGTCAGCCAGAATAAAGTGCAGCAACTGATGCAATTACATGACCAGCCAGATTTTACCCAAGCCTGCTCATGGCCGGATCAGGTGCGCTCCTTGCCAGAGTATCAGCACACCAAAGTCTGGCATTACGTCAATATCAAACGCTCTGACAGCACATTGACCATGCAACACTGCCCCAAAGAAGGTTGTGTCTTGTCTGCCATTGAACAAGAGCGGAAAAAGCTGACGCCTTTTGCACCGTCAAAAACTCAGTTAGAAGCTTTGTTGTTTGTAGGGCACTTTATCGCTGATTTGCATCAGCCTTTGCATGCAGGTTATGCCGATGATCTGGGCGGCAACAGAACTGCGGTGTATTTTGCTGGCGAGCCATCGAATTTACATGGGGTGTGGGACAGTCGTATTCTGGAAGCCGCTTCTTATCAGCAAGACGACAAACAACAAGCCTTGTATCAGGCGCTGCTGACCAAACAGCAGCAATGGCAAAGTGTCAGTGTTTTGGACTGGGCAAACGAGTCGGTCTTGCTGGTGAAACTGATTTATCAGGGCTACAAACCCGGTATGCTTATAGGTGAAAGTTATCAGCAACAGCATCTGCCTCAGCTGGAGCAACGGCTGCAACAAGCTGCTGTGCGTCTGGCTTTAGTGCTGGAGCAAAGTTTTAATCCAGATCACGCTGGTTAACATCAGCGGCGATTAAAGTCTTCCAGCACAAAGCTTTTAAATCGGCTCAGTTTTAATTGGCTGAGCAAATTGGCCAGATGATCCTGATGGTCCATATAGCCAGGTTCAGCCAGATAAGCCTGGTAATACATTTTTGCCGCAGGTCGTAAATCACCGTCTTTTTCGTGCCTTAAGCCCATTTGAGCATAGATCTGGCCTCTGTCTTGTGGGCTGTACATCAGGTAAAAAGCCTGCTGATGCACAGAAGCTGCATAGACTTTATGCATACTGTGTGGCAACAAATTCAGAGCTTTGTTGCCTAAATACATCAAATCAAAAGCCGCGTTCATTTTGCCGAGACTGGCCATTAAAGCCGCGCCCTGACACAAACTGGCCACAGACATCTGCATTGCAGCTAAATGCTGCTTCTGTTTTTCTAAAAACACTATAGCTGCTTCATTGCCTTCGGCCTGAGCCAGCAAACTGCCCTGCAACCAGATAATATCAGCCGCAAACTGGCTAGCTTCTTTATCGGTGATCAACTGGCGAAAGCATTGCTGCAACATCACCTGATTGGGTGTCGGGTTTTGCTCCGCACCAACTTTCGCCATCAGATACAACAGCAACTTGCACAAAGTCACAGTTAAAACACAAAATTGATAACCACTGCCTGCCAGTCGCCTTTTACGTTCAATCAGTTCAATAGCTTGCTCAGCTTTGTCCGACATCATCATCACCAGTTGCACTAACTGAGTCAGTTGAGTTGACATAGCGGCAGGTGGAATTTTTGCTGCTATATGAAGAGCCGTTGCATAGTCTTCGTTTTCTAACGCCAGATAAATTTGCCAGACTTCTTTTCTTTCCTGATAACGAGGCAGTTCTTCAGCATTGGCTAAAAAGTTATGGCAAGACTCCAGCTCACCTTGTTCATAATCCAGTAAAAATTGCAGCCACAAAGCCCAGTCTTGTTGTTTGGCACAAGCCGATTTAATCACGGCTGAGGCGGCATCATACACCCCCACCTCCAGCAAAATTTCAGCTTTTAGTTGCAGCACTGCAACAGGAGTGTCAGCCCCGGCTTTTTGTTGTAGTTCATTAATCAGTTTGAAAGCATCGACATAACGGCGCTTGTGGATCAGCGGCAGCACCTGATCCATATAGGCCTTCAAGCGCACATGCAGTTTTAACTGCTCGTCGATATGGAATTTATTACAGGGCCTGTCGAGAAAATCGACCTGATGGAAAGGATAATCCACCCCATACTTTTGCCGCTCAGGAGCAGTAGATAACACCACCAGACGGCACAAAGGGCTTACTATATTTTTGTGCAACAACAGCTCAATCAGATCGGTGCCTGATATCGAAGGTTCAACGTCATAATCGAGAAAAATCACATCGTAAGCGGTTGAGACTTCACCGCCAAGCAAAGGCAACACTGTCCGACTCAGTTCGGTTTTTTTGATCCCAAGGCCGGTCAGTATTTGTTTTAACTGATGACCAGACGCGGGATCAGACTCAATCACTAATACATTGAGATCAAATAACTTACTAAAATCAAATCGGGTCAGACTCAAGCTTTTGCCTCATTCTCTTATCGATCAAGGATCGTTCGACAAACACGTATTGAGTGTAGGCGTAAGCTGGCTGAGCGCAAAAGGAAAATTCAGAAAAAATGGTATTAAATCTGATGCTTGGCTGATTTTTTACCCCGATTTAGTCCTGTCCACGCCAGCGGGCATGACATAAAGTTTCAAATTTTTCTTTTGACAATAAAATTCTGGCCAAAACGATTTCTGCAACCGCATTCACATCAGCCAAACCAATGCGGGCTTCCACATGCAGTTCAGGGTCAATATCCATTGCAATCATATCCACCCAGTCGTCGGTGGCCGGAACTAAATCCACATACGCAGATGCCGCTGCATGTTGTTGATACAACGCATAATCTTCAGCCGATAAGTTCTCTTCTGCTAACTCTTCAAAAATCGCAAAAGCGTGATCACACAACTCATCCAAAGACCAGAGTTCCAGTTCTGCACCAGACATTTTTCTCTCCACACAGACAAAATAAAGACCGCAGTATAGCAACAGCACTGCTCAGCTGCCCAGCAACTCAACCCTAAAAAGCCAATATTTGCTGGTATCCACAGCTTCGGATCGGTAGCATAGCGCCACTTTTCTTCAGTCAGGAGCAACGGCTATGAAACAAAGTTTAGGTTTAATCAGCCTGTTAGTGGCTGACTATGACGAAGCCATAGAGTTTTACACGCAAAAACTGGGTTTTGAGTTAGTGGAAGACAGCCCACAAGGTGAAAAAAGGTGGGTGGTGGTGCAGCCCCAAGGCGCAGCAGGAACTGCTATTTTGTTAGCTAAAGCCAGCAATGAGCAACAAAAGCAACAGATTGGTAATCAATGTGGTGGCCGGGTATTCCTGTTTTTAAACACAGACGATTTCTGGCGTGATCACAAATTAATGCAACAACAAGGCGTAAAGTTTCTCGAAACACCCCGCGAGGAAGCTTATGGTACTGTGGCTGTGTTTGAAGACTTGTACGGTACCCGCTGGGACTTGTTGCAACTGAATTAACTAGAACCGGAGTTGTTATGTACCGCTGCCCGCTTTGTCAACAGAGCCTGACTCAACACCACAACAGTTTTGCTTGTGCTCAGGGCCATAGTTTTGATCTGGCCAAAGAGGGTTATTTGCATTTACTGCCCGTCCAACAAAAAAACTCCAAAGTGCCGGGCGATTCAGCACTGATGATGCAATGCCGCCGTGATTTCTTAAATGCTGGTTATTATCAGTTGTTGTCCGATGCGGTGAACCACACTTTTGCTTCTGTATTAGCACAACAAGCTGTGCTGCTGGATTTAGGCTGCGGTGAAGGGTATTACAGCAACAGGCTGATGCAGGCTCTGGCAGACAACGAAGCCACTCTGTATGGTGTGGATATCGCCAAAACCGCCATTAAAAAAGCAGCTAAAGCCTACCCTGCTATTCACTTTTGTGTTGCCAGTGCCTGGCATCTGCCTTTTGCCGATCAAAGTTTTGATGCGGCACTTAAACTTTGTGCGCCTTGTGAGCCGGAAGAACTGGCGCGGGTATTAAAAGCTGACGGAGCTCTGCTGACAGTCACACCAGCACCGGAACATTTAGTGGAGATCAAACAGCAGGTCTACAGCTCTGTGCGTCTGCACAGTGATGCAATTGAAGCTATCCCGGGTTTTGTGCATCAACAACGGCAGGAATTAAAACAGCAACTGACGGATGTACCCGCAGACATGGTACTGAACCTGCTGGAAATGACACCTTTAGCCTGGAAGTTCAAACCCGAACAAAAGCAGCAATTTGCTCAAAGCTCACCTCAAATCAGCCTGAATTTTTATCTGGACTTGTATCGAAAAAATCATTGAAACCAAGGGCGAGCAGAGAGGTAAAACACTGCTTGTGCTTTTAATCTGTTAAATCGATAGAGGCTATTGAATTAAAACGTTATATAGCCACCGCATTCATCTTTATGCTAAGCAGAGTTTAAGCTGTTTAGCGCACGCGGTTTAACTCATCTCCCTGAACCGCTATTTTTCGCCCGGCTCTGTAGCCGGGCTTTTTTTATTTCACTGACAAGGCCAAATTAATTCTGAATAGTGGTCACTCTGTTCCATAAATTCTGATTTTTACTGTAGGAGAAATACTCGTCAGGAAACCAGCATTTGGGGATTAATTCCATATTTTTACGTTCTTCAAAATTGGATACCAGCTTACTCAGAATTTCCAATAAACGTTCTTCGCTCATTTTCTCCAGCTTTTTCCGCGCCGTTGGAAAATACAAATTGTTATCCACACTGATCACCACATTAGTGCCTGTATTACTGAACGCCATACTGCGCGTCACGACACGGCATATGGGCATATCAGTGGCTGGTGGGTACAAAGAGATAACCAGTGCATATTCGTATCTGTCTAAATCGCGTTTGTCTGAATCTTTTGGAATGTAAGTGACACCATAACCCTGAGGAAAGAGGCCGGTAATTTTAATCAGCGCATCGACAGCCGCTTTATGGTAATAACCACGCTCTACGCCGCTTTGCAGCACCAGCGCCGCTTTGGGTAAAGACTCATAGCTATGGTTTAACTTGGTCGACAAGACAACTGAGGTATAAATTTGCGGAATTTTCAGTAAGTTACCAACGCCACCTTCAGGTTTAATAGCGTTTTTAAGCAAGGTATAGACAAAATTCAGCTTGTCTTGTTCGTTTTGATTAAACAGCTCCCGCTCTTCTTTTGAATTCCCGACATAACGGTCACAAGCCAGGCCTTTAGTGACATAACTTAAAGTTTCCTGATAGTTGATCTTCAAAAGTGCAACGCGGTTTTCATCATCCAACACCCGAAACTCATCCAGGTCGCCATCTGCACCTTTGAGAATAGCCAAAGCATCCGGATGGTAAGTGCCTATGTCCTGCAATATAGCTGCCATCAGCAGAGGTAGCTGCACATCATCACGGAAAGGTGAATAGTCGGCTTTATAAGCTGCCTCTGCGTTATCACGCATCTCTTTAACAGCACGCATCTTGCCCAGCACATAGTTATTGTTCAGCTCGTTATCCAGCAACAAGCGGTCGAGTAAACGCAAACTTAAAATGCCTTTGTACAGATGTTTAAACTTCTGGTTCACTGCGGCGACATATTTGCCGTTGCTCGGCGCTAACAGTTGAATAGTGCCCAAAAATTTCGACGACATTTGGACTGTCTCGTCAAAGTTTTCGCCTTCAGTTAACTGCAAGACTGAGATACACACAGCTTTTAAGGCTCTGTAGCGCTCTACCCTGCTGTCATCGAGCATACGCATATAAAGTTTTAACGCAGACTGAGCTTCGGCCAATTGCTTTTGTTCACTGGAAGACAGATCAGGCTTTTTTTCCAGCTTGCGTACTTGCAATTGTAATTGCTGAAGTTTTTCATCTTGCTGCTTCGCATGACGAAAATAATCAGTCGCCACTTCATAGACTGAATCATTCAGCGCTGTGGCATCGTGGACTTTGCTCAGGATAGTTTTTACGGTTTTACTATACGAAGACTGACTTATGGTTCCCATCGACATATCGGGCATCTATCCTTTTCTGCGGGCCACTTTGTTTGTACCAAAGGTGAGTATAGCAGTCCTTTGCATCTGTCCAGTGTTAGTCTGCCAATAACGGCACTTGCCACTCAACGTCAGATTCCATCTCCATTTCCCATTCTTGCTGCATTTGGGCTGCAATACGCTTTTTGGTCTGCGGTTTAACAGCCAGTAAATTTGACCAGAACCAGGTGGATAAATCCCCCACCAGATTGGTTTCGGCATTGATCAGAACCACCAATCCTACACCTTTTTCTTTGGAATAGGCCATTTCAGTACGATAGCCTTTCACCCAGCCGCCGTGATAATAGACTTCATTACCACCGAAGTTAAAAATACGCACACCTAAACCATAATGCGAAGTGGTGACATATTGGCCCCAGGTGCGGCCACCTAAATCATCAGCCACTTTAATTCTTTTGCTGCGCACATCCTGCAGCATGGCCGGGCTGAGCACCGCCGGGTAATGACCTAACTGCGCTATCAGCCATTGACTCATATCCATCACACTGGCATTGACGCCTGCGGCAGGACTGACCCGGTAATAGCTTGGATTTACTTTTGCTTCAGCCCAGCCTCTTTTCACTCTGACATGAGGCATAGCACGGTTTTTAGAGGCTAAAAATGCAGAATACCCCACTGAGGCTGTTGGCATTTTTAATGGTTTAAACAGTTTCTGCTCCATCAGGCTTTCAAAGCTGCTGCCTGTGGTTTTTTCCATAACAGGCCGGATCAGGCTGAACAACACATTCTGATAACCATAACATTTGCCTGGCGCACAACGAGGGTTTAAATATCGAAACTTAGGTAAAATCTGGGCTGGAGTCTGATTCGCTTCAATCAGGTCATCATAGGTATTAGGCACTAAACCCGCGCTTTGTGATAACAAATGTTCCACTTTCAAAGCGCCGGTATGGCGTGGGCTTTTAAAAGAAAAAGCCGGCACGTAACGGGTGACAGGATCATCCAACTTAAAATGGCCCTGATGCACCAGCAAAGAGGATAGCTGACCAGTAAAGGTTTTAGAGACAGAGGCCAGCCTGAATACAGTGTAGGCATCTATATTCGATTTAGTGCCTATGTTTCGCACTCCATAAGCACCTACTTTTACAACTCTGTTGTCTTTGACAATAGCGTAAGCTGCACCCGGAATATTGCTCTTTTTTAATGTCTGGCGGAAATGCCAGTCAAAATTGGTAGCCAGTTTATCAACATCAGCCGCCAGTAACTGGGGGGAAAGGACGAGGAATGCGCCCACCAGTAATTGGATTAATTTCAATGTGTTAGTCCTCAGACAAAGGGCTTGCCTTTGCTTTAGTGCCGGTATCGGCCTGTAAGTTATGATAAGTCGTTAACATCGACGGTATCAGCTGTGTAATTAAATGCTCTATATGGCTTTCACTAACCTGTTGCAAAGACCAGTCTCCGGTCAGATAAGGCTGCAAAGCTGGCCCCACTGTATAACACCAGGCGTCCAGCCATACACCCAAAGATTGTACTCTTACCTTCTCGCGCAGGTATAAACCAGAATCCAGCTCTTCAAAAAAATCCAGCTTCGCAAGTTCTTCAGGCAATACCCCCAACAGTACTTTTCCTTGCTGCAAATGGCCGGGACACTGAGCTAAGGCAGGCACTGGCGTATTGGCATGTTGCTGGCTTAAACCATATCTTTTGTAATCAAGCAGGCTGGCGTCTTGCATCACATAGTCTTTGCCTGTAATAGCAAAAACGACTTGGGGTAACATCAACAAACCATAAACAAAAACCACATCACCATCAGGCTTCATACCGCTTTCCCTTCCAGCTGTCTCAAAGTTAAGAACAGACGTAAGTCGAATTCCAATTGATGATACTGGGGTTCCATGTGCTGACACAATTGATAAAAGGCTTTGTTGTGATCTTTTTCGCGCAAATGCGCCAGTTCGTGCACTACAACCATTTTTAGCAAAGCAAAAGGCAGTTGTTTAAATAAAGCAGAAATGCGGATTTCCTGTTTCGCTTTCAGTTTACCGCCTTGCACCCTGCTAACAAAACTATGTAAACCTAAGCTGTTGTCCAGATGAATTTTTCCATCAAAGCAGACCTTACTGACAGGTGGGCTGGACTTAACAAAACGTTGTTTCAGCTCCTGAGTAAACTGATACAACGTTTTGTCATTCTGAATATCATGCGACATCTGTGGATAGCGGGTCGCCAGCACTTCAGCCAGACGCCCCTGTGCAATCAGCGACTGTACCTGTGTTCGTACAGCTTCGGGATAAGAGGTCAGAAAAGTTAACTGGGGTTCCACTAAGCATCATCCACAACTAAAACGATGCTTAGTGTAAAAAATAAAAGCCCTGCCGTGAACCTTTCTTTTAACTATTGCACTGCAGAGCCGCTTTGCCAGAAATGATTGCCAGAATTTGCCCCTGCTGACCCGTTTTAAGCTCTACCCATTGCCCGGCATGCCATGGCAGGTCCTTTTGTAGTTCCAGTGCCAGTTGCTGATCAATTTTCACCAATAGCTGGTCACAGACTTCTACTTGCCAGTGCTGACCACTGAAACTGAGTTGACCAACCAGACTATTACTTTGCTCAAGTTGGTGACGGGCTTGCTGATACTGCTGGTATCGTTGCTGGTAAGCCGTTTGCTGTGGCGACGTTTCGTTTTTCGCCAGACTATGCAACTGCACCTGATGGTAGTTCGCATCCGACTGCAACACGATTTGGTAATAGGCAGGTTGCCACCAAAGTTGTTGCGCTAACCAAATCAAAGCCACAGAAGCAGCCAGTCCCTGTACTGCAGGCCATAAGGATTTCCAGTTAGTTTTACGTTGCTCAGGCTTGAGCTGTAACAACTGTTGCCTGAGTTGATCAGGCATAGGCTGCTCAGTTTTACTTTGCTGATACAACTGTTGTAGTTTTTCATCCAGCTTATTCATCGTGCTCTCCAAGCTGTTTTGCCAACGCCTGCCGTGCATAACGAAGACGACTTTTAACGGTTTCAGCTTCTGCTTTGGTGATCTGCGCTATTTGCAGCAAACTGAATCCTTCCAGTTGCAACAATAAAGTTTCGCGTTGCAATAACGGCAGCAGCTCTAATAAGTGCTGTAACTTCAGTTCACTTTGCTGCTGCTCCACTGCTGCAGCAGGGCTGTTATCTTCCGATGCTAAGTCTTCACTGATTTCATAGACCCAGCGTTTTTGTTTTCTGAATTCATCCAGTAGTAAATTACGGCCTATAGCAAACAACCAGGTTTTAAAACTGCTGTGTCCGGCAAACTGTTGTTTTTGCTCCATAACCTTTAACCAACTTTGCTGACTCAGATCAGCCGCCAGTGCCGGATCACTTTGTTTTAGTAAAAAGTGATACAAATCATCACCATAACATTGGATCAATTGGGCAAGGTAAGCAGGATTATCTGTTTGTATATAACCTTGCATCAGCTGCTGAGGATCAGTCTCTGGCAGAGCCCCACTTCGATTAAACCAGGATAGCAGCATCCCTTACTCCTCTTTCGGCCAAGCCAGCACCAAAGAAGTGCTGGCTTTGAGTTTTATGCTTTATCCAGACTAAAATCCAGCTGAACTTGCAAATTACGTTGTACCACAGCTTTGCCATTGCTCATCTGAGGTTGATATTTCCATGAGCGTAAAGCTTTTACAGCCTCCCAGTCAAAAATACGTTTGGGTTCAGCATCCAGCACTTCAACATCAATCACTGCACCTGTGACATCGATGGAAAAACTCAATTTAACCCAGCCTTCTATGCCATTTTTAGCTGCTTCTGCCGGATATCTGGGATCAATACGAACCATAGCAGTGGCTGCTTTATCCATCTGAATAAATTCACCTGCCCCACCTAAATCCAGAGTCGGCAATACCGGATCCACAGACAACTCCAGCAAAGGCCCTGAGTCTCCTGTTGTTTCTCTCGCCATAGACTCTGGTCTTGCCACAGGTTTTTGTGGCTCCGGCAAAGTTCGGATTATGGTGTTGGCCGGACTGTCTTTTCTCGGTTCGTGCAGTTCATGCTCAATAGCTGTGGGGCCTGGTCGGATAGAAACTCTGTCAGCTCCTATTAACTGCTGCATCAACGCAAACAATAAAAAAGTGATCAATAAAGCGGGGATGGTCGCAGCCATCAATTTTGATCTATCTATGCTGGTATCAATAGTATTCATCTGGCATTCTCCTGTTGTTTTTCAGTTAGACGAAACAGCAGGAAAAAAGGGGTTAAACCGTGATGAAAAAAGTAATAGCTGTAGCTGCAATCACAGTATTAAGCAGTGTTGTGTTTAGGCTTCAGGCAGCGCCCGCTGAAATTTATCTGGTGCGACATGCCGAAAAAGTCAGCACTGCGGATAAAGACCCGGAGTTGAGTGCTTGTGGTCTGGCTCAGGCTCAAGCTATGGCTGCACTGCTTCCAAGTACTATAACCAGGCTGTATCACAGTGGTTATCAAAGAACCCAACAAACAGCAGAGCAAATACGGCTTAACCAACCAACGGCATCAATCAAAGCTTATGACGCCCGGGATTTAGCTGCCCTTGCCAAAGCCATCCAACAACAAAACAGCCCGGTACTGGTGGTAGGCCATAGCAATACCACGCCAGAACTTATTCATCTGCTGAGCCAGTTAGCGCCGCCGCACATCGGCGAGCAGGACTACGGCGTGATTTATCAGTTAAAACAATCAGCACAAGGCTACCAGTTGTTTAGTTTTGCCATTTCACAACCTGCTATTTGCCAGGCGAAAATCATTTAAATCACGCCTTTGGATCAAACACTTAGCTACAGCGCCTCAGGGCAAAAAAAATCCCCTATGCTAGACTGAACATAGTAAAAATTTTCCTTTCTTTGGCAAGCTACAGTCTGGTGCAGGGGTTTTATGGCGTTTTATCAGAAGTTGTTAGAGCTGTTCCAGTCCATCCATAACTCAGAGCGTTTTCTGGATGTATTTCCAGAGCTGGAAGCACAAATACTGCAGCTTTTTGCGGCTGAACGTATCACCATTTATCAGCGCAGTTATCACAGTCAGGATATTTATTCGCGTTTTAAAACCGGCTCAGAACTGACGGAAATACGGGTGCCTATAGGCCCACAATCTATCGCAGGTTTTGTTGCTTTAAGTAAAAAATCAGTGCTGATCAAAGACGCTTATGATGAACAGGAACTGCAAAGCATCCATCCTAAGCTGAATTTTGCCCGGCAGTTTGACCAGAAATCAGGTTTTCGCACTAAATCTGTGCTTGCCGTGCCTATTACCGAACAAAATGTATTGTTAGGTGTACTCCAACTGATTAACGCCAAAAATTCTGCAGCTTTCAGTCAGGAAGACTCTGATAAAGCCACTCAACTGGCGCAATTACTGGGGCAGAAATTCCGTTATGAATTGGGCGCCACCCGTGGGCCCTTTGATTATTTGCAGCATCGCAATTTAATTTCCGCCAGCCAGTTGCAGCAATTAAACCTGCCGCCACAGGATTTTGCCACACAAGTGAATAAAGTCATCACCGACTTTAAAATCAGTAAAGAGCAGTTGGGCTTATCACTGGAGGCTTTTTATCAGGTCAGCTTTATTGGTTTTGAACCGGAAAAATATCAGCTACATGCGCTGAACGCCAAACTCAACCGCTCTTATTTATTAAAAAACCACCTGGTGATCCTCGAAGATCAGGCCGGCAAAGTAGTGATAGTGCTGACGAATCCCAACCATGCCGACACTCTGATGGAGGTGGAGCGAGCCACAGGCTTACTGAACTACGATATTTATGTGGCCTTGCCTGACGATATAGACCATTACATCAAAGGCCAGCAAGAAGACAACTTAACTGAACTGGGCGATTTATTAAATGAAGCCGACGACGACCTGACGCTGGAGACTCTGCAACAGGAAGACGAAGGTATTTCTGAAGAAACCCCTGTGGTAGTTAAGCTGGTAAACAGGGTTCTCATGGACGCTCAGCGTCTGAATGCTTCAGATATTCATATTGAATCCGGCAAAGGTAAAAGCTCCTGCCGGGTGCGTTTGCGAATAGATGGTGAGTGCCGTGAACTGATCCAAATCCCGCCAGCTTTTATGCCGCCAGTGGTATCCCGGATCAAAATTATGGCCAGACTGGATATAGCCGAAAAACGCCTGCCACAGGACGGGAAATTCAGCGTGAAACTGGCAAGTAAAATTATCGAAGTGCGGGTTGCTACCTTACCCACAGTTTTTGGGGAAGGCGTAGTGATGCGGATTTTAGCCAGTGGTGAAGCTTTGCCCTTTGACAAGCTGCAACTGAGCCCCCGCAACTATCAGATGATGTCGCAAATGATTAAACACCCTCATGGGGTGTTGCTGGTGGTTGGCCCCACAGGTTCAGGCAAAACCACGACTTTGCATGCCATCTTAGGCCGGCTGAATACCACAGATAAAAAAATATGGACTGCTGAAGATCCGGTTGAAATCACCCAGCCAGGCTTGCAGCAAGTGCAAATGAATAATAAGTCGGGTTTAACTTTTGCTGTGGCACTACGGGCTTTTTTACGGGCCGATCCGGATATTATTTTAATAGGTGAAATGCGTGACAAAGAAACAGCTCATGCAGGTATCGAAGCGTCACTGACCGGACACTTGGTGTTATCCACATTGCACACTAATTCGGCCCCTGAAACCATAACCCGCCTGATTGATATTGGTATAGATCCTATCAACTTTGCAGATGCCTGTATTGGTATTCTGGCGCAGCGGCTGGTCCGTACTTTGTGTGGTAAATGCAAAGAAGCTTATCAACCCGAACAAATAGAAGTGGATTATCTACAGCGGCATTATGGTTTGGCTTTTGCACCTGAGCTGGAGCTAAAAAATCCGCTGACACTCTATAAAGCCAAAGGCTGTCCGGCCTGTGAACAAACAGGCTACAAAGGCAGGGTCGGTGTGCATGAGCTGTTGCCCATCACCACTAAGGTTCGCCAGCTGATTTATCACAAAGCCAGCATAGAGCAAATTCAGCAGCAGGCTATAGCCGATGGTATGCGCACTTTAGTGCAGGATGGCATTTTAAAGGTTTTGTCTGGTATGACAGATTTTAAGCAGTTGCAGGCTATATCGGTATTTGAAGACTAAAGCCGGTTCCCCGGCTTTAGTTGCTCCTGGAAGTTAAACTTTGCGGAAACGCTCCACCAGCTCATGCAATTGCTCAGAAGTGTTTTGTAAATCTTTACCACTTTTGCTGACCGCTGTGCCCTGACTTAACGAGGTATTGGCAAGATCAGAAATACTGACAATTTGCCGGTTAATATCCTCAGCCACATGGGCTTGCTCTTCTACAGCGGCCGCCATTTGCCCTGCCATAGCGGCAATGCTGCCGACAGCTTCACTGATCCCTTCCAGCACCTTTTCAGTCTGAGCCACCTGAGTCACTCCTAATTCAGCATCTTTGCGGCCATTTTCCGCGACCAGCACAGAAGCTTTTGCTTTGGTCGACAGCTGCTGAATAATGTCATAAATCTCTTTGGTAGACGCTGTAGTACGGGACGCCAATAACCGCACTTCGTCAGCGACAACAGCAAAACCCCGGCCTTGTTCACCAGCCCGTGCAGCTTCAATAGCAGCGTTTAATGCCAGCAAGTTAGTTTGCTCTGCGATCTGTTCAATAATTTGGGCGGCCCCCACAATTTTATTGGTTTGCTCAGCCAAATCTGCGACGGATTGACTGATATCATTAACCGTTTTTTGCAGCTGTTGCATAGCGCCACGGGTCTGAGCCGCCACAGTTGATCCAGAACGGGCCAAAGCATCGGCGTCATCGGCTTTACCGGCTGTGTCCTGCACATGGGATGAGACTTCAGCAATAGTGGTGGTCATCTGGTTCATTGCAGTCGCAACTTGCTCTGTTTGCATCTGCTGTTTGCGAATACTGTCTGCAGCATCGACAGATAAACTTCGCACCTGCTCAGAATTAACTGCCACTTTAGTCGACGCATCCTCAATCCGGGTTAATACAGTATTTAAATGAGCAGACTCAGCCAACAGAGCCACTTCCAGCTGTCCTAACTTCCCCTGATGTTTTGCATAGGAGGCCACAGCCAAAGGGTCAGTAAAAGCTTTAGGTAATAAATCAATCAGCCCGGACAAGGATTGCTTTAAACGATACACTCCCAGGCTATAACTTAATAACGCCGTGACAACAAAAGCTATGGCCGCAGCTACCGGGCCTAAAGCCCACCATAACAGCAATGAAACAAACACAAAAAGCAACGGCATCAGTGCCCAACGTAAGTCAGCGGCTACATCCGAAGCTGCTTTTGCGGTATTTTTTCCGGCATTCACAGCTTTATACAACTGCTCGGCATGAGCCACCTGAGCGCGGCTTGGTGCAGTACGCACCGATTCATAACCAACAACACGGCCATGCTCTGTGACAGGAGTCACATAAGCATTGACCCAATAATAATCACCATTTTTACAGCGGTTTTTTACCAGCCCCATCCAGGGTTTACCCTGCTGCAAATAACGCCACATGGTTTGAAATGCGGCTTCAGGCATATCAGGGTGCCGAACAATACTATGAGGTTTGCCAATTAACTCTTCTTTGCTAAAACCACTAATAGCCACAAAAGCATCATTACAATGCAAAATGGTGCCTTTGATATCGGTAGAAGAAATAAGCTGTTGCTCTTTTAGAAAAGTACGTTCTTTTTCAGTAACTGGTAGGTTCTTACGCATTTGTGACACTCTCCTTAGTGGTCTATGAGCTGACTAGATCCAACGGACATTATTTAGAACAGCGAAATGATAATAGTGATAAAAAGTTAGCAGTAGATCTTCGGCATAGATAGGTAAGCATTAAAAAAACGCTCAAAATCATCTGCAATAAACTGTTTGAACAGAGATAAACTTCGAGTCAAATTGCTTTATCCCGTCGCTGCAGCAGGGTTAATACCTCTGAGTGTTGGGTATGAGGAAACATATCAAACAACCGTACTTTGAGCAGTTGGTAGTCTGCGCTCAGCACAGCTAAATCGCTGGCCAGAGTATCAGGATTACAGCTGGAATAAATCAACCATGCAGGTTGTAATGCCAGCACCGATTGACAAAGCTCAGCCCCCAAACCCCGACGCGGTGGATTGACCAGCAGCAGATCGGGTGTTTCTTCTGCCGCTTTAGCAAAAGCAGTGGCATCCAGGGCCTGAAACTTTACTTCAGTCAATCCAAGTTCAGCGGCTGAACGAGTTGCGCTGGCAATAGCTTTTGGCGCAATTTCAATACCTGTTAAAGCCCGAACCTGGCCTTGTGCTGAACTGGCCAGATGCAAACCAAAACCACCCACACCACAAAACAAATCCCAAAGCCTGTGCCCTGGTAAGGGGTCTGCCCATTGTTTTGCGGTGGCATATAAAGCTGCAGCCACAGCGCTATTGGTTTGGAAAAAACTTTGTGGTGTCAGATAAAGCGGAATGCCGTTTAACTCCTCGCGCAACAACTCTTCTGGGGTTAACACAATTTCTTCCGGCCCTTCCAGCACAGCCATATGCACAGGCTGAAGATTCACCGAACAGACCTCAAGTTCAGGCCATTGCTGTTGCAACCAGGCTAAATGTTTTTGGATGGACGCCAGACAGTTTTTCGACCGCAACACAAAACGCAGCATAAAACGGCCCGAATGCTGACTTTGACTGAGTAACACAAGCTTCAGCTCCCCCTGCTTTTGCTCCAACTGATAAGGGGTTAACCCGGCACGTTGAATAAAGCTTTTAATCAAGGCAAAAGCCGGCTCGAAGGCTGGCGGATACAAAGGGCAGGCCGATAAATCCACAGGTTGTTGTCCGTTCAGAATGCCCAGCACAGGCTCGTTTACAGTGCCGGACACCACCATTTTGGCTTTAGTACGAAAGCCCTGTTCGTCACTTGCTACTGCAGGCAGGAGTTCAGCGTCCGCAAAAGGCGCCATCAAAAGCGCCAGCTTCTGTTGTTTTTGTGTCAATTGTTCAGCATAAGGCACAGCAAGCTGACTACAGGAGTTACAACGTCCGGCTAAAAACTCAACACAATTCATCGTCTCTCAACTGTACTTTAAGGCCTGCAAGGAATGGCCGCCATTTTACGACGTTAAGCAAAGCCAAAGCCAGAAAAACTGCCTGTAGCAGCTACATCTGGCGGAACAAAGCCACGGCCTGCTGGTAATTTTGCAGCGCTAAAGCCGCATCATAACGCTCACCTTCATCACGCATAAAGGCATGCTGAGCATTGTATTCATGCCAGCTGAATTGGACTTTGGCCTGAGTCAGTTGTTGATACACTTTCTGCCGCCCTTCAAGTGATACATGAGGGTCCTGTTTGCCCCACACCATCACCAGCTCACCCTGAATATCAGCGGCTCGGCTTAAGGTCTGCTGGCCTTCGCCACAAGGCAAGGTATCACTGTGTAGATCTGTGGCATACAAGCAATAGGTTGCTTTGATGGCAGGATTGAGCGCAGCACGAAATGCAAGATGGCCACCAATACAGACCCCCATAGCGCCCACTTCAGGCCGGACATAAGGCAGGCTTTTTAAATAATCCAGCATGGTCTGATTATCACTGTCATAACTTTCCAGCGGCTTAGTCCATTTGTCCTGATTGCCTTTATCTTTGCCTGCATCGTCATAAGCAAGCACTGTACCTTGCAGATTCAGCTCATGGAAAATTTCAGGCACCAGCACCACAAAACCATGGCTGGCCAGCATGGCTGCACTGCGGGCAATAGGGGCTGTTTGCTGAAAAATCTCGGAATAAAACAAAATGGCCGGAAATGATTTGCCTGTAGTAGCAGCGGCCAAGGGCTGGTACTGATACACCAGCATAGGTCCTGTTGCTGTGGTTAAGGTGACTTTACTCTGTTCAATTTGCATAAAAAAATCGTCTACATGGAAGGCTGGGCATCCATCATAAAGAGCTAAACACAAAGTCACCAGCTTGTTTTTGCTGTCAGTACAGTATTAATCAGCCATTCAGCTGAGGTGCATACACTTAAATCATCAGCTAACAGGAGTTTTTATATGGTCCAGTCCCGTTCATGGGTTTCAGCAACAATTTTGGCTTTGGCTCTGGTCGCAGGCAGCGCTATTTTAGCCAACAGCCTGATCGAGTTCAGAGCTATGGAGCGTGTTGTTCAGGTCAAAGGTTTAGCTGAACGGGAGGTTGCCGCAGATACTGTGATTTGGCCTATCAAATTTAACGATGTCGACAATAACCTGACCACTTTAGTGGCTAATGTTGAGCGTAAAAACGAGCAAATTCAGGCATTTTTGAAACTGCAGGGCTTTAGTCAAAAAGAGATTTCTGTGGCAATGCCACAAATAGTCGACCGTCAGGCCGGTTATTACGACCCCAATGCAAATCAGATGCGCTACACAGCCAGCTCCATTGTCACTGTTTACAGCAGCAATGTCGATTTAGTGCATCAGGCTATGGCGAAGCTACTGGAGCTGAGCAAAACAGGGATCGCCATAGCCGGGCAGGATTATGACAGCAAAGCCGAATTTATTTTCAGCGGTTTAAACGAATTAAAACCCGCCATGATTGAAGAAGCCACCCGTAATGCCCGTGAAGTGGCTACTAAATTTGCCGCAGATTCACAAAGTAAACTCGGCAAAATTAAAACCGCCAGCCAGGGTCAGTTCAGTATCAGTGACCGTGACAGCAATACGCCTTATATCAAAAAAGTCAGAGTGGTAGCGACGGTAGACTACTACCTTTCAGATTAGTAAAGACTTACAGACGGAGCTTATGATGAAAAAAGCATTGTTTCTGACCAGCAGTATTACAGTTTTACTGACATTAACAGGCTGTGTGGTGCGTGGCCCCAGTGTCTGGGTTGAACCACCTGGCTATTATGGCACTGCAGTGATAGTTGAACCAAGGCCCACTGTAGTAGTGGTTGAAGAGCGGCATTATCATCAGGACAGGCACTATCATAAAAAGCATAAAAAACAAAAACGCCATTATCATCGCCACCATTAAGCATAACTTGTGTCCGGCACTGTTGCAGATACAGTTAAACCGGACTAAGCTTTGCTTGTTAGTTTAGATTAAAGGTAAATTCCGTTTTTGATTTTTTGTGTTTATTTGGCAGGATGTGTGAAAAGGCCGGAGCTGAGCTGTTAAGCAAAGCTCCGGCCTTTTTTATCAAATATACAAATTAGCGACTCTAAATCTGAGCCTGACGCTAAACAGTATTGCTGCGCCTAAGAAGAACGCTTAATACTGAAACTATAGCTATGCTGTGGCAGTGGTGTGGCAACACCTGTCTGATAAGTGTCGACCTGCATTATGCCTTTGTCATTCAGGCTAAAGACTCTGAACATAGGAGTATGTTTGGTCTCATCAGGAATTTTGGTGCGCTCCAGGGCTGGAATATGTAAATAATGCACCTGACCCAGTTGCTTGGAGTGATCTGTTCTGTCCATATCCATATGTAAATCACCTGAAATCACAGCAACCAGATTGGACTGAGCTATCACTTCTGCAAAACCCGGGTGTTTGATGCCCTTTTCCGCATTTTCAGGATAAACGCCAGTTTGGGCACCGTGCACAATCAATAGCACGGGTTTGTTGTTTAAGCGTTTCATCTCGCTCAGGATCCAGCTGATCCCCTGGTCGTTAAAATCACGGCCGTGATCTGGTGATGCAAAAACCAAAGCTACTGCATCATACTCCAGCACATAACTTGGTGAATCGAGCGTCACTTTGCCCTGATTCCACAGATTGGCATACTGCATAAAACGTTCTACCGTACTGCCATGTTCTTCATTACCCATAATAGGGTAAAACGGCAATTTCAGTTGTTGCAGTACAGGTGTCGCATTTTCATATTGGATTTGGGTGCCCTTGTGCGCTATATCACCCACCCCGACCACAAAGCTTAGCTTCAGAGGTTCTGTCAGTTGGTTCACATCGGCGACAGCAGCGGCCACATTAGGAAATTGAGGTTCAGGTTTAGGTTCGGCGTCACCCAACACGGCAAAAGCCAGCACCACTGAACCAGTTTCTGCTGGTGTTGGTGTTGCTTCTGCTGGCGCTGTTGCTGCTGCAGCCTGGGTCTGAGGCTTTTGCTGTTGCGTCTCTGTCGGTGAATCAGCCGGAGAACAAGCAGTCAGCAAAACGCTGAGTACCAGAGGTACAAAAAGGCTGAAATGAGTTTTCATAAATAGTCCCGTTATAAGTATGGTGGTTAATTAAAATGGAACATGCCTTTAAAGCTGCTGGGAATTAACCCTGTCCAGCGTTTAAAGGCACGGCGAAAGTTGTGTTCATCTGAGTAGCCCAGCTTCAGCGCCAGTTGGCGGTTTGAATACTGGCCTTGTTGCAGCAGATTGCGGGCAGCATCACGGCGTACTTCATCGATCAAACGGGCAAAATTAGTGTCATGCCGGCTGAGTAAACGTTTGAGTGCACTATTGCTCAGCCCCAAGGCTAAAGCCACCTGTTCCTGACTCAACAACTGTGGCAAAGCACGCTGTTGCAACCGGGAAATACTTTCCAGCACACCCCGTTGTTTTATCAACACATGATTCAGTTGACGGCAGGTTCGTCTGGCCGCTTTAAATTGCTCCGCGTCGGCATCATGAAATGCATGCTGCCACAGAGGCAACGGAATACGTAAAGTGTCGCAGGGCTGATTAACACTCAGCTCACAGCCCCACAACTGATGCTCGGCGCTATCATGCTGCAACTGCACACTGACGCCAGCCAAAGAGCCCAATTGCTGTTTAATCAGGCTCAGCAACAAGGAACAGGCAATGGTCAGCATAAATGGCTGCTGCGACGCTAAACCCAGCGCTGCTTTAAACTCAATCACTATATGGTCATTTTGCTGGTAAAGCCGGGCATACAAACCCGGAAACAACTGATGACGGAAATAATACAAATGGCACAGTGCCTGCCTCAGGTTCTTTGCATACTGCAAACTTTGGCAGACGGCAATATAGCGGCTGTTCAACATGGCGTTGCCCAGTAAAAAAGGTAGCTCAGGGCTTTTTAGCTGATGCTGACAATTGTGCAACAACTTCAGCCAGTCGGCATGGTGCAGCCGTCCATGGGGCCTTTGTAAATCCTGCTCAAAAATACTGGTGCCACTTAATAACTTATGCAGTTCGACTCCACGACGCTGAGCTAAAGCCAGCAGCTCTGTACTGCCATGTTGCAGCAACAGAATTTTGTCATGAGAATCAAAGTGGCGTGCTGACATCAGACAGGCTGCAATCTGAATTCAGTGCCCTGTTTAGAGGCGGCTAACATCTGAAGCGCGGTCTGAAGAGCAGCAGAGGCGGAGTCCTGACTCACTTGCATTACAGCCATGATTAGATCAGGCTTATTTTCTTCATCCGTTAACTGCACCACCTGTTGTTGCAGATGCTGCGCCATAATCTGAGCCGCAGCTGCCGCTGTATCAGGTAAGACTGCAACAAAACAATCTCCGCTGTAGCGACAGACCACATCACTGTGGCGTAACTGACTTAACAGTAACTCACTCAACTGACCCAAATAATGATCTCCAGCCGCTATACCATTACGTCGGTTAAAATCGGCGAAGTTATGAATATCCAAAACTAACAGGCTCAATGGCTGACGCTGGCTTTGATGTAATTCAACTTCCCTTTGCAACACAGCCAGTAAATACTCAGCGCCATACAGCTGAGTTAAAGGGTCAATTAATTCATGGTTTCGTAAAAACAACTCCCGGCCACGCAATTGCCTGTTGATAGCCCGCTGTTCCCTGTGCCAGCCAATCAAACCATAAGTTAAAATCAGCATGCCCACTGGCGCAGGTAATGACTCCAGCCAACTCATCAGACGCACATCTTCAGGGTACTGGATAAACTCATCCAATAAATCGAGAAAATAGGAATAGACTAACAGCAAGCTGCCATAGTACAGCAACTCAGTCACCCTCCCTGCCGGACGACTGCTGACTATTAATCCCAACCAGCCACAAGCAACCAGTAAAGTTGTGCCTTCTCCCAGCACATCCACCCAATCAAACTCATAGCTTTGTTTTGCATAACCACAATAAAACGCGAGCAATAAACTGCTGAGTAAAAGCAGCAGGCTAAATACCAATTTATATCGATGTTGACGCCACATCATTCTCAGATCCAGGCAAATAAAAACCATTTTGCGGTTGGCGCATGACAGTTACATGACAAAGTGAAGCACTGACGGTATCAGGCTGAGCGGTAAAGACCCGGGTCAGCAGCGCTCAGCCAAGCTTATTCAGAAACGGTGTTTTGTCACAGAGCCCCGGCAGACTGGCTAACAGGTTTAATAAGTCCACTGAGAGCTAAAATGACACTGAACTACCGTCCTAACCTGCTTGCGTTTGCCGTTACATTGGCCTGCAGCACAGTATCCACCTCATTATTGGCCGATGCCGATGTACAAGGCCGGATCACAGATAACCGTAATAGTCTGCTGGCAGGAGCACAGGTCAGTATTCCTGAACTTAAATTGCGCCGTACTACAGGTGCCGATGGCAGCTTTCATTTCAGACAATTACCTGCAGGAACTTATACCCTGCACGTCAACTACTTAGGTGCTGCTCCACAAAGCCAGATACTGGTGGTTGCGGATACGCAGCAACGACTGGCGGATATCAAACTGCTATCGGCCAGCAATTCTATTGAACATATAGAAGTGGTGGGACAGTCAGGTGCCATCAGCAAAGCATTAAACCGCCAGCGTAACGCCAACGGTATATTAACTGTGGCCAGTACAGATGAAATGGGGCAATTTCCAGACAGTAATGTCAGCGAAGCATTGCAACGCCTGGCAGGTTTGTCTGTAGAACGGGATCAGGGCGAAGGCCGCTTTGTCCGGGTGCGGGGTTTGGCTCCAGACTACAATGCGGTGACTTATAACGGTACTCAACTGGCAGCTCCTGAAGCAGGCCGCCGTGCCGTGGCTTTGGATGTGATTCCTTCTGATTTACTTGAATCGGTGGAAGTGAATAAAACCCTGACCCCGGATATGCCGGCAGGCTCTTTGGGGGGCACAGTAGAAATCAAAAGTTTATCTGCCTTTGATCGCAGCGATGACTTTTATTCCGCCACTGTGGAAGCTGGCCATAACGAACTACAAAGCAAAACCAGCCCTAAAGTTTCAGGTGTGATCAGCAAAATCATGGATTTAGGTGGCGAAACTGATGTTTTTGGTGTGGCTTTGGCGGCCAGTTTCGCTGAACGTAAGTTTGGTTCTGAAAACGTTGAAAGTGGCGGCGCCTGGGATTTTGAAGAAGGTCTGGAAGAATTTGAATTAAGGGATTACAGCATCAGTCGTGAACGCCTGGGTGTGGCACTGAATCTGGACTACAGACCAGGTAACAACAATGACTATTACCTCCGTACTCTGTACAGCCGCTTTAGCGATACAGAAGAACGCCAGGGTATGGTCGTTGAACTGGCCGATCCGCTTTTTGCCGGCGATACAGGTGAAGCAGCGCTGATCCGTTCATTAAAACAGCGGGAAGAAACCCAAAGTATCAGTGCTTTTGTTTTAGGTACCAAACAGACATCAGGGGACTGGCAATGGCAACTGGAAGCCGGTGCCAGCAAAGCAGATGAAGATACGCCTTTTAATATTGGCGCCGCCGACTTTGAGCAGGAATTTGATGACGGTGTAGGCTATAGCGGCAGTACTATTTTGCGCCTGACCGCACCAGCGGAAGCTTATCTGGCTGACGGCTATGAGTTAAAAGAAGTCGAAATGGGCGACACCTATGCCAAGGAAACTGAACGTAATATCAAATTTGACCTGAGCCGCGAATTTACCCAAAGCCAGGGCACTATGCTTCTCAAAAGTGGCGCTAAATTCAGCCAACGCGAAAAAACAGCGGACGAAGACATCTGGTTGTTTGAAGATTTTGAGGATCTGGGTATCAATGCTTTGAGTATGGCCGATTATGCCGGTGGGCAGGTGGATTATGGCTTGGGCACTCTAGGACAGGCCGTCAACAGCAACGACATCTATCAGTTAGTGAACAGCCTGAACCGCGATGATTTTGTAGATGACGTCGAATCACAAATTAATGACTATCAGGTGGATGAAGATATCAGCGCTGCCTATTTGATGGCGCAGTGGGAACGCGATAACTGGCAGTTAATCACTGGTGTGCGTTATGAACATGAAAAACGTGATGCCCTTGGCAGTCGTTATGACGCCATCAACGAAACCTTCAGTGCCAATCAGGTGAAAAACTCTGAAGGCTATTGGTTACCCGCAGTAGTGGCACGTTATGATCTGTCGGAGCAAAGCATAGTGCGAGCTGCTTTCAGCACAGGTTTAGTAAGGCCAAACTTTGAGCAACTGTCACCCGCTTTCTTACTGGAAGAAGATGACGATGAAGTGGAAGCCGCTTTTGGTAACCCTGAATTAGAAGCTCTGACTTCCAACAATTTTGACCTCGGCATTGAACACTACGCAGATAAACTGGGTGTGTTGTCGGCCATGCTGTTTTACAAACAAATTGACAACTTCATCTATGAAGCCGACCTTGCTGGCCGTGGAGAATACGCCGATTTTGCTGTGGCAGAAACCTATGTCAACGGCGGCAAAGCAGATTTATATGGTATTGAACTGAATGCAGTGCATAAAGTTTCAGGTTTTGGAAACTGGCTGGATAACCTGCTGTTATCAACAAATCTGACGCTGACGGATTCAGCCGCCGATATTGAATGGTTTGATGATGGTACTTTATTCAGCCGTGAAGTGGCCTTACCCAGCCAATCCGATAAAACCGCTAACCTCAGCCTGGGTTATGAAACAAATGTAATCAGTCTGCGTCTGGCAGCCAATTATAAATCTGATTATCTGGCTGAAGTGGGTGACATCACGGACAAAGAGTACGACGTGCACGCCGATGACCATATGCAGGTTGATTTCACCAGTAAATGGACAGTGCAACCTGGCATGCAGTTTTACTTTAATGTCGTCAACCTCAATGACGAACCTTATTACGCTTACACTGGGCGCAAGCCTTATAACTTCCAGTATGAACAATATGGCCGCACCTTTGTGCTGGGCCTGCAAATCACTAACTGGTAAGTAAGGACAACATCATGATATCGACAACAGATTTTTTTAAAGTGAGCATCATAGCGCTGACGCTGAGCACAGTGTTGACTGCCTGTCAGGCCGATCAAGCACAGCAGCAAGCAGCAACTTCTGCTTCTGCGCCTAAAGCTTTGAACATAAAAGCCAGTCATTACCATCAGGTGCAGGTTGCAGGGCAAGAGTACCAGGTTTTCACCGATGGTCAGGGCTTACAGATCAAGCTGGGCGAAACCCAACAAAGCAGCTACAGCGGCAGTTTTAACCGCCTGACTCTACAGCCACTTTCAGCCGACAGCCTGCTGCTGGCCGCTATGGACAGCAACGACAACAGCTTGTACTTGTGGCGTTTTTCGCCAAAAGAACAAAAGCCTTTAGTACTGATAAGACAGCAACTGATCAGCAGCAGAGTTGTGGAAGATTTGTGTTTTTATCAGAGCCACGAAAATCAGCAATTGAGCTTATTTTTACTGGGTGGCCGCGGTGGCGCAGACCAATTATTGCTGCAACAAAAGCAAGAGTGGCTGGCAGAGCCAGTGGTGATCCGTGAACTGAATGTACCTTATGACAGCAAAGCCTGCGTTGTGGATCAACAAACTGCAGCACTGTATATAGCGGAAGCAGACAGAGCTATCTGGTCTTATCAGGCAGAGCCTGAAGCAGATGAAGGCCGCAGCTTAGTTCAGGTTAATCAGCCATTTGGTCAGCTGCAAGGCGAAATTTTAGGCTTGCAGCTGCTGCCAGACAGCAGCCTGCTTGCATTAGAGGCAGAACCAGCCAGACTGCTGCATCTCAGCAGTACAGGTCAGGTGATCCATCACAGCTCAATACCAGCTTTCGCTGAAGCAACTGGTTTATCAGTTCGTGTACAAGGCAACAGCACAACAGCTTATATCAGCAATGAAGATGCAGATGCTGTGCAAAGCCTGAAACTGCAAGAAACAACAGCAGTTGCAACAACAAAACCAGCTATGGCGCAGGTGCAACCCATCTTGCAAACAGAAGCCGCCAGCCAGCGTGGTGATGTAATGGACGACCCTGCGGTATGGCATCATCCTACCCAACCAGAGCTGAGCCTGATCCTCGGCACTGACAAAAGAGCTGGCCTGGATGTTTACAGTATGCAGGGCAAACGGGTGCAACAACTGGCCGTCGGACGCTTAAATAACGTCGATGTGCGTTACAATTTAAACTGGCAAGGCAAACAACACGATATCGCCGTAGCCAGTTTACGTAACGACAACAGCCTGCAACTTTTTGCAATTGATCAAAAAGGGCTGTTGCATAATGCAGGTAAAGTGCCAACCTCCATGAAAGAAATTTATGGTCTGTGCATGTATAAGGATGCAAAAAGAGGCTCACATTACGTTTTTGTCAACGATAAGTCCGGCTTGATTGAACAATACCGTATCAACAGCGATGGTACACACTGGCAAGGTACTTTAGTGCGATCTCTGCAGGTGCCAAGTCAGCCTGAAGGCTGTGTTGCCGATGATAAGCGCGGCATTTTATTTGTTGGCGAAGAAGATGAAGCTGTATGGCGTTTTGCAGCAGGCGCAGAAGCCAGCAGCACAGGTGAAAAAATCATTTCAGTGGATGGCAAACGTCTGGTCGATGATATAGAAGGTATAGCACTGGCTGAACACAACGGAGCCAGTTATCTGGTGGTTTCCAGTCAGGGCAATGATAGCTATATCATTTACGATGCAGCCCCACCTTACACAGAACGTCTGAGATTCAGAGTGACAACGAATCCTCAATTGGGCATAGATGGAGCTTCTGAAACCGATGGTCTTGAAGTGACAACCCGATCTTTGGGTCCAGGCTTTGAACAAGGTGCTTTGATAGTGCAGGATGGCCGCAATCGTATGCCGGAGCAAGGTCAGAATATGAAACTGGTGCCCTGGAGTAGCCTGCTGCAAGAGTTGCAGAAGCAAGATCAAAGTAAGCAGAACCAAGGTAAATAATACCGAAACGAAATATTCCCTTTAAGGGTTAACATAAAATGCACTTAAGGCGGCTGGTTTAGCTCAAAAACCAGTCGCTTTTTTATTTTCTACAGCACCACTTTAAAGCCTCTTCACTATGTCCATGAGTCTGCTGAACTTGTTTTATCAGGAAAATATCGTTTACTTATTGCGCTTTTCGCAGAATCACGACATGCTTAAGTCAGGTAAATGCTCCAAGCAAGGATGTTGCGCATGACTATAGATCAATCTTCTATCCTGATCGTCGATGACGTCAGTTCAGTTCGTTATTTCTTAAATCAAAATTTGCGTATTATGGGCGCTGAAAAAGTGTCAGAAGCCAGTACAGGCCAACAAGCTTTGATGGCTATCAGCACAGATCATCATGATGTGATTTTTTTGGATATTGAATTACCGGACAGTAACGGTCATGAGCTGTTAGGCCGCATTAAAGCATTGGACCCCAAGTGCCATGTGGTCATTATGTCAGCACACAGCACTGTGGAAAATGTAAAACGCAGTGTTGAAGGAGGAGCCAGTGGTTTTATGGCAAAACCTTTTACCCCACAAAAAATTCAGGCAACGATGAATCGTATCTGCAACTTGCCCCAGGCCCAATCCGCTTAAGCGGATTTTGGCTTTAACGCCTGGCCACTGAATTCAATACCATCCCAACCGTGTTGCATAATGATTAAATGGATTTTGGCTTTAACGCCTGGCCACTGAATTCAATACCATCCCAGCCGTGTTGCATAATGACTAAATGGATTTTGGCTTTAACGCCTGGCCGCTGAATTCAATGCCATCCCAGCCGTGTTGCATAAATTGACGGATATTGGCGTGATCTGAGCCTGTAGGGCTGGATAACACGTCTTTGCGGTAATAATCACCAAACATCTGCAAAGCCTGAGGCTCTGACAAACGGTGCAACAAGGCAAAAGCTAAAATCTTACAAGAGCCATTATTCTCACCGGCAGCATTGTGTTTATCGCCGTTCTGAAACGCAGTTTCAGCAAAGTCATATAAGTTATCAATCAACTCTATACTTTGCTGAAAGCTAATGCTGTCTGGATCTGTCGTCAACTGACGGAAAAAATTTTCTAACATAATTGAACCCTGGTTAAAGTTTGTACAATCCTGGTCGATATAGTCGTTAAGCCCAAGTAAGAGGGGAGCCAAAATGCAAATCCTCAGCATCAAGCAACAACAGAACTCCAGCAGTCAGCAGTTATTGTATTCAGGTCGCACTGTGAGTCCAGAGCGAAATGACAGCTTAACTGTAACAAAGGATAACAGAAGTTTAACTCAGACTTCTCTGTTACCTTCGGCTAATGTGATTTCTTCTGAAAATATGCCAGCGTCAAAAGCCGCAGATGTGAAAGAAGCTAAGAGTGACGATGGTCTTTTTAACGCTGTGTATTCCATTGGCACCATCAAACGTTTACTGGAACAACTGACAGGCGAAGAGTTAAAAGGCTGGCTAGACCCGGCAGAATTAAACCAGGCTCTGAATGGCCCGGCCACCACAACAGAGCCAGACCAGCTTGAAAATCAAAATGCTTCAGGCGTCACCATTCGTGAGTGGTCCTATAGGTACGAAGCCGTCAGTGCTGATTTTTCAGGTTCAGTAGCGCTGAAGGATGGCAGCAGTTTTAGCTGGTCGATGCAATTTTCCATGAGCTATGAAGAATTCAGCTACAGCGAACGCACAGAACAGCCAATGAAAGATCCGCTGGTCATGAGTTTTAACGGCCGCCCTGTGGAACTGACAGGCCAAACTACAGCTTTTCATCTGACAGACAATGCCAGACATATTCAGCAACTTGCACAAGGCCAGTATTATCTGGTTAAAGACAGCAATGCCAATGGCGTGGTGGATTCAGGCAGCGAACTATTTGGCCCCACCACAGGCAAAGGTTTTGCCGAACTGGCAGCTTTTGACCAAGACGAAAACGGCCTGATCGATCAACAAGATCCTATCTGGCAAAGCTTATGGTTATGGCGCCCTGAAGAAAAAGGCTTGTACAGCTTAAAAGACATGGGCGTCACAGCACTGAGTGTCGATTCTGTCGCCACTCCTTTTACCTTAAGGCACAAAGACGAAATACAAGGCCGACTGGAGCGCAGCTCAATTTTTATCACTGAAGATAAAGAGGTGGGCTTATTGCAGCAGATTGATTTAAAGGTGTGAGGTACAGAGCTTTGCCTCAATGATTGACCTTAGATCTGCAACTATGTAGTGTATTTTCATAGCCTAAGCCTATGGAAAGTTATAAAAAAGTGGAATTTGAACTGCGAGAACGAAGCCAAAGTGCAGGTATAAAAGCGCTGAAAATCATCCTGCTGAATATCGCCCTGTGGACTGTAACCTTTATCGGCTACCACTACATCTCTGATGTTCTTAGTACAGGGAATAGCAATGCAGGGAAACTGGTTGCTGTGATTGTAATGGGGCCAGCTATAGCTTTGGTACTTTCAATACAAGTGGGGATCAGGCCACAACGCGTTTTTGCTGCCAGTGAGCAAGGCATTCAATTTGGTGACCCGGTATCAGGTATGAAGCGTTATTGCTGGAATGAGATCAGCTGTTTTGAGTTATCCCCTAACGCCAAATTATTAAAACTAAGTTTAGAAAACATCGATAAAACAGAGATTATTCCGCTGAAAGGTTATGGCATCAATCAACAACAATACAACAAGCTACTTCAATGGTCTGCTGCTGGTTTAGTGAAATAACACTATTGGCCCGATCTTTTCCAGATGCTTCTGTTCAATCTGAAGCCGGAGTTTGCAACGGTAAGGTGATATAAAAAGTACTGCCCTGCCCCTCCACACTGTCAAAACCTATAGTGCCGTTCATCCTCTCCATCAGTTCTTTGCAGATACTGAGTCCCAAACCTGTGCCGCCACGCTGGCGGGAATCCGAGCCGTCGGCCTGAGCAAACTTCTGGAAAATCCGCGAGCGAAATTCCTGCGAAATGCCTGGGCCCTGATCACAAACCTTGATCATTACGTCATGATCCCTGAGGCAAGCACTCAATTGCACCACAGTACCTGGAGCTGAAAACTTCACAGCGTTGCTGATTAAGTTACTCAGCACTTGCTGCAGGCGCTGGTGGTTTACACTTACCAGCACACTTGCAGGCAGTTCGTGCAAGTCAAGGCTGAGACGTACAGAAAAATTGTCGGCATAACCCTGATTTTGGGCCAGTGCCTGCTCTAGAAGTTCGCGTAAATCGGTAAGGCTAAGAGGCAAGCTGGCTTCGCCCAATTCAAGTTTCTCGATATCCAGAATGTCATTCACCAGCAGTACCAGCCGTTCGGTGTTTTTCTGTGCAAGGCGCAGCATGGTGCCGGCTGTTTCAGGAATAGATCCGAGCACACCAGCATTTACCAGTTCAAGGGAGCCCTTAATGGAGGTCAGCGGGGTTCTGAGCTCATGGCTGACTGTAGCAACAAATTCGCTTTTCAGCCGCTCTACCTTTTTCCGTTCACTGATGTCATGCAACAGGCAGATAAACCAGATGTGCCCAGGCAAGGCATAACTGCTCAGGCTGATTTCCAGTTCCAGCAGTTTTTTTTCCGCAGTCACACCTGCAGCCTCGATAGAACGTCCTTGCCGGTTCTGCAAAAAGAGTGGACTGGCCTGATGAAATTCGGGCAACAAAGTGCCTATATGTAGCCGCTGGAATTGTTTGTAGCCAAACAGCTCCTGTGCGGCGGCATTGGCGCGTTCAATGGTGCCTGAAGAGTCGAAGATCAGTATAGCTTCAGCGGCATTATCCAGGATCCCGCTCAGTTCCAGAGTCCGTTGCCGGACCAGTCGCCTGACTTGTTCGGCCCTTCCAGTCACAGACAACAGAAAACCACCAAGCAGACTACACAACAACAAACCTCCGGCCAGAATGGCCCAGGGTTGCAAACTGCTCTGGGTCCTGAGGAACTGCTCGCTGGGTAATACTTCCATACTGAACCGGCGACCGGCAATATCAAAGTCTTGCTGCCATACCAGTGGTGCTGCATAGGCTGGAAGTGCGGTTGTCAGCTTGCTGAAAACAGCCTGTGCATGGCCGTCTGTAATGTCGTCGACCTTTAATTGGAAACTGTCTGCCGGATAGTCACTCAGGGAAGACTCAATCACATCAGCTATATGCAGAGCAGCCACCACATAACCTCGCAGTGAGCTGCGGCGTTCGCTGACAGAAGTTGGCGGTTGTGCCTTTGTATAAACGGGATAAAACAGCAGCATGCCAGTCTTTCGTCTCTGATCCTGAATCAGCTCCAGCGGAGCTGTCAGTTGTGCAGTAGCACTGTCGGCTGCGAGATGCATAGCGCTTCGACGTAAAGGATCTGAACCCACATCGTAGCCTATTGCATTGAGATTTTTTTCCAGAGGCTCTATAAAAGTGATAGGAAAATAGTCTGTTCTGTTCGCTGCAGGCACCAGTAGATCATTGTCATTAAGTTCGCTGATCACCACGCCAAGGGGACTGCTGGTCTGGATCCCGGCTTCAAAAGACTGACGTTGCTCTGAAGTCACTCTGGCGTTCCAGCTCAGAGCACGGATCCCTGGATGATTTTTCGCCATGGCGTCAACAAAGATGGCAAACTCTTGCTGACTAACCTCGTCTGATGCAGCAAAAAACCGTTCTATTGGCGCAACCGAGCTGCCATACAAGGCAATGCGTGATTTGACGCTCTGTGCCATTAATTTGGATTGCTCATGAAAGCGCTGTTGTAGCCTGTTTTGCTCTCCTTCACTGGTACGGAAAAACAGCAACATCATCAGCGCACAACTGAACACTAATGGCAGGCCTACAGTGGCGGCCCTGCTACGCCATATTTCACGCGGTTTGGCAAAGACAATAAAGACCAACGGTGTAGCAATCATAACCCCTATGCTGTCGCCTATCCACCAACTCCACCAGCTGAATATGGTTTGGGCAGGGGTAATGATCTGATGAAAGTACAACACCCAGGTTCCTATGCTTGCACTGATCAGGCAAGTCAGTGGTCCGCCGATAAGAAGCAGCTGCATAATGCTGCGGTCTTCCGTTAAAGGATTAGGGAAGCTAAGCCTTTGACGGATCAACCATGAAGCACAGAGACACTGGATTGTGGTGCCCAAAGCTATACCGCAGGCGACAGGCAGGTGTTGCCAGCTTAATTGTTCGAAACTGCTGGCAGCTATGCTCAGGTTAAGCAAGGTAGAGCCAAGAAAAACCCCGGGCAACATAGGGTAACCCCAGATCAACACAGCGGCCAGAGCAATCCCCACCGGAGGAAAAATAGCGCTGATAAAGCCCGGAGGTACCGCCAGCAGCATTGCCAGTTGACCGCTGAGCAGGTAAGCAAAAGACAGCAAAGCGATTTTTCCGGTAAAGGAAAGCACATGCATAATGGGGGTTGGTATGGTCAGGTTCAGTACTGTCATCTGCTACCGCATTTCGCTGAAAAGGTAAGCCCGGCATTGCCCAACCAAGTGAAGGCATACACAGCTTTAATTTGACTAAAACAACGTTTTTCCGCCTTGTGATTATTTGATTCAGCGTAGCGGTTTGCACCAACAATTATTGACTGTTTGTCAGTGACTTATATTCAATTCAAAGATCTCAATCCTAAGATAGCTCAAGCCACAAACTTCAGCCAATAAATCCAGTGTGCTGAAGACAGATTGAGTTATTTTTGGCTGCCGTTTCAGATAAAAACAGGGCAAGACTTTGGATCTTACCCTGTTTTCATTGAGCCACCACTTAGCGGCAATTTAACTACTGCGGACAAGCCCCCACTTGCCAATAACCTGCACTGGTGGAAGATAAAACACTGACCCCCCAGGTCGAACCTGCCAGTGCTGTATTGCTGCCGGTCGCGAAATAATTTGGCGTATAAGGATTACCGGAACTATAGGCCCGGCCTGCCAGTTTGTGGCTGTAGTTATTGGTACTGAACTGCACACAATCTGCTGGTGGTGGTGTTGGATCGCCACCATCCTCTCCTCCACCTGCGCTGCTGCAACTTTGAGTGGGGCCAAAACAACTGGCGTCATTATCCTGCCAACGGCATTGGTTGCCTGTAACCAGCTGTTCACGCAGTATAAAACTGGCGGTGCTGTATTCCAGATAACAGTTGGCATAGTTGGTGTAATTTAACCGGCCCGCAGCAATGTGCTGATCCAGAGTCGCGTTTTGCCCCGCATCTATGCTGAAGTTAACTAATTCCGAACTTAGCAAGCCTCCGGCATCCAGTGCTGTGACTAAAGCCGTATTGTTACCTCCAGCCAGAGCACAACGCTGTGCACTAAATAAATCGCCGTTCAAAGTGGCAGCTACAGTGCCGGTACTGAATTCAACGCTGACCGAAGCCAAATCGCGATTTAAATCAAACACCCTTCCTGTAACTGTCGCACATTGGCCCTCAACACTCACAGCAAGTTCACTCAGCTCTGGCGCAGTGGCAGGAGGTGGTGGACCAAGCAGAACCGAAGTGCTGTAGGGGTTACTCGCCAGCCCTTCACTGTCAGTGGCTGTCACTGTCACTTGATACCAGTCATTGGCTAAAACCGGGCTGGTCAGGCTGAAGTTGCCTGTAGTGTTGGGCGTTGCGCTGACACTCACCGTCTGGTTCATGCTGTTATTAAAACTGGCGTTGACACTGATGGGATCTGCGTCGGCATCTGTTGCTTTCCCACTGACACTGATTTGATTCGAGCCCTGACTGACACTGATCTGGGTCAGCTCCGGCGCGCTGTTACGGTTTACCCTTTGGTTATTGTCGCGGAAATACTGCCCTAAATAACTGGCGTAGTTAATACCGTTGCCATTGATATAAGAGCCGCTGGCGCCCTGACCACCAGACCAGGCGTGATCCACACTATTGAGCCATAACATAGACACCCGGCCGTTTTGCCACAGTGTTTCATCTGCAGTCCGGCCCGTGCCGTTGCTGATCAGATTTTCGCCATTGATTCGGCTTACATTGTATAAATCAGCCATGCCTGTGGCATTTTGCTCGTTGTAGCAAAGGTTCACTGTAGTGTCGTTACGGCCATGGGCAATAGAGGCAATCTGGCTGCTGAAATGACTGGCATAACTGCCTGCATATTGGTTACAACGTGTCGCAACATCCGCGGTTTCACAAGGCCCAAGAGCACCGTTAGAACTGGTGCCTATGCTTGGGCCTGCACTAACGCCAACACCTGCAAAAATATCAGGTGCAATACAAGCTGTGGTATGGGCAAAAGAGGCTCCAGAGGATAAACCGGCAATATAGACCTGGTTCGGATCGATCTGATAACCTGGGTTGGCCATTAAGGCAGTGGCCAGATTGACCAGGTTTTTATAGTCGCCGCTACTGCGGTTTCTGGTACCCTGCCAGTAGGACCAGCAGCCAAAACCCGCTTTATTCATTGCATCAGGTACTGCGATCACTAAACCATATTGCTCAGCCGCTTGCGCCAGATTGGCGGTTAAATAAGCATCAACCGACTGAGTACAACCATGCAATACCACCAGTAAGCCCCGGCCCTGACCAATAGAAGATACTGAATCCGGGGTATATAAATGTACTTTGTTAAAGCCGCCAACTGCCTGATTTTGTTGCCAGCTACCGGCCAAAGCAGGTGAAGAGAAGAGGCCCAGCGCTAACAGAGCCGCCAGAGGGTAAGAATATTTTTGCACTTTGTCTGTTCCTTATCTTTATTGTTTTGATGAACACCGAAGCAACGCAGCCCTTCCCTGTTTGTTCGTTAGCAACTACAGCAGCAGGCTTTGGCGTGAAAAAAACTATAGATGGAACAGCTAAAAAGCGCGGTAGTACTTTAGTGCTGTGAGCAATGAGCACAAAGGTCAAGGGCGCATTGCTGCGCCCTTGTTGAACAACTATTTTATGATGACTGCTGAGATCACGGGGGCCCAAACATCTGTGCAGAACGTTTTGCCATTTCTTCTTCAGATACATCTTCTACGTGAGTAGAAATCATCCACAGATGACCAAAAGGGTCTTGCAGACAACCACTGCGATCGCCCCAGAACTGATCCGACACCGGCATGGTTAACGCAGCACCAGCAGCTACAGCCCGTTCAACAAAGGCATCGACATCGGGCACATAAAGCATCAAAGTCACAGGGCTGTTGCCCAGCATATCGGGACTTTTAGTACCCCATTGATCATTTTGTTCGCTGAACATAAATGTGGCACTGCCGATACGCATTTCAGCATGCATCACAGCTCCGGATGGCATATTCATCCGCATTATGGTTTCGGCACCAAAAGCCTTTTGATAAAACTCAAATGCCGCAGCCGCATTTTTAATCACCAGATAAGGCAATACTGCAGCGTAACCCGCTGGAATAGCCTGAACATCGGACATAAGTTTCTCCTTTTGATCATACACAGGACCTTTAAAACGCTATCAGTATAGTCAGAGAGCAACAGGCTGCATCAAATCAGGCTAACTGCTGTTTGAGTACATCGACCACGGATTGAAACTCTGTCTTGTTTTTTTCATTCAACGCAATCAGTGCTTCGTGTGCATGCAGGATCATCAGGCCTTTTTGCTGATCGCTGTAGGGCTGGGCCTGAACGCTGGTCATATCAACAGCTTGATTTGTAGGCTGCTGCACAATATCAAAAGCCTGATCCAGACAGAGGCTAAACAGCAATTCGTTGACCGCAGGCACAGTGCAAAACAAAGTGGGTTTGGGTAAATCTTGCTGCTGACAATAACGCGCCAGACTGGCCAGTAAACCTATATAGGTGCTGTCCATAAAGCTGGCTTCGTTTAAATCCACCACCACTTGTTTACACTGCAGTTTTGCAGAAAACAACCGTTCAACCAAATCGTCCATGCCGGTGGCATTGGTGTAACGCAGCTCACCACATAATTTAAAATAACAGCAGTGTTCAACGCAGGCGAACAGAATTTGATCTTGTGGTGTCGTCATAGTTTTACTCTTTATTTGCGTGAGTGACGGGTTAACTTCAGTATAGTTAAATCGTCTGGTAAAGGCTGGGTTGGATCTATGGCTAAAGCCTTAAGCAAAGCGGCAATGTCGTTTTGTTCTGCACTGACCTGCAATAAATACTGCAGTTTCTGCTCTGTGTTTTGTTGTGGCAATACATCTAACACACCGTCGGACCACAACACTAAGCTGCTGTTTTCCTGTATCAACAAGCGGTGATTCGTGTAATGAGCAAAATCAAACATACCCACTGGAGTACTTTTTAATTCCAGATAGCTGCCATGCTGCTGTTGCACGAGCAAAGGCCAGGGAAAAGCCCCTGCATTGGCATAGGTTATTTCTGCAGTCCGGGTGTCCAGCACCGCATAAAATAAGGCTATGTATTTGCCGATTTTTTCTTTCAGCAGCTCTTTGTTTAATTCAGCCAAAACAGCAGCAGGGTCAATAATATGGTCGCAGGTGCCACGCTGATAACGTTCCAGTTTAGCGCTGATAAAACGCTTCAGATACACAGTCACAAAGGCAGATGCCACGCCGTGGCCTGACACATCAGCAATATAAAACGCCACCTTATGCTCATCGACCGCAAAATAATCGACAAAATCACCACTCATAAATTCAGATGGATACAAGGCATGGCAAAACTGATACTCAGCACAATGGAAACTTGGCGGTGGTAACATTTTAAACTGCACCTGCTTGCCGGCTTTTTCACCCGCTTCCAGTTCCGCCAATGAATGCTGTAACTGCTGATTACTGCTCTGCAATTGCTCTGTTCTGGCCTGAACTTGCTGCTCAAGGCTGGCGTTCAGCTGCGCCAACTGCTCAATCGCCATATAGGCTCTTAACGCAGACACCACACTGGTCGTCAGGCGCTGCACTGTCAGTTCAGTTTTAGAGCGGTAATCATTGATATCATAATCCAGCACTATACGATGCTCAGGCGCCTGACCCGGCTGACCTGTACGTAAAATAATACGCACCAGCTGGTTTTGTAGCTGGTCACGAATGTAGCGTACCAGTACAAGGCCGGCATCGTCAGTTTCCATCACGACATCCAGCAGTATCAGCGCTATATTGCTGTTCCTTTCCAGAATATCCCTGGCTTCGGCGGCACTGTAAGCACTGATAAACTGCAGTTTATGCTGTAAAAAAGTAAAATCACGCAGCGCTAATAAGGTGATCTGATGTATTTCTGGCTCATCATCGACAATAAGTACTGTCCAGCAGGGTTGCTGATCGTCATCCGCTTCAGCATCAACGGCAAACAACAGTTCATCGTCATCAGAGCCTTGAGTTGGCTGGGCATTAAAGTGTTGTTCCATACAGCTTTCCTTCACATTAATGTCTGTTCGCACGAGTTGAAGAAGTGCAGAGGCATAGCTTAACTATAGCCGCCTGTAATTAACCTGCAGTCCGGGTTTTGTTATCCAGCTCAGAAAACCCTTTTCTTTCAGTGCCGGATCCGGCCAGCTTTTTTTCCTCCGCCAAGTTACACTCTGTTTAGTTTCTGCTGATGAGTCTTCGCCATGCTGGATCCCCTGGTCTGTCAACAAGCCCGTTTATCGCGTGACAGTCGTTTTGATGGCCTGTTTTTTATTGCGGTAAAAAGTACTGGTATTTATTGCCGCACTATTTGCCCGGCAAAGTCTCCGGCTGAACATCAGGTGAGTTATTTTTCCTGTGCAGCAGCGGCCGCGGCTGCGGGTTACCGACCTTGTTTACGTTGCAGACCCGACAGTGCGCCACAGTCGCCCGCCTGGTTGGGCGTGGAAACCAGTGTCCGGCGGGCTTTAAAACTGATAGCAGAAGGAGCTTTGGTCCATGGCGATCAGGCCGCTTTAGCCTCGCGCCTTGGCATCAGCGAACGTTATTTACGTAAGCTGTTTCAGCAACATTTAGGGGTTGCGCCCAAACAATATGCTTTGTATCAACAAGTGCTTTTGGCTAAGCAGCTGCTGCATCAAAGCCAATTGCCCGTGCATCAGATCGCCGCTTTATCTGGTTTTCACAGTATCCGGCGTTTTAACGATGCCTTTAAGCAGCAGTTGCTGCTAAACCCAAGCCAAATTCGCCGTAAAAAAATGACAGGACACTCTTCAGTGATTGAATTACAACTTAGTTACAGGCCGCCTTTAAACTGGCAAGCTCAGCTGGATTTCTGGCGTCAGCGTACTTTGGATGGCATGGAGTGGGTGAAAGGTGATGCTTATGGCAGAACTTTTAGCTGGCCAACAGCAGAAGGACTGGTGCATGGCTGGTTTGAGTTAAGTCCGGTCAAAGAAGGTGTGATGCAGTTAAAACTGCATTGGCCCAGCCAGCAGGAGCTGACCTCTGTGCTGCAACGTATTCGCCAACTGGCCGATTTAGATGCCAATATGCCACAGATAGAACAGCAGCTTGCACCTGTGTTTGGCGACTTTCTGGAACCAGGCTTACGGCTGCCGGGTTTATGGAGTCCTTTTGAAGCCGCAGTACGGGCTATTTTAGGTCAGCAAGTCAGTGTGCAGGGAGCCCGAACTCAACTGAACCGTTTACTGGCAGAATTAGCAGAACCATTGGCTGATGATCCAGAGAAAAAGCTATTCCCTACCCCAGAAACTATCAGTCAAAACGAGCTTTTAATGCTTAAAGTGCCACAAGCCAGACGCGATACCTTAAAACAACTGGCCGCTACCGTAATTGCAGAACCACAAAGTACACCGGATGACTGGTTAAAACTTAAAGGCATAGGGCCATGGACTGTGGCCTACAGCAAAATGCGTGGCCTTGCCGATCCGGATATTTGGTTAGGGGGTGATTTAGGCGTGCAAAAAGCCTTAAAACGCCATGGGGATATCACACCAGAGCAACTGGCTCCCTGGCGCAGTTATGCCACCTTTCAACTGTGGTTTAGCTTATCCCGCCCTGCAATAACGGAGGACATCAAATGAAACAACTGCAATTTTCAACACCTTTAGGAGCCTTGGTTGTCACTGCAAATGCCAAGGGGATTGAGTCAATTTTGTTTCGCGACGCTGCAGAGGCTTCGGATCACAGCAACGATATGTTACTGCAGGACTGCAAAGCCCAGTTTGATGCGTATTTCAAAGGAAGCCTGCAGCAATTTGATTTGCCCTTAGCCGCCATTGGCACGGATTTCCAGCAAGCGGTCTGGCAGCAGTTGAGCAAAATTCCTTTTGCACAGCTGCGTAGCTACAGCGATATTGCCCATGCACTGAATAACCCAAAAGCAGTGCGGGCCGTAGGTGCAGCCAATGGCCGTAACCCACTGACCATCATTGTGCCCTGCCACAGAGTGATAGGAGCCAATGGCACCTTAACAGGCTATGCCGGCGGCTTAGAGCGCAAAGACTGGCTGCTGAAACATGAACAAAACGCAGCGCAGGCCTTGGGCTTGTTTCAGCTGGAAGCCAGCATAGCTCCGTAGGGGCGACCTTTATGGTCGCCCGCATCAATCAATCCCCGCAGCGACGGGGAAGGTTCAAATTTTTCGAACATTTAAAGCAAAACTATCCGCTATTGCTTCGATTAAAGAGCTGTTTTAATAGACCTATCAACAGCTACTAACCAGGTAAAGTAATTATGACAGCCCGTACTTTAAAACAACTGATCCCTGCCATGCTGGCGTCTGACGGCGCTGGCGTAAAAATTAAACGTAGTCTGGGCCAAAGCCAGGCTGTGCGACTGGACCCGTTTTTAATGCTGGACGCTTTTGGCTCAGACAAAGCCGACGACTACATCGCAGGTTTCCCGGCTCATCCACACCGTGGTTTTGAAACCGTTACTTATATGCTCGATGGTCATATGCTGCACGAAGATCATTTGGGCAACAAAGGCCATTTAACCAGTGGTGGTGTGCAGTGGATGACCGCAGGCCGTGGCATTATCCACTCAGAAATGCCACAACAAGAGTCTGGCCTGATGCGTGGTTTTCAGCTGTGGATCAATTTGCCAGCCGCAGAAAAAATGAAAGAAGCGGCTTATGTTGATATTCCGGCTGTGGATATTCCGCTGATAAATTTAACGCCGCAAAGTTTTGTCAAAGTGATAGCAGGCGAAACAGAGCTGAATGGCAACATTGTTCGTGGTCCTATTTTTGGCTTATCCACCGAACCTTTGTATCTGGACGTACAGTTAGAAGCAGGCCAAAGTCTGACTTTACCTGTCACAGTGGGCCACAACGCTTATCTCTATCCTTTTGAAGGCGAGGTTTTTGTGGAAGGCTTAAAGGTAGCCAATCATCACGGCGCAGTATTAACAGATGGTGACACAGTCACAGTCTCGGCACAGGGCAAAGCTCGTTTTATCCTGTTAGCAGCTAAACCCATAGGCGAGACTGTGGTGCAATACGGTCCTTTTGTGATGAATAAGCCAGAGGAAATTGAGCAGGCTATCCGTGATTATCAGGCCGGAACTCTGACCAATAACCAACAGGCCAAAACCATAGCTATTCATAAATCAACCTGAGATCTCTTACCCTAAGTAATTGATGTTGCAGCGAGGCGACAAGCAAGTCAGACCCCAGGAGCATAGCAGCGCTATGTGACTGGGGCTGTGAAGCGCAGACAACAAAGCTGCAGCTTCAAGTACGACGGGTGTAATTAATGAAGGGCAGATGCTATCATCTGCCCTTTCTAATTCTGAGGATCGGCAGATGCAACTTGTGGGTATTATCGGCGCTATGGAGCCGGAAATTGCAATTTTAAAAGCTCAATTAAGCGATATGACCATGGTCAAACTGGCAGATTATGAGTTTTATCAGGGCCGTCTGGCCGATACTCAAGTGGTATTAGTGCAGTCAGGCATAGGTAAAGTAGCTTCTGCAGTCGCCACCACATTAATGATTAGCCAATTTAAACCGGATTGTGTGATCAATACAGGCTCGGCAGGTGGTTTTGATCCTGAATTAAATGTAGGTGATGTGGTGATTTCGTCTGAAGTTCGGCATCACGATGTAGATGTCACAGCTTTTGGTTATGAAATTGGTCAGGTGCCACGTATGCCAGCAGCTTTTACCGCCCATCCGGCCTTAATCAGCGCGGCAGAACAAAGCATTACTACCTTAGGTTTTTGCAAAACGAAAAAAGGCTTAATCACCACAGGTGATGTCTTTATGTGTCAACCTGAGCGTATTGCTCAAGCCCGTGCTGACTTTCCGACGATGTTAGCTGTGGAAATGGAAGGCGCTGCCATAGCTCAGGCTTGTTATCAGCTCAATACTCCATTTGTGGTGATCCGCAGTTTAAGTGATATAGCAGGTAAAGAGTCGCCTACGTCTTTTGAAGCTTATTTAGAAATTGCGTCCAAAAACAGTTCAGCCATGGTGCTGGAACTGCTGAAAAACCTTAAAACAGTTCAGTTAAGCTAAATGCCTTACTGGCTGGACGATCTCTCGGCTTATCCACTGGTACTGCTAAGCATTTGGTTACTTGGCAGTCTGGTTCTTTTGCCACAGGATTATCAGCCTTTAACTTTTTTCCGCATTTTTGCTAAACAATTGGCCGCTAAAGTTCATCCGGATCCAAACAGAGCCAGCAGTCAGCAGTTGATTTCTGGCAGTTTAGCTTTGGCTGTGGTGATGTTACCCACCTTAGCTTTACTGGCCCCTTTGTACTGGTTATCGGACTGGCCTTTGGTGCTGGATGGTCTGCTGCTGTATTTTTGTCTGGATTTTGTTTATTACCGCAAACAAAGTCACAAAGTAGCTTTGGCTGTCAGTCAGCAACAAAACAGCAGAGCCAAAGATTTATTACAACCTTTGGTGTTACGCCAAACCCAAAATTTAAGCAGCACAGGTTTATGCAAAGCGACTATCGAAATGTTATGGCTTCGTACCGCCAAGCAATGGATAGGGGTCAGTTTCTGGTTTTTAATTGGCGGCGGTTTAGCTGCGGTGGCGTATCGTTTGCTGCTGCTATGTAATCAACAATGGAATGATAAACACAGCAATTTCCGCTATTTTGGCCGCCCTGCCTCTTTGTTAACCCAGTGGGCCAGTTTCCCTGCCAGCCTGATCACAGCGCTGTTGCTGGCTTTGCTGACGGATATCACAGGCGCTGTGCGGCAATGGCGTCAGGCAGCGAAGCTGAAACTATGTTTGCCACATCTGCTTATTCTGGGGGCTTTGGCTTCTGCCTTGCGGGTGAATCTGGCTGGCCCTGTAGTCTATCAGCAACAGAAAAATCAGCGCCAACGGCTTGGACCGGCCCCCTTACCTCAAGTGAATGATATGCTTGGGTCACTGAAATTAAACCGGCAATTCCAGCTTTATTCCGCCTTTCTTGTGTTTATTTTCAGCTTGTTACAAAGCCTGTGGCTGATCTATTAACAGGCTTTCTGTTTTTGTAAATTTCTTTGGAACTATGCTGGACTTTGTAACGCCATTCGCTGTATTTTCTTAGGCTTCTTGCACCAGATTGACGCTTATATACCTAATAACAATAATAACCCGACCTTCAGAGGATTAGTTTTGCCTGTTTTAGCCTTATTGCGCTATGTTTGCGGCCTGCTGCTGCTGTGTTGCCTTTGCACATTTGCAATGGCTGCACCGCTATTGCAGCCATTGACACCGGATCAAAACTTATCTCAGGGTTCAGTCAATGATTTATTGCTCGACCGTCAGGGCTTTTTATGGATAGCTACAGATGCGGGATTAAACCGCTATGATGGCTATCAAAATCTGCTGATTGGTGCAGACTCACCTCAATTGCAAAGCCTGACTTTTACTCAATTAGTATTAGATTCAAAACAAAGATTATGGGCTTTGGCCCCACGTTCTGGCTTATATGCTTTTGATCCGCTGAAAGCTCAGTTATTTTTACATGCCTCCTTACCCGGTACTGCAACACTGCAAAACCGTTTCGTCAATTTAATACAATCAGATGACGAACACTTGCTACTCAGTAGCAGAACAGAGCTATATAGTTATCAGACAGACAACAGCCAACTGACTGTTTTAGCCAGATTGGCCGATATAGCATTAGCAGAGGCCAATATTCGTGTGCTGCTAACAACTCCGGACTGGATACTGCTCGGTACCAGTCATGGCTTAGTCCTCTATGATAAAACCACTCAACAACTGAAGCTGGTGCCTCATTTGCCCCAAGGCCAGTCGATGGACTATCAGCGCCATGTTAAAGCCTTACAAATTCAGGATAAACATCTGCTGGTAGGTACTGTCGAAGGCTTGTATCAACTGGAACTGTCGGCCATAAAACAGTTTTTACAAACAGGACAAACTCCAGCGAGCAAAGAACTGATTGCCGGGCCTAATGTCTGGAAAATTAAGATCCAGTCTGATCATTTATTAGTGGCGACAGAACGTGGTTTGTTACGTTATACACCAGAGCAAAACAGCACAGCGCTGGTGCTGAAATTCAGCGAAAGTAATTTTAATTTGTCTGACGACAATATAGTAGCTTTGCAGGAAGACGGTCAGGGTGGTTATTGGCTTGGAAGTCGTTTTGATGGTGCTTATTATTGGCATCCACGCAGCAAAGCCATTCGCAATTTCAGTCGTACAGGACCTGATGCTTTAAGTAATGACAAAATTACTGCCATAGCTGAAAAAAGCAGGGAAGAGTTGTGGTTGGGTAGTCGCAATGGCCTGAACTTATTAAATCTGGAAACTCAGCAGGTTCAGCATTTTCTGGTGAACCCGGATCCAAAAGCCGTCTGGCATACCAGTACCATCATGAATTTGTCGATGGATAAAGCCGGCGACTTATGGTTCTTATCCTCCAGTGGCCTGAATTATTTCTCCAGTCAACATAAAGAGCTGCAACAAGCCCCGGTAGCAGGGCCAGAGCAGCAGGCTGTGCTGAACAAAGCGCGGCCCGGCAGTTGGCTTAATCAGCAGCAACCCTTTTATCTGCTGACCAGAGAAAGCTTTTATTTGTACCAGGTGGAAACAGGACAAGCAGAGGAACTCACTGCATTAAAGCAAAAGTTGCCTGCCAGCGAGGTTCGTGCTGTTTTAGGCAAATGGCCAGGCCAACCAGACTGGCTGGTGTTGTCCGCTTATGAAAAGCTCTGGGCCTACAATGAAAAAACAACAGAGTTAAAGCTGTTGTACCAGGCCGAAGTAAGTACAGCTTTTAGTATGCGTTTTGCCGATCAGATGGCTTTGGATAAAAACAATACCTTATGGTTCAGCGCTGCAGATATAGGTTTGCTGGCTTTTGACGCGAAAACTATGCAGCTGAAACATCATTTTCACAGCAAAAACAAACTCAATACCAATGTGGTGTATGCGGTGAACCGCGATCAACTGGGCCATATCTGGTTTTCCAGCTTGCATGGCGTCTCTTCGTTAAATGTTGATAGCCTGCATATAGAACAATTCAGTAAAAAAGATGGTTTATCCAGTAATGAATTTATCGGCCAAAGTAGCCAAAGGTTAAGCAATGGCGAGATGGCTTTTGGCTCTATTCGTGGAGTGAACCTGCTATCGCCGGCGCAATTGACGGAACCCAGGCGCAAACCCCGTATTGTCATTACTCAGCTGGACTTATTGTCTTCGCCTATAGAAAGCCCGCTCACCGATTTATCAGGTCAGTTTTTTAGTTTGCCTTATAACAGCCAGGGTTTAACCATCAGTTATTCCAGTCTGAATTTCCGTGACAGTGGAAAAATGCGTTACCGTTATTGGCTGGACGGCCCGCAGCGTTTAGTTTTTCCTGAACAAAGCTCCAGCTCTGTGATGTTCCCTCAGCTGACGCCGGGAGATTATCAGTTTAATGTAGTGGCCGTATCGCCGGTGACAGGCCTTGAAAGCGAAGTGGCGACTCTGCGCCTTAAAGTAGAACCTGCCCCCTGGCTGAGTTACTGGGCTTATATGGTGTATGCGTCTGTTACCCTGATTGTGATGCTGTTTTATTTGCGAACCCGGCAAAAACAACAACGTATGCTCAAAGTAGCTCATGCCAAAGTGACCGCCAGTGAACAACGCTTAAAACAAGCGCTGGACTCCATCGACAGTGGCGCCTGGGAATGGCATGCCCGCAAAAACATTATGTTTGCCTCCCGTATTCACAGCATGCTGGGTTATCAGGAAGCGCTCAATCCGCTGGCGATGAGCCAACATTTATCTTTATTGCATCCGGAAGACAAAGACGCGTATCAGCAAGCCTGGCTGAAACTAATGCAAACGCCGGATAAAACCTTTGATCACACTTACCGTATGCAACATAAAAATGGTAAATGGTTATGGTTCCGCGATATAGGGAAAGTGGCTGAAGTGGATGATGAAGGTCAGCCAGAACGGGTCATTGGTACTTTTAGCAACATTACCGAAACCAGGGCGAACCAGGAAAAAGCCCGGCTTTTTGGTGAAGCTTTCCAGCAAACCCGTGACTGGGTGGTGATTTTAGATGCCAGCCAAAGAGTCATAGCTGCTAACCAGTCTTTTGCTGATGTCTTTGGTTCTGTCGATCAGTATCTGGTTAGCCCAAAAACTCACCATCTGGGCATCAGCCTGCAACGTCGTCGTTTTTACACTTCGTTGTTACGTGGTTTAACTGTTAATCAGCACTGGCAAGGTGAAGAGCTGGTGCACACCCCTGACGGTAAAGAGCGCCCTGCCCTGATAAATATCAGCGCTATAGGTGATGTGGATAAAGTAGAGTTTTTTGTACTGGTGTTTACCGACATCACAGCACAAAAAGTAGCAGAAGAAGAATTACGCTATTTAGCCAGCTACGACTCGTTAACAGGCCTACCAAACCGCACTTTGCTGATGGATCGTATTCAACATGGTATAGATCAGGCTAAACGGGCTAAAAAGTCTCTGGCTTTGTGTTTTATCGATCTCGACAAGTTTAAGCAGGTCAACGATTCTTTAGGTCATGATGTCGGCGATCAATTACTGCAGGAAGTCGCCAGACGTTTGCGTGCCACTTTAAGAGAAACAGATACCATAGCGCGTTTAGGTGGTGATGAATTTGTGGTATTGCTGGAGAGCTACAAAAACGATGACAACATCAGCCATGTAGCCCGCAAAATGCTGCAATCTATTGGCGAACCTATGCAATTAGGCACTCATACCGTCAGCGTATCGCCCAGCATTGGTATAGCTGTGTACCCGGACGATGCCACGGACGCCAATTCGTTATTAAAACATGCTGACGTTGCCATGTATCACGCCAAAGATTTGGGCCGTAATAACTTCCAGTTTTTTATTGCCGAGATGAACGAAAAAGCTCATATGCAACTGGCCAAAGAAACTCAGTTACGACAAGCCTTTAAAGATGGCGAATTTATTAACTACTACCAGCCTATTGTCGATTGCCGCAGCCAGTCCGTGATAGGGGTGGAAGTATTAATGCGCTGGAGTCATAAAAATACCCTTATTCCGCCGACCGAATTTATTCCTATGGCAGAAGATTTACGCTTAATTATTCCTATGACTTTATCTTTGCTGGAACGGGCTTTGGTCGATTTGCAGCAATGGCGTCAGGCCGGATTAGATTTGTACTTGTCGGTGAATTTATCCACCAGTCATTTAGAACAACTGTCTCTGGCGGAACATACTGAAAAGTTGCTGAATAAATACCAGTTGCCACCCTCTTGCTTGCGTTATGAAGTGACCGAAAGCGCGCTGATGCGTGACCACGAAAAGGCCATTACCACTATGCTGGCGCTGAACCAACTGGGCATTCAGCTGGCGTTGGATGACTTTGGTACTGGTTATTCCTCGTTAAAATACTTAAAAGAACTGCCAATAGACGCCATTAAAATTGACCGCAGTTTTGTTAAAGACATTGGCATAGATCCGGATGATGAAACCATTATCGAAGCCATTTTGTCGATGGCTGGCAGCTTAGGTATGAGTTGTGTCGCCGAAGGTGTAGAAACTGAACAGCAACTGGCTTTCTTCAGCAGTCGCCAGTGTTATCTGATCCAGGGTTATTTATTTGCTAAACCTATGCCAGCCATAGAATTGATTAACTGGCTGCATAGCGAACACTTAAATTAAATTATTGATAAACAAAAATATTTTCACTTAGCCTTACCCCAAACTATCTCATTTCACCTTCGATTAGACTGTAACCAGCTGATTAACTGTGACTAAGACTTGACGCCGTCGCAATGCCATCTATGTTGTATTTATCAGAGGAACTGAAGATATAACAGTGGAACAAGCAGAGTTACTACCTTTTTGCATTGGTCAACACCGCCTGGCTATTCAGCTTGCAGAAGTAGGCAGAGTATTACCCGCATTCATGTGGAACGAATTAGCCTATTGCCTTTTGCCTGTGAACGCTATCGTTCATGGAAAAGATAGAGTGCCGGAGCCCTATGGCTAAAAAGCTCATTGCAGTCCAATTATCTGGTTTGGGTCAGAACAAAGCTGAAGGAATAAACACAATTCGCCGTTCAGACAAACTTTACTTAGTACAGGATCCGGACATTGCTTGCATTGGCCCTATGCCTGATGCGGTGCGACGTCTGAGCCTCCAACACTGCATACTGGGCCCCCATAGCGTTGCCATTTTTATCAACCATTTGCAACGTGATAAAAGCCTATCCTTATCACAGAAGGAGTCTGAATGATATTCAAGGAAGCGAATGTGCTGATCGTCGTAGACAGTGCAACTCAGGCTGCAGAGCTGCAGCTTTTATTAGAGAATTCAGGCTGCACTGTATGGCTGGCTCGTAATGGTGTTGAAGCTCTGGAAATACTGCAACACCGCACTCCAACAGTGATCGTCAGCGACATTGTGATGCCTGAAATGGATGGCTATCAGTTATGCCATCAAATAAAACAGTCAGATAAAACCAAACAGATCCCGGTTATTTTGGTGACTGCACTGGCAGATCCACGGGACGTTGTGCACGGCTTAGCCTGTGGTGCTGATAATTTTATTGTGAAGCCCAACGACGAGCATTATTTGCTGCCCCGTATCCAGTATTTTTTGGTCAACCATGAGTTGCGAGCCCAGGAACAGGTTCAAACAAGCTTTGAAGTATTACTGGAAGGCGAACGCCATTTTATCACTGCCAGCCGGCAACAGCTGCTTGACCTGCTGATCTCCACCTACGAACAGGGAGTACGGATCAACCATGAATTAAGAACAAAACATGATGAACTGGCCCGCTCAAATTCGTTATTGCATTCTTTGTTTCATTTTACCATCGGCATTACCGGGCAAAAAAAGGAAAATGAGCTGATAGATGAAGCATTAAAACGGGTTTTGCAATTTCCTGATGTAGCCGCAACCTGGTTACTGATGCCTGAGAAAGGTAAGGAAAACTGTTTAGTGGTCGCAGGCCATTCAGGTTTAGATCAGCTCATGCAGCCTCTGACCGAATTTGATTGCATTAATCAATGCCCTTGCCACCATGCCGTATTCAGAGACAAAATTAATCAGCCCACAGACATCACTCAATGTCCTCTGTTAAAGCACTGCTCTCACCAGCAATCCCATGCCAGCATTCCACTGCTGATAGAAGGTGAAACTATAGGTGTGCTTAACGTGGTGCATGTAAATGGTGAAGCCTGGTCTACAGACGCTCTGGATGCATTAGCATCGCTGGGACGTCAGCTGTCTATGGCTCTGGGCCGCGCCCGGCTGTTTGACAGCCTGGAAATGCTGGTGGAAGAGCGTACCAAAGCTCTGGCAAATAGTGAATCGATGTTACGAAATGTGCTGAACAATTTACCTGTCGCTGTGCTGGTGGCGGATCAAGACGGTGAACTAATTATCAGTAATCAGGAATTTAGCCAGATGGCTGATGGCGTGGTGATTCAGAGCCTGGATCAGTTTGGTCAGCCACTCTATATTGAACAACAGAGTACCAGTTACTGTGACCCGGGCCGCTGGTTGTTGCATCAAACCCTGCAACAACAAAAAGCCTGCAGAAATATATTGCTGGATATCAAAACTGAGCAACAAGACATCCAGACTTTACTCAGCTCAGCAGTGCCCTTTTTTGATAGACAACATAAGTTACAAGGCGCTATTGCGGTGATGCAGGACATGACGGAGCAACGGCAACAAGATCTGCAGATGCGTATCCGAACCAGAGCTATCGAAGCCAGCATCAATGCCATCATTATTACCGACAATGAGGCACCAGATCAGCCTATTGTTTATGTCAATCCAGCTTTTGAACAACTGACAGGTTACACATCAGCCGAAGTGCTGGGGAAAAACTGCCGACTTCTGCAAAGCCAGGATAGGCATCAACCCGGCTTGGACTCCATTCGCAGAGCAATCCGCAACAACTGCAAAGGCAACGCTGAACTGCTGAACTACCGTAAAGATGGTTCGTCATTCTGGAATGATTTAACTCTGGCGCCCGTCGTCAATGACAGGGGCCATACCAGTCATTTTGTCGGCATATTGCGGGATATTACTGAAAGTAAAAACTACAGACAGGAGCTGGAGCATCAGGCTAATTACGACAGCCTGACCGGTTTACCTAACAGAAATTTACTCAACGATCGGCTGCAACAGGCTATAGCTTACGCTAAACGTCATGACCAGCAATTTACCCTGGCGTTTTTAGACATCGATCACTTTAAAGTAATTAACGACAGTCTTGGCCATACTGCCGGAGATGAATTGCTGCAGCACATTGCAGAACGTATGAAAAGGCAAATACGGGACACGGATACCATAGCCCGGCTGGGAGGGGACGAGTTTGTTATTTTATTGACAGACAATAGTCCTATATCTACTCACGTCAGACGCCTTGACAAGCTGAGGCAGCAGTTAATACGCCCCGTCATGTTAGAACAACAAGAAATAGTGATCAGCTTCAGCACTGGGATCTGTCGTTATCCTATGGATGGGGATACCAGCGTCACATTGTTACGAAATGCCGACACAGCAATGTATGAAGCAAAACATCAGGGACGCAACAGGATCTGTATGTTTAAGCCGGAAATGAACACCATAGTGCAACAACGCTTACAAATGGAACAAGCCATACGGCAAGGCTTGTTCAGTAAAGAGTTTTTAGTCTATTACCAACCACAGGCTGATTTAAGCACAGGCAGGCTTTGCGGCCTGGAAGCGCTGGTGCGCTGGTATCACAAGGAGCAGATGATCTCTCCACTGGCTTTTATTTCATTGGCAGAACAAAGTGGCTTGATCACTGAACTGGACTTCTATGTGTTTACCACTGTATGTAACCAAATCAGCCAATGGAGAAATGAGCTTCAGGGCGTTTCGGTTGCAGTGAATTTTTCAGCTTTAAGCTTTATGGATGCGCAGTTTGTTCCCCGTATTCGCACTATACTGGAGCTGTATCAGGTAGACCCTGACTGGATCAAAATAGAAATGACGGAGAGTATTCTAATGCATGATGCAGATGAATCTTTGCTCAAAATGCAGGAACTCCGCTCTTTGGGCATTCACTTTTCTATTGATGATTTTGGTACAGGCTACTCCTCATTGGCCTATTTAAAGCGCTTCCCTTTCGGTCAACTGAAAATCGACCGCAGTTTTATTGGCGATGTTTACACAGATCCTGATAGTGCGGCGTTGGTCCGGTCCATGATCTCCATGGGGCATAACCTGGGTATCAAAGTGATCGCAGAAGGTGTTGAGACCATGGAACAACTTGGTTTTCTGCTCAAAGCTGGCTGTGATGAAATTCAGGGCTATTTTTATTCAATGCCTTTGCCGGCCGACAAATGTTTCCATCAACTTCAACACAGAGAGCAAGCCCAGTTACCCCCTGAACTTTATGCCAATGGCCAGCGCTGCTTGCTGGTGGTGGATAGTGAAACCAATATACTGCAGGCTCTGAAACGAGAACTGCGGCTGGAGAATTATAAGTTGCTGCTGGCAGAATCTGCAGCTCAGGCCATAGATTTACTGGCTAAAAACAATGTAGATATAGTACTGACTGACTTGCGGTTAGAAGATATGACAGGCATTGATTTTTTACAAAAAGTCCGGGCTATTTATCCTGATGTTATTCGTATGGTGCTCAGTGCAACGACTGAAATCAGTGGCATTCTTAAGGCCATCAATGAATGTGTGATTTACCGCTTTATTACGAAGCCCTGGGAGCCAAATGACTTAAAACTGCAGCTTGCTGAAGCCTTCAGGCTCAGAGCAATCCAGTTAGAAAATGAGCAAATGAAACAGCAGTTGCTCGCCAATGAGAAAAAAAGGGGCTGAACAGCTCATCAGCCTGCAGATACGACAGGTTGCTGTGCCGGTAACCAAATCTTAAAGCTGGTGCCACAACCTGCTTTGGTCGTCACCTCAAAACGCCCATGGTGCCGCTCAATAATAGCGAGAGACAAGGCAAGACCCAACCCCGTGCCTTTTCCTATAACTTTAGTGGTAAAAAAGGGGTCGAAAATTCGTGATAAGTGTTCATCACTGATACCACAGCCGTTATCCTGCACTTCAATCCAGACCCAGTCTTGCTGAACACCGGTTCTGATATGAATTTCGCCCTTTTCGGAGATCGCATGCCCGGCGTTCACCAGTAAATTCAGCATCACCTGGTTCAGCTGTGAAGGTATACACTCCACCATAGGCAAAGCTGCAAAGTCTTTGTGTATCACAGCTTTGTACTTCAGTTCGTTATTCACAATAGTCAAACTCGACAAAATTCCTGCTTCAATATTGGCTAGCTGGAAATGGCCTTCATCGGTATGGGATAAATCTTTCAGCGACATGATCTGAGCGATCACCTGCTCCAGGCCAAAGGCTGATTCTTTTAACAAATTGCGAATGTCTGCACAAATGTAGTCAAAATCAAATCTTTTCTTAATGGCCTCTGATGGCTCTGTAGTGTCAGGATCAGACAGCACTTCAATGATTTTAATCAGGTTATCCACATAATCAGAAAAGGTCTGCAAATTAGAATGCACATAACCCACAGGATTGTTTATTTCATGGGTGACACTGGTCGTTAACTGGCCAATAACGGCCATTTTCTCCGACTGAAACAACAGTTGTTGCATATGCTCTGATTTTTTCTGCAGCACATTGTGATCAGATACCTGTTGAAACAGCAAGCAATAGCCTATGAATTGAGGTTCGGTGAGTGGGATAATCTGATACAGTAAAGGCCCAACCGGGCCCACATCAACAGGGCCACAGAGTGCCAGTGCATTCTCTTTGTTTTCCCGTAGAGAAATGTTCGGTAATATTTCTGATAAAAAACTACCCGTTTTATAGTCCGAAAAAATACCAGTCGCAAACAGCAGTACTCCTGATGCGTCAACCAGCAGCAGATCTTTATGCAAAAGTTGTAATACGGTACTCGACACTGAATCCAATGCTGTCATAAGGTTTTACCCATCTAATCCTGAAAAGTACTAAACCTGAGTCAACAGCATGTCGGAACACAACAGATAAAAGCAACACAGCACACTTAGGACAGACAGGAGGCTGATTTTACAGACGCCAGATAACCTTCTATCACCAGGCTCAACTGCTGTTTACTGCATGGTTTGCTTAATACCTGATCAACCAGTCCTGCTTTTATCAACTCATCCGTAAAATCTTCACTGCTGCCGCTCAGCAACACACGCTTAACAGCATGGTATTTGTGATCCAGACCACGAAAAAATTCTGCGCCTGTGCCATCCTGCAAATAATAATCACAGAGTATCAACTGAATCGGGTGTAGCTCCAGCATCGCATAGGCCTCTTTCATCGTCAGACAAAACAAGGATTGCCAGTCAGACTGCCGGAACATACGCTGGTAAGCATTGAGCAGGAATTGCTCATCATCGATAAATAATACAACAGGCGCGTTATTACTCTGCATCAGAAGACGCTTCTCCATCTGCCAAAATACATTTGTCCACCTCGGCTAAGGTTTCAGCCCATACAACTTCAAATACAGGATAGCTGCGCTGGGCTTCAACCATATCTCTGGTTTTGAGCTGCCGCTCAAACACCTGACAAAGCCGTGCCATTCGTTCCGCCCCCACCATAGCAGCCATTGTCTTTAAACTATGTACATATCTTGTAATATCGTCAAAGGCACCGGTGCGCCATAACTTATCAATCTGAATCACATAACCCAGAGCTTCGGCTCTGAATTGTTTCAAGGTGTCGATAATCAGTCCTGCGTCTGACTCCCCATAAATCAGGCTGATGGCTTCAACGGTCAATAAAGGCCGGTTTGAAAGTGGTCGCAATGCAGGCCCTTTATTCATTATGATCTGACTCATTCAGAGGGTGCACAAAAGGTCTGTTCAGCGTTTGCACCCACCAATACGAGATACGCTTAAATAAGGGCTGGATCTGTGAGTTATGTTTGGGGTTTACTTTTGCCAGATCGCCGCCTAAATCAGTCAGCTTCTGGATCCTGTCATTAAAAAACACCCAAAAGCTCTGCTGGCCATCACTGGTATTTTGCAGTTTTTTCCCCACATAAATTAAGTAGTCTATGGCCTCAACAATGCGTTTTATTTCATTTGCTAATGCAATAGCTTTGCTTTCTTTAACAAATAAGTTGTGAAAGAAGTTAATACGTTGCGCCAGGATCAACATACGTCTGTCCAATTGATGGAAACCCGTTGTTGAGTTTTCCGGCCAGACCACTAATTCGGCGAGTTCGGTTTCAGTTTCACTCTCTTCCTGTGGCACATAGCCCTTGTGTTCTGAAGCAGACAAAGAACGGACTATAGCAACATTAGATCGGTAGGGTTCAGCGGTAAGAGCTGGCTCCGCCGCTTTTACTTCTTTTTTCTCGGGCACAAACACAATGTTTTTATAGTGTTCAGCATCAAGGATCTGTTTTTCGTGCTGTAAATGAAATACCACTTTTTTCTTTAAACCATCAGCAGACAATGGTTTAGCTAAAAAATCGTTCACATCATATGCCAGGCACTCTAAAACCATATCTTTATAGGTATTACCAGAAAACATTAAAACAGGAATGTCGTGAGGGTTGTTGATAGCACCACTGCGAAGTTTTTTTAACAGTTCAAGGCCATTTGGTGCGTTCATCTCTATGTCGGTGATCAACATATCTATGGTTTCATGTTCAAGAATATCGATAGCAGTACGCCCATCAGTTGCCTTTAGCACTTTGCAGTTTTTAATAGAGGTTATAACTTTAAATAAAAAGTCACACATCAGCAGAACATCATCTACAACCAGGATCGTAAAAGTACGGGTCGGTATCAACGAAACGCTCCTTGTTTTAACTTCATTAATCTCATAGTCGCCTTAGGGCATCTTTCACTGCAGTTTAGTAGCGAAAATGGATATTTGCTTAGTTTGTCCTCTGTTTAGCATTTAAGTTCAGCTGGAATTATCAACAGAACCACCTGATGACTCCCTGAAAGCACAGTAAATTTCTGCGTTGCTCTGCTATACTGCGCACCTCTTCGATGGATGTGATTTCCGATGCAACCCAATTTGCTGAAAGGCGCGTTATTGCTGTTACTGGCTGAAGCTTGTTTTGCTGGTATAGGTGCTTTAGTCAAACTGACCAGCGACAGTGCCAGCAATGCGCAGGTGGTGTTTTTCCGCAACTTTTTTGCCTTAGTGGTGATGCTGCCCTGGCTTTGGGTGCAAGGTAAACAACTGCTCTATACCAAGCGCTGGTATCTGCATCTAAGCCGCTCCATTACCGGCATTATTTCGATGTACTGCTTTTTTTATGTCATCAGCCAGTTGCCTTTAGCCCAAGCTATGGTGGTGCTTTTAATGTCACCTTTTATAGTGCCGCTGATTGCCAGATATTGGCTAAAAGAAACGGCCAGCCGCTTAACCTTATTCAGCGTAGCTTTGGGTTTTGGTGGCGTGTTATTGGCTTTACCTGTAGCCAGCGGTGGAGGTGCTTTTTATCTGTTTTTAATAGCGCTGCTGTCAGCGGTATTAGTAGCAGTCACCAAAACCACCATTCGTTATATGTCTGACACTGAACCCGCAGCCCGTATCGTCTTTTATTTTTCCTTACTAACCGCCATTATCTCTTTTGTGCCCGTGCCTTTTTATTGGCAGGAATTGCCAGCTATCGCCTGGTGGGCCTTTGCGTTTATGGGTATTTTGGCCGCTATAGGCCAAATGGCGATGACCAAAGCTTATGCCTTAGCGCCTGCTTCTGATATTGGTATCTGGACTTACAGCTCTGTTATTTTTGCCGGGCTTTTTGGTTATTTGTTCTGGTCAGAACCTGTCACCATGAGCTGGTTTGCCGGTGTGGCCATTATCTTTTACGCTGGGTATATCACCACAAGACAACGTTTATGGTAACTGCCCTGCGTACTTGAAGCTGCGGGCTTTGTTGACTGAGTTCTTTCGCCCCAGTCACATAGGTGAACTATGCTCCCGGGGTCTCAATCACTCGTCGCCTCGCCGCATCATCAATTACTTTGGGCAGCCCTGCTCACTTGAAGCTGCGGGCTTTGTTGACTGAGTTCTTTCGCCCTCACATTAATTAGAATCTATAGACGGGCGACCATAAAGGTCGCTCCTACGGCTTACCAAACAATCTTCATGGTTTTCAATCACCAACATTTATTTTTATTTCGTTCAAACCTTTTTCCTGTCCCTGACGACTCATTGGTAATAGCGGCATTTTTTGATGCCTTACCAAAGAGCTAAAGTGCAGGAAAACCCATGAAAATAGCCGATACCAGCAGCCAGGATGAACGGCTGGCACCAAAAAAAACCACTAAAAAATTCTGGGTAGCAGGCTCTGTCAGCCTGCTTTTGGTATTGCTGTTATGGCAGATTATTCCTGCGGCTCGCAGTTGGTCGCAGTCGGATATGTCGGTGTCTTTATCGCGCGTGCGGCTGGACACAGTAAGAACAGCAGATTTTACCCGGGATATATCAGCGCAGGGCCAGGTGGTCGCAGCGGTCAGTCCTAAACTTTATGCTCCGGCTGAGGGCACTATCAGCTTATTGCTTGATGCAGGTACTGAAGTGAAACAAGGGGATGTGCTGGCGACTATCGACAGCCCCGAGCTGAACAATAAACTGCTGCAGGAACAAGCCACCTTTTACAGCTTAGAAACCAGCCATAACCGGCAAAAAATTCTGGCGAAAAAGCAGCAACTGACCGACAAAAAAGCTGTGGACATAGCACAAGTGACTTTAACCACAGCAGAGCGTGAGAAACGCCGTGCCGATCAGGGTTTTGACAAAGGTGTGATCAGCAAAATTGAGCACGAAAAAGCGCAGGACGATTTAGAAACTGCCAAATTGCAGCACCAGCACGCTGTAGAAGATGCCCGCCTGAATAAAGAAAACCTGGATTTTGAAATACAAAGTTTAGCTCAGCAGCTGGACCGTCAGCGTTTGCTGGTGGAGGACTTTCAGCGTCAGGTCAATGGCCTGCAAGTCCGTTCTCCTGTGGATGGCTTATTGGGTAATCTGGCTGTAGAAAACAAAACCTATATCACCAAAAACCAGCTGATTTTATCTGTGGTGGATTTAAGCCAGTTTGAAGTGGAAATTGCCGTGCCCGAAAGTTATGCCAACGATTTAATCATTGGCTTGCCAGTGGAAGTCACAGCTGAGCAAAGACTGTATATGGGCAAGCTGGTGACCATTTCTCCTGAAGTGTTCGAAAACCAGGTCAAAGGCCGGGTACGTTTTACCAAAGAAGCGCCACCTGCCCTGCGTCAAAACCAACGTTTAAGCAGCCGTATTTTATTGGAACACCGCGAAGGCGTGATGCAGGTAGCCCGTGGCCAATTCCTCGATAGCAGCAATGGCAAATTTGCCTACAAAGTCAGCAATGGCATGGCCATTAAAACTCCGATTGAACTGGGCGCCCGTAGCCTGAACTCAGTTGAAATTCTGGCAGGTTTGCAGCCGGGCGATCAAATCATTACCTCAGGCACTGACATTTTTGAAGGCGCCAGCACAGTACAACTTAATAACTGAATAAATAACTAAGGCGAGAACGCCAGAGGACTTGTTATGTTAACCATGAATAAAATCAGTAAATCTTTTATCACTGACGATGTGATCACTCATGCGCTGCGGGATATCCAGCTGCATGTCAACGAAGGTGACTTTGTCAGTGTGACAGGCCCTTCAGGTTCAGGAAAAACCACCTTTTTAAATATTGCAGGTTTATTGGAAACCAGCACCAGCGGTGAATACCTGCTGGACGGCGAAGACATAGCCAAACTAAACGACAACGGTCGCTCCCGCATGCGTAACCAAAAAATAGGCTTTATTTTTCAGAGTTTTAACCTTATTCCGGATCTTAACCTGTTCGACAATGTGGATGTGCCTTTACGTTACCGTGGCCTGAATACAGCGGAGCGTAAAAAACGTATTGAATACCATCTGGATCAGGTGGGTTTAGCCTCTCGCATGAAGCATCTGCCAAGCCAGTTGTCCGGTGGTCAGCAGCAACGTGTGGCTATAGCCCGCGCCCTGGCAACGTCACCACGCTTTTTACTGGCGGATGAACCCACAGGTAACCTCGACAGCCAGATGGCACAAAGTGTGATGAGCCTGCTCGAAGACATAAATAAAGCCGGCACTACTATTTTGATGGTCACGCACGACCCAAGCCTGGCGGCCCGCGCTAAACGCCAGATTTATATTAAAGATGGTCATGTCAGCGAGCTGACGAATAAAAACTCTAACCTGCATCTGGTTGGCGAAGCTTAAGGAGCGGCTATGTTTTCTTATTATGTAAAGCTGGCTTACTTAAGCTGCAAACGCACCTGGGGTATGACGCTGCTGATGGTGTGCGCCATAGGTTTAGGTATTGGCGCCTCCATGACCACCATTACGGTTAACTATCTGATGTCGGCCAACCCTATTCCCCAAAAAAGTGAGCAACTGTTTTTTGTGCAAATGGACGCCTGGCAACCCAACAATCCATTTAACGACGACGGTGATGCCCCCACTCAACTGACCTATCGTGATGCTACTTATTTATGGCAGGCCCAAAAAGCCAAACGTCAGAGTATTCAAAGTGGTATGGCGGCAGTGATTGAACCTGCGGATAAAGAAGTGTTGCCTTTTATGGTGCAAGGCCGCGCCAACAGTGCTGACTTTTTTTCTATGTTTGATGTGCCTTTTTTATATGGCACGGGCTGGGATCATCAGGCCGATCTGAAAAAAGAACGGGTGATCGTAATCAACGCTGAACTGAACGAGCGCTTATTTGGTGGTAAAGATTCGACAGGCCAGACAGTGCGTATGGCAGGTGAAGACTACAAAGTGACAGGGGTGATCGACAGATGGAACCCAAAACCTAAGTTCTATGACATCAGTACAGGTGCTTTTAATGATGTAGAAGAAGTTTTTGTGCCTTTTAGCTTAATTACCGAGCAAAAATTCAGCCGCTCTGGCAATACCAACTGCTGGAAACCGACTGGTTCAGGTTTTCAGGCCTTTTTAGATTCAGAATGTATCTGGCTGCAATTGTGGGTGGAGTTACCCACAGAGCAGGATAAAGAGGCTTATTTCAGCTTTATGAATGCCTACGCCAAAGAGCAAAACCAATATGGCCGCTTTGCCCGTACCGACAACAACAAGTTGCGTGATGTGATGCAGTGGCTGGAAAACCAGCAAGTGGTCGCAGACGACGCCAACATGATGATGGCCATGTCGTTGATGTTCCTGTTGGTGTGTTTACTCAATACTGTAGGTTTATTGCTGGCGAAATTTTTAGGCAAAGCTTCGGAAATTGGAGTGCGACAGGCCTTAGGTGCAAGCCGTAACGATTTGTTTATTCAGCATTTAATTGAATCAGGCTGCATAGGTTTGGCTGGTGGTTTATTAGGTTTAGTGCTGGCTATATTGGGGCTTGAAGCCATTAAAGTGATGTATGGCGACTGGATCCGCGATTTGGCCCAATTGGATTTGACTTTAGTAGCCATGGCTATTGGTTTAGCTATTGTCAGTGCGTTATTAGCCGGTTTGTATCCCACATGGCGTGCCTGTCAGGTTCAGCCGTCCGTTCAGCTGAAAAGCCAATAAGGAGTTTGCCATGTTAAATCTGTTTTCCGGATTAGAGTTAGGACCTATATTCCGCGCCTTAATGCGCAATAAAATTGGCGCTTTGCTGATCGCCCTGCAAATCGCCCTGACATTGACCATTATGGTGAATGCCATCTTTATGATGCAGGAACGCAGCCAGCAAATGGCCAGAGCCAGCGGTTTGGATGAAAGCAATACCTTTTATCTGAGCAACACTGTCTTTGCTCAGAATTACAATCTGAAGACAGCGTTGCAGCAGGATTTACAGCGTATTCGCCAAACTCCTGGTGTGGTGGATGCCACTCAAATCAATGCTATTCCTCTAAGCGGTGGTGGCTGGTCTATGAGCCTGCAAACCAAAGCTGGTGATGATATTGAAGGCACTGGTTCTGCTGTCTATATGGTGGACGAAAACGGCATCAATGCTTTGGGAGTGGAGCTGATTGCAGGTGAAAACTTCCAGAGCTCAGACATCGTCTGGCGTGAAGAAGGCAGTACCACCTGGCCTCCTAAAACCATTATCACCAAAGCATTAGCAGAAGCTATGTTTGAAGGTGACTGGAAAAGCGCCTTAGGCAAAACTGTCTACATTGACAATCATCAACCAGTGCAAATCACAGGCATTATCAACACCCTGCAAGCCCCATGGAACGGCTGGAATGGCGTGGAGCGCAGCATGCTGGTGCCTCAACAACTGGATAACAAAGGCAGCCGCTTTTTTATCCGCACCGAACCTGGTCGTCGTGATGAATTAATGCCTGTCATTGAAAAAATGCTGGCCGAAAGTGACAGAGGCCGCATTATCCGCAACGTCACCAGCATGGAGCAAACCCGTGATAAAAGTTATCAGGAGCATCAAGCCACTAATACGACCCTCCTGACCGTCATTATTGTGCTGACACTGATCACAGGTTTTGGCATTGTAGGCCTTGCTATGTTCAGCATTAACAGACGAACCCGCCAAATAGGCACCCGCCGCGCTTTGGGCGCCAGTCAGTGGCAAGTGATGCGCTACTTTATGCTGGAAAACCTGCTGATAAGCTCCGCCGGTGTGCTGCTGGGTGCGGCAGGTGCTGTAGGTTTAAATATCTGGCTGGTTTCAACCTTCAGCATGAGCCCGTTAAGCCCTGTGTTATTGGTGATAGGTGTTGTGGCCTTGCTGATAGTAGGCCAACTGGCGGTCAGTTATCCGGCTTTAGTGGCTTCGAGAATTTCGCCAGCTACGGCAACCAGAGGGCGTGCTTAGATCTGCTGTAACGACTCCCAGGTAAGTAAAAAGTAACCAACCTTTCCCTCAGCTTTTTGTCCTTCGGCTGAGGGATTTTTGTTTGTGGCATTACATGCCAAAATCGCTAACAATCAACACTCGCCTTTAGATCACAAACTTATGCAAAAAGCCTTTCTGTAATGCTTAAGGATTAGCAATGAAACTATATCAGTACCTCAATTTTGATGAGAAAGACGGAAAGTATTTTCGACTGGAAACTGTACGAAGAAATAAGCTGTGGCAGTCTAATCCAACTAAGTTCAATGACCCACAGGAACTAAAATACACTCTTGATAAAAACCTTCGTCTCATGTCAGGCAAGCCACAAAAAATCTATGACTTTATTAATGAAATACTCAGTAGTGACCAACAGTATGGCATTGGACACAGTGTACTTGATTTGAATCTTCTTAAAGATATATCCACAGTGTACGGCGGCATTTTAGAGCAGGAAAGTGAACTCACTGAAAGGATCTCGTGGGCTTTTCTGCCCAACCTGTGTGCTATAGCTTGCTTTTCTGAAGAACGTTCCCACCCATTGATGTGGGCACACTATGGTAAAGGTCATAGCGGCTTCTGTGTCACCTACGAAATAAATGATAGCTCAGACACCCCTGACCGTTACTTTCTAGAGCATATCTGGGGTGGATATTTACGCCACGTGAATTACGTTAGTCGTAGCCAATCAATTAACCACTGGGATTTATTATTCGGGGCCGCTTTTGAGAAGGTTTTATGTACAAAATCAATTGATTGGGCTTATGAAAAAGAGGTTCGTTATATAGTTCCAAATCTAGTTAAAGATGAAAAAGAAATGGGAACAGAGATTGATCTTCCTGCGGGGTTCAGGATTAGCGAGATCACTGCAGGCGTTCGAATATCACCGGAGAATTTGCAACACCTAAAACATGCTGTGGAGGACTTGAAAACGCTGACTAAACATGATGTAAAGTTGACAAAGGCTGTAATCAGCGAAGATGATTTTGGCATTGAAATTCGTGATATTGAGTAGTTTGTTTTTCTAAACGGTTTCGCCGTTGGCGAGATACTTTCTTTTGCTTCGCCAAAAGAAAGTATCCAAAGCAAGAAAGTGCAGGATGCACTTTCTAACAGCCGAAGGCTGGCCCGTAGGGTGAATTGCAGGGATGCAATTCATAAAAGGCGACCCCAGGTCGCAGCGAAAGCCCGGCCCAAAATCGTGCGTCCAAGGCGACTCGGCAACTCGTTCGTCGCTACCGCTCCTCGCTCAAACACTCCTCGTCTTAAAACCTTGGCCACCCAATTTTGTCCGGCTCGCGCCCTAATGGGGGCCCATTCGGCATCAGGTTAGGTTGTTGTAGAGATCTTTTAGTCGCCGCAGGAATTTTAAAAAGCCCTACGCCAAAGCCAATCTCACCGCAAAGCCGGTAAATAACAGGCCTAACAATAGATTGCCTGCTTGCCCTGCTTTGGGTTGGCCTTTGAAGAAGCTGGCTATAGCTGCTCCTGCGTAGATCAGTGTGGTCAGGTAGAGCAGGCTTATGATTTCCAGTACAACCGCCAACACCAGATAAGGCACCCAGTTGGGAGTAAAACCGGAGTCAATAAACTGGATAAAAAATGACAGAAAAAACAAAATGGCCTTCGGGTTGGTCAGGCTCAATAACAAGGACTTTCTAAATACTGAAGCACAGGTCGCAGCAGCCACAACAGGTGGTGTTTGTGCATCAGTACTGGCTTTAGATTGGCGCAAACTCAGTAAAATTTGCACGCCGATAAAGAGTAAATAGGCCGCACCTAAATAACGTATCCAGCGGAATAACTCTGGCGAGGCTAACAACACAGAGGCAAGGCCAAGGTAAGACAGCAAAATCAAGGTCGCATCACCCAATAACACTGCAGCAAGAGCACACCAGGCATGCTGTGGCCCTTGCACCATGCTGGTTTTCAGCACAAACAGACTATTTGGTCCCGGCATCAGGATGATAACCACCACGCCAGCCAAAAAAGTCCAGAACTGAATCACACCAAAACTTTCCATCATGCCCTTCACACCATCACTTTAACTTTTCATCAAAGGTTATTATCGGGTATACAACAGAGGAAAGTCACTCTATATGCTGCACTGTACACAAAGCTCAGGCTGTGAGTGGAGAAGGTGGAGCTCAGGTTGATTTAGTATCAACCTGAGTTTTTTTAGTTAAAACACCATATCCAGCCCAAAAGATAAAGTGGTTGCGTCACCATAGTTCTCTTTAAACCAGGAGCCACTGTGATCCATCCATTTATCCAGCTGTACTTTGAGTGACATACTGCTGGTCAGATCGTAGCGGGTTGTGAAAGAAATCATGTCGTGGATTTCGGCGTCTGCTTCTGCAATGTAACCATCGGGGTTATCCGAGGTAATACGTTGTTCGTATTTGCCATAGGTCAACATAGGCAACCAATCGCCCATTCGATAACCCACACTCAGGCTGTAGGCCAGATCGCGGCCATAAGTTTCGGTTCTGTCGCTGACAAACAACTCAGAAACAACCAGCCAGTTCTGGTGATCTATGACAGCAGAAGCGCCGAGAATATGCTGTACTGCTGAAGCTGACCAATCTTCCCCATCAGACACCACCCGGCCCTGATTTTCTGATCGCAGGTACATTAAGCGGCCTTCAAACCAGTCTTTGCGCATCACCATTTCAGCACCAACAATATTGTTCCAGCGTGTATCACTTTCGCTGTCAAGCCCGCTGTAGAGCTTTAAATACTCATTGTCGCTTCTGGTTTCATTGCCATAAAAGACATTAATATTGCCATCCCAACTTCCCAGGCTCAGCATATGATTCCAGTTAATACCGTTATAATTCACCGCTTCCCAACCATAGGTTTGTGGCGGCAAATGTAACCAGGGGTAGGAAAAGCTGACATCTTGTTGTTCAGAGTAATAAAACAACGGTATGCGTTTACGTCCTACCTGCACCGTATTGTTGTCATCAATACTGTAACTCATATAAAGCCATTCCAAACCAACAGCAGCATCCTGAGAACCCCGGGATACAACTTGTCCGGTCAGACTTAGCCTGTCACTGATCAGCAAAGTACCTTGCAGACCAAGCTTTGAGTCAGGCTTTAAACTCCAGTCAGGATCGTACACACTGGTCTGACCGTAATCGGAAATCATGCAAGGACAGTCCAGCCCCAGCTCATTTTTCCCGTCAACCGATCCAGTCAACACTCTGCCCGCTGCAATAGTAAGAAAACCAGAGCCATTAAAACTCCAGTCCTGCGCCATAGTCTGACCGGAAACAGCAGCCATGCTCAACGCCATCACACTCAGCTTCATTGAAACTCGATTCATAAACCAAACCTCTAATAGGACGCTACTACTTTTACATTGTCTGTGACTGATGCTTTGTCAACATAACCAATAGCATTAGGGTTAGAGCTAACCAGCTCCAGCACTTCTTTGTCTCCTTCAACATCCTGTGGCGGAGTACCTTTTCCGGTAAAAATCAGTTTTGACCAATGAGCTTTCATCTGGCTATTGCTTCGGCCCAACACTTTGGAATTAAATTCTTCTGTGGCAGCAGCTGCATCTTTTTGCCCTAATACAATGACGGATTTCCCATCAGGAAAACTTTTACTGCGACCAAGATAAATCTGAGAGATTTGCTCCTGAGTTAAAGCTGCTGCGTTGGATGGATGCACCACCACAGCAATATCGGCAAAAACTGAGCCTATAAAACTACCAGCGATAAACAACACAACTCTCTGCATTACCTGTACTCCTTATTTGACGGATACCAGTTCAGCATAGACCAAATAAATGCAAAAACACTAAAAACGATAATTTCTGCAAGTGATGTAATAAAAAAACAACTCTTAGTGAAAAACACCCACTGCGACAGTGACAAAAGCTGCTAATAAGATCCACTGCTGGCACTTCAAGCCTCACTAGGATAAAATGCGCGTCCTTTTTCTTAGCGTTAACTTTTTTACGGGCTACAACACAAATGGGCAAAAAGCTGCACATTAAGACCTGGGGCTGCCAGATGAACGAATACGATTCATCCAAAATGGCAGACCTGCTGGATGCAACTCATGGCTACACTCTGACTGAAGATGCTGCTGAAGCGGACGTGATCCTGCTGAACACCTGCTCTATTCGTGAGAAGGCTCAGGAGAAGGTATTCCATCAGTTAGGTCGCTGGCGTCCGCTGAAAAAGAAAAACCCGGATCTGATTATTGCGGTCGGTGGTTGTGTGGCTTCTCAGGAAGGCAAAGCCATTCGTGAGCGTGCGCCTTATGTCGATATCGTCTTCGGGCCACAAACTCTGCACCGTTTGCCTGAAATGATTAACTCAGTGCATGGCAACAAATCACCTGTGGTTGACGTGTCATTCCCGGAAATCGAGAAGTTTGACCGTATGCCAGAGCCAAAAGCCGATGGCCCTACCGCTTTCGTGTCTATTATGGAAGGCTGTTCTAAGTACTGTACTTTCTGCGTGGTGCCTTACACCCGAGGTGAAGAAGTCAGCCGTCCGCTTGATGACGTACTGCTGGAAATAGCTCAGCTGGCAGAACAAGGTGTACGTGAAGTCAACCTGTTGGGTCAGAACGTAAATGCTTACCGTGGTGAAACTTTTGATGGCGAAATCTGCCATTTCTCTGAGTTACTGCGTTTAGTTGCAGCCATTGATGGTATCGACCGTATTCGTTACACCACGTCGCATCCTGTTGAATTTACAGACGATATTATCGAAGTGTACCGGGATGTGCCTGAATTGGTCGATCACCTGCATTTACCTGTGCAATCGGGTTCAGATCGCATTCTGGCGCTGATGAAGCGTAACCATACAGCGATAGAATACAAATCAAAAATTCGTGCGCTGAAAAAAGTACGACCCAATTTATGTATGTCATCTGACTTTATTATCGGCTTCCCTGGTGAAACCGCAGAAGACTTTGAAGCCACTATGGATCTCATCAAAGCCATGAACTTTGATATGAGCTTCAGCTTTATTTACAGCGCCCGCCCTGGTACTCCGGCGGCCGATTTACCGGACGATGTATCGGAAGATGAGAAAAAACAACGTCTGTATGTGCTGCAAGACCGTATTAACCAGCAGTCATTACAAATTGCCCGTGCTATGCTCGGCACTGAACAACGTATTCTGGTGGAAGGCCCGTCGAAAAAAGACATTATGGAGCTGACCGGACGCACAGAAAACAATCGGGTGGTGAACTTTGAAGGCTCACCCGATATGATTGGCCAGTTTGTAGATATTTTAGTGACTGATGTCTTTACCAACTCATTAAAAGGTAAAGTGATCCGCACTGAAAAAGAGATGGATTTACGTCGTGAAGTATCGCCACAACAAATTCTGGCGGCTAAAGCGGCAAAAACAGACGAATTGGGAGTGGCAACTTTTACTCCTTAGTTTCACCTCCTGAATGTCAGCCAAAGTAATTGGCGTTGCAGCGCGACGACAAGGGCGGCAGTCCCCGGGAGCATAGTTCACTATGTGACTGGGGCTGACGCACGAAGTCAACAAAGCTGCGGCGTCAAGTACGAAGGCTAAACAAAAGAGATAAAGCATTGGATAACCCGATCACCAGTTTAGAATTTTCTCTCTCCCCTTTTGAACCTCAACGTCTGGCTTTTTTATGGGGCCCCTTTGACGATAACTTGCGTCAGATTGAACGCCGTTACCGCGTGCAGGTGTCCTACCGCGATAACCAGTTGCGTTTAGTGGGCTTAACTGAACAACTTGAGCCTGTAAAACAAATCATCGAATCTCTGTATGGCGAAACCGCCAATGCCCAGGGCAAAGCTGTGCCTTTAAGCCCGGAGCAGGTGCATCTGGTGATCCAGCAACAGCATCAGGACCCCACAGAGCAGCAGTTTGATGAAGAACAAGTCAGCATTAAAACCAAAAAAGGGGCAGTCAAAGGCCGCAATGCCAATCAAAGTGCATATGTGCGTAATATTCAGCGCCACGACGTGACTTTTGGTATCGGCCCTGCTGGTACAGGCAAAACTTATTTAGCTGTGGCTTGTGCTGTCGATTCGCTGGAAAAAGGCGAAGTGCGCCGTATAGTGCTGACCCGCCCTGCAGTAGAAGCCGGTGAAAAGCTTGGTTTTTTACCCGGCGATTTAGCGCAGAAAGTCGACCCTTATTTACGGCCTTTGTACGACGCTTTATTTGAAATGTTAGGTTTTGAAAAAGTAGAAAAATACTTAGAGCGTGGTGTGATTGAAATAGCACCTCTGGCTTATATGCGTGGCCGAACTTTAAGCGATGCTTTTATTATTCTGGATGAAAGCCAGAACACCACTGTAGAACAAATGAAAATGTTCCTGACCCGTATTGGCTTTAACGCCAAAGCCGTGATCACAGGCGATATCACCCAGGTCGATTTACCCCGTGGTCAGTATTCAGGCTTAAAACATGCAATGGACGTCTTATCGGAAGTACCGGATCTGAGCTTTAACTTCTTTAAAGCCAAAGACGTAGTACGTCACCCTGTGGTGCAAAAAATTGTCATGGCGTACGAAGCTTTTGAACAAAAAAAGCTGGAAGCCCAGGAAGAAGCAAAACAAGCCGCCAAAGATGCAGCCAACACGAGTAAAGATTAAAACATGAGCATTACCCTGGATTTACAGCTGGCAAGCGAAGCGCCGAACCTGCCATCCGAAGCCCAATTTCAGCAATGGCTGGAAGCCGCTATTCTGCCTTTTCAGGAAATAGCTGAAGTGACAGTGCGTATTGTGGACGAAGCAGAAAGTCAGCAACTGAACTTTGATTATCGTGAAAAAGATAAACCCACTAACGTGCTGAGTTTCCCTTTTGAACTGCCACCAGGGGTTGAAGAATTGCCATTATTAGGTGATTTAGTCATTTGTGCTCAGGTAGTGGCAGCAGAAGCTGTAGAGCAAGGCAAAGAATTACATCATCACTGGGCTCATATGGTGGTGCATGGCTGCTTGCATTTATTAGGCTTTGACCATATAAATGACGCAGATGCAGAGCAAATGGAAGCAGAAGAAATTCTGATTTTGCAGCAACTGGGTATAAAGAACCCTTATGTTTTAGAAGATTAACTGTTATTTTGTTTCTTAATCGCCCCTATTATTGTGGGCATTGTATTTTTAATTACTTGGAGCTTAAGTTCACTCATGGGTGACGACCATTCCCACTCTAGTCGGGGTTCTGCCGCCAAATCATGGCTGGAGCGTATAGCCGCGATTTTTACCGCAGAACCACAAGATTTATCTGATCTGGTTGAAGTGATCAACGAAGCTGCAATGCGTAAGCTGATTGATAACGATACTCACAGTATGTTGCAGGGTGTTTTGGATGTCTCCAAAATGCGCGCCCGTGACATTATGGTGCCACGTTCGCAGATGGCTACCATTAATATTGACCAGTCCCTTGAACAAATGATGCCGCTGCTGCTGGAAAACAACCACAGCCGTTATCCTGTGGTCAACGAAGACAAAGACCATATCGAAGGTATTCTGCTGGTTAAAGATTTGCTGCAGCACAGCTTACAAGGCAATACCGAATGGAGCCTGCGCGACCTGTTGCGCCCTGCTGTCATTATCCCTGAAAGTAAAAGGGTGGACGCCTTATTAAAAGAATTCCGTCAGAAACGTTACCATATGGCCATAGTGGTCGATGAATACGGTGGCGTATCCGGCTTGATTACTATTGAGGATATTCTGGAACAAATTGTCGGTGAAATCGAAGATGAACACGACGATGAAGAAGATCTGGATATCAAAAAAATGGCCAGCCATGTTTATCAAGTCAGCGCTTTAACACCTGTCGACGAGTTTAATGAAAGTTTCGGCACCAGCTTCGATGAAGAAGAGGCCGGTACTATAGGCGGTATTGTGTTACATGCCTTTGGCCATATGCCGGAAAAAGGCGAAACCATTGAACTGCAAAATCTGACCTTTAAAGTCAGCAAAGCCAATAGCAGACGTCTGGTGCAGTTGCAGGTCATTCGTGCTAAAACTGCCACAGAAACTACAGCGCTACAGAAGGACTAACTTTTGCTGTTGTCAAAAACCTCCTGGTTCCCAGCCCTGCTTTTAGCAGGGCTGGGTGCATTAAACACCTTAGCTTTTGCCCCTTTTACTTACCATATGTTGCCGCTGCTGACCTTGTCTGTACTGGCGTATTGCCTGCTGCAGGCACAAAGTCCAAAACAGGCCGCCCTGTTTGGTTATGCCTATGGTATGGGCTGGTTTGGTGTGGGGGTCAGTTGGGTGCATGTCAGCATCGCCACTTTTGGCGGCATGCCGCTGATTGCCAGCCTGGCTATTATGGCGGTGCTGATAGGTTATCTGGCACTCTTCCCTGCCCTTGCTATTTGGTTTGGCTGGCGCTTTCGAGGCAACTTTTGGTTTCCACTGGTCTTAGCCTCCAGTTGGTTTATCGCTGAAAATATCCGTTCCTGGTTTTTAACAGGTTTCCCCTGGTTATCTGTGGGTTACAGTCAAACCGATGGCTGGATGGCCCCCTGGGCATCTGTACTGGGCGAAACCGGCATCAGCTTTTTAATGCTGTTGATTGCAGGCTCTGTAGCTATAGCTGTGCAATCTAAACTTTGGGTTTGGCCTGCTATTGCGGCCATAGTATTGATAGTCAGCCCTGCATTAAACAGCATCAAAGGCTGGCAAGATACTGGCGAGCAGGTGAAGGTAGCCTTAGTGCAAGGCAATATAGCGCAGGATTTACGCTGGGATCCGGATCAGGAAGCCATCACTATGCGCAAGTATATGGAGCTCAGTCGCCCGCATCTGAATGCCGACATTATGATTTGGCCTGAAGCAGCTATTCCACAACTCGAGCCTTTAGCTTTGGCCTATTTGTTTAATCTGGATATGCTGGCGGCAGAAAACGATACGGCCGTAGTCACAGGTATTCTGGATTACAAAGAAAACGGTGATGCTTATAACGGCATGATAGTTCTTGGTAAATTTTCTAAAGAAACCACTGACGGCGATTACAGATACAGCACCAGCAACCGATACCAGAAACATCATTTGTTGCCTGTTGGCGAATTTGTGCCTTTTCAGGATGTACTGAAATATGTAGCTCCACTGTTTAACCTGCCCATGAGTTCATTCAGCCGTGGTGATTGGCTGCAGCCTAATTTACAAGCCAATGGCTATTCACTGCTGGCCGCTTTATGTTTTGAAATTGCTTTTCCACGTCAAATGATTGCCAACTTTGATGACAATACCCACTTCCTGCTGACTGTCAGTAACGACGCCTGGTTTGGTGCCTCTATTGGCCCTCATCAGCATTTAGAAATAGCCAGAATGCGTGCACTGGAATTAGGCCGCCCACTACTTCGCGCCACCAATAACGGCATCACAGCTGTGGTGACTGCTGATGGCAAAGAGCTAAGCCGTTTACCTCAGTTTGAGGAAGGCGTATTAACAGCTGAAGTGCCACTGGTGCAAGGCCGTACTTTATACAGCATCTGGAGCGACTGGCCAGTGCTTGTCATCAGCTTGTTGTGTGTTGGACTGTTGAGTTTCAGACGTTACTACTGGGGTCAGAGCTGATAGCTCTGACCCTAAACAACTTAAATCTTATAGCTTTTCTGATGTCCCAAGGTGGTCTGATATTGAGCTTTGGTAATGTCATCCACAAAAAACCACTGTGCATCCATTTGTTCTTTAGTGAATGACACCAGCAAATAACCCCGTTGATGTAAATTGCAGTACTCCAGCTCGTCAATCAGCGTCGGCAACACGCCGGCTAATTGCTCCACTTGCGTGGTATTCAGTTTCAGATAAGTCTCAATACCAGGGGAGCTGACCGAAGCCGTAGCCAGCTCTATTCCGACTTTTTTACCTTGCTGATCATGTAAAGTCGAAGCCCAGGCGTTATGGGTATCCCCTGCCAGGACCACCAGCTGTTTATTCTGCTGCTGCGCCGTCTGATAAATCAGTTCGCGCTCATAGGGATAACCATCCCAGGCATCCAGGTTGTAAGCGACGACAGACTCTATACGTTGTTTATCCTGTGCAGTCAGGCTGCTATCACCTTGCTGTGCGCGCTGCTTTAATGCTGACAGTTCTGCAATCTGTTTTACCAGCTCAGGGCCTGGTTTAGAAAAAGCTGACAGCAACTCAGATGGAAACATCATTTTCGCCATCAATACCTGCTGCCCCAGCACCTGATAGTGAGCTTTAGAGCGCATCAACTGAGTTTGCAACCATTGCTGCTGCTTTTGTCCAAGCAAAGTACGGTTTGGATGGGTTAAGTCACCGACAAAACGCTGAGTATCAAAGGTTCCGGTACTTTGATTGGTGTAGTCTTTATACTCCAGTTGCACATTACGCCCTTCAATGCGGGTGTCGAGCATATGCAAATCGACCAGATCACCAAAGGCAAAGCTACGGTACAAACTTTGTTGCTGGCCGGACACAAGGGGCCGTATTGGCATCCACTCGTAATAGGCCTGTAACGCATTAAGCTTACGCTGCTGATAATCCCCTTCATTGGATTGATGGTTTTCAGCGCCGTCTGTCCAGGCATCATTGGTGATTTCGTGATCATCCCAGACACAAATAAAACTATGACTGGCATGAGCCTGCTGTAAATCTTTGTCGCTGCGGTATAAAGCATAGCGGTTGCGGTAATCCGTCAGACTTATAATTTCGCCCAGATTGTCTGCAGCTAAAGCCCGGCCTAGTTCGACAGAGCGCTCTGTGGCATAACCACCTTGCTCGTATTCGTAAATGTAATCACCTAAATGCAACACAGCATCCAGTTGTTGTTGCGCTACCTGCTGATACACATGGAAATAACCAGCCGGATAATTAGAACAGGACAACACGGCAAAACGCACTTGCGATACAGCACCCTCAGGCAAAGTTTTCGCATGACCTGTTGCAGACACAGTCCTGCTGTCGCTAAAACGATAATAATAACTGCGGCCGGGCAACAAGCCGATTAAATCAACTTTGCAGCTATAGTTGGCTTCTTTACGCGCCAGACAAAGCTGCTGATGTTGCACAACAGAAAAATCAGCGCTGTCACTGACTTCCAGCAATAACTGCACTGAATCCGGCTGTTGTTCAGGTGTCACTTTAGTCCATAAAATCAGCCGGTCTGTTAAAGGATCGCCACTGGCAACACCATGCAAAAACTGAATTGGGCTATTGTTTTTTGCTGTTTTGACTGAGCTGCTGCAACCAAACACAGCAGTACTTAACCAGGCTGCACCGGTAAAAAAAGCGCTGTTTTTTAAAAAACTTCTTCTGCTAAAATTCGACATAGTTCCTCCGAAAAAAAACTACTTTAGTCAGCTTTAATGATTTTTTGATGACGGAAAATCGGTCTGGGCTGCACTTCGTCTGGTCAGAGAGGGTATTTAACTCAGAGACTGATCTAAAGTAACTAAGCAACGTAACAATGCCCCTGACTTAAAAAATATTTCTGTTAACTTTCCAACATTTAATCAAGTGCAGGACGCAGTTGTAGTGACAGAGCCCGGTTAGCCCAGCTACCGGTCAAACGAGGTCTTTATGCACATCTATCCATTTCGTCAACAAGCGTTCCGCATTATGAACAGCATCAATCTGGTACTGATGCTGTTGGCTTTAGCTCTTGCCAGTTGGCACCAAAGCTGGGGAGCTGCCTTATTAATTGGCTTGCCGGCTTTGATTGTGCCTTTTGTGTTGTACAAAACTTTAAGAGACCACCGCTTATCACGTATCGCCTTTGGTATATCTTTTATGCTGTTTTGCGCCTTACACATTCATCAGTCCAACGGTGTAACCGAACTGCACTTTGGTATTTTTGTGCTGTTAGCGGTTTTGAGTGCATTTCGTGACTGGATGGTGATTGCTGTCGCTGCCAGCACTATAGCTGTGCATCATTTATTATTTGCTTACCTGCAAACCCGGCATGGCGAGGTCTTCTTAATGCCAGCTCAGGATGCGACCTTTAGCAACGTAGTGGTACATGCCGCTTATGTGGTCGTGGAATCTGCAGTACTTATTATCATTACCCTCAATTCATACAAAGAGGCGATGGTGGGTTTGGCCTTCTCGGAAACGACCAAAGAGTTAGTTGCAGACCCAGCCCATATTAATTTAACTGTGCGCTGCCCGGACATCCGCTCCCGTTTGGTGTTGCAATTTAACCAGGCATTGGATGGCATTCAGCACACAGTGCAAACCATCAATCAGTCTGTTGCTTTACTACATAGTGAAAGTGCAACTCTGTCTGAGGAGGGGCAACAACTGGTGTCAGGCATGAATGAACAAAATACTCAGGTCAAACGTATAGCGGCGGCCTCGGAGGAAATGGCGCAAAGTATTCAGGCGCTGGGCGAGCTGGCGGCAGCAGTGTTAAACGCAGCTCAACAAGCTGAGCAGAGTTCAGTATCGGGTAAAGAGTCTGTAGATCAGACCATAGCGGCTATTTCGACTCTGGCTGTTACTTTGCAGGATGCAGGACAAAAAGTAGATAGCATGGCGTTATCCAGTAAAGAGATCACCACTGTACTTGAGGTGATTAAAAGTATCGCCGAACAAACCAATCTGCTCGCCTTAAATGCAGCAATAGAAGCAGCACGGGCAGGTGAACAAGGCCGTGGTTTTGCGGTCGTAGCGGACGAAGTTCGCACTTTAGCTGGTCGCACTCAGCAATCCACAGAACAAATTCAGCGTATGATCCAAACGTTAACCGAAGCAAGCCAAAGTTCAGTGCGCTCAGTGCAGCATTGTTTGAGTCAGGTGGACCAGACTGTCAGTTTAGCCAAACGCAGTGATGAGTTGTTGAATACCATTACGGCAGAAGCCCAGTCAGTAGCGCGCTCTGCCGACATTATGGCAGGTTCTTTACAGCAGCAACGCCACGCTAGCGCAGAGATGGCGCAAGGTGCTCAGTACTTGAATGACAGTGCCGTTGCCCAGATGCAACGCAGTGAACAAGTGAAACACAGTACGGTTCAGATTGAACGAGTTGCTAACCAACTGGCGAGTGAAGCAAACAGGTTTACCAGTTGAAACAGAACCCAGTTACTTCTGGAAAACTGAAAGCTGCCATTCTGTTGGTGCTGCTATGGCTGGCTGGCAGTGCTGCAGCTTTTTATTGGTTTTTCGTAAGTCATTATGGTGTCTTTGATCAGCAGAGCCAGTGGCGGCAACACCCACTTGTGCCTCAGCAAGTACAACATATGTTAAATCAATATCTCGAATCTCACTCAAAGTGGCAAGCCATACTGATCACAGACTCAGACTGCAGTTGTAGTTCTTTTGCTAAAGATCACTTATCGCGTATGCAACAACGCCAGCCTGATTTAGCTATTCAACAGCTGAGCCAGACTCAAGCTGAAAAGCTGGGACTGAATATCATTGCGACCCCACTGTTACTGCTATTTCAACACAAACAGCTAATTTACGCCGGGCCTTTAGCCACAGATCTGCTCTGTAGTGATAACGCCAGTGTGTTGGATAGTATTATCAATGGCGCCACCTTATTACCCGGCTTTTGGCTGAATGGTGAAAGTACCGCCTGCCGATGCCCGACACCTTAACGTCGAGACGGCCAGTGGTTTACTGCCACGGACAACAACACCAGTATCAGCAAGGCACTGAATTCTGCACCATTCCGGCCAGGTCCTACGACAAACCAGCCTACTTTGGCATGCAAAATAGCGATACCAGTGGCGTAAATGCCCACATACCCCAGACACACCAAAGTGACATAACGGTTGAGTGCCAGAAATAAAGTGCCAATAATTTCAAAAGCAGTGATAGCGACTGCTATTAATACCCCCATGGGCCAGCCCTGATTGTCCAGCCACTGGCCAAAAGGTTCGACACCACCTGTTAAAGCCCTGTGCCAGCCGTGTGCCCCTATGATTCCGGCCAGTGCCAGTCGTAAAGTACCCCAGCCAAAAATCTGTTGTAGTGACATAAAATCTCCCCTCTTACTGCTTTGCTGATTTTTGTTGTAAATGCTGTAACACCAGCATTGCGGCCTCTGCCTGATGCACAGGCACCAGAATATGATCATGAAAAGCGCCGGCAAATACATTACAACTTAAACCGGCATCAGCTAATGCCGTGGCAAAAGCTGCAGTTAAACCCACTGCTTCTAAATCAGAATGCACCCTCAGGCTGATCCAACGCGCCCTGAACAAAATATCCAGTTGATACTCTGCCGCTTGTTGTTCGGTCAGCACTAAGGTCAGGCCTTCCTTTTCTTTAAAAGTGGCTAAAGGCAAAGGCCCGAGCCAGCTTTTATCCAAAGGCCAGATACAATACACATAGACTTCTGGCTCCAATTTGGGCTGCATAGTGCTCAGCAACTGGTCCAGAGCTTTAATAGCCACTGTCATTTATGCTCTCCACTTATCTCAACTTGGTTATTTGAGTAGCACAGGTAACTGGCCCGCAGATTTAACTTTCCCCATTAAAAATCCAATCACCGCATCATAAGCCGGCCCTGAAAATGGCCGCTCTGCGGTTTGAGGTTTTTGGTTGTAGCTATAAGTCGCCAGTCGTAAGTCAGCACTGTTGGCGAAATCAGCCAGCTCGTATGGGGTACGTAAAGACACCATCACAGTTTTTTTGTCTGAAGCTTTAGCTTGTTGTAATAGCTGCATTAACAAGGTCTTTTGCTCAGCCACTGTTAATTTCATCACAGGTAAAGCCTGCAAGTCGGCCAACACCCCCAGTTCAGCTGCGCTTTGGGCTGGCGAAATCAGCGAACCTAACACCAAATCGGCCTTGTCTATTTGCTGTATTGCCAGCTTTTGATCAAAAGAAGTTAAATCACTGCAGGTCACTGACTTAGGCTTTATCCCCCAGCCGCTTAACGCCTGCAACCAGCTTTGGCATTTGGTTTGATCAGGAGCAATCAGATGTAGTTTTAAAGCGGCCAAATTTAAGGGTAACTGTAATTTATTAGTGCCCACCAGAGTCAGGCTTGCCTCTGCCAGTTCCCGCTCCAGTTGCAGATCATTCTCTAAACGTTTGGCGTCAGGTAACAGCTTCTGAGCCGGGCTGGCTTTGAGCTGCTGCCGCAACCTGGTAATGCGCTGTGCAGACTGCGCTATTTCAGCGCTGTTAAGCTGGCCTTGTTGTACAGCCAGCACCACTTGATCAATCAGCTTTGTCAAAGCAGTTATATCAGCAGGAGTTTTCATTTCATAAGGCATCAGCGCTATATCAGCACCAGCAGCAAAAGTTTGGATCACAGCCTCAGCGGGTGTAAAAAACTGACTGATGCCAGCCATATTCAGCGCATCTGTGATGATAATGCCATGAAAGCCCATATCGTCACGTAACAAGTCGGTCAGAATGGCACGGGATAAAGTAGCTGGTTTAATCAGAGCCTCACCGGTTTTGCTGATCAGACGGCTGTTATCCAGTGCCGGATACTGAATATGAGCCGTCATCACCATGGCTGGCTGATGCTGTTTAATCAGTTGGCGAAATGGATATAAATCAACAGCTTCTACTGTGGCTTTGTCATGTTCCACTAAAGGTAAACCTGTATGGCTATCGACATGGGTGTCGCCATGACCAGGAAAATGTTTGATGGTGCCTAAAACACCTGCCTGTTGCATAGCGTCGAGCATGGCGCCACCAGCTGCTGCTACTGCTTGTGGGTTATCGCCAAAAGAGCGGGCATTAATCACAGGGTTGGCTGGGTTGTTATTCACATCCAGACTAGGGGCGAAGTTTAAATTGATGCCCACTGAGTTTAATTGCTGCGCTATGGCAGAGCCTACGCTGGCAGCATAACGGCTACCTGCGACAGGCAAAGTGGCTCCTATGGCCATATTGCCGGCAAAAGCGGGAAACTCTTGAGTCGGCAGGCGAGCCACACGGCCCCCTTCCTGGTCAATACCTATCAGCAAGGGCAGGCCATCGCTGCTGGCCCTTTGCAAATCAGCAGTTAAACGACGAATTTGCTCTTTATCTTTTAAGTTATTAGCAAATAAAATCACCCCACCTAAATGCAACTGCTGTATAGCTTCGGCAAACTCTTTGGGTAACTCCGTCAAATCGGTTTTGCACTGTGCTGATGAACCTTGAGTACAAAAATGCCGTAAATCGATCATCAGTTTTTGCCCAATCTGACGGCGTAATTCCTGCTGATCCATTGATGTTTGTGCCACACAACCTCCCGCATTTAACGTCACTACAGCCAGCAGCAGTGCATATTGTTTCATCTTGTCACCACATTCTGAGTTTATCTGAGCACTATATCAGGGCAACACAAGCTCTGTAACCGCATCTGCTGTAATGGTTTTTGTTTGTTCGTTATTTAAGCTCTTATCCATCTTCAGCGCTTTGAGAGCATGCCAGCTTTTGTTATGCTCGGGTTGTTGTCATACAAAGATCAATAAAAAATCTGGCCAAAGATGCCGGATGTGACAACAGATGAAGCAGATAGATCAAAATCAATAAAGCAAAAATGGAGTCTGAACCTGATGAAAAAAACTTACCTGCTGGCTCTTGGTCTGAGCCTTGGCAGCCCCTTTTTATACGCAAAAACTCAGCTTGCGGGCGAACTGATGATTGTTGGTGGAGCTTTAGCCAGTTCCAACAAGGCGGTGTACCAGCAGTTTATTCAGAGTGCTGGCGGAGTGGATAAAGCCAGAGTCGTGGTGATACCAGCAGCCAGCAGCCAGCCGGTAAAATATTTTCGCCAGTTCCAGCAGGATTTGGCTTTATACGGCGTACCTGAGCAGCAAGTGCAATTGTTGCCTATAGCGGTAAAAGATGACAAAAGCACAGCAGAAGATGAGTCTTTGTGGCGTAACAATGCTGCAGAACCCAAACTGGCCGCACAAGTGCAACAAGCCACAGCCGTCTGGTTTTTAGGTGGCGATCAAAATCATCTGGTGGATACCTTAAGAGCAGAAGGAAAAAACAGCCCTGTACTTGATGCGGTCTGGCAGCTCTATCAGCGCGGCGGCATTATCGGAGGCACCAGCGCAGGCGCCGCAATAATGAGTGAAGCTATGATTGCCTCAGGCTCGTCCTGGACAGCTTTAGCCAGAGCAATTGCAGAGCCTGATACACAAGTCGACGAAGCGGCGGATGAGCCCTTGCAATTACGCCGCGGTTTAGGTTTTTTCCCTGAAGGAGTGATTGATCAACACTTTGACCGCAGAGCCCGTTTTGGTCGTTTGATTGTCGCAGTGGCAGAACAAAAGTCTGGCTCTGCTATAGGTTATGGTGTAGATGAAGATTCAGCTTTGTTTTACCAGGCCAAAACCCGTCAATTTCAGGCCTTAGGTTCAGGCGGTGTCACTGTGATTGATTTACGTCAGGCTAAAAAAGTGACGAACCCGCTGGGGTTTCAAATGGAAAATATCCGCTTAAGTTATCTGCAAGGTGGCGATAAATACGATGTTCAAAGCCAGCAGCTGTTACCTCATCCGGCCAAAGTGACCACCACAGGCGCAGAGTACGGCCACAATCCACAGCCTGTGATGTCCGGCGTTTTTAGTGCCAATACCCGACTGAAAGACTTTATTACTTTTGAACTGACCGATAACAAAGCGGCCAGCAAAGCCATTAGTTACCTGCATCAGGGCAATGGTCTGGTCTTTGGTTTAACCTTCAGCAAAGATGAAAAAACCAAGGGGTACTGGCAATATCTGGATGGTTTAAAGGACAACAGCAGCGCCCATCAGGTCCGTTTAGATATAGTACCAGGCCGGATGCAAATTGATTTAAAACCACAAAGTTGATGTGTAGAGATACAAAAAGCCGGAGATCTACAGAGATCCGGCTTTTTTCTCGTTTAACCGCAGGAAAAAACCTATAAAAGGTTGCCTTGGTTGCAGCTTACCCAGTTATAATCGCCACAGTCTTTTGTTGTTAAGCCGTAGTCGGGCAGGTTGTTATGTATAAACCCACACCATTGTTAAGTTATTTTTGGGGTCTGTTTAGTGGTTTGATTGTCTCCGCTTTTTTGTTTAATTCTTTGACTCAAACTGAAGTTGCATCAGAACAAATCCCGGTCGAAGCAGAACAAAATACGCTAACGCCCGTCGCCACTTCAGTTGCCGATGCGCCAACACAAAGCCTGGCCAGCAGAGCAGAGTTATTGCTGAAGTACTACACCATTCGGGATGGTGCTGAAGAAACCAACTTAGCGCCTTTGTTACAGAAAAATGGCCATCTGGAGATTTTCCGCCAGATGCTGCAACAAAGCACAGCTGACGTCAGCGATTTAATCCAGTCCACTCAATCTTTTACTGCAGCGCAGTTTTATGCTTCGCTGGTACGCATTAAGCAAAAAGACGAAGAGCAACAAGCCAAAGCCCAGTTGGAGCTATTAAAACCTGCCCCTGTAATACCTGCTGTCAGCAATCCATAAACTCAAGGCGTCTGCTCCATTTTTGACTATAGTCAGAGCATTGGCTGAAGTCTGGAGTCAGGCAGATGAAGGTTCTGTGGTTGTGCTGTGTTTTGTTTTGCTTTGCAGTTTCTGCTGCTATGCCCTGTCCATTGTCGCTGCGTATGGCGTACAACAACGACTGGTTGCCTTATGTCCAACTGACGGATGAAACAGTCACGGGTTCAGATATTGAGTTGGTGCGAAGCCTGATTCATACACTGGGCAGCTCATTACAACTGGTTAGAATGTCAGAACAACGGGCACTGCAACAAATTCAACAAGGCGAACTGGATTTGGTGTTTGCCGCTTCCTACACAAAAGAACGTGCCGGTTACGCCTATTTTTCGCTGCCTTATCGGGAAGAAAACATTACCGCAGTGCTGAGTAACAACTTAATAGCGCAACATCCTGAACTACAGAACAGTACCGACTTTTATCAACTTGCAGCTAAACGCTGGTCCGGTGCTGTCAATACTGCTGGCTACTACGGTGACGAATTTGAACACTTTAAACAAAACGAAGGCCAAAGCCGGTTGTTTCATGTGGCAGAAGAATTCAGGCGTTTACAAATGGTGGCTCAAGGTCGGGCTCAGTATTCGATAGTAGACCGCAATGTGGCTCACTATCATATCCGTCAGCACAAAAAACTGTCACAGCTCAGATTACTGCCTTTTTTATTACATAACAGCAGCATTCATTTGATGTTAAGTAAAAAAACCGTACCTGAAACTTGTGTAGAGCAGATGAACCTTTTGCTGAAAACCAAGTTTAAGAATCAGATTGCATCTGAGCAATAAACTTATTCGAATCTGCAATTGCCTTGTTCATTGCACTGATCAAACTGCTGACATCCTGCTGTAAACTAGCAAAATCAGTCTGGATAGAGCCAATAGCTTTGGCATTTAAGTTATGTTTTAAAAACAATACATTGTCATGCAATATTTTAAGCACAGGCTGCATTTTCTTTTCAGCAGAACGCATTTTTTTCAGTAACTGACTAAATTGCTTTTCCGTACTCACCAGCTTTTGTTTGCTTTGAGCTTTTAAACTGGCGCTCTGGTATTGTTCCAGTTCACCTCGCCACTCGCTGAATAACGCATCCGCCACAGACTCCACTTTGTTGATTCGGGAACTGACCAGTTCAGCAGCTTTGACACTTTGCCTGTATTCAGCATCCAACGTTTCGTATTTCTGCTGTAAATCACCACCATGAAATTTCAGCAACTGACTGAGTTCGTCCAGCGCGTCTTTAAACTGCTGCTGCCCTTCCACCTGCGCATCACGGGCATCTTTCACCCTGTCGACCAGAATTTCACGTTTCTCTACACCAAACTTTTCCATGGTGGCGTAATAGGCTTGTTGGCAGCCTGTCAGACATAAAACAAGCAGCAGTAAACCACTTAATTGTCGCATCCTGTACTCCAGAATTCTGTGTAAAAAACCATAGTACTAGCTTAAGGCCCGGAAATCATCTGGCTCGAAACCCAAACACTATTTGAGTCTTTTTTTAACTCAGGTTAGCATTCACAAAAAATACACAAAGCACAGGCAAAATTGACAGACTGTACTCAGAAAATGTCAGCCTTTTCCGGCTTTTATTCCCCATTTCAGGTTAAATAGAGGAAGTTATGCAATTTAACCATTTGTCTATCAGACACAAGTTGTTACTCAGTTTAAGTAGTGCGGTGCTGATTGCCAGTGTGCTGATCAGTATGATCAGCCAGTCGATGACTCAGACGGTATTAACCGACAGAATGCTCAACAGCGAACTGCCAAAAAGTCTGCAACAGATTAAAACCAGTATAGAAACCGAAATTGACCATCTGAGCCGTATTGCGCAGCAATTAGCAACGTCGCCCCAGTTTCATGACTTTTTGAACAGCAACAGAGATCCGGCGCGTGAACAATTGCTGGTCGCTGAACTGGAAAATATAAAGCAACGCCATGGTTTGCAGGCAGCGTCTTTTTGCAACAGAGAACTGGGTGACTACTGGAACGAAGCTGGCTTTTTGCGCAGGTTAAATCAGCAGGAAGACAGCTGGTTTTTTGCATTTAAAGACAGTGGCAAAGCCAGTCAGGTTTCAGTGTTCAACAGTCCGGAAGTGGGTTACCAGATTTTTGTCAACTACCAACAGTTGGATGGCAGAGGTTTGTCTGGTATCGCCAAGCCGCTGACTGAAATGGTGACTATGATCAGTCAGTACAAAATCGAACAAACGGGTTTTGTTTATCTGGTAAACCCCCAGGGTCAGATCCAATTGCATCCAGAGCAAAGTATTGGTACAGCATTATCCGCTGTTTTACCTGAAGTCGATCTCAGTGCCCTGCTAAAACCACAAGGTATTCAGGTGCTTTCTGCAACAGAGAAGGGTCAGAAGCTGGTGCTGGCCTCAGTTTATGTACCAAGTATGGACTGGTATTTAGTGGCTCAGGTGCCAGAAAATGAAGTCTTCTCTGTATTGGATCAGATCAAACAAACCAGTTGGGTAACGGCATTTCTGGTGACCCTGGTTTTTGCGTTTATATCTATACTGCTGAGTAACAGTATCAGCCGCCCTATTCAGCAATTAGGTGAACTTTTTGCCCGTATGGGTCAGGGAGAAGCGAATTTATCGGTCAGAATTGAACAGCAAAAAGGTGCGGAACTTCAACAATTGACAGATGGCTTTAACCAATTCATCGGCAAAATTGCCGATTTAATCAGCGACATTCATCAGAGCAGCATCACTCTTAATACCCAGGCCAAAGCCTTATCAGAGCAGTCTTCGCTGAGTCTGGAGCAAAATCAACAACAACTGGTGTCTTATAACAATGTGCACCAGGCAATGGCTCAAATGGAAGCCACAGTGGCGGATATAGCGCAGAATTCTGCGCTGGCCGCTGATAGCACAAGCAATGTCAGTCAATTAGGTTCCAAGAGTAAATCCTGTGTTGATCAGGCCAGTGCCCATATCAGCAGTTTGTCAGCTGAAGTCACTCAAGTGGAAACCGTGATCAAGTTGCTGGCAGAAAAAGCCGATAGCATCAGCCAAATTCTTGATGTGATCCGTAATGTAGCCGAACAAACCAATTTATTAGCACTGAATGCGGCCATAGAGGCAGCCAGAGCCGGTGAACAAGGCCGTGGTTTTGCCGTGGTTGCAGATGAAGTTCGTAATCTGGCAGCACGCACCCAACGCTCCACTACAGAAATTCAGGATGTGATCAGTAGTCTGCTTTCCAGCACTTCTGCAGCGGTAACAGCAGTCACCAAGGCTGATGCAAAAGCTCAGCAAGGAGTTGAGCTCAGTCAGCAGGTTAGCCACAGTCTGAGTGCTATTGCTGGCCAAATTCAAAGCCTGGAAAGTATGAGCCTGCAAATTGCCGCTGCCACAGAGCAACAAGCTATGGTGACAGCTGACGTCAGCAGCCAGTTAACACAGATGAACAGCGTGAATAAGGCGAACGTCAACAGTGCGGAACAGATGCAACAAGCCTCACAGGGCTTATTAACAATAGCCCAGCAACTTAACCAGCTCGCCAGCCGTTTCTCTGGCTAAATCATTCAGCAGACAGAGCGGACATAAAACTCCGCTCTGGTTTTAATGACCATAACAGGCTTCGAATCTATCGGATTAAATTATTTTTCTAAAATTTGTCACAGTTTTATCTTTTATCGTGTCTTTGTTTTAACGCAGGTTACTTCACTAAAAAAACAGAGGACGCATCTATGAAATCAACAACAGTTTCCACTTCAATCAAACTTCATCTGGCGGCTACCATCACTGCTGCTGTGGCGTTTCAAGCAGCGTGCAGTTACAGCTCCGGCTGGTTTACGCCGCTGCTTTGTTATCTGCTGGCAATGGCGAGTCTCTTTACTCTGTTCCATCGTTTTGGTCCGCTGAGCAAGGCACAAAAAATCGGCTTATGGGTGGTTCAGCTAGTGGCAACACCGGCTTTTGTTGCTGCTTTATGGTTCAGCGGCAAACTGAACTTCATGTTCTGACCTGTCATATTTTCTTCAGAGAAAGGTGCTTAGTGCAGTTTCCAGTTGTTCCAGAGACTGCACTTCCAGATCAGCGGTAATACCTGCTGGTAAAGTTGCATCAAAGCGGTTTAACCAGCAGGTATAAAAGCCTGCTTGTTTACCGCCGCCAATATCAGCTATAGGGTTATCGCCCACCATCAGCACGCTTGCAGGATCAGGGTTTCCCATTAGATCTTTGGCATGAGTGAAAATTTGCGGATGAGGTTTGGCAGCCCCCACCTGCTCGGAAATCACCAGGATATCAAAGTGGTTATGTAAGCCTGTACGTTCTAAGCGAATTTGCTGCAGGTCAGTGAAGCCGTTCGTAATAATGCCTAATTTGGCCTTGCCCTGTAGTGCATTGAGTAAACTGACAGCACCAGGCAAAGGTGTGCACACTTCAGCCATCGCCTGCAAAAAACCTGTGTTGAGCACAGACGGGGCGACATTAAGTTGCTCACCCCAATAACTGAAACGCTGTTCCTGCAGCTGCTTTGCACTGATTTCTGCGCTTTGATACTGCAACCATAAAGGCTGATTCAGAGCCTGATAGACGTCATAATGCTGCGGTGTAAAGTCAACGCCATACTCTTTAAACAGCAGCTGTAAACCGGCATAAGCATCAAAATGAAACAAGGTTTCGTCGGCGTCGAATAAAATCCAGGAAAAAGCTTTCACGTAACTACTCTTTACATTTTTAGTTAACTGTCGGATGAGCCGTTGACTATCTCGGCTATTTCTTCCAGACGGCGCAACGCCAGATAGTTGATGGTGCGTTTTGGATACTGGCCTTTGCTGTTACGCTCACCTGCCGGCATATCCATTAATAGCTCCAGCGCTTCATCTACACCTTTGACCACATAAATATGGAACTGGCCCTGCTCTACCGCTTTGATCACTTCATCATTCAGCACCAGATTGAGCTGGTTACTGGCAGGAATAATACAACCTTGTTTGCCCGTTAAACCACGAGACTCACAGAGGCGGAAGAAACCTTCAATTTTTTCATTGACACCACCTATGGCCTGCACCTGACCATGCTGGTTAATAGAACCAGTCACCGCCAGACTTTGGGTAATAGGAATATCAGCTATGCCTGAAATCAGCGCACAGACCTCAGCCAGGGATGCGCTATCGCCATCTATTAAACCGTAGGATTGCTCCATCGCAATATTGGCCGACAAGGTCAACGGGAAATGCTGAGCGTATTTAGCACCTAAGTAACCAGTTAGAAGCATCACACCTTTGGAGTGAATGGATTTACCCAATTCCACTTCACGCTCAATATCAACCACACCAGTGGAACCGGCAAAAACTGTGGTACTGATACGGGCCGGTGTACCAAAAGCGGTGTCACCAATTTCCAGCACTGTTAAACCGTTAATTTTGCCCACAGCCCAGTCGTCAGTGTCTATTAAAATCTGGCCTTCCTGAATATCTTCCAAAAAGGATTCGCTGATGCGGCCTGTGCGGTATTGTTTGCCTTCCAGCGCCATTTGCACATGCTCAGCACGCAGCTCGGCAGAGTCATGCTGAGCTGCGTAAAAACAGGCTTCGCGCACCAGCTCCAGCACTTCAGCGAAACGGGCAGACAATTTACGCTGATGTTCGGCCTGACGGAAACTGAAATTCAGCAACTGCTTTAAACCACAAGCGGATAAGGTTTCCATATCCATTTGCTGAATTTGATCCTGAATTTGCAGCGACATATACCGCACTGTTTGCTCGTTAAATGGCAAATAATGCTCAAAGTCGGCTAACACCCGGAACAGCTCGTTAAACTCATCGTCCACGTCCTGCACCAGATAATACAAATCCCGTGAACCCAGCAGCACTATTTTTACACTGAGTGGAATAGCCTTAGGCGTAATAATGGTGGAGTTAGTGACAGCATGATCGCTGAGCGTATCAATCAGTATTTCACCGGTTTTTAATGCCAGTTTCAGCGCATCCCAAAGGCTTGGCTGAGACAATAAGCGATCGGCATCGAGCACCAGATAACCACCATTGGCTTTATGCAAAGCGCCGGGGCGGATCATGCGGTAATTGGTGTATAAGGAGCCTTGCATTGAGCTGTATTCCACCCGGCCAAATAAATTGCCGTAGCTTGGGTTGGGCTCAAAAATAATAGGAGCGCCGTCCATCAATTCGTGATGCATCAACACATTAGGCACAAAGTCGCCGACAAAGATGCCACGAATATCCAGTTCTTCCAGCTTATCGCTTTCGGCTTCTTCCGGTAACAGCTCCAGCATGGCTTTAACTAAAGCGGGTTTCATTTCACGCAGATAACGTAATACACCCAACTCAGCTGAATAGTCGTGTTCTAACTGCTTCAGCAAGGGTTTAATAGCTTGTTCAATGGTTTCACGACGCAGCGCGCGCAGGTTTTCCGACAGTTCTCGTTTCCACTGAGGTAATTCCAGCAATTGCTCGTTCAGAATGGTTTCAAGCTCTGAGACTAAATCGTAAAAAAACTGGCGTTTTTCTTCCGATAAATTAGCAAATTCATTGTCATCCAGCGCTTTGCCATCCACCACAGGCGAAAAGCTGACGGCGCCGTTTTCTTCATACAACACCACTTGCTGCTCTAAGGCTTTACGTTCCACCAAGGCAATGGCGGCTTCGTATTTATCATCAAATTCCTGATGAATGGCTTTTTTCTTACGCTGATAACCCGGGTTATCAAAAGCAGCGGGGAAAGTATCTAACAGCTCGTCTATTAAGGCTTCCACCTTTTTCACCAATACTTTGCCTTCGCCAGGCACTAAACGTAAGGTGCCCGGAATACGCTCGTCGTCAAAGTTATTGATATAACACCAGTCGTCCGGTGTAGCTTTTTCGCTGGCGGCTTGCTGCAGAATATCCTGGACCAAAGTGTAGCGGCCTAAAGCAGGCTCTCCCATCACATAAAGGTTGTAACCCGGCATATCCATGCCGATAGCAAAATTAAGAGCCGCCTTTGCTCTGTCCTGGCCAATAAAAGTACTGGATAAACCGCTCACATCCAAAGCTTGCTGGATCAGGTTTTTATCAAGTTGTGGGCCTAAATGTTCGGCGGTTAAAGCATACTTATGGCTGTTGTGCGTCATGCAACCTGCTCAGTGTTGAAAGATGAAAACTACAATGACGTCATCTTAACAAATCATTGAATAAAATGAATGTTTTAAAAAGGCAGACCCTCGCGACTAAAGTGCGTGCCGCCGCAATACACACAAGCGCCTAATTCGGCTGGATGATAAAAGGCCTGTTGTTGTTGACATTGCTGGCATTGATAGAGCCCCATGCCCACTTTTTCTCCTTGAATATAAGTGCCCTGATGCTCTAAATCCTGCATCAATTCCTGCCATTCAATTTGGGTTTTATCGGTGATCAAAGAAAGCTCGTACCACAAAGTTTCAGGCCAAAGCGATGGCGCTTCCTCAGCATCTGTGGCCTGACGTTTAAAGGTTTCTATAAAAAGCTGAGTTTCATAAGCTGTCAGCTCTTTGCCCGCTTTGACATAAGCTTTAACTGTGTCAGCAAATTCGACCAAGTGATCCAGTTGTTGCTGCCGCCCTTCTTTGAACATAGTGGCTAACTCATTGAGCCATTTCTGATATTTATCTTTAAATTCAGACATAAAACCTCCTTACTACTTTTCTTTAGTATAGTCGGCTGCAAACAAGCCACTGTGTTTTAAACCTGTAGCAGGGCTTTTTAGTCGCAAGGCTATTGCGGCTTTTTGCTCTGAAGCTCAGTCTGCATTCAGAACTTTAAAAGGGATTGTGAATGAAACTTTATTTTGTTTTTAGCGCTTTTACGTTGTTGTTCAGTGCAGCTAGTGCGGCGAATTACTTTCCTCCTGCAGGACAGTGGCAACAAAAACCAGCAGCAGAATTAAAAGTAGATGCAATTTTGCTGCAGCAGGCTGTCGATTATGCCATAGCAGCAGAAAACAAAGCCGACCGGGATCAGGCGATAGTGCAAGCCACCACTTTTGGCGCCAAGGAGCCCTACGATCAGATTATTGGCCCAATGAAAACACGTGCCCCAGCCAACGGTATCATTATTTACAAAGGTTCAGTCATAGCTCAGTGGGGCGATACCCAAGCTGTAGATATGACCCACAGCATAGCCAAAACCTTTTTAACTACCGTGACAGGTCTTGCCTGGCAACAAGGATTAATACAAAACCTGCAGGATAAAGTTGGCAGCTATATGCCATATGGCGTCGATTTATATCAGGGTGAACACAATAGCCAAATTCGCTGGGATCATTTGCTGCGTCAAACCAGTGACTGGCAAGGTACTTTATGGGGCAAACCTGACTGGGCTGACAGACCTGAAGGAAAAACACCGACTGACTGGCCAAAACGGCCGTTACGCACGCCTGGTAGTCATTACAAATACAATGATGTACGAATCAACCTGCTGGCGTTATCCACCTTGTATGTCTGGCGTAAACCTCTGCCCCAAGTGTTAAATGAGCAGATTATGACCCCTATTGGAGCTTCGTCGACCTGGCGCTGGTATGGTTACGACAATAGCTGGATTGAACTGGATGGTCAGAAAATGCAGTCGGTCTCTGGGGGTGGTCATTGGGGGGGAGGTATCTTTATTAATGCCTGGGATTTAGCCCGTTTTGGTTATTTGTTTTTACGCGACGGCAAATGGCAGGACAAGCAACTCATCAGTAAAGAATGGATCAAAATGGCCAGCACTGGCGGCTCAGCCAACCCTGAATACGGCTTTGCCAACTGGTTTTTAAACCCGGGCCGTAAAGCGTTGCCGAATGCTCCTGAAACTGCGGTAACCTTCCAGGGCGCTGGCCGTAATATCATCTACATCGACAAAGAAAACGATCTGCTGATGGTAGCGCGCTGGATAGGCAATGGTGATGAGCTGAATCAATTGGTGGGCAAAGTGCTGAAGTCTCTGCCATCCAACACAGGTAAATAACTGACACCCCATTTTTCTGCTGCGCAATAGTGATATTCCGCAGCCTTAGTGTTGTTGCGCCCCCCTCGCTTGCGGTATGCTAGCGGCAATTTTTTCCGCCGGTTTTATCGGTCTGGTTTTGACTTCACGTTGGAAGGTTTTTAATGCACGAACAATATAATCCGCAGTTGATTGAACAACAGCTGCAACAGGAATGGGAACAAACAAACGCCTTTAAAGTAGTGGAAGATGCTTCGAAAGAAAAATTCTACTGCCTCTCCATGTTTCCGTACCCAAGTGGCCGTTTGCATATGGGCCATGTGCGTAACTACACCATAGGTGATGTGATCAGCCGCTTCCAGCGTATGCAAGGCAAAAACGTGATGCAACCTATGGGGTGGGATGCCTTTGGTTTACCGGCAGAAAACGCTGCCATAGCCAATAAAACAGCACCAGCCAAATGGACCTACGCCAATATCGACTATATGAAAGGCCAGTTGAAACGCTTAGGTTTTGGTTACGACTGGGACCGCGAAGTGGCGACCTGTAAGCCAGAATACTACAAGTGGGAACAATGGTTTTTCACTAAGTTGTTTGAAAAAGGCTTAGTCTTCAAAAAAATGGCGACAGTGAACTGGGACCCTGTGGATCAATGCGTATTAGCGAACGAGCAAGTGATCGACGGCCGCGGTTGGCGTTCAGGCGCCTTGGTAGAACAGCGCGAACTGGCACAGTGGTTTATCAAAATCACCGATTACGCCGAAGAATTATTACAAGACTTAGACCAGTTAGACGACTGGCCTGAGCAAGTTAAAACTATGCAGAAAAACTGGATCGGCCGCTCAGAAGGCGTTGAGATCGAGTTTAAAGTGGCAGATTCTGACCAAACCATGTCGGTCTACACCACCCGCCCAGATACCTTATACGGTGTCACTTATGTTGCCGTTGCCGCCCAGCATCCATTAGCCCAACAAGCTGCTGTGAATAACCCTGAATTACAGGCTTTTATTGACGACTGCAAAGGCGGAAAAATGGCCGAAGCCGATATGGCGACCATGGAGAAAAAAGGCGCGCCAACAGGTTTATTTGCTATTCACCCCTTAACAGGTGAACAAGTACCGGTCTGGGTTGCGAACTTTGTACTGATGCATTATGGCTCAGGTGCTGTGATGGCAGTGCCTGGTCACGATCAGCGCGATTATGAATTTGCCACTAAATACGGTCTGGCGATTAAACAAGTAGTTCAGCCAGAAGCAGGCAGCACTGCAGTCTGTGATTTAACCACTGCCGCCTTTACTGAAAAAGGTGTGCTGGTTAATTCAGCCGAATTTAACGGTTTAGATTTTACCGCTGCTTTTAAAGCTATAGCCGACAAGTTAAGCGCTATGGGTATAGGTCAGGTTAAAGTGAATTACCGTTTACGTGACTGGGGTGTATCCCGTCAACGTTACTGGGGCTCACCTATTCCTATGCTGACTCTGGAAGATGGTACTCAAGTGCCAGTACCGGAAGAGATGCTGCCAGTGCGTTTGCCTGAAGATGTGGTGATGAATGGCGTGACTTCTCCTATCAAAGCAGACCCGGAGTGGGCAAAAACCACGTACAAGGGTCAGGCCGCTTTCCATGAAACCGATACCTTCGACACCTTTATGGAATCGAGCTGGTACTATGCCCGTTACTGCAGCCCGGATCATGACAAAGCCATGCTGGACCCGGCCAAAGCCAACTACTGGCTGCCAGTCGATCAGTACATTGGTGGTATTGAACACGCTATTCTGCATTTATTGTACGCCCGTTTCTTCCACAAACTGTTACGTGACGTAGGCTTAGTGCAGTGCGACGAGCCATTTAAGCGCTTATTGTGTCAGGGCATGGTATTGGCTGAAACCTTCTACCGTGAAACTGAAAACGGTGGTAAAGAGTGGTTCTCGCCTGCTGATGTGGCGACAGAACGTGACGAAAAAGGCCGTATTACAGCATCTGTTTTAAAAGCAGATGGCAAGCCAGTGTTGTCGGCGGGCATGAGCAAAATGTCCAAGTCGAAAAACAACGGTATAGACCCGCAGCTGGTGATCGATCAGTACGGTGCCGATACAGTGCGTTTATTTATGATGTTTACCGCGCCACCGGAGCAAACTCTGGAATGGCAGGACTCAGCAGTAGAAGGCGCAAACCGTTTCTTACGCCGTATCTGGACTTTAGCTTCTGAGCACAAAGACTTGTTTGGTGATGCTTCCACGGCGCTTGAATTAAATGCCGATCAAAAAGCCTTACGCCGCGACATTCATAAAACTATTGCTAAAGTATCGGATGATATTGGCCGTCGTTACACCTTTAATACCGCTATTGCGGCCATTATGGAGCTGGCAAATAAGGTGCAAAAAGCACCGGTGGATACAGACGCCGACAAACAAGTGAAACGTGAAGGTATTCAGACTTTAATTCAGTTACTGAACCCATTCACTCCTCACTTGTCTCAGCACCTGTGGCAGGAATTAGGCTTCAGTGTTGCACTGGAACAAAGCCCGTGGCCAGTGGCTGATGCTGCAGCTATGGTGGAAGATGAAAAACTGGTGGTGGTGCAAATTAACGGTAAAGTCCGAGCCAAAGTGACAGTCTCAGCTGATGCGACTGAACAACAGGTGCTGGAACTGGCCCATGCTGAAGAAAATGTGCAGCGCTTCCTTGAGGGCGTCACTATCCGTAAAGTGATTTATGTGCCAGGTAAACTGCTGAGCTTAGCCGTAGGATAAAATGAAAAAACACTTCGTATGGACAGGGCTGCTGCTTGCAAGCAGCCTGCTGTTAACCAGTTGCGGCTTCCACTTGCGTGGCAGCCTGCCGCTGGAACGTTATCCGGCTATTTTTGTCGATGCCAAAAAACATTCGGAACTGGCAAGCCTGTTATCGGAGCAATTGGAAAGTAATAAAGTGAAACTGCTGAGCGAGCTGGATCCAAAAGCTCCTGCTCTGATGTTGCAGCAAGATAGTCTGGAACGCCGTACTTTGTCCTTATTCCCCAACGGTCAGGTCGCAGAATACGAGCTGATTTACAGAGTGAAGTATCAGTTATTGTTGCCGGATCAAGAGGTTGTGGAGTATCAGTTTGAATTAACCCGTGATTATCAGGACGATCCAAACCTGGCTCTTGCCAAAGCCAAAGAACTTGATTTGCTACTGCAGGAATTACGTTCTCAGGCGGCCAGCCGTATTATTCGTCAGTTAAACCGGATCCGCTAATGCTGAAACTGTATAGCAATCAGCTTGCTGCACAGTTACAAAAAAACCTGGCACCGGTGTATCTGGTGTTTGGTGAAGAGCCGCTGCAAAAACAGGAAAGCATAGATTTAATTCGTGCTGTTGCGAAAAAACACGGCTTTGATGAAAGGCAAAGTTACAGCTGGGACAATAGTTTCAGTTGGAACGACTTTCTGATGGAACTGAATAATTTATCCTTATTTTCTCCCCGCCGCGTATTTGAGCTGGAACTACCGGCTAAATTGCCCACAGGCGCCACCGACCTGTTAAAACAACTGCCCTCTTTATTACATCCGGATCTGATCCTGGTGTTACACGCTGCCAAAAATGCCAATGACTACGCTAAATCCGCCTGGTTTAAAACTCTGGCAGAACAGGCAGTGCAGGTGCAGTTTTATCCACTGGACGATCAGCAGTTTCACCGCTGGTTACAGCAACGTGCCTCTGCATTGAAACTGCATTTAACCCCGGATGCCATCACGCTGATGCAGCATCATTGCGCTGGTAATCTGTTGGCTGCGGCGCAGGAGCTGGAAAAGCTCGGCTTAAGTCTTGTTAGCGGTACTGTGGATGCAGAGCTTTTAGAGCAGCATTTGGCCGACCAGTCGCATTTTTCTGTGTTTCAATTGGTGGATGCTCTGCTGTCAGGCCAGGGCAACGAAGCCCTGCACCGGCTTGACCGTTTATTACAACAAGACACAGAGCCTGTGATTATTGCCTGGCAATTGCAAAAAGAAGTCACCACCCTGATGCAAATGCATCTGGCCCAGCAGCAAGGCAAACCGCTGGCGGATTTTTTCAAAAAAAATGCCATCTGGCCTAAACGTCAGCCTATGTATCAAACAGCGGTGTCACGTTTACCAGCAAAATGGCTGGGTTATGTGCAGCAGGAACTGGCCGCCTTTGACCGGGCTTTTAAATCCGGCGCTTTAAATAAACCTGAACTGGCTTTAGCGCATTTAGTCAGCTTACTGGTCAGCCCCGTATCCAAAGTATTTTCATTGCAGCAGCGTTATGCCGACTTCACGCCCTGATCGCGCCTTTGCCGTGTTTGGCGGCACTTTTGACCCTATACATAAGGCTCATTTGGCTTGTGCTCAGTACGTGTTAACACATTGTGCTGTCAGTGAAGTGCAATTAATGCCCTGCCACCTGCCTGCTCATCGCGCCAGTCCTGGCGTTAGTGCAGAACACAGAGCTGCCATGGTACAACTCGCCATTCAGCATATTCCAGGTGTGCATCTTCAGCCACTGGAGCTGAATAAACACAGCCCTTCGTACACTGTGGATAGTTTGCGTTTATTGCGGGAACAACATCCAAGGGGTGGGCTTTTATTTGTAATGGGTATGGATTCATTGGCGTACTTTAAACAATGGCATCAGTGGCAAAGTATTTTGCAACTGGCGCATCTGGTGGTCTGTCAACGACCAGGCAGTACAGCAGCAGATGGCGATTGCCCTGAACTGCTCGAACAGTATGGCACCAGGGCCTTACAAGACCTGCATTTACTGGATTCAGGCAAAATAATGCTGCTGGATAATCCCCCTCTTGAGCTCAGCGCTACTGAAATTCGGACATTGCTGGAAAATAATCAGCAAAGCGCCGAACTAAATCAGCTGCTCAGCGCCGAAGTATTACAGTATATAAAAGCAGAAAGGCTGTACAGCGGCATATAAGATCGCTGCAAGAAGTGTTAACATATCGCGTTTTTAGATCCCGGAGTAAAAAGGTGCAAGCACAAGAGTTATTAGCATTCGTCCTAGACAAGCTGGACGACATGAAAGCCAAGGATATCGTCAGCCTGGATGTCAGCGAAAAATCCAATGTGACGGATTCAATGGTGATCTGCTCAGGCACCTCAAACCGCCATACCCGTTCTATTGCAGATCATCTGGCCAAAGAAGCGAAAAAAGCGGGTATCAGTGTGTTAGGCATTGAAGGTGAAGGTTCAGGTGAGTGGGTACTGATTGATTTGGGTGATGTGATTGCTCATGTCATGCAGGAAGACAGCCGCAGTTTTTATCAGTTAGAGAAACTCTGGAGCGCTTAACGGCATGAAGTTAATGTTGATTGCAGTCGGCACTAAAATGCCTGATTGGGTCACTACGGCTTATGAAGAATATGCCCGTCGTTTTCCGCGTGATTTACCATTGGATTTGATTGAAATTCCTGCTGGTAAACGCGGGAAAAATGCGGACATTAAACGTATTCTGGAAACCGAAGGCGAAAAAATGCTGGCCGCTGTTCCAAAAGGCGCCCGCATTATTACGCTGGAGGTGGAAGGTGCCAACTGGAGCAGTCCACAGCTGGCACAAAAACTGACACAATGGCAAATGGATGGCCGTGATGTCTGTTTACTGGTGGGAGGCCCAGAGGGTTTAGCACCAGCTTGTATCGCAGCCAGTGAAGGCAAATGGTCATTGTCTGCTTTGACTATGCCCCACCCTATGGTTCGAGTGGTATTGGCAGAAAGCCTGTACCGGGCATGGAGCATTAGTACAAACCACCCCTACCATCGCGAATAACCATGACAAGAAAACGCCCGTTAATTCAATACCCTAAAACCAAAAGACAAAAAGCTTTTTTTGATTTAGCCAGGCTCTTATTTGTGGAAACAGCAGTACCATTCACCTTATTTTCATCCATAGCCGCGATTACCCATGATTAAAAGACGCCCCTCCATTCAGGACCCTGCAGCTGAAAGCCAGATGTTTAATCAAAGGGCTTTGTTTGGTTTTGTGGTGGTGATGATTTGTTTTTTGGTTGTAGTGTTTAACCAATATAAGTTACAAGTGGTGATGCACGACCATTATGTGACTCGTGCCGATGGCAACAGAATCAAACTTATTCCACAGCCGCCGAACAGGGGGCTGATTTACGATCGCAACGGTATTTTATTAGCCGAAAACCGCCCTATTCATTCGGTAGAATTGATCCCCGAGCAAGTGAAAAATATCCCTGAAATGCTGGCAGAATTAGCCAAACTGATTGAGATTTCTCCTGAGCGTCAGCAAGAGTTTTTAAAAGAAGTGAAATACCACAGACGTTTTGTCAGCATAGCGGTCAAAGAGCATCTGACTGAACAGGAAGTGGCTATCATAGCGGTTAATCAGCACAGATTACCTGGTGTCACTTTAGAAGCCCGTTTAACCCGTCACTATCCTTATGGTGAACTCTTTACTCATGCCATAGGTTATATCGGCAAAATTAACGCCAAAGAGCTGGATAAACTTGAGGAAGAAGGCGTTACAGCAAACTACGCCGCCAGCCGGGATATAGGCAAAATTGGTCTTGAACGTTATTACGAAAGCCAGCTGCATGGTCAGGTGGGGTTTCAGCAGGTGGAAGTAAACAACAGAGGCCGGGTGATCCGTATTCTCGATTCCAAACCTGCGACTTCAGGTGATGATCTGATCCTGTCCATTGATATGCATCTGCAACAAAAAGCCAAAGAGCTGCTGGGCGAAAACCGTGGAGCTATAGTGGCTATGGATCCGCGTGATGGTGCCGTTATCGCTTTTTACAGTAATCCAAGCTACGACCCGAATTTATTTGTGCATGGCATCAGCGGTAAAAACTACCGTGAGTTGCTGGAGTCTCCTGACCGTCCTTTAGTAAACCGGGTTACTCAGGGCGTGTATCCACCCGCCTCAACCATCAAACCTCATATGGCGATATTAGGTTTGGAGCACGGAACTGTTACAGAACAAAGCCGTATAGCGGATCCGGGCTTTTATAAGCTGCCGAATTACAGCCGGCCTTACCGCGACCACGTCAGATGGGGCCATGGCTGGGTGGATGTGTACACTGCAATTACTAAAAGTTGTGATACCTACTTTTATGACTTAGCGGTAAAGCTTGGCATAGATCGAATTTCTGATTATATGAAAAAGTTTGGTTTTGGCTCCCGTACCGGTATAGATGTAATGGAGGAAAGTGCCGGCCTTATGCCATCCAAAGAATGGAAAAGAGCACGGCACAAGCAAAACTGGTTTCCTGGTGACACAGTGTCTTTGGGTATAGGCCAAAGCTACTGGAGTACAACCCCTATGCAGTTGGCTTTATCTACCGCTATTCTGCTGAACGATGGTTTAAAACCTACGCCGCATATGGGCCGTTATTTTCGTAACCAGCTGAAAGATACCAGCCTTATTGCTCCACTGGAACGTGTTATAGAGGTCAAAAACCCCAACAACTGGCAGATTTCCAAAGAAGCTATGCGTCAAACTCTTATGGTACAAGGCGGCACAGGTTTTAATGCGTTTAAAGGCATCAGTTACAGTGCTGGCGGTAAAACAGGCACGGCACAGGTCATTAATATGGCAGCCAACCAAAAGTATGATGCCAATGCAATTAAAGAGATTCATCGTGACAACGCTATGTTTATCGGCTACGCACCAGCAGAAAATCCAACCATTTCATTGACTGTGACTGTTGAAAACGCTGGCGGTGGTGGTTCAAATGCAGCACCAATAGCCCGTAAAATGATGGATTATTACTTCACACGTCAAAGTGCAGCAGGAGCCCAACCATGAATCGGCTGAAAGACCCAAGCCATAAAGGACTGCTGGCCAAGCTGCATTTAGATGGCCCTTTATTAGCAGGTTTGTTGCTGCTGTGCATTACAGGATTATTTGTGCTCTACAGCGCCAGTGGTCAACACTGGGATATGATGGCGGCGCACAGTACCAGATTAGTGATTGCCTTTGGCGCTATGTTGTTTTTAGCCCAGGTGAAGCCTCAAACTTTTAGCTTCTGGGCTGTCCCGTTATTTTTGGCAGGCACAGCGATGCTCGTTATGGTATTGGCTTTTGGCCATGTCGGCAAAGGAGCACAACGTTGGCTGGATTTAGGTTTTATGAAGTTTCAGCCTTCTGAAGTGATGAAACTAGCCGTGCCTATGGCTGTGGCCTGGTATGTCTCTTCACACCCTTTACCGCTGAAATTCCGGCATTTGATCATCGGTTTTATTATGTGCGCTATTCCAACTGTGCTTATTCAGCAACAACCCGATTTAGGCACCTCTATTCTGATTTTTGTAGCTGGCATTTTTGTGCTGTTTTTGGGCGGTATGAGCTGGCGCATAATCACAGCACTGGCGTTAATTATCCCTGTTGGCTGCTACAGTATGTGGCTTTTTGTGATGCACGACTACCAGAAGCGCCGGGTGTTGACCTTTATCAATCCAGAAAGTGATCCTTTAGGCTCTGGCTATCATATTATTCAGTCAAAAATAGCTATAGGCTCAGGTGGTTTTGAAGGCAAAGGCTGGATGCATGGTACTCAGTCTCAACTTGAGTTTTTACCTGAACGTCATACTGACTTTATATTTTCTGTCTTCAGCGAAGAGCTAGGCATGATAGGAGTATTATTCCTGCTGGCCTTGTATGCCTTTATCATTGCCCGTGGTTTGATTATCGCAAGTCGGGCTCAGGACAATTTCAGCAAGTTGCTGGCTGGCAGTATTACCCTGACATTTTTTGTTTATGTTTTTGTCAATATTGGTATGGTATCCGGATTATTACCTGTAGTGGGCGTTCCCCTGCCTTTGGTGAGCTACGGCGGGACATCCATGGTTACACTGATGGCAGGTTTTGGTATGCTAATGTCCATCAGCACCCATAAACGACTTTTAGCTCAGCAGTAGAAGATGCAGAAGAGAATGATAAAAAAATTAAGCGTGTTATGTTGTACTTTGGTGCTGGCTTCCTGTTCACAAACTCCGGCACCGGCACAAAAATCAGCCCAAACTAAACCAGCACCAAGCTGGGAAGAACCGAACAAAGGCCGTTATTCACAAGCCACTGACAGCCATCCGGATCGTTTACCTACTTTACTGGAGATGACGGATCCTGAACCAAAAGCAGAAGCGCTCAGCCGTGGTGGTAACAAGCCCTACAATATTTATGGTGTGGATTATTCACCCCGCACCGATCTGATGGAATACAAGGAAACCGGTATAGCGTCCTGGTACGGTCATAAATTTCATGGTCATCTGACCTCCAACGGTGAAGTTTATAACGTATTTGCTATGTCAGCTGCGCATAAAACCCTGCCTTTACCTTCTTATGTTCGGGTGACCAACCTGGATAATGGTAAGTCAGCCATAGTGCGGGTGAATGACCGTGGCCCATTTCATCAGGACAGAGTGATCGACTTGTCTTATTCGGCCGCTTATAAAATTGGCATGATGGGCAGAGGCACAGCCCGGGTTCAGGTCGAACTGTTGGCGTCTCCAGCTATGGTCAATCAGGAAAGTTATGCCATGGGATTGGGCAATAAAGGCAATCAGTTTGAAGAAACGACCATAGCCTCTAACCCTGCGGGTCCAAGGCCAGGCAGCATCGCCACCCCTGCGCCAGTTACTGCACCAATGAGAACCACTCCCACTGCAGTAATAACGGCGCCGGTAGCTGCAGGATCCAAAGTGACAGGCTGCTTTATTCAACTGGTTGCCAGCAGTAATAAAGACAAACTGCAGCAGTTAGGTATGGATTTACAACAACAATGGTCTATCTCCACACAAATTAACGATGGCAATGGAATTTTCCGTTTACTGGCGGGTCCAATGCCATCAGCGGCCGAAGCGAATAGCTGGCTGGAACGTTTTAAAAGTGCTGATTATCCATCGGCTTATATTACAGATAAAAAAAGCTGTGGTTAAAACCACGGTTGATTTCGTTTAAGAATGAACTCAGCTCAACAACATAAGAAAGGTCTCATGAATACGTACTCCAGAATTTTTATTGCTTGCTCCTTTGGTGTTGCCAGTTTTTTAGCAGCCGGACAAACAGCACCACTGACAGCGTCACAAATGACGCCACAACCTCCTGAAGTAAACGCCAGGGGTTATATCCTGATGGACTACCATACTGGCGCTGTATTGGCGGAAGGCAATGCGGATGAATTATTAGCGCCAGCCAGCCTGACTAAAATGATGACCAGTTACATTATTGGTACAGAAATTAAAAACGGTACTATCAAACCATCTGATCCTGTAACTATTACTGAAAACGCCTGGGCAAAACAGTATTCAGACTCTTCCAAAATGTTTATTGAAGTAGGCGAAACTATCAGCGTTGAAGAGCTAAACCGCGGCATTATTGTGCAATCAGGTAACGACGCTTGTGTCGCTATGGCGGAACATATAGCAGGCACTGAAGGCGCTTTTGTAGAGCTGATGAATGCCCATGCGGTGCGTTTGGGCATGGACAACAGTACCTTTACCAATAGCCATGGTTTACCTGATGTAAACCAGCGCACAACAGCCCGTGATATGGCAAAACTGTCGATTGCATTAATTCGTGACACGCCAGACGAATACAAAATCTATTCTGAAAAAGAGTATGTGTTTAACGGCATTAAACAATACAACCGTAACGGTTTATTGTGGGATAAAAGCCTGAACGTAGACGGTATCAAAACAGGTCACACCTCAGATGCCGGTTATAGCCTGGTGACCTCGGCTACTAAAGATGATATGCGGCTGATTTCTGTCGTCATGGGCACAGACAGCGCAAAAATCCGTGAAGCTGAAAACAAAAAGTTGCTGACTTATGGCTTTCGTTTTTTCGAAACCTTTTCTCCTTATAAAGCCGGTGAAAAATTTGCTGAACAAAGGGTTTGGCAAGGCACTAAAGAGATCATTACTTTAGGTGTTCTTTCTGAAACCCCTATTACCTTGCAACGTAATCAGCGTAAAGATTTAAAAGCTGACTTTAAATTGAATCAGGAACTGATTGCCCCAATATCTAAAGGCCAGGTTTTGGGCACCGTTTATCTGAAATTAGGTGACAAAGACATCGCCGAATTTCCTTTAGTTGCGCTGGAAGATATCGAACAAGCTGGCTTATTCAGCCGCTTAGTAGATATGGTGAAAATGCGCTTCCAATAAGTATGGAAACATAGCCAGAGATAAAAACAGTCCCGGCAAAGCCGGGACTTTTTGTTAAAATAGACCTATACAGTCGATCAAAATTATTTTTGCGAGCAGAACATCATGACAATTGAAGTAAAAGACACCCGCTTTGATGAATTTTTAGAGTTTCCATGCTCTGTAAACTTTAAAGTGCTGGGTGTGGCAGTACCTGAACTGGTCGATCATATAGTGGTTGTGCTGCAGGAACACGCCAAAGCGGACGACTACAATCCGCAAATTCGCCCCAGCAGCAAAGGCAGTTATCACTCAGTATCAGTATCTGTGACTGTCACCAGCAAAGAGCATATGGAACTGCTGTACACAGAACTTGGCCGTTTAGAACTGGTTCGTTATGTGATCTGATGAGTGACACTGCCCTTTTTGTTGGCAGTGCAGGTATACCCAAGTGACCTCAAGATACGAGTTTCAGAGCCGCTGGGCGCTTGCAATGCAAGGCAGCCTGGCGAAGCAATGTCGTCTACCTTGTGAGACAGGCTAACACAGCAGTGCAATCGCCCAGCGACTCCCGTAGGGCGGGACTAAAAGCGCTTTATGCCGCGTTAACTGTTGTCGCTTTAGAACCACTAAAGCTTCCAACAGCTGCCTTGCCTAAAGCGCTTTTATCTCCCGCTGAATTCTGTATCTTGAAGTCACTTGGGTATATAATGCGGCACTTTCAACTGAACCGGAGTTCGTTGTGGTTGACTCTCAAGGCTTAGTGATACGGAACTTAGGGCGCAAGCCTTATGTTCAGGTATGGCAGGCCATGCAAAAATACACAGATGAGCGGACAGAACTAAGTCCGGACGAGCTGTGGTTTGTGGAACATGACCCGGTATTTACTCAGGGTCAGGCCGGTAAAGCAGAACATTTGCTGATGCCAGGTGATATTCCTGTGGTGCAGGTAGACAGAGGCGGCCAGGTCACTTATCACGGCCCTGGTCAGTTGGTGGCTTATGTGTTGCTGGATATCAAAAGACGTAAGCTCGGCGTACGGGAACTGGTGACCTTAATTGAACAGGTGATCATTAAATCTTTAGCTCCTTATGGCATTGAAGCTTATGCCAAAGCCGATGCACCTGGTGTGTACGTGCAGGAACAAAAAGTCGCCTCGCTTGGATTGCGGGTAAGAAAAGGCTGTACCTTTCATGGTCTGGCTTTAAACGTGAATATGGATTTATCACCTTTTTCCAGGATCAATCCATGTGGTTATGCCGGCATGCAGATGATCCAAACCAAAGATATTGCAGGTCCACAATCTGTGGATGAAGCCAGACAGGCGCTGCAGTCACAATTTGTTGCCCAGTTGGCAGTTAGCCAGACTGAACACAAAACAGGGTTAAGTGAGTAATATGACCATCAAAACAGCTCGTATGGAACCAGGCGTCAAATTACGGGATGCCGACAAAATGGCTCTGATCCCAGTCAAAGTATTGCCGACTGAACGTGAAGAATTGTTACGTAAACCTGACTGGTTAAAAATCAAATTACCACGCAGCACAGACCGCATAGAACAAATCAAAGGCGCTATGCGTAAACATGGTTTGCACTCAGTGTGTGAAGAAGCCTCCTGTCCTAACCTGTCAGAATGTTTTAACCACGGCACTGCAACTTTTATGATTTTAGGTGCCATTTGCACCAGACGTTGCCCTTTCTGTGATGTAGCTCATGGCCGCCCTTTACCGCCAAGCGCAGAAGAGCCGGAAAAACTGGCTTTAACTATTAAAGACATGGCGTTGAAATACGTGGTGATCACTTCGGTAGACCGTGATGACTTACGTGATGGCGGTGCCCAACATTTTGCCGATTGTATCAGCTCTATTCGTCGTGAAAGCCCAGCCATCAAAATTGAAGTACTGGTACCAGATTTCCGTGGCCGTATGGATGCAGCTTTGGATATTCTGACGCAAACGCCACCAGACGTGTTTAACCACAACCTGGAAACAGCGCCACGTTTATACAAACTGGCACGTCCGGGCGCTGACTATAAATGGTCATTGGAACTGCTGCGCCGTTATAAAGAAGCTCATCCTGAAGTGTCGACTAAGTCAGGCCTGATGGTAGGTTTGGGCGAAACTACAGAAGAAATTATCGAAGTGATGCGGGACTTACGTCTTCACAATGTCGATATGCTGACCGTAGGCCAATACCTGCAGCCAAGCAAACACCATTTACCAGTGAAACGCTACGTATCTCCGGATGAATTTGATGAGATCAAACGTATTGGTTACGAGCTCGGCTTTAAACATGTCGCCTCAGGCCCCTTCGTGAGATCCAGTTATCACGCCGACCGCCAGGCAGCTGGTGAGGAAGTAAGCTAATAACTAAGTGACTGTACAGGCAGTTAAATTTAACTGCCTGTGCTGTCTTTTCATGCCGGAAACAACTATGCTCAACGCAAAGAACTAAAGGATTTGGTATGGACAACAGACGTTTTAGCCGGGTGTTATTTTCCGGTCCTGTACAACTGAAAAATGCTGACACTCTCTATACAGGTCAGTTGCAGGATTTGTCGCTGAAAGGTGCTTTGTTACAGCTAGATGCAGCAACAACGTTGCAATCAGGCCAAAGCTTCCAACTGCAGTTTCAGTTAAACGAATCGGGAGTGGATTTGTTTATGGATGTGACTGTCGCTCATTTGAATGGCTCTTGTGTCGGTGTGCGCTGCGATAAAATTGATATCGACTCAGCCAGCCATTTACGCCGTTTGCTTGAGCTGAACTTAGGTGATGCAGATTTATTAAGCCGCGAGCTTACGGAGCTGTCGGAATAGCCGAAGCCTCTTGTAACAAGTGCTGCGCATCGGGATAACCTTGTTTAGCAGCCTGATCCATCAATAAACGCCAATGGTACCAATCCTGTTCTTGCCTGGCTAAATAAGCATAAAAATACTGCACAGGCATAATCAATTCTGGCTGTGCCAACACCTTCTGCATCAGCTTAAAGTACAAGTCCGGCACTTGTGCTTCGTGTGAGCGCATAAAACTCATAGCTGTCACTGGTGCAAAAGCCTGTACGCCCGCATTGTCACAACTTTCCACTTTTTGTAACTGAATATCATGCCTTTGCAATTGCCAATGCTGCAGGTATAAATCCAACTGGGTTTTATCAGTCAGTAAATTAGGCCGGATTTTATCGCTGCGACACTCAGCTTGCGCCACTTCTGCACTTAAACTGTATTCATCGATAAAGCCCAGAATATGGGCAAACTCGTGTCTGAATACCTCAAAAGAGCTACTTTCAGCCAGCTGCACTATGCCATTGTTGTAATTGGCAGTGCCTTCACCTGCAACCACCAGTAACTGACTAAATCCGCCCTTGGCCACATCAGGCGTCAATACCTGATAGTGACACTGAATTCGTTGTCCGGCCTGATAACTGCACTGTAAGTCAGTACTGTTTATACGTTTTTCAGGTAAAAAACAGACAGGTAAAGAGGAAAACTGAGGGTCCTGTTGCCACTGTTGTTGTAACAGCTGCAATTGACGACTACCCGCTTTGGATTGCACTACAGGCTGTAAAGTTAAGCTACAGGAAGAATTTGAGTTTGATGCAAAGTAAGCCGGGCTCTGAGCATAATGCCAAATGCCATAATCAGCGGCTAAATCAGCCTCTGCTGCGTTTACACTCTGTTGTTGCTGTAGATGGTGCTCAAGATAGCTTGCTGTCGCTAAAAAGCCATCCTGACGCTGTTTTAATGCAAGCAAAGCAGCAAGTTCATTGGTCAGCCCGGCATCCAGCGCTTTTTGATACCAGTTCAGTGCAGCAGGAAAGTCTCCCTGCTGTTGACGTTTTTTCGCCAGTAGTACAGCAGCAGCACCATGGCCTTGCTGTGCTTTATCCATCAACTGCTGTTCAGGCAAATGCTCCAGCGCAGGTTCACAGCCGGCTAAACTATAAAGTAACCAAAGCGTCAGCACATTTTTAAAAACAAAAAAGCCAGAAAACCGGCTTTTTTTTCTTAATCGCATCTGTCTGTTATTCAACAGGAAGTGCACTGGCATCTAAACCACGCAATCTGTTCATCTCAATACGGGCATAACGGTGTTCAACAAACTCATACACATTAGTCGCCAGTACTTTTTTATAGTAATCCAGCGCCTTAGTTGGGTTTTGTTGCTGATGCCATTTGGCCAGATAGAAATAAACTTCACATAAACGTTCAGCCAGTTGCTGTTGATCCGTATTCAGAGTGGAGGCAGCGTCCAGTAACTCTTGTTCTGAGATTTTCCCCAGATAAAAAGCCACTATCTTGCTGGCCCAATGCTCCGGATCTAATTTAGCCTGATTTAAAGCTAAACGCGCCTGAGCTTCAGGAACAGATAAATTGGCGTCAGCAAAGTACAACCACAATGAACGGTATGGATCTTCAGGTTTCGCCAGATAAAACTGCTCGAAGTCACCTACAGCCAAAGCAGTTTTACTGTCATACAGCAGAGCTATACCCCGATTTAAATAAGCATAGTCATAATCAGGTGCCAGCTCTAGAGCAGCATCAAAAGACTCATAAGCTTCGGTGTAGTTGCCCACTAACGTATGGTGAATACCAATAAAGTTATAGGCATCCGCCATATCGGGTTGTAACCGTAATGCACGCAAAAAATCAAAACGGGCTAATGAACGTAGTCCGACACTGTCGTACATCACACCGCGGTCGTAAAACAATCGGGCGCGTTGTTCATCTGTGGTTTCGGCTTTGGTCAGCAGTTCAGAAATTCGCGCTATTGCGATTTCAGTGCGGTATGAAACAGCTACCGGTTCTGGTTCCAGTGGATTTTCCACCAGTACAGCCACTTCAGTTGAAGGTTTCTGGGCGCAAGCGCCCAGAGCCAGCAGTGCTGCAAGCAGCACTGCACTTTTGGTCAGGTCAGAGACCTTACTGAGCTTCAACAGCATCGGCAGACTCAACAGCTGCAGGTTTGTCCTGAGCTTCTTTAATGCTTAAACGCACACGACCCTGCTTGTCTACTTCCATTACTTTTACAGCAACTTTCTGACCAATGACTAAGTGGTCAGCTACATTGCTCACGCGCTCATCAGAGATTTGTGAAATGTGAACTAAACCGTCTTTGCCTGGCAGAACGTTAACGAAAGCACCGAAGTCAACAATACGTACTACTTCCCCCTGATACACTGCACCTACTTCGATTTCAGCTGTGATAGCTTCGATACGGTTGATAGCAATGTTGGCAGCTTGCGAGTTAGTCGCAGCAATTTTCACTGTACCGTCATCTTCGATTTCGATCGTAGTACCAGATTCTTCAGTGATCTGACGGATCACAGCACCACCTTTACCAATCACGTCACGGATTTTTTCCGGGTTGATTTTTAAAGTGTAGATACGTGGAGCATGTTCAGACAGCTCTTCACGGTGCGTGCTGATTGCCTGGTCCATCACGTTCAGAATGTGAATACGGGCAGCTTTGGCTTGTTTCAGAGCGATCTGCATGATTTCTCTGGTGATACCTTCGATTTTGATATCCATCTGCAGTGCAGTGATACCTTCAGTGGTACCAGCCACTTTAAAGTCCATGTCACCTAAGTGATCTTCATCACCTAAAATGTCAGAAAGAACAACGAAGTCGTTACCTTCTTTCACCAGACCCATAGCGATACCAGCTACTGATGCTTTGATGGGTACACCAGCATCCATCAGGGCTAATGAAGAACCACACACAGAAGCCATAGAGCTTGAACCGTTTGATTCAGTGATTTCAGAAACCATACGTACTGTATACGGGAAGTCATTGAAATCTGGCATTACAGCAGCTACACCACGTTTCGCTAAACGGCCATGACCGATTTCGCGACGTTTTGGTGAACCTACCATACCTGTCTCACCCACTGAGTACGGAGGGAAGTTGTAGTGGAACAGGAAGTTGTCAGTTTTTTCGCTCAGTAAATCATCTACTGTTTGCGCATCACGGGCAGTACCTAAAGTACAGGTTACTAAAGCCTGAGTTTCACCACGAGTGAACAAAGCTGAACCGTGTGTACGTGGTAATAAACCAGTCATTACACTTAAAGCACGGATCATTTCGTTGTCACGGCCATCAATACGTGGTTCGCCTTTGATGATGCGGCTACGGACGATTTGGCTTTCCAGGTTATGGAAAATTTCGTTCGCTTCAGTTTCGTTAAAGCCTTCGCCTTCCGCTAATTCAGCTTTGATTTGAGCGAAGACTTCAGCTTTGATTGCGCCAATAGCTTCGTAACGTTTTGCTTTTTCAGTGATACGGTAAGCTTCGCCAACAGGAGCTGTTGCCAGTTCAGCAATTTTGCTGGTCACTGTGGCGTTTTTCACCGGAGCAACCCAGTTCCATACTGGTTTAGCTGCTTCAGCAGCAAATTCATTGATAGCGTTAATCACAGTTTGCATCTGGTCGTGACCAAATACGACTGCGCCTAACATCACTTCTTCTGACAATACGCCAGCTTCAGATTCAACCATCAATACAGCGTTCGCTGTACCTGCAACCACTAAGTCCAGTTTGCTGTCTTTTAATTCAGTTTCTGACGGGTTTAACACGTACTGGCTGTTTACATAACCAACACGAGCCGCACCTAATGGACCACTGAACGGGATACCAGAGATAGCCAAAGCAGCAGAAGTTGCGATGATAGAGATAATGTCCGGCTGAATTTCAGGTTGTACTGAAACTACAGTGGCAATAACCTGAACTTCGTTCGTGAAGCCTTCAGGGAATAATGGACGAATTGGACGGTCGATTAAACGAGAAGTTAAAGTCTCGCCTTCTGACGGACGGCCTTCACGTTTGAAGAAACCACCAGGGATGCGGCCTGCCGCATAAGTTTTTTCCTGATAGTTCACAGTCAGAGGGAAAAAGTCCTGACCTGGTTTTGGTTGTTTTTTAGCGACCACTGTGACTAACACAGAGGTATCACCCATGCTTGCAAGTACAGCCGCGTCAGCTTGACGGGCGATAACGCCGGTTTCCAGAGTGATAGTGTGTTGGCCAAACTGGAATGATTTTACGATGGGGTTCACTGATTATTTCCTTTCTATTTTTCGCGTTTTTTCGCGGAGTCTTTTGGTCTGTTTTTCGCGGCACAGTATAGCCTGTTACAAGGCTGAAAAGATAGCTGGCACCAGAGTCGCAGGGTATAAAATTTAAGCATGTCCGGGCGGTAAGAACATCATGAAGGCATTAAGTTGCATTGGTATGAATTTTTTCTAAGTTTTAAAGGATAACAAAAAGGTCAGGAACCTTTTTGAACAACGCGGCAGCGTTGGCCCGACAGGGCATTTTGCAGGATAGCAAAATGTAAAAAAGCCAGTCGAGGACTGGCTTTTTCAGGCATAAGCTGCGAATTAACGACGCAGACCTAAACGCTCGATCAGAGTAGCGTAACGCTGACCGTCTTTGCCTTTTAAGTAATCTAATAATTTACGACGTTGGCTAACCATACGTAACAGGCCACGACGTGAGTGGTGGTCGTGCTTGTGGTCAGCAAAGTGCGGTTGTAACTTAGCAATAGTTGCAGTTAATAATGCAACTTGTACTTCTGGTGAACCGGTATCGCCTTGTTTAACAGCGAAATCTGCTAAGATTTGCGCTTTTTCAGCTGTAGTTAGTGACATAGAGCCTCCAATAGAGAGATATGTTGTGCCGGCCACTAATCCAGCAACAACGAAAATGAGCGCGCATTCTATGCGCTTTTTACCCAACAAACAAGTAGTAAAATATTAGATTGGGGTTTGCCAGGCACTGGTGTTCAGTAAACGTCTTACCGACAATACGCCGGTATCTAACGAAGCCACACCAATAAACTGCTGTTCTGGGCCATAGAGCTTAATAGCATCTGCAGATCCAGTGCCTAAATCAGCCAGTTCAGATTCAGTTAGCAACACAGTTTGACCATGCACCAAACGTTTTTGCTGCATTTCAGTGAGCTTGAGCTCTGGCAAACCCGTTAAGGCTAAATCCATCGGCAACAATAAAGCGTCTAAGCCAGCCCAGTCCTGCTTGTCATTAAAAGGCACCAACTGTTCCTGCGTCAGCATTTGCGCTGCATCAAAAGGACCGACATGAATACGACGTAAAGCGCTGACATAAGCACCAGAACCTAAAGCCTCACCTAAATCGTCGATTAAAGTACGGATATAAGTGCCTTTGCTGCAATGCACCAAAAAGCTGGCGTATTCGCCGTCAAACTGCTGCAACTCGAAGCGGAAGATAGTGATAGGCCGGGCTTCACGTGGCACTTCAATACCCTGACGGGCATATTTGTACAGCGGCTGCCCCTGATACTTCAAAGCCGAAAACATAGTCGGAATTTGCATCTGAGGGCCACGGAACTGCTGCATCATCTGCTCAAGCCTGGCTTGATCAAATGCCACAGGCTTACGGCTGATGATTTCACCTGCAGCGTCGCTGGTGTCAGTACGTAAACCAAAATGGGCAGTTACCAGATAAGTTTTGTCTGTGTCTAATAAGAACTGACAAAACTTAGTGGCTTCACCAAAACAGATGGGCAATAAGCCACTGGCCAGCGGGTCTAAAGCACCGGTATGGCCAGCTTTTTCAGCCTGATACAACCAACGCACCCGCTGCAAAATACCATTGCTGGAAATTTCTAACGGCTTATCAAGTAACAGAATGCCGTGGACAGCACGACGCCCCATTACTCGTCCTCGTCCTGGTCGACTTTAGGTTTACGCTCTGGTTCCTGGCCTGCATCAATACGACGCTTCTCGTCTTCACGGCGTACCTGTTCAACCAGATTCGCCATACGAATGCCCTGATCCAGAGACTGGTCAAAGTAGAAACGTATAGTTGGCACAATACGGGCCTGAATACGCTTGGCAATCAGACTGCGGACATAACCACAGGCGTCATTTAAAATATCCAGGTTTGCTTTTACTTTGTCAGCTTCTAAGCCTAAAAAAGTAACAAAAATTTTGGCGTGTGATAAGTCACGCGATACATCCACATCAGACACTGTAATCATAGTGTGTAAGCGTGGGTCTTTGATTTCACGTTGTAAAATCACTGCGATTTCCTGCTGCATTTGCTGCGACAGACGGTCTACCCGGGTAAATTCTTTAGCCATAACTCTTTCCAACACATTTGAGCAGAAAGAAACAGGGGCCTAAGCCCCTGCCGATCTCTGTATCTATAATCTAAAAGCGCAGATGGTGGTTATAAAGTACGTTCAACCTGAACTACTTCAAACACTTCAATCTGGTCGCCTTCACGCACGTCGTTGTAGTTCTTCACGCCGATACCACACTCGAAGCCGTTGCGTACTTCGGATACGTCGTCTTTCACACGACGCAAGGACTCCAGTTCACCTTCGTAAATAACTACGTTGTCACGCAGTACACGAATTGGTGCGTTACGTTTAATAACACCTTCGGTCACCATACAACCTGCGATAGCACCAAACTTCGGCGAGCGGAACACGGCACGAACCTGAGCCAGACCAATGATCTGCTGTTTAAACTCAGGCGCTAACATACCTGTCATGGCTGCACGTACTTCGTCTAACAGTTCATAAATGATGCTGTAGTAACGTAAGTCCAGATTCTCATCTTCGATGATCTTACGGGCAGTACCTTCGGCACGCACGTTGAAACCGATAACGATAGCTGAAGAAGCTGCTGCCAGCGTAGCGTCAGTTTCAGTAATACCACCCACACCACTACCGATGATTTTGATTTTCACTTCATCAGTCGACAGTCGGCTCAGTGATTCACTGATGGCTTCCACAGAACCTTGTACGTCTGCTTTCAGAACTATGTTCAGTTCTGACACATCGCCTTCGGCCAGGTTCGCAAACATGTTTTCCAGCTTAGACTTCTGCTGACGTGCCAGTTTGACGTCACGGAATTTACCCTGACGATACAAAGCAACTTCACGGGCTTTACGCTCGTCTTTCACCACAGTGACTTCATCACCAGCCTGAGGCACACCAGACAGACCTAAGATCTCAACCGGAATGGATGGGCCAGCAACTTTGATTTCTTTACCGTTTTCATCGCGCATTGCACGAACACGGCCATATTCGAAACCACAAAGTACGATTTCGCCTTGTTGCAGTGTACCTTCCTGTACAAGGATGGAAGCAACAGGACCACGGCCTTTATCAAGACGGGATTCAATCACCACACCACGGGCCAGACCTTTTCTTACTGCTTTTAATTCAAGCAGTTCAGCCTGGTTCAGAATGGCTTCCAGCAGGTCGTCGATACCCATACCGGTTTTTGCAGAGATAGGCACGAACTGAGTATCACCGCCCCACTCTTCAGAAATAACACCAAACTGAGATAATTCGTTACGAACACGATCCGGATCTGCATCCGGTTTATCCATCTTGTTGACAGCAACAACCAGAGGCACACCAGCAGCTTTAGCATGCTGAATAGCTTCTTTGGTTTGTGGCATCACGCCATCGTCTGCTGCAACCACCAGAATAACGATATCTGTCGCTTTAGCACCACGGGCACGCATTGAAGTAAAGGCTGCGTGACCAGGGGTATCAAGGAAAGTCACCATACCGCGTTCTGTTTCTACATGGTAAGCACCTATATGCTGAGTAATACCACCGGCTTCACCAGCTGCTACTTTTGCTTTACGGATGTAATCCAGTGTAGAGGTTTTACCATGGTCAACGTGACCCATAACAGTAACAACCGGAGCACGAGGCTCTAACTCGCCTTCACCCTGACGGTCAGACATGACTGCTTCTTCCAGCTCGTTTTCTTTGGTCAGAGTGAACTTGTGGCCCATCTCTTCACACACGATAGCTGCAGTTTCCTGATCAATGACCTGGTTAATGGTTGCCATAGCACCCATTTTCATCATGACCTTGATCACTTCAGAAGCTTTAACGGCCATCTTCGAAGCTAATTCAGCCACTGTGATGGTTTCGCCAATTTTGACTTCACGTTCTACCGGCTGAGCTGGCTTGTTAAAACCATGCTGCATGCTGACAGGCGTTTTCTTTTTCTTGTGACGATTAGCGCGGTTAAAGGCGTCTTTATCATCAGCATCATCTTTTTTCTTAGCTTTGCCAGCAGGAGCTTTTTTCGTTGTACGACGGCCACCACGTTCTTCACGGGCGTCCACTTCGTCTTCAGCGGCCTTAGCATAAACATTACTGGTTAAGTGATAATCAGCGTCTTCTGCTGCTGGTTTAGTCTCTTCTTTAGCCCAACGCTCAGCATTTTCTTCCGCTAAACGACGTGCAGCTTCAGCTTGTTGTAAAGCTTCGGCTTCCAGCTTACGTAACTGCTCAGCTTCCTGTTGTGCTTTGATGCGCTCAGCTTCAGCCTTAGCTTCTTCTTTCGCTGCACGACGAGCCGCTTCTTCCGGATCATCTTTCATTAACTGGGCATGTTTAGCTTCGTCACGTTTTTTCTGTTCAGCAGCTTTACGGTCAGCTTCTTCTTTCGCTTTACGATTGGCTTCTTCTTTTACTTTTTGCTCAGCAGCTAAACGCTCATGTTCACGTTTTGCAGCTTCTGCTGCTTGTTCTGCAGCAATACGCTCTTCTTCAGCCAGCTTTGCAGCTTCTTCGCCTGAAGGACGTTTAACAAAAGTTTTTTGCTTGCGCACTTCAACCTGAATTTCACGGTTGCGACCAGCGCCACCGGCCACACTCAGGGTGGTTTTTTCTTTACGTACTAACGTCAGTTTGGACGGTTCAGCTGGCTGACCGCCGTGGGCACGGCTTAAGTGATCCAAAAGAGTTTTTTTCTCTTCTTCATTGACCATTTGGCCGACTTGTTTTGTTATGCCTGCATCCGCAAACTGTTGGATTATACGATCAACAGTCGTATTGACGTCACTGGCCAGTTTTTCTATGGTTACATCTGCCATGTCAGTTTTTACCTCCGTTGACCCACTTATTTGTCTTCACTGAACCAAACAATATTACGGGCAGCCATAATCAGCTCTGCCGCTTTTTCTTCAGTCATTTTTTCGATTTCAATCAAATCATCTACCCCAAGCTCTGCCAGATCATCAAGAGTGATGACCCCTTTGCTGGCCAACACATAAGCTGTGTGGGTACCAACACCTGGCAGATTAACTAATGCTTCACTAGGCGCTGAGCCTTCCAGTGATTCTTCGCTGGCCAGAGCGCGTGTGGTTAATACGGCTTTAGCACGTTTACGTAACTCTTCTACTGTATCTTCGTCTAAACCATCAACAGACAACAGTTCGCTGACTGGTACATAGGCGATTTCTTCTAAGGTTGAGAAACCTTCGTCTACTAATACACCGGCAAAATCTTCATCGATTTCCAATGCAGTCATAAACAGTTCCAACACCTTGGCATTTTCTTCCTGGTGTTTGGTTTTCATTGCAGAAACTGTCATCACGTTTAATTCCCAACCAGTTAACTGGCTGGCTAAACGTACGTTCTGACCAGCACGACCAATGGCCATGGCCAGGTTGCTGTCTTCTACTGCGATGTCCATGGAGTGTTTGTCTTCATCAACGATGATGGAAGCCACTTCTGCAGGAGACATAGCGTTAATCACAAACTGAGCCGGGTTGTCATCGTATAAAACGATATCAACACGCTCACCTGTTAATTCACTGGATACGGCCTGTACACGTGAACCACGCATACCGACACAAGCACCCACTGGGTCAATACGACGATCGTTGGTTTTCACTGCAATTTTAGCGCGTGAACCCGGATCGCGTGCAGCACCACGGATTTCAATCATCTCTTCGCCGATTTCAGGCACTTCAATGCGGAACAATTCAATCAGCATTTCAGGGCGGGTGCGGCTTAAAAACAGCTGAGCACCACGGGCTTCTGGTTTTACTTCAAACAACAAAGTACGGATACGATCGCCCGGACGGAAAGTCTCACGTGGCAACATCTCTTCTTTGGCTAACATAGCTTCTGCATTGTTACCTAAATCAACAATGATGCTGTCGCGGTTTACTTTTTTCACCACGCCAGTGACTAACTCACCGACCTGGTCCACATAAGCTTCAACCACTTGTGAACGTTCTGCTTCACGTACTTTTTGTACTATGACCTGTTTCGCCATTTGGGTAGTGATACGGTCAAAGGTGATAGAGTCGATTTGCTCTTCAACATAATCGCCCACTTGTAAGTGAGGTTCGTCGTATTGAGCTGCAGACAAAGTGATTTCACGGTACGGATGTTCTTGTACCTGATCGTCCGGAATAACCATCCAGCGACGGAAAGTTTCATAAGAACCGGTTTTACGATCAATAGTCACGCGGACTTCGATGTCGCCTTCGTTTTTCTTTTTAGTGGCGGCCGCTAACGCGTACTCTAACGCCTGGAAAATTTTCTCGCGCGGAACTGATTTTTCGTTCGAGACCGCGTCTACTACTAATAAAATTTCTTTAGCCATATTATTTTGCCTCGCTTCGACCCGTGTATCAGAACACAGGCACTACGTTCGCTTTATCTACGTTATCCATCAGCAAACGGTAGAGTTTGCCATCCACTTCCACTACTAACATATCGTCTTCGATTTGTGTCAGCAGGCCTTTAAATTTGCGGCGTCCATCCTGAGGAATAGCCAATTTTACTTCAATGATCTGGCCAACAACTTTGGCAAAATGAGCAGGAGTAAAAAGTGGGCGGTCTAAACCAGGAGAGGACACTTCAAGGAAATATTCATTCGGGATAGGGTCTTCAACATCAAGTAACGCACTCACTTCACGGCTTACAGTGGCGCAGTGGTCCACAGTAATGCCATCCTGATGGTCAATATAAACCCGCAGAATAGAGTGACGTCCAGCACGAACGAACTCTATGCCGACCAGCTCAAAGCCTGCGGCTTCTACTGTTGGCGTTAACAGCTCAGTTAACTGCTGTTCTTGTTTAGTCAAAGAGACCTCCAGAAATAAAAAAAGGGCATAGAGCCCAGAATAGTAGTACAACCTTGTCGCCAGATATAAAAACGCCCCGAAATCTCGGGGCGACTTTAGAGCTGACTGGACTTTGATATCGCCAATCAAAATCCTGAATTCTGTAGGCTTCACAGCGAACTGTTTGACCTGGGCAACACATTTGCTTATTCAAGCAATTTACGGTGAACTCACTCACTTATCTATAAAATATCTAAAAACTTTAGTAAGTAAGGAAGTTGGTTGCGGGAGCCGGATTTGAACCGACGACCTTCGGGTTATGAGCCCGACGAGCTACCAGGCTGCTCCATCCCGCGTCCGTAAGCGACGCACATTATATAGTCCTGGTCTGACTATCGCAAGCTTAGTTTCTTCTACTTAGCATGCTGTGCTTGTTAAATTGGTGCCGAGAGCGGGACTTGAACCCGCACGCCCGAAGGCACTACCACCTCAAGGTAGCGTGTATACCAATTTCACCATCTCGGCTAAAAAATCAGAGGTGCGATCAGTTTCCTACGGGAATATCTGACGCAGGCGTTTTCTCTTCTACTGCGTCAGCTGCTTTAGTTTCGACTGGTATAGATAAATCCTGCCATTCGTCTACAGCTTTCACACGGTCTGCGCTTAAGTTACCTAACAACAGACTCAAAGCGAAAAATAAAGTCGCCAGTACAGTGGTAGTACGAGTTAAAAAGTTACCTGTACCTGAAGAGCCAAAAATAGTGGCTGAACCGCCCGCGCCAAATGAAGCGCCCATGTCTGCGCCTTTACCGTGCTGGATCAATACCAGAACAATCAGGGCCAGTGCCACCAACAGATACAATACAATAAACAATTCGTACATTATGAATCCTTTGCCATTGTGCAAATCGCAGAAAAATCTGCCACTTTCAAACTGGCGCCACCAATAAGGGCACCGTCTATGTCCGCCTCTGCAAACAGGGCTTCACAATTGGTTGCAGTAACACTGCCACCATAAATAATTCTTAATACATCTGCTGCTTGAGCATCATATTGCGCCAGATGTTGGCGGATAAACTGATGCACTTGCTGAGCTTGCTCTGGTGTCGCTGTCCGACCTGTGCCTATGGCCCAAACCGGTTCGTAACTTACCACAGAATGTGCCAGTAAATAAGGCTGCGCAGCATACACCGCATCTAATTGCCGTGCAAGAACCTCTAAAGTTTTTTCTTCTTCTCTTTGCTGCAGAGTTTCGCCAACACAAACTATTGGGGTTAAACCAGCATCAACTGCTACTTTCACTTTTTGACTGATCACAGTATCAAGCTCGCCATACAAAGCGCGGCGTTCAGAATGACCAATAATGACATGGGAAGCACCAGCGGCCAGTAGCATATCCGCTGAAATTTCGCCGGTAAAGGCCCCACTTTGCTGTTCGCTCACATTCTGAGCACCCAACTTGTAATTTTGATGTTTTGGAAAGTCAGTTAGAAGAATTACCGGTGGGCAGATCAAAATCTCAGGTAGGGGCTGTTTTAACACAGACAAGGCTTCTGACATCTGTTGAACCAGATCTGAGTTACCATTCATTTTCCAGTTAGCGACCACTAACGGCTTACGTTGTCTCATGTTATTGCCTCTGTAGTAAAACGGGCGAGATAGTAACTAACCTCACCCGCCCAAACAAGACTTGATGGCTAAATTAGCAATTTTTAGCTGGCGATCTTCACTGCATCGGCTATTTTTTGTGCAAATTGTTGTACTTCGTCTTGTATCCTTCCTTCCACCATTACACGAATCAGGGGTTCAGTACCTGATTTTCGGATCAAAACACGGCCCTGGCCGTTCAAATCCTGTTCAACTTGCTGTATCACTTTCTTGACATGTAAATTATCTAAAGGTGCTGTGCCCTTCTCAAATTTAACGTTCACCAGCACTTGAGGCATTTTGGTCATACCCTGTGCAAGGTCAGCTAAGGATAACTTCGCTTCCAGCATGGCAGTTAAAACCTGGATGGATGCGATAATACCGTCGCCAGTGCCTGCATGATCCAGGTTCAGTACGTGACCAGAGTTTTCACCACCAATACGCCAGTTTTTCTGCGCCAGCATTTCAACCACATAACGGTCACCGACGTTAGAACGGGCAAATGGAATATTTAGTTCAGCTAAAGCCAGCTCTAATCCCATATTGCTCATCAGAGTGCCCACTACACCGCCTTGCAGCTTATTTAGCTTTTGTGCATTGCGGGCAATGATATACACAATTTCATCGCCATCAATGACACGGCCTGTGTGATCCACCATCATCACGCGGTCGCCATCACCATCATAGGCGATACCTAAGTCAGCTCCTGTTTCTACCACAGTTTTCTGTAACAGGTCGGTATGGGTGGCACCACAATGATCATTTATGTTTAAGCCGTTTGGATGAATACCAATGGCCTCAACATCAGCACCTAATTCACGAAATACGTTAGGTGCTATGTGATAAGTGGCACCATGGGCGCAATCCAATACTATTTTTAAACCATTTAGTGATAAATGATTTGGTATATGACTTTTACAGAATTCGATATAACGACCAGCGGCATCATCGATACGCATCGCCTTACCTAAACGCTCTGACGATTCACACACCATAGGCTGTTCCATCGCTTCTTCTATCGCCAACTCGACATCATCAGGTAACTTAGTGCCGTCGGCAGAGAAAAACTTAATACCGTTATCATAATAAGGATTGTGTGAAGCGCTGATCACAATGCCTGCTTCAGCACGGAAAGTACGGGTCAGGTAAGACACTGCAGGTGTTGGCATTGGGCCCAATAAGCGCACATCCACACCAGCAGCCACTAAACCAGCTTCTAATGCAGTTTCTAACAAATACCCTGAAATACGGGTGTCTTTACCGATCAATACTTTTTTGGTGCCACGCTGAGATAACACCCTGCCAGCAGCCCAGCCTAACTTCATTGCAAATTCAGGCGTAATTGGAAATTCGCCCACTTTGCCACGTACACCATCAGTGCCAAAATACTTCCTAGACATGCTCTACTCCAAATAAGGTGGCACAAGCAACAGCCACGGCTTGTACAGTTTCTTTAACATCATGCACGCGGATAATGCGGGCACCTTTTATGACAGCTATTGTGGCACAGGCCAAACTACCTGCCAAACGTTGATCTGCCTGAATGTTTAATAACTGACCAATCATCGATTTACGCGACATTCCCACCAATAGAGGGTAATTTAATGCCATCACTTCTGAAAGCTGACTTAACAGCTGGTAGTTATGCTGCAAATTTTTACCAAAACCAAAACCAGGATCGAGAATAATCTGACTTTTAGGGATACCGGCGGCGATACAGACCTCTGCCCTTTGCTTTAAAAAATCACAGACCTCTTTGACCACGTCCTGATAAAGAGGGGAATGCTGCATAGTTCTGGGTTGCCCCTGCATATGCATCAAACACACAGGTACTCTGGCTGCAGCAGCCACTTCAACAGCACCTGGGTCCAGCAAGGCTTTAATATCATTGATGATATCAGCACCGGCAGAAACAGCAGCTTTCATTACTTGCGCTTTGCAGGTATCGATAGAAATCACACAATCCAGTTCAGAGCGGATGGCTTCAATCACAGGCAAGACTCTATCGAGTTCTTGCTGTAAAGGTACTTCTTGTGCACCAGGGCGGGTCGACTCACCGCCAATATCCAAAATAGCAGCGCCAGCAGCAAGCATGGCGCGTGCTTCAGCGATAGCTGCTGCTTTACCAATAAAACGGCCGCCATCCGAAAATGAATCTGGGGTGATATTTAAAATCCCCATCACCTTGGGACGGCATAAATCCAACTGACGATTGCGGGGTAATTGCAACACCATAAAAATACTCCTTCACCCTTATCAATAGCCGCAACAAGAGTCCAGACTACACCTGAGGCGCGATGTCGACGACTGTTGCGACATACCTTACGTCCTGCACATAGCACAAACCCCGGGAATTCCCGGGGTTTGATTGATCAGAACTAAAGTTTTACAGAGGATTTTCTGTGGATGGTTCTGACGGACTCACAGCATCAACAGGCTTGGTGTCATCGCTATCAGAGCCTTTGTTTTTGTCCTTTGGTTCCCAGTTTTCTGGCTGACGCACAGTACGACGATTCATCAGATCATCAATTTGTCTGGAATCAATAGTTTCATACAACATCAGCGCTTCTTTCATCGCATGCAAAATATCCATGTTTTCTTCAATCAGAGTTTTTGCTCTGTTGTAGTTACGATCGATAATAGCTTTGATTTCAGAATCGATAATGCTCGCCGTTTCATCAGACATGTTTTTCGCTTTGCCCATACTGCGGCCCAGGAAAACTTCGCCTTCTTCTTCGGCATACAACAGAGGACCTAACTTGTCCGAGAAGCCCCACTGAGTCACCATGTTACGCGCGATAGAGGTCGCGTATTTGATGTCCTGCGAAGCGCCTGTTGATACTGAATCAATACCGTAAATCAACTCTTCAGCCAAACGGCCACCGTAAGCCACTGAAATCTTACTTTCAAGTTTACGACGGCTGATGCTGATGGCATCAGCTTCTGGTAAAAAGAAGGTTACACCTAAAGCACGGCCACGTGGAATGATGGTGACTTTGTGCACAGGGTCGTGCTCTGGCACCAGACAACCTACAATAGCGTGTCCTGCTTCGTGATAAGCAGTCATCTCTTTTTCTGCTTCAGACATCACCATAGAACGGCGCTCTGCACCCATCATGATTTTATCTTTGGCTTTTTCAAACTCTTCCATGCCAACAACACGGTTATTACCACGGGCAGCAAATAATGCAGCTTCGTTCACCAGGTTAGCTAAATCAGCACCAGAGAATCCCGGAGTACCACGAGCAATAACACTGGCTTTGACATCGTCACCTAAAGGAACTTTGCGCATATGCACTTTAAGAATTTGTTCACGGCCACGCACATCAGGTAAACCTACAACCACCTGACGGTCGAAACGACCAGGTCTTAATAAAGCAGCATCTAATACGTCTGGTCTGTTGGTTGCGGCGATAATAATGATACCTTCGTTACCATCAAAACCATCCATTTCAACCAGCATCTGGTTTAAAGTTTGCTCACGTTCATCGTGACCACCACCTAAACCTGCACCACGCTGACGGCCAACGGCGTCAATTTCATCGATAAAGATAATACAAGGCGCTGCCTTTTTAGCTTGTTCGAACATATCACGCACACGGCTGGCACCAACACCGACAAACATTTCAACAAAGTCAGAACCTGATATAGCGAAAAATGGCACTTTAGCTTCACCGGCAATAGCCTTGGCTAACAGGGTTTTACCTGTACCTGGTGGGCCGACCATTAAAATACCTTTTGGAATTTTACCGCCAAGCTTCTGGAAACGTGATGGGTCTTTTAAATAATCCACCAGCTCTGTCACTTCTTCTTTCGCTTCGTCACAACCTGCAACGTCAGCAAAAGTAGTTTTGATTTGATCTTCACCCATTAAACGGGCACGGCTCTTACCAAAGGACATAGCGCCTTTGCCACCGCCGCCTTGCATCTGGCGCATAAAGAAAATCCAGACACCTATTAACAACAACATTGGGAACCAGGAAATAAAAATCTGTCCCAGCATGCTTGGGCTTTCCGGTGCAGTGCCAGAAAAAGTGATGTCATTTTTGTACATGTCATCAATCAGTTTTGGATCATAGCCAGTTGGGATCACCGTCTCGAAACGCTCGCCTGAACGTTTTATACCCGTGATAACGCCTTTCTGTTCCTTCACCTCGCGGATCTGGCCCTGACTGGCTTCTTTCAGAAACTGGGTATAACTCATTTGCTTTTCTGCTTTATCAGCAGGACCAAAACTATTAAATACCGACATCAATACAACGGCGATAACCAGCCATACGATGAGATTTTTTGCCATGTCACTCAAGGTGAGAACCTCTCAGTTACGAAAACAGTTACGAAAAAACAGTTACATTAAAATGAAACTATCGCTACTTTACTAGACTTTAAAGCCTGTCGCTACGATATATGTCTCACTGGATCGTGCCCGGGACGAATCAGGTTTACGAATTCGTACCGTAGTAAATACACTGCGAACCTGCTGCACAAAGGGCTCGAAGCCTTCTCCGTGAAATACTTTGACCACAAAACTGCCATTTTTCTTCAATACGTTGTTACACATTTCCAGCGCCAGTTCAACCAGATACATACTTCTGGACTGATCCACAGTGCTGTTACCACTCATATTCGGCGCCATATCGGACAATACGACATCCACATTGCGGCCACCAATACGCTCTAACAACGCATTTAACACAGCCTCTTCACGGAAGTCGCCCTGTAAAAAAGCAACGCCTGCTAAAGGGTCCATTGGCAGAATATCACAAGCCACTACACACCCAGCCTGCCCGACCAATTCTGCAGCACGGGCCGACCAACTACCAGGTGCTGACCCCAGATCTACGACCGTCATGCCCGTTTTGATCAGTTTATCTTTGTCCTGAATTTCATCCAGCTTAAAAGCAGCGCGGGATCGCAACCCTAATTTTTGCGCTTTTTGCACAAAAGGGTCGCTTACGTGTTCCTGTAACCAGCGAGACGAGCTGCCGGAACGTTTTTTCTTTGTCATCTGAGTACTCTTAAATAGTCTTCATAGCAAGATGGCGGTACAATAGTGTAATTTCAAGCTTTCCAACACGGAAAATCTACACATATGAACCTTAGTAATAAACAAAAACAGTTTTTAAAAGCCAAAGCACATGAGTTAAAGCCAACCATTTTACTGGGTGGCAACGGATTAACTGAAGGTGTGATGGCCGAAATCGATTTAGCGTTAGAGCACCATGAATTGATCAAAGTAAAAGTTCCAAGCATTGATCGCGAAGAAAAAGTTGCCATCATGGACGCCATAGTGCGTGAAGCCAAAGCACAAAAAGTGCAGGTGATTGGCCATATTCTGGTGATCTACCGCGCTGCCAAAGAGAAAAAGTTACATATTCCAAAAGGTTAATCAGCGCCTTTTAAGTAACCTGCGGCCTGCAACGACAAGCGGGCCGTCTCTTCATTTTCTGCAATATGCCGTGTCAGATACACAGGTTTTTCCACTTCAGTTGCTTTTAAATACTGCCAGGTGAGCATCTCATCCGCAGGTAACAGCAGTTCGACATGATGCAAATTATGTGCAAAAGCCCAGACCGAATTTTGTTTCATCAACTCCAGGGCTTGAGCAGGGCTGGCTTGCCATTGTCTTACATCCAGCGCTATAGCCCAGGGTTCAGCCACTAAAGGCAAGACTAAAGCGCGAAAATCTCTGATGTATTCTTCAGTACTTAAGACTGAAGATACGCCAAAAACCTGCACCCAAAGTACCCGATCTATCAATTGAAGTTGATAAGCTTTTGTCTGGCCTCTTTGCATAGATAGTCTGGTTCCCAAAGATAAATAAGGCGGCCTTAGCCGCCTTACTTTTTAACAAGCCCAGTTTATAAATACTGCACCTGCGTGATCTCAAACTCCACCATACCAGCTGGCGTATTGATGGTCACAACATCTTCTTCTGCTTTACCAATTAAACCCCGGGCTATAGGTGAATTCACCGATATTCTGAAGTTTTTAATATCAGCCTCATCATCACCCACAATACGGTAGGTTACTTCCTCTTCCGTATCCAGGTTCAGAATAGTCACAGTAGAACCAAAAATCACTTTGCCGTTATTAGGCAACTTAGTGATATCAATGATCTGTGCGTTAGATAACTTAGCTTCAATATCCTGAATGCGGCCTTCACAAAACCCCTGCTGTTCGCGGGCTGCGTGGTATTCCGCATTCTCTTTTAAATCACCATGAGCACGCGCTTCAGCAATAGCTAAAACGATAGCCGGACGTTTCACCGTTTTCAGCTCTTGCAGTTCGTCCCGCAAGCGTTGAGCACCCTGAACCGTCATAGGGATCTGACTCATCCGTATACTCTCTTATGTAGTTCCTGCACTGATGCAACTGTAGCAAAGGCATTGGCTGCGTTGGCTTTACAGGTTGCAAAAGCTGCATTTAAAGTTGTGGTGTAGTTGGCTTTATGTTGCAGCGCGCCGCGTCGTAACACTTTAGAGTCTTCAATGGCCTGACGACCTTCAGTGGTGTTGACAATATAGCTGTATTCGCCGTTTTTGATCCGGTCCAGAATATGCGGACGACCTTCAAATACTTTACTGACAGTACGGCATTCAATGCCTGCTGCAGTTAAAGCTTTGGCTGTGCCGCCAGTGGCATCCAGCTCGAAACCCAGCTCAACCATAGTTCTGGCTAATTCAACAACGCGCACTTTATCGCTGTCACGCACTGAAAGTAAAGCACGACCGCCAGTTGGGATCACAGTGCCTGCGCCTAACTCTGCTTTAGCAAAAGCTTCAGCGAAGGTATCACCCACGCCCATCACTTCGCCTGTTGAACGCATTTCAGGACCGAGAATTGGATCTACACCAGGGAATTTGTTAAAGGGGATCACCACTTCTTTCACAGAGAAATAAGGTGGAATGATTTCTTTGGTAATACCCTGCGATGCTAACGACTGACCTGCCATACAGCGGGCGCCGACTTTAGCCACTGCCATACCTGTAGCTTTTGACACAAAAGGCACAGTACGGGCAGCACGAGGGTTCACTTCAATCAGATAAATTTCGTTATCTTTGACAGCAAACTGCGTGTTCATTAACCCGACTACACCCAGCTCCAGCGCCAGCTTTTTCACCTGCTCACGCATTCTGTCCTGAACATCCACAGATAAGCTGTGTGGAGGTAAAGAACAGGCTGAGTCGCCTGAGTGCACACCAGCTTGCTCAATGTGTTCCATGATACCGCCGATGATGACTTCTTTGCCGTCACAAATGGCGTCGATATCGACTTCAATCGCATCATCAAGGAAACGGTCCAGCAGGACAGGAGAATCGTTCGACACACTGACCGCTTCTGTCATATAACGACGTAAGTCGATATCGTCATAAACGATTTCCATAGCCCGGCCACCTAAAACATAAGATGGACGTACAACCATTGGGTAACCAATGCCTGGCGCTTTGGCGATGGCTTCTTCCAGACTGGTGACAGTAGCGTTTTGTGGTTGCTTTAAACCTAAACGCTCCACCGCGTGCTGGAAACGCTCACGGTCTTCAGCACGGTCAATTGCATCTGGTGAAGTACCAATAATTGGCACTCCGTTCGCTTCTAAAGCACGGGCTAATTTTAATGGAGTCTGACCGCCGTACTGAACAATAACGCCTTTTGGCTGTTCTTTGATCACGATTTCCAGTACGTCTTCCAAAGTAATAGATTCGAAGTACAGACGATCTGAGGTGTCGTAGTCTGTTGATACGGTCTCAGGGTTACAGTTGACCATAATAGTCTCGTAGCCGTCTTCACGTAATGCCAGAGCAGCGTGTACACAGCAGTAGTCAAACTCAATGCCCTGACCGATACGGTTTGGACCACCCCCAATAATCATGATTTTGTCACGATTGGTTGGTGCAGCTTCACATTCTTCATCGTAGGTGCTGTACATGTAAGCCGTGTCTGATGAAAATTCAGCAGCACAGGTATCTACACGTTTGTACACAGGGTGCAGGCCAAAGCTGTGACGTTTTTTACGCACTTCGCCTTCAGCGACGCCTAATAAATCAGCCAGACGTTGGTCAGCAAAACCTTTACGTTTTAATACTTTTAAGCGTTTTTCATCTAAACCTGCAAAACCAGCAGCTTGCACTGCAGTTTCTTCTTTCAGTAAATCTTCAATCTGAACCAGGAACCAGTGATCGATTTTGGTCAGCTCATAGATTTCATCCATGCTCATGCCCAAACGGAAGGCGTCCGCTATGTACCAAATGCGGTGCGAACCAGGTTCACGCAGTTCACGAATGATTTTTTCTTTGGCTTCAGGAGCACGGATATCAATGATTGGGTCTAAACCGCAGACACCAATTTCCAGACCACGTAAGGCTTTTTGCAGCGATTCTTGTTGGTTACGCCCAATAGCCATCACTTCGCCTACAGATTTCATCTGTGTAGTTAAGCGGTCATTGGCACCAGCAAATTTTTCGAAGTTAAAACGTGGCACTTTAGTGACAACGTAATCGATGCTTGGCTCAAACGAAGCTGGTGTTTTACCACCGGTAATATCGTTGGCCAGCTCGTCCAGCGTATAACCACAAGCCAGCTTGGCTGCTACTTTAGCGATAGGGAAACCCGTTGCTTTAGATGCCAGGGCTGAAGACCGTGAAACACGTGGGTTCATCTCAATGATGACCATACGGCCATCTTCAGGATTAATACCAAACTGTACGTTTGAACCACCGGTTTCCACACCGATTTCACGCAGCACAGCCAAAGAGGCGTTACGCATGATTTGGTATTCTTTATCCGTTAAGGTCTGAGCAGGCGCTACAGTGATCGAATCACCTGTATGCACGCCCATAGGATCGAAGTTTTCGATAGAACAAACGATGATGCAGTTGTCGTTTTTATCACGAACCACTTCCATCTCGTATTCTTTCCAGCCAATCAAAGATTCATCAATCAGCAATTCTTTGGTTGGCGATAAATCCAGACCACGGGTACAGATTTCTTCAAATTCTTCGCGGTTGTAAGCAATACCACCACCTGAACCACCCATAGTGAAAGATGGGCGTATGATGCAAGGGAAACCAATAGTTTCCAGCACGCCGTAGGCTTCTTCCATAGAGTGAGCAAAACCTGCGCGTGGGCAAGACAGACCGATAGAGCGCATGGCTTTATCAAAACGACCACGGTCTTCTGCTTTGTCGATGGCATCCGCTGTAGCGCCAATCATTTCGACATTGTATTTTGCCAGCACACCATGACGCTCTAAATCCAGCGCACAGTTTAATGCCGTCTGACCGCCCATAGTAGGTAACACTGCACATGGACGTTCTTTTTCTATGATTTTCTCTACCACTTGCCAGTGGATTGGTTCGATGTAGGTCGCATCGGCCATTTCCGGATCGGTCATGATAGTGGCAGGGTTAGAGTTCACCAGAATGACGCGGTAACCCTCTTCCTTTAATGCTTTACAGGCTTGAGCACCTGAATAATCGAACTCACAAGCCTGACCAATCACAATAGGACCGGCGCCGAGGATAAGAATACTTTTAAGATCGGTACGTTTTGGCATAGCTATTCTCTGTCTCTCATCTCAATTAAGCCTGACGCTGTTGCATCAATTCGATAAAGTGGTCAAACAATTCACTGGCTTCGTGTGGACCAGGGCTGGCTTCAGGGTGTCCCTGGAAGCTGAAGGCTGGTTTGTCGGTGCGGTGAATGCCCTGCAAAGTACCATCAAACAACGACTTGTGAGTCGCACGTAAATTGGCAGGTAAGGTAGCCTCTTCTACAGCAAAACCGTGGTTTTGTGCTGTGATTAACACCTTGTTTGTATCCAGGTTTTTCACCGGATGGTTACCACCATGGTGACCTACAGTCATTTTAATCGTCTTAGCACCGCTGGCCAAAGCCAGTAGCTGGTGACCTAAACAGATACCAAACACAGGGATGTTGGTGGTCAGGAAGGTTTCAATGGCTTTAATAGCGTAATCACAAGGAGCCGGATCACCAGGACCATTGGATAAGAAAATACCGTCAGGGTTCAGTGCTAATACTTGTTCAGCAGATGTTTGTGCAGGAACTACAGTTAAACGACAACCGCGGTCAGCCAACATACGTAAAATATTACGTTTCACACCAAAATCGTAGGCAACCACATGAAAGGCTGAATTATCTGGTTTGGAAAAACCCTGGCCTAAAGTCCAGCTGCCTTCTGTCCATTGATAAGGTTCTTTCACCGAAACTTCTTTGGCTAAGTCCATACCAGACAAACCAGGGAAAGCACGAGCCAGTTCTAAGGCTTTACTTTCATCTAAGTTGTCTCCCGCCATTAAGCAGCCGTTTTGTGCGCCTTTTTCGCGCAAAATACGGGTTAGCTTACGGGTATCGATATCGGCGATGCCTAAAATATTACGGGAACTAAGATAGTGACTAAGAGAGGCTTGATTACGGAAATTGCTGGCTAACAAAGGAAGGTCACGGATAATCAGGCCCTTGGCCCAGATTTTATCAGATTCCTCATCTTCATCGTTCGTGCCGGTATTTCCAATATGAGGATATGTCAGAGTGACGATTTGTTCAGCATAGGAAGGATCCGTGAGGATTTCCTGATACCCGGTCATCGAGGTATTAAAAACCACCTCTCCAACAGAAATACCTTCAGCGCCAATGGCTGTACCGCGAAATACGGTGCCGTCTTCCAGTACGAGCAGGGCGGACTTAGTCAAAATAACCTCCAAACAGCAGAAAACGGGGGAAAAACATTGTTGTTCACCACCCGTTTTGACCCAGAATTTTTGAACCCAAATTTGCTTAGGCAAACCTGACTATTCTAGGCGATTTGAGCTATTTGGTCTAACTCTTTTTTGATATTTTATGAAAATGACGCTTTGATCGCATTTTTATAACATATCGCTCAAAAAGTTAAGCTAAGTCAGCCAAACCCAGCACTTGTTGCATAGAATAAAGTCCAGGCTGTTTATTTTGCAACCAAAGCGCTGCACGCCACGCTCCCTGAGCAAAAGTGCTGCGGCTGGATGCTTTATGAGTAATTTCCAGACGTTCACCGAGATCTGCAAAGAGTGCTGTGTGATCGCCAATAATGTCACCACCCCGCACAGTCGCAAAACCAATGGTCTTTTGATCACGCTCACCCGTAATACCTTCACGGCCATAGACAGCCACATCAGAGAGATTACGATCCAAAGCTTTGGCAATTTGATGGCCTATCGCCATAGCAGTGCCTGAAGGCGAATCTTTTTTGAATCTGTGGTGTGCTTCGATAATTTCAATATCTGCTGTCTGCCCCATCACCTTAGCTGCGGTTTGTACCAGATGCAGTAATAAATTCACGCCAACACTCATATTGGGAGCCCAAACGATAGGAATATGTTTGGATGCCTGCTGCACTGCGGCATATTGCACATCAGTTAAACCCGTTACACCAATCACCAGCGCTTTTTTTGCCTGCACCGCCAGTTCCAGATGCACAAGCATAGCCTCTGGCATAGTGAAATCAATCCAGATATCAGCCAAAGCTAAAGCAGCAACAGAAGTCTCAGTAAAAGCCAGATTCAGTTTGCCACAACCCGCCAATTCACCTGCATCCATACCTGTTAACGCAGAACCGGCACGCACAGTAGCAGCTGTAATGGGCAATTGGTGTTCTTTAGCTACGCTGACTAAAGCTCTGCCCATACGGCCGTTAGCACCTAAAATACCTACTGTACTCATCTGTTTATCCTGTGTGGCTATTGTAATACGGCCGCTATTAAACGGCAGTCCGGATGGATATGCAACCCTAATTGCCTGGCTATAGATCAGATTGCGGCAGTAAAAATGGCCCGGCTGACGTTATAGTCGATATCTCCATGTTCACCCAACTTCGCCATGCCCTGTGCCATCACCTTAGCCATCAGCTCATCAACCGAAGAGGCCGGTAGACCATAAGCCGTTAAACGGGTTGGCACTCCCATTTGCTCAAAGAAAGCACGGGTATGGCTTATAGCTTCATCAATCTGACGTTCCGGGTCTTGCTGCTGCAACCCCCAGACTCTGCTGGCGTACTGCAATAACTTGTCATGCTTAGTTGCACGTTGCTGTTGCATTAAGGCAGGCAGCACTACAGCCAAAGTTTGAGCATGGTCTAAACCATACAAGGCAGTTAGCTGATGGCCTAAACCGTGAGTCGCCCAATCTTGTGGCACGCCCACCCCAATAAGGCCATTCAGCGCCATAGTGGCAGCCCACATCACATTGGCTCTGACATCGTAATTTTCGGGTTCATTTAAGGCTTTTGGTCCTTCTTCAATCAGCACCTGCAATAAAGATTCAGCAAATCTGTCCTGCACAGCGGCATTCACCGGATAGGTCAGGTACTGCTCCATCACATGGACAAAAGCATCCACTACACCATTAGAAATTTGTTTAGCCGGCAAGCTGTAGGTCACCTTCGGATCTAAAATAGCAAACTGCGGATAGACAGATGGGTGAGAAAACGCCAGCTTTTGCTGAGTGCTTTGGCGGGTAATCACCGCATTGGCATTACTCTCAGTACCTGTGGCAGGCAAGGTTAATACACAACCTAATGGCAAGGCCGCTTTAATACGGGCTTTTTTCTCTAAAATAGCCCAGCCGTCCTGCTCAAGAAGTGAAGCAGCTGCTATGTATTTGCTGCCATCCACTACTGAGCCGCCGCCTACAGCCAGAATAAAATCAATCTTTTCTGCTTTTACCAAAGCGACAGCTTTACTTAAAGTTTCATAGCTTGGATTAGGCTCTATACCGGAAAACTCCAAAACCTGATGGCTTTTTAACGCATCCATCACTTGCTGATAGACACCGTTTTGCTTAATAGAACCACCACCATAAGTCAGCAGCACCTTGCTGCCTGTAGGTATCAACTGACCTAACTGGCTGATTTGACCATCACCAAACACAATACGGGTTGGGTTCTGGTACGAAAAATTAAACATAAAAGCTCCGGTGCTTAAAACAAAATTCAGCTATTTATATGGGCCTGAACCGCTTTAAGTTCAAGCGCCTACTAGGTTTTTCTTCTGGCATAGGAAAAATACCGGAATTCAGTTAGGCTGGTTTTAAGCGAATGGGACTATAGCTTAGTCAACTTTAATATTTGACAGGACTTCTGGACGTCTCTATATTCCGAAAAATTTTAAAACCTTTTAGGTTTAGAGGAAAACTCATGACGTTATCGCAAAAACAGCAAGCTCGCTTGTCCTTGCTGCCCTTGTTGCTTTTTGTCGCCTTATTTCTTGGCACAGGCTTATATCTGCAGTCTCAGGGGGTTGACTATGCTTTTTATCAGTTGCCAGGGCCTGTCGCTATTATCCCGGCTTTGGTATTAGCCATTTGGCTTTATAAAGCGCCTTTAACTGGATCTCTGGAGGTATTAATCAGAGGGGCTGGCAATAGCAATATTATTACGATGTGCTTTATTTTCCTGCTGGCTGGCGCTTTTGCCACTGTAGCTCAGGCAACTGGCGGTGTGGATGCAGTGGTGAATGCAGGTTTAACCATAGTACCGCCGCAATTTTTATTACCCGGCTTATTTGTTATTTCTGCCTTGATTGCAACGGCTATGGGCACCTCAATGGGAACCATTGGTGCTTTGGCTCCGATCGCTGTAGGTTTAAGTACTCAGGCTCAGTTGGACCCTGCCTTAGTGGCTGGTGTGCTGTTAAGCGGTGCCATCTTCGGTGATAACTTGTCTATTATTTCCGACACTACTATTGCATCAACCCGCACTCAGGGTGCACAGATGAAAGATAAATTCAGAGAAAATCTGAAAATTGCTTTGCCTGCTGCTGCAGTAGCCCTGCTTCTGTTTGCGTTTTTAGCGCAAAGCCAAACGGAAGTGGCAGTGAAAGACTTTAGCTGGACTGGTGTTTTGCCTTATGCAGCTATCCTTGTACTGGCTGTCGCAGGTATGAACGTATTCGCTGTGCTGTTGTTGGGTATAGTTCTGGCTGCATTGCAAGGTGTGGTATTTGCAGATTATCAACTGGCTAATCTGGGCAAAGACATCTACAAAGGTTTTGGCTCTATGCAGGAGATTTTCCTGCTATCGATGATGGTCGGGGCTTTAGGTGAGTTTGTGAAGCAACAAGGCGGCCTGCAGTATTTATCCAGCCATGTCACAGCTTTGGCTTTAAAACTGAAATTGGCAGGTAATAAAGCTCAGCAGTTAGCTATTGCCGCTTTGGCTTTTACCAGCAACCTCTGTATTGCCAACAATACAGTGGCCATAGTCGTGGTGGGTGAAGTCAGTAAAGATATTGCTCAACAGCACCAAATCACGCCTAAACGCAGTGCCAGCTTATTGGATGTCTTTGCTTGCATTGCACAGGGCTTAGTACCTTATGGAGCTCAGGCTTTGTTGCTGGGTGCCAGTTTTGGTTTATCGCCATGGGATGTGGTAACACACAGTTACTACTGCCTGTTTCTTGCGGCTTTTGCCATAGCTCGTATTTTGCTGGAAAAAATCGACCGGAGCGATTTTTAACATCGGAGCTCAGCGACGATGGCCTGGACAGGCATTTTGCAGGACAGCAAAATGTAAAAAATCGACCGGAGCGATTTTTAACATCGGAGCTCAGCGACGATGGCCTGGACAGGCATTTTGCAGGACAGCAAAATGTAAAAAATCGACCGGAGCGAGGTTTAACGTCGGAGCGCAGCGACGATGGCCTGGACAGGCATTTTGCAGGACAGAAAAATGTAAAAAAACAGGCCGACATTAAGTCGGCCTGTCTTATTGTGCACAGATCATTTTGTTTTAGGCTTTATTACAGTTTGGTAAAGCGCCCTGGCTACGTCGCAGCTGGTAGTAGCCATCTGCCACAGCCATATGTTTGTTCAGCTCTTTAATTCTGTTATCCGGCACTGGGTGGCTGGATAACAGCTGTGGCGTAGAGCCACTGCCCTTAGCCGCCATGTTCTGCCATAATTTTACGGATTCAGCAGGAACAAAACCTGCTTTCGCCATCAGTTCCAGCCCCATAATATCGGCTTCTGTTTCATGAGCCCGGCTAAAAGGCAAAACAATACCTACCTGAGCCCCTAAACCAAAAGCAGTGCGCATTTGCTGCTGATAAGGCGAGTTAGCCATAGTCATAGCACCATCAGCCACAGATAAAGCAGTTGAAATAAACTGGTCGCTGGATAAACGCTCATTACTGTGCCCCGCTATCACGTGGGCAATTTCATGACCTATGACTGCCGCAAGTTGCGACTGATTGTCTGCGACTAACAGCAGGCCGGTATACACGCCCATTTTGCCACCTGGCAAGGCAAAGGCATTCACCTGATCATCTTCAAACACCACAATTTCCCAAGGCGTTTTTTGCCATTTGGCATCTGTATGCTTCAGCAAGCTATTCGCTACACACTGCACATACTGATTCACTTTTTTGTTTTTGCTGACAGGAACTTCAGCTTTCATTCCTTCAAAGGTCTGAATACCCAGGCTACTTAGTTTTTGATCATCAAATAACATCAGCTGGCGTCGGCCTGTAGGTGACTGAGTGCAGCTTGAAAGCAGCACACTAGCGATTAACAACGGAAGTACTAACTTAGTACGCATCAAATGATCCTTCTTTTCGTACTTGAAACGGCAGCTAATAGAACTATAAAAGCTCAAATAAGTTCAGCCATTGTGCGGGATCTGAAAAAAGAAAACCACCTGCAGGTGGTTTTCATTCAGCTCATATAGACAAATGGCTTTAGCCGGTTAAATCATCAAAAAACTTCTTCACACCATCAAAGAAGCCTTTAGACTTGGGTCTGTGTTTTGCTTCGCTATCACCACCCCAGCTTTCATCCAGCTGGCGCAACAAGTCTTTTTGCTTGTCGCTTAAGTTGACAGGAGTTTCAACCACCACTTTACAAACTAAATCGCCGACACCAGCACCCCGTACTGATTGCACACCTTTGCCGCGTAAACGGAACATTTTTTCAGTCTGGGTTTCTGCCGGGATCTTCAGTTTCACACGACCATCTAAAGTCGGTACATCAATTTCGCCACCTAAAGCTGCAGTGCTGAAGCTGATAGGCACATCGCAATATAGGTTGTTGCCGTCACGGACAAAGATAGGGTGATCTTTGACATGCACCTGCACATACAAGTCACCGGCTGGCGCACCAAACTGCCCTGCTTCACCTTCACCGGCTAAACGGATACGATCACCAGTATCTACACCAGCTGGGATTTTCACAGACAGCGTTTTGGTTTTTTCTACGCGGCCATCGCCATGACACTTAGTGCATGGATCAGGGATAATTTTACCGCGACCACTACAGGTAGGACAGGTTTGCTGCACCGCAAAAAAGCCCTGACGCATAGTCACCTGACCCGCACCATGACAGGTTGGGCAAGACTTAGCCTGAGTGCCTTTTTTTGCGCCTGAACCATCACAGACATCACAAGATACCCAGGTTGGCACTTTAATTTCAACCGACTTACCCCGTACAGCGTCCTCGAGGTTTAACTCAAGGTTGTAACGTAAGTCTGACCCCCTTTGGGCGCGGGACTGCCCACCGCCGCGGCGACCGCCACCAAAGATATCACCAAACACATCACCGAAGATGTCATTAAAATCGCCACCACCGCCGCCAAAACCACCGGCACCACGGTTAGCATCCACACCAGCGTGACCATAGTTATCATACGCAGCGCGCTTCTGGTCATCCGACAGGATCTCATAGGCTTCTTGCACTTCTTTAAACTTCTCTTCCATAGCTTTATCACCCTGAGTTCGGTCCGGGTGAAACTTCATGGCGAGCCGTTTATAGGCCTTTTTGATTTCTTTATCGTCAGCGCCTTTTTCGACGCCAAGCACTTCGTAATAATCACGCTTCGACATAACAACTCATCTTGATAGAGGAGCGACCGCACAGGGCGGTCGCTCAAATTTACTCTGGTATGGGGCGCATCTTAAAGAGGCCACCCCACAGACACAATGATTATTTGTTGTCTTTAACTTCTTCGAACTCAGCATCGACGACGTCATCACCAGCAGCATTGCGTGCTTGAGGTTCAGCGCCACCTTGCTGCGCTTTCGCCTGAGCCACTTCAGACAGTTTCTGAGAGGCCTGAATAAGCGCCTGAGTTTTAGCTTCGATCTCTGCTTTATCGTTTGCTTTAATGGCTGTTTCCAGCGCTGCAACAGCAGCTTCAATCTCTTGCTTGTCGTTGGTGGCTAAGTCGTTGCCTGCTTCTTCAATTTGCTTGCGGGTTGCATGCACTAAAGCGTCAGCCTGGTTACGGGTTTGCACTAACTCTTCAAACTTTTTGTCTTCTTCAGCATTCAGTTCAGCGTCACGTACCATACGTTCCACTTCTTCATCCGTTAAGCCTGAAGAAGCTTTGATGGTGATCTTCTGCTCTTTACCAGTGTCTTTATCTTTGGCAGACACATGCAGAATACCATCAGCGTCTAAGTCGAAGGTTACTTCGATTTGTGGTTCACCACGACGGCCTGGACGAATACCTTCTAAATTGAACTGACCCAGTGACTTGTTGGCAGAAGCTTGCTTACGCTCACCTTGCAGCACATGGATAGTTACAGCAGCCTGGTTATCATCTGCAGTAGAGAAAGTTTGTGACTTCTTGGTTGGGATAGTGGTGTTCTTCTCAATCAAGGCTGTCATTACGCTACCCATAGTCTCTATACCTAAAGACAGTGGGGTTACGTCTAATAACAAGACGTCAGTCACATCACCAGACAATACAGCGCCCTGAATGGCAGCACCCACAGCTACAGCTTCGTCAGGGTTCACGTCTTTACGTGGCTCTTTACCGAAGAAGGCAGTAACAGCTTCCTGAACTTTAGGCATACGAGTCTGACCACCTACCAGGATGATATCGTTGATATCACTTACAGACAGGTCAGCATCTTTTAATGCCTGTTTCAGCGGCTCGATAGTGCGCTGAATTAAATCGTCCACCAGCGATTCCAGCTTAGCGCGGGTTACTTTGATGTTTAAATGCTTAGGACCAGTGGCATCTGCTGTGATATACGGCAGGTTCACTTCAGTCTGAGAAGCAGAAGACAATTCGATCTTGGCTTTTTCGCCCGCTTCTTTTAAGCGCTGCATCGCCAGTGGATCGTTACGCAGGTCAATGCCCTGCTCTTTTTTGAATTCGTCTACTAAGTAGTTGATCACACGAGAGTCAAAGTCTTCGCCACCTAAGTGAGTGTCACCGTTGGTTGCTAATACTTCAAAGGTTTGTTCGCCATCTACATCGTCGATTTCAATGATAGAGATATCAAAAGTACCGCCACCTAAGTCATACACTGCAACTTTGGTGTCGCCTTTTTTCTTATCCATACCATAAGCCAGAGCAGCTGCTGTTGGCTCGTTGATGATACGTCTTACTTCTAAACCAGCGATACGGCCGGCATCTTTAGTGGCCTGACGTTGTGCATCGTTGAAGTAAGCAGGAACTGTGATTACCGCTTCAGTCACTGGCTCGCCCAGATAATCTTCAGCAGTTTTCTTCATCTTTTTCAGCACTTCTGCAGAAATCTGTGGTGCAGCTAATTTTTTGCCTTTCACTTCAACCCAGGCGTCACCATTATCAGCTTTAACGATTTGGTAAGGCATGATTTTGATATCACGCTGAACTTCAGCATCTTCAAAACGACGACCAATCAAACGCTTAATTGCGAACAAAGTATTTTTTGGGTTAGTCACAGCCTGACGTTTAGCTGGCTGACCTACTAATACTTCGCCGTCTTCAGCATAAGCGATGATGGAAGGAGTGGTTCTGGTACCTTCAGCGTTTTCAAGAACGCGTGGCTGGTCGCCATCTAAAATAGCCACACAGCTGTTTGTTGTACCTAAGTCAATACCAATAATTCTACCCATAACTACTCTCCGCTTATTAATCTTTACAATTAAAATTGTGTTGACTGGTTAATGGGGTTTATCCCTATTCGATTCAAGGTTATTTTTTTAAAAAAATTTATCGTTTGTGCGATAAATGAGCAAAAAGGCGGGTTCAGCCGCCCATTAGCGCTGAAACTAAGGCAATAGAACAGAAAAGCATTTAACCCCAAAAGCAATTGCGGCGTATAATCCTTCATAATTACCGAACACAGAGCCTGAACAGAGAGAACCATTATGCCTTTATTAGACAGCTTTACCGTTGACCACACCATTATGAAAGCTCCTGCTGTACGAGTTGCGAAAAAAATGAACACGCCAAAAGGTGATGCTATTACTGTTTTTGATTTACGTTTTTGTGTGCCTAACGAAGAAATTCTGTCGGAAAAAGGTATTCATACACTGGAGCATTTATTTGCCGGTTTTATGCGTGATCATTTAAATGGTGACGGCGTAGAAATCATCGACATTTCCCCTATGGGCTGTCGCACAGGTTTTTATATGAGCCTGATTGGTACACCGGACGAGCAGCGTGTCGCAGCAGCATGGCAAGCCGCTATGGCGGACGTACTGACAGTACAAAACCAGTCTGAAATTCCTGAGCTGAACATTTATCAATGCGGTACTGCTCAGATGCATTCTTTGGAAGAAGCCAAAGAAATAGCACAGAACATTATCAGCCGTGGTGTAGGTGTGAATTTAAACGACGAGTTAAAACTTTCTGCTGAGTTTTTAAAGCAATAAGTTTTGTCATCGAAACAAAAAGCCACAGCGTTAACATGCTGTGGCTTTTTTTTGCTTGTTTTTTTGCGCTGAGGTGGGACTTAGGGGCTTCTCTGGTGCGCGGGCGCGTTTGATTTTTGGCTGAGAGCTGAGCTAAATATGTTCGGAATTCAAGCAGGTTGGTTCTGTGCTTGGGGGCGGTGAACTGTAGGGGCCCCCCTTGTGGGCGCCCGTTTGGAATACGAAGAGCGGATTGGTGTTGAATTCGTGACGGTGAACTACATTATTCCGGGCATCCTGCCCTCCACCCTTCGGGCCGGCTGCGCCGTTCCAAACTGCTCCCGGGAGTTTGGTCGCAGAGCTCAAGGCGTGAAACAGGCGTGACGCAAAACTGTTTGCGTCCCGTTTTTCCTGTTTCACCCTGGCGGTGAACTACTTTGCGCACCCCATCCATGGGGTTCGTCCCTTTGGGACCCGCCGTTGGCGGTCCAAATTGGCTCCCGGCCAATTTGTCGCATGGGAATGCCCTGCTCGAATGGCTCACCATCAGATTTCACGCAAATAAAAAACCCCGCTCACTGAGCGGGGTTCTGTA
>NZ_AFHI01000055.1 GCF_000217935.1 Rheinheimera sp. A13L
CCAGCTCGTACCCTTCAAGGATGGTTTGTAACATAAACCATCCTTCCCACAACCGCTCCCAACCGACTATTCCTGTTCGTTTACTATCATGCCAACCAGCTAGTTTGCCTAAACTTAGGTAAGCCCAGTGCACTGATGGCGCTTCTTTTGGTGGCTTACTCTTTTCGACCTTCAGCCATAATAATTTCCAAGCTTTAGGACCGAGTAAGGTTTCACAGCTTTGTTTTCCGGAGAGTTCTTTTTGCAAGCCAAGGTGGCGCAGTTGCTGAATTCGCACCGCAATAAACGCCAGTATGGTGATCATTCGCTCAAGGTTACTTTTACTTTGCAATCGCAGGGCTTCGACCTGAGTACCCCCTGTTTTCCATGATTTATGGAAGTCTTCAATCAACCAGCGCTTTTCATACCAGCCCAGAGTCGTCAACGCCTGCTCTTTCGTTGTTACAGGTTCCGAGGTCAGAAGGTGCCAGCACAAGCCATCGTCACGGCCTCGCTCAATACAGCTGACATAATACAATTCTGTACTTTGCCCTTCTTTGTTACTGGGCATCTTCAGCGTCACCGGCGCAAAACGCACATCACAAATTGCAGTGCGCGCTTTACGCCCACCTTTTTGCACCACATCAACCTGCCGCTCACCGGCACTTTGCAACGACCTACCATAGAGATGCAACTTACCGTCCGCTTCTTCGATATGACGACTTATCATCGAACGCACCACAAACCGTTGTTGATGCTCAAGTTTGTATTGGAGGTACTCAATTAAGTCGGCTTCCCGGTCACAAACGCTGATGACATGTGGCATGTGACTTCCTAAACGTGCAGCAACCTGACGCGAGGCTCTTTCCCACTTGAAGCTTTCCTTTTCCTGATAGGGCCTTTTGGTCGCTTCCTTGCTGATGCCTTTGGTTGCTATATCACGGGTCCACAGGGTTTGTTCAATTAAACCAACCACTTGCTTTTCAATGGGCGCATATAGCAACACCGAATGCGCCTGAAATCCGCGACTGGATTGATAAGACGTAATGTGACCCAGCTCATCATTGACTCCCTTATGGGAGAAATTCAAAGAACTGGTATCTTCCAGCGCCAGCAGAGTGTTAAAGGCCAAGGCTTCTTGTTTAGTTGCCATAAAACCTGCTTCCGCAATGGCATTGGCTGAAATCGCATCATTGCGAATAAAACGATAAGCCGCTTCGATGTCTGCGGCAGATTGATTGGCTTGTGGCACAGATTTCCCCGTATGAGCAGCTAAGGTCGCCGACAGTGTAATCAAACGTTTGACACGTCGACTATCACCCAAGCTA
>NZ_AFHI01000054.1 GCF_000217935.1 Rheinheimera sp. A13L
AAATCAGTCGGCAGTGTTGAAACGAGGTTTATCTATAGCCCACAAGGCCAGTTATTAGCCGAAGGCACCACCAAACAGTACATTTATTTTAATGGCCAGGTGGTGGGTTATATTCTGAACAACCAGCTGTATTATGTGCACAACGACCATTTAGGCAGGCCGGAAGTCATTACTAATGCCAGCAAAGCGATAGTGTGGCGGGCTAAGTTGGAGGCCTTTGACCGTTCTGTGTTAAGCACAAGTATTGGCGAGTTTAATATTGGTTTTCCAGGACAATATTGGGATGCAGAAAAAGCCAGCTGGTACAACTATTTCAGGGATTACGATGCGACTTTAGGGCGCTATTTGCAGAGTGACCCTATTGGTTTGGCAGGTGGGTTGAATACTTATGGTTATGTTAAAGGAAATCCGCTTAGCTTTATTGACCCATATGGATTATTTAAGTTTTGCCAGCGGCCTTTATCTTTCATGGGAGGTTATATGACCTCTGGCAGCACGGGGTTGAACATCGGTCTCTACCATCAGCATGGATTCTATGAGGATGGTACTGGGGATAATGCAGGGTTTTCTAAATCAGGTCTGTTCGATGATCGGGAGAATTCAGACAAATATTCTTGTGAGAACACTAGCTATAATGATTCTCTGATGAGAAAGGCTCAAAGTAATATAGAGAAAAAATGGCAAGCGGATAATTACGATCCAATTCTCAACAATTGTCAGGATTACATGGATGATCTGCTTTATGAATACTACAAAGAGTCATATAAAGACTTAATCGAAAAATTACCTATAGGGATGTAAGTATGTTTAATCGAATAAATTTATTCATTAGAATTACTGGAATTAATTTCTCGGTTGCATTGTTTTGTCTTATATATTTATGTCTCCTTGATATTTTTTTTGTACACATCCTCCTTGAGGATGCATCACTCTTTTTCGGTACTTTTCCAATGATGTCGATTGTTTTTCCATTCGTTTCTGTATTGTGGAGCTGGAATAATATGAGAGAAAAGCTCGGAAAAATTTCGCTAATAACTAGTTGTGTTTTTATATTTTTGACGATGTCAATTATCGTTTACTTTCAACTTCTATGGGTGTCGATGTATTTTCATTCAGTTATAGGTGGGAAAATATGACTTGATGTTACATGTGAGTTGTAAATCGATGATTTAATTTATCACTGTGAAATGTGCTCGAACACCCACGGGGTCAAGTCTTGCGTCTTGCCCCATTTTTAAATCAATACTCAGAGCAAAAGGTAAACACCATCAGTATATGCATTATAAAAACAATGGTGGCCTACTCAATCTGGCTCAGTGGACTTATAACGAAGGTGCTTACGCTAAAGGTAAACTCAATAAGGTGGGCAACGACAGTGG
>NZ_AFHI01000052.1 GCF_000217935.1 Rheinheimera sp. A13L
TGTCAATAGCGTAATCAAACCCTCGCGCACTGCAAAGTGCGCGTCTTTTTCTTTTCCCTTGTAAACCTACAACCGTCGCATTTTAGTTCTCGTTAGTGGTTGGCGATGTATCGCTCCAGTCACCCATCAGGATCAAGGCTTGGGACTCACTGCGTCCGGCCCCTGGCTACGTCGTAGCCCCAGAAAACCCTCTGTTCTCCCACCAGTCCAATTGAATGCAGCTTGTGCTGCGACAGATCTATGGTTTTAAACCAACCCCTTTCTGGCTCTGGCGGCAGGCGATAGTACGGCAAACAAGGTAAAACAGCGCAGACGTGCAATCAGATCTATGGTTATTCCAACCCCAAGGCGGCATCATCTGCGCTGTGTCGAACTCAGCTAAAGGCTCGCTTCACATCGAATGCCTCTCCGTTCTTGAGCATGTTGTAGCTGGCTCTAGCCAGCTTGTGCGCCACCGCTTTCATCGCCACGACCTTTGGGCCTTTGCTGCATTTGCGCTGATAAAAGCGTCGGATATCTTCATTCGATGCAATCGCAAAATGCGAAGCTTCCATAAAAGCCCAGCATAAGTAGCGGTTGCCGCATTTGCGGTTACCTTCTCCTTTTTTCTTGCCATTGGATTCTCGTTTTGAATCCACCATCCGGGCGTAGGAAGCAAACTGTCCACAGCTGTCAAACCGCTTGATGTCGCCGGTTTCCAGATAAATCGTCATCGACAGAATATCGCCCACCCCCGACATGGTTTTGAGAAGCTGGAATTCTTTGTTCGGCTTGAGCTGATACAGCAGTTCGGATTCAACGACATTGATTTGTTGCTCCAGAGCTTTCATCACCGTCCAATTGGCCTGCAGTGCCAGGCGCTGCTCTGGAAGCAATGACAACTGGCTCAGTTGTTCTTCTGTCCATTTTTTAATAACAGCGCTGGAGGTATCTTGCCCACAATTGCGGGCTAACAGATTTTTAATAGAAAGGAGTTGTGTGGTTCTCTGGCGAACCAGCTGAGCACGTTTACGGGCTAAATCACGCAGTGCCCGTGGTTCTCGTGGATAAATATAGCCACAAGGCAGCAGCCCCAAACGCAATAAATGAGCAAGGTGTCTGGCATCGGCTTTGTCGCCGCTGTACTTCAGGCCATCGTAAACCACGACGGCTGCGGTGTTCACCAGACGCACTTCGTAGCCTTCGGCTTGTAAAGCATCCACCAGCCAATACCAGTTGTAGGTCGACTCTATGGCTACCGCTTCAATCTGCTCTTTGTACATGGAAAGTACTCCAAGAATACTTTGCACATCATTAGGTAAGCGTTTGGAATAAATAACTTTATCGTTGCTATCAAGAATAACCAGCACCGAATTGTTGGAGTGAAGGTCAATTCCGGCATAGAATTTCATACGGCCTCCTTGGAAATAGACGTTTTTGACGGCAATCAAAAAATAGCTATTAACTCGGAGGCCATTCAAGGCCACTTAGGCTAGATGATTATCAGGTCTTGC
>NZ_AFHI01000051.1 GCF_000217935.1 Rheinheimera sp. A13L
GTACGCCAGGCGTGCTGATACCTGTTAAGCGGTAACTCTGGTCGTAACTCAGGTTGCGTTTTAAGCCATTGCCGTAAGTCCATTCATCCACTGGCCCGCCCGGAAATTGTTTGATGCCGGTCAGCACTGAGCGGCTGACACCGTTGATAGTCACTGTCATGGAGGCTAAATCACCATTGACCGCATAAGAGTAATTCACCCTGTTGCCACCAGGGTAGGTCAGGCTGATAACCCGGCCCATAGTGTCATAACCCCAGGTAGTCACATCAGATATAGTTTGCGTTTATGATTGTCTTTTAATAAACCCCAGTCATTAAACGGCTAATGGCGAAGGGCAGCAAGCACAGAGTAAAGCCTATGCTGAAATCTCTAATGTTGGCAACTAGCTTGAAAAACGCTGAACCGAACGGTAAAACGCTTTGAGTTTATACTAATTGCTACCTGCTTTTATCACAGCTCTTAGGGGCAGGAAAAAAGCATAAAACCTGCCCCAGAGCTGCTTTGTAGACTACGTGTCGTAAACTGTGAAAGACAATATAGCGATCATAAAAAAACATACAAAAGACAGTAAAAAACACATATAACAAAATATTTCCAGTTTCCTGTGCTTCTCTAACATGCCTACTATTTCAAGTGAATCTAGCTCTGGCCAACTTTTTCTGACGAAGAAAGCGGCCTCAGCGAGAGCTTTACCATGACTTAAGTCGTTAAGATTTTTAGTGAATATTTCGTCATATACTTTATGTCCACTACCTAGGATCTTTTCTTTCACTTTCCTACGCCCTGAATAAACCAAAATCATAGATATCACGCCCAAAAAAAAGCTCGAAAAAAAGATAAGACTCATAAGCTCAAAAATAATGATCACGTAACACCTCAATTACCACATTTAGGATCTGTCTTGCAGAAAGGAGCTGTAAACTGTTTAGTAGCAGTAACACCTATAGTCGTCGTAGCAAATCCTCCAGCTACAAAACCTGCGCCCGCAGAGGCGGACCCACCATTGCTTCCAGCCGTTACATTGCTTGATACACCCAGCCCTACTCCAACTGCACTACTCACACTAGTTGCAATTCCAAATCCATCTTCACTTTCACCGGAGATACTAGGTCCCGCAACTCCATATGTACCAAATCCGATGCCGAATCCGCCTCCAATATACGCACTTACACCTTGTCGTAATGAGAAGCTCCAACTGGCTTCAGCACCAAGCCCGACACCAATACCAATTCCGAGATTAAAATTAATATCACATAGTGAAGAAAGGAGAAACAAGCCAAGTGGATCAATATGAATCAGCGGATTCCCACCAACATAGCCATAAGTATTCAACCCACCTGCCAAACCAATAGGGTCACTCTGCAAATAGCGCCCTAAAGTCGCATCGTAATCCCTGAAATAGTTATACCAGCTTTGTTTTTCAGAGTCCCAGTATTGTCCTGGAAAGCCAATATTAAACTCACCTATGCTGGTCGTCAGTACGGAGCGGTCAAAGGCCTCCAGCTTAGCCCGCCAGACTATGGCTTTGCTGGCATTGGTGATGACTTCAGGGCGCCCTAAATGGTCGTTGTGCACATAATACAGCTGGTTGTTCAGAATATAACCCACCACCTGGCCATTAAAATAAATGTACTGTTTGGTGGTGCCTTCGGCTAATAGCTGGCCTTGTGGGCTATAGATAAACCTCGTTTCAACACTACCTACTTTTTTATACACCCGCTGGCCCAATGCATTGTATCTGTACTGTGCTGAGCCTGCGCTT
>NZ_AFHI01000050.1 GCF_000217935.1 Rheinheimera sp. A13L
GCAGGCTGTGTAAAAACTCGCTTTTAGCCTTATCTCGGCATTCTCCCAGCCTGAGACGTAACAATCGCTCTGGAGTTGGCTTCATATGCTGTGATTTTCATAAAGACAGTGCAGAGGTTTTTTAAAGTCCGGTATCGGGCACTATGTGGCTGTTAACAGTGGCAAAAATGGCTAGCGCTGCTAGCCATAGAGTTCTTGTAGCCTACTGGTCAATCCTGCCGTTCCCCAAATAGACATCATCCTTTTCAGGTTATAAGCCAGAATATGTAAACTAATTTCTGTACTGACGTTTTTAAATCGCCGCATCAGGAAATGAGTGGCCCCCATCCACATTTTAATCGTTCCAAACGGATGCTCTACCGTTTGCTTGCGAACAAGAGCAGTTTGCGGTGATGCATCCAACCTTGCCTGCATAACTTCCATTTTATCTTCATGAACCCAGCGTCTTATGCGTCTCACTGCCACTTTGGATGTGGTGCATTTCGAACGCTGACTGCAATCGCGACATGCGATACAGTTAAAATACATCTGTTGCTCCAAGCCATCTTCAACGGATGTAAACCGATTTTGAAGTTCGTTACCTGCTGGGCAGATATAGACATCTTTTTCCTGGTCATACTTAAACAATGAACGGTTAAAAAGACCTTTGCGATCAGCGCCAGAGGTATCACCTTTTGGAACCAGGGCTACAGCTCCGGTATCCAGCACTGCTTTAATATCGTTGCGGCTGTAATAACCTTTGTCGGCTAGTACGGTTATATCCTCTTTACCAAGAGCTTCCTGAGCCAACTTCGTCACCGAGTGAAGTTGGCCACGGTCTGTGGTGTTGGTGACTTCGTGGGCAACAATCAGATGATTCTTCGTGTCCACTGCAGTTTGCACGTTGTAACAGACTTGCCGGTTCAAGTTATTTGTTTTCATTAACCGTGAGTCAGGATCGGTTAAAGACAGTTGCTTATCTTGTTGCAGCTCAACAGTTTGTTGGATTTCTTGCAGTTCGCTTAAACGTTTCTTTAGCCATGCCAGTTTTGTTGCAGTTAACTCGGTATTTGCATCGGGCTGGGCGTCACTGTCAGCTTTATCGAGCTTTTCAAGATAGTTACTAATGCTTTGTTCGACCCGCGCAATATGGTCTTTCGCTTTTTGCGGCGTGAAGTTATTTTGTTTGCTGTTCACCGCTTTGAATTTACTACCGTCGATGGCCACAGTGACATCCGTGAACATTTGCATCTGCCGACATAGGTCAATAAAGGCTCGGCAAGCATTCTTAATCCCTTTACTGTTGTTTTTTCTGAAGTCCGCAATGGTTTTGAAGTCGGGAGTTAACCGCTCAAGTAACCACATCAGCTCGACGTTTCGATGCGCTTCTTTTTCTAGTCGGCGAGAGGACTGTATTCGGTTCAGATAGCCATAAATGTAGAGTTTAAGCATCGTTGCAGGATGATATCCAGGGCGGCCGGTCTGTTTTGCATTGACTCTTACAAAGCCGAGAGCATCAAGCTTCAAACCATCAACAAAAATATCGACCACTCGGACAGGATTATCTTCAGTCACGAAGTCATCCAGCGCTTCAGGAAGTAAGGTGACTTGATGCCTGCCTTGGCCTTGAATATGTTGGGTCATATCAGCACACTTTGTTTTAGTTCGTATGCCAATAATTTTAGTAAAAAGGCTGATTCCAGCACGGCCTCATCAAGAACGATTGATCATATAAATCTGTTGCTTAGACCAAAAGGTGATCAGCAGTTTTCACACAGCCTGAG
>NZ_AFHI01000049.1 GCF_000217935.1 Rheinheimera sp. A13L
CTGTATTATGTGCACAACGACCATTTAGGGCGCCCTGAAGTCATCACCAATGCCAGCAAGGCTATAGTGTGGCGGGCTAAATTAGAGGCCTTTGACCGTTCTGTGTTAAGCACAAGTATTGGTGATTTCAACATAGGATTCCCTGGACAATATTGGGACTCTGAAAAAGCCAGCTGGTATAACTATTTCAGGGATTACGATGCGACTTTAGGCAGATACCTGCAATCAGACCCTATTGGTTTGGCAGGTGGGTTGAATACTTATGGGTATGTCGGTGGGAATCCTGTTAATTTCGCAGATCCTTTCGGGCTTGATGCAACCGTATGTTTATATAGCGGTGCCGGGGGGTTTGGGCATGTGGGGGTCGGCATCAATAGCATTAATACTGAAGGTTATTACCCTAATTCATCCGCAGAAGGCAATCCTATTACGGGACAACAAGGTAAAGTTGTCTTTGATAGTGGGGAAAAGCTGTCATGCAAAACAATTCAATCTTCGGCAGAAAAAGATAAGAAAATGCTGGATTACATGCACAAGGTTCAAAGCAATCCGGGCGAGTATACTTTAACAGATACGAACTGTGTCGATTTTGTTAGGCAAGTATTGAGAGAGGCAGGTATTCAATCATCTGATTCCATTAGGCCAAGACCTTTTTTTGATGCACTTCAAGGTGGCGGACAATGACCACTAAAATCAGTTATGCATTTTGGATTTTATTTGCTGGAGCAATGCTTCCATTGGGGTGGCTTTTTTTTTGGGATGTCATAAACAACTCATATCCAGAAGGCGTCAGAATCCTAATGAGTTTCAAGTATCTGGACTCGTTGCTACTGTTGCTATGGCCTAGTTCCTTCTTTTTATTAGGAGACCCTACGGATAACAATATTGAGTTAAGGTTTTTATCTATAGTTGCAAATTTGTTCTACTACACTATCTTAGGATGGCTAGTATTTCTAATCCATACAAAAAAACGTTTGGTTTTTATACTTCCAATTGCCACTTTTTACATATGGTGGCTGTGGTACATAGTCTTGTAGAGTAAAACATGGGGTTGGGTATCTCACCCTCCCCCTGTTTTTTCGGTTTTAACTGCCAACTATGTCAGCAGCTGGAATGATGTGACTACCTGGGGTTATGACACTATGGGCCGTGTCACCAGCCAAACCTATCCTGGTGGCAACAGGGTGAATTACTCTTATGCGGTCAATGGTGATTTAGCCTCCATGACAGTGACTATCAACGGTGTCACCCGCTCTGTGCTGACAGGCATCAAACAATTTCCGGGCGGGCCAGTGGATGAATGGACTTACGGCAATGGCTTAAAGCGTACTTTGAGTTACGACCAGAGTTACCGCTTAACCGGCATAGCCACGGCAGGAGTTCAAAGCCTTGGGTTTAGTTACAACCTGGACAATACCATTAGCTCAATCACTCACGGCATCACCAGTAGTTATAGCCAGAATTTCAGCTACGATGCGTTAAAACGTTTAACAGGCATCACCAGCAGTGGTTTAGGCAATCATAGTTTTGGCTATGATGCATTGGGCAACAGAACCAGTCGCAGTGGAGCTGTGAATGAAACCTACGCTATAGCACCTAATTCGAACCGTTTATCTTCAGTGACCAAAGGGGGTGTAACCCGGGTGTTTGATTATGACGCCAACGGTAATCTGAAAACTGAAAAACGTTTTGATGGCAGTGTGATTAGCTACAGCTACAACAACGATAACCGAATGGCAAGCGCAGGTTCTGCCCAGTACAGATACAATGCATTGGGCCAGCGGGTGTATAAATCAGTCGGCAGTGTTGAAACGAGGTTTATCTATAGCCCACAAGGCCAGTTGTTAGCCGAAGGCACCAGCAAACAGTACATTTATTTTAATGGCCAGGTGGTGGGTTATATTCTGAACAACCAG
>NZ_AFHI01000048.1 GCF_000217935.1 Rheinheimera sp. A13L
TGCGCCAGGCATGGCGCGTTGCGCGTAAGCGCAACCAGATTGACTGTGGTAGTCAAACTGGTGACTTGGAGGTGCAAGTCCTCTGCACACCCGGCAAGGGGAAGTGTTAGCTGAACAGCAAGGGTGTTCATCGTGAGGTGAAATCTGAAGGAAGCTGAAAGCAAAATGCTGGCCTGACGAACAGGAAGCGATTTAGGCGCTGTAGCAGGGTAAGGTGGCCATTATCACTAAAGCCCAATACTTGCACGGAATGCTACAACGTATAGTCGACAGGTATAAGCAGGAAGGTCACGCGAATTACCCTGGGAGGTCTGAGTGTCTGCCATAGTGCTACTGACATCGGGAGGTGTTGGGATGGATACTCAGAAGTCAGCCGAGGCTGTAGTAGTGCTTTTAACCGACAGCACGAAGGGCTGAACATAGTTAACCGTGATTAGGACTCTGGATCTCGATGTTGATTGATGATGCACAAGCGCAGGATGCTGCGGCCATGAACAGAAGAAGCGAACAGAATTCGCCGGTGCTGATTGATGGTGTTGAAACCAACACGGCGGCCAGTGGGCGAACGAAAGCGGAACAGTCGTTAACGATAGAAGCCGTGATACACAGTGATAATCTGAGATTGGCGTATCAACGAGTGGTGGAAAACAAAGGCGCGGCAGGGGTGGATAACCTCAGCGTAGCGGAGTTAAAGCCATGGCTGATACAGCATCTGCCGACTATCAAAAGTGCGCTGATAGCAGGCAGTTATCTGCCACGGGCGATACGCAAAGTGGATATCCCAAAACCGAATGGTGACGTGAGAACACTGGGTGTACCGACCGTAACAGACCGATTTATTCAGCAGGCGATAGCACAGGCATTAACGCCTTATGTAGAACCGACATTCTCAAAGTCCAGCTACGGCTTTAGGCCCAACCGCAATGCGTGGCAGGCGGTGCGACAAGCACAGCAGTTTATTCAAAGTGGTAAACGCTGGGTTATAGACATGGATTTAGAGAAGTTCTTTGACTGTGTGGACCACGACATCCTGATGTCGAGACTAGCTCGGACCATCAAAGACGAACGGCTACTGAAACTTACCCGGCGTTATCTGGAAGCAGAGATGGTGGATGGAAAAGAGGTGATAAAACGCGATAAGGGCATGCCGCAAGGTGGTCCCTTGTCACCACTGCTATCGAATATCCTGCTGGATGAACTGGACAAAGAACTGGAGCGACGAGGTCACAGCTTCTGCCGCTATGCCGATGACTGCAACATTTATGTCAGCAGCCAAAAGGCGGGCGAACATTTACTGAAAGACATCAGTGAATTCTTAGCGAAAACGCTGAAACTACAGGTAAATACGCAGAAGAGTGCAGTGGCAAGGCCATCAGAACGTAAGTTCCTTGGTTATAGCTTCACATGGCACAAAGTGGCCCGACTGAAAATTGCAGCCAGTAGCGTGGCGAGACTGAAAGAGAAAATCAGAAAGCTAACCACGGGAAATGGTTCCAAATCAGTGGCAAAAGTTATCAGTGAACTGACACCGGTACTGCGCGGGTGGATAAGCTACTTCCGACTGACCCAAGTCAAAGGCGTGCTGGAAGAGTTAGATGGCTGGATAAGGCGCAAACTGCGTTGCCTGCTATGGCGACAATGGAAGCGACCTTTTACCCGAGCCAAACAACTGATGAAAGCAGGTCTGGATGAAATCAGAGCATGGCGATCAGCTTGTAACCAACGCGGACCTTGGTGGAACTCCGGTGCCAGTCATATGAATCACGCCTTCAAGAAGAACGGGTTCGAACGACTGGGATTAGTATCACTGCAGGAATGTCATCGACAGTTCCAGTGTTAACATGAACCGCCGTATGCGGAACCGCACGTACGGTGGTGTGAGAGGACGGCGGGAGAGATCCCGCCTCCTACTCGAT
>NZ_AFHI01000047.1 GCF_000217935.1 Rheinheimera sp. A13L
GTAAGCGTAACAACAACCACACCTTGCGGTAGGGTTGTTGTTTCGTTTAGTACGGCAGCAGTTTAGCTAATGCATCAGGCGAGTTGGCTGTTGGCAGTTGTTCAAACAACTGCGTTAGATAGTAATAAGGCTCTAAGCCGTTGATTTTGGCCGTTTCGATCAGACTGTAAAGCGCTGCACTGGCTTTGGCTCCGGTTTTGGTGTTGGCAAACAGCCACGCTTTACGACCGATGACGAAGGGCTTTACTGCCCGTTCGGCTCTGTTGTTGTCGATGTTGAGTTGGCCATCATCCAGATAGCGTATCAACTTCGGCCACTGCTTTTGTGTATAGCTGATGGCTTTGCTGACCAGGCTTTCTTTAGGGATGGTGTCTTTGGATTTTTCCAGCCAGTCCCAGAGTTGTTTCAGGAGTGGTCCGGCAAGCTGTTGGCGTTGTTGCTGTTTTACCTCGAACGATTGTGTTTTCAGTTTGCTCTCCAGTGCATATAACTTCTGGATTTGGTTGATGGCCCAGTCGGCTTTACCGGTTTTACCTTTGCCTTGTGCCTGCTGCGCTTCGATAAACTTACGACGCGCATGTGCCCAACAACCAGCTAAGGTGGCGGATGTTTGTTCATAACCGGCATAGCCATCCACTTGCAGATAGCCAGTGTAACCTTCAAGGAACTGCACGGCATGCGCTCCGCTGCGACCATCCTGGTAATCGAACAGCACCAGTTTTGGTCCAGTGGAGCCTTCTACACCACAGCCGTACACCCACATGTAACAGGTGCTTTTATCAACGTCCAGTACATCTAATGTCGTCTCGTCGGCCCACAACACTGATTGCTTTAACAGTTCCGTTTTCATCAGCGCTAACAACGGCTCAAGCTTGTCGGCACAGCTCATCAGCCAGCGGCTCATGGTCTGGCGATTCAGTTCAATGCCGGCTTCGCTAAACATCTTTTCCTGCCGGTACAGCGGCAAGCCATAGTGCATTTTCGCGCTGATGATTTGGGCCACTAAGCTTGGTGTTGCCATACTTTTGGGGAGGAAGGTGTCAGGGACATCCGCAATCTGTATCGCCACTTCTGTGCCTTCACGCTCACAGGTGCGGCAACTGTATTTTGGGCGCACGTGTTTTATCACACGGATTTCGGCGGGGATAAACTCAATCTGCTCGCTGACTTCCTCGCCCATCCGGTGCAATTCATTCCCGCAGCAGGCGCAGGTTTTCTTGTCGATATCGTGCAGCACTTCAATACGTGGCAGCTCTGGTGCAATACGTGGGCGGCGCGCTTTGACGGGCTGTTTATCTGTCGTTTCGTCAGCTAGAGGTTGTGTTTCAGATGGCCCTTGTGCTTCAGTTTCAGCAACGTGCTCCGCTTCGTTAAAGACCTGACCATCACCTTCGTAGGTTTCGCTGCTGGGACTAAACCGCTTGTGCTGCGCCAGGTTCAGGACTTCTTCAAAGCGCTGGATGCGCTCAGTCAGCTTTTGATTGAGCGTCTCTAGTTTAACGATGCGTTTGTCTTTTTGGGCGAGTTGGCGTTCTAATTTGGCCTGTTGCTCAAGCAGCATTTTCTTGAGCAGTTCAACATCGTCCGGCAATTCAGAAGGTATCTTTTTCATGACCGTTATTCTAACGGCCCGTTTGGCTAAGTGCTTGTCCTGATTTAGATTGTTTCAGCTGCGATCCTCAGGATTTATAGCAGATCTGCATATCAGCCTGCGCTTTGGTAACTTAGGGGCTGATGGGGCGTTAGTTTTTGGATATCAATGCCTTGCAAGAGCCAATGCCACTGTTGTTCGCTGATAGAGAGTACCTTCCCCGACATCAGACGTGGCCAGCGGAATTTATCTTTTTCCAATCGTTTGTACCACAGGCAAAAGCCCGTCTGGTCCCAGTACAGCACTTTTAAGCGCGAACGCTGTTGGTTACAGAATACAAAGAGCGCACCGCTAAAGGGAGACAGCTGCATTTCCTGCTCAACCAACAACGACAAGCCATTGATGGATTTTCTAAAATCCACAGGCTGTTTGTGCAGATAGATTTTTGGCACATCGATAAACATCTTCATAGTGACATCGCCTTGAGCAAGGTGGCGAGCCACACGGCATCGGTGCCAGCAGGCAGGTGCAGTTCAATATCCCGTTTTTTTAGTAGCATCGGCTGGCAAAACACCATGCCGTGTGGTGTCAGTTCAACAAAGCCGTCATTGTCGTCCTGTTGCCACGCGAGCAACTGCCGTTTTCGCAGGCTGAAATAACTTGGGTCGATACCCTGTTGTTTTGCAAATTCGGTCTGGGTTAAACCGCTGACTATGTGCTGGTCAAACAGCGCCAGCCATTGCTCTGAAGTTCTGCGGATCATTTGAATCCCTGCTTGGTGAACGATGCAAACAGGGTATGGTGGATTAGCTAACTTGGATATGTGGGGTTCGTGTTACGCTTAC
>NZ_AFHI01000046.1 GCF_000217935.1 Rheinheimera sp. A13L
CACAAACACCTTGGGCGTTGTATGGTTAAGCCTCTCGGGCAATTAGTATGAGTTAGCTTAACACATCACTGCGCTTCCACACCTCACCTATCAACGTTGTGGTCTCCAACGACCCTTATGTGTACTCAAGGTACAAGGGATGACTCATCTCTTGGCCGGCTTCCCGCTTAGATGCTTTCAGCGGTTATCCGTTCCGAACGTAGCTACCGGGCAGTGCCATTGGCATGACAACCCGAACACCAGCGGTTCGTTCATTCCGGTCCTCTCGTACTAGGAACAACTCCAATCAATCATCCAACGCCCACGGCAGATAGGGACCGAACTGTCTCACGACGTTCTAAACCCAGCTCGCGTACCACTTTAAATGGCGAACAGCCATACCCTTGGGACCGACTTCAGCCCCAGGATGTGATGAGCCGACATCGAGGTGCCAAACACCGCCGTCGATATGAACTCTTGGGCGGTATCAGCCTGTTATCCCCGGAGTACCTTTTATCCGTTGAGCGATGGCCCTTCCATACAGAACCACCGGATCACTAAGACCTACTTTCGTACCTGCTCGACGTGTCTGTCTCGCAGTTAAGCTGGCTTCTGCCTTTGCACTAACCGTACGATGTCCGACCGTACTTAGCCAACCTTCGTGCTCCTCCGTTACTCTTTAGGAGGAGACCGCCCCAGTCAAACTACCCACCAGACACTGTCCGCAATCCCGATTAGGGACCTACGTTAGAACATCAAACATACAAGGGTGGTATTTCAAGGACGACTCCATCACGACTGGCGTCGCAACTTCAAAGTCTCCCACCTATCCTACACATGTAGGGTCAATGTTCAGTGCCAAGCTATAGTAAAGGTTCACGGGGTCTTTCCGTCTAGCCGCGGGTATACGGCATCTTCACCGCAATTTCAATTTCACTGAGTCTCTGGTGGAGACAGCCTGGCCATCATTACACCATTCGTGCAGGTCGGAACTTACCCGACAAGGAATTTCGCTACCTTAGGACCGTTATAGTTACGGCCGCCGTTTACCGGGGCTTCGATCAAGAGCTTCGCTTGCGCTAACCCCATCAATTAACCTTCCGGCACCGGGCAGGTGTCACACCCTATACGTCCTCTTACGAGTTTGCAGAGTGCTGTGTTTTTAATAAACAGTTGCAGCCAGCTGGTCACTGCGACTCTCATAGGCTTACGGAGCAAGTCCTTCACCCACAAGAGCGTACCTTCTCCCGAAGTTACGGTACTATTTTGCCTAGTTCCTTCACCAGAGTTCTCTCAAGCGCCTTGGTATGCTCTACCTGACCACCTGTGTCGGTTTCGAGTACGGTCGACAATACCTGAAGCTTAGAGGATTTTCCTGGAAGCGTAGCGTCAACAGCTTCACCACCGTAGTGGCTCGTCTCGTGTCTCAGAATATAGGGAACCGGATTTGCCTAATCCCCCTTCCTACGCACTTTCACATGGACTACCAACGCCATGCCTGCCTAGCTTTCTCCGTCCCCCCATCGCAGTATTGTCGGTACGGGAATATTAACCCGTTTCCCATCGACTACGCATTTCTGCCTCGCCTTAGGGGCCGACTTACCCTACCCTGATTAGCATGGGATAGGAACCCTTGGTCTTCCGGCGGGGAAGTTTTTCACTCCCCTTATCGTTACTTATGTCAGCATTCGCACTTCTGATACCTCCAGCACCCCTCACGAGATACCTTCAACGGCTTACAGAACGCTCCTCTACCACTTGCACATAGTGCAAGTCCACAGCTTCGGTGCATGGTTTAGCCCCGTTACATCTTCCGCGCAGACCGACTCGACTAGTGAGCTATTACGCTTTCTTTAAAGGGTGGCTGCTTCTAAGCCAACCTCCTAGCTGTCTATGCCTTTCCACATCGTTTTCCACTTAACCATGACTTTGGGACCTTAGCTGGTGGTCTGGGTTGTTTCCCTTTTCACGGCGGACGTTAGCACCCGTCGTGTGTCTCCCGAGTAGTACTCATTGGTATTCGGAGTTTGCAAAGGGTTGGTAAGTCGGGATGACCCCCTAGCCTTAACAGTGCTCTACCCCCAATGGTATTCGCTCGAGGCGCTACCTAAATAGCTTTCGAGGAGAACCAGATATCTCCGAGCTTGATTAGCCTTTCACTCCGATCCACAAGTCATCCCCAAATTTTTCAACATTTGTGGGTTCGGTCCTCCAGTTAGTGTTACCCAACCTTCAACCTGCTCATGGATAGATCGCCCGGTTTCGGGTCTACACCCTGCAACTATTCGCCCAGTTAAGACTCGGTTTCCCTACGGCTCCCCTATTCGGTTAACCTCGCTACAGAATGTAAGTCGCTGACCCATTATACAAAAGGTACGCAGTCACCCCACGAAGGGGCTCCCACTGCTTGTACGTACACGGTTTCAGGTTCTATTTCACTCCCCTAACAGGGGTTCTTTTCGCCTTTCCCTCACGGTACTGGTTCACTATCGGTCAGTCAGGAGTATTTAGCCTTGGAGGATGGTCCCCCCATGTTCAAACAGGATACCACGTGTCCCGTCCTACTCGTTTTCATTGATAAAGCTTTTTCGTGTACGGGGCTATCACCCTGTATCGCCGCACTTTCCAGAGCGTTCCACTAACTCTTTATCAACTTAAGGGCTAGCCCCCGTTCGCTCGCCGCTACTAAGGGGATCTCGGTTGATTTCTTTTCCTCGGGGTACTTAGATGTTTCAGTTCTCCCGGTTCGCCTCGTATGACTATGTATTCATCATACGATACCTGATAAATCAGGTGGGTTTCCCCATTCGGACATCTGTGAGTCTAGCGTCTCTTACCGACTTCTCACAGCTTTTCGCAGGTTAGCACGTCCTTCATCGCCTCTGACTGCCAAGGCATCCACCGTGTACGCTTAGTCACTTAACCATACAACCCCAAAATGTCTGGAATTGAAGGTGTGATAAGGTTCACAAATAAATATTGTTACCTTGTTTTTTCTTTCTATCAGCTTGCCAATTTGTTAAAGAGCACTTCGAGCATAAAGCTCAAAGAGAA
>NZ_AFHI01000045.1 GCF_000217935.1 Rheinheimera sp. A13L
TGGCGCCGAATTCGGCCAACAACTTATCTAAAATCGGCTGATTAGCATCAGGGAACTGATACTGATCCAGCTCTGACAAAGGCACCCAGCGCACTGGCTGGCCTTCCAGACCCTTTGCTTCCCCTTCAAACTGCTGCACCAGATGAATATCCAGCAACACTGTTTTTTCGGGGTAGGCATACTGCAGCTCAAACCATGGGCTTGAAGCTGCAATATCTAAATCGATTTCTTCTTTCAGTTCACGCGCCAAAGCCTGGCTGGTGGTTTCACCCGTTTCCACTTTACCACCGGGAAACTCCCAGCGACCGCCCTGGTGTAATTTGTCAGGGCGTAACGCTAACAGTACCTGTTGATCCTTTAAAATCACACCAACGGCCACATGAACTACTTTAAGCGTCATGGTTTAAACCAACTTACCGTGACACTGTTTGTATTTTTTACCTGAGCCACAAGGACAAGGATCGTTACGTCCTACTTTTTCAGCATCACGAAACACAGCCGAAGCGCTGCTATGTGGAACTTCAGTAGCCACTTGTTCCATTTCTTCGTGCTGGAACTGCATATCGGTACTTTCTGCTTTACGGCGTTGCTCTTCTACTGCATCGACGTCTTCAGCTGCACGGATCTGAACCCGTGACAACACACCAATCACATCCAGTTTCAGGTTGTCCAGCATAGTGGAGAACAACTCAAAAGCTTCACGCTTGTATTCTTGTTTCGGGTTCTTCTGTGCATAACCACGTAAGTTAATGCCCTGACGTAAATGGTCCATTGCCGCCAGGTGTTCTTTCCAGTGTGTGTCTAAGCTTTGCAGCATCACTGACTTTTCAAACTGACGCAGCACCGAAGGGCCAACCATATGCTCTTTCAGCTCGTAAGACTTATCCACTACTTCGTGGATTTGCTCACGCAGCTTCTCTTCAAAGAGTTTTTTGTCGTCCGCTAACCATTTGGCAATAGGCATGTCGATGGCAAAATCAGAGCGGAATCGCGCTTCTAAGCCCGGAATATCCCACATTTCGTCCAGTGACTGAGGCGGAATGTATTGATCCAGCACTGAAGCCACTACATCGTGACGAATGGCATTGATGGTTTCAGAAATATCAGCCGTATCCATCAGCTCATTACGTTGCTCATACACCACTTTACGCTGGTCGTTGGCTACGTCATCAAATTCCAGTAATTGCTTACGGATATCAAAGTTACGGGCTTCTACTTTACGTTGGGCATTTTCAATAGCGCGACTGACCCATGGATGCTCAATGGCTTCACCTGGTTCCATGCCCAGTTTGCGCATCATGCCCGCCATGCGGTCTGAAGCAAAAATACGCATTAATGCATCGTCTAACGATAAGTAGAACCGTGAAGAACCCGGATCACCCTGACGACCAGAACGACCCCGTAACTGGTTGTCGATACGACGGGATTCATGACGTTCAGTACCGATGATATGCAAACCACCAGACTCAATTACTGCGTCATGGCGTTTTTGCCATTCTTGTTTCACTTGTTCAATTTGTTCTGCGCTGACATCACCTAAAGCGGCCAGTTCAGCTTGTAAGTTACCACCCAGAACTATATCTGTACCACGACCGGCCATGTTAGTGGCTATAGTCACAGTGCCTGGCTGACCGGCCTGAGCAATAATTTGCGCTTCGTTGGCGTGGAACTTGGCATTTAATACCTGATGCGGAATTTTAGCTTCATGCAGCAATTTCGACAGATACTCAGAACTTTCAATGGACGCAGTACCCACCAGAATAGGACGCTTCAGTGCACGGTTCTCTTCAATGTCTTTGATAATCGCCTGATACTTTTCTTCTACCGTCAGATACACCAAATCAGGCATATCCTTACGCACCATAGGTCTGTTGGTTGGAACTACTATGGTTTCTAAGCCGTAAATAGACTGGAATTCAAAAGCTTCAGTGTCTGCAGTACCTGTCATACCAGCCAGTTTGTCGTACAAACGGAACAGGTTCTGGAAGGTGATAGAAGCTAAAGTCTGGTTTTCGTGGTTAATACGAACCCCTTCTTTGGCTTCAATGGCCTGGTGCAAACCTTCAGACCAGCGACGGCCTTCCATAGTTCGGCCTGTATGCTCATCAACGATAACAATCTCGTTATCTTTGATCACATAGTCTACGTCTTTCTTAAACAGGTTGTGCGCGCGTAATGCAGCATAGGTATGGTGCAACAAGGTAATGTTAGCCGCAGAGAACAGCGAGTCACCAGGTTGGATTAATCCAAGCTCCTGTAAAATTTCTTCAACCCGGATCTGGCCCAGTTCAGTCAGATAAATTTGTTTGGCTTTTTCATCTATGGTGAAGTGACCATCACCCATAGCGCCTTCTTCATCTTCTTTTTCCTGCTTAACAAGCTGAGGCACCACTGTATTGATCACGCGGTACAGCTCAGAGCTGTCTTCCGCCTGACCCGAAATAATCAGTGGAGTACGGGCTTCGTCTATTAAAATAGAATCCACTTCATCGATAATGGCATAAGCTAAATGACGCTGAACCCGCTCTACAGCAGAAAATGCCATGTTGTCGCGCAGGTAATCAAAACCAAATTCATTGTTGGTACCGTAAGTGATATCTGCGTTGTAGGCGGCTTGTTTATCCGTATGGCCCATACCAGGCACGTTCACACCGACTGTTAAGCCTAAGAAATCAAATAAAGGCGCGTTGGTTTCCGCATCACGACGGGCTAGGTAGTCGTTGACCGTAATAACGTGTACAGCCTGACCACTTAAAGCATTTAAGTAAGCAGGCAAAGTAGCAGTTAAGGTTTTACCTTCACCTGTACGCATCTCAGAGATTTTACCCTGATGCAAAACTATACCGCCAATCAGCTGCACATCAAAATGACGCATCTTAAACACACGTTTACTGGCTTCACGTACTGTGGCAAAAGCCTCTGGTAATAAATCATCCAGTGTGGCGCCGTCTGCAACGCGCTGTTTAAATTCAGCGGTTTTTAGTTTGAGTTGTTCGTCGGTCAGGGCAACAAAAGAAGGTTCCAGGCTATTAATCAGATCAACCGTTTTTTTCAGCTTTTTTAAATAACGATCATTACGACTACCGATTAATTTGGCGAAAAATTTTCCAAACATTTTATAAATACCACTTCTTGGTTGAGACTCACTCCGAGTCCGGCCTGAGCCTTTTTTACTCACATCCCAGAAACTCCTGCTTCAGGAAAGTGAGTACATATTATTGGATACGGCGATTAACAAACATCATAGGGTCAATTTGCTGCCCGTTTTTCAGTACTTCGTAATGCACATGGGGGCCTGTTGAACGGCCAGTGCTGCCCATAATGGCAACTTCTTGCCCTTTGGTCACCATCTGTCCAACCTGAACAGTGGTCTCTTTGGCATGAGCATAACGAGTGCGATAGCCATCACTATGCTCAATTTCAACCATTTTACCGTAACCAAAACGTTCTCCAGCCCAGGTGACTATGCCACCTGCTGTCGCAAAAATAGAATCACCTTCCCTGCCAGCAAAATCTACCCCACGGTGTACTGAAGGCTCCCCACTAAAGGGATCACTGCGTACACCAAAGCTCGACGATAAATAACCACTTAATACAGGGCGGCCTGATAACTGAACGCTTTTTCCTATATGGTGATTCAAATCCAGAGATTCAAGCATCGCAAAGCGGGTTTGTTCTGATTGCAGATTTTGCTCCAGCTCGTTGAGCTGCAACAATACGGCATTCAGTTCAGCCAGACTGATCTCTGTCGAAGTTTGTGCTGGTCCCCCCATAGCCGGGTTCTCGTGCAGGTTAAACTCTTCTGTCGATAAATTGGCGGCGTCAATTAAGCGTTCACCCACCATATTCAGTCGGTTCACCTGAGCCTGCAGTGTTGCCACTTTGGACGTCAACGCAGCCAGCTGATTTTCAGCGCGACGGCGAATATCCGCTATTTCTTCAGTTTCAGCGGCACGGCTCAGCTGAACTTTTTCAAGTTCGGCATTGCCTTTCTGAAACAGATTAGCAAAAGCTGCACCTGCCCCAGACGCAATACAAAAAAGTAAGACGGCCGTGACTGTCAGTTGCGATGGCGTGCTGCCAAAGCTGAAGTGGCGATGTCGGCCACGATAGAAAACTGTTACACTCATGCAACCTCAGTATAAATTCATAAGTTAAGATGGCGCGCTATTCTCAGAAACCAGTGGATCTAAGTCAGTTGCTGCAACAAAGCTCTTTGTTGTCTACCATGCAGCACGCCGATCTGTTGCGCCAACTTAATACCGAATTAGCGCAGTTTCTGCAACTGGATCCATCCGGTTTTTGCAAAATTAGTACCATAAAAGCTGGTCGCTTAGTAATTTTATGCCAATCGCCTGCCTGGGCAACCCGGCTGAAAATGCAAAGAGAGGCCATTCTAGACAATTTCCGCCAGAAAATCTTGCCGGATTTAGCAGGTATCGATATTGAAGTGTCACCCAATACCCAGCTGCAGTATGTCAAAGCGGAAGAAATCAAAACTGAAGGACCTAAAATCTCTGAACAAGCTGCGGTGTATTTACTGGCTTTAGCACAAAACAGTGAAGGTGAGTTAAAGCAGAAACTACAAAGGCTGGCAGAGCTGGCTCAAAAACCTGACTCTGCCCCCAAGACTTAGGCTAATTGTGGCGCTAAGTACGATATTGGCATTTGCGCGTCTTTTTCGAAGCTGACAAATTCCCAGTTCGCCTGATCAGCAAGCACTGCTGACAATAACTGGTTATTTAAGGCATGACCCGTTTTATAAGAACGGAACTCGCCCAGAATGCTGTAACCGGCCATGTATAAATCACCGATTGCATCCAGAATTTTATGTTTGATAAACTCGTCTTCGTAGCGTAAACCGTCCTGGTTTAATACCCTGAACTCATCCAGCACTACGGCGTTATCAAAACTTCCACCTAACGCCAGATTATTGGCGCGTAAATATTCAATGTCCTGCAGGAAACCAAAAGTACGGGCACGGCTGATGTCTTTAATAAAAGAGGCGGCTGAGAAGTCCAGCTTCATGCGCTGTTTGGTTTCTGAAATCACAGGATGATCAAAATCGATGGCAAAATCCATACGGAAACCGTGGTGTGGCACAAACTCGGCCCACTTATCACCGTCTTCAACCCGTACTTTTTGCTTAATGCGGATAAACTTTTTGGCTTTTTTCTGTTCACTGACGCCGGCTTCCAGCAACAGATAAACAAAAGGGTTGGCACTGCCGTCCATAATTGGAATTTCAGCAGAATCGACTTCGATAAACAGGTTATCGATACCTAAACCAGCCACTGCAGCCATTAAATGCTCAGTGGTGGACAGGCGTACGCCTTCGTCGTTGATCAAACAAGTACACATCACAGTGTCGCCCACTAATTCAGGGCTGACTTTAAAATCAACGATCGGGTTCAGATCGACACGCCGGAATACAATACCGGTATTATCAGGAGCAGGCCGGAGAGTAAGCGTAACCTTTTCTCCCTTGTGTAAACCTACCCCGATCGAGCTGATTGATTTTGCAATGGTACGTTGTTTAATCATATTTTTTCCTGTTCAAATTTTGAACAAATCCAAAATGGCGGCGAAGCATAACATAGCTGACCAGCTATGCCAACCTTTGGGCCTTTTGTAAGCTGACTAAAAATCAGTCAGCTTGTTTACGTAAAAACGCCGGAATATCGAAAATATCGATGTTCGCTTGTTTTTCCGCTACAGGTTTACTTTGCACATTCGGTACTTCTAACTGCGCCTGTGACATATCACGGGCGGCGTTACCCTGATGATGAGCATAGCTTGTACCAGCATTGCCATAAACGTGCGCTGAACGAACTGGTTCATGACGGTGATTTGGCACCAGGCTGATATCAGGCTTACGCTCTGCACCTATACCTGTGGCCACTACAGTCACACGCAGCTCATCCGACATATCAGGGTCAATTACAGCACCAACGACTACAGTTGCATTTTCTGAGGCAAAAGCTTTAACCGCATTACCTACAGTTTCAAACTCTTCAATGCTGATATCCAGACCAGCCGTGATATTCACCAGAATACCTTTAGCACCTGACAAATCGATATCTTCCAGTAACGGGCTTGAAATCGCTTGTTCAGCGGCTTCTTCAGCACGGTCAGGACCAGAAGCACGGCCAGTACCCATCATCGCAGTACCCATTTCTGACATGACAGTACGAACGTCGGCAAAGTCGACGTTAATCAGACCAGGACGAGTGATCAGCTCTGCAATACCCTGCACTGCACCTAACAATACGTTGTTCGCCGCTTTAAACGCATCCAGCAGGCTGGTGCCTTTGCCTAAGACTTTTAACAACTTGTCGTTAGGAATAGTGATCAGTGAATCCACATGTTTTGCCAGTTCAGCAATACCTTCGTCCGCATAAGCTAAACGCTTTTTACCTTCGAACGGGAATGGCTTAGTCACAACAGCAACAGTCAAAATACCCATTTCACGGGCTACTTCAGCTACTATTGGGGCAGCACCAGTACCAGTACCACCGCCCATACCGGCAGCGATAAAGATCATATCTGCGCCTTGCAGCGTTTTCTTAATAGTCTCACGGTCTTCTTCTGCAGAACGACGACCCACTTCAGGGTTAGCACCAGCGCCTAAACCTTTAGTCACGCCAGCACCCAGTTGCAGAGTCATATGTGCAGAAGAGTTACGCAGCGCCTGCGCGTCCGTATTGGCAGCAATAAATTCAACACCTTCAATGTTGCTTGCAACCATATACTCAACAGCGTTACCGCCACCACCACCAACACCTATTACTTTAATTACAGCTTCTTCGCTGTGGCTTTCCATTAACTCAAACATAGCTCTCTCTCCGTTTTAGTACGCTTACTCAAAAAGTTAAAATTCGCCTTTAAACCAGCTGGTGAGTCGTTTCACCATGCCGCCGACTGACTCGCGGGCAGCAACAGCTTTTTTTTGCTGGGTCCGCATGTCTTTTCCATAAATCAATAACCCCACTACGCTGGCGTAGGCCGGGTCCTGTACATATTCTTTTAAACCGCTGATGCCAATCGGATAACCTAAACGCACCGGCATCTGAAAAATATCTTCGGCAAACTCAATGGCACCTTCCATTTTGGCGGTACCACCGGTCAGCACTATGCCTGCGGCAATTTGCTCTTCCAGACCACAGCTGCGAATTTCTTCCAGCACCAGTTCAAACAATTCCTGGTAGCGGGGTTCAACCACCTCAGCCAGGGTATGACGTGACATGCTGCGAGCCGGACGACCACCCACGCTTGGCACTTCAATATTTTCTTCTTTACCCACCATACTGCGAAGCGCACAGGCGTATTGCACTTTGATATCTTCGGCATGGCCTAAAGGCGTGCGGAAAATTTTGGCAATATCGCTGGTGACCTGATTACCGGCCACAGGGATCACAGCGGTATGACGTAAAGCACCATTAGTAAATACCGAGATATCTATAGTGCCGCCGCCCATATCGACGACGCAGACGCCCAGCTCTTTTTCATCATCCGTCAGCACTGCATAGCTGGACGCTAATGAAGAAAAAATCAGCTGGTCGACATGCAGCTCGCAGCGCTCAGCACATTTTTCGATATTTTTTGCCATATCATTGGCGCACGTAATGATGTGCGCTTTGGCTTCCATCCGCACCCCTGACATGCCGATTGGGCTTTTAATGCCTTCCTGCATGTCGACTGAAAATTCCTGTGGCAGCACATGCAACATGCGACGTTCGGCCGAAATAGGCACAGATTTGGCGGCATGAATGACGTTAATCACATCTTCAGCTGTCACTTCGGCGTCATTAATAGGCACCATGCCACTTTCGTTCTGACAACGAATATGTTTACCGGTAATACCTAAATACACAGAAGACACCCGGCAATCGGCCATCAGTTCAGCTTCTTCCACAGCGCGGCGCACAGACTGCACCACCAGGTTCAGATCGTTCACACCACCTTTGTCCATACCACGGGCTACATGAGTACCTACACCAACAATACTTAACTGATTGTCAGCGGTAATTTCACCCACTAAGGCTTTCACCTGTGCTGTGCCTATATCTAAGCCAACGATAAGATCACGTTCTGTCGACTTTGTCATCTTCTTCTCTTTGTTCTGGCGCTTCGACCCAACGTACAGCGACGCCTGTGTCATAACGCAAATCAACTTCGGCAACTGCCTGAGTTTTATGTTTACTAATCACAGGGTACAAATCGATAAACCGCTGCACCCGCTTTGCCGTATCTTCCCGGCCCAGAGTCAATTGAATGCCCTCTGCTAAATTCAGTTGCCAGGCCTGACGGGCTGACACTGTTAATCCTGTTGCCATATGCTGATGGACGGTCAGCATCTGATTCAATTGATTGAACATGGTCAGTGCATCCTGCTCGGCCCCGTCCGGACCTTGTAACTTTGGCAATGACTGTTTTAGTTCAGCTACAGGAGCGACAAAGAGTTGACCTTGTTGATTGAGTAAATATTGGTCATTCCATATCGCCACTGGCTTATGTTCAGTCACCACCACCACGAGCGTATCAGGCCATTGTTTGCGCACGGCTGCCTGAGCGACCCAGGGTTGTTGCTGCAGAAACAGCTGCACCTGATCCACGTTCAAATTAAAAAAGTTACCCAGATACTGTTGTTGCAGCTTTTGGTTTAACCCTGCCGCTTCGATCTGAGAAAAATCGCCATAAACCTTCACTTGCTGAATAGGCGCACTTTGTTGATCCTGGCTCCAGAGCCAGATCTGATAGCCTAACCAGCTGACAAACCAGACGGAAAAACAGAAAAACACCACACCAGCCCAGAAGGCTTTGTTCACAGGTGTTGTTACTGTCTTGCCGTTTTTAGTCATAAGGTCTGTTCTAAAATCTGTAAAACTAACTGTTCAAAACTCAAACCTGCTGCTTTGGCGGCCATAGGCACCAATGACTTTTCTGTCATGCCCGGCACAGTATTCACTTCCAGCAGATAAAAATTACCCTGCTCATCCAGCATCGCATCCACACGGCCCCAACCTGAAGCACCCACAGCAGTAAAAGCTGCGGCAGCGGCTTGCTGTAAAAACGCCGTCTGCTCAGCTGTTAAAGGCGCAGGACAAAGGTATTCAGTGCTATTGGACTGATACTTGGCTTCGTAATCATAAAAAGAGCGGGGAGTACGCATTTCAACGACTGGCAGAGCCTTGCCATTGAGCACAGTCACGGTAAATTCGCGGCCCTGGATCCATTGTTCTACCAGCACATCCGCATCGTACTTAGATGCCACAGCCAATGCCTGTTCCAGCTCTTGTGCGGTGCTTGCTGCACTCATGCCAATACTGGACCCTTCATTCGCTGGTTTCACCATCACTTTACCAGCTAATTGTTGCAAAATATCCTGATAATTCAGTTGCTTCCCAGCTTCAGCTACCAAAAATTTCGCCGTAGGCAAACCTTGTGCCTGAAACAGCCATTTGCAGCGGATTTTATCCATCGCCAAAGCTGAACCTAAAACACGACTGCCGGTATAAGGCAAACCCATTAACTGCAATGCGCCCTGCATAGTGCCGTCTTCACCACCCCGGCCATGCAGCACGATAAATACGCGGTCAAAACCAGCTGCAGTCAAAGCACTTAAGGGCTGATCTTTAGGGTCAAAAGCATGGGCGTCTACACCTTGCTTTTGCAGAGCAGCTAAAACTGCGGCACCAGAACGCAATGAAACTTCACGTTCTGCCGAGGTTCCACCCAACATCACCGCCACTTTGCCAAATTTGCTGCTCATACTTCAAGCTCCCTCGTTTGGTTTTAATGCAGAAATTGCTAATTTAGTCGCCGCCAGTTGTTTGGCCAGCGCGCCTATATTGCCGGCGCCCTGAGTCAGCAGTACATCACCGTCCTGCAACACATCAGCTAAAGCTGCAGGCAAGTCGGCAGGAGTCGCCACATAAATAGGGTCCAACTGACCACGAGCGCGGATAGAGCGGCATAAACTGCGGCTATCTGCACCAGGAATAGCGGCTTCGCCTGCGGCATAGACTTCAAGCAATAACAATAAATCGACAGACGACAGCACTTTGGCGAAGTCTTCGTATAAATCACGGGTTCTGGTGTAACGGTGTGGCTGATAGGCCATCACAATACGACGCTCTGGCCAGGCGTTACGCGCTGCAGCCAGAGTGGCAGCAACTTCACTTGGATGGTGGCCATAGTCATCCACCAGCAGCACTTTACCGCGGCCTGTTTCAAACTCGCCATACTGTTCAAAACGACGGCCTATACCTTCGAATTTTTGCAGCGCAGCCAAAATAGAATCCGTGGCTATACCTTCATCTTTTGCTACAGCAAAAGCTGCGGTCGCATTTAATGCATTGTGACGACCAGCTAAATTCAACTCAATTTGGCTGGCCACACCTTCTTTATCGGTAATAACAAAATGGCTCTGGGTACCTGTCTGTCCGAAGTCGCTGATCACATAATCCGCATCTTCGCTAAAACCATAGGTAATGACAAAACGGCCAATTTGTGGGATCAGCTCGCGCACTACAGCATCGTCGATACACATCACAGCGACACCATAAAATGGCAGGTTATGGCAAAACTCCAGATAGGTGGCTTTCATTTTTTCAAAGTCACCCTGATAGGTTTCCATATGATCAGGTTCAATATTGGTGATCACCGAAGCCATAGGCTGCAAGTGCAGGAAAGAGGCGTCGCTCTCGTCCGCTTCAGCAATTAAATAGCGACCAGCGCCTAAACGGGCATTGGTACCCGCAGAATTCAGTAAACCACCAATCACAAAAGTAGGATCAGTGCCCGCTTCCGCAAAAATAGAAGCTATTAGGCTGGTCGTTGTGGTTTTACCGTGGGTACCGGCAATAGCGATGCCATGGCGAAAACGCATCAGTTCAGCCAGCATTTCAGCACGGCGCACTACCGGAATACGGTGTTCTATCGCTGCAGCTACTTCAGGGTTATCGGTTTTAATAGCGCTGGAGACAACAACCACACTGGCGCCTTCGATGTTTTCGGCCTTATGACCAATCACAATACAAGCACCTAATGAGCTTAAACGGTCGACCACAGGGTTTGGCGCTATATCAGAACCTGAAACTTTATAACCTTCATTGACTAATACTTCGGCAATACCACCCATACCAGCGCCGCCGATGCCCACAAAGTGGATCCGCTCGACACGGCGCATAGCATTTTTCTTTTGTTGTTTTGTATTGCTCATTTAGTCTTACCTGTTACTTCACCACAGACTCTTACAACTTGTTCTGCGGCATCATCTATTGCTGTTCTGCGGGCATTATTTGCCAAATGACGCAGTGCACTTTTGTCCTGTAACCAGGACTGGAGTAAAGGCAACAAAGCACCTTTACTGAATTCGTTTTGTGGCAGCAAGACTGCCCCTTGTTTTTGCACTAACCAGCTGGCATTGGCCGTCTGGTGATCATCAATAGCGGATGGCAAAGGCACAAAAACTGCCGCCACACCTGCACAAGCCACTTCAGAGACGGTTAAAGCACCGGCACGACAAATCACTAAGTCAGCCCAGGTATAAGCCGCAGCCATATCTTCAATAAAAGCACTGGCACTGGCTGCTAATTCAGGTAAAGCGGCATAAGCCTGCTGCACCTGAAGCTCCATGTTTTTACCGGTTTGATGCCGTATTTCCAGCGCACCAGTATTGGCAGCCTGAGCAAAAATGCCAGGTAACTGTTGGTTAAACACCTGAGCACCTAAACTGCCACCTACCACTAATACTTTTAAGCTTTCACCTGGCGCCTGCAGTTGCTTTTGTGTCGACACAGCCAGTACTTCAGCACGCACCGGATTGCCTACCACCACTCTGTCTTTGCGATCAGCAAAAGCTTGCGGAAAAGCCACCAAGACCTTATTGGCAATACGGGCTAATAACCTGTTGGTGGTGCCAGCTACTGCATTTTGCTCATGCACTATTAAAGGCTTGCCCGCTAACCATGCAGCTAAACCACCTGGACCACTGGCATAACCACCAAAACCTAACACCAAATCAGGGTTCAGTTGCTTGACTAAAGCACGGGCCTGACTGATGGAGCGCCATAACATCAGCGGCGCTTTGATCAAGCTTTTTAAACCTTTGCCACGTAAACCGGCCACAGCAATGCTATGAAACGGAAAACCAAACTGCGGCACTAAGGTCGCTTCCATGCGGTCGGCGGTACCCAGCCAATGAATGCTCCAGCCTTGTTGCTTCAACAGTTCAGCCACAGCTTTAGCAGGAAAAATATGACCACCAGTGCCACCCGCCATAATCAGCGCCGTTTTCTGCTTTTGGTCTGCAGTCTGAATCAGCTCAGGCATGAGGACCTCCGCTAATGGCATGTCGACCTTTCAATCGCACTTCAAAATCAATTCGCAGTAACAAAGCTGCGGCCACCATCATAATAATTAAGCTACTGCCGCCCGAACTGATAAAAGGCAAAGTTAAACCTTTGGTTGGCAGCACGCCGCTTGCTACACCTACATTGACGCAGGTTTGAAAACCTATCCAAATCGCCAGTGCATAAGCTAAAAAGCCATGAAAACTCATGCCCTTAAACAAAGCTTTGTTACCAATCCATAAAGCGCGGCTGACCAGTAAAAACAGCAGGCTCAAAATGACAAAAACACCCACCAAGCCGGTTTCTTCTGCAATCACAGCAAAAATAAAGTCGGTATGAGCTTCTGGTAAATATTCCAACTTTTGTACGCTGTTGCCGAGGCCCTGCCCAAACCAGCTACCACGGCCAAAAGCCATCAGCGATTGGGTCAACTGATAGCCGTTACCAAAAGGATCAGCCCATGGATCTAAAAAGGAGGTGACACGACGCCAACGGTATTCGCTGTACACAATCAACACACCAATAGCGGCTAAACCTGTGAAAATTAAACAGAAAAACTGCCATAACTTAGCACCGGCCAAAAACAGCAACACTACCGCAGTGGCAAACATCACAATCACTGTGCCCAGGTCAGGTTGCATCAACAGCAAGACCGCCAACACAAACAAAACAATCAGTGGTTTGATAAAACCCTTAATGTTTTCCCGTACTTCCTCATGGCGACGCACCAGATAACTGGCCAGATAAACAAAAAAGAACAATTTGGCGGGCTCAGCCGCCTGAATATTAAAAGGACCAAGCGCCAGCCAGCGGGTTGAACCATTGACGTTGCGACCAAACAGCAACACAGCGATCAGCAATGCCAGCGCCAGCATCAGCAATAAAATATTGGTATTGTGCCACCAGGAGACAGGTACATTCAGCACCACATAAGAGGCCCCTAAACCGATCACCAGGTACACCAGATGACGGATAGTGAAATGCAACGGGTTACCAAATAAACGCTCAGCCACAGGCACTGAAGCACTGGTCACCATAATAATGCCAACGCAGATCACCAGCGCCAGCAACACCAGAAACAACTTGTCGTAGCTGTTGGCTTCATCACGTTGCCACCACAAAGCAATGGCTTCGCTGGGTGAAGGCATAAGGTTCATCAGCATTTGCTTCATAACCACACCTTCTGCACAGCGGCAGCAAATTGCTGGCCACGGTCTTCGTAATTTTTAAACATATCCAGGCTGGCACAGGCAGGTGATAACAACACCAGATCCCCTGCTGTTGCTAACTGAGCAGCTGTTTTTACTGCGGCTATTAAATCTTTCACTTCAAAGCTTCCTGCTTTGAGTGCAGCAATAGCGGGACCGTCCTGACCTAAGGTAATTAAATGATCCACGTCACGATTCAGTACTGTGGCCAATTCACTGAAATCAGCGCCTTTGCCATCCCCACCCGCTATTAAAATCAGTTGACCTGTCACTTCGGCACGTAAACCGGCAATAGCAGCTAAAGTGGCTCCTACATTAGTGGCTTTGGAATCATTAACCCAGCGCACGGCTTTATGATCCAGCACTAACTGACAGCGGTGTGGTAAAGAGGTAAAGGTTTTTAATGCATCAATTAAACCACTGCGGCAGGCACCAGCGGCTAAAGCTAAAGCGCAACTGGCCAGAGCATTAAACTGGTTATGCAGACCCACTATGGTCATGTCTCGTGCTGGCATTAAAGGCTCGCCAGCAACCAGCAACCAGCTTTCGCCCTTATGCTGCACGACACCGTAGTCTGTACCCGCTAAATCAATAGCCAGAGCAGGAACTGCAGCTTTTGGTGTGGTTAACTCATCGGTTTTATTGTAAATCGCCAGATCAGTGCCCTGATACACCCTTTGCTTGGAAGCAGCGTAAGCGGCCATAGTACCGTATCTGTCCATATGATCTTCAGTCACATTTAAAATACAGGCGGCTTTGCTTCGTAAAGAATGAGTGGTATCCAACTGGAAGCTTGATAGCTCCAGCACAAAGACGTCGGCGTCGCTTTGCAGTGCATCCAGAATAGGTAAACCAATATTGCCTGCAGCCACAGCTCGTAAGCCGGAGCATTGCAGCATATGGGCAGTTAAACTGGTGACAGTGGATTTACCATTGGCGCCGGTAATGGCCAGCACTGGCTTCTGGTTTTGCAGTGCAAACAGCTCTACATCACCAATCAACAAGGCCCCCTGAGCTAAAGCAAAACGTATAGCAGGATGTTTAGGATCTAAGCCTGGGCTGACTACTAACACATCCATATGAGCTAAACGATTTGCGTCCAGTTCACCTAAATAAATACCGTCCACTTTGTCTGCCGGAATTTGATCCAGTCCTGACACTTTTAAGCGGGTATCCATCAGTACTGGTTTCACGCCTTGTTTCAGCAAAAAGCGCACTGTGGCCAGACCTGAAAGGCCTAGTCCTATCACAGCAACACGTTTTCCCTGGAACAACTTAGCGTTCATTTTTTATCTCAGTTTTAAAGTAGCTAAACCAATCAGCACAAAAATGACTGACAAAATCCAGAACCGCACAATAACGCGGGGCTCAGGCCAACCTTTTAATTCGTAATGGTGGTGAATAGGTGCCATGCGGAAAATACGCTGACCACGCAGTTTGTACGAACCTACCTGCAAAATTACAGAGACAGTTTCCATCACAAACACGCCGCCCATAATAAAGAGCACTATTTCCTGACGGACTAAAATGGCAATCACACCTAATACAGCACCTAAAGCTAAAGAACCTACATCCCCCATAAAAACCTGAGCCGGATAGGTATTAAACCAAAGGAAACCAAGACCTGCTCCGACCAAAGCAGCACAAACCACCACCAGTTCACTGGCATGAGGCAAATAAGGGATATTCAGGTAGTTGGCAAAATTTACGTTACCGCTGGCATAGGCAATAATGGCAAAAGCAAAAGCCACCATAATGGTTGGCACTATGGCTAAACCATCTAAACCGTCAGTTAAGTTCACCGCGTTGCTGGTACCGACCAGCACGAAGTAACACAAAGCAATGTAGATAAAACCCAGCTGTGGCAGTACATCTTTAATAAAGGGCACGACTAAACTGGTTTCAACCGGGCGTTCAGCTGTGGCATACAGAAAAAAGGCGATAGCAATGGCAAACAAGGATTGCCAGAAGTATTTCCATTTGGCGATTAAACCTTTTGGATCTTTGCGAACCACTTTGCGGTAGTCGTCAATAAAACCAATCCAGCCAAAGCTTATCAGCGTAAAAATCACCACCCAGACGTATTTATTGCCAAGGTCAGCCCACAGCAGAATACTGGCCAACACCGAACCTAAGATCAGCAAACCACCCATAGTAGGGGTGCCTTTTTTCGAGAAGTGACTTTGTGGGCCATCATCCCGTACCGTCTGACCAATTTGCAGTTGCTGTAACTTGGCGATCAGCTTGGGGCCAAAATACAAGCTCAGCATTAAGGCCGTTAAAATACCCAGAATAGACCTGAAAGTCAGGTAACTGAATACGTTAAAAGCATTGATATATTGAGTTAAATACTCGGCTAACCACACTAACATGAGCTGATCTCCTGCTGACATCTTTCTAGCAAGTCCTGCACGACCAATTCCATTTTTGCGCTACGCGAACCTTTGACCAGTACTGTGCTACTCGACTGTTCATCAAGGATCGGGCTTAACTTTTGGATCAGTTGCTGACGGGAACTAAAATGGGCCCCTTGGCCGTTAAATAAATCACTGGCGCTCTGTGATAACACACCCAAGGTGAATAACAGATTAATTCCCTTTTGTTTGGCGTATAAACCTACTTCTTCATGGTACAAACGGGCATCAGCGCCCAGTTCACCCATATCGCCAAACACCAGTACTCTGAAACCAGGATAAGTCGCTAACAAATCGATAGCCGCCTTAGTGGATTCAGAGTTCGCGTTGTAGGTATCGTCAATCAGCCGTAATTTGTCGCTGGCCTGCGTAACATTAATCCGGCCTTTGACCGGTTTCATCGCCGCTAAACCTAATTGCACATCGGTCAGGCTGGCGCCTAAGGCTAAAGTCGCAGCTGCTGCGGCTAAAGCATTGGCCACGTTGTGTTTTCCTGGCAAAACCAGCTGAATAAAAATACGGCCTTGTGGGCAGACTAAGTCAAAACTGGCGCAACCCTGCTCATTCAGCACTATATGTTCAGCGGTAAAATCGGCGGCCTGAGTGCTGCTAAAGGTCAACACAGTTTTATTCTGCAAACGTTTTAACCAGTAATCGGAAAATTCGCTGTCCAGCGGCACTATAGCAACCCCAGCAGGGCCTAAAGAGCCATAAATTTCGCCTTTAGCGCGAGCTACACCAAACAAATCACCAAAACCTTCCAGATGGGCTGCCGCCACATTGGTGATAATAGAGACCTCAGGTTTGACTAAAGAGGAGGTATAAGCAATTTCACCTAAATGATTGGCGCCCAGTTCCATCACAGCGTACTGATGCTGCTCTGTTAAACGCAATAAAGTGAGAGGTGCGCCTATATCGTTATTAAAGTTACCGGCAGTCGCCAGCACATTACCAATACGATCCAAAATGGCGGCCATCATCTCTTTGACCGTGGTTTTACCCACACTGCCGGTCACAGCCACAGACTTCGGATTGACTTTTTGCTTTACGGCTGCACCTAAAGCACCTAAAGCTAACCGACAGTCCGCCACAATAATTTGCGGTACCGCCAGATCCAGCTGCTGCTCCACAATCAAAGCGACAGCGCCATTTCTGACTACATCGGAAGCAAACTGATGACCATCAAAATTCGGGCCTTTTAAAGCAATAAACAAGTCGCCCTGATTAATATTGCGGCTGTCTGTGCTGACGCTCTGAATTTGAATATCAGCACCAATCAGCTGTCCCTGCACTAGCTGTGCTATTTCTTTTGTTTGTAAAGGGATCATAACGCAGTCTCCGTTACCAGTTGTCGAACAAAAGCACGTTCGTCATATGGCAAAACTTCATGGCCAATGATTTGATAATCTTCATGGCCTTTACCGGCGATCAACACCAGATCACCAGCTTTGGCTTGTTCTAAAGCTGTACGTATTGCCGTTTTACGGTCGGTGATTAGCTGATACTGGCCTGCAGTGCAGCCTGCCGCTATATCCAGACAAATCGCTTTCACATCTTCAGTGCGTGGATTGTCAGCAGTAATAATCAGTTGATCGGCTAAACGTTCGGCTATAGCGCCCATTAAAGGTCGTTTGCCTTTATCACGGTCACCACCACAACCAAAGACCACCCAAAGCTGGCCCTGACAATGGTTGCGAACTGCGATTAATGTTTGCTCCAGCGCGTCTGGTGTATGGGCGTAATCCACCACAGCCATCACCTTGCGGCCTGGTTGATAAAATTGTTCGATGCGACCCGGCACACTGCTAAGCTTCTCTGCTGCCACAACTAAAGTGTCAAAGCTATGACCCAGCTGCAACATAGCACCCATGGCCGCCAAAACGTTTTGAATATTAAATTCACCCAGCACTTTCAGCTGCAACTGCTGTTGGCCTAAATGGCTGCTTAAACGGAACTGATAACCCAAAGGGGTAATTTCCAGCTGGTCGTAGGCTAAATAGTCGCTATAGCCCGCACAGTCTGTTAACTGACCATAAGCCAATACAGGCAGAGTGCAGTCAGCAGCCAACTGACGACCAAAGTCATCCGATACATTAATCACAGCTTTTTTGGCTAAAGCAGCTTTAAACAGCAAGGCCTTGGCTTCGCCGTACGCCTGCATAGTGCCGTGATAATCCAGATGATCGCGGGTTAAATTGGTAAACACAGCCACTTCAAACTGCAAACCAGCTACACGCTGTTGCACTAGGGCATGAGAGGACACTTCCATCGCCACCAAAGCACAGCCTTTGTCGGCTTCGGTAGCAAGAATACGGTGAATATCCACCAGATGAGGTGTAGTGTTATTCAGTGGCGTCAGGCTGCGGTAATCGCCATAACCCAAAGTGCCAATCACAGCGGCTTGTTGCTCTGATAACACAGCCAACTGATTGACAAAAATTGCAGTGCTGGATTTACCGTTGGTGCCGGTAATACCCAGCAATTGTTGCGCTTGGTGCGGATAAAAAGCAGCAGCCAAGGCTGGCAACAATTGAACTAAATCAGGTGCAACCACAATACGTTGATCATTCAGCGCAGGCTGGGTATCGGTCAACACCAGCGCAGCACCGGCAGCTAATGCCTTTTCAATAAACTGATTGCCATGAGTCTTAGTGCCAGGCAAAGCTAAAAACACATCACCGTTTTGTACTTCCAGACTATTGATGCGTAAATTCTGTAACGGCAAAGCTGCCACAGCAGTGGGCAGGTCAATTGCAAAAGGTGTCAGCCATAGCTGAAGTGAGTTAGCCGGCATTGGGCACCTCACTGATTTTGCTGATACGGCTGTCGTTGGCATCAGGCGCAATGTTCAGTAACTGCATCGCAGCACCCGACACAGCAGAGAACACAGGAGCAGCAACTTCGCCGCCGTAATAATAATCACCGCTTGGTTCGTTGATAATAACCACTACTGCAATACGAGGGTCAGAAATTGGCGCTACCCCAGCAAAGGAGCCAATATAGTCATCGCTGTAACCACGGATACCAGCTTTTTTTGCAGTGCCGGTTTTACCACCTACACGATAACCTGGTACCGCGGCTCTTTTAGCGCTGCCACCCGGGCCAACCACAGCTTCTAACATAGCGACCATATTGTCGGCATGCTCTTCGCTGATCACCCGCTCACCTTGTGGTTTTTTTGTGGTTTTAAAAATAGATAATGGGTAAGCCACACCACCATTAGCGATGGTGGCGTAAATACGGGCCAGCTGCACTGCATTAACCGTAAAGCTATAACCAAAAGAAACAGTAGCTAAAGCGTGTTCACCCCAGCGGCGTTGTTCACGTAATACACCAGAAGTTTCGCCAGTCAGGCCTAAACCTGTTTCTGAACCCACGCCCATCTTGTAATACATATCAAGGAATTTGTCGGTAGGCATACCTAAAGCTAAACGGGTGACCCCTATGTTACTGGACTTGCGCATAATACCAGTCAGGTCCAGATCACCATACCCATTGACATCACGCACCAGGCGGCCGCCAATACGCACAGGGCCATAGCCTGTAGAAATAACAGTATCCATAGTGGCAGTGCCATTTTCCAATGCGGCTAAAACAGGCAAAGGTTTAATAGTGGAACCTGGTTCAAAGGTGTCTGTGATAGCACGATTGCGGTATCTGTTGCTGTCACTGTTTTTTCTGTTGTTTGGGTTATACGAAGGTGCGTTGGCCAGGGCCAGTACTTCACCATTGTGTACGTCAACCACCACTACAGAACCTGAAGTAGCACCAAACTGCATCACAGCTTTTTTCAGTTCACGGTAAGCCACCGCCTGAATACGCTGGTCGATACTCAGTTGAATATTGTTCGACGCCTGACCTTCAGTGTGTGACAAGACTTCAACTTCACGGCCTTTGGCATCTTTGCGGATGGTTTTTAACGCAGGTTTGCCGGTTAAAACGTCGTTAAACTGACGTTCAATACCTTCCATGCCCTGATCATCCACATTGGTAAAACCTAACAAGTGGGCAGTCACTTCACCAGCCGGATAATAACGGCGGGACTCTTCCTGAAAGGCAATTCCCGGAATTTTTAACTGTCTGATGTAATCTACAGTGGCAGGACTGGCCTGACGTTGCAGATAAACAAAACGTTTGGAATCATCGGCACCAATTTTGTCCGACAGTTGCTGCGGGCTGATTTGCAGCATGTCAGCCAGCGCATGCCAGCGACGTTCTTCAATTTTATGTCTGTTACGCAGTATCAGTTGTGGATCGGCCCAAATCGATTTGACCGGCACACTGACCGCCAACTCTTCGCCGTTACGGTCTAAAATCATGCCACGCATCGCGGCGTCAGCTTTTACCCTGAGTGAGCGCATATCACCTTGTTCGAGCAGCATTTCAGGCTCCAGCACCTGTAAATAAGCCGCTCGGATAATCAGAGCGCTGAACACCGCAAACAAAGACACTATTACAAAAGCAAAACGCCAACTGATGACAGTCGGCTGTTGATTCTTTTTCGCCTGCTTTCTAGGTGCTGCTGGTTTCTTTATCATGGCTGCTGCACCACCACATCTTGTGGGCCACTGGGCCTGACCATATTGAGTTTGGTCGATGCCAGCTCTTCCACCCTGCTGTGCTCGGACAATGCCCTTTGTTCCAGCAACAAATTGCGCCACTCCATTTCCAGGGTGTCGCGATGTTGCAGTATTTTATCCTCGTACATTGTCAGTTGGCGGTTCATATGAGTGAACTCCACCACAGCCAGGGCTGAACCTAAACAACACAGCATCAGCACAAGCAGAAACTTGTGCTGCCAGATATCGCTGATGATCAGACGGTTCAGTTTGATGGCGCTCATGCGGTTTTCTCCGCTATGCGTAATACAGCGCTACGGGCTCTGACGTTATTTTCCAGCTCTGCATCCGACGGCATAATAGCTTTGCCAATCAGTTTTAACGGCGTGTACAGGTTCAGTTGGTCTTGTGTCAGAGGCAAACCTTTAGGAATGGCGGCGCCTTTACTTTTTAAACGCATAAACTGCTTTACCATCCGATCTTCCAGCGAATGGAAACTGATCACAGTTAAACGACCACCTGGTTTTAATACATGTACAGCAGCTTCCAGCGCAGTTTTGATCTGATCCAATTCGCTGTTGATATAAATGCGAATACCCTGAAAGCTGCGGGTCGCAGGATGTTTTTTCTCTTTGTGGCTTTTTGGTACTACTGTGCTGATTAAGCTGGCCAGTTGAGAAGTACGGGTCAGTGGTTGCTCACTGCGGCTATCCACTATGGCGTTAGCAATACGCCAGGCTGATTTTTCTTCACCGTATTCACGTAAAACAAAAGTAATGTCTTCGACATCAGCTTTCGCCAGCCAGTCGGCGGCTGAAATACCAGAAGTTGGATCCATCCGCATATCCAGCGGGCCATCACGCATAAAGCTGAACCCCCGCTCAGCATCATCCAGTTGTGGTGAAGACACGCCTAAATCCAGCAATATACCGTCTACTTTACCGGTAATGCCGTGGTCTTCAGCAATTTGGGCTAAGGCAGCAAAAGGGCTATGGGTAATAGAAAAACGTGGGTCGGCTAGTAAAGGCGCAGCTGCCGCAATAGCAGCAGGATCGCGATCAATACCGTATAAACGGCCTTGCTCACCGAGTTTGGATAGGATCACTCTGCTGTGACCACCGCGGCCAAAGGTACCGTCGAGATAAATCCCGTCGGGTTTGATGGCTAATCCGTCTATGGTCTCAGCCAATAAGACAGAGATATGGGCGCTTTGATCCATTAGAGTACAAAATCCTGCAGCCGCTCTGAGATCTCGGCGTCGACGGACATATCACGTTCAATTGCCATATCTTCGGCAACACGTTTATTCCACGTCTCTTCGTCCCAGATCTCGAATTTGTTAAGTTGTCCGACTAAGCGGATGTTTTTTGTCAGGCTGGCATGGCTTCTTAGTGGCGCAGGTAATAGAATGCGGCCGCTTTTATCCATGTCACAATCCGACGCGTGGCCTATCAATAAACGTTTAAAGCGCAACTCTTGTGGGTTCTGGTTGGATAAACGCTGCAATTGTTCTGCAACCTCTTCCCATTCAGGCAGTGGGTACAGCAGTAAACAAGGATCTTTGGTGTGAATAGTACAAACCATGGCTCCTTCGGCATCAGCAAATAAGGTATCGCGGTAACGCGTAGGAAGCGCTAACCGACCCTTATCATCTAATGTTAAAGAAAACGACCCACGGAACATGTTAATCCCACTTCATTGTTGTTTGATCCTGATATTTGATCCACAAATACCCACAATTTCCCACTGATGTACAGTTTAGGGCCGCAGAAGAAAGCTTGTCAAGGTGAAAACCCCTTTGTTTGATCATCTCAGATCCAGTAAAAACGCGGCTTAGCGCGAAGATCCTGATTTCTGTGGGAAAAAGTGGAAGAAAAAAACCACAAAATAGTTTGAAATTTTTTATTTAGTTACGCATAACCTGACGATTCAGACTAAAGGCCAGCCGCATGCGACTAAGGTGCTGTTACCAAACTGATAACAGTCAACTTTTTGAACGGAATATCTCGATAACCTTATGATTTTATTTGACAAAAACCAACAGCCATCCAAAGGACTCTAAAAGAGCTGGCTATAAACGATAATAACTGCAAAAGCTTCCCGGTTTCGGATGAAGACAAAAAAAGCAGAGTAAAACGCGGTTAGACATGAGAAGAAATCAGTATCAGAAGGACTCACAGAGTAAGCGAGTGCTCACAACAGACCTAAAAAAGCCCTGGCGCTAATTAAAGTTCCAGGGCACAAAACAGGGAAATCAGCGGCGCACTGCCGAAGCAGGTCTGGCTAACTGAAAAATATCAGTTGCTACCCTGCTGTAACCTGAACCACCAATACGACTGATTAAATCCATTTTATGAGGATCAGGCATGCCATTGGCATCCAATAACGAAGGATTGATATACAGAGCCAGCACTTGTGCAAAAATAACTTCGCAGCTTGGATTTTCAGGTGGGTAAGGTTGCAACTTTGCCAGCCGGCACTCAAGAGCCACCGGAGCCAAAGCCACCCGCGGCACTTTGATTTGGCTGGACGCGGCCTGCTCCAGGCTGGCCAGTTCAAATTCACTTTGATCAGCGGGTACAGCGGCCGCACTGATATTCATTTCATTCGCCAGTGCATAAGGCACCAGATTCACTACAAAATCATGAGTAGCTTCAATATTTAAACTGGTGTCTTTTCTGCTGCCATCAGCTTTATGCTGGGTGGAGATCATCAAAGTAGGCGGCTGATCCGTCACCATCTGAAAAAAGCTAAAAGGCGCTAAATTCAGCACTCCATCAGCAGACAAGCTCGATACCCAGGCAATAGGACGAGGAGTAATAGTGCTGGTTAACAGCTTATAAGCAGCTGAAGGTTCCAACTGCTGTAAATCAATCCACATTAATAACGACTCCAAAAAGACAAGATCAACCCCAACACAGCAGCTCCCGCTATCACACGCATCAAGCCCTGTTTGGCTACAAATAAAGCTAAAGCAGCCAGCACAGTGATAAGCAGAGCTTGCCAGTCGATGGCACCGGCAAAACCTGTTGGCCATAAAACATGGTAAGCAAAAAACAGCGCCAGATTAACAATAACCCCCACCACTGCAGCACTTATTGCTGTTAATGGCGCTGTTAGTTGCAACTTGCCTTGGGTAGATTCCACCAGCGGGCCGCCTGCAAGAATAAAAATAAAGGAAGGTAAAAAAGTAAACCAACTGACCAAAAGCGCAGCTGTCACCCCTGCCGCAAGCATTAAATCAGCTCCAAAACTGGCCTGAACATAAGCCCCCACAAAAGCGACAAAAACCACCACCATAATCAGCGGCCCAGGTGTGGTTTCACCCAAAGCCAGGCCATCCATCATTTGCCCAGGCGTCAGCCAGCCAAATTTATCCACAGCGCCCTGATACACATAAGGTAAAACGGCATAAGCTCCGCCAAAGGTCAATAAGGCTGCTTTGGTAAAAAACCAGCTCATTTGTGTCAGTTGATGCTGCCAGCCAAAAGTGAAAACCAGCAAAAGCACAGGCACAGCCCAAAGTACTAGACCGCAACTCATCACAAAGACAAAACGACTCCAGCGAAATAAGGCATGGGCAGGAGTGGGCGTTGTATCGTCAATGAATGCAGGGCCATAACTTTTTTGTGTTGCGCTATGACTGTCCTGCGAAAATACTGCAGGCGCAACTTTACTGCCGATAAAACCAATCAAGGCGGCAGACAAGACAATAAGCGGAAAAGGCAGTTTAAAGGCAAAAATAGCCACAAAAGCGGCGACGGCTATAGCCCACAGCAGCGGATGTTTCATGACCCGCCCGCCGATACGCCAGGCGGCATGCAACACTATGGCGGCTATCGCAGGTTTGATCCCATAAAACAATGCCGCCACCCAGGGGTGCTCGCCATACACCAGATACCCCCAGGACAGCAGCACCAACAACAGCAAAGACGGCAGAATAAATAACAAACCCGCTATGATTCCACCCGCAGTGCGGTGCATCAGCCAACCTAAATAAGTGGCCAACTGCTGCGCCTCAGGCCCGGGCAACAGCATGCAATAATTCAGCGCATGCAAAAACCGCCCTTCACTGATCCAACGGCGTTTTTCCACCAGCTCGTTATGCATCAGAGCAATTTGGCCGGCAGGCCCACCAAAGCTGATACAACCGAGCTTCAGCCAAAACCAAAAGGCTTGCCAAAAGGGGATACTGATCGATGGTGATGGCTCTGTGGGCGTCATAACAGCTCATTGCAAGGAAAGAACAGGCAGAGGTTAACAAAATTCAGCTGAAGCTTGCTACCTTGCCTGAGTGAATACAAACAAAGTGTCTGTCTGCAACTTACCCCATCACCAGCTCAGCAATGTCAGAATGATCCTTTCCAACCAGCTGTAGCAATTGGTTTGCCCTGCAGGACCAGCTATGACGAAGCAAAGCTTCGGATTGAGCTATGTGTTCAGCTTTGTGTTCATCCAATCCCAGTTGCAATAACTCTGAAGCCTGATGAAAACCGTATACGCCATCAGCAAGGCTGAATTGCTGCTCAAGAAAGCTATTGTGCCGCGTTAATACCGCAGTGCCTGCAGCCAGTGAGGCCAACACTCTCTCATGCAATCCTGCGCTGAAACCCGGGTGATCATGCAAAACAAACTGACTACGGCTAAACAATTGCTTTAACTCTTGCCAGGTCATACTACGTAATATCAAATGAGAGCTTGCACCAACCTCATTCCAACCCCGCCCGGCAATAGCCAGTTGAATGCCCGCTTCTGCAAAGTCGTGCACCAGTTGATTTCGGTTTCGGCCACGCAGGAACAGATCGGCCAGCCGCAAAAAATTCAGGGTATTGGCGTCAGCCTCTAATACACCATCCTTTTCACCAAAACGAAGTACAGATAATAAGGTCGGCAAACTGTCGATTGCCGGATCCATCAGCAATTCAAGTAATTTAGGGTGCGCTGCATGCAAAGCTGAAATCTGTGCAGTTTCATCAAAGTAGCTGGCAGGAAATAAAATCCCAACGTCTGTAGGCGGTCTGGGGGCCAGGCAACGTACTTTGGTCGCATGCAGAAACTGTTCAGCGTCAAAACCAAGCCGGGTTAGCCAGTTCACATGACTTTGGTCGACACATAAGAGTTTGAGCCAGGTTTTATGTGCGGCAAAACGCTGATAGTGATGCACCGGATGATCCAACAACCAGCTAAAACAAGGCAACTGGTTCAGAGCATCAAGACAACTCACATAATCCAAACCTAAACCATTGATACCGAATATAAACTTTATATTTTTTTTGCGATAAGGTTATATAAACGCAGTAAATGCTGTTCATGGCTTTGCTCCGCAGATAAAGGAAACCACAAAACTTCGTAGTTCAGTTGACCCAGTTCAATGGCCAGCTCCTGCAAGAAATTACTGGCCACACCATACTGAAATTGACCGGAAATAATTAATACATGACTGGTTTTCATTGAGCTTTGCCTGCCAAAAGGGCATCACTACAGGCTGTATACTGAAAATTTGAGAAAAAATCAGTTGGAGCCACAACGCTAAACGTCCTTGAATTCATCTATTTATCCCTGTTTTACACAGGAGCGAATTCAAACAAATAAAATACAAAACATCAACATAAATAAAACATTAAATAAAATAGAAGGGACAAGCAGCCTTTTTAAAAAAGGAATTTATTCAGGAGAAAATGTTTTTGTGCAAGTGACAAGCCACTTCTTACCGATCTTTAACCGGTAAAAAGGGCATGATACAAGAAGGTGTGAGTTAGCCCGTTAAGCCGGGTTCTGTCGTGGACAATCATTCCTCTAGGACGTACGTCACCGTACGCCTCAAGCAACCTACCCGCCCCCAACGCGGGCCGCGCCAAAGGGGGCCTATTTGGTCTTGCTCCGAGTGGAGTTTACCGTGCCACGAACTGTTACCAGCCGCGCGGTGCGCTCTTACCGCACCCTTTCACCCTTACCTGATCCCTTGCTTGCGCAAGGGCCATCGGCGGTTTGCTCTCTGTTGCACTAGTCGTCGGCTCGCGCCGCCCAGGCGTTACCTGGCACTCTGCCCTATGGAGCCCGGACTTTCCTCCCCCTGCTTACGCAGGCAGCGATTGTCTGGGCCAACTCACGGCGCGCATTATACCCTTCTTCCTCGAAGCTGCAAGGTTGTTGGCTGCGTTATGACTATACGGGTGTAGATATAATCACCGGCACGGGCGGGGACAAGCCCACGCCCCTACAAAACCGCCGCGTTGCAACTCCGATGAATTTGGCTAAAGGGGAATAAGGTTTAATCGCCCGGCATTAATTCCAAAGCCAAAAAATTAGTCTTCAGCGCCCCAACTCAACCCCAGCTTATACAAGGCGTTTTTCTTTTCTCCATGGATTTCTGCGGTTAAAGCTGCGGCTTTTTTCAGCGGCAATTCGCTCATCAGCAACTTTAAAGTTTGCTGAGCGGCAGGGTTAATTTCTTCTTCGGCCGCTAAAGTCGGCGCTATCATCAGCACCATTTCGCCCTGACAACGAGCCGGGTCTTCGTCCAGCCAGGCTGTGATTTCTGCTGCTGTGCCATAAACAAAGTTTTCAAAGGTTTTAGTCAGCTCTTTTGCCAGCACCAGCTCACGTTCGGCGCCAAAGACTTTTACCACATCTTCTAAGCAGTCTTTGATACGACGGGCGGTTTCATAACAAATTAAAGTGCCCACACCTTGTGGAATGGCGCTTAGCACATTTTGGCGTTGCTGGCTTTTGGCCGGTAAAAAACCAATAAAATGGAATTTATCTGTAGGTAAACCAGCACAGCATAAAGCACTGATCAAGGCACAAGGGCCAGGGATAGGCACGACACGCACACCAGCATCGCGGCATAAACGCACCAGGCTGTAACCCGGGTCGCTAATAAGTGGTGTACCTGCATCAGAAATCAAAGCAACATCTTCACCGGCCTGCAACTTTTGCAATAAAGTGGCAGCACGTTGCTTTTCGTTGTGATCATGCAGCGCCAGCATTTTGGCTGAAATACCTAAGTGGCTGAGTAACTTACCACTGTGCCTTGTATCTTCCGCTGCCACCCAGGCCACAGAGCTTAAGGTTTTGATAGCGCGTTGACTGATGTCGTCTAAATTGCCGATGGGTGTGGCTACTATGTATAAATTTCCGCTTTGTGCAGTCATATGGCGCTTATTCCGTTGTACTTGAATTACTTTGGCTGGAATTCATTGAGCTTAGGCACGGCACTGAGTAAGATACCTGCATGTTTCCTTCATTGTACCTGTGCATTGTGAAATCCAGCAAACTGAAGCCACTTATTCTTTTGGGCAGCGCCATAGCGTTAGCCAGTTGTTCTTCCTCGCCACAACAGGCAGCTCCGGTCAAACGGACACCTGTAGTCCAGCCTGCCGTTGAGGCAGAAGATGAGGTCGAAATCGTTAAAATCGAAAGGCCTTTGTCCGGCGCCGACTTTATTGAACAGGCGGGTCAGCAACAAGGTTCAGAGCAGCAATGGCAGTTACTGGAAGCGGCCAAAGCACATTTGCAACAAGGTGAAATTGAACAAGCCTTAGCGATCAGCCGGGTGCTGGCACAACAAGCTAGTGCTGAAGTGCAGCAAGCCAATTTATTGCCTTTTTTTCAGGGCCTGATCGCAGCTGATAATCATGAAGATATTCAGAAATTCAGCAGTCAGTATTCGTTAAGCTCATTCAGAGCTGAAGACAAAACTGCTTATTTACAAAGCCTGGCTCAGTATCAGAGCAGCAGAAGAGAGTCGGACAAAGCCGTTAAAACCTATCTGCAATTGTTGGCACTGCAACCAGAACAAAGTACATATCAAAGTGCGTTGTGGCAACAGCTGGGCATGCTGACGCCAGATCAATTACAAAACCTGAGCCAAAGCGGCGATAACACCACACAAGGCTGGGCTAAGTTACTGCAATTGCATCAACAGCATTTGGGCAACAGAGCGGCTTTAACTCAGGCGATTAGCGACTGGCAGCAACAGTACGCGCAGCTGCCGTCTTTCCAGAAATTACCAGATGAAATTCAGCAATTAAGTGCAGTAGACGCCTTTTCACCTCAAACTATTGCTGTCTTGTTGCCATTTAGCAGCAACTTCCGTCAGCACGCTGAAGCTATTCAACAAGGTATTCTGGCTGCATCCGCCAACCAGCAAGCCCGTTTGATTTTTATCGACAGCCAGACAGACACTGCAGCATTGCAGCAACAACTGGCCGCTGAGCAAGTGGATTTTGTCATTGGGCCTTTGCTCAGAGAACAAGTGGATGCCATTTCACAGCAAGCCGACTGGAGCATCCCTACGCTGTTTTTAAATGGAAAAACCGATTTGGTGCAACAAGCTGCCGATAAGTTTTATTTCTCCTTAAGTGTGGAAGATGAAGCTCATCAAATGGCGATGCTGTTCAAACAGAAAAACTATAAACAGCCTGTACTGATGGCTTCCCGTAACCCCTTAAGTCAGCGTATGGCCGAACAGTTCAGCCGTGACTGGAAACAAATAGCAGGTAAAGAACCTGAAACTTATTGGTTTGCAGATCAAGCCGGCATGGAAAGCACCATTAAGCAGTTACTGGAAACAGCAGCCAGCGAACAACGTATTCGTGATATCAGCAAACTGGCAGGGGAAAGTGTCAAAGCTGAACCTCATAGTCGTCAGGATATAGATGCCATTTATTTGCTGGCCGACCCAGCGCAAACCCGGTTACTGAAACCTTACATTGATGTGTCCGTCGCCCCGACTAAAACAACAGTGCCAGTGTACGCCAGTTCACGCAGTCATCAAAAAGCCACTGAGTTTACCGACAGGCGCGACTTACTGGGTTTAACTTTTACCGAAATGCCCTGGATGCTCAGTACAGGTCAGCAACAAGAATTCCGTAAGCAGTTTGAGCAGCTGTTTCCACAGCAGGATGAAACTCTGCAACGTTTATTTGCTATGGGCTACGACGCCTACCACTTAGTGTACCGTTTAAAGCAGCAGCAACAATTTCCGGCTCTGCGTTATCAGGGCTTAACGGGCAACCTGGCGTTGTCTGCAGGCGGACAGGTTCAGCGGCAGTTAACCTGGGGCAAATACAGTAAGGATGGTTTGCTGACACCACGGACCCCATAAATGAGTAAAAGCACAGGGCAGTTTTATGAACAACAAGCCTTAGTGTTTTTAGAGCAACAAGGCTTACAACTGGTGCAGCAAAACTACAGTTGTCGCTTTGGTGAAATTGATTTAGTGATGCGCGAGCAACAAACCCTGGTTTTCGTTGAAGTAAAGTTCAGGCGCAGCAACAACTTTGGTGGTGCTGCTGCAGCTGTCACTTCAGCCAAACAGCAAAAGTTGAGCCGCACCGCTTTATGTTATTTACAAAGTAATGGCCAGCAGCATTGCCGTTTTGATGTAGTGGCTATTACCGAACAGCCAGCAGACATTTGCTGGATTAAAAACGCTTTTGCAGGAACAGCTAACTAATGCAAGACCATATCAGGCAACTTTTTACTGAAAATATTCAAACCATGATAGCGACAGGCGAAGCTTTGTCTGCCCCTATCGAAAACGCAGCCGTCAGTCTGGTGAACTGCCTGATCAATGGCGGTAAAGTGATTTGTTGTGGTGAAGGCGCATCTGCTGCTTTGGCCACGCATTTTGCTCAGCTGTTATTGGATCAGTTTGAAGCAGAACGGCCTTGTTTACCGGCTTTTGCCTTATCAACCAACAACTCCAGCTTACAACCAGGCAATCAGGTTAACCCTGATCATCTGGCCCGTCAGGTCCGGGCTTTAGGCCAGGCCGGCGATGTGCTGGTGGCGATTTCGATGACAGGCGAAGAACATAATCTGATTAAAGCGGTTGAAGCGGCTTTAACCAAAGATATGACTGTGGTGGCTTTCACTGTGGATAACAGTGGTGAATTGTCTGGTTTACTGGGCAATCAGGATACTGAATTGAAGGTGCCAGCGCACAGACCGGCCCGGGTATTTGAGTGTTATACCTTTTTACTGCATGCGTTATGTGAACTCATCGACATAACTCTGTTTCCGCAACAAGGAGATCTCTGATGTTGAAAAAAATAATGCTGGTGTTACTTACCAGTTGGCTATTGCAAGGTTGTGCCGCTGCTGTACTGGCAGGCGGAGCTACAGCCGTTAAATCAGCGGGCGACCCACGCACTCTGGGCAGTCAGATTGACGATAAAAGTATTCAAATTAAAGTAAGCCGCTTACTGAGCGAAAATCCGGAAACCAAGGACAAAGGCAATATCAATATGACCAGTTACAACGGCATAGTGTTGTTAACAGGTCAGGTGCCGAATGAGCGTGTGCGTGAAGTGGCCGCTGAACTATCCAGAGTGGATGGCGTAAAAGATGTGCACAATCAGCTGCGTGTTGGCAGTGAAATCAGTTTTGGCACAGGCAGCAAAGACAGTTGGCTCACGACCCGTATTAAAGGCAAATTTCTGGCCGATAAAAACGTCAGTGGCTTAAATATCAAAGTAGTGACTGAAAACGGCGAAGTATTTTTAATGGGTTTAGTCAGTCAGCAAGAAGCAGACCGAGCAGTCAACCTGGCTCGTAATGTCGACGGCGTAGCACGTGTCATTAAAGCATTTGAATATAAAAACTAATTAGATATCGGGTCAGAGCTTCGGCTCTGACCTTTCAGCATTCCTGCAAAGCTTTGAGCACTTTGGAATGAAATTCACGGTGTTTCATAATCAGTAATACTAAAACAGAAGTGGCCATAAATAATCTGGGGTCAAGGAACCAGGATAAAGTGGCTAACGAGAAGTAAATTGACCGCAAACCATAGTTAAATGAATGCCCCGCCTGATCGATCACTTTTGCTGTTCTGTTGGCATACAAAGCTTGTTCTTCAGATGTCATTTCACGGCCATCTGGTGCTGCGCCTATCAGCACGCCACCAAAGCCATACTGGCGTAATGACCAGGTAAACTGGAAAAAAGCAAAAACGTAGATGACCGCCAGAAATAAGATTTTTACCTGCACAGTTTCTTTATTTTGTGCTGTCCATGGAGTCAGATAACTTAAGACTTCGCTGATGCTGCCACTTGAGGCCAAAGCCGTTAATAAACCCGCCAAAATCAGCAAGGTACTGGAAGCAAAAAAGGATACATTACGCTCCAGCGTTGAAATCAGTGCCACATCGGCCATTTTGTTGTCGCGGTTCAGCATTTGTTTCATCCAGTCATTGCGCTTACGGCGCAGTTCAAAGGATAAACAGCTCAAGGTTTTCGCTTTGCGTTTGGCCACTACTGTGTACCCTATCCAAAGCGACAAAAACCAAATTACAGCTATTAAATCAAGCAAAGTCAGCATAACAAGCCTTATTCCAGAGACAATTCAGTTGCCAGTGGCAACCTAAAATAAAAACAAGCGCCACCTGTGACGGAGCGCTGATAACCAATTTCACCACGCATAGCCTTGATCAGATCTTTGCAAATGGCCAGGCCTAATCCTGTGCCAGCCACCTGCCTGCGATCGGACGAATCTGCCTGAGAAAATTTCTCAAATAATCTGGGTTCAAAGCTGTCAGACACGCCCTGCCCCTGATCAATCACAGAGACCCTGACTGTTTTGGCGTATAACTCCATAGTCACCTGCACCGAAGCGCCTACCGGGGAATGCCGTATCGCATTCGCCAATAAGTTGGCCATCACTTGCTGCACTCTGACTTCATCTACTTCCACCCATAAATCATCCTGCTCAGCAGATGACAATTCAAGTGTTACCTGACGCTGCAAAGCTAAGGGCTGGTTCAAGTCTATCGCTTGTCTGAGTAATTCAGCCAAAGGCCAGAGTCTTAACTTAAACTGCATTTTATTCACGGCCAGCTTTTCTATATCCAATAAATCGTTGATCAGTTTACCTAACCTCTGACTGTTTTGCTGCGCCAGCATCAACATATGCTGCTGCTTATCGTTCAGCTCACCCAAAGCACCACCCACAGCCAAACCTAAGGCGCCACTGATCGCAGTAAGGGGTGTACGCAGTTCGTGACTGACAGTAGAAACAAAATCATTTTTTAACTGCTCTACTTTCTTTCGCTCTGAGATATCACGAATAAGCCAGACATGGCGCACCTGGCCTTGATGCTCTGTGCTGTTGCGTGATAAATCCATCGCAAAAACTTCACCTGTATGGCGCGCCCCCAGCAATTCTATTGCAGTGCCGTCTCCCGGATCCACAGTGGCTAACACATCCGCCTGCCCCGATGCCAAAAGTATACTAAAAGGCCGCCCCGCTAACTGAGCCGGCAAGTAACCAAATACAGTGCTGACAGCGCTGTTCACCCGCTCTATAGTGCCATCCGGATCTGTGGTGACTATCACATCCAGCACACTGTCCATAATACGGCGTGAGTAGATTTCATTGTCTTGCAAGGCATCGGCAAATAAGGCGCTGCGCCGGTAAGAATAAAGCAGCCAGGCCAACATCAGACAAAACACAACAGACAAGGATGCTCCGGCTAAACGCCATTGCCACAAGCCCCAGCCTGTGGCTTCTTCCATAAAACGCACAGCAATTTGCCAGTCTGCGCCTTTGATATTTAAATCCAGGATCAAGGCTTCTTCATTGAATAAATGTGAATAACCAAACAACGTCTGACCAGAGCCTGCGCCTTTTTCCCTTATCCCGACCTGTACCTGATAACTGTTGGCTTGTTGCAACAGCATCTGATTAAAAGCAGTTAAATCCAGTACTGTGCTGATAATGCCCCAATAACGGCCATCGTTCAGAAATAACGGCAGCCGGTACACATAACCATCTCCGCCCTGAATAAGGGCGACAGGACCCACTAACCTGGGTTCTTTGTCATCTATCAGTTGTTTAATGTCAGGCCATTGTTGCGCCACATTCTGGTAGTTCAGGCCCAAAGCCCTTTCATTGCCCTGCACCGGATAAATCAGCGTCAACACATTGTCCGGCGCCAGACCTATGTTGCGGATATGCTTGCCCTGCTCCAGCAAACTGTGCAGCAAAAATAACATTTCTTTTTCGGCCAGCTTGCCGTCACTGGCGCGAATGTGAGACGCCAGACCCAGGCTCATATACAAGGAGGTGTTTAATTCGGATTCGACAAAAGAACGCAACTGACCGGATAAACCAACTAACTGTTGTAACGCCTGATTCTGCCGTTGTTCCACCAGTTGCCTGGCCTGATACTCGGTAATAATTGCGGCACAACATAAACAGAAAAGCGGCACTAACCATTGCCAGGGCAACAGCCAGTGAGATTGTTGTTTTAACGCATTGCTCTGTTCCATGGTTCGTAACCTGTTGAACATCTTCTGGTATCGTCAGTGACTATAACCTATACAGCAGCTATTACTCTATGCCCCATCACAGAGTGCAACAGAATAAAAGTTGATCCGCTTACTGAGTATCCCGCCCAGCCGTGTTAAACTGCGACGCCCTGACGGCATGACACTGCATCAGTAGAGGAGAGCGCTGTGACTGAATTAATTCTGCAAACCCCGGACGACTGGCACTTACATTTTCGCGATGGCGATATGCTCAAAGAAACTGTGGCAGCCACTGCCCGCTGTTTTAAACGCGCTATTGTGATGCCCAATCTTGTTCCTCCTGTTACTAATGCTTCAGAAGCTTTAGCCTATAAAGAACGTATTCTGGCCGCCCGTCCAACAGGCAGCAGCTTTGAACCTTTGATGGTGTTGTATTTAACAGACAAAACGTCAGCTGAAGACATCAAAGCCGCCAAAGCCGCAGGTGTTGTCGCCGCTAAATTGTATCCGGCAGGCGCGACCACAAACTCTCACTCTGGTGTCAGCAGCTTAAGCAAACTTTATCCTGTACTGGAAGTGATGGCAGAACAACAGATGCTGCTGCTGGTGCATGGTGAAGTGACCGACAGTCATATCGATATTTTTGACCGCGAAAAAGTTTTTATCGATCAGCATTTAACTCAGCTGATAGATACCATCCCAGGCCTTAAAGTGGTGTTTGAGCATATCACCACAGCCGATGCGGTTGAGTTTGTCAAAGCAGCGCCAGATCGTGTTGCCGCCACTATCACTCCTCAACATTTGCTGCTGAACCGCAACGATATGTTGGTCGGTGGTGTACGCCCGCATAACTACTGCCTGCCGGTATTAAAACGCCGCACCCATCAGGAAGCCTTGCGTGCTGTAGTCGCCAGTGGCAATAGCAAATTTTTCTTAGGCACAGACTCAGCCCCACACGCCAAACACCGTAAAGAAGCAGCTTGTGGCTGCGCCGGTTGTTACAGCGCCTGGAGTGCCATTGAGCTGTACGCTCAGGTGTTTGAAGACTTAGGTTGTTTAGACAAGTTAGAAGGGTTCGCCAGCCATTATGGCCCGGATTTTTATAACCTGCCACGCAACAGCGGCACCATCACTTTAGTGAAACAAGACTGGACAGTACCAGCTGAAATCACCTTACCTGATGGCAGCCCTATAGTGCCGTTTTTCGCCGAACAGCAATTAAGCTGGCAGTTGAAGCAAGGCTTATAAGCTTATCAAGGGGCCGGTTTGGCCCCTTTTTTGTGCTTACTACTTAGCGGAGCAATTCTGATAACAGCCAGGTTCGCGTGGGCAGTGATTGCCGCGTGAACAAATCAGCTGGGCTGGTTTATCTAAACTGCGGGCCACCCAGTTGATATTCAAAATATTCGACACACTAGTTAAAGTAGACCGGATAGCTTTAGGCACTACTGCAGAGCCCCCCTGAGTGCGGCATAACTGTTTTAACTCCTGCGCCATAGTGTCCACATCCATACCCTGAGCTTCAATAGCCGGGTTTAAGTCGATACCTGCACAAAGCACATGAGCATTGCCTGCTAAATCCGACACTTTGGTCGACTCACAGCAATAAATCCGTGGCTGTCCCTGCACATCCAAAATAGACAACTGAGCAGAATGCGCTGACTCAGCAGCTTCAAACATACGAAATACCGCCCAGTGCTGACATGGATCTTCCACCTGTCGCATATTGCCCCAGGGCAGCGGAATACCATTACCACGATACACGGCCTTTAATTTACCCGGTGTATAGGCATCAAAATAATGCCAATGACTGTAAGGCGACACTGCTGTCATACGGCGCATAGCAACAGAAGCTGACACACCAGCTAAATGGTGTGAACTGATTTCATAGCCTTGTTTGTCTAATAACTGACGAAACGGCATTTTAGGACACAACAAAGCACCGGCAAAAAAGCTGGATTCAAAGTCACGCCAGGCATGCAAAATATCCTGAGGCGCCACGGCGCTGTCGTCTGTCGGCACAGATTCAAAAGCACCACCCACCATCATGCCGCTTTTGACGCCATCTTTGTTATGCAGCACTGCATGGCCAATATGCACCGCCAGCTCGTACTTCAACCGGGTGGGCCACTGTTGCAGCAGCTTATTTAAATGCAAAGTAGCTGGCGGTAAAAAATAGGACGTCGGTACATTTTTTGACAACACGCCCAGCTCGTCCAGTACTTCTTTGGGTGTTTGCTCAAACCAGCAAAGCTTCAAACCAAGCTGTTGCACTATGTGCATTAAATCGTCCACCGACAAGGGCATGCGCTTCAGGCCCACTTCTTCAGCGGCTCGTTCCAGTTCAGGAAAGTGGTTCTGATGATGCTCCTGATGCGCCCGGATCAGCAACTGAGCAAACTGGCGGCCGCTAATACCGGTTTGTGACAACATCTCAGGAATAGCAATTTGCAGAATATCATTGGAAAACAAAAAGCCCGGTTCCAGCGCCATACCAGATACACCGCCCCTGCTGCCTTTTTGTGGTGTGATATCCAGTTGCTGCTCTTCACCATCCAGAAACCATTCGACTTCTTTTTGAAAGACTTCAGCAATGACCTGCAGCATATCCAGGCTGGGCACCCGCTTTCCGCGTTCAATCATTGATAGATAAGACACAGACGGCGCGTACTCAGAGTTCACTCTGATGCAGCGGGTCGACAAGTCTTCCATAGTTAAGTTATTGCGCTTTCTAAGGTTTCTGATCTTAGTACCAAGGAAATGCGACTTTCTGAGTAAACTTTTATTTGCTGTCATTTTGTAAAATTCACACTGTGAAGTTTTTATTGTGAAATTATTCAGAAAACTAACATAGACTAAATATCAAGCAACATCAATGCTGCTTTATTGGCCCTACAGCCTAAGAACTTATTACAAGCAACAAACAACAGGACAAAAATCATGAACATGACAGCCACCCAAAACTCACACCAGGACCATGATATCCGGGAAGAGATCAGCTACATCGCCGGGCTGAACCAGAGTTATGTCCGTCAGATCATGGATTACTCCAAAGCCTTCCTTGATAAAGTTTTTCCACTGGACCGCGGCTCTCACAAAGATGTTTGCAGTTATGTGGTGTATTACCAGCATGTATTGGCGTTTTTTGCCGATGGCAGCAACAGCGGTTTAAAAACACCAGCGCAGTTTGTCGCTTTTGGTGGTCATCCAGAGCAGCCGCAGTCCTTGCTGTTAAAAGATGGCGAACGCCATGTCGAATTATTGTTTTGCCATAAAGGAGCTCATGGCTCCCTGGATAAAGCTGGCATCGAAGATATTCAGTTGCAACTGACAGGTGAGCAGGCGGGCTGGTTCAGTATGATCCGCGGCAATGCTCAAGCCCAACCTTGTATAGCCAGTACACAAAATAGTCCGTGCTTTCGTGCAAAAGATGGTGGCGATTACCGCTTAAATTAGATATAACTAGTGCTGTTGATTTTTTGTACCCTCAGTCAATCACTGACGGTTGTGCATTATTTGCCTAAGCTAATAAAAAATTAGCGGCAAAAAGAATAAAAACAACAGGGGACGATAGACGTTGACGGGGAGAAGAAAGGCCAGCAAATTGCTGGCCTTTTTTTATGTCCATGGAAGGACGGTATGTCGAAAATGCAGGAGCATATTTTCGACGATGTCCATGGAAGGACGGTATGTCGAAAATGCAGGAGCATATTTGCGACGATGTCCATGGAAGGACGGTATGTCGTAACCGTTATCACGCCTTCGCCTCTGGCGCAGGCCGGAAGCCTGTTGCGACGATGCCCCCGAAGAAATGCTACTTCATCAGAACTGATAAGTCATACTTAAAGTCACTGAGCGCGGCAGAATATAACGGCCGTTATTTGACATTGTCACACGTGGGTCGCCTTCAGTTAAACCTTTTTTGTCCGTCAGGTTATCTACCGATAACTGAGTTTTTAACTGCTCAGTTAACTCCAGTTGCACACCCAAATCCACTTTAGTGTACCCAGGTAAAGTGACTGTATTCTCATTATCAGAATAACGATCAGAGACCGCAGATACTGTGCCGTACACAGAAGCGAAGGTATCTTCAAAAGGCTCAAAACCATAACTTGGGGTTAAGCGCACTTGCCATTTAGGCTGACGCTGCGCTCTGTTGCCTTCGTTGGTTGGGCTTTCGGTGATTTCGGTTTTTTGCAGCGTTGAGTTCAGATTCAGTGAAAAACCTACGCTGGTGAAGTAGTTAAAGTCCAGCTCTACGCCATAAGCTCTGTTGGTCATTACTTCAGCCGGATCGCCAGGAAGACGGACAAAAGTGTCGCCTTCTACCTGGTTATAAAAAGAGGTGGCGTAGAAGCTGTAATTTTGTTCAGCCCATTTATAACCCAACTCAAACTGAGTCACTTCTTTAATCAGCTTCTCACCATTGCTAAAAGCGCCGAAGTTATCGCGGAAATCGTCAAAAAATGGCATTTTATTGCCTTTGTTCACACGGGCAAATACACCCATATTTTTTTGCCACATCCAGTTCACACCGGCAGTCCAGGCAATTTTACTTTCGTCATAACTTACAGCTTTGCTGACCTGACCTGTTAAACCTTCATCTACTGTGTAATCAATAGTGTGGTTTTCATTCCGCAAGCCCAGATCCATTGTCCATTGCTCGTTTAATGCAACTTCCACAGCGGCATATAAAGCCCGGGTTGTGCCATCGCCAGTGGCATCTATGTCATAGTTCCAGCTGCAACTGTCGTCATTGTCGTTGCAGTTGATGCCAGTTAAGACTTCACCGCCTGATTCCACAACATGCCATGCCTGATTACCAATAGACCACCAGTCATTGACAGAAAACGCTGTGCTGTACACACCCAGAGTGTATTTAGCGCTGTCAGCAGTCTTAGTCACAGCTAAATCATTGGTAAAAGAATCCAGCTCTTTTTCCACCACCCAACGGCCAATTTGCTGCACTGTGGTATCGGCATCATATAAAGTACCAGTGGCAACACCAGTTGCATTTAAACCGTTATCCGCCACTGTGCCTAAAGGCACAGCGCGACCTTCCGGCACTAAACCTAAGGTATTGGCATCACCCTGGGTATAGTTAAAGCGATACAAGAGTTTCCAGTCGTTTTCTAAATCCAGATCTACGCTGCCGCCCGACACTGAACCTTTCCAGCCACGGCCATCACCAAAATCAACACTGCGGCTTTCGCCATTGGGACCATATTCGATAGTGGCTTGTCTGTTATTCGGACCAATCTGGGTATAGGTATTGTCCACGCCAGCAACATTTAAAGGCGTTGGCAGATACCAGACCCCGTGATCATCAGTCTGGCGGGTGTAGAAGTTGATACGGCCATTATCCAGCTCTTTAGTGATATTCAGCGTTAACTGATGGCCTTGTTCTGAGTTAAAACCCGCATCGCGAATGCCTTGTGAGCTGCTGACATAACCGCCCAACATAAAATACAGATCTTCGGCCAGCTCGCCACTCAGTAATGCATCCACACGTTGCAGGCCATAATCTGAGGTGGATACTTTGACCAAACCTTCAGTTTCTTCCGAACCTTCTTTTAAAATAAAGTTAGTGGTTAAACCCGGCTGGCCATTAGAAATTACCGGCGTTGAACCACCACGCAGCGCTTCCATAAAATCGACTGTTTCGTCCAGCCGGAACATAGAGGAGTTTTCTAAAAAGGACAAAGTTGGCGGTGGAAAAACCGGCACACCCTGCAGTTGCACTGTTAAAAAGGGCGCATCACCGCCACCTGGGAAACCACGGACAAAAACGTTAGCCCCTGCCACACCACCTGAACTTTCAGACCAAACGCCCGGTACCAGAGTAAACAACTCGGCCGTGCTTTTTGGATTCAGTCGTTCAATATTTTCTGCCGACACATTGGTGATGGCGTAGCTGGCATCTACACGTAAACCTGCAATACCGCTGGCTTTACCTGTAATAACTATTTGTTCAATCTGACTTTCTTCTGCTGGTTTTTTTGCTGCTGCAACTTTTTGAGTGTCTTCGCTTTGCTGCTGAGCCTGCACCATAGTCACTGGCAGTAAGGTAACGAGCATGGCTGACGCCAGCTTAGTGAGCCGTAAATTCATCTGATCTCTCCCCGTTGTCTTGGATTACGCAGCTATGACGCTAGTGTATTTATTGCTGCTTAAATAAACATAATCCATCCTGCAATCGATTGCAATGACAAAACAGCAACTTTTGCAATCGTTTGCAAAAAGATTATGTGTTAGGGTTTTACCACGTCACAGAAGGGGCTCGATTTGACATGCTCCTTTTGTCATAATCTGGTGCGTTGCAGGGGTTACTGCGGTTGAATATGGAAAATCAGTTGTGAATTCAGGAAAAAAAATGATGACGCTGGCCGACATTGCAGCTTTAGCTGAAGTGTCTGAATCTACAGCTTCCAGAGCATTGCGCGACAATCCTGTGGTGAACAAAGAAACCCGCTTAAAAGTGCAGCAAATTGCTCAGCAGTATCAGTTTAATGTAAACCCTACAGCCCGCAGTTTACGTACACAAAAAAGCTACACCATAGCTGTGATCATTTTATTTGATGCCAAAAGCCAGCAGGCTATTTCTGACCCATTTTTACTGGAAATTTTAGGTGTGATAGCAGATGAATTAACCCACAAAGGGTATGACATGCTGCTAAGCACCAGCAAAACCAAAGACAAAGACTGGAAAAATTATTACATAGACGCCAAAAGAGCCGACGGTTTAATCATCATAGGTCAGGGCGAACACGACCAGCGAATTGAACAACTGTCACACAGCCGGGTTCCTTTTGTGGTCTGGGGCGCAAGTTCAGGTCATGACAGTTTTACTGTAGTCGGCAGTCAAAACCGCAGCGGTGCTGAAGCTGCGGTCAGTCATTTAGTCGCTCAAGGCTGCAAACATATCGCCTTCCTTGGTGATTATCGCCACAACGAAATTGAACAACGTTATCTGGGTTATCAGGATGCGTTGCAAAAAGCCGGTCTTGCTCTTAATGCAGATTACGAACTCATAACCGACTTTACCGCTCAGGATGGTTATTTAAAAACCCAGCAGCAATTATTCCCGCTGTTGCCAGAGCTGGATGGTATTTTTGCCGCCAGCGACGCCATAGCTTTAGGGGCGATGAAAGCCCTGCAAGAGCATGGCGTACAAGTACCACAACAGCTGGCCGTTGCAGGTTTTGATGACATAGCGATGTCGGCCTATTGCTCACCAGCACTCACCACAGTCAAACAAGACACCATCAACGGTGGCAAATTGCTGGTGTCTAAGTTATTGCAGCAAATGGACGGCGAACAGGCAGAATCTGAACTGCTGCCTGTGCGCCTCCTGACCCGTCAAAGTTCTGCCCGGAACGGGTGAGGATAACCTTATTTCAGGCATTTCAGACGGCCGGTTTTCACATCGTCAGCAGCCTGGTCAGCAAGCGCTGATCAATAGCGGAAACAGCAGGGATCACTAAGTCGGCCTGAGCCAAAGCTCTGGTTTCGCCTATGCCCAAAGCGTACATACCAGCAGCTTTAATAGCTGTCACACCTGCAGGTGCATCCTCCACCCCAATACAACGCTCTGGCACAATGCCTAAAGCTTTGGCACAGGTTAAAAAGATCTCCGGATCGGGTTTGCCGTTCTGAATAAAATTCGAGTCGGCAACATAATCAAATAAATCCGGAATACCCAGTTTTTGCAGCACTAAAGCGGCATTTTTACTGGCCGAAGCCAAAGCTGTTTTAATACCAACGGCTTTTAAACTGCTAAAAAGGGGTAATACTCCGGGAAATAAATCAGCAGGCGACATGCTTTCCACTAGCTTTAAATAGTCGGTATTTTTTTGCGCCGCCAGTTTAAGCTTTTCATCCTGACTAAGCTGAACTTTGCCCAGCTTCAGAATCAGCTCCAGCGACCCCATACGATCCACGCCCTTTAGCAACTCATTGTCTTCACGGCTGAAGTCGATGCCGAGTTGGGTCGCCAGTTGTTGCCAGGCTAAAAAGTGGTATTCAGCAGTGTCGGTCAGCACACCATCCAAATCAAAAATAAAGGCCTGGATCATAACTGAACACCTGCTAAATCTGCTGATAATACAAAGTGCTGGCTTTGGCCTGCAGTTAAACTAAAAGACTCAGCCTGATGCTGCAAAGTTAAATCGACGCCGCTTAGCAACTGATAACTCACCTGCGTTTGACTGACCTGCACCTGCAACACCCGGCCCCGGTAATTAAGCTTAAATTTCAGCTCTGGCCAGGCGGCTGGCAACTTAGGTTCAAAATACAAGCCTTCAGGGCGGCTGCGCATACCGGCAAAACCACAAACCACAGACAACCAGCTGCCAGCCATACAGGCAATATGCACACCGTATTCGGTATTGTGATGGTAGTTATCCAAATCCATCCGGGCTGTATTGGCAAAAAACTGATAAGCCTTTTCCGTTTGACCAGTTTCAGCAAAAGCTACTGAATGAATACAGCTGCTTAAGCTGGAATCATGAGTGGTTAAAGGCTCGTAATAGGCCAGATTGCGTGCTTTTAAATCACGAGGGAATTGCTGGTCGAGTAAATACATCGCCAACACTAAATCGGCTTGTTTTAACACCTGATGGCGGTAAATCACCAGCGGGTGGAAGTGTAGCAACAGCGGGTATTTATCTGCCGGTGTGGACGCAAAGTCCCATGGTTTTTTGTGTAAAAAGCTGTCGTCCTGAGCACTGATTTGCAGCTTATCGTCATAAGGTAAATACATCAGTTCTGCAGCTTGTTGCCACTGCTGTATTTCCTCTGGCGTTACACCCAGCCTCCCACAAAAACTCTGATAAAACTCAGGGTTTTGTATCGCAAGTGTTGCCAACACCTCCGCAGTAAAACTTAAATGCAGCTGCGCCATAGCGTTGGTGTAAAAGTTGTTATTCACCAAAGCCGTGTATTCATCAGGCCCTGTTACCAGGTGAATTTCAAAGCGACCACTTTGCTTACTGAAAAAGCCCAGTTGCAGCCATAAACGCACAGTTTCCACCAGCATTTCAGCACCGGCTTGTTGCATAAAAGCCCAGTCGTCTGTCGCTAATACATAGCTTCGAATGGCATAAGCTATAGCGGCGTTAATATGATACTGAGCTGTGCCTGCCGGGAAATAGGCAGAACATTCATCACCGCCTATAGTGCGCCATGGATACAAAGCACCTTTGTCATGCGACATTTGTCGTGCTCTGTGTTTGGCTTGATCCAGCTGACTAAAGCGCTGCAATAACAACTGACGGGCAGTGTCTGGCTGACAAAAACTTAAAGTGGGGATCACATAAATTTCGGTATCCCAAAAATAATGACCATCGTAACCAGGCCCGGTTAATCCTTTAGCGCCTATATTGCTGACGCCATTACGCCCAGCCGACTGTACCAGACTAAATAAATTAAAACGTAAACCTTGCTGCAAGGCCGGGTCGTCACTGATTTGAATATCCGACTGCAACCAAAAATCTGCCAAATACTGCTGTTGCTCAGCTGCAAGTACGGCAAAACCATCTGCGGCTGCTTGCTGTAAAAGGTTTTGCGCTGCAGGCAAAGGAGTTTCAGCTTGTTTAGAGGCCACCTGATAACTGATGTATTTGCAGAAGGTAACTGCCTGGCCCTGCTGTAACGTCAGTTCAAAGAGTTGGGCTAACAGATTGGCTTCCACTTGCTGTTCGATAAACAGCACATCATCCGTAAACTGATGCTGAATAGCTGACAGCAGCTGAAAATCAGCGCCATGCACCTGATGCAGCAAATAACTGCTGTCAGATTGATCTTTAATACCCTGCTGTGCCATTGGCTTCAGGCTGGTTTCCAGCGCCATATCCCCCACTCGCGGATCGTCTGGTTTAAATACCGATTTGTACTGACCATTCAGACAAGACTTTAACAACACAGCACCAGAGAAATTGAGCGCTGTGATGGTCCATTCAATCGCAATCAGTTCAGGGCGCTGAAAACTAACTAAACGGCGACTTTGCAATTTCAGTTGCTTGCCAGAAGCGCTGGTAAATAACTGCTCGCGACTTAAGATACCAGTGCGTAAATCTAAGCAACGCATACCCGGTTGCTCTGCCGACACCGCCAGCCATTCACCGTCCAGCGACAATTGCAGGCTTTTGCCATCTGGCACCTGCAGCATTTTGTCGTTGTTTTTGGCAAAACCATAAGCCGACTCGCCATAAACTATAGGTTCAGAACTGTAGACACCGTTTAAGTAACTGCCTTCACAGCTGGCACCCTCACTGCAGCCTTCTTCGTAAGTGCCACGGCTGCCAATAAAACCATTAGCCAGACTGAATAAGGTTTCCTTTAACATCAACTGTTGTGGATCAAACTGCTGATCGAGAAGCTGCCACTCATCAATTTCAAGGGCATGCTTTAGCGTTTTGCTGGTTACTGCGGATATAGTCACGGTTCTACCTTTGATCGTATGAATGGGCTGTTATTTCTAATAATACAAGTATTGCAATCGATTGCAATAGCTGTATTATGATTTTCAGACAGGGTAAAAAATCAACAAAAAAAATTAAAACAGGTGCATCTATGCATAACATCCGCATCAAAGCAGCCTTGCTGCTGATCTATTTTATTTTCGCTATGCTGCTCAACAGCGTGGGCATAGTGATACTGCAAGTGATCCAGAATTTTCAGGTCAGTAAAGAAGCCGCCAGCGTGCTGGAAGGTTTTAAAGATCTGCCCATTGCCATAGTGTCTTTTCTGGTGGCTTCGGCTTTGCCCAAACTGGGTTACAAAAAAGCACTGCAACTTGCCTTGGTGCTGATAGCCGGCGCTTCGGTGCTGATGCCTTTATTCCCTGCTTTTGACACCAGTAAGTTATTGTTTTTCTGTGTAGGTGTGGCTTTTGCGCTGACCAAAGTGTCGGTATACGCCACCTTAGGTTTAATCACCAAAAGCAAAGCCGAACACGCTTCAGTGCTGAACTTTATTGAAGGCTTTTTTATGCTGGGTGTATTGACGGCCTATTGGTTTTTCGCCGCCTTTATGACAGAAGGTTCAGGCCACGGCTGGCTGGATGTGTACTGGTATCTGGCCGGATTAAGCCTGCTGGCGTTGTTATTAGTCAGCTCTACCGAGTTCCCGGCTGTGGAGCTGGACCCACAAAGCACAGGTTTAAAAGACTTTATCGCCATGCTGAAATTAACAGCCAAACCTTTGGTATTTGTGTTCGTGATTTCAGCCTTCTTATATGTGTTGATTGAACAAGGCATTGGCAGCTGGTTGCCTACTTTTAACAACGAGGTGCTGCATTTACCCAGCCAGCTGAGTGTGCAAATCACCAGTATTTTTGCCGCTTCTTTGGCTGCCGGGCGTTTATCTGCCGGTTTTATCTTACGTTTTATTCCCTGGCACATCCTCTGCAACATCTGCTTGCTGGCGATGGCCGCTTTAGTATTGTTAACTTTGCCTTTAACCCACGAAATTCAGCCTGATCCAAAGGTTACTATCTGGACTGCGCCTTTGGCTGCTTACCTGCTGCCTTTGATTGGCTTTTTTATGGCGCCTATTTACCCCATGTTAAATTCGGCGATTTTAACCAGCCTGCCGCAGCAACAACATGCCGCTATGACAGGGCTGATCGTAGTCTTCTCTGCTTTAGGTGGCACTACGGGTTCTATAGTCACAGGCCATAGTTTTGCTGCTTTAGGTGGCCAAACCGCCTTTTACCTGACTTTGCTGCCTTTAGTTTTATTGATCTTAAGCAGCAATGGCTTTCATAAGCTAAAACCTGCGGCATAAAAAGCCGCAGTTCGGTCTGTTTCGCTATTGCAGTTGGCCTCTGTACTTGTTCTACTGACAACAATACATTGGCCAAGGGACCCACAAGGACCATAAGGAACTGTTATGTCGGATCAGGTTCAACCGTTGTCAGCACACCCAGCCTGGTACTTTGAACTTAAACAACATGCCAGCGAACACAAACTGGCCGCTGTGGGTTTAGCTTTAGGTTTATTAGCCGTATTGGTGCTGCTGGCTCAGAGCATAGTGCACTTGTCCAACTCCCCTTCATCCGACAACTTACAAATGGCCTTACTGGGCGGCACAGCAGGTTTTGTTGCCACCACTTTAGGTGCTTTACCCGCTTTGTTTTTACGCAGTTTGCCGCAGGCAATGGAAGACAGCTTATTAGGTATAGCAGCAGGCATGATGCTGGCGGCCAGTGCTTTTTCCTTGTTATTACCCGGTATTGAAGCAGGAACAGAGCTATTCCAAAGCGACACCTTAGGCGCTTTAGTGGTGGTTTTTGGCATGTCGTTAGGCGTATTGCTGATGCTGGGACTTGACGCTTTTACGCCACACGAACACGACAAAACAGGCCCTTGTGGCCCGGGTTTTCAGGCTTGCGACCGGATCTGGTTATTTGTCTTCGCCATAGCCCTGCACAACTTGCCCGAAGGTATGGCGGTAGGTGTTAGTTTTGCCAATGGTGATCTATCGGTGGGTATACCACTGGCCACCGCCATAGCGCTGCAGGATATTCCCGAAGGCTTAGCTGTGGCTTTATCCTTGCGCGCCGCAGGTTTTAAACCGGGTTTTGCCGTTTTTGTTGCAGCAGCCAGCGGCATTTTAGAACCTATAGGAGCTTTAATAGGCGTAGGTTTATCCAGCGGTTTTGCCATCGCTTACCCTATAGGTTTGGGTTTAGCTGCAGGCGCAATGATTTTTGTCGTGTCACACGAAGTGATCCCCGAAACCCACCGCAACGGCCATCAAACAGCTGCCACTTTAGGCTTAATGGTGGGCTTTGCAGTGATGATGGTGTTAGATACAACCCTAGGCTGATTGGTTAAATTTTATGCCGTTAAACCACAGTATCGGATTTAGGCCAAATGCTGGCTGGACAATAACCACAAAGCCCCATAAAATGGCCGCCGTTGCGCACCCGTAGCTCAGCTGGATAGAGCGTCGCCCTCCGGAGGCGAAGGTCCCGCGTTCGAATCGCGGCGGGTGCACCACAAAACATCAAAACCACCTTTTCAGGTGGTTTTTGTGTTTTGGCACCCAGCCCGATTTGAACGCGCCGTTCGACAGGGTGAGGTACATGGATGTACCGAGTCACAAAAACGTCTGGAACGTTTTTGGACAGCTTTAGCTGGTCTGCGAAGCAGGCGAACTCCAGAGATGGGCGTGAGCCCCCTGTTTGGTACTAACCCATTCTTAAATGGACGTTAGAAGTAGAAAGTTGTGTTATTAAAGCCTGTTTGTATTTCGTTGGCATGCCACCAACTGCTTTGTTTGATCCTTTATTTTTGTAAAACCAGAGCAACTCTGGCGCTAGCTCTTGTACTTCGGCAATACTGCTGAATACGACGCCTGCCGAACTGTTGGGTTACACAGCTCCGCGTAGGCATTCTGCTGTGGATTACCATCCCGTGCAAGCTCAACCTGCGTCGTTGCTTCGGTCAGTTGTTTAATCGGCGGCGTCAGTATACCCACTTTACCCCTCAGGCCTTTACCATCACACAATGCCTGAATAGCAGCTTGTATAGCGAATGCCGGATGGTCATCTCTCATCTCTTTTTAACGTAGCTTAATGAAATGACAACGAATTTCGGACACCACCTAATTTTCTAATTAAGCACTAAGTAACCTGAACCCGTGATAAACAGCGCCGCTGAACGAGCATCTTTTCGGGCCTCTCTGCGTTGCTTTGCCTAACCATAGCTCGCTATGGCGTACCACAAAGCGCCTTTATAGGTGCAAAAATCTGCGCATTCAGTCAGGAAATAGCTTTTTCATTACCCACACCTGTCTTATTGATTAAATTCAATAAGACCAGATAATTCGACGCTCATTATCCCAAGTTCAAGTTAAGTACCTCGCTCCATTCTCTACCTTTTCATGTTGAAATTTTCTAATATACCTGACAGCAACAGTTGGTGCAGTTCGCTAAGTTCAGCTGTTGTTAGCCTGGATGGAAATAGCCAAAGCGAGATATTGTCATCATTAAAACTATACAGCGGCCGCTGGCAATTTAACCAATCACGTACTTGCTGGGACAGTTCGCGATAATGCCCTATTACTGGTTTAACCCAAGCTACACTGTAAAATTGCTCTGACGCCACAGTTGAACTTACATTTTGAGAGTTCAAAAAATGCAACAAGGCTCCTAAATTTTTTTCTGATACGATCCATTGCTCGCCGTTGGTGCCTGGTACTGCGTAAACTATAAACTGTAAAGCACTTGCTACTTGCTCAGCTCTAATTCGATTACCAGGTAGTACAGTTACAAGCTTGACTTCGTCCAAATCAGTAACAAACTGTACTTCCGGCGAGTATTGACGACAGATACTAGAACCTGTTTTTTCAGGTTCAAAGCTCGAACGAACCACTAGTTCAACAGAACGTCCTTGTAAAGGAATGAATGTCTTCGGGTGCAGCACAGGATTACCTAGCTCGGCAAGTCGAACAGCTAATTCCCATGGTACTTGTCTATAAGCTCGTGCTGATGGAACTTTGCGTGGATCGGCACTAAAAATAGCTTCGACATCGGTCCAAATTTGTACAATGCTGGCGTCCAGCAGTCGGCCGACAATCGTAGCTGAGAAATCACTACCGTTACGACCCAAATTGATGCTATTACCAAATTGATCCCGTGCAATAAAGCCAGTAATAATCTGAAAACCATTACTTATTAATGGCTTAAGCAGCTCCTCTGATCGCCGCCAATTGACTTGCGCATCTTCACCTACTTGCACGTTTAGATACAAAAAATCCCTTGCATCAATTGCTTTTGATTTAAACCCACGATCATGTAATAAATTTGCAAGCAAATGACAGGAGAGTAATTCTCCAATAGCCAACACTTCGTTGCTCATCTGTGCTTTAATTTTGAATGGAACTTCCGACATCCATAGATTCAACTTATTGGTTAATTTTTCCGCGCTGGCTGGCTGCAACGTTTGATTAACCAACGAAGATAAATTCCAAGAGAGCTCTCGCAAATTCCGCTCAAAAATTATGGGGTCATTAACGCTATCAATCAGCTCAAGTAAAAAATCGGTTACATCCCCAGGAGCCGATACTACTACAATTGATGAGGTCTCTTTCTGACGCACTAACGTATCAGCGACAGCATGAAGACGTTCCGAAGTGGCGAGGCTGCTGCCTCCAAACTTATGAACTACAATATTTTTTTGCCGTTTGTCGGAAATTGACTTCTCATTATTAAGTAGACAAATTTCATCAGCAGCATAATCATTTATATTGATTTCCTGTAAGTCTTGAATGCTCTCTATCACAGATTTTTCCCTTCAAATAACAGAATTCAGTTTCAAAATACCAATCCATTTGAGTTTCTCGAGCTGACTATCACCAACAAACGTTGCAAGAACATGTTCAATCAACTGTTTTCTGAAATCAGCGTTTTCGGCCCTACGGGTGTGTAGTTTTATCCGTTAAGTTTCTTCAAACTTGGATAACTACTTGCGGGGCTCAAAATTATTATTTGAAAGCGTGCTCTGAATCAGTAAGACAACGGCTCTAAAGATGCTGAAATCCAGCCAGCTTATCCACGTATTTTGAAGACACGTTTTACAATGACACATACTATCGGTTGCTCAGACTTTCAACACTGCTAACATATCATCACCATCTTCGTCCATACCTTCTTCAACAAAGCCGAGCTTCTGATAAAACTTGCTTATTTGAACATTTTCTGTGTCATAACAGACCTCAATCTCTGAAACTGTAGAAATTTGTTTTATCTCCTCTATCGCCAACATAATAGCTTGTTTACCATACCCCTTTTGTTGCTGAGTATAATGAATCATCAACCTCCAAATAGAGACTCTTGTATCCGTTTCGGGTACCCACATAATAAATCCGACTAGTTCGTCATCATTATATATTGCTCTCGTTTGGTAGTGCGGATTGAAACTTGCTTCGACTATCGACCAAGTATTATCAGCTACAAATTCTTTTTGTTCCTCTAACACTTCTAAGTCACAAACATCTTCGTAATTACTGTGCGTCACAGCTCGTAACGTTATTGTCAATTTAGTGCTCCTCCAACTATTCCAGACTTAAAAAACCCATTATTTACTAACTTATTTATAAATCACAAATCACTCGCATTTAGTATTTTTGTATAACTATTCACGGGAAAAAAGTAACAAAACTCCTACTCAATGTTTATCATTCATTTTCTTGTTTCTGCGAAAATAGTTCAGGTAAAAAAGTCTGAATAAAAACCTTTTGTTCATCACTAAGGTCTTCGCTATTTTGCATAGATCTTCTCACGTAGTTTAAATTCGAATGATTAACAAAATTCTCTGTTATCGAAATACCTGCCTCAAGATTCCGGACTTGGTGCCAGTGTGTACAAGGTGTAAAGATGATATCTCCAGGATACTGAAAACAGTGGTATCCTATGGCGTCTCTGAACTTGGGGTGTAGATCATAGTCCGGTATAAAACTGTCAACTTCGCCATCGTAGACATGCGCGGTATACTCAGGCCCAAAAAATACCCATTCCTTTTTACCTGATATTACTGCATTCCACGCATGGGTCGAACAAATATCTAAATGCATAGAAGAGCCACTATTCTTCGGCCCCATGTAGATCCAGCGCAATAATAATAATTTGGCGTCAGAATGTAAGATGTCATCGGGGATGCGTCTTTTTATCAGACAATCGAAAGATTCCGATACTTGATAATCATTCACTAATTGTTTAAACGCCAAAGAAAACTGCCAGGCGGTTGCGTAATAGGGATCTGATTCTTCACAATTGACGATGTAATCCACATATTCGGCAATCGACATGTATCGGTAGTCATGTCGATTCTTAGTACGAAAAACCTGCAAACGAAAATGACCCAAATTTTTTCTGAAGTATTCCCATGTCCACTTACTAATAGCCTCCCATGAAGAGGCACCTCCTTTTATGATAAAGGGTTCCATATTGCCTATGCATTGAAGTACTCTATCGATACTCGGATTACTTAACTCAAGACATGGCTTGAATGATTTAAATCTACTTTTTTCTACCATTGTTCTTTACTCAGTTTAAATTTTTTAAAACCCTTCACAAGTTGCTGTCAGTGGGCTGTTATCTGATGCGCAAAGAAACTCAGGTCTTGAATTTCCCGGGGAAATGGTAGGAGCATTTGAAACCGCATTATAGGTAATGAGTAGGAGCGGCCTGTCTTTGGGTGATAGATTTCCGGAGGAGCTATGCACCAAAAGCGGGTCAAAAAGTATTAAGTCCCCAGCGCTACCTGTTATAAACTTAACGTCTTTTTCGTAAAGTAACGTCTCAATTGTACTTCCATTTACCTGATAGCTTAGCTGAGACGAAATATCAGATTCCCAAGCTGTATGCTCAACCATTTTTTCACACAAGTCACCCAACTTATGGCTACCTGGGATAAAACACAACGGACCATGCAACATACTGACATCATGTAACATAATACCAATGTTGAGTAATTGAGGGCGCTCTATACCGTCCCCCTTTTGCCAAAACACAAAATCCTGATGCCAGGGCCATGCCTGCCCCTTCAATGCTTTCTTAACATTAATTTTAAACTGGTGAACATAACACTGCTCCCCAATATAAGATTCAGCCAAACTCAACAATTTCTCGTTAGCACAAAGACTTAGAAAGAATCCATCGTATAAGTGTAACCCGTGCAGTGCACGCAATGTCTCACCATCGTCCTCCATTGCAACGCCATCATGTCTTTCCGATATATATTTCTCTAGTCTGTCATTGATTTTATCGACGTATTCACCAGATAGAAAATTGGTTAGAACAATGAATCCTTGCTCCCTAATTTCATTAACTATTTCGAGTTTTTCCATTTTGATCCTCAATCGCAAAATTTTGGCCAGACAATAATAGCCACTTGGTTCTAACTTAAAAAATCGGATGACATATCCAAACAGGCTAAAAGACTTTAAAGACGCCTCATTGTAGCCACGGCTTACAACTGCTAATGTGGCTTTGAGAAGCCATTTGTCAAAAAGCGTATCTGACTTTTAGAGTAACTAAATCTTCTTTGACCCCCCTAAAAGAGTAATCAAATAAGTTGCCAAAATTTGCTTTTGACAAATCATCAGTAAAAATACTTCCCTGACGCGAATAAACCACCATCACGTCCGAAAAAGGAGCAAAAAAGTAGCGATATTTCAACTGCATAGACAACTGGCTGTCTGCAAAATCCTCAGCACGACCTTGCGAAACTAATCCCTGTTCCGAGATATTAAACAACTCAAGACCTTTTGCCGACAAACCGTTCCACTGAAGTCGCATGTTTAATTCCTGATTCTGCGAAATCAACCATAAGAACTTTAAATCCAGCTCTCTAAAACTACGTTTGAACCTTTCTAATTGCCCTAGCCCATTACCTATTAACCAGTCATTACTCTCAAGTAAATTAGCGCTCAGCTCCATATTGACGCTGTCATTAAATGCATATCGAATGATAGGTTCGACAGCATGAGTCCAACCACTCAAACCCTCTTGATAGTAATTCCATACAAAAACAAACTGCGTATTACTGCCCGAAGGCGTTGCTATTTGTCCAACGATATCTTTTTGTGACGGTAAGTTAACGGAACCAAAACCGAAAGAAATAAGGTCGTCTACTCCAGACAACTTATAGTTCAGTTCAAACAGATATTCCCAGGCATCATAGTCTTTTAGCGTCCCCGCCACGTTTAGACTAGTTGCAAGCTGCTCACCATCAAAGTTCCGATTGAATGCAGTACCAGCCTCCAGATAAAGTTCATAAACATTGTCATTTAAGTCGTACAGAGTAGTATCAGCCGATAACTCCAGTTTCTTAGTGTTGTTCCTTTCAATGAAACCAGCATCATTCAAGTCAAGCTGTGCGTCAAACAACGTTAGTTGCGCCGAAATGTTGCTGCCTCGGTTGAGAGCATATTTCCCATCCAGATATAGTCCTGTCCCAGTACTCCAAAGTTGATCATCAATACGAGACCCCAGTAGCAAGACATCAAATACTCCTTCCTGCGACCACAAACTAAGATCGATAGCGACAGAGTATGCTTTGCGCTCAATCTCAGGGCGGTCGGTAACAGTAAGTAGACTCCCAACATAACCCTCCTGTAAATGGGCTTTACTTCGAGCAACGAAAAAGGTTTTACCTTGTGCCGCACCAACATCCTTTTCTGAAGCATACATTAACCCACTATCTACAGTAGTTCCTACAGACACAAATTTTCCGGCATATTCTAGTTTGGCTGGAACGCTAACAGCTCCATCTGTAGCAGCACCGATCCTACGAGTATTAACTAGAACAAACTTATTCTTGTTATCTTTTAAGTCAAAAAGACTATGATTTTCTGTGAAAAAAGTCCTGTTTTCCGGAAAAAAAACTTCTACGGGTGAAAAGTTTGCGACCAGTTCATCGGCATCGGCAGTTCCAAAGTCTGGCATAATTGTTGCCATAAATAACTTGTCTGTTGAAGGGCGATATAGCAGATCGCCTCCAAGATTATATTCCTGCTTTTGCCGTTGAGTGTCATATTGAAGCGTGAGCTGGGGAATAAAAGTAAAGTTAGGGGCAACATCTACCGCCTCGGACTGTATTGGATACAGTTCCCTTAAAAAATTACTTCTGCTCCAATGAGTATTAGGAAAGGAGTAATCAGAACCTTTTTTACTAATGACTCGATTGAACCAAATACCCATTTTTTTTGATTTATCCCCATCCTTGGAAATGTAAAGTGCGATATTCCAAGGTAAAAATATCTCGCTGTACCATGCCTGCTTATCTTCTGAAACAGCAAACTTCCAGTGACCTTCCCAATCGTCACTAAACTGATTGCCATTAACATAAATACCCTCACCAAAGCCGCCCCCCAATGCAACAGTAAACTCAAAAGCACTGGAGCCTTTCCCCTCAAAGTCCACTACAACTCTATTGAAATCAGAACGAACCAGTTGGTCCTGGCGATTATAGATTCGGGTACGTTCATCCCAATTTTGATGATTAACAAAACCAATGTAGAGACCTTTTTCATCAGTAAAAAATCTCGCCTGTGTTTTCTCATCGGCAGGCTCTCCGGTGTCGGGATCCGTAAAGACGAAATCGTCAATAATTTGGGCGGTCTGCCATTGGACTTCGTCCAACTTACCGTCAATTGTGATTTCTGCAGCCTGAATTACTACAAACGTATTTGTAAGTAGAAGGAAACAAAATAGTCGTAGCAATATGAACACTGCTGAAGGCCACAGCCGTTTAGTCTGCACGAGGTTCTTCCTCTAGTAAGCGTTGAAATAGTGCTTTATAGATTTCGGCTAATACGCAGATGTCCTTAGTAGTAACATGCTCATTTTCTTGGTGAATCGTTTTGTTAGGCAAACCCAACTCCACAATCTGAGGGCAAATATCCTTGAAAAACCGGCCATCAGAAGTGCCACCTGAAGTAGAGACTCTTGGAAAAAGCCCTAACTGTTGATGGATCACAGTTTCGACTTCTTTAATAAGAGAAAGACGGCCCTCAGAGCAGGATGATAAATAAGGATCGCAATTTCGATAGGAACTCAGGGTGAAGTCAGAAGTCACCTCTGAAACTATCTGGTTCACCATCTTAATCAGCTCTGTTTCCCGATACTGAGCAGAGTAACGAATATTGAAACTCAATGACACCTTGTCGGGGATAACGTTATCAGTCCACTTACCTGAATCAATGTGGGTGATTTGCAGTGATGTTCCGGGGAAATCGTCACTGCCACTGTCCCAGGTGATTGATTTTAGTTTCTCGATGACAGTTGAAGCAATATGAATAGCGTTTGTTCCCTGCGAAGGATAAGCTACATGAGCACTCCTGCCACATAGAGATACATCGAAACTCAATGCCCCTCGACGTCCAACTTTTAACATATCGCCTGTGTGGTTAATGGCGGTTGGCTCTCCAATCACACAATAGTCGAGTTTCACGCCTCGTTTAGACAGTAAATCAACGATAAGTTTTGAGCCATATTCCGCTTCACCTTCTTCGTCACTGGTGATTAAAAACCACAATCGACCATTGAATTGACCATACTCTTGCAGTAGCGCATGTGTTGCAGCCAATGCCGCTGCTACACCACCTTTCATGTCAGCAACCCCTCTACCATAAAGCTTATCGTCACTTCGGATGGCACGAAACGGCGGTCGTATCCACTTGGAGAGATTACCAGCAGGAACAACATCTATATGTCCACAAAATGCCACATTTGGACCATATCCAAGACCAATAGATGCAAGCAGGTTAGTAACGCCATTTTGCTGAAGTATCTCAACCTCAGCTCCCATTTGCTCCAACTTCTCCGCTAACCATTTAGCGCATCCTGCATCATCAGGAGTCACTGATTCGAATGCAACAAGCTCTTCAGTAAAAGACAGTGCATTATCAAATAATGTATTTGTGGCTGTTTTAAGTAATATCTGCGTGTTCATGCTGACTTATCCTGCACTCCATTGGGAATAGTGTTTGACTATGAATTAGCACTCAGACTTAATCTGATTCTGAGCGCTCTCCTTGGTTACAAAATTGCGCCCTATATAAATTGTTAAGATTTACTCGCTTTGAGTCCAAATCCCATGAGTACAATAAAATGTGGCTATACTCTGTGTTTCACTGTTATCAGATACTCGAATAAATGGCAGCACCGTGGATTACTGCATTAGCATAACCGCTACCCTTGATCAAAATTCTGCTAATTTACCAGTATTTATTTCCGGTTAAGACCAGCTACAAGTCTATAAAAAATGTAAATTCCAGAAAGAACACAACATATTAGGTATTTAAAATATTGCCCTCACGTGTGAGATCAATATTGATTGATCGATCCTACACAGTGCTCTATCAAACAGTCAATAAGAGAGACTGAAAAATTGTAAGCCTCTGTTTATAAAATCAAATATGCTCACTGTGCATGAGCATCAACTGCCTCGCTGCAGGCTTCTCATCACGCACAATGGCATTGCCCTATTGTTGGTGATCTGGTTTAAAGTCACTGGCAAGCAATCCCACACGCCCGTCGTGCGCGTGGGGTAACAGACTAAAAGGCATCAAATTCTTGCATGGTGAAACTTCCTCGTAAAACAAGTCATTTTCAGTGTTTTTAAGCTCTGACTGCATATTCATACTCACTTAGAGCTGGTCAGTGAATTGCCTTATTCGCAAGTGTGTCTGAGTTGCCAAGACTCAGCCTTGAAATCTCCGCTTTTTCAATTTCTTTCTTCGTAAAGGGCAGCTCGTGCAAGCCAGCGTTTTGCGAATACAAACGAGATTGTTGATGGGCGTAATCTGAGCTGCCATCAGAGGACTGGGAATAAGTCAAGATCCCCCTGGCAATGACCTTGTCCTGAATATACTCCACCGCCATAATCCAGCTGGAACCGAACCGAATATGATAGCCTGATTCTGTCAAACCTGACTCTAATTCTTCTTCTGACTCATGATCAAACACTGCATCATAATAGTGGCGGGGCTGCAGGGTTCTGTCCCATGTCCACGCGGCAATCATATTAAAGCCGCCCTCCTCTTCAAATAATCCTGGCCAAAACAATTTTTGCCCTGCAGAATTTCCTTGTGGCGTAGAGGCTTCAAAAAATTGATAGTCTGCAACGCTGCTATCTAAACTTATTCCGGCCTTGCTAAGGTTTACCGCAACATGGGCAAGTTTTGCAAGACTTTCAACAGTCGCTTTGAAGCTACGTGGGGTATTAAGTGGATCTTGCGCGGAAAATGGTACGGAAAAATCCTCTGATGAGTTGATCATAAACGCTAATTCCCGTAACAATAAACTGCCTTTCGCTGACTTATCAAATCTCCCATTCCACGCTGCAATGACCTGACACGCCGGCGATAAAACAGTACTGTATTCAGCTTTCAAACTCTGCACCTTTGCCAGCAACGCTGAGTTTTTACACATGCTGCGTAAGTCCGGCAGAATCAGTTCAGCCAAGTAAGAGCGGGTAGAAAACATCGTTGCCTCAAGTTCCTCCATAGAGAACCTCTGGTCCTCGCCTCGCTCTTCTTTTAACAGAGTCAGACTCATTCGAGTTCTGAACGACAGTTCTGATTTTTCTTTGCCCAGCAGTGGTGAAAAGCCTTCCAATGGTTTATCCACATTAGTGGCCCAGTGAGAGTCGTTTGCATTTTGCACATAGCTACGAGTGCTTAGAATTGGGATTTGTTCGTAACTGATGTAGTCATCAAATACCATATGTGAATACTGCCCAGGCAGCATGGTTAAATTATGGTTCTCTCGTACGGACGCAATTTCTTCACTTTCAGCTATTAGTCGCAAGGCTTCGGCCGGCAATGCAGGTACAGCAGCGTCACCTATAAAAAGGGCTTTACCTTCCTTACCGGTAATCAAAGTATTGTTGAAAATCAGACCATTATGTTGCTTGAAAACGTCTTTAACTGCTTGCAAACTATCAGCCCGGTTCAGTGCCAGCCAGTGATCCACCATTTGGATGTTATATTCATTAGCATCTTTGATAACGTAAAAATGACTCTTATCCCAAGGCATCATATCGTTCTCAACAATCCGTCCGATATGGGTAAAATACATGGGTCTGGACAAAGTTTGGTATCCATCATCTACTTTGACCACAACCTCAATCAAGCGCTTTTGAACATCCATGATCTGTCCGTCAAACTCATAAGTTTGCAGTGAATCAGGGCCAGTACTCATACGGTAGATAACAAAATGCTCTGCAGAAGAAAAAGTATGAGTCCATGCAATATCCTTATTAAAACCAATGTTTATCACGCCAGGAAAGCCAATTAATGAAGCCCCCATGGTATCAAAATCATTTTCCACTATGGCGTGAGATTGCCAGAATTGCAGATCACCTTCGTAGGGAAAATGTGGGTTTGCCAGTAACATACCAGATTTGCCTTTGGTATATTCAGAACCTAGAGCCCAAGCATTTGAACCAATATTAAAAGGCAAATCTCTATGGGTGGTTAACCTGACCAGAGATTCGCTTTCGTCGTCGGGGCTGGCAATATAGTAATCTTCCAAAAAGTTCATGGCGCCAGGAAAAACCGCAATAGAGAATAAATAACCGAGCACATCATATTGCTTTATAGGACGTACCCAAGGTTCATCAATACAGGATTTGTGAGGTTTATCTTTCACCTTCCTAGCTGCTGCCAGATACTTGTTATACCCTGCAGCAAAACCTTGAATCAAGGCTCGGGCTTCAGGACTCAGATCTGACCAGAGAGCTTCTGCATTATCTACCAAGGCCAGTGCTTTGTAGCCGAAGTCTTCGATGATATGTTGATTATCGCCAGCTTCGTTGCGATGGGCACCAAAGAAGCGCGCCCGCTCCCCCTGAATACGAAGGTAGTTATCCGCCAATGTACAAAGGTGATCTTCAGCTTGAGCATAGCCACTGCCAAACCCCAGGTTAGCAAGACTATCGGCACGAATATGGGCAATGCCATGGGTTGTTCTTACCAGTTCTGCACTATAATTTTCTTTATTCATAGGTTTGTCTTGTGCCTGAACTGCTCTAACAAACAATGCTACAGAAAACAACATGACTAGCAACATGACTTTATTCATTATTTCGCCTCGTATGGGGGCCATTTAACACAAACTGAAATCTGTGGGGTTTTTGTTCTACTACACACTTTAGGTGCCTTCGCAGCTACGTTAAAGTTCGCTTTCCTTATGTATTTCGGGAACTACATGCCGGTCAGTCGCCTGATTTCTGAAAATACAATGTGCAGCGCTTCTCTTTCTGCTGCCGTCAAGTCAGGATGCCAGATATCCATCAATAAACAGATCCGGTTTTGATCTGAGTGATTGTGGGCATGATGCTCATAGGAATAATCAAATATCAGGCATTTACCCTCCTGCCAGTTTCTGGGTTCATTGGCCACTGTGATCTCACAACCTGCTTCAGGAATATCAACTGCCAGTTGCAAGTTCAAAGTAAAGTTCCATAGATCAGAGTGAGGTTTTATTTCTGCACCTGGGTGCAACAATGAGAAATGGACTTCTAATAAAGGGCAATGCCAATCACGCAGTTCATTTTGAAACACATCCCAAGTCACCGGAACTACCTGCTGAACTTCCGGTTTCGGTTTTTCATTCCGATACAAATACAGCGCACTCCAATCCTTTTGCGCCCCCAAGTAATGCTCGTAATTTACAAGAGTCGAAGACTTTTGCCGAACAGCTTCACGCACTTCTTCCTTGATAGCTGGCGCTACAGCTTCCAATCTTTGGACCAGAGGCTTGAGTTCACACATATTCTCAATGTCCAGCCAAGGAGTGGTAGACAAGCCTTTCATTATATATTTTGCCCCGCTTTGTAAGGGATGACGGTCTTCGGGGCCAGCATCGAACATTTCAGCCACACGATCCAGACAATCCTGACCGTACTTTGCTTTTATACCCTGCAATTTGTCTTCAAACATATCTAACATCATATTGTCCTTATTCTTGAACTTCAGTTATACCTTAGACAGACACAGAACTACTCATTGATGCAGCTGTGGTTGTAGCATCAATATGATTCAGTCTTGTGTATTCAATGCTGTCAATATTTCCTTCTTCAAAAGTGACCAGTCTGTCAGCCACTGAAAAATATTTATCATCGTGGCTAATCACAATCACAGTTTTACCTTTATTTTTTAGCTCCGTAAGTAACTCTTCGTAGAAGAATCTACGGAAATAGGGGTCCTGATCCGCAGCCCATTCATCAAATACATAAACAGGTGCGTCTTCCAAGTAGGCTAGCAGCAGCGCTAAACGTTTTCTTTGGCCATGAGATAATTTAGTGGTAGAAAATTTACCATTCTCAACCTGGACCTTGTCGGATAGTTGCAACTTTTCGAGGTATTTTCTGATGTCGTCATCTGAAACCAACTCCCCATTGCGATTTATCACAGAATCAAACAGATAAAAATCTGAATGTATGACGCTAAACAGATTTTGGTATCCTATTAGCAAGTCGGGGGTGATTTTGGTTTCGTTCACCTGAATAGTCCCAGAATCAATCTGATACAAACCAATTAATAGTTTCGCAAATGTAGATTTACCACTACCATTCCCCCCCTTAATGATCACTACTTCGCCACGATGAATGTCGATATTAAAGGGGCCTGAAACAAAATGATTGTCTTCCTGTTCATAGTGAAAAGATGCTTGTCTAAAGGAAATTGTAGACCAGTTATCAGGAAGGGATTTCTCTTTGGATTCGAAATCAATACACTGTTCATCAGAAAATGCCAACTTATCTAATTTTCGTATTGCAATCATCGCTTTAGTTATATCTTCTTGGGAAGATAATAAGTAGTCGATCGGCCCTAACAGGAATGTCAAAATAAAGATAAAGCTCAAGATATCAGTGCTTTCACCCAGGCCAAATGCGCTATGTGCAAAAATCACACTACCCAGACAGAGAAATAATAAGATTTGCCCCCAACTTTCCGTCAAATTCCAGAACCATTCAGATTTAAGATCAGAGCTGTTTATTTCATTTAGCGAAGGTGTAACATCGTTCTGATAGAAGGCCTTTTTACGATTACTGTTATTGTTGAGTTCTTTTACACCATCAACCAGTGATTTAAATTGCTTGTGCAACTCATCGTAATCCTCACGATATTTCTCGTCATACTCTTCTGCCCGGTTAATAAATAGCGCCGATACCAGCAATCCCAAGGGCAGCACCACTATAAGCACTAAAAATAGACTTAGAGATTTGAACGCCAAAAAACCAAGACAAATAACAGTGGTAAGAAAGTTATAAATATATCGCGGCATAGTAGCGATGCCACCGGAAATATCGCTAACATCAGTGGTTAAGCTCGCCTGTACTTTATGCCCTCCCATTTTGTCCAGCACATTAAATGGTGTATTTAAAATACGTTTCACCAGCGCACTACGCACTTCAGACTTTATGTGAATACTTAGTTTAGTCATAAAATAGTTTGCAATATTACTCACTATAAAAAGACATACCAAGCCTAGAGAAAACTTAATCATCCAACCAGAAAGGTCAGCATTAATACTCTCAATCGAATTATCTGCCAACAGAGTTATCAACCAAAGACCAAAAAAGGCACTGGCAGCACCGATAATACTGTTTGCAATTATTTTATATTTATTTCTCTTAATAAGTTCAATAACCATAGCAACGCTTCTTTATGTTATAGGCTTCCCGCTCTTCAGCGGGAAAATATTATTGGATAAGATTTTAAACAGAACACCAACAGGTAACTGTCCAAACACCACCGACAAACACTTTGGTTTGCTGTTTTTTCAGCCAAGATGTATTTTCCAGTAATTCAGTGGAACCGGTCACGTTTAAGAAATATAACCGATACCCTTTCGACACTACATCATGGTATAAATTGTCGAGTATTTTTTTCTTCGTCTCCATTTCAAAGCTGTCAAAACAATAAACAGCGGTGTTTGCTGCAGCAAATTGATACAGCGTAGCATCCGTCACCACCACTTCATGGGATCTGGCTTTCACATGTTCAGCAGGGAGCTTTGCCAAATTCTCTTTCGCAGAGACAGCTAATTCTTCAAACAATTCCAGACCCATTACTTTCGCAAAAGGATATTGCATGGCGGTAAACAAAACCCGACCTTTACCACACCCTAAGTCGACAAAATTCAGGCTGGATTGTTCTTCTTGTAACATTTCAATAGCCCCTCTTATCACGTTGTAAAGGGTAGGCATATAGCGCACAATCTTCTCGTCAGAAATCTGCTTGTACTGATCACCAACTGCAACTATGCCATCCGAATCACAAATAACAGGCTCTGTATTGGAAGAAATCTGATCCAATTGTAAAAACACATCATCATCCTCAACTCCAAACAGAACTTTAGAGTAAAGATTTAATGTGTGTTTGGCTGCGTCAACCCCAAATTCAATATGAATATCATCAGCCAATAAGGCTCTCGCTAAAGCATCAGTGGCATTGTCATGCTGGTTGCACGCAATCACACAATCCAGCGATGTGCTCAGAATACTGGCAAATTCTTCATTTGCCCTGTTTTCTACGCGGATAACTTCAACATTATTTTTATGTTCAGTTAAAAGTAAAAAATCTCGCCCTTCCAGGTTGACTAAATGCCGGCAAGGCGCATCTATATCGCTAACATAGTTTTTGCAGCGGCTCTTCATTGCTACAATCAAAGAGTCAAGATCGGTGATCTCTTGTGGGGTTGTCTTTCGGTGCACCACACACTCGCTACAAATGACTCTCGCTAAATCAATTGCTTCACGACCAGAGAAGAGATCAAAATGTCCACCATTAATCAGTTCCATCTTCACTTCTTCTTTACAATAAGCCTGGATCTGTTGGCGGATGACCTCGCGTTTACTAATCAAATCGCTTTCCCTTGCGAAGATTAACAGTAGTTCACCTGATAAAACACCACTGGGTTCGTAATCGCTGGCAAACTCTGATTGACGATTGAAAGCATTAATCACTGTATCAGTGTAATCAGAGTCAGTAATGCCTTCATCTTCAAAATATTCAATTAATTCGTCATCTGAGCAAGGTTCGTCCTGATACCCCATTAACATGGAGTCAATAATTACAACCCTGACACGTCGACCTTCAGCTTCCAGAGCAAGCGCCATTTCAAAAGCGATGTTGGCACCTACGGAAAATCCAGACAGAGTGATTTCTTCGTCTGGACATGACGCTAGTATGCTCTTGGTAAACACGGCAATCATGCTTTCAAAAGAGTCAAATCCTTCTTCTCCGTTTAACGCCGGGTCTTCAAAGACTAATAACTCATACTGCTCTGCCAGTGCCACACCAAACTCGTAAAACGAAATCGAGGACATGCCAGCACCGGGCACCAGGAACAGAGGAGGTTTATCTCGCGCAATATTACAAACTGGTACCAGTATGCTCTTGTTCGCCAGGTTTTCTTTCTGCAATGAATCGGCTAGGCCTTTTATGGTTGGATTGCGCACAAATTCTGACGCAAGAATTGATTTTTGTAGTTTCTCTTTCACCTCATACATCACTTTGATGACAAGTATAGAACTACCACCTAATTGGAAAAAACTGTCGTTTATATCTATTGTTTCCGGGCGGATTCGTAAAACACTTGCCCAGATATCAACCAACTGAGTTTCTAATTCAGTTGTAGGCTCCATCAACTCAAAGGGTGATTCACTCTCATTCCCGGTTAACTTCGCCAACGCATTTTTGTCAACTTTACCATTTATGGTGAGTGGCCAGTCTTCGACAATAATAATCTGGCCGGGAATCATATAGTCTGGTAGCTGCTCGCTCAGTGCAGACTTCAATGCCCTGCTAAAGTCTTTATCAGTGTCAAATTCTTTCGCGCCTTGTTTCTTAACATAGGCTACCAGATTAAGACTTCCATCAATTTCTTTGGTTAAGACGATTGCAGAGTCAACCAGAACATTTTGTGCCAGCGTTTCTTCAATCTCAATAAGCTCAACCCGAAATCCTCTTATTTTAACCTGATCGTCCAGTCGCCCCATGAATTGAAGATTACCGTCAGATAACCGGCGAACCTGGTCGCCAGTTTTGTATAGTTTACGATAGCTATCTGGCATGTTCTCCTGGTAAAAAGGATTGTCGACAAAGCTGGCATTTGTTTGGCGATCCTTGTTCAGATAACCTCTGGACAGCCCCGGCCCACTGATAGCCAGCTCACCGACGCAGTCCTTGGGAGTTAATGTCAAATCATGATTAATAATGTACACAGCATAATTGATGTTGGCTTTGCCAATCGGTATGACATCTAAGTCTAAACTACGAGCAGATACTGGATAAGACGTGGCAGTAATGGTCGCTTCGGTAGGGCCATAGGTGTTCACCAATTGAGTATAGTCACCAAACTTTTCCATATGATTACGCGCTGCTTGCACAGAGAGTGCCTCACCGCCAACAATAACCATTCTCAAAGACATTATCTCAGCATGCTTAGGATATGAAACCATTGATGACCAAAACGCTGTAGGCAGAGATGCCACTGTAATCTTGTGGCGATTACAAAACTCACTAAACGCTGCAAGTCCCTGAACACATTCTTTATCTTTAATTACCAGGGTCGCACCACTGCACAAAGCGCCGAAAAACTCCTCAACAAAGATATCAAAACTCAGGCTGGAGAACTGCAATACTCTGTCTGTATCCGAAAATCTATATTCTTTGCTTATATGAAGCTGATAATTCACCAAAGCCTGATGGCCAATCATGACACCTTTGGGTTTCCCTGTAGAGCCTGAAGTATATATGACATACGCTAAGCCAGGAGATCTATTCGCAACCTCTTGCGGTGCTAAATTGGCTACTGAGTAACCAGCGCAGGTGTGCTGGTTTTGCGATTTGTCACTCAAGCCATCCAGTGAGATGACCTGGCCTTTATAGGATTGCAACACATGCTTACTATTACTTTGTGTCAGTATTAAATCGAGCTTAGCGTCCTCCATTATGTAGGAGAGGCGTTCGGCAGGATAGTTAGGATCCAGGGGGACATAAGCAGCGCCCGCTTTCAAAATAGCAAAGATAGCTATGGCAACATCCAAAGAGGACTCTGCGCAAATCCCCACCCGGCTATTTTCTTGTATCGCTTTTGAATCCAGCAAGTGGCGGGCCAACTGGTTTCCTCGCTCATTTAACTCCCTATAAGTTAAACTAGTTTCACCGAAAACCACGGCAGATTTATCAGTGTGCAAAGAAACTACCGCTTCAAATAGATGATGTATAAGCGAGTTGTTTTTCTCCGGTACTATATCGTTATTATTTTCTGTGAGGTCAGCAAAATCCAGAGAGGACAAAAAGGGTAGCTGTGAAATCTTTAGCTGGCTAATGTCGTCATGGCTTACCATTTCAGCCAATACTCTGCTCAAGCTAGCGCCCAGGCTTTCAATGAAGGCTTTAGAAAACAGCTCCACATCAAAGGTCCAGCTGATGGCAGCACTTTGCTCATTGATCTCAATATCGATTTCTAAGTCGAACTTTGTTTGGGTGTCGGTTTCTTCTATCGGGGACAGCTCGATGTCTCCTGCCAACTGCAAAAATTGCTGATTTTTATCAGCAGAGTTGAATACACCAAAATTATCCGCCATTCCAATATGGATTTGAAACAGTGGATTGTATGACTTAGAACCTGATAGCTTTAGCATTCCTACTAGTTGGTCAAATGATATATCCTGATTCCGCTGCGCTTCCAGATTGACTTTTCTGACATAGCTCAGATATTCACCTAATACCTCCTGCTGTATTTTTGTTCTAAGCACCAGACTATTGATAAAAAGTCCAATTGAGTTTTCCAGTTTCTTATCTGTTCGATTAGCAACGGAGGTTCCCATAGCAATATCAGTGCTATTACTAAACTTGGATATCACTAATGACAGAGCTGCATGAATAAACATAAAAGGCGTCATTTTGTGCTTTCTGGCTGCAATCAGGATCCCTTGTGTTAATTCAGTATCGAAGCTCTGCTGAATTACATCACCTGCGATTCCCTTGGTATCAGGCCGATACCCCTTCAAAGGCAATCTATGCAGAATAGGTAAATCTTCGAGGTTCTGTTGCCAGAACTCCAATTGGGCTGCAAACTTATTTGACTCCAGCAAGTTGTACTGCCAATCAGCAAAATCAGCATACTGAATATCAAGACTGGGTAACAGCACCTCCTCGCCCAGTGAAAACGCGCGGTAACACTCGGCGAACTCATTAAACAGCAATTCCATTGACCAGCCGTCAGCAGCAATATGATGCAAGCTTAACAGCAAGGCACTTTTTGAGTGACCAAGTCTGATTAAACTTGCTCTGAGCATTAGGTCCTTTGACAAATCAAATGGCTGCGAGTTATGAAAATCCATGCTCGATGCCACAGCCTTTTTTTGAGCATCTTCAAAAAGATGACTAAAATCTTCTCTCTTTAAATTAAAGGTAACGTTCTCCAAAATGTGTTGGATGACAATACCACTTTCATCTTTATATACAGTGCGGAGTACCTCATGACGATTAATGATGTAGGCAAACGCTTTTTCGACAACCTCACTATCCAGATTGCCCTGAACCCAGAAACCAGCGGTAATATTGTATTCGGGACTTTGACCGTTCAGGTGATCGATATACCAAATTCGCTGCTGTGCAGAAGATAACCTGTTTGATCTGTCAGAGTTGGCCTGCAGTGGCGTTGTGGTGAACCGGGATTCATCAACAGCGCTATCCTGCTCTCTCAATGAACTGATGATGGTCTCTTTGTGCTGCTTTATGAGCTGCAAAAGATCATCACTTAAAGCCCCTTTCTTTGACTTAAACTTCAGTTTCTCATTGTCTAAATAGAGGTAAACCCCTTTTGAAGTCGCAAGGTTAATAACCTCGTTAGTTCCCATTATTTTTCCCCTTGCAATGTTGAGGTTTTACTCAGAACAGCGGCGCATTGCGCAATATCTTCAATGCTCTTGCAGACCTGTTGTTGTTTGTTCATCCCATGTGAAACAACACATTTGCTACAGCTTCTTTTTAAATTATCCATGCTCAATTGCCAGATGTTTTGTACTTATCTACAACACGAAATTTTTCAGACAAATACCTATTATTACACCGTGATTTATTGGCTGTTTAGCATTTAAAACGCATTAATTTAGAATTAAAACTACGCCAGTTAAGCACAAATAATATAAAACCGATTGGAAACGTCTTACGCGTGAGACGTTTCCATTTACCTTGTTATCCACGAAAAGATTCATACACCGAAGAGCTAAAGACCAGACTAGATCTCCCCTTCTTCTGTAAACTCTTCGGAACTACTTTTTACTATCTCTTTAGCGAGTATTAGCTTATTGAGTTTAAAGACTACCAGATCAATTTTATAAGCCATCTCTTCCAGGTCTTCGACATCGAAAATCGTTTTGATGTCGAATCGCTCTTTGCCGCTTAAGAAGTGGTGCTCTATTTCATTGGCTAACCTAACCGCCATCAATGAATGACCTCCAAGCTCAAAGAAATTAGCACGAATGCTGAGCTCACTTTGATTAAGCTGTAACAGCCCTGCAATTATGCTCACAAGATCACGTTCTGTTTCACTTTGAGGAGCTTTGTATTCAACCAACTCATAGTCCATGGCTACTTTGGGTAGACATTTGTGATCAATTTTTCCGTTGGTATTTAGCGGCCAGTCCGTCACTTTTATAAACGCGGATGGAATCATATAGTCTGGGAGCTCTTGCAACAACCAATTTTTGTAATGCAAGCTGGTTTCTTGCCAATTATTCTGCTGAGTTTTTGGTTCCACATATGCAATCAGCTTATTCTCACCATTAGCTGCCTTAACCACGACAACTACACAGGACTGCACATCCGGGCAATAGGTCAACTGTTGCTCTACAGCTCCTGGTTCTACCCTGAAACCTCTGATTTTCACCTGATTATCTTGTCGACCTATATACAGCAACTCTCCGTCAGAACTAAATCGTACCAAGTCTCCTGTGCGATACATTTTCTGTCCAAGAGTTGCTGAAAATGGATCCGCCACAAAACGTTCAGCAGTTAAGTCTTCTCTGCCTAAATATTCTCTTGCCAGGCATTCCCCGGCCACATAAAGCTCGCCTACCGCACCGAATGGAGTAAGTCGCTGATGATGATCTAATACATAAACTCTGGTATTCATCAGGGGTTTACCAATTGTGGGAAACTCAGGCCAGCTGTCCGGTTCGCCTTTTAACGCTAATGCCGTACAAACGTGAGTTTCAGACGGTCCATAGTGATTAAAAAGTCTTACCTGAGAATGTTCCTTAAAGAAGTGCCTGATGGCAGGAGTCACTTTCAGAGCTTCAGCCGTCGAGAATATGTATTTCAAATCCGTCAGGCGCAACGATTTGTTTCGTAAGTATTCACTGATGGTATTTAACATGGCATATGGCAGGTTACTTACCGTCACCTTATTATCCTGATAAAGCTGTATAAGATAGTTCACGTCAAGACGATGCACTTCTGACAACATGACCACAGTGCCACCATGCACCAGAGGTAAAAAGATATCGACAAAACTCATATCGAAACCAATAGAAGCAAATTGCAATGTGACTATATCCTTATTGTCTATAGTCATGTCATTCCGCATACACTGTAACAAGTTCACCAGTGCCCGGTGTGGCATAGCAATATGCTTTGGTTCGCCTGTAGACCCAGATGTTGACAACACATAACCCAGCGAATCCATATGACTTATGGCGTCATAAGTATCGCCCGCAACTTCACTGTTTAATGCAGAATTAATTAAGCAACAATGTTCTTCAGGAAATATAGACGCAGTATTTTCGCTCACTAGAGTCACTTTAGGTGTGATTTGTTGCCAGCGTTTTCTAATAATCTCTTCAGACAGAGCAACATCAAATGGCACGTAAGCGCCGCCAGCTTTTAAAATAGCCACCAACGCCACCACCATGTCAATACCCCGGTCTATACACAAGCCTATCAAATCATCGCTTCCAACCCCTCTTCTTTGCAGGGTAATAGCAAGACGATTACTTTGCCTGTCTAACTGAGCATAAGTAAGCAGTTCATCCTTGTAACGCACTGCAATTTTATCTGGTGTCTGCTGCGCCTGTTGCGCAATCATTTTGTCCAGAGTGAGCTCACAGGATTGGAGTGGGGTTGCCGGGTTAAACTGATGTAATAGCAGGTGAGATTCCGCTTCATCTAAGAGTTCAATATCAGCCACCGGAATTGTATCAGAAGACTTAGAGCCTACCTTGCTACATAGTGACTCTATAGCATTTTTCAAATGTCTCTGCATTTGCTTGATGCGCTCTTCTTTAAAGATAGAAGCATCATAGGTCCAGCTAAAATGCAGCCCCTCTTCATCAATCTTCGCACCAATATCAAGATCAAATTTGGCATAGCTCTCACCACTGTCCAGTGGCTCAAAATTTACGCCTTCCAGTTCTATAGTCGTCTCTTCGTTAGTGTCCATAGTAAACAGGATCTGGAACAGTGGTGTATGTGAAGCCGTTCTTGATACCTTGCAGTGCTGAACAACTGTTTCAAAAGGCACATCCTGATGTCGCTGCGCTTGTAAGTTCACCTCACGAATATGACTAAAATAGTCTTCCAGAGACTGAAAGTCAGTGTTAACACGCAATACTAAGGTATTCACAAAAAAACCTATAATGGACTCCAACTGAGTATTGCGTCTGTTAGCAACTGGCGTTCCCACTACTATGTCATCGCTATGACTGTGTCTGGCAATGACCAAACTCAGAATGCCATGCAACAACATAAACATTGTAAGATCATACTTTTGTGCAACCTGTTCCAAAGAGCGGAGTATTTCTGGTGGTACAGAAGCAAAAAACCATTTAGCCTTATGCTCGTCAACCGTGCGCCGTGGATAATCCAAAGGAATACCATGTAGGATAGGCACATTTGCAAGCTGCTCTCCCCAATACGCTAACTGTTGCTGCATTTTATCACCTGCCAACCAGTCTTTTTGCCATGCAGCATAATCAACATATTGCAATGGCAATGGTGCCAGCTGAGCCAACTCACCGCCTGCCAGTTGCCTGTACAGAGTGCTAAACTCTGTCAACAAGATACCGTCTGACCAGCCATCAAAAGCAATATGGTGAGTATTAATGAGTAACACGCCTTGCTTTTTATCGCCCAGATTATTGAGGCTAACAAAGGTAGCGCGAAACATGAGATCCTGACTCAGGTCGAAGGGCAAATTTGCATCCAGCACCAGCTGAGCCGCTAACTCTGAAGCTTGCTCCGCCTCACTCAGATGAGTTAAACACAGACGCTTGAGTTTAAATGAGTGTTCATCCAGTATAACCTGACAGGGTTGCCCTTCCATTTCTCTGAACACGGTCCGCAGTGTTTCATGGCGCTCAATGAGCAGGGCAAGAGCCAGCTCAGCTTGTTCAACATTGAACTCACCTGACACTTTCCATGCCGTCGGCATATTATACTGTGGAGAGCCACCTTCCAGTTGGTCAATAAACCAGAGACGAGTCTGGGCGTAAGACAGGGGAAAATAATTGTTGTCGCGGGGCAATACCGGAATAACTTCGGAACGGGAACTTCGTGGTGTCTGTTCAAGATTAGCAGCAAATTCATGGAATACGGGATAATCAAAAACAGCCGCTATATCAACATTCCAGCCAAGTTTAGACCTGATTTCGCTGATCAGTCGAATCGCCAATAAGGAATGCCCACCCTTTCTGAAAAAATGTTCATTACGACTGATGCTGTGAACTTTCAATAAACTGGCCCAGATCTCAGCCAGAGCCTCCTCAACAGGACCTTGTGGTGCCACCTGTTCATCAAAAATAAAAGCCTCAGCTTCAGGTGCAGGTAGTTGTCGTTTATCTATTTTTCCGTTGCTGTTCACCGGCAGTTGCGACATCAATACGATCCCCTGCGGCAGCATGTAGTCCGGCAAATTGGCAGACAGGCTTGTCACAATTTCAGATTTCGTAATTTCCTTTGTGAGGGTTACGTAAGCAATCAGGCGTTTTTCGCCATCAATTTCCTGCGGTATTACAGCAACGACACCTACCCCATCACATTTTGCCAGCTGGACTTCCACTTCAGCTATTTCGATTCTATAGCCCCTGATTTTCACTTGGTCGTCAGTGCGTCCAATGAATATTAGGTTGCCGTCACTGTGATATCTCACTAAATCCCCAGAACGATACAATCTCGCATTTTTGTCAGACGAGAAAGGATCAGGAATGAAACGCTCTTGATTTAACTCCGGACGGTTCAAATACCCGCGACAAACTCCTTTGCCACCAATGTAAAGCTCACCCACACAACCGTTAGGCAACAAGTTTTGATACTCGTCCAGGACATATAGCTGGGTATTTTGTGTGGCTCGACCAATAGGGACAGTCGCATACCCTTGAGGAACACCAGACATCAAATAACTACTGGCGGTGACAGTGGTTTCGGTCGGCCCATAGGTATTATAAAGGGCTGCCATCTGTCCCGGTTTGTTAAACCAGGCTGAAACATTTTCAAGATTAACCGCTTCACCACCAATGATAACGAGCCTCAAACTCTTCGCTACAGGAATAGAATGTTCAAAACAAAGTTGCTCCCAAAAAGCAGTGGGTAAACTTACCACAGTCACATTATATTGCTGACAGAGTTGCCAGAAATGTTTTAAATCTCGTCCAGCAAGCTCATTGCGCAACACCAAAGTAGAACCAGCCGCGAGCGCACCAAAGACCTCTTCTATAGCGATATCAAAGCTAAAGGATGAGAAATGCAGCACTGAATCTCTGGGTATCAGGCCGTAGTCTTTTGTGATGCCTACGACAAAATCCAGCAGCTGTCCATGTTCAACCTGCACTCCTTTGGGCTTTCCTGTTGTGCCAGAGGTATACATCAGGTAAGCAAGATCGTTACGACTAACGGAAGTTTGCAATTCTGGTAATGCTTCATCTGTTGCCTGCTCAAAGTCATTCTGCTGAAGCAGCATTTTAGGTAGCTTAAAGTCGACAAAATTTTGCTGTGCTGATGCATCCAGCAATAACAACTGCGGCTGTGCATCCGACAGTATGTCGTCCAGTCTCTGAGTCGGTAAAATACTATCCAGCGGTAAAAAGGCAGCCCCGGCTTGCAACACCGCAAGGGTAGCAATAATCCTTTCAAGAGTGCGCCCCATAGAAATGGCAACTATGCTTTCTGTTGAGACGCCATGCTCTGTTATTTTCTGTGCCAGAATGTTCACCTGATGCAGTAACTCTGCATAAGTTAACTGCCCAGATTCTGACACCACAGCGATTTGTTGTGGTGCTTGCATAGCATTGGCGGCTATCAGTTCAAGCACACTCTTAACTTCACCAATATCATGATGGTGTCCCTGAGATCTTAAAATTACCTGTTTCTGTTCAAGGCCGCTTAACAGAGATATATCCGACATTGGTGTTTGGGCTGTCAGACTCTGGTTGGTAAGCACATGACAAATGTTATCCATCATGATTGCCATACGGTGCTCATCAAACAAACCATGATCATAAAGCAGCTCCAGATACAAACCTTCTCTGGTAAATTCAACGGTAAGATCTAAATCAAAGCGGGTTGTGGCTTCGTCTTCTTCCAGAGGTTGTAACTCCAGTCCTTGTAAATCGCCCTCTTCACTTAAGGTATCATCCATACTCAACATGATCTGAAACAGCGGTGTATGTGACTTGTCTCTGGGTAAATTGCACAGTTCAACCAGCAGTTCAAAGGGGACATCCTGATTAGCTTGCGCATCCAGATTAATCTGACGAATATGGTTGAGGTAGTCTCCCCAGGAAAGGTGATTTGTATTGCTGCGCAGCACCAGGGTGTTGACAAACAAGCCAATCAACTGAGACAGTTCCTGTTTTTGACGGTTTGCCACCGGCGTTCCGATAACCAAATCATTGTTACCACCATGTTTTGCCAGCACCAAAGCAAACACCCCATGGATCAACATAAATGGCGTAAGTTCATAATGTTGGGCGGTTTGTCTGACGCCTTCGGTTTGACTCAGGCTCAAGGTGCGTTCGACAATGCGACCGCTGGTACTTCTGATTTTCGGTCTGTTGGTTTGCAGAGGAATAGAATGCAATGTTGGCACATTTTGCAAATGCTGATGCCAGTAATCCAGTTGTTTTTGCAGCTTATCATGAGTCAGAGCATGGCGCTGCCACATCACATAATCACCATATTGAATAGCAAGTTCCTGCAACGGAGAAGCAGTTCCGGATAAGAACGCCTGATACAATGCCACAAACTCTTGAATTAACAGTCCCATTGACCAGCCATCAGAGACGATGTGATGTATGTTGAACAACAAGGCCCCATAAGGATAATACTGGCCGGACGATTCCTGAACAGGCTTAAGTTTTATGTAAGTAGCCCGCAATAATGTCCCACTACTAAAATCAAACACCTTGGTTGCATTTTTGTTCAGTTCCTGCTTAAACGCTTCAGAGTCCGTGCCCTCTGGCGACTCAGACAAGTCCAGATACCTCAGTTGAAACTCACTATCATTAAGTATCTGTTGGGTAGGTTCGCCATCTGTTTCGATTATACGAGCGCGCAGGATTTCGTGGCGGGCAATAATCTCTCTAAGGGCTTTTTGGGCAATGGCGTGTTCAAAGTCACCTCTAACAGTGAAGGCCATTGGCATAGTGTATTCCGATGACTCAGGGTTCATCTTACTCATCAACCACATACGCTGCTGCGCATGCGAAAGCGGCAGGATGTGCAGATCTTGCTCGCGAGGCACTATTGCTTTTTGACTACTGGTGCTCGCTGCGATTGGCGGGTTTTCCTGCAACCAGACAATAAGTTCTTCTTTATAACTTTTGATAAGGGCCAGTTTATCTTCTGACAATACTCCTTTAGCCGCTTTAGCTTTAAGCTTGCTTTCATTAAGACTAACGATAATACCATCTTTGGCCAAATGGCTGATCAACTGTTCCATGTTCATTATAGTTCTACCTCATCAAGCTCTTCTTTATTCATATTTTCCAGGTTGTTCACCAGATGCTGATGCATTAACAAATCACTAATCACCGACGATAACTCTCTCACCGTGGTGTTTTCAAACAGTTTTCTGACATCAAGTTGAATATGGAATGCCTTATTGATGGCGACGGTTAACTGAATTGCCATCAAAGATTGCACCCCTAATTCAAAGTAGCTCTCCGTGACACTCATCTTGCTACTATCAATTTTTAATAACTTCGCAAAAATGCCTACCAGTTGTGCCTCAATATCATTGCAAGGACAAACATAACCCGTTTGCAACGCTAACATGTCAGGCTGAGGTAGGGCTTCAATATCAATCTTTCCTGACAGGGTTAAAGGCCATTTACTCATAAATACAAAAGCTTTGGGAATCATGTAATCTGGCAGATTAGACTTTAAGAATATTTTGAGTTGACGCGCCAGCTCACCCACATATACTTGTTTTTCACTTTCGGTAATAAGCCAAGCCACCAGTTGCGAGTTAGAGCCCTGTGTTGAACTTTCCTTAGTGGTCACCAGTTGTACCAGTGCTGAGGAAATTCCCTTGTACATGGTAAGCTTATTCTCAATTTCAGTCAGCTCCACACGGTAGCCTCGCACCTTAACCTGGTTATCAATACGTCCGACGAAGGTGAGTTCACCATTGCAGTTTTGTATCACCTTATCACCACTGCGATAACAGCGCTGTGCAGGCTTTCCGGCTCCCTCAAAATCGATAAATTTGTCACTGCTTAATAGGGGTAAATTCAGATAACCCTGGGCTAATGGACTGCCAGCGATCAGTAGCTCACCAGGCACTCCCGCAGGACAAATATTGTTGTAGCGGTCTACAATAAAGAGCCTACGATTCCCCAGAGGCTGTCCCAGTTGAACGGATCCAATATCGCTATAGTCAATTTTCTTGATAGTACTGGTTATTACAGCTTCTGTGGGGCCATAAGCATTGTATAAAGCGCATTGCTTGCTATACGTAAGCTGCAGCCAACGTTTTAACAATTCTGGTGCTGGCGCTTCACCACCGATGACGATATGACGCAATCCGCTATTTTGCCACATGCCTTCTTCTGAACCATTGATCAACTGTTCCAGATAACCCGGAGAAAGGTCGGTAATGCTAACCTCATAACGCTTCAGAAGCTCAAAAAACTCGGCCGGTCCAGGTAATGACTGATTCCGTAAGCACAGGGTGCCAGCAGAAAATAACACCGCAAAGCATTGCTCATAAAATGCATCAAATGCAGGGGATGTAAATTGCAAGGCGCGATCAGTTTCGTTAATACCTAAATAACTGATTATTGCCGCTATATGTTCACAAATAGCCTGATGCTCAACCAGTACACCTTTGGGCTTACCTGTGGTACCTGACGTATAAATCACATAAGCGATATCAGAACCTTGCACAACTGGCATTGACACCTTACCCACAGCAACCGGAGGTAAGAAGGTGGGGTCCAGTTTGAGTACTTCACAGTCTTGCAACTGTTCCAGCCCGTAAACATTAGACTGACTTATAAGCAAGCGCATTTCACTGTCTGTTACTATATCTGTAATGCGTTCAATAGGGCTGTTAGGATCCAATGGCACCAGTGCCGCCCCAGCCTTAAATATCGCAAACATGGCAATGAAAAACTCGACATCGGTCGTCATACAAACACCGATCCGTTCTCCTTGAGTAACATTTCTGACCTGCACAAGATGCATCGCCAGAATATTAGCCTTTTCTTCCAGCACTTGGTAACTCAAACGTCCACCTGGCCCAACAATGGCTTGTTTGTTGGGATGTGCCAGAGACACCTTTTGCCACCAGTCGACCAAAGTATCAGCCTTTAACTCAGGCGTTTCATGGCTGTTATTGCTGGCTATCAGCAAACTCTTAATTTCATCATCAGACAACATTTTTATCTGACTGAGCGGCTTATCTGGTGAACTCACAAATGCCTTTAACAGAGCCGTTAAATAACACTCAAAAGTCTTGATTGTTTGTTCTTTAAATAAGGATACATTGTATATCCAGTTGAATTTAATCTGTTCCTGGCTCAGTAAAACGTCTAAAGAGAAATCAAATAGCGCGGTATTTTCTTCTGTATCCAGAGGCTCTATATGAATGCCCTGCAGCTCACTTTGCGCTTGATCTCCTTCGCTTTCCAAAGTCAACTCCACCTGGAACAAGGTATTATGAGTCGGATTGTTGGAAAGATTCAGTTTTTCCACCAAGGTGGCAAAAGGCAAATCCTGATGAATCTGCGCATCCCGGTTAATAAGTCGAATTTGCTGCAACAGTTCTGCACATGTCCAGTTCTGATCTAACTGGCAGCGCAATGCAATAGTATTCACAAAACAGCCAATCAGAAACTGGGTTTTAGCGTTAGTTCTGTTAGCAAGTTGCGTCCCGATCACAATGTCGTCAGATTCACCAAGACGTGCCATCAGAAGGCTAAGGGCAGCATGAAACAACATGAACATAGAGACGCCTTGCTGGAGTGCCAGAGCATGTAAGTTCTGACTCAGCTCCTTATCCAGTTGTCCACTGTACACAGCTCCTTTATGAGACGCATGTACCGGACGTTCGTAATCTGTTGGCAGAGTATGCAAAACCGGTGCGTCTTGCAGCTGCTGACGCCAGTAGTCTATTTTTTTTTGCAATTGAGCTTCATTAAAATGATGACGCTGACTTACCGCAAAATCCAGGTACTGAAAAGGCAACAGGGAAAGTTCTGTTTCCTGTCCTGTCTTTAAGTTTTGATAATGATGTGCAAACTCTGTCACTAACAAGTTACCGGACACACCGTCAGAGGCAATGTGGTGCATGCAAATCAACAGTACACCCTGCTGTTGCTGGCTGCCGTTTTTTAAGCTAAGAAAAGTCGCGCGCACCATAAGATCTCTCTTTAAATCAAATGGTCTGGTGGCATCTTCTTGGATTCTGAGCATCACTTCTTGCTGCTGCTGTTGCAAACTCAGATGACTCAGATCTTGTCTGTTAAGATGAAATTTAACGTCGTCTTTAACAAACTGGCGGGGGCCGGCAGGTGTATTTTTAATAACTGTGCGTAATACTTCGTGGCGCTCCACGATGCGGGCAATAGCGGTTTCAATGTGATCCAGATTGATGTCACCAGAAACAGTAAATGCTTGATGAATGCTATATACGGCCTCATCACCCTCCAGTTGATTCAACGTCCACATACGCTCCTGAGCAAAAGACAGAGGATACCCCTCATCTGAGTGTCGTTGCACAGGGGTGATCGCAAACTCACTGGTACTATCGTTGCCGACAGAGTAACGCAATAAAAAAGCCACTATATCTGACTTTTGAGCCTTAAGTTTTTCAAGTATCTCTGTGGGGACATCGTTATGTTGAGATTTGATTTTTAATTTCCCGTTCTCTAACGAGACAAGTATTCCGTTTTCTGACAGTTGCTTTAGAAAATCCGCAATTTTTTTAGACATATCTGTTTCCATGACAATCTCGTCCTTGAGGGTTTGTGTGGTTAAATAAGTTAATATTTAAAACGTCGCTGCTTTACCCCCTCTACGGGTGAATAAAACAAAATAGTTAATTGTTAGAAAGTCACCATATCGCCCATAACAACACAGAGTTTGCGATCTCCTGCAAAGGGCGCTCTGGCATGGGCCATTACAATATTGTCCACCAATAGAAAATCACCAGCCTGCCAGTCAAAGGCAAACTGTGCCTGCATGTATGCATCTACAATCAAAGCAATATCTTCGCCAGATATGGGTTCACCATTACCAAATAGACAGTTTCTGGGGAACTCGTCTACCGCAAACATGGCCTGCATGGATCCCAACACCTGTTGTGGAAGGCACAATGGATGCCAATGAGTAATCTGACTCACCCAGCATTTTTCCCTGGTAACAGGGTGCTCCATAAATGCGGGTCTGACAGCTTTGGTAATCAGGCGACAATTATCACGCCATTGATAAACGATTCCCTGCTGTTGGCATTTTTTTTCCACTTCCTCTTTATCATCAGTATTAAATACCGTTTGCCACCCCAGTCCAAACTTGTCAGTCTTGTGATAATGACGCACATACATCACCCCAAGTTCGGCAAATTTGCTCAATAACTCTTCCGGCAATCTGGCGCAAAACTGTCGAGTATCCACTAAGGGCGTCTGCCCACCTAGCGGTGCAGGCTTGAGACAGCTAAAGGCGATTTTTGAAGGCCAGCTATGATTAAAAGTATTCTCGTTATGCCACAACAAAAATTGTTCGTTAGCATACTCTACCGGAGACTGTACTCCTTTTATGTTAGCGATTTCCTGATGTTCTGTATTACTCACATAGAGTTCAGTAATAAACTGTTCAGCAAACTGTTTGACTTTCTCCGGACTGTCCAGACCTGTTCCCCGAAACAATAATGCACCATGGCGGGAAAGCCTGTATAGCAAGTGTTCTTTTTCCGGAGGTGAAAGCTGCCATGTATTCCCGGTTGAGATGTCCTCTACTGCTGGAGTAACCATAAGCAGTGCTGCAGAATCAGAGCTTAACTGCTTCAGCTGCATGTTTGCCCACTGGTTTTGCTGCCCATCTTGTTCTTGTAGCTTTTCTTCTCTCAGTAGGGCTCCTTCCGCGAGGGTAACCTTTTCCACCACAGGTTCAGAATAATTGAACCCGCCTAAGCTTTTGAAATAACCAATAATAACTTGTTTTTGCTGCTTAATTCGGGCCAGTAACTGACTGTCAGGTGGAGCACCAGTTGCTGAGGTTAACTTTAAATTACTGTCAACCAGTGACAATTGAATACCTGCATCAGCCAGTTCGGTGATGAATGCGTGAGTATCAAACATCGTTAAATTTCCATTTCAAACATAGGTCTACCCGATTCTTTTTCAGCAGCATCCAATGACTGAGTAACCCGTAACTTAAATATCTCACCTAATAGCTCTCTCAAAGTCAGGTCATACAGGGTGTCAAGGCCCACTTCCGCCTGGAATTCCAGCTTTATTCCATGCAGTAGCGAAACCGCCAACAGCGAATGTCCACCGATTTCGAAGAATCTGGCATCGGTGCTGATGGCCTCCGGCTGCTGATTTAATAGTCGCGCCCAAAGCGTCAGCATTTTTGTTTCTTCTTCTGATTCAGGAGCAATGTGTACTTTCGTCTGCACCTGTATATCTCGCAGTAAACGGACTTTATCCAATTTACCATTGATAGTCATAGGAAATGTCTCCACAAAACCTATCACTCCCGGCACCATATAGGCAGGCAGCGAGTGTTTTAACTGCTTGACCAGTTGCTCTGTTACCCTTTCCCGCAGTACTGTTTGTGGCTCTGAAGCTTCTGTCGTCAAAATACAAGCAGCGACTAGTTTATTGATCTGTCCATTCACTATTTCAGGAACTACTACGCAGTCCAACACGGCATTGTTTTTCAGAACCACCTGTTTAATTTCGGCTGTTTCTATACGGTAACCGTTAAATTTCACCTGTTCGTCAATACGGTTAATAAATATCAGATTTCCATCTTCCAGACAGCGAACATAATCACCCGTTTTATAAAATCTCTCAGCCTTGCCTGACTCAGTAGTCACATTCACAAAAGATGAACTGGTCTTGTCAGGATTATTGAGATATTCAGTAGCAAGACAAACCCCCGCCACGTAAAGCTCTCCTATTTCTCCTGGCGTAACAAGAATACCCTGCTCATTCATGATCCTGACTTGAGTATTTTTCATTGGGATACCTATTGGTAAGCTATCCCCTGAGATACTTTGCCGGGGTACTTTGTAAACAGTGCAGCCAACCGTGGCCTCAGAAGGACCGTACTCATTATAAATGTGGCTGTGCTGCAACGAATCAGCTGTTAATAGCTCAACATCTCTTACCGCCAGCGCTTCCCCGCCCACCACTATCTGGTGCTGCATATGAGCAGAAAGACTGCTACCTAACATGGTCTGGTGTAGTGCCTTAAGATGAGAAGGTGTTAGCTTAAATAGCCAGTTTTGAGAGTCGGAGTTTTGCAACAGTTGTTGCAACAAGGAAATTTCATCACCTGTCTTTGGCACTATGATCACTTTTCCGCCGTTACACAGAGGCAACCACAAACTGGTCACCGTGGCATCGAAACTCAGAGATGTGCAGATCACACCACCTACCACATCATGATAATACAAGTCGGTTGCAGTCTTAACATAGTCGGCAAGACTTCTATGGGAAATAACCACTCCTTTAGGTTCACCTGTGGTGCCTGAAGTATAAATAACATAGGCGGGCTGCTTGGGATCTGTTGTATCCGCATCCCGAAAAATCTCACCTTGCTGCCACTGCTCAGGTGCACAGCCAATTACAGGCACGCCAATATGTTCGATACTTTCCAATTTATTCAGGTCAGCAACAATGCAGCAGGCCGAAGATAATCCCAGTACCTGCTTTACCCGTCCCAAGGGCCATGACTCATCCATTGGTAAATAGGCCGCACCACTGCGCAAAATAGCAAGTACTGCCATAATCTGCCATGCTGAGCGAGTGCCGTACAAGGCTACCAATTCACCGGGCTTTGCCCCCTTGCTAACCAGCTGTCCAGCTAATTTCCTGGATAGTTCATCCACCTTTTGGTAGCTATATGCCTGCTCATTGAATATCAGCGCGATGCGCTCTGGATCTGAGGCCAGCCTTGCATCAAATAGCTGTAACACATTGGGTAATTCGTTTTGCGTTACCTCGGCAGGTTGAGTTCCGCTTGTCCATACAGACCAAGCTTTATTTCCAACCGAAGATGCAGCATAAACGCAATCAGATAAAGGTTTTGTGCTGTCCTGAAGTAAAAATTGTACGGTTTCCTGATACTGAGCCAACAGGGTCTGGACTGTATCTTTGTTAAACAAATCGGTATTAAATTCCAGAGAAACGTGGAAGTTATCTCCTTCAATTACATTCATTAGCAGTTCGAACTGACTGCGCACAAGATCTGAATCGAGACTCTTCACTTGCACATTGCCAAGATTCAGTGTTGAGGAAGAGCGCTGATGCATTGAAAACACCAACTGCACTAAGGGTGCAATTGCTCTGTTGCGCGTCGGGTTTATAATTTCAACCAGTTGATCAAAAGGTACATTCTGATATTTCAGGGCATTAACCGTATTATTTTTGACCTGTGCCAAAAACTCAGCCACAGATTGTTCAGCAGCACAGTTACTGCGCATAACTAACATATTGACGAAAAAACCGATAAGGGGTTGCAGATCCTGATGTTCCCGGTTGGCCACCGGCACACCAAGCACCACGTCCGACTGATGAGACTTTTTCGCCACTAACAGTGCAAAGGCGCTTTGTAAAAACATGGCTGTGGTCAAACCTTGCTGCTGGCAAAAATGCTTAATTTGCGTACTCAGTCTGGTGTCGAAATCAAAGTTAACCAAATCACCGTTACTGCTTTGCTTTGCCGATCTAGGTCTATCCAGCACCAGACTATGCACCAGCGGCATACCAGTCAACTGTTGAGTCCAATATTTAATGGCCTGCTGCTGTTTGCTATGTTCAGACTGGGTCAATTGCCAGTTGGCATAATCGCAATATTGAATATTGAGCTGCGGCAATTGCGCTGTCTGGCCTTGCCGGGTTGCATTATAAATTGCTTCAAACTCTTGCTGGAAGATACCCGCGGACCAGCCATCGAAGGCTATATGATTAATATTGAAAAGCAGTACATGGTACTCTTCTGACATTTGCAGGCATTGCACCTTTACCATTAGATCCTGTTTTAAATCGAAGGTTGCTAATTCAAACTCTCTGGTGAGCTGCGCAATCTTGTTCTGAGTAAGTCCTTCCGATTGCTCGCTGATGACAATCACAGACAAGCTAAACTCTACCTTGTCCCGTACTTTTTGTACTGGCTTGTCCTGCTCAATCACATAATTGGTGCGCAAAATCTGATGCCGGTTAATGATTTGCTGCAGTGCCTTTTCTGCGATATCCGGGAAGAAATCCCCCTTGATTTCAAAACCAAAGGCTATGTTGTACTGATTACTCTGTTTATCCTGTGATTGCATCATCCAAAGCCGCTGTTGTGCATAGGACAAGGGACCGCTGCTTTGATTTAGCGCCTCAATCTGCGCATTCCTTTGTTTGCGAGCGTTAAGCTCTGACAAAAACTCAACAATTTCAGTTTTATTGGCGCGAATAAAGTTAGCCTGATCTGAATTAATGGTAGCAATTGCCCCTCTGGTTTTGAGGCTGCCATTGTCCAGTGTCACCAGCACACCCTGAGCATGCATCGTATTGATGAAAGATTTAATCTTGTCCATGTTTACCATACCAATTCTTCAGCCTCAGAGCTGGATCCAATTTGATTTTGTAAATGTTCTAAATTTGCTACGGTTTGCTCTTCGTGCAACCAGGCTGCTAACTCAAGCAACACAGGTTTTTCAAATATGTTGTTGATAGGAATATCAAGATTAAAGGTTTGTTTGATCTGATACTGTAATCTGGTAGCCAGCAAAGAATGACCACCAGACATGAAAAAGTTATCAGTTCGCCCTATCTCAGCGATATTTAATAGTTCCTGCCACAGCTGAGCCAAGCGGGTTTCAATATCACCCTGTGGCGCTTCAAAGCTATTCTTCCATTGAGGCTGCGGAAGTGCTTTTCGATCAATTTTACCATTCACCGTTAACTGCATTTGCGTCAGAAATTCAATGTGCCCGGGGATCATATATTCTGGCACTCTGCTGCGTAGAAAGGATCTTATCTCGGTTGCATTCAGCTCATTATTACACTGAATATACGCCACGAGAACACTCTGTGCAGCAGGATTTTGCCTCGGCAAAACGGCTACGCGTGTTACACCGCGAATATTGCTGATTTGCGACTCTACTTCACCCGGTTCTATTCTAAATCCTCTAATTTTCACCAGCTCATCATTACGCCCCAGGTATTGAAGTTGTCCACTAGTATTCAGCTTCACCAAATCACCGGTTTTGTAAATCTTAGAGCCCTGTAAAAAGGGGTTATCCAAATATTTTTGTTGGCTAAGTTCTGGCTGATTCAGATAACCGTTGGAAACACAGACTCCGCCAATATATAACTCTCCGGCAACTCCATGAGGTACTTTTCTCATGGCAGCATCAAGAACATACCCTTTGGTTCCCGCCAGCATCTCTCCGATTGAGGGTAATTCTGGCCAACTAAGGGGATCATCATTCAGCCTATAAGCACTCACAACATGAGTTTCGGCAGGCCCATATTGGTTGCTAAATCGAATATGTTTATGATTGATAAAGAATTTCCTGATAGCGGGCGTCACTTTGAGCCTTTCCGCTGTGGAAATAATCAACTTAACCCCGGGCAGCAACTCATTGGCAGAATTGCAATACTCAGCCATAGCTTCCAATACGGCATATGGCAGGTTCAGTACTTCCAGGTTTTGCCCATGTATAAACGTCACCAGGGATGCAATGTCACGCTGTAAAGATTGCGGAATAAGACATGTAGTACCACCTGTCACCAGCGGTAAAAATATGTCCACAAAACTGATATCAAAGCCAATAGAAGAGAACTGTAACCAGCGTCTCGGTTGAGTAAGTTCTGGTTCGCAATTTTTTGTCGCAGCAAGCAAGTTCACCAGTGCCTTTTGTGGCATATCTATGCCCTTGGGTATTCCGGTAGAGCCTGAGGTATAAACCACATAACCAGGCAAACCTTGTGGCAAGGCCAGTTCCAGATTGTTATCCGCTTGATCATCTTTTTGAGCGATAGTTTCGGCATCATCCAGTAAAACCAGTCTTATAGGATCCACAGGTAATTGTGCCTGTAAACTGCTCCGGGTAACTACCAGACAGGCCGGTAAGTCATCAACAATAGCCTTAAGTCGAGCCTTTGGAAGGGTTACATCCAGAGGAACATATCCGGCACCGGCTTTAAATATGGCTAAAATAGACACCACCAGCTCAACAGAACGAGGCAAACACACGGCAACTCTGTTGCCGGGGCTTACTCCCCGCTCTATAAGCAGCCTGGCCAGTTGGTTAGCCTGAGAATTTAGCTGTTGATAGCTAAGCTTCTGGTTCTTCAGAGAAACGGAATCCTGTATCTCGGAGTAATGAGTTTCAGAGCCGAAAGATACCGCAATAGCATCTGGCATGCGCTTCGCGGTGGCTTCCACTTGGGAAGCCAGATTTTCTGAGACCGAATCTTGTGTATCAGTTACTGTCAATTCTCCGGACAAGAGGGAGTCTATGTACTGCTCTTCTGAGGGCAACAACCATTTGCACTGCTCGCTATGTTTAGCCCCCCCTTGCTCCAGTTCGGACAATAAAACTTCGAATATATGCAAGAAGTGCTGGCTCAACCGCTGCACATCCACAGCAGCATCAACCTGAAACGTTAGATTGTATTTTTGTCCTAAATCATCCACAGAAATGTTCACCGGATAATTGGTGCGGTCATAGATTTTCTGCAGTTCGATGCCTGTCTCCTGCCATTGAATCAGGGCTTTACTGTCTTCATGCTCATGCTCTGAATGGCGATAGTTAAACAAAGATGTGATCAAAGGACTACCTGAAACCAGACCAGATTCATCTTCCGCAATCATGGCAGGCAGGTGTTCAAAAGCCACCAACTCCTGTAACTGCAATTGCACGTCTTGAAGCACTTGTTGCAGTGGTTTTTGATGAAACTTGATCCTCACAGGAAGGGTATTGATACACAATCCCACCAGACGGTCAGCACCCGCTATGCTTTGCATTCGACCAGACAATACTGTGCCAAACACAACATCATCGCGATTGCTCCAGTGAGACATCGCAATGCCCCAGGCCAGATGGAATAATCCAGCGGAGTTAATATCGCTGCGCTGGCAAAGTCTGTTAACCGCTTCAGTGACAGACTCTGGTAGCAGAGTTTGCAGTTCAATATTAGCAGTACCATCACTGCGGGCATCGGCAAGATCAAATGCCGAGGTAACTTCGGTCACATCCGACAGTAGCTCGCGGAAAAACTGTCTGCCTTGGATTTCATCCTGTTTCTGGTTTAAATTCTCCACAAAGGTTCGATAAGGCACAGCTTCAGGCTGCTGTTGCAATTTACCCTGTAAAGCTAATACCAGCTCCTGCTGGATTACATCTAAAGATACATGATCCGAAATCAGGTGATGCTCTTGTATAACCAAGTGAATATCGTCACTTCCCTGCACCACGGTCATTGCGATCATAGGTGCCTTTTCCACGTCCAACCATTGTTTTTGTACGGACATAAGCTCATCAATGATGTGTTGATGCTGCCCGACAGATTCACTGGTTTTATAGGTAAGCGGGATTTCAACCCGGCGCATCACCACTTGTACTGGTGCAGCCAAATCTCGCCAGTAAATTGCGGTTCGCAAAGCATCGTGACGCTCAACAACCTGCTTAAAAGCTGATATAAAGTCCGCAAGATGCTGTTCAGAAGCGATGCGATATAGCATCGGAGTTACGTAAATATCCGAATACTCATTCATCATGTGATGAAACAGCAGCCCCTTCTGAAGCGGCACTAAAGGATACATATCCTGAATATTTGCAGAGCCTCCCGGCACACGTGCTACAAGTTGCTGCAACTCTTCATTTGACAGAGACAGCAATGGCACCATTTCAGAAGTTATGACCTTGGCGTTTTCAGGGATTAGTGAATTAGCTTTTTCTGCCAGAGGTGAGCTGCTGTTAAGCGTTTTTGCCAAATCTAGCAATACAGGATACCGAAATACGTCTTTGGCCAACAGTTTATAGCCACGCATCGATACCTGAGAAACAAGTTGCATCACCAGTAATGAGTGGCCACCGGATTCAAAAAAGTGTGCTCCCCGGCTCACTGGTATTGGCAACTTAAATACTTCTTGCCATGCATCAGCCAGAACAGATTCAGTCTCACCTATAGGGGCCTGATAATTATCAGTCTGAATGTTTTGTGCCGAAGGTAATGGCAGAGCTTTCCGGTCAATTTTGTCATTGGGCGTCTTTGGGAAAGACGCCAACTGTATCAGAAAGGCCGGAATCATGTAGTCAGGTAAATTACGTTTCAGTTGCTGTTTCACAGTATCACTAGCTAACTTAGCTTCAGCGGTGTAGTAGCCAAGTAATTGTAGGTGCCCCTCTGAGGTCTTATGTGTAATAACTGCAACCTGCTCTATCTGTGGCACATTGCCAAGAACAGCTTCAACTTCACTTAACTCTATACGGTAACCGCGTATTTTTACCTGACTGTCGTTACGTCCAAGATATTCAAGACTATTGTGTTTGCCATATCTTACCAGGTCTCCGGTTTTGTAAAGACGTCGGCCATCCAACGCCTTGCTGTTAACAAAACGTTCTGCTGTTAATTCCGGGCGGTTTAAATACCCTCTGACGATACCTGCCCCGGCACAATGTAATTCGCCTGTCACTCCTTTAGGCAATAAAGCGCCCTGTGCATCAAGCACAAACATTTGCATATTGGCAATTGGCTCACCAATGGATAACCTACGTTCATAGAGGTTGTCGCCAACGGAAACATTAACTGTGCACTCCGTCGGTCCATAGGCGTTCAGCAGTTTTGGCAGGTGGCCCTTTCGTTCATACCAAGCCTTAATCTTTGCAGGATTTAACTGCTCTCCACCAACACTTATCTGCCGCAAGCACCCCGGGATGCTGAGGTGTTCAGCCGCCACTATCTGATGCCAGAAAGTTGTTGGTATATTGATAGCAGAAACTTGATGGGAAGAGATAAAGTCCCAGAAACTTCTCACGTCGCCGATACAGTCCTCGTTCCTCAACACCAGTGTGGAGCCATTACACAAGGCACCAAAGATTTCCTCCACAGACATATCAAAGCTCAGGGAAGCAAACTGCAATACCCTATCTTCGGGAGTAAACTCGTAAAACTCCCTCAGCGCAAACGCCAAATTCACTAGATTACGGTGCTCCACCATCACACCTTTAGGTTTACCGGTAGAGCCAGAAGTGTACATAACGTAAGCCAGATGCTCCTCATTGACGTGCACTGGATTCAGTTCAGTTACCTGTTCAAACGGAAAGGTATCCAGATTCAGTGTGGCACACTGCCAGAGACTGTCCGAGGCAGGAATATCAGAGACGCTCAAAATCACTTTAGGTTTAGCATCTTCAATGATTAACTGCTGGCGATCCTCTGGGTAATTCGGGTCCACTGGCAAATAAGCACCACCCGCTTTCAGAATCGCCAGTACCGCCACCATCATATCGATACTTCGATGCAGACGCACAGCTACCAAGCTATCGGCAACCACTCCCTGAACAATCAGTGTCTGCGCCAGACTATTGGCTTTTTGATTGAGCTCCGCATACGTCAGGCTTTGTGTTTCTGCACTGGCATCGTGCCCAAGAATCGCCAGATGCGATGGCTGAGTGTGCGCGTAATGTTCTATCATTTGGTGCACACACAGTCCCTGTGGTAGCACACGAGCTGAGTTATTGGCCCCTTCAACCAACCAGTTACGTTCCTGTTGCGGCAGTATATTGATATCAAGTAAAGAAACGCCTTGCGCTGAATCGGCATGTTCAAGGTTATAAGGCAATTTGTATAAGGCAGCTACTATCCCAATCAAAGCATTAACCATGTATTGGGTAATTCGCGAAGCGGCAATATCATGATGAATGTGGCTGGTAAGAATGAATTCTTCACCCTCATCATCCACGGACATAGCAAAAGGGAAGTTAGAACGCTCAGATACCTCGACTGGCTTTATGCCCATTTGCTGATAAATATCTAACGCAGCATAATTGTTCTGCTGCAGGTTATGGCGATAATTGAGCATGGTAGTAAACAAAGGTGTGCCGCTTTCAATTGAGCTTAATTGTTGAACGTCAGATAATGAGGCATTTTCAAAGCGGGTTAGCTCCATGATTTGCTGGAATATTTGCTGTAAGGCGCTATGCACCTTTTGCTGACTCACATCAATGCGTATAGGCAAGGTATTTATAAACATGCCAGGCATTTGTTCCGCCCCTACTATCCCTCCAAGACGCCCGGATAGAACAGTGCCAAAAACAACATCATTTTCACCACTGCAACGGGATACCACTATTGCCCAGGCAAGATGAAAAATAGCTGCTGGAGAGATTTTGTGAGCAATAGCCAACTGCCGGATTTCACGCCCCAACATCTGATCAAGAACATGGGTATCATCCACCAAGCTACTGCCATCAGAAAGAGTATCGGTTAAACCAAAAGGCGCTGTCACCTCTGAAAAATCAGATAATAATGTGCCATAGTAGTCTTTGGCTTCAACACTGAGTTCTTTGCTCACCAGTCCATTTTCGAAAACCTTTTTAAACGGAATAGGTTCTTGTAACCGCTCTTCTTCTCCGGTTAGAAATGCCAGTAATTCTGCTTCTATGATTTGCAACGAAATATTGTCATGCACCAAGTGGTGGATTTTTAAGAACAATACGCATTTTTGCGAGCCATCATCCAGCAAATACTCCGCAGTTAACATAGGAGCTTTGCTGGCATCCATTGTGAGGTTATCGGAACTGGACAGCTCAGCAATCTGCTCATCGAAGCTGACCTCAGAGGTTCGGGCCAGCTCATTGATGCTCAAGGGGGCTTGCCGCCAAACCAATTGCAATGGTTCTGCCAGACCATTCCAGACAAAGCTGGTACGCAAGATATCATGGCGGTCCACCACTTTTTGCAAAGCTGCCAGTACCTGATGCATGGTTTCCCGGGAATTAAAGGTAAAAGGCAGTACTGTAATGTAAGGGTCGGAATTCTTTACCAGAGTATGATGGAACAAAATACCATGCTGCAGTGGTGTCAGAGGATAAATGTCCTGAAGGTTATCCAGGCCACCATTAATACTGTGACGAATGCGTTCTAACTCAGCGCCATTTAATGCGGCCAAACACTGGGATTTATCCGGCAAAAACGCCGCTGATTTTTCTGGTGTAGACAGGACTTTCTGTAGTTGCAGTTGTAAGGCTAAATCCTTAAGTACCGGAGAGTTAAAGAGCTGGCTTACTTTCATTTGATAGCCTTGTGCTGCAAGCAAGCTAATCATTTTTGTCACCAACAATGAGTGGCCGCCCAAGTCAAAAAAGTTATCATCTCTACCAGGTTGTTGTGCCGGCAATAGCGTCTGCCATACCTCAGCAAGTATCTCTTCCAGCTTACCCTCAGGTGCCCTGTATTGTTTTTGCAGATAACTTTTACCATCTGGAGCAGGCAACGCCTTGCGATCTGCCTTACCATTAGCAGTGACTGGAAAGGCGTCGATAAATACGATCGCGCCGGGCAGCATATACTGAGGTAACGATGAGGTCAGAAATTGCCTGAGTTCAGTCACCGACAAGTCAGCGCCATGGGAGGTCACAAGGTAAGCCACCAGTTCTTTACATCCTGGCATGTCTTCTCGCACCATAACCAGCGATTCCTTTACCTGTGGATGCTGATCCAGAGCATATTGAATCTCCCCTAATTCAATCCTGAAACCACGTAATTTAACTTGATGGTCTATGCGGCTAATATAGTCAATATTGCCATCAGGTAAGCGGCGTACAAGATCGCCAGTGCGATAGGCTATTGCACCATCAATAAAGGGATGAGGGACAAATTTTTCTTTTGTAAGCTCACCCTTATTTAGATAGCCGTGAGCCACTCCCATTCCTGAGATGAGAAGCTCGCCATGAACACCCACAGGGCAAAGTTGCAACTGTTCGTTTACCACATAAAGCTGGGTATTTTGAATAGGCTTACCTATGGGTACAAAGTGTTGTTTATCATTCTGACAAAACCAATAACTTACATCTATCGCGGCTTCTGTAGGGCCATAAAGGTTGATCAGTTGCGCTGAGCAACCTGAGTTGAAAAAATTCTTTTCCAGCTCCTTACTCAGGGACTCACCACTACAAATGACGCGTTTCAGGGACGCTAGATTAACAGTATCTTGATGACTCTGAGATTCCAGGAACACCGACAACATAGAGGGTACAAAATGCAGAGTTGTCACACCTTCCCTGGCAATAAGCTGCTGTAAATATTCAGGATCTTTGTGACCTTCAGGCTTAGCGATGACCAAGGTGGCGCCATACATAAGTGGCCAGGTGAATTCCCACACAGACACATCAAAGGAATAAGGAGTTTTTTGCAGTACCACGTCATCTGCTTGCAGTCGCAGAGCTTCCTGCATCCAGTGAATACGGTTAAATAAACCTAAGTGGTGACACAGTACCCCTTTGGGTTGCCCGGTGGAACCAGAAGTATAAATGACATAAGCGAGATCTTCGCCTTTGATCATTGTGTCTGTCTGAAACTCAGGTGACCAGGCCTGCAATTGATCTAGGCTGTCAAAGTGTAAGACCTCAGCTTGTTTAGTTTCGTATGCTTTATTGTTGCTGATCAGCAGCGCAGGCTGGGCATCTTCCAGAATGTATTGCAGACGATTTGGAGGTAAAGTGAGATCCAATGGCAAATAAGCGGCACCGGCTTTAAGAACTCCATATATTGCAACCACAAGTTCAAAACTACGGGGCAACTGTAAAGCTACCTTATCCCCGGATTTGACGCCTAGTTGCCGTAGCCTGTTGGCCATTCTGTTGGCATTTTCGTTCAACTGCCGATAAGTTAGCGAGCTGCTCTCAAACCTCAAAGACACTGCGTCAGGGGTTGCAATCACCTGACGTTCAAACAAGGAGATCACATTCTCGTTTTCTGGCAGAGCAACCTCTGTCTTGTTCATATCGAAAATGAGCGCCTGTTTTTCTTCAGGGGTTAGCATTTCAAGTTCAGCAACACTGCCGCTGGCACCGCTGACAACACCCAGCAACAACTGTTCAAAGTGTTTCGCCATTTGCTTGATGGTTTGTGAATTAAACAACGCAGCACAGTATTCGAAAGAGAGCACTATGCCAGATGTCCCTAGTTTGATGGTGAGGGATAGATCAAACTGCGCCTGAATTGTATTTCGGGTTCGTTTTGTAAATGAAACACCGTCAACAGTCGCTACGCCATCATCGTCTTCATTTTCAACATTAAACATGATCTGAAACACAGGATGATAGCTGTTGCTTCTGGCTGGATTTAAAATTTCCACCAGTTTCTCGAAAGGAAAGGACTGATGAGTGATTACCTCGCTGTCGCTTTGCGTCACACTGTTCAGATAATAACTTACGTCTGTATCAGCCTCTACCTGAGTGCGAAGTACAGCCGTGTTCACCAGACAGCCAATCAGCCCAGTCAGTTCTGGGATAGCTCTATTTGCAACTGGTGTGCCCATAACAATATCAGCCTGACCACTGTATCTTGCCAGCAGAATAGCAAACACAGCGTGTAACATCATAAATTGGGTACTACCCTGCTGCGCTGCAAACGCAGTCAACTGATTGCTACTAACCTGTTGCACCTGATGAATAACCAGACCACCTTGCGGATTAAACTCAGCAGGCCTTGGAAAATCCAGGGGCAACTGATGCACATTTGGAATTCCAGTCAGGTAATCCGCCCAGAACTGTTTTTGCGTTTGCCAGTTCGGCTTATTTTCGAGTCGCCGTTGCCAGCGAGCATAATCCTGAATTTGTATTGTCAAAGGCAACGGAGTAGCTTTTTGGTCACCCGATTTTGATTGATAAAAGTGCTGGAACTCACCCCACAAAACCTTCTCCGACCAGCCATCAGAAGCGATGTGATGGATATTAAACAGCAAGACACCATTGACGGATGAAATTTTTAGCCAGCTTGCCCGAATCATCAGATCTCTTTGAAGATTAAACGGGGTATTAATATCAGCTTTGATAAGCGATTCGATATACCGCTGCTGTGTCTGCCCATCCAGGTGAGAAACATCTTCACAGGTTAGATTAAACAGAACATCCTTTTGAATAATTTGTATCGGCTGTCCTTCATCTTTCCGGTAGCTGGTTCGCAGCACCTCATGGCGATCAATGATCTTTCGTATGGCCGTTTCCGCTTTTTTGACATCAAATGGACCTGTCACATCAAACGCTATAGCCATATTGTAATTGGTAGAGTGACCCGATTGTAGCTCATCGATAAACCACAAACGATTCTGAGAAAAAGATAGCGGAGCTGTTTCTCGGTCTCCCTCAAAGGGACTAATAGTCTCAGCCTCTGAAGCCACAGCTGCGACATCCTGTCTGGATAAAAACGCTATGATCTTGGCTTTGTTAGCCAGAATATCAGCTTTGAGATCCGCTGGAAATTCAGTAACCGAAAGTTTAAAACGTAAATTGCCATTGTCGATGTGTAAAAACACGCCTGCATTCGTTGCTTTTTTGATTAGTCCGGCAATGTTCACAGTACACCCTCACTTAGTATTTCAGTCGTGCGTTGTTTTTCGTTTAACTGCACATAAGTTAATTTTTCTTCTAAAAGTTCCGACAACTGTCCAATCGTTGGATTAACAAAAACTTCAGACACAGTTAATTGCAGTGCTAGTTGGCTGCGTAATTCCGACAACAGCTGTACCACCAGAATGGAATGCCCACCCAACTCAAAGAAATTGCTTTCCAGTCCCAGACCAGCTTGGTCTATACCAAAAAGTTTTGACCAGCTTCTTGCAATAGTGATCTGCATGGCGCTTTCAGGCTTGCTGAGCGGCTCATCAAAAACACTGAAGTCAGGCACAGGCAAAGCTCGCCTGTCGATTTTATTTGCTGCGTTCATGGGCATGGATTGCAACACAGTGAAGTTGGCAGGGATCATATGGGGCGGTAACATGTCACATAACGTACTGCGTACCTCTTTAACCTGCAAATTACTGCCCGGCAAGCCCACCAGATAAGCAGCCAGCGCTTTCTGTCCTTGATGATCATCCACAACAATAACTGCTGCGCTGCCCACACCTTGGATTTTCGCTAACGCTGATTCCACTTCACCCAGTTCAATACGGAATCCTCGGATTTTAACCTGATCATCAAATCGACCAATAAAGTGCAATTGTTTTATTTGCCCCTCATTATCAGTTTCCCAACGTCCTAAATCGCCAGTGCGGTACAGTACTTCTCCCTGTATATTACCATCGGCATAAGGGTTGTTTACAAAGCTCTGTCTGGTTTTCTCTTCATTTTTCCAGTAGCCAAGACCCACTCCTATGCCAGCAACACATATTTCGCCTGGCACACCCAGCGGAAGTAACTGTTGCTGCTCGTCCATGACGTATACCGCCAGGTTTGGTAAAGCAATGCCAATAGGCAGCGTTTCGTAACCCTCTGCAAGCGCATCCCGCTGAATATGGTAAGTAATATCATCAGAAGCTTCCGTCGGCCCATAGCCATTGACAACCGGGATTTGAGGGAAGCATTCAAACCATCGTTTGATCAGAGCTGACGTGGTAGCCTCCCCTGTGGTCATCAACCATTGTAAGTACAAGCTTTCGGTATTTATCTGGTCAGACTGAACGTAATCCAACATCAATCCAATAACAACCGGAGCGGCTTCAATCAAGTGAATATGATGCTCATACAGCGCGTTAAACACGGCCTTTATGTCGCTAGTGTCGTCTATGATAACCGTTTTACCACCGCACATGAGAGGGGCCAGAAATTGCCACACTGAAACATCGGAAGACGAAGCAGCAGTCTGTAAAAAGTTTTTTGCCTGCGGCTGCCCCTGATCATCGATAAATCCAAGCACATGAAACTCTGCAAAGATATGGTTCATCGCCCCGGCATGATGCACCAGCGCACCTTTGGGTTTGCCCGTGGAGCCCGAAGTGTAAAGCATGTAAGCAGGTCTTGTAGCCGCCAGTTTGTGAGGCACATTTTCGCCATTGTAATCTTGCAACTCAGATGCTGAGTACTGCAAAACGCAGGGTACATCAGTGGTAACAATTGTTCCGTCAAGCGCCTGATGAGTGATCAATACTGACAGCTGAGCATCAGCCAGCATAGTTTCTAATCTACCTTTGGGGTTTACCGGGTCAAAAGGCACGTAGGCCGCCGAAGCTTTCATAATTGCCAGAATACTCACCAGAAAATCACAACAACGAGGCATATATATGCCCACTCTCTGGCCTTCAGCCACTCCATTGGCGCGCAAATAGTCAGCCAGTTGATTGGCTCTAAAGTTAAGTTGCTGATAAGTAAGTTCTTGTTGCCCATGGACCACGGCCACTTCATCCGGGAAAGACAAAACCATGGCTTCAAAACGCTGATGCAATGTGGTTTCAATACACCACTGACGTTGTGGATACTGATAGGCTTGCAACTGCTGAGTGACATCCTGCTCCGTTAGTATAGACAAAGACTTCCAGGATTTTCCTGATTCATTCTGCAGGGTATTGACCAGATCGTTGATGGTATTTTGCAACAGTCCTACTAACACCCTGGCTGGCATGACTGTCGCGGAGGCGATATGCAGTTGAAAATCGCCACCAAGATCACTAACGTTGACATCCACATCATACTCACTGTTGTCCAGCTTTTTTAACAACCTGATGCCGTCAGCCAGTTCAGCCCCACCTGTCTGGATGGCCTGAACCTCAATATTTCGATAATTTAATAATGAGTTAAACAGCTTAGTACCGGCCGGAATATTAGTAAGCCTGAGCACTTCGCTTAGTGAAGCATGCTCCCATGTCATCATATCTGATAAATACTGATGGGTTTGCTGCACCAGCTCCAGCGTTGATGCTTGCTCAAGAATCAGATGCACTGGTAATGTGTTAATTAACATACCCAGTACGTTTTCCGAGAAATCCGTCGCCTGCATTCGGCCCAACAATACTGTAGCAAAGGTCACCTGCTGCTGTCGGGTACATTTTGCCAGCACCACAGCCCATGCGGCATGAAACAAAGTCGCAGGGGTAGTTTTAAGTTGTCGGCACACTTGCCTTATTTGCGCAACAACCTGAGTATCCAGCATATCACTGTGTTCGGTTTGCCGAATCGGAGCGGCGGCGTCGTTGAATCCTTCAAAGACCAAAGTTGGCGTTTGTATCTGACCTAATTTTTCCTGATAAAACGCCATAGCGCTGCTGTTATCATGCGTCCTCAAATAGGCAGCAACCTGCTCACGGAACTTACCAGCTGTGGGGATAGCCGGCTGTTTACCCGCCAATTGTTGCGCAAGTTCGGAAAACAGGATTTCTGTGGAAACATGGTCCAGCAATAAATGATGCGTTCTCACCAGCGCATTGCATCCTGTACCATCTGTGCAGTACACCACCTCAATTAACGGCGCTGTAGCAAGGTCCATTGCAGTCGCACCTGATGCCAGCAAGTCTTGCATTAGTTGCAAACTTGTTTCTGAACTACTTGCTTTCAACTGAGTCACTTTTAACTCGGCCTTACGCAGAACCACCTGAGCCGGTTCTTTGAGTCCTTCCCAGATAAATACGGTTCTGAGCACATCGTATTGCATCAGCAAACGATTGAAAGCCGCTAAAAACTCCTGGAATCTGCTGTATGAATCAAATGTTAACAGCGTTTGTTCGATATAGGTATCCGACGTACCATCCAGCAAGCTCTGATACAACATGCCCTTTTGTAGAGGCATCAAGGGATAAATATCTTGAATATTTTGATCCCGGCCATGGACCTGCATCACCAGTGTAGCGAGTTCAGCGTCATTCAACTGCATCAGATCCAGCATTTCTGGATGAATTAGACGGCAGTTTTCAGGAATTCGATTTTCACTTCTTTCAATTCTTGCCGCCGGAGCCTGTTGTACCAGTAACGCCAGTTCCGCCAGGTTGGTCGCGTCAAACATTGATTTTACTGGCAATTCTACCTTAAACACTTTGTTGACTCTGGCTGCCAGCTTCATCAACGACAGGGAGTTGCCGCCGAGTTGGAAGAAGTTATCATTGCGGCTGATAAGTTCAGGACCTAATAACTCTGACCAAATTACCGCGAGCTGGCGTTCCTGCACTGACTCGGGAGCTTCGAAGTCATCCAACAGCTGTCTGTTTAATTTAATCTCCGGTAGCGCTTTACGATCAATCTTATCTGCGGCATTTAATGGCATTGCGTCAAGTAGCTCTACGTGAGCAGGGATCATATGGTCAGGAAGTTGCTGTCTCAGTTCCTGCAGTATTTCGCCCACCATAACCTTACTGGAAGCATCTGTCTGATGGTGCAATACCAACCAGGCCGCGAGGAACTTGTTGCCAATATTGTCTGTTCGCAACAGCACAACGGCATCTTTTACGACATCCAGAGCAGTGAATGCAGCTTCTATTTCTCCAAGCTCAACCCGGAAGCCTCGGATTTTTATCTGGTTATCAGTACGCCCAAGCAGCTCGATGGTGCCACAAGGTAACATTCTGCCCAGATCTCCCGTGCGATATAAACGCTCACCATGACCGCCATATTTTATAAATGGGTTAGCTTTAAAAGCAGCTTCAGTTTTGGCAGGATTTTGCCAATATCCAAGGCCAACCCCCACACCTGACACACACAATTCTCCAACGACATTGGGTGGCATCAAACACAAGTTGTCGTCAACGACATACATAGATAAGTTCGGCAGGGCAGTCCCCACCGGCACAGTTTTCCAGTTTTCATCGAGTGCTTTATCAATAATGTACCAGGTTATATCATCGGAGGCTTCTGATGGCCCATAACCATTCATCACCGGAATTCTCGGGTACATTTCAAGCCATTGATTTACCAGTCTAACAGGGCAAGGTTCAGCGATAATCATTAACCACTGCAACGCTGGCAACTGTCGTTCCTGTGGAGATAAAGTTTGTAAATATTCAATCAATAAGCCTAATACCGATGGTGCAGTTTGAATAAGGTTTACATCTTCATGTTGTAAGGTTTGCAGATATGCTTTTAGATCAGTGACCTCCTGCAAAATAACAGTTTTCCCGCCACTCAGAACTGGCGCTAAAAATTGCCATACTGACACATCTGACGACACTGCAGCACTTTGTAAGAAGTTCCTGGGTGTTGCCGACAAATCCTGTGTCAGGTAGCCAAGCACATCGAACTCTGCGTCAATGTGATTCAGAGCGCCAGCATGATGTACCAAAGCCCCTTTGGGTTTGCCAGTGGAACCTGAAGTGTAAATCATATAGGCTGCACTTCCAGCCTCTTGCTGCACATCCAGGTTATGCTCAGGAAAATCCGCCAGTCCGGTGTACACATTTTCACTGGTAATTACGTTGATTGCCAATGGCGCTGTCAGCTCAGTATTAAACCTGTCATCTACCAGCACAAATTGTGCACTGGAATGTTGCAGGATAAAGGTCAGCCGCTCATCCGGACAGTTGTTGTCTACCGGCACATAGGCACAACCAGCTTTAAGCGTGGCTAAAATAGCACAGAGAAAATCTATCGAACGCGGCAAATGTATTGCTACCAGATTACCTTGGCTTAAACCATTTTCTATCAGATATCGGGCCAGTCGGTTAGCTCTGCTATTCAACTCACGATAGCTAATGGTTTGGTCACCACATACCGCTGCGATATTGTCGGCATACTTATTAACCATTTGCTCAAAACGGCGATGTACCAGCTGAGTTCCTGGGTAGAGCACTGATTTACCTGTACTTAGAGCCACAGCTTGCTGTTTACGAGATTCAGACAGAATGTCAATGCTCAAAAATTTACTTCCTGGCGCATGTTGTAAGGTGTGCACAAGGTTATACAGTGTTTGTTCAAACAGCTCTAAAACCAGTCTAGCGCCAATTAACTTGTGAGAATGTACCTCCAACTCAAAGAACTTATCCTCAACATCTACGCCAATCTCCAAAGGATAGTTAGTATATTCGATCACTTCTTTCAGCTTGAATCGGTTGCCACCATCAACAAAATGCTGTTCGCCTTTGTGACGATAATTCAAAATACTAGTAAACAGTGGTCTACCCGCCGGAATATCGCTGAGAGCCTGCGCCGCGGAAAGAGGGAAAAACTCATAGTTAACCAGCTCTGCCAGAGCCACATCCACTTTTTTCAATATGGCAGCGACAGATTCATCTGATATAGACAAAACAAAGGGCAATTGATTAATCAACAGCCCCAGCATTGAACCAATTCCTTTGACTGGCTGTAACCTACCAGACATCAAAGTACCAAACACCACTTTGTTGGTTCTGGCAGTCTTGGCCACCAGCAGCGCCCAAGTCATGTGAAATAACACCGCCGGACTGCAATTATACTTACTGGCAACATCCTTGATCTGTTGCGAAAACGCAGGGTTGATGCGTTGCCGCAAAATCTCAATATCACTGCCATCACCATGTACATCTAACATTCTAAATGGAGCAACCGTCTCGGTAACATCCTTGAGCAGGCTAGCAAAATACTCTGTGGCACCCTGCAAATCAGCGATGTTGAGGCAATGATCTACAAAATCCCGATATTGGTATGGATTAGCTGCATCTGCAACTTCGCCAGCCATGTGACGTGTAATTTCCTGAATTTGCAATAGAATAGATACGTGGTCACTAATGAGGTGGTGCTGTTTAAAAATCACATAGCCACGCTGCTGCCCAGCAACATTTACCTGAATACATTCGATTAAAGGCGCTTCCTCCAGGCAGATGAATCGCTGACCTTTAAGCTGTGCCTGGCAAAACTCTCTGGCTTGCTCATGATTGTCAAAAGTACGGACAACAGGGTTAATACTCGCCTGTCGGCATACCACCTGCACAGGCGAATCCAGATTTTTCCAAACAATAGCTGTACGCAAGGCTTCATGCCTGTTGATAGTGACCTGCAAGGCATCAAAAAAACTACTAATGTCGTTGCTGTCAGCAAACTCCAGCAACACAGGAATAACATAAGGGTCATTGGTCTGATTCAATCGATGATGAAAGAAAATCCCTTCCTGTAAGGGTGACAACGGAAGCAAACGCTGAATGTTTTGCTCTGAACCAGGAATACGTTGGCTAATAGTTTGCCTGCAATCCGCAGAAACAGAGAAGCGATCTTCCGTCACTACTGTATTTACAACTTTATGATCAAGCCTCTTTAAAGTCAGAGCAAAATCTTTTAGCACTTCGCTCCGATACAGATCTGCCACCTGCATCTGATAACCTTGGTCTCGCAACTGACTCATCATATCAATCACAAGCAAAGAGAAGCCACCAGACTCGAAGAAATTGTCGTGCACCCCCACCTGGGACACACTCAGTAAACGCTGCCAAACTTCTACCAATACAGTTTCTTCCGGCGTACTAGGTGCTACATATAAACCTTGCTCCTGAGCAGTGATACCTGGTTCAGGCAAACGCCGGAAATCTGTTTTACCATTGCTGGTAAGGGGTAAGCTATCCAAAGCAATAATCGCTGCTGGCACCATGTAGGCAGGAACCCGCTGTTTCATTCTCTGCCGCAGCTGTTGCGTATTAGCAATTCCTGTAACGTAAGCAACCAGTTGCTTGCCTTTCAAGTCGCTCTGAAAACTTGTTACCACCGCTTCTTTTGCACCACATTGCATAAGGTGCTCTGCAACTTCATCTGGCTCTACACGAAAACCTCTGATTTTCAGCTGATTATCAATACGCCCTAAAAATTGCAAATTACCATCTGGCTGTTCACAAACCAAATCACCGGTTTTATAAAGACGTCCCGGTGCAAATGGATTGTCACTAAAGGCTTTACCTGTGTCCTGCTGATTTTGATAATAACCTCTGGCAAGAGATATACCGCCTATATATAACTCTCCGACGCATCCACGTGGAACCCGACGCTTATCCGCATCCAGGATATATAGCTCGGTTTGAGGATTGGCCTTACCAATCGGCAAAGGTGATACAACATCGTCATTATTCCTGATGAGATAGGTTGTCGCGGTAACTGTCGTTTCTGTGGGGCCATAAGTGTTGACAAGTACTGGTGCAGACTCCAGGTTAAACCAACGTTTTACCAGTTCCGCTTTTAGCGCTTCCCCCCCCAAGATCACCAGTCGCAAAGACTCAGGTAACACAATCGCAGAGCTTGCTACTAGTTGGTGCCAGAATGCCGTTGGCAAACTCATCACGGAGATATACTTATCCTCAATAAACCGCCAGAAAGCGTCAGCATCACTAGTAATTTCAGGCGACCGCAGCACCAGAGTGCAACCATGACACAAAGCACCAAAACACTCCTCCACAAAGATATCAAAACTGAATGTAGAAAATTGCAGTATCCTGTCATCGGAGGTCAGTTGATAAGTGCCCTTAATATTTGTTACAAAATGACTCAGAGAACGATGCTCAATCATAGTGCCTTTGGGACGCCCTGTGCTACCAGAGGTAAACATAATATAGGCCAGATCATCAGGTGCAGACTCCGCCCTTTGAAATTTGGTCACTGGCGCCTGACCCAACAATGCTTGTAAGCTAAAATCTGACGCACTCAGTAGCTTATCGGCAAGATCTGTCAGTTGGGATTTTTCGTCCTCCAGAATGACCAATAGTTGAGGAGCAATATCCTGCAACATGGCGTGAATTTTATCTTTCGGATACTCATAGTCAATCGGAACATAAGCTGCTCCAACTTTCAGGGTCGCCAGGATGTAAGCCACCATCTCAATACTTCTAGGCAAACAGATTGCAACCAGACTCCCCTTTCTGCAACCTTGCTGCTGCAAGACGATTGCTAATGCATCACTCAATTGGTCCAACTGCTGATAGGTCACAGTATGCCCGTCAAACTCAATCGCAGTATGCTCTGGGACGCGATTAACCTGTTGCGCAAACAGGGTTAGTACCGGTTCAACATTGCTCTTTGTGTCTGGAAGAGGTAAATGGTCAGAAATAAGGGTTAACTGGTCCAATCGACTCTGAGGGGCTTCCACCATTTGATTTACCAGCCACCAAAGAGACTCAAGTAAATTCTGCGCCTGATACTCATTGAAATAATCATGCCTGAAATCCAGTTGCAATTGAGTGGATTGCTGCTCTCCATACTCACACAATGTTGCGATCAAAGGGAGCGTTTCCTGTTCATGGTTTAAATAACAGGTTTCAGCATTAATACCTTGTTCACGAAAATCGAAATCAATTTGTTGATAATTAAATGCAGCCTCAAACAGTTTGCTTAGCTGCTTATTATGTGTCAAAGCATCACTGAATATACGACTTACCGGATAATTCTTGTGTCTGAAAGAGCGTTGAAGATCCCTGGTAACTCTAGCAACAGCATCAGCCACAGTGTCAGCTGCCTGGTATTCGATGCGCACTGGCAGCATGGACATAAATACCCCCACCACAGCGCGTTGCTTTTTTGTGGCGCGATTGTGTAATGGGGTTCCCAAAGTGATACCTGAGCCTCTGGCAATACTACAGCACAACAGACTGAGTGCTGTCATGAATAAAGGTAAAACTGCGAGTTTGTTTTCGTTGGCTTTGCTAAGAAACCTCTGATATTGCTCTGGAGTGATGAACTTAATTAATTTAGTGCTAAAACTGTCCCCTCCTGACTGTTGTTGCAACATAGACCCTTTAATATCACTAAAGATCTCCTGCCAAAACTCCTTGGATTTTTCAATTTTATCCGGGGATGTAACAAGTTCACCACTCCGGGCTATTTCAAGAAAACAAGGCAAAGGTTCGAAGTCTAAAGATTCCTCACGGCACAGTTTGGCGTAGATGGAAAAGATTTGGCGGATCCAGTTTGCATAGCCCCAACCATCAATAACAATATGGTGAGAGATAAAGTATAACCAATAATGCTGTTCTGAGATTTTTATTAAGCCTATCCTGAACAATGATTCAGTATCCAGTCGAAATGGCTTTTGGAAAATCTCCTGCACCCTGCTTTTTGCAACTCGCTGAGGTTCGGTCAGAGACGAGTAGTCTATCATCTCCAAATTGAACTCAGATAGTTGTTCAACCTGACAAATATCCTTGAGACCCAATGGAAAACGGCAATTTAATATCTTATTCTGGCGCAAACTCAGTTGGATCGCCTGCTCCATTTTGGCGATATTAACGAGTTCTTTTATATCAACATAACCACCTATGTTGTAAGCCGGAGTCTCACCTTTGTTGATGTGGTCTATGTAAATCTCTCGTTGCTGTGGAGTGAGAGGGATAAGATTGGATTTTTGATCTTCAATTAGCATTAAATTATCCTAGTTTATGCAACCGATTTGATGCCAGACAGTGTTCATATCGGACATTTGCGGCTTCTATTATTCGCGCATTAAACTCCGAAGTGCGTAACTTGCTCATTGGATTACCTTTCGAAAGTCTTCAATTACAACAGCCCATCTTGCAAAAGGATTAGCAAAGCAAACAAGCGTATTTTGCATTCTTACAAGCTGGCCACTCTTACAGAACTCAACGCAACTACCTTCGAATAAAGTAGTAACACGCTTCAAAGATGACACCATACTGCACTAGTTTTTGCCTATCGGGCTTTTACAGCTCTTTTTGCAATAACAGTGCGCAATCAGTACTGCTTGCTATCAGACTCCAATCACTGTACCCGTACCATGTTTCGCTTAAACCGTATCCATCTCCTAATCACCTGGCTGACGTTACTCGCCAACAATCAGAGAACTATGCACTATATCGATTCATACGGTTCTTGCTGTATGTGGTTGAGTATCAGAGATCTTTTAAAGCCACGCGTCTACGAGCGACTCTGATATTCTCAGGAAATAAAATTTAAGTAGGACCTATACTTTTTAAAAAATTCACTTCTATCCATACCCAAAAATAAGGCTCTGAAAGTCAACCAGTTATAAAATAAGTTGGTTCGGGGCATCCCCTCTTTTATCCCCATAAAACTTTTAAGTACAGATGTCTTATTATGAAAGTCTAAGTTAAATGAAATACAATCAGCATTACTCTTCACATGATGGAGAGTACCTGCGGGCATATAAAACATGTCTCCGGCACTCACTTTAACTTTCCTTACTGTAACTCCTGAAGATTCCAGCTGACACAAGTCTTCCGAAGCTGAGGGATCACAATCAAACCAGCGCCAACCTCTGCGCTTACATTTATTGCGATCTTGCCATGGAATGAGGTAAAAGTCCTTATCACCCATTACTTGAAAGAATAAATTATGTGTCCGCAGGGTATCAAAGTGCAGAGGGGTGGTGGCGCCTGACGGTGAAATAAAGAACTGTACATATTCCCACCAATTTGCGCGGTAAAACTCAGGCAACAAATGACTAGGAAAGGCCTCAATATCAGCAATCAAATCTGGGTTTTGCAAAAAAATGGGCACGTCATGACAGTATGGCGCTATATCTCTGTTCTCAGGGTTTTCATTAAAAGCCTGCAGCAACTCAACAAAATATTTCATTGAAAGAAACTGACTGGTGATACCCGCACTGGTAAAATACTTAACGGTAACCCTAATGTCTGCGCACTGCCTGGCAAAAAAGGACGGTGTCCACCGCCCTACTGCAGGCCAATGACTAATAGCATCTTTCACCAGTAACACAGAATCAGCGGTCAAACGAGGATCTTTAGCAAATTCCGTCGCTGTCAATTCCTTTATAAACATAAGCTAAACCTTCAGGTGCCCTTAGCAGTCTGCTATTTCGATTTGTGATGGTGTCTGGATAACCAATTTTTTTAATGTGCTTTCAACAATATCAATACCCCTATCCAGAAGCTCTTTTGAAATGGTTAAAGCGGGCATTAACTTGAGCACTTCATCTATGGGACCACAACGCTCTATTACGAGGCCTGCTGCGAAACACTGATTAACCACATATTCAGCCACTGCGGGCTCTCTAAACTGCATACCCTGCATAAAACCTATCCCCTTGCGTTGTACCAGCAGCAAAGGGTATTTATGCACAATGTTATCAAGGCGCTGGGTTATATACTCAGAAAACTCTTTTAAACGCACTTCGAATTTGGTGTCGCCCCAGTAGTGGTTAATCATTGATGTTGCAGCAACGAAAGCAAGATTATTACCCCGGAATGTTCCGTTATCCTCAGCAGGAGACCAGATGTCCAATTTATCATCAATTAGCAAGATGGCAAATGGCATGCCAATACCACCGATTGATTTGGACAAACAAACTAAGTCAGGCTTGATACTCGCTCTTTCAAAGCTAAAGAAAGCCCCTGAGCGCCCACAGCCAGCCTGGATATCATCGATTATCAATAATATTCCCAACTCTTCGGTCATTTTTCTGAGCTCTTGCAACCATTTTACACTGGCAACATTCAGACCACCTTCAGCCTGAATCGTCTCAACAATCACAGCTGCGGGTAAGTCAATGCCAGAGCTTGGGTCCGTTAATAATTTTCGATAATAGGCTATGGAATCCGTCTCATTGCCAAGATAACCCTCGAAGGGGAACCGTGATACCTGTGAATATGCATGATTCTGACGATGGTGATTACTTCCAGTAAGACTTAATGAAACCCCAGTCATGCCGTGAAAAGCGTTGGTGAAGCAAATAATATTCTCGCGTTTGGTAAATTTGCGGGCGAGCTTCACTGCAGACTCAATCACACTGGTTCCGGTGGGGCTAGTAAACTGTATTTTGTAATGAAGATCGCGAGGATTCAAAATGTTGTTTTGGAAGACGTGTAAAAAATCTCGTTTGGCTTTTGTATGCAAATCAAGACTCATTAAAATACCATCGGACTCAAGGTATTCTAATACTGCATTTTTGATCACATCGTTATTATGCCCATAATTTAAAGCACCGGCACCTGATAAAAAATCTATATAACTTTTATCATTCTCGTCAAATAACTGACTATCCTTACTTTTTGAAAATACAACGGGGAAAGTGCGGCAATATGATCTGACACGTGATTCTTGTCGTTCAAACAAGTTAATGTTCTGCATTATTTTTTCCTTTTGCATTTGGCCCGTTTTATCAGCCATCTACATAGACTAAATGATTACAAAAAAGATATAAAACTATTAGACTAACAATAACGATTTTGGACCTGACTACGTCCTGCAAACTCAATATATGGCATTAGAGAACATTCCAATGCGGTCAAAGTGTTCAAGACCCTGAACTCACTGATTTTGGTTTTCAACCAGGCCGGAAAAAAAACTGCATTGCGGCCGGATAAAAATATCAATACTCATAATTCTAGAAAAAATAAACGCTATGAAATGTAGTGCACTTATATCAAGCAATATTTGTCATTGGAAGACGGTATTGCAGCATGAATAAAATGGCACAATGTGTCCATTTCATCATCACCCTTCTTAAATTGATGGGCTCACGTTATTGCTTCAGCTAGCGCCTGCCAAGGGTTTTAGATCGTTAATAGCAACATAAAGTGATGCTTCTGGATTACCAGTGCTGCTTTTTAAACTTTCCCGGAACACAATGGGTAAATTATTGCTCATGCGCCAAACTTAAGATTAAAGTGGATACCCACCTCTTACTGTACAACTTGGGACGTTAACCTTGCTACCTGCCGAAGCCATCCTCTTTAGTCAAGCCAGACAAATGAGTTATGTATGTTCACACAACAAAATTTCTTCAGTACCAAGACAAAAGCTTTAGTGTCATGTGCGAAATAATCGTCTCATACGTGAGAACAATTTCGAGTTTCCGGATTCTACACAGTCACCATTCAAATAGTCAACAAGTGGAAACTATAAAATTTTTTAGTGTAAGTAGCTGTTTATCATACCAATCAATGACTACCTTATGTGAGCGTAAATCCCCTTACAAGTAAGTCTAAGTTAAGTGAAGTCGGCGTTTTCCAAGTTAGTTGTAACCATAAATCGTTTTAGGTGGGCTGTTTTTCCGGATTCAGCGTTGCAGGTCACACAGGCGCACCGTTATCTGAGTGCAATATCACCACAGTGTAAAGACTTCTCGCGGCTGAACAAATCTTCCCGTATGTACAGGTAGCAAAACTGTCCACGCACCCTGTTGTTTAAGCATTTGATATCCCAGCAAAATACCTGACCAGGCCCTGTCGCTTTATCGATCGTCGGCAGGACTGAGGTTAATCGTCCTCGTGGTCACCTTCCCAAAGCTCATTTAACTTTTTTCTGAGCACCAGGATAGCTGCGGTTTCTACCAGTGCCTTTTTCCCGAATCTCACGTTTTTATTGTTCGATTTCTCTAGGGTCGGCCTGTCGTTGCCGTTTGGCTTCCTGTTTCCATTAAGTGGAGCCCATCAAGCCTCTGAGCACATCCGCTTTCCTGACTTTCACTTATTCAACATAGAAGCCTTTTCACGGCAGCTTCGTTTAAACTGGCGGTTTCAAGCGCTGTGGCAAACTTAGCTTCTGCGGACCATGGCTCTGGTGTTGATTTACTTCCGGACACAGGACGACCTTGTTGATTGGCTTTGTCCCGCCACTTATACAAAGTTTACAGCCCCATCTCTTCGCTGCTGAATACTTCAGTAATAGTCTTATTCGGAGAAGGTAATAATTTTTTCAAAATCTGCCGTTTACGTTTTTCACTATAACGAAACACAATCAAACTTCAACGCCCAGACTGGTTGAATTTTAAGCAGCAAGATATGCTGCCAGACAGGAAGTCCAGAAACAACTTTTAAAGATATTTGAAGAAATAAACCCATTAATATTGACAAAAAACTTAACTTTATTTACCTTATCTCACACAATGATAATCAAATATTAACGAATTTATTACTAAAAATCAGATACATTCAATTTGACCTGCCTAGCCTCTCTCTCGGCGCTGAGAGCTTGGAAGGCGCATATTTGATTTTGATTTCAGTAATTGTAGCAAAAAATAAATTCGCAGTTTCTAAGGTAGGAAAATGAAAGATCTTACATATTTTATAAATGAAGTATACAAAGCCGCTTATCTGCAAGGCAGGGAAGATGGATTAGAGGGACTCTACATAGAGCCTAAGTTAGTCCTAGACCGCTTTATAATTGACCAAAATATTGCAACAAAATTATCTGAGCTAGCTTTTTTATCCGCCCCCAATCCTGGGGAAAAAGCTGCCGACCTCCACTAACCTCCTGATTTTTAATATCGTATGATTAAATCAATCCACCAAATTAAGCATAAAGGGTACATCTGTGTACGTAAAGTGATGTACCTGCTCCAGTAAATGGCTGTTTATCACAGATGATCGTTTCAATCTTCTTAGCTTTAATTCAAGCTTATCGTTTTATGCCTGATGGGGTTCTTTTGTTGATTCATAACGTCCCCGGACCTCTTCAAATTCTATAGGTCATACGTATCAACATGCTTTAACCTTTGTTTAGTCGCTCACTAAGCATCACTTATTCTGCCTTGCTTTCCAAATAACTAAGAACCAGACTCAATGCCTGATTCACATCAGAAGCTGACTCCCAATCCAGTGACTCCCAGTCCACCCCTGTATCCAGCTCTGTGACATTGGCTGTCAGTAACTGTTTAAGCACCTGCGGCGATTTAATAGCGCCAATTTTGTAAGGTTTTACTCCGGTGTTTTTCGCAAGCTTGTCACCTTGCAACAACAATTTGATTTCTGCGTTAATTGCTCTTTTGTGAACGTTCGACAGCAGTGCCAACCCTTTCTTTTTTTTGTAGTTCGCCTCAGTGGTAAGAACGATATTTTTCATTTTCAAAAATGGCAAGGTGTTGCCATTGCTATACGCATCCATCACTGCAGGATAACGAACTAACACGTTGTAGTTGTCATAAGCCCCCATAGATACGCCCAACATGCTAGCAGTCTCCCTGACTGTCAGTTGTTTTTTACCTAAACGTATTCTGCTGGTAGACAACGTCTCCACTTCCATCATTGCATCCTGAAAAGCCTGCAATTTTCCGTATTGAGGTAAATCTTCCCGACTGGCATTTTCCTGAAATTGCTTTGTTTTCGGCAATATAGGTTTTTCGTTGTACACCTTAAAATAAGCTGCACCATTAATGCCATTGGCGTACACCATTGCAAAAAATCTACGATGACCAGTCAGTACTCTGTAAGTACCATTATGTTCAGGATAGATTGTGGGCACCTGTATAATCTCAGATACAGCTACATTGCGGGCCAGATCCAGTATGGACTCAATACTACGATTCGCTTTTTTCCATTCTTGAGTATTCTGAGTGAAACAGTTCACAAGACAAGACTTACCAATGGCCACTTTGTCTTTTGCATCGTATAAAGCAACAAGCTGTGCTTTAGACAACTTTCTGGTCACCAACTGGTGAGCATGCAAATCAGAGATAATGACACAGGGAAAAAACCGTGGATTGCTTTCATCAGGCAGTATTTTACTAATAAAGATAGATTTATAGTCGTATTGCTGATCAATCAGTAAACCGTCAAATTCATCGGTGTTTAACGCTGCAGATAGCTGTAGCTCTAAAGGTATTGACTGCAAGGGATTGATACCACCTATAAACTAAAATTGTCTTATAACACCGAAAGACAATTCGGGCAAGGGCATCATAACGATGCTTACTGCCATACCTCCTTTGGCAGGAGAGTCGGGATGTTCAAAATTCAAGCCAGAAAAACCTTAAAGGTTGATCTGTGCCACTTTAATAAACTAATTTTACCCCCTGATTTCTGACATCAGTCTGGCCCATAAACCAGTGTCAACACATCAGCAGATCCCACAAGGTAATGGCAGTCAAAATCATGATAAAAACCAGTTTCCTGCTGTAAATCTTGTTGCAGTCGCAGTCTGAGCCGTCTTTTTTCTGTGTCAATATCAACCAGTGTTGAGGTAGAAAAGTCCAGATAACGGCCTACTCGGGGGAAAATCGCCTTAAACAAGCTCTCCTTTGCAGAAAACAGCAGGCTTACCGCGAGACTAAACTCCATCCCCTTTTCAGTGATTTTTTGATACTCCCCCATAGTGGCAATACTGGTAGAAATCTCCCTTGCCTGCTCAGGTGCCAACTGTAATTCACTATCAATGCCAAGATAACAAAGTGAAGGAGAAACCACACACAAAGCCAGGGTATTGGTATGAGAAATACTTCCAACCACTCCCGCAGGCCACAAAGGCTGACGATGTTGGCCGATACCAAGCTCAAAAGACCGGATATTTAAATACTCTAATGCAAGGCATGCAACATAACGCCCGGCCAGAAATTCAGACCGGCGTTTCAGCACAGCCTTGTTTAAGCATGGCTCTGCTGCAACCTGCAGATACTGATGCATCTCTGGCTTGAACCCCTCAGGGTTAAATTGGCAATACACCAAATAAAAGTTCTGCCCCAATACCTCCATGTTTACGGACAACAGAAAATGCTCTGCACCATCAGGGACAACAAGAGATTCTGATCGGGTAAAAAAAGACATGGCTTTTAGTGACTCCCACTATGTTCTGAGAACTCTTGTATACCAGTCACAAATAACATTTTTCAATGATTCGTAGCCATCTTCGGCTGGCTAGCTACAGAACCGGCCAGCATTCCTGGTGCACTTTTTGTCAGAGTAGACTCTATTTTTTCAGATAGGATATGGAAAACCAGTTGCTTATTTTTTTCAATAAAAAAATGATCGCCCGGAACGTAATGGATCTCGCCAGCACAGGATGTAAGTTCTTTCCAGCTCTCTAAATGGCCAGGCTTAATGCCCACATCTTCTGTACCAGCCAGAACAGTAATAGGACAATTCAAAACGGTCTTGTCTGATACATAGGTATCGGCAATCTGAAAGTCTGCTCTTAATAAAGGTAAGAACAACTGCATCAGCTCTCTATTTTGCAGCACCTCTTCCGGTGTTCCGTTTAAGCTTTGTAATTCACTGATGAATGCATCATCTGGCAAATCATAAAGCTGTTTTTTCTCCCCGGCTATATGAGGGGCGCGACTACCAGAAGCAAAAAACTGCATCGGCGTCGGCAGTTGGCGCGCCTTTAATCTGGTGGCCAATTCATAAGCAACCCGGCTACCCAAACTATGACCGAAAAAGATAAAGGGCACATTCAACAAAGGCACGATATTTTCAATCAAGTTATCAACCAGTTGGCGCATATCGCTATAGGCCGTTTCGTTTATTCTGCTGGAGCGTCCGGGTGGTTGTATGGCAACCAACTCCACTTCCGAACTAAGCATAGCTGCCCACGGATAATAGGTTGTTGCGCTGCCACCAGCATAAGGGAAGCAAAATAGTCGTAGTTTTGGTTGCCTCACTGGACGAGGGATACAAAACCATCTGTTGTCCACCATGTTCAAGTCCTTTCAGATTGCATTTTTATTGAACAGCTTTTTACAAGCTATATCTTCTATCTGTCCTATCTCTGCATTTACTTATCATCGAGCTCAGGCAGTTTTTTATCTGCTCCACTGAATAAAGATTCAGCTCAGAACAGACTGGATTAAATGTACGGCTTTTCACTGATAGCGCTTTAACCTGATTCAATCTGCCATACTGTGGGATGGCTTAGTGACTCAACCTTACTTATTACAGTTAACTTAGTTGGAAACTATAGTTTTCAGGTGCATAAATGCAATCAACTCTTCAATCAGCGCCTGTACTGTGACGTGCCCCGGCCGCAATGAATCTCCACAGCATTCAACTGTATTTATAACAACATGTAAACCCACACCACAAAAAAATAGCTTAAATATCAAAAATTTAATCTTCGACATTAATTATGTATGAGTGATTTCTCAATAAAAAAACAACATACCACTGGCACGCAAAAACAGGATCAACTCTGATCAATATCCCTGCAAACCAGCTGATTACGCCCCTGATTTTTTGCTTCGTACAGCAGAATATCTGCGCCTTTGTACAATTGCTCAAAGGATGCTTTTGCCGATATGGCAAGGCCCAGGCTTAGGGTAATATCCACACCGTGGATTTTTTCGGCGCGTATTGCTGCCAACAGTTTTTCAGCAAATTTAACAGGTGAATCGCTGGCCTGATTTATGGTAACAATTGCAAACTCTTCACCACCAATGCGTGCCAGCACGTCGTTTTCTCTGCTGTTTTTCGCCAGAATTTTTCCCATTTCCTGCAGTACTTCATCGCCCACATCGTGACCGTGTTGATCGTTGATTTGCTTAAAGTGGTCGATGTCGAGCATAAAAAACGAATACGACATTTTACTGCGCAGCGCTTGTTTGATCATAGCTGTAGCTCTGGCAACAAAAGCCCTTCGGTTCATTAAGCCGGTCAGCTCATCGGTTTGCGATAAGACTTCCAGCTTTTCGGCTCTTTGTTCTAAGTCGTTACGAAGATTCACCAACTCCTGATACAAAGCATCACGTTGCTGTGCTGTGCTGATAACCCAATAAATGACAGCTTTGTCGCCTTTCGCAACACGGGCATTGACCAATACCGGCACTCGTCCAGCCGATTTGGTTTCAAGAGTTAATTGTATTTCTTCGCAATGCCCCTGATGCAACAGCATAGGCATGACAAAACTTTCAATCACAATTTTGGATGCAGCCGTAAATATCAGACCAATACGCTCCACACTTTGTGGCTCTTGCTGGCTTACTTTATAAAAGTACTGATTGGCAAACAGGATTTGACGATCTTCCACTGTGGTGACCACCAGACCAGAAGGAAAGTTGTCCAGAGGAAATTCGGCTGTCATAAAATACTTTCACCAGCCTGAACCGACTGCATAAAATCGTGAATATGCCGGGCCACTTTTTCTGGATGCGTCATATGCAGGCAATGACCTTTGGCCGGCACCACTTGCAAACAACTCTTTGGCGTATTTTTGTGCATATAGTCGCCAATAAACAACGAAGCCAGCGCATCGGTTTCACTTTGCAACAACAACACAGGGTGGCTATTCAGAGGCAACAAGCTGCGATAATCAGAAAAAAATGTCGCCTTGGCAAAGTTTTTAGCGGTAATAGGGTTGGTGCTGCAAAAACTGTCCGTCAGCTCAGCGGTCACCAGATTTTTCTCTGTAGTGCCAGTGACCAGAGGCGCCAGATACTGAGCCCAACCGATGTAGTTTTTATCCATCAGATCAATGAGTTCATTTAAATCTTCGCGATTAAAACCACCCATATAATGCGGAGGATCATTTAAAAAGCAGGGCGATGGGCACACCATCACCAGGCTGTGGATCCGTTCCGGGATCTGCTGTGCGGCAATTAAACTGATGATACTACTGACCGAATGGCCAACCACTACCACATTTTGTAAATCGAGGGCGATACAAATATCAATAATGTCCTGGGCATAACCTTCCAGGTCTGAATACTTTTGTCTGGAGTAGGCAGCCAGGTTGGACGCGCCTGATCCCACATAATCAAACAGCACAATTTTGTACTGACTGCTCAGCTCTGGAGTAAGAAAACGCCACATCAGCTGATTACAGCCAAACCCATGAGCCATCAACATAACCTGCTGCCCCGAGCCTATTATTTTGACATTATTTCTGCTGATCACGTCATCATTGACAGGCATAAAAACTCCATTTAGTCCATGCTTCAATAGAATTGCACTTAGCTGCTACCATAGTAGTACAAATACAGCATTAAAATATCGCCAGACAAACTACTCCTTTAGTGTGATAAAAAAAAGATGTAAAACAGTAATTTGTCCCGTGAGTAGCTGTTTTGGGCTTATATAGGTTTTCTGTGGCTGTGCCTTTCAATGCCTTGTGCTGTGCCGCGGAGTCTGGCCTTCGCACTATAAAGCTAAGTTATTTGTGCGTTCGTGTAAGTTTGTGGTCTACCCCTACAAAAATATAGCGGAATAACCACGAACCTTGTTATTTTGAAACTTCGGCGCGACTCATTAAACAAGATCAAAATCTTAGGTATGGACTTTGCGTCATACCCAGTCTCAACTCAACCCCAGTTATAAAAAGGAAATTCATATGTCGATGGATGCGGCAAAAATTATCTGCACCGGGTGCAATTACCAAACATTTGAGCCGTTTCGGCCCCTATCGCTGGAATACCAAACCAGCGACGGCCACATCATCAAAAGCTATCGCAGTAAAGGATGGTGTTATCACTGTGCTGGCTACGCAGACATATACCCAAGTGACCTCAAGATGCGAGTTTCAGAGCCGCAGGGCGCTTGCAATGCAAGGCAGCCTGGCGAAGCAATGTAGATACCTTGCGAGACAGGCTAACACGGCAGTGCAATCGCCCTGCGACTCCCAAAGGGCGGGCTTAAAAGCGCTTTATGCCGCGTTAACTGTTGTCGCTTTAGAGCCACTAAAGCTTCCAACAGCTGCCTTGCCTAAAGGGCTTTTATCTCCCGCTGAATTCTGCATCTTGAAGTTACTTGGGTATAAAACAGCTTGATCCACAAAACTGGGGCGAACAATTAGCAGGCACGCAAAACGAAAGGCTGAACGCAGAGCAGCGGCTGCACGCTTCCAGTCAAGGGCTCTTTGCCAAGCTGTGGAACTGGTTTGAAATACGCGAAATACAGCGTGAACTGGCAGCACTGGACCATCAGATCCAACAGATAAATGACTTATTCAAGCTGCTAAAAAGCCGCAAAGCCAAAGCCCGCTGCCTAAACTGCTGGTCAGATAACACAACTCCATTGAGCTTTACTAAAGAAGAGCGGCTCACTTACAACTTTCAGCATGACTGCGGCGGGCGTTTAAAAATCATCTGCGATGAGCCAGAACTCAGATGTTTCTTCTTTCCTGCCACTATAGTGTTAAACGGTGAGGGAGAACTGCTGCGAGAAGAGCGGCGTTAATGCTTTAAGTGTTAAACACCAAACCAAAGTTGCACAGCAATGCAGCAGACTCAGTCACTGACAGGCTGCAGTTTGCATAGCTTCCCAGGCCTGTAACCACTGTGGTGAAATCCCTTTAGATGGTTTTACAGTGCATCCGCTGCCCCGAGAGCCGGAAACAATGGATCAGCTTTGGGAAAACACATCACACTGACCTGATGGCCTTCGTACTGCTGCACAGCCCAGAGTTGCCAACCCAAACGCTGATAAAAGGTCTGCTGGTCTTCGGTAAACAGATACAAGGTCGCAATACCCAGTTTGGCCGCTTCGGCCATCACATGCCGCACCAGTTGCTGGCCCAGCCCTTTACCTCTTAAATCCGGCCTTAGATAAATATTGGCGAGCCAGGGCATCAGCTGTGGCAGTATGGTCATATCGTGCACCAGCAACGAACAAGTGCCAGCTACCTCAGCTGCTTCGTCCAGCATTAACCAGGTTTGCGGCACTTTAGCATCGCCTAAACATAAAGCTAGCTCGGCCGCAAAGTCCGCCTCAGTTCGGCCAGGAAATAAAGCATGCCATTCATGAAAATGCCACTGTGCTATCAGGGGTATGGCTTCTGGCCGTTCACGTAAGGAGATTAACTGCATGATTCACCTGCACTAAAAAAGACGGTGGATCATAGCAGAAGTTAAGACGTGGGTTGACCCTGACAGCAACACGGCCTGCGGTAGAATAAAGCACATCCTACACATCCTACACACCATAACGCCATGCAGCTGCTTAGCGACTCAGCTTGGGCTGAACAGCACCAAAGCTCGTTTTTACCATTTAGTTTGCAAAGTGCGAACTTCTTAGCCCTGCATCACCGATTTAACTGCGGCCAGTGCAGCTAAGCCGATTCAGTTCACCCACAGTTTCTGTTAAACTCTGCCCCGCCTTTTTTCAGCCACAGAAGAAGTGAAGATGACTCTTGCAACTCAGGTCCTGGCGGTCAATGACGACTTGCCCATTCGTACAGATTTACCTGTTCATTCAGGCAAAGTTCGCAGTGTGTACTGGCTGACTGCCGCTGACAGCGAGCGGTTGATCCGGGAAAAAAATTACCCTGTAGCACCAGACACGCCGCTGGCCATTATGGTGATCAGCGATCGCATCTCGGCTTTTGACTGCATCTGGCATGGCGAAAATGGCTTAAATGGTGTGCCAGGCAAAGGCGCGGCGCTAAACGCTATTTCCAATCACTGGTTTGCTTTGTTTAAACAACATGGCCTGGCCGACAGCCATATTCTGGATATTCCGCACCCGCTGGTGTGGATAGTACAAAAAGCCCGTCCGTTGAAAATTGAAGCCATAGCCCGTCAGTACATTACTGGTTCTATGTGGCGCGCTTACAGCAAAGGCGAACGCGAATTCTGTGGCATTACCTTGCCTGAAGGCCTGCAAAAAGATCAAAAACTGCCGGAAATTTTAATTACTCCGTCTACCAAAGGTATTCTGACTGGCCTGGCCGGTGTGCCTGAAGCAGACGACGTAAACATCTCCCGCACCGATATTGAACGCCATAGTACTGCCTTTGGTTTTGAACAGTTATCCGATATCAGTTTGTATGAAACCCTGTTAAAACAAGGTTTTGGCGTGATAAGTGACGCCCTGGCCGCGCTGGATCAGATGTTTGTTGATACCAAGTTTGAATTTGGTTATGTCAACGATGCTAACGGTAAAAGCAAACTGATTTATATGGACGAAGTGGGCACACCAGACAGCTCACGTATTTGGGATGGCGCCAGCTGGCGCAATGGCAGCATTGTCGAGCAATCAAAAGAAGGTTTCCGCCAGTGGCTGCTGAGTAACTTCCCGGATCCGGATATTTTGCTGAATAAAGATCGTATGCCAGAGCGCGCCGCTTTAGCCCGCGACAACGCTCTGCCTACGGAAGTAATGATGGATATTTCCCGCACTTACCTTGGCATAGCGGAAAAAGTAACAGGGCGCAAAATTGAATTAGCCGCCAACCCTAAAGCTGAAATCATTGAGGTTTTGGGCCGTGATTATGGTTTGATAGTCGGCTAATACCGCAGCCTTGCCGCAATAGCACAATGCCAGTTTTCGAACTGGCATTGTTGTTTTTGGCTTATTCATTGCTATTCAGGCTAAAAATCTGCTCTACAGGTACTGCAAAAAACTGCGCCAGTTTTAGTGCTATTACCACTGAAGGGGTAAACCGACCCGTTTCTACAGTACTGATGGTTTTGCGTGACACCCCAATTGCTTCGGCCAGCTCTGTTTGTGAGATCTGTCGCCCTGCTCTTAACAGCGCAATTTGATTGGTTAATTCATCCATTAATCTTCAGCCTCATCACGCAGGTTGAGCAGTACAGTTACAGCCCACACCACTCCGGCGACTAACAACAGCAACAAACTAAAATTATTCAGGCTGAATATAGCTTGCATGGTGGTACCGAGCTTACTGAGAAAAATGGGGTCGGCCAGCACATGAGCCAGTAATAGCATCACCAGCAGCGCCAGGCAGGCATAACTAGTGGCTTTACGATTCAAATCGTGGGCAAACTCTTCACTGTACAGGCCAAAAATTTCACGCCAGCCGCCATGGCCAATGCCTTTCCGGCTCCAGCGCACTAATACGATCAAGAAAGCAAGGGCAGAGAGCCCTGATGCCACACTAAGCAGCATATAACTTTTGCCTGTCACATCAGTCAAAATAGTATCTAACAAGCCAATTCCAAACATGACACAGCAAAGCAGTGTGATATATGCGCCGTACTTTAATGCCGCTATTTGTTGTTCAGGTTGCCATTGGCTCATCGCTTACTCCTGCTGACTTTAATGATACCTTTAGGTTTCATTATGAAACCCAAAGGTATCAATTTGCAACCCCTGGGTTACAATTATTTTGAACTGCTGTTTTCTGGGCCTGTAGGTGAGTCGCTTGCCCCCGCAATGCCAAAGCTGGCATGCTGTATTTTTTCTTCGCGACCAGAGAGAGAGAAGATGATCCGCCAGGCAACAACAGCAGATGCAGCCGCCATAGTGGCGATTTATAACCACTATGTAGTCAATACCAGCGTTACTTTTGAAGAACAGGCTGTCAGCGCTGAACAAATGGCTGAGCGTATTGAGCAAGTACAAAACGATGGCTTACCCTGGTTAGTACTGGAACAAAACGGCGAACTCTTGGGTTATGCCTACGCCACGAAGTGGCGGGCAAGGTCAGCTTATCGCTTTTCGGTAGAAAGCACCGTTTATGTAAAAGCAAGCATTACCAGCCAGGGAATTGGCAGTCAGTTGTATCAGCAGTTGTTGGCTGAATTAAAAGACTTAGGTTTGCATCTGGTGATAGGTGGCATCACTTTACCCAATGAAAAAAGCGTAGCACTGCATGAAAAACTCGGCTTTGAGAAATGCGGCCACTTTCAACAAGCAGGTTTTAAGTTTGAGCAGTGGCGCGATGTGGGTTACTGGCAAAAGTTGCTTCAGTAACCCACAGGCTTTTTTCAAGGTTAAACGACAGAACAGGTTAGTTTTTTATGTCGGATAATACTTTTTGCAACAGCGCCTGTGTCGACCAATCCAGCTCGTTATGGGTTAAAGCCGGAGTGTAATATTGGCCATTGGCTCTGGGTCTGTTTACATAAACTTTGTTTGGAATAATCACCTTGCCAAGGCCTGATGGCAGCGGCTCAAATCGGACATCCATATAAGTGGAATCGGCACTGCTGGGTGCGCCAGCCAGTTTAGTATTTTCAAACAAGCTAAATACATCCACAGCATCCAGACAGGCGCTGGCACATTGGCCCGGCATAATGACATACACAGGTGCCTGCAGCGGTTGCAGCTCTGCAGTTGTCTCTGGCTGGACTGATGCTGCATCAACTTCAGAGTCAGCCCCTTCAACATAAAAAGCATTGCCCGAGTCCAGCGACTTTTGCATGCCCAGCCCTACAGCCTGGATCCAGGGCAACATGTCGGTTTGGCCCTGAGTTTTGAGTACATCGTATAAAGATTTTACGTAGTCTGTATTACCACGGGACGCAAACCACCAGACTTCAGTGCTGCTAAACAAGGTGTTACGCAGAGATTCAACCCGTTTTTTGCCCCATAAAGCACTGGCGACCTGAACACTCCAGTACGAGGAGCCGCCCTGATTGTGGCGTAAATCCAGCACTATAGCCTTTGCCTGCAACAACCGTGACCGCTGCTGTTCAAGGCTACTGAACAAGCTTTCATACAGCTTAATATCATCAGCTTCAGGACTAAAAGTAGGCATAGCAATCCAGGCTATATCCTTCTGCTGCCAACTTAAGCCAACAGCTAATTTGTCGCCGTTATAAGCGGCCTGTACATGCTGCATAGCCGACTCAGGCCGGGGCTGCCAGTTCAGTGTGACAGTAACAGCTTCAGCACCGGGTTTTACCAGTTGGCACTGCTTTAATGGCGGGTTAAATGGATTACCATCATCCAGCATCAGTCTGCCGCCATAGGACCACCAGTGCCCCGGCTGGTCTGCTTGTCCTGCAAAAGCAAAAACTCTGTCTTTGATCAGGCTTTCCACTGATTTACCGTCACAAGACAGCACCTGCATTCCGGCTGTGACACCAGCTTGCTCACTGTGAAACACCCATAAGGCATCGCCGCGCCAGACTGTATTAAAACCAGGCCAGCGCCTGATACTGGGTACTGAATCGGGTAATCTGGCATAGGCTCCGGCATGACCGTCCTGCAAACTGGTGCTGAAACGATCAATAGCTGCTTCATAACCATAGGCATCAGTCACTTGAGTGACCAATAGCAGTGCATTGGTTTTGGCCTGCAGTAACTGCTGTTGAAAACCAGGGTTTTGCTTGTCCGCCATGCCCGGATGATTTTCTGCCGTGATCTGATAAGCCGCTTCAATATCCTGGCGGGCAAGTTCTGACCAGCCTTGAGCTGTAGTGGGTAACACCGGAGATTGCTCAACGGCTATCAGACTTGAGGGCACAGCACACAGCAAGGCCGCAGCTGCCAACCAGAAACTTCCTGTTTTCATCCTGCTCTTCATAAGTTACCTAATTGTTAAATAAAGAAAAAGATTAACTGAAGCGCAGAAACAACTCAAGATTGAACTTTGAAACAGGAGTTTCATATCCGAAACAACAGCAAATTATCTACCTCTTGTCCCATAACCGATTCGCTTTTTCTCTAAGCTCTGGCTAAGGTAGAACCCATTTTGTGATTAAAGGACATACAGATGAAAACCTTGCTGCCCCTTTTATTTAGCCTTTCGCTGCCAATGCTGATCACCCCTCTGGTGGTTGCTGCAGAGACTGCAACCGCCAAACCTGCCTTAGAAGCTTTATGGCAAACCGAAGGGCTGCGGGTGCCAGAGTCTGTGCTTTGGTATCAGCAGCACAACAATGACAAAACCGACAGCTTGTTATTTGTCTCGGAAATTGATGGTAAAGGCAATGAAGCTGATGGTGTAGGTGGTATAGCCCTGTTAAATACCGACGGCAGTATTCGCAACAAAGACTGGTTGCGTGGCCTGAATGCGCCTAAAGGTTTGGCGGTGTATCGAGGCAAACTTTATGTCGCTGACTTAACAGAAGTCGTAGTGGTAGATATAGCATCAGCAAAAATACTGAACAAAATCAAAGCGCCAGAAGCGGTATTTTTAAATGACGTGGCTGTGGACAGCAAAGGCGTGGTGTATATTTCTGATACCCGTTTGAACCGCGTTTATAAGCTGGAACAAGACAAGATCAGCGTTTTTCTGGACAATGTAGAAGCGGCGAATGGTTTAACAGTAGTGGCTGAGCAGTTGTATATTGGTGCTGGTGATAAACTGCTGAAAAGCGATTTAACAGCAAACAACAAAACCCCTGTGCAACTGGCAGTTGGCTTTGCCGAAAGAGCCGACGGCGTGGAAGCTGTAGGAAATGGCGATTTTATTGTCAGTTGCTGGGCAGGTTTGGTGTATTACGTTTATGCCGATGGCCGCATTCAAGAGCTGTTGGATACCAGAGCTGCCAAACTGAACACCGCAGATATTGGCTGGGATGCAGCAACGAAGACTTTGTATGTCCCGACTTTTTTTGGCAATTCAGTGCAGGCCTACAGCATTAGGCTCAAATAGCGGATACCAAGAGCCTTCTGTTCATATTTTAGTCAGAATGCTTTGCTAAGCTGCTCCAAAAATTAAGGAGCCTTTACCATGAAAAACATCCTGATATCGCTGCTTGCCATCTTTGTTCTGAACGCCTGTGCTACAGACCCCGCAGCACTGCTTGGAGAACAGTTCATTGTAAAAGGCAAAGGCAGCCCAACCATTATCTTTGAAACAGGTGCCGGAGATAACACCAGGTCCTGGGATGAGCTCAGCAAAGCTCTGTCGCCCCATGCCACTGTCGTCAGTTATGACAGGCAACAAAGTTTGTCGCTCAAGGCCCGCACTGGCAAGGAAATTGCGCATCAGTTGCAGCAAAAGTTACAAGCCCATGGCCTGCAACCGCCTTATATTCTGGTAGGGCATTCTATTGGTGGACCTTTTGCGTTGAGTTTTGCAACAGAATTTCCGACTCAAACAGCGGCTGTGGTTTTAGTTGATGGCAGACCTGCTGGTTTTACTCAGGCTTGCGAACAAGCCAAAGGTCGACTCTGTGATATACCAGCGCTGCTAAAGCTAACGCTGGCTCCCTGGGTTGCTGCTGAGATTGATGGTTTAGAACAAACCTATCAACAACATAAAGACTATCAAAATTTTCCCGACATCCCTGTAGTACTGTTTTCAGCCACCAATCCTCCCCCTCTGTCTGACGATACTTTTATGCGGGTTTGGATTGAGCAGCAACAACTACAAGCCAAAAAGTTCAGGCAAGGCAAACTAATAGTGGTTCCTGATAGCGGGCATTTCATACATCAGGACTATCCAGAGCTGGTTTCAGCAGAAATTTTGCAGCTGCTAAAAGGTATGAAATCTACTGCGTCATGAACAACAGTTAAAACCCTGAACAAGCAGTGCCAGTCTCAGCAGACACTGACTTTTCACTTGAACCAAGACAGTTTTGTGTTTTGAAGATGAACGGCGGCTAAAACTCCACACTAATGTTGGCGCCAAAAAGAGTGTGGGCGCTGCCGTCATCTTGCACGGCTTTACTACTTTACTTGATGACCATTGCCACATTCGGGCAATTGCAGCGTCTGACCAGTGAGCATTACACTGGATCGAATGAACGATGGGCCTGCCCTTGTGGCTTTTAGCCCAACTGTACTTTGTTTCGCCCCATAGCTTTGGCCTGATACAACGCCTGATCGGCTCTTTTTAGCATTGAATCTTTGTCATCACCCTGCTGGTATTCTGTCACACCAAAACTGATGGTGAATTGGGGCAAACCTGGCTCGTCAAGACTGGCAATATGTTGTCTTAACATTTCAGCGAGTTGACATGCGGCTTCGGCTTTTTGTTGCGGCAGTAAAATGACAAACTCTTCTCCACCTAAGCGAAACAACGAGTCTGTTTTACGTAAGCGGCGGCTGATATGCTCTGTTAAAGACTGCAATACTTTGTCACCTGTGTGATGGCCAAACTGATCGTTCACCTTTTTAAAGAGGTCCACGTCCAGCATGGCAATACTGAACAGGCCACCACGTTCGGCAAGGCTCATCTCCATACGCAGTTGTTCATCCCACTTATGGCGGTTAAAGGCACCTGTTAATTTATCCCGTGTCGCCAGCACCAGCAATTGCTGTTCTATTTCCTGCCTGTTACTGATTTCCAAAGAAAGGCGCTGCACCATCATTTTCAAATCATGTTCAAGTTCTGTAAGCTCATCCTGATGTTGTGGCTGATGAAAAACCGGGCTGCTGATAGGTTCGCCCAGCTCTATGGACTGTTGTACGTTTTTAATTTCGGCCTGAATACGGCCAATACGACGACGAAAAATTTGCAGTATATAAAAAGTCAGATACAAGCCAATCACAAAAGCGCAAAAACCAAGACCTGTGTTCACCAGCATAAATTCATTTTGATGTTTGTCGGTATAACGGCTGGCTTCGAGCGTTAATTTTTCCATATGCCGTAAAATTAACATCATGCTTTGGTCTAAAAGGGCAGCTTCGTCTTCAAACCGGCGCCACTGCTGCTCTGTGGTATTGCCTTGTTGCAAGGCCAACATAAGCTGCTGCTCAAAGCTGTCACTTTGCTGATGAAACTGTTGGATACTGGCCAGAATTTGCTGATGCTCAGCCGCTGCAAAACGAACCTGATGTTGCTGCAAACTTTTGTTTAACACCAACTCAGTTTTATCCAGCAGAGCTTTTAATGCCTCGCGTTGCGCGGCAAAAGCTTGTTCTGGCTTTAACTCAACTCTGGCATCTTTACCATTTAAGCGAAATTGTTCAATAAATAAATGCTGCTTTAATTGCATCATTTCCAGCTCACTGAGCATTGCAGTCAAAGGCACATCAATTTCTGCCACCTCATGCATTTCCGCACTTATAAGTTTAAGTTTAAAAATGGAGTAGAGAATAACAACAAATAAAAAGGACAGCAGAACCACCAGTAAACTACTGATTTTTCGCTGTAAAGAGGCATTAAACCACTGCTGCATAAAAGGTCCTGTCTGATCAGATCGCTGGACCGACTGTAAAGCGGCCTGCCGGTTGACGTGGTGCTGTTGGCTATCGTTCAAGCATCTTAACGATAAATTGCTGATTTAGATAATAAAGTGCGCTCAGTTGCAGAACTTAACGCCTGAATACAGCGACTATCTCCCACCAAAAGTTTCACTATTGGAAACTCTTGAACTTAAGTTAAATTAAGGTTTATTTATTGTTAATAAATACCGTACTGTGACCGGAATACAACAACCGGAGGTTCTATGAACTTACTACATCGTTCCATCAAAGTACTGTCTTGCGCTCTGTTATTGCCTTTGTCGCTGTCTGTTGCCGGGCAAACTGAGCTCAACACCACACTGATGCTGACCAAAAAAGCCGACAAAACCTACCTTAGCTGGTCAACAGAAGTTCCAGCTGTAGCCCGGCAGGAAATTTACCGCAGCACCAGCAGCCTGTTTGAGCAGGCCGAACGTATTGCGGTATTAGACCCCTATCAACAAGTGGCGGAAGACAACAACTTTGCCCCTCATCAGGACTATTGGTATTGGTTAAAAGTAATTGACGCTGATGGCAAGGAACATCTGTCCAACTTATCTGCCACAGTACCCCAATTCAGTTATCAACCCTTTGCCACTATAGCCAATGCCAGCCGCTGCAAAGCTGGAGCTACCTTTAGCAACGAAACAGTAGACTGTGGCGGTGTAACTGTGGGCAGTAGTTGTGCCGGCGATGCAGAAGGCCAGAAACCGGTGATCACCTTGAAAAACGCCAGCGTGAAAAACCTGCGTATTTCCGCCAGCGGTGGTGCAGATGGTATTCATTGCAGCAGTGGCAACTGCACTATTGAAAACGTCGTCTGGGAAGATATTTGCGAAGATGCCGCCACCAACAATGGTAAGACGATGACAATCAAAGGTGGTTTAGCCTTTAACAGTGCCAATGGTTCCGGTGGTAAACCCGATAAGGTATTTCAGCACAACTCAAAAAACAGCACCACTGTGCTGACAGGTAACTTTACTCTGACAGGAGAACACGGCAAATTATGGCGCTCTTGTGGTGACTGTACCAACAATGGTGGCCCACGTTATCTGACCATTTCAGGTGTGACAGTGAATGGAAAAATTGACAGCATAGCTGGAGTCAACAGCAACTATAAAGACGTGGCTACTATTCGTAATCTGAAAATTAAAGACTACAAAGCAGGCAAGCCACCCATTTGCGAACACTACACCGGAGTGAAAAAAGGACAGGGTAAATCTGTAAAAGATAAAGAATACTGGAACAGCGCCAGCTGTAATGTCAGCAAAACCGATGTAACCAAGCTGTAATGTATTGAAGCTGAATCGATAAAAAAACAGGGACTGAATTTAGCAGTCCCTGCTTTAGTATTTATGCTCTGTTTACACTTTTCTGAAATTCACCAACCGGTATAAAGCAGGCAGCACCAGCAAGGTCAGTAAAGTAGAGGTGATAATGCCGCCTATCACTACAGTGGCCAAAGGCCGCTGAATTTCTGCGCCAGTGCCTGTGTTAAAAGCCATAGGTACAAAACCCAGGCTGGCCACAAGCGCTGTCATCAGTACTGGTCTTAACCTCGATAGAGCGCCCTGTTCCAGCGCGGCCAAAAGCTCCACGCCCTGATCTCGCAACTGGCGGATAAAACTAACCAGCACTATGCCATTCAGCACAGCTATACCTGATAAGGCAATAAAACCTACAGCAGCAGAGATCGACAACGGCATATCACGCAAAAGCAACGCAAATACGCCACCTGTCAGAGCCAGCGGCACACCGCTGAATACCACTAAAGTATCCCGCACTGAGTTTAAGGCGCCATACAGCAAGCCGATGATCAGCAGCAGAGTTAAAGGCACCACTATGCTTAAACGCTCTGTCGCCGACTGCAATTGCTTAAAAGTGCCACCGTAATCCAGCCAATAGCCATCGGGCAACTCTAAAGCATTCATACGTTGCTGCACTTCAGCAATAAAACTGCCCAAGTCTCTGCCTGTCACATTGGCTGTCACCACAACATTACGTTTACCACTTTCCCTGTTAATTTGGTTCGGGCCTGTGATTTCTTTAATAGTGGCAATTTCACCCAGCGGCACATAGCGCAACTCAGCCGAGTCATTGAGGGGCAAAGTGACTGGAATACGGGCTAAAGCTGCAGGGTCTTGCCGTAATTCCTCAGGCAACCTGAGCAACAACTTAAAGCGCTTGTCGCCTTCGTACATCAATCCCACCTGACGGCCACCAATAGCGGTTTGGATCAGTTGCTGCATTTGCGCCACATCCATACCGACTAAAGCTAAGTGATCACGCTGCGGTTCTATGGAAAGTAAGGGCAAACCGGCCGCCTGTTCCATTCGTGCATCTTCAGCGCCAGGCACTGCAGCAAGCACTGCAGCGACCTGCTCACCCACTTCGGCCAAAATATCCAGATCATCACCATAAACCCGCACTGCCACATCGGTCCGAACCCCGGCGATCAGTTCGTTAAAGCGCATTTCTATCGGCTGAGTAAATTCGTATTTATTACCCGGAATTTGCTCTACTAATTGCCGTAGTTCCTCTTCAAACTGAGCTTTGCTTTTATCCGGATTGGGCCAGTCCTGCTGGTTTTTTAGAATAATAAAAGTATCGGCAACATTAGGTGGCATAGGGTCTGTGGCGACTTCCGGCGTGCCAATTTTTGAGAACACTCTGTCTACTTCAGGCAAAGTGGCTACTTCCGCTTCCAGCTGCATTTGCATCAACACCGACTGCGTTAAACTGGTGCCCGGAATACGCAAAGCATGCATGGCTATATCACCCTCATCCAGTTGAGGCAAAAACTCCGAGCCCATTTTAGTGGCTTGCCAAAGCGCTGCCGACATCAGAAGCACAGCGGCAACAGATACCAACAGCGGCGTTTTAATAGACAGCACCAGCAAAGGTTGATAAGCCTTGCGAAGTGCCAGCATTAAGGCATTTTCTTTTTCCGAAATTTTGCCACTGACAAACAAGGCAATAGAAGCCGGAATAAAAGTAATGGCCAGAATTAAAGCGCCCAATAACGCCGCTATAACAGTAAAAGCCATAGGCTGGAACATTTTTCCTTCTACACCACTTAAAGCAAAAATGGGCAGATACACCAGCATAATAATAAAGACGCCAAACATAGCAGGTGTCATCACTTCTTTGGTGGCGGCTAAAACCACGGCAGACCGTTCTTTTAAGTTGAGTAATCTGCCCTGTCGATGCTGAGCTAAACCCAGTTGGCGCAGGCAGTTTTCTACCACTATCACAGATCCGTCGACTATCAGGCCAAAATCAATAGCACCTAAGCTCATCAGGTTGCCACTCATTTTATTGGCCGCCATACCGCTGATGGCAAACAGCATACTCAGTGGGATCACAAGCGCTGTTAATAGCGCCGCCCTGACATTACCTAAAAACAAAAACAGGATCACTACCACCAGCACAGCACCTTCCAGCAGATTGGTTTCTACTGTTTTGATGGTTTTATCCACCAATGTAGTTCTGTTGTAATTTGCTTCGGCTAACACACCTTGGGGCAAACGTAAGTTGATCTCTTCAAGCCGACTAGCGACTTGCTGCGAGACAGTACGGCTGTTTTGCCCCATCAGCATCATCACTGTGCCAAGCACTACTTCGTTGCCATCCTGAGTGGCAGCGCCGGTGCGAAGTTGTTTGCCAATAGCCACCTCGGCGACATCTTTCACCCGCACCGGGCCGTCGTCTCTTTTGGCGATCACTAAAGCTCTGATATCCTCTAGCGACTTCAACTGGCCTGGTGAGCGGATCAACCACTGCTCACCATTGCGCTCTATATAACCAGCCCCCACATTGCTGTTGTTTTGCTCAAGAGCTTGCGCCAAATCATCCAGCGTCAGTTTAAAGGCCAGCAGTTTGATCAGATCAGGCGCCACCTGATATTCGCGGACATAACCGCCAATGGTATTAATTTCGGTGACACCCGGCACTTTGAGTAGCTGAGGCCGGATCACCCAGTCCTGAATAGTGCGTAAATCTTCCGGGTTATAGGCAGAGCCATCGGCTTTTTTGGCGTCAGGCACCACTTTGACAGTGTAAGAGAAGATTTCGCCAAGGCCTGAAACTATGGGCCCCATCTCCGGATCTATGTCGGCAGGCAGTTCGTTTCTGACATTTTGTAGCCGCTCCGACACTTGTTGTCTGGCCCAATAAATATCAGTGCCTTCGGTAAAGACCACTGTGACTTGTGATAAACCATAACGCGACAATGAGCGGGTATATTCCAGCTGCGGCAAACCTGCCATCGCAGTTTCTATGGGGTAAGTAATACGCTGCTCAGTTTCCAGTGGTGAAAAACCTTCTGCAGCCGTATTAATTTGCACCTGCACATTGGTGATATCTGGCACTGCATCGACAGGTAAACGCGATGCTTGCCAAAGTCCTGCCGCAGCCAATAACAGCGTCAGCAGCATGACGAGCACTGGCTTTGCCAATGCTGTTTTGAGGATATTATTTATCATGACAACCCCTTAATGATCATGGCTGGCGCCAGACTTCATCAGGTCGGCTTTGAGAATAAAACTATGAGTTGTGACATATTCCACACCCAGTGGCACACCGGATAACACTTCTACTTGTGTATCGTCGGCGCGGCCTAATTGCGGCATACGAATTTCAAAGTTGTCGCCATGGCGGATAAAAATTACGGTTTTGCCATTCCACTGCTGCAAAGCGGCTTTGTTGATCACTAAAGGCGCATCTATAGTAGCAACCGTGACGTCTGTTTTGACATGCATACCTGGCCGCCAGTGGCCGTCCGGATTGGCTACTACACCGCGGGCGCGGGCAATATGGCCACCTGTCATTTGTGGCGCTATATAACTGATTTGGCTTAGGGCAGATTGATGACCATGTAAGTCTTTTACCAGAAAATCATCACCCACTTTGAGCATTTCTGTATCAGACGGAAAAGCGGACATTTCGATATAGACTGAAGAAAAGTCACTGATTTCCAACAGCGGCTGTTCAGATACCCTGCTGCCAACACTGACGTATTTGGCCGTCACTTCACCTGAAATAGGCGCATAAACAGAGTAAATTTTTAAGCTGGCCGGGTTTTGCACTGTCGCCACTAACTGGCCTTTCGTCACTTTATCGCCGACGTTAACCACCATTTGTTGCACTAAGCCAGCATAAGCAGCACCAAGCTGCACCTGCTGTTCTGGCAGAGCTGCCACAACTCCAAATAAATGCAGCTGAGTACGGATTTGGCCAGCTTTTGTTTGCTCCAGCTCTATACCGGCTTTTTGAATAGAACGCTCGGACAACTGAAGACGGCCTTCAAAGGAGTCATAATGCCATTCATAGTTTTTGCCCTGATAACTGGTCTTTATTTCTACTGCAAAGGAATGAGGCTCACGAATGACTGTATCGCCAAGCCAATAATCCAGCTCAGGGCTAAAGTTGATCACTTCTGCAGCTTCACCCAGCCGTTGTAAAGTGACCTGTAGTTTTAGCTCTGTAGCTTTTATGGCTTTGCCGTTTTGATAAAGATATAAACGCAGCTCGGGCTCAACTTCAGTTTCATAAATGGTCACTTCTACAGCGAAGTCACCCTGGGTCAGTAAACGCCCACCCTGTGGGCCTTTGGCGGGTTCGGTTTCAGATTGCCCGTCTTCGTGATCTGCACTAGGGTCATCACCATGAGCAGTAACCAAAGCAGTAAAATTCAAGCAAACACTTAGCAATAAAATGGTTAAAAAGCGGAAAAAATTCATTGAGAAAGCTCCTGTTGTAAAGGGAGACCGTAAAGTCTGGATTGCTGCGTTAAGGCTTGTGGACCTTTCACCGCCATAGGTAAACCGGTCAGGCGTTCCAGCTCTAAAAGTTGCAGATGCAAAGCGTATTGCAGGTCAATGACGTTGCGTTTGGCTAACAAAATTTCCTGCTGCGCTGAGAGTAAGTCGGTCATATCAAAGACACCTTGTTGATAACCGGCCGACATCTGCTCCAGTAGCTGTTGCGCCAGCGGGATCACTGCTTTTTGGTAATCAAGGATTTGCTCGCTAAGCTGAGTCAGTTGCAGATAAGTGCGCTCTGTTTGTAATTGCAGCTGCTGCATAGTCTGTTGCTGCTGCAGCTTGGTTTGCTCAGCCAAAGCTTCACCTGCCAACACAGCGCCCCGATTTGGGTTTTCCAGAATCAGCGGCATACTGACCTGCAGCACAAAAGCATTGTCGTTGCTTTGTTCATTGCGGCGAATACCAGCCCCCAAAGTTAAATCGGCCTGACCTAAAGCTTTGGCTAACTGCAACTGACTATCCAGCACTCTGCTCTGCGTCAGCCACCACTGCAGCTGTGGTGCTTGTTGGAGTTGCGTCAGTACATCAGCTAAAACAGGCAAAGTAGGAAGCAGGCTTAAATCACCAGATACCGCATTAAAATCAGGCTGACTTGCCCAATGACTGGCTAACAGACGCAGGTTAACCCGCTTTTCAGCCAACAGACTTTTATGCTCCATCCGGCTTTGCAGCACTTTCAGTTCAAGTCGGGTGACATCAGCATCTGTTACATTTCCCGCTTTGGCGCGCTGTTTAGCCACTTCAAGCATTTGCTGTTCAGTCGCCATTTTTTGCTCTGTCCACTGCAACAAAGCCTGCTGATGCAATAGCTGCAGAAAAGTTCGCATCGTAGCCGCCAGCGCATCCACTTTATCCAGCTGGTATTGCTGCTCTGTTAATTTGCTTTGCCATTGGGTCAGCTCAAGCCGCTTCTGGCGTTTATCACCCAGTTCAATCAATTGGCTCAGGCTTAAGGTCAGTTCGGCATTTTTAAAGCCAGTGCTGTCGCCAGTGCCCAGTACATCGGCCAGCTCCAGATTCAGTTCAGGGTTAGGCCTTTGTCCGGCACTGATAGCAGCGGCATCATGGATACGCTGCTGATAGGGGTACAATTGCAAGCCAGGGCTTTGCACTAAAGTGCGTTTTAACGCTTCTTCAATAGTAAGTGTTGTCGCTTGGGCAGGCATAGCCCACAGCAACACTAAGGCCAGCAGCATAGAAGCCGCATGGCCGGAATTCATAGTCATAACTATGCTCCACCAGATCATTTAAATAAAAGTAAAAAACGGATGTTTAACTGAAGACTTTAAGCGTTGGGTGGAGGTACTAAAGGGGTATAGCTGGTGGTGATCATCGCATATTGAGCTAAGCCTGATGCTTTGTGCACCACAGGGTCTGCAGATACAGAATAAAGTTCGGCTATATAGCAGGCAACATGAGCATGAGTGGGATGATGATTGTCGTTGTGTTCAGCTTCGTGCCCTGCAGCGTCTTCTGCGCTTTGTTGGGCACCGTCTTGCGTAGCGCAATGCTGATGTTCACTGTGACTGGACTTGTCGAATAAAGAAAAAGGGTGATCCTCCTCCGGCAAATGCATAACAATGCTTTCACAGGCCGAAACGGCGTGATTCAGCATAATCAACATCAGTACAAGCAAGCGGAGCATAGGTTTTGGCATAAAGCCCTCGATAAGAACTGTTCGCATCATAGCCTATAGTTCTTCACCAACTCAAGCTTATAGATAAGGTTCAAAGGCCTTTGAGTAAAGCTCTACAAATTCACCTTGTTGGTTTTTCACAATAAACAAGGCGGCAATTTGCTGTTGGTCCGCAAGTTCCATGGCTTTTTCCGGGCCCATCACCATAAAAGCTGTGGATAAGCCATCCGCTGTCATGCAGGACGGATGGATCACCGTAGAGGACAACATCATGTGTGTTACAGGCTTGCCGGTTTTAGGATCTATTAAGTGCGAATAACGCTGGTTGTTTTCTTCAAAGAAAATACGGTAATCACCTGAAGTAGCCACAGCATTGTCTTTAGGCCGGATCAGGCGCTGCAACACACGACCTTCAGCCACAGGTTTTTCCAGTCCTACAGTCCAGTCTTTGTTTTCCAGAGAGCTGCCTTTCAGACGAATTTCACCGCCAATTTCAGCCAGAAAGTTGTTGATGCCTTGCTGCTCCAACACTTCTGCCACCAAATCAACACCATAACCTTTGGCAATAGTGGATAAGTCGACATAAAGCTGTGGCTTAGTTTTATAAACGCGGGTGCCATCCAGTTGCAGATACTGTGCTCCAATTTGTGTTCTGGCCATAGTGATGGCGGCATCATCCGGTACTTTTTCTGGTCTGTGTGTGGGGCCAAAACCCCATAAATTAACCAAAGGACCTACAGTAATATCCAGATAACCATCGGTCAGCTGCGCCAGCCGGATCCCTTCTGCAAATAACAGCCGCAGCATTTCCGAAGCTTCACGCGGTTCTGTCGAATCACTGCTGTTAAATAAGGACAATTCAGAATCTTTGATATAAGTAGAGGCCACCTGATTCACCTCTTTTAATGCCAGATCAATCTGAGCCTGCACCTGCTGCTGATCCGGCATGCCGGGCTGGCTGATATAGCTGACATGGTAGGTCGTGCCCATGGTTTTGCCTTCCAGCAACACTTTTTCGTTGTCAGGTTTTGCACAGGCAGCTAAGGTCACTACAACAACAAAAGCGAAAAAATGTTGTTTCAGACCCAAAAAAGATGCGGTATTCAAATCGTTTTTCCTTCAGAACAGCTCTGTGGTTATTATCCCACAGAGCGTCTGGTCAAAGCTTTGCACTTATCTGATCTAATGGCTTAACTATCGCCACAGTGCTGATTTATCTGTGCAATTGTCCGGCTCGCTCTGGCTGGTAAAGCAGTTGCAGCACTTGTATCGGCTGAATATCGCCATCAGGCATAGGCCAGTGAATTTCATCGCCTTCACGTAAGCCAAGCAAAGCTGAACCTACAGGAGCCAGCACTGAGACTTTATCACCTGCCGCATCCAGATCTTTTGGATACACCAGTGTCAGGCAAGGTTCTTCGCCTGTTTTCAATAAACGCAGCCTCACTGTGGAATTCATAGTAACCACATCCTTTGGCATTTCTTCGGGTTCAACCACAGCACCACGTTCCAGCTCTTGCTCCAGTGCTAAGCGGGCTGGATCTGTAGCTGGCAATCGGCTTAACAGTGCGTCTAAACGGTCCAGATCCAGACTGGACAACAGCAATTCAGGTAATGCGGGGTCAGGTAAAGTTGGATTCATTAGTTTCTCCTGTACAGAGGGGGTAAAAGTAAAAGCTGGGGGTTGTTTGACCGACATCAGATCACACAACATAAAACGCAAAGTGCGACGAAACAGCTGAACTTCAGCCACCTGCCCCACATTTTTCCCCAATAAAGCAGCGCCTAAAGGGGATAACACCGAAATAAAACCTTGTTCTGGTTGTGCTTGCTGCGGGTAAACCAGAGTGATCCAGGATTCCGTCTGATCAGACAAATCCAGCAACCGCACCGAACACCCTGGCAGCATGCCGGTTTCGCTCAGTGGTTTACGTTTTTGTTTGGCAACAGACTCCAGTTGCAACAACAGCTGCTGTACTTGCCAGGGCGGTAAGGGGTGGATAGCAGAAGCTGCCATAAAAAATAGCGCCGAAACATCGGTTTTAGCCGATGTTTTTTTAGTAAAGATAGTCATTCCAGACTCCGGAATTTAAATAGTCAAAATCAGAGAACGTAGCGAACAGCCGACCCCGTCAAACGGAGCCGGCTTAAGAATGGAAGACGGTAAAAAAAGCAGCGTGATAAGACGGCGACTTTATTGCTGTTTTGAACAAAAGAACCTCCGTCTTGTTGCAATGGAAAAGGAATTCTACTTTGGACACCATATCGTATTTGGCGACAGAACTCAAAGCCCGGCTTGCTTTGCCGCTTTGTGCCTTAGCCCACAGATATGTGGTTAAAATCAGTCCATGCTCACAAGTCAGCCCAATACACGGAGTACGACATGAGCTATTTCACGACCAAAGACAATACCCAACTTTATTACAAAGACTGGGGCAGTGGCAGCACTGTGATTTTGATCCATGGCTGGCCTTTATCTTCCGACAGCTGGGAAGAACAGGCCATAGCGCTGGTAAATGCCGGCCACAGAGTGATTGCTTATGACAGACGTGGTTTTGGCCGGTCTTCCCAACCCTGGCATGGTTACGACTACAATACCCTTGCAGACGACTTAGCTGAACTGATCAACCACACAGCAGTAAATGATGTAGCTCTGGTTGGCTTTTCGATGGGCGGTGGCGAAGTAGCGCGTTATATGTCACGTTTTGAAGGCAAAAAAGTCACTAAAATTGCGCTGATTTCCTCCGTCTTACCTTTTCGTTTACTGACGCCGGACAATCCAAGCGGTACTGACGCTGCAACTTTTGAACAAACGGCTTTGGCATTAAAAACCGACAGGCCGCATTTTTACACCGCGTTTTTCCAGAAGTTTTTTGGCGTCAGTATCTTATCTAACCCGGTCAGCTCCGATTATTTAGACTGGATGCAAGGCATAGCTATGCAAGGCAGTTTACGTTCGGCCTTACAGTGCCTGAACTCTTTTTCGTCCACTGACTTCAGGGCAGATTTAGAAGCAATACAGGTGCCTGTGTTAGTGATCCATGGCACTGAAGATGCCACAGTACCCATTCAAAGTTCGTCACGCTTAATCCGTAACTTTATTCCGGACGCTGAACTGATTGAATACGATGGCGCACCACATGGCTTATTTGCCACAGAAAAAGACCGCTTAAGCCGGGATTTAATCCAGTTTTTAAAAGCGGACTCCGTTTAACAGTGGAGCAAAACTTCAGTCAGAGCTTTCGCTCTGACTCCTTATTAAGGCAAAGCCGCAAAATCAATTTGTGGTACTGCGTTACTGACGGGCAATTGCCATGAAGTACCCACTGCTGTGGTGTCGCTAAAGAAACCACAGTTTTGCAGCATAAAGCCCTGCTCTGTGACACCGCCTTTAAAATCCAGTCGGTTGCCGCTGCCACCTGTACCGTCAACAGTAAAACTGGCACTGCGGTTTTGTGTCCAGTTGCCTGCTGCATCAGCAAACCATTGACTCGGGAAATACACTTTACGGCCTGTATCTCCGGTTTCAGGGATAAAGTTTTCTAAAAAGGAATGCGGCCTTTCTATATTACGCTGTGTATCAGGCCGGCTGAAACTGGCGATCAACTGCCACTGGCCAGACTCTGGCGGATAAAACCAGGCGCTGTAATGGGTGTGGTTGTCGTTTTGCGGTTCTGCTTTGAGCAGAAAACGATAGCGGGTGTCGGTTTGCCACAGATAACGCAGGAAACTCTGGCCGCCTGAACCTTCGTTACCAAACTCCCCTGTTTGTACTTGCGCGCCCTTACGCAGTAATTTCACCTGAAATTCTTCCGGAATACTGCTTGGGTCATCTGTCTCATAAGGGCTCCAGACAGAAAACAACACACGCCGCTCTGTGGCAGAATTCACCTGAATACCAAAATAACCATCGGCAAAACCATTGGCCATAAAGTAGCTGCCTAAAGTATCGCTGCCAGATGGAATTTCCATTTCGCTGTAAAACCAGCGTGTTGTGCTGTTTTCAGGCAATTGATAAGTTAAATGCACCGAAGGACCGCGTCGCCCCCAATACACTTCATCTTTTATATAACTGGCGTTTGCTGCGGCTGAACCACCAAAATTCAGTTGAGTCAGTTCAGCAAAAGTCTGACCGCTACTGCTGACTCCCCGCAACAAAATTTTCTGATAACCAGTTTGAGTGACCTGAAAACGGCCAACGGCATGCTGTTTACTGCTGGCGCCAGTTAAAGTCACAGTCTGACGTTGCTCATTTACACTGACCTCCAGTTTAGATTCGCCTTGTGCCACCTGCCCTGTTAAAGCTAAATCCAGCTCTCCTGTTTGTGGCAGATACAAATACACAGCCAACACATCATCAGCATGTTGCCAGTTCGTTATTCCCTGATCTGTCACTATAGCGCCCGTCGCTTGGGCGTCTCCTTCCACCCAGCTATTGGCTGCCAGACTTAACTGGTAAGGCAAAGGTTGCTGTTGCACAGGCGTTGCAGTCACAGCAGTTTGTTCCGCCGAACTGCCGCCACAAGCTGTTAAAAAACTCAGACCCAGCAGGGCCATTAAATATCGCATCATAGGTTTATCCTTGACTGTTATCCGGCTTTTGTAGGGGCGCGGTTTATCCGCGCCCGTCTTATGATACCGCGGTGCCCATTGACGGGCCGGGACAAGCCACAGCCCTGCGACCCCCGTCTCAAATCGCCATCTAATCTGATACCTCAACAGATCAGAATCAGAAGCTGCCTCTGATCCCCACGGCAAGCTGAGTACCAAAACGTTCCAAATAGTTGACCTGATCTTCACGTTTGACATAACCCCAGTAGCGGCTGTTGCTTAAGTTACTGGCTTCAGCAAAAACCGTCAGACCGTGCATAAAGTCATAACTGATACTGGCATCCAGTTGGCCGTAATCCGCTATCCAGGATGCACCACCCCAATCTTCCGGATTAGTCACAAATTTAGAACGCCAGTTATAAGCTAAACGGGCCTGTACGCCATATTGTTCATAATAAACCACAGCGTTGTAGGAGTTTTTCGACATGCCCTGAAACGGCAGATCTTTGGCTTTTAGCGCAGGATCCTCGTAGTTACTGTCGACATAGGTGTAATTCAGCTGGAAGCCTAAACCGTTAAAAGGTTCTGGCAACCATTCCTGCAGCGATTGTTGCCAGGCCATTTCATAACCTTCAACTTTAGCGCCATAGTCGCCATTGACCGCAGTTGTCACCAGATAGTCTGTGCCCTGAACATTGGCGACAAATTTCTCTTCGGCAATAAATGATTTAATGTCTTTTATAAACACACCACCACTTAAAGCACTGCTTTCACCGTAATACCATTCCAGAGTCAGATCCGCCTGATTGGCTTCTTCAGGTTTTACGCCGGGATTCCCCATAGCCAGAGTGGGCAGGTTCTGCTCTCTGGTGGTGAAGCTCGGCGCAGCCCATGAGCGCAGGTAATATAAAGAAGGACGACTTAACACTTCAGCAGCCGAGAAGCGCAGCAAGAGCTCATCGGTTAAATTCAGTTTAAAGTTTAAGCTTGGTAAAATACTGTTGTAGCTGTCGTCGTAGCTGACAGGCAAAACCTGACGCCAATCGTTATTAACAGGTTGCCCTGAGCTGTCCAGTTGCACTTTACTCAGGTCATAACCAAAACCTGTCGAAGTGACATCGGTTTTACTGCCCCTTAACCCCAGGTTCAACATCGAACTTAAACCAAAAATTTCCGGTTCCATCGTCAATTGAACAAAGGCCGTGGTGACAGCTTCTTCCACTTCATAGCTACCTGCCCTGTTTTGCACCGCCACTATACTTTTATCAGCGGCTTCGGCATTGATACCCCGGTAATAAGCCAGCAGTTTGTCGTAATCAAAACTTGGCCATGGCGAAGGAGACAAACTGGTTTCACCTTCCAGGAAGTTATCAAAATTAGCAGGAACAAAGACATCAGCCGGAATTCGGAATAACTCAAATTCTCCCTTCTGAAATACCGTACTGTCATCAAAGGCATAACCGTCACGGGTTAAATAAAAGCCACCCCGGCTGAACTGGCTGGCATTGGCTGAAGCATACTGATTCTGACCTTTGTTTTGGTTCACATAAGTGAAACCTGTATCCACTTTCGTGATCAGCCCATCCTGTGGCGTATAGGTATTCAGCAGCTTGAAGTCACCAATCTTGTCGGTTACACCAGTGCCTGAGTTATAGCTGTAGTGAGCACCATAGTCCTGATCTGCGGTCAGGCCGGGGCTTATTACCACATCTGGTAATTTGTTGCCTGAACTGTAATCAATGTCGATTGAATCCACAAAACCACGGGCCACAATAAAGCGGTTGTCGCCTGCATTCTGATCCTTGGCTTCTGAATAAGCTGCGTCCAGAGTAAAAGACCATTGTTCGTTGTACTGGTATTTTGTATTGAAACCTAACTGATAAGTGTCAGTTTTACGGGGAGAGCTGATATTCAGCAGTTCCACCATGGTGTTCTCGCCGGTCTGGCGCATTTTGACCACACGGTCCATCTCATCAAAAGTAGCATCACTAAACAGCGGCGTACCTGGCGTGTGAGTTTCATCATAGTTTACAAAACCAATCTGATACCTGTTGCCGTCTGTGTTGTAGCGGGAGAAAAGGCTGTCGAAGTTAATATCCAACTGATCTGTGGGTCGCCACTGCAAAGCAAGAGTTGCACCTAAACGTTCACGAACATCCTGAGCATTAGCAAAATACATATAACTTGGGATCTTAGAAGCATAAGTTTCACCTGCATCTATCATACCGTTGTTGTTGGTATCAACCGGCACCCCAGCGCTGTCAACACCCCAGCCTTCGTCTTCATCAAAAAAACCTGAGGCTGAATAGGTATCAGCCCGTAAGGTTTTCTTTGAATAGACAGCTGAAAACAAGGCACCGAAACTGTCATCTTCGTTTTTCTGGCCATAGATAAAAGACGCATGTGGATGTGTGTCTTTAGTGCGTGATTCGTAAATACCTTTGGCTGATGCCGAAATAGTAGTGCCATCCATATCCAGTGGCTTGCGGGTTTCTATATCAATCACAGCACCAATGCCACCTTCAGGCAGCTGGGCTTCAGGGGATTTATACACCCGTAGCACACTGACCAGCTCTGAGGCTATGGTGTCGAAGTTAAAATCACGGCCAGCATATTCAGACGCCAGTTTGCGGCCATTTAAGGTAGTAATGTTGTATCCACCACCTAAACCACGCACCAGAATATTCTGACCTTCACCGCCATTTCGGGTAATGGTAATGCCCGGAATACGCTGCAAAGCTTCAGCTAAGTTTTCATCCGGAAACTTACCTATGTCATCAGATACCACTAAATCCACCATGCTGGTGGCGTTTTGTTTTTGAAACAAAGACTCTTTAATACTGCTGCGAATGCCTGACACCTGAATGACTTCAATGTCTTTCGTATTTTTTTCTGCCTGCACTGCTGCTGTAGTTTCTGCTGTTTTGGTTTCAGCTTGCTCTGCGGCAAGCTGCCAGCTAAATCCAGCTAAGGCGGCACTGATAGCCAGACTAAGCATGGCTGGTTTTGTTGTGATCCTGTTCATGTATTCCCCGCTCTGGTAATTTTTATAGTTTTTGCAAATTCGCAAGTCAACGAAGATTTATTTAACTTGCGATTATTTACTTATAGCGCTAAAAAACATCAATGATCAACATCGAAGCGCAAAAAAACTTTTATTTATTTTCTTTTCATGCCATGCTAGATTCAACTGAAAGCAGCCAGAGCGGCCTGAAACCAGTCAGAAGGCCAGATAAATCAAGGTCTTTCGCTAAAGCAGGTGCAAACACAGGGACTTTCGAAAGCTTTCGAAACTAAAAACGGCATGTTATGTTCAGCGCAACAAAAAGTGCATGAACAGGAAAATAAATGGACAACTTAAATACGATTGAGCGACAGCAGGAGATAGTCCGGTTGACGCAACAACTGGGCAAAGTGGCAGTAAGGGAACTGGCGGATCGTTTTGCGGTTTCGGAAGTGACCATACGCAGTGATTTGGCGGTGCTGGATCAGAAAAAATTACTGGTGCGTTCCCGTGGCGGAGCCTTGATAAACAGTGAGCTGAGCCGCGAGTTGTCGTTAAAAGAAAAACGCCATTGTTATTCGGCGTTAAAACAACAACTGGGTGCAGCGGCGGCTGGCTTGATCCGTGATGGCGACAGAGTGATTTTGGATTCAGGCACGACCACTCAGCAGGTGGCAGCACATTTAGCCGATCATAAAGATCTGATTGTGATGACCAACGGCTTAAACATTGCGATGGAGCTGGCGCAAAAAGAAGAAGTTGAAGTGATGTTAACCGGCGGTTTGTTACGCAAAAAGTCGATGTCGTTTTACGGCAACGTGGCGGAAAAAAGCCTGCGGGATTACAACTTCAACAAACTGATTTTAGGGGTGGATGGTTTTGATTTAAAAGCAGGTTTAACCACCCACTTTGAAAAAGAAGCCAGCTTAAACCGGCTGATGTGTGACATAGCCAACGAAATTATTGTGGTGACGGATTCGTCCAAGTTTGATCAACGCGCTTTTCATGTGATTTGCGGCAGCGCCAACATTCACAGCCTGGTGACCGACAGCGGAATACCAGAACAGTATGCAGAACATTTAACAAAACAAGGTGTGCAACTACACATCATAGATAAAACAAACTTGTAGCTAAATTAAAAACGGGGAAGGAAAGAATATGTCTGGATTTAATCGTCGTTCATTTTTAAAAGCATCTATGGCAACAGCAGCTTTAGGCGCTTTGGCATCTTGCGCTCAGGCTGGCAGCAACACAGGCATGACCACCAAGCCAAAAGGCAAATCGGTGATGGGTTTAGTTGTACCAAAAATGAACGAAGTACGGGTTGGCTTAATTGGTGTGGGTGAACGTGGCACTGGTTATGTGGACCACTTCAATAAAATTGAAGGCGCCCGTATTACTGCGATCTGTGATCCGGACTCTTTAGTACTGGACCGTGCCCGCAAAAAAATGGCGGACTATGGCAATACAACAGCAGCCTATTATGGCAATGGTGATTATGCCTACCGTGAACTATTAAACCGTCAGGACGTAGATATAGTGGTGATTTCCACCCCATGGAAATGGCACCACCCTATGGCCAAAGAAGCCATGCTGGCCGGTAAACATGCTTTTGTTGAAGTGCCTATGGCTTTAACTTTAGAAGAAATGTGGGATCTGGTCGACACAGCTGAAGCCACTCAGCTGAACTGCATGATGATGGAAAACGTCAACTATGGCCGTGATGAACTGATGGTACTGAATATGGTACGTCAGGGTTTGTTTGGCGACTTGCTGCATGCTGAAGCGGCCTATATTCACGAATTGCGCTGGCAGATGAAAGAACTAGACCGCAAAACCGGTTCATGGCGCACTTTGTACCATACCCAGCTGAACGGCAATATGTACCCCACTCATGGTTTAGGCCCTGTGGCTCAATATATGAATATCAACAGAGGCGACAGGTTTGATTATTTGAGTTCGGTCAGCTCACCAGCTTTAGGCCGCGCCGCTTATGCCAAACGGGAATTCCCGGCCGATCACCCACGTAATCAACTGAAATACATTCATGGCGATATCAATACCAGTGTGATTAAGACAGTCAAAGGCCGGACTATCATGATCCAGCATGACACTACAACACCACGGCCTTATTCCCGCCATAATCTTATTCAGGGCACCAATGGCGTGTTTGCCGGTTTCCCTAACCGTATTGCATTAGAAAACGGCGGCAGTGGCAATTTCCATGAATGGGACACCAACATGGAACCCTGGTATGACAAATACGATCACCCTTTGTGGGTCCGTATGGGCAAAGAAGCTGAACGCAACGGCGGCCATGGCGGCATGGACTTTTTAATGTGTTGGCGGATGATTTATTGCCTGCGTAATGGTGAAGCTCTGGATCAGGACGTGTATGACGGTGCCGCCTGGTCAGCTGTATTGCCTTTGTCTGTGGCTTCGGTTTCCGATCGCAGCAACTCCAAAGACTTCCCAGACTTTACCCGTGGAGCCTGGCAAAACGGCACACCACTTGGCATTGTAGGGAAAAGCTAAGCATGAGCGCCTTATCGCAGATTTTACAGCAGAATAAACAGGGATTGGGCAGTGGCATTTATTCGGTCTGTTCAGCCCAGCCTCTGGTCTTAACCGCGGCCTTGCGCCGCGCCAAAGCCGACAATTCTGTACTATTGATTGAAGCCACCGCCAATCAGGTTAATCAGTTTGGTGGTTACACCGGTATGTTGCCCGCTGATTTTATTGCCTATGTCAGGCAACTGGCTGAAACCGAAGGTGTTCAGCAACAGCAACTGATTTTTGGTGGTGATCATTTAGGCCCTGTGGTCTGGTGTAAAGAGCCAGCAGAACAGGCGATGCTAAAAGCTGAACAGCTGATTGCCGTTTTTGTAGAAGCGGGTTTTAGCAAAATTCATTTAGACACCAGCATGGCCTGTGCTGACGACCCTGAGGCTTTGTCCGATGAAGTGATAGCGACACGGGCCGCAAGGTTATGCAAAGTAGCAGAACAGCACCGTGGGCCGGATCAATCGCTCTGTTATGTGATAGGCACTGAAGTACCGGCCCCTGGCGGCGTGACAGAACTGGAACATGAATTAGCACCAACCCCGGTTCAGGCGGTGCAACATACGCTGAATACGCATAAAGCGGCTTTTACTGCGGCGGGCTTAGGCGATGATGTCTGGCAAAAAGTCATAGCTTTAGTGGTACAACCCGGCGTTGAGTTTGATAACAGCAAGGTGCATTTATTTGATGTCCCTGCCAGTCAGTCCTTAAGTGCTTATATTCAGACCCAACCAGGCCTGGTGTATGAAGCTCATTCCACTGATTATCAGTTGCCCGAACAGTTAAAAGCTTTAGTGCAAGGCCATTTTGCGATTTTGAAAGTAGGCCCTGGCCTGACCTTTGCACTGCGGGAAGCCTTATTTGCTCTAAGTTTTATTGAAGATGAATTGGTAGCTCCGGAACAAAGCTCACAGCTGCGAAGCCGTTGCAAAGCGCTGATGCAAAACAATACCGGATATTGGCAAAAGTTTTACACTGACTCAGCGCAGCAGTGGCAACTGCTCTACAGTTTCAGTGACCGTATTCGTTATTATTGGCCTGAAGCTGAACTGCAGCAGGCCATCACTACTTTATTCAGCAATTTATCAACACCATTGCCTTTGCCACTGCTCAGCCAGTTTTTACCTGCCTCTTATCAGGCTGTATTAAGAGGCGCAGTAGCCAACAAAGCTGAAGATTTAGTGATCCACCATATTGATCAGGTGCTGGCCACTTATGCCAAAGCCTGTGCTTTAGCTGCGACAATCAGGAGTATTTAATGTCAATGCAGAATTTATTTTTACAGCTTGGCACCGAAGAGCTGGGGCAAGCCGGTGGCTACTGGACTGCCCGTGAAATTCAGCAGCAACCCGATTTATGGCGGCAAGTGCAGCTGGAGCATCAGCAAAAACAAGCAGCTTTACAGCAGTTTTTACAGCCTTTGCTGGCTAAAACTGATTTGCGCATTATTTTAACCGGAGCTGGCACTTCAGCTTATATAGGTGCAGCGCTGGCGGCCTTTTTGCAGCAGCAACTGCCTTTTGCCACGCAAAAAGTCGAAGCCATCAGCACTACAGATTTAGTCAGCCATCCGTCTTTGTATTTAGATGCCCGCCTGCCGACTTTACTGGTGTCTTATGGCCGTTCCGGCAATAGCCCTGAAAGTGTGGCTGCTGTAGAGCTGGCTGATCAGTTAGTGCCGGCTGTGCAGCATCTGATGATCACCTGCAATGCAGATGGCAAACTGGCCTCATACGCCAAATGCCATCCTGAGTGCAGTGCCGTGTATCAGTTGCCTGAACAAAGCCATGATCAAAGCTTTGCCATGACCAGCAGTTTCAGCTCTATGTACCTGGCTACGTTGCTGACCTTTGCCTCAAACCATAGCGCTTTTGAGCAGGCCTGCGCACTGGCCGAACAAGTACTGCAGCATAAATTGCCGGAGATTAAAGCTCAGGCAGAACAACCTTGCCAGCGTATGGTGTTTTTAGGCAGCGGCCCGCTGAAAGCTATAGCTCAGGAAGCCGCGCTGAAGTATCTGGAACTCACCGCAGGCCAGGTGATCAGCAGTTTTGAAAGCCCGCTGGGGTTTCGCCATGGCCCTAAATCATTGATTAACAAAGAGACCCAGATCTTGTTGCTGCAAAGCTCTGATCCGTACAGCAGTTTGTATGACCAGGATCTGCTGGCCGAACTGCAACGGGATAATCTGGCGCTCGACAGTGCAGTGTTGTCCGAAGCTCAGCTTGGCGGAGACAGTTGCCTGGCAGATGTCTGGCTGACTTTGCCTTTTATTGTCTGGTGCCAGGCACTTGCTTTTTACAAAGCGCTGCAATTAAAAGTGTCCCCTGATAATCCTTGCCCTGGCGGTCAGGTGAATCGTGTGGTGCAAGGTGTCACTTTATATCCTTTTAAAGGCTAAGCCATGTGGTACGGACTGGATATAGGCGGCACTAAAATAGAACTGGCAGTGCTGGATGCAAAGTTTGAGCTGCAGCACGGCTGGCGGGTAGCCACCCCTCAACAAAGCTACGATGAGTTTTTGCAGACTGTACTGCAGCAAATTCAAAAGGCCGATGCGTTGTGCCAAAGCCCTGGCACTTTGGGCATAGCTTTGCCTGGCGTGATCCGAAGCGATGGCACTGTGTTATCCAGTAATGTGCCCTGTTTAACCAACAAAACAGTGGCCAAAGACTTAACTGCTTTGTTGCAGCGCCCTGTTGCTATAGGCAACGATTGTCGCTGCTTTGCTTTATCTGAAGCTGTGTTGGGTGCAGGCCAACAACACACTAAAGTGCTGGGTTTTATCCTCGGCACTGGCGCTGGCGGTGGTTTTTGCCTGAACGGAAAACTTTATCAGGGTGCCCAGCGTTTAGCGGGTGAATACGGTCATCAGGGTTTAGCTGCTGCCGTAGTGCAGCAGTTTAATTTACCGCTATTTAGTTGTGGTTGTGGCTTAACCGGCTGTAACGAACCTTATATCTCAGGCACAGGTTTAGCGCGTTTGTATCAGTATTTTAGTGGCCAGAACGCCGACACTTACCAGTGGTTAGCCGATTACCGCGCCGAAAAACCCGCAGCTATTCGTACCTTCGAGGCTTATATCAGCGCTTTGGGTTCTGTAATGGCCAATCAGGTATTGAGCTTAAACCCGGATCTGATTGTGCTGGGTGGTGGTTTATCCGATATCCCCGAAATTATTGCCGCTTTACCAAAAGCGACTGCTGCACATTTATTTGCCGGAGCTGCAGTGCCTGAGTTTAAAAAAGCTCAGTGGGGCGCCGCCAGTGGCGTACGTGGCGCTGCTTTATTAGGCAAAGCGTTAACCGAAGGACAAAGCTATGAAGTCTGAGCCTTTTTATCTGCACGCCCACAGCGCTTTGATTGAAGGTCGCTGGCAACAGCAGCAGTACCTGCTGATTGCCGACGGTGTGATTCAACAGATCAGCAGCACTGCAGAAGCTGGTGTGACTGTGCTGGAATTACCAGACGGTATGTTATTACCAGGTTTTATTGATACCCAGGTGAATGGCGGTGGTGGCATTTTGTTTAACCAGCAACCCACTGTCGAAGCTTTGCGCCTGATGATGGCAGCGCACCGAGCTTTTGGCACCACAGCCATGTTGCCCACTGTGATCACCGACAATATCAACACCATGCGACAAGCCGCAGATGCAGTAGCGGCCGCTTTAGCCCGCTCTGAACCCGGTATTATCGGCATTCATTTTGAAGGGCCGCATTTGTCTTTGGCCAAAAGAGGCTGTCACCCAACCCAACATTTACGCTCTTTATCTGCGGCTGAACTGGAGTTGTATCAGCGCACAGATTTAGGGGTGCGTATGCTGACCATAGCACCTGAAGCCGTCAGCCCGGAGCAGATTCGCCGCCTTAGTGATGCTGGCGTTATTGTCTGTTTAGGTCATTCCAACGCGGACAGCGATACAGTACTGGCCGCTTTGGACGCAGGGGCTACAGGCTTTACGCATTTGTACAACGGCATGTCGGGCTTAACTTCTCGTGAGCCTGGTATGGTGGGCACAGCCCTTGCCGATCCACGCACCTTTTGCGGCATTATTCTGGATGGCGAACATGTGCATCCTTTATCAGCACGGCTGGCTTATCAGGCCAAAGGCGCAGAACGTTTAGTATTGGTGACAGATGCCATGTCGCCTGTAGGAACTGATCAAAAAGAGTTCGAGTTTTTTGACGGCAAAGTCACACGCCAGGGGTTAAAACTGACCAATGCCGAAGGCTCTTTAGCAGGTTCAGTGCTGGATATGGCCAGTGCGGTACGTTATGCCAAAGAGCAACTGCAACTGGATTTAGCCACAGCCATTCAAATGGCAACAGCCACAGCTGCTGATTTTATTGGTCAAAGCAAAGTCAGAGGCCAAATCCGCCCCGGCGCTCAAGCCGATTTAATCTGGATGAATAACAAGTATCAAATCCAACAAAGCTGGATAGCGGGCAGCACAGCCTAATTAACAACAATAATACTCCCCTAAGTAATTGGTGTTGCAGCGAGGCGACAAGTGAGCGAGACCCCAGGAGCATAGTAGTCCTATGTGACTGGGGCGAGTAGCGCAGTCAACAAATCTGCGGCTTCAAGTACGACGGGGACAACGGGGAAATTTATGAACAATTTAACAGCTGAGCCTTTGGCCCGGCATAGCAGCCTATTGCCTATGATCCTGATAGGCATACTGTTTTTTGTGTTTGGTTTTGTCACCTGGCTGAATGGGGCCTTGATCCCTTTTCTGAAAATTGCCTGTCAGCTCAATGAGTTTCAGGCGTTGCTGGTGACTTTTGTATTTTATATCGCTTATTTTGTGATGGCTTTACCCACCTCGGGTTTACTGACCCGTTTTGGCTATAAACAAGGCATGATTATAGGTTTAGCTGTGATGGCAGCAGGCGCTTTGTTATTTATTCCAGCAGCTTTTAGTGCCACTTTTGAACTGTTTTTATTGGCCTTGTTTGTGCTCGGCACAGGCCTGACTATTCTGCAAACCGCAACTAATCCTTACATTGTTTGTATTGGTCCACGCGAAAGTGCCGCCATGCGCATCAGCCTGATGGGCATAGTGAATAAAGGCGCAGGTTTTATAGTGCCACTCTTATTCAGCGCCTGGATTTTAACGGGCATGGACGCCTTTAGTGATTCAGCTTTAGCCCTGCTTAGCCCCGGCGAAAAAACCGCGCTGCTGGCCGAGTTGTCAGGCCGTCTGGTCCAGCCTTATCTGTTGATGGCTGTGGTATTAATTGGCCTGATGGCTTTTGTGCATTTTTCCCCTCTGCCAGAACTACAACTGGACGACCCTGCTGATAAAAACACTGAATGGCGTGCTGTACTGAAATACCCGCAAGTGCTTTTGGGTACTCTGACGTTGTTTTGTTATGTAGGGGTCGAAGTGATAGCAGGCGACACCATAGGTTTATTTGGTCAGGGTTTAGGGCTGGCACATTTTGGCAGCTTAACCTCCTACACTATGGCGTTTATGGTGTTGGGTTATCTGCTGGGCATAGCGCTGATCCCCAACTGGCTGAGCCAACAACAAGCCTTAATAGCCTCAGCTGTGGCTGGTATTGCTTTTACAGCTGGTGTCTTAAGCAGTGATCTGCAGTCTGTTGTTTTGTCTGAATTTTTACTGGGCTGGCTGGGCATTCCAGCAGTGCCGGACCCTGTGTTGTATCTGGCGTTATTAGGTTTAGCCAATGCGTTGGTGTGGCCTGCTGTCTGGCCGCTGGCGCTGCATGGTTTAGGCAAATTAACAGCAACAGCTTCAGCTTTGCTGATAATGGGCATTGCAGGCGGTGCTATTATTCCTTTGGCTTATGGTTATTTAGCGCAACAACAAGGCAATCAAAATGCGTACTGGTTGCTGCTGCCTTGTTATGGCATGATTTTGTTTTATGCAATCAAAGGGCATAAGTTAAAATAATCTGGTTCCACCCTGCTGCGGTTAAATCTGCAGCAGGGTCCTCCATCCTCCTGTCAACAGACCACAAAGCATTACCGCTTATCCCGCTAATCAGGCCATTTACTGCAAAACCTGTTCTTTGTGCCTTGCTTTTGGCATACTCGACCGATTAACAGTTGATGTTTTTTACTGTGATTTCATAACAAAAAAGTAACCAAGATACCCAGAGGGAAAAATCCATGCGTAAGACCTTAATCGCCAGTGCCATTGGTGCAGCTATTACTTTAAGCGCCTGCTCCAAGCCAGCAGAAGAAGCTAACACTACAGCCGCAGTTGAACAAACTCAAACTGCAGCCACGGCAGCGGAGCAAAGTGCAGTGAGCAATCCATTATTAGTAAAAAGCACTCTGCAATACGAAGCGCCTGAATTCGATAAAATTAAAGTTGAGCATTACCAACCAGCTCTGGAAGAAGGTATCAAGCAGCATATGGCTGAGATCCTTGCCATAGCAGGTAACACAGAGCCAGCCACTTTTGACAATACTATAGTGGCCATGGAAAAAAGTGGTGAGTTGTTAGGCCGTGCTTCAAGCGTGTTTTACAATATGACAGGCACCATCAGCAACCCAACTATTCAGAAAATTCAGTCTGAAATGGCGCCTAAATTTGCTGCACACTCAGATAATATCAACCTGAACCCGCAATTATTTGCCCGCGTAAAATCTTTATATGACACACGCGCAACTTTAGGTTTAGGCGCTGAAGCCACTCGTTTAGTGGAAGATTACTATGAGCGTTTTGTTCGTGCCGGCGCTAACTTAACGGAAGAACAAAAAACGAAAATCCGCGCTTTAAACGAAGAACAATCCACTCTGACCAACAAATATCAGCAAAACCTGATGGCGATGAAAGATCAAATCGCTGTTTATGTTGATACCAAAGAAGAGTTAGCTGGTTTATCTGAAGCAGAAATTACTGCAGCAGCTGAAGGGGCTAAAGCCAAAGGCAAAGAAGGTAAATTCATTATTGAAATTACTAACACCACTCGTCAGCCGGCTTTGGCTTCGCTGGAAAACCGCGAGCTACGTAAAAAAGTATGGGAAGCCTCTGCAAACCGCGGCACTTCAGGCGAAACAGACAACCAGCCTATAGTTGCCCGCCTGGCTCAGTTACGCGCTGAACGTGCTGCTTTGTTAGGTTATAACAACTGGGCCACGTACCAGTTAGAACCTACCATGGCTAAAACACCAAAAGCTGTGATGGACATGTTCGCTTCTATGGTGCCGGCAGTAGTCGAAAACACCAAAAAAGAAGCTGAAGCTATTCAGGCGATGATCAAAGAAACTGGCGGTGATTTTGAATTACAACCATGGGATTGGGAGTTCTACGCTGAGAAAGTACGTAAAGCCAAATACGATTTAGACGAAGCGCAAGTGCGTGAATACTTCGAATTTGAACGCGTATTAACAGATGGCATGTTCTACACCATGAACAAGCTGTTTGGCATCACGATGAAAGAACGTCCGGATTTACCTGTGTATCACCCGGATGTAAAAGCTTATGAAGTCTTTGACGCTGACGGCAGCAGCATTGCGTTGTTTTATGCCGACTACTTCGCCCGTGACGGCAAACGTGGCGGCGCCTGGATGAGTTCTTTTGTGGAACAAAGCAAGCTGTTAAATCAGAAGCCTGTGGTAGTGAACGTGATGAACATTCCTAAAGGCCCTGCCGGTGAACCTACATTGGTCAGCTATGACAATGTAACCACTATGTTCCACGAATTTGGTCATGCTGTGCATGGTTTATTCTCAGATGTAACCTACCCGACTTTAGCTGGTACTTCAGTATCCCGTGACTTTGTTGAATTCCCGTCTACCTTCCAGGAAGATTGGGCAGCTCACCCTGATGTGATTGGCAACTATGCAAAACACTACAAAACAGGCGATGCTATTCCGGCTGAATTGCTGGCAAAAATCATGAAGTCACGCAGCTTCAACCAGGGTTTTGATACGCTGGAATACATGTCTGCGGCGCTGTTAGATATGGAATGGCATGCTCTGCCAGCCGATGCTCCATTGCAAGACGTACAGAAGTTTGAAGCAGAAGCGCTGAAAAAACATGGTGTTGACCTGGTTGCTGTACCACCACGTTACAAATCAACCTTCTTCGCTCACGTGTTCTCAGGCGGTTACTCTGCCAGTTACTACGCTTATATGTGGAGTGAAATTCTGGCGGCTGATGCTTATGCCCATGTACAAAACCAGGGTGGCCTGAAGCTGGAAAACGGTATTAATTTCCGTAAAAACATTCTGTCTATTGGTAACAGCAAAGACCCAATGGAAGCCTACAAAGCTTTCCGTGGTCAGGAACCTACTACAGATGCACTGTTAATCCGTCGAGGTTTAAAAACCGGTATTAACTAACAACTAAAAAAGGGTGGCTCACATTGTTCACAATGTGAGCCACCCTTTTTATTTTTAGTGACCCGCGATTTGCATCTGGCCTATCAATACTGAACCTGTCAGCACACCACCACGAGGGTCTACATCTTTGCCTATGGCCTGAATATCCATAAACATTTGCTGCAAAGTACCAGCTATGGTGATTTCGGACACAGGGAACTGGATCTGACCGTTTTCAATCCAGAATCCAGCTGCACCACGAGAGTAGTCACCTGTCACTGTATTGACGCCCTGCCCCATCAGTTCTGTCACTAACAAGCCCCTGCCCATATCACGGCACAGCTGAGCTAAATCGGCTTCACCATGCTGCACTAACCAGTTATGAATACCACCGGCATGACCCGTACTAGGCAAACCTAACTTACGGCCTGAATAACTGGTAGTCAGGTAAGTATTTAATACGCCATTATCCAGTACAGTTAAGTCACGGGTTTTCACGCCTTCACCATCAAAAGGACTGGAGGCTAAAGCTTGTTTTAAATGCGGGCGCTCAATAATAGTCACTTTGTCAGACATCACAGGTTGACCGACTTTATCCAGCAGGAAGCTGGATTTACGGTAAATACTACCACCACTGATCGCCGACACCAGATGACCAAAAATACTGCTGGCGATATCAGCCCGGAAAATCACCGGCACTTTTTGCGTGCCTAGCTTGCGGCCATTTAAACGTTGTACTGTTTCCAAAGCAGCTTCGCGACCAATCTGAGCCGGGTCGAGTAAAGCACCTAATTCACGGGCTACTGTGTAACTGTAATCGCGCTGCATATCGTCGCCGTCTTCACCAATGACGACACAACTTAAACTGTGGCGACTGCTGGGGTAACCAACCAATTGACCATGGCTGTTACCATAGACTTTTAAGCCCTGATGCGACGAAAACGAAGCGCCTTCGGAATTAGTAATACGGGCATCATAAGCAAAAGCCGCTTCTTCCGAAGCTTTACACCACTCAATAGCTTGTTCGGTCGACACTGAAGCAGGGTGAAATAAATCCAGATCTGGTGGCGATAATTCCAGCCAGGAAGCGTCAGCCAAACCCGCATGTGGATCTTCAGAGGTATAACGGGCTATATCAATAGCAGCTTCGACAGTGCGTTTTAAAGCGGCAGGGCTTAAATCAGCAGTAGAAGCAGAACCCTTACGCTGACCGACATAAATGCTGATGCCTAAACCACCGTCCTGATTAAACTCAACGGTTTCAACTTCGCCGTGACGGGTTTCAACACTTAAACCACGGGTACGGTTCATAGAGGCTTCGGCGCTACTGGCCCCTAATTGTTTTGCATGCGCCAGCACCTGGCTGACAGCATCTTTCACTTCGGCGATTTCTTGCCAGATTGTAACTTCGGTTTGACTCATCTGTGTTTATACCTACCAGAATTTTGCGTTCAGCTTACCATAGTTCCGGAGAAATTGGACGTAGGGGCGACCTTTATGGTCGCCCCTACCAAGCCCAATCCGATGCACGACAGAGTGCAGCCTATCGGGTATACTATGCACATTAAACAAGATGGTAAGAGAATCCTATGGCCGATATGACCGACTTTACCCATGGCGACGACTGGGATGTTGAGCATGGTAAAAGTAAAACCCAAGTCAAAAAAGAGATGACTGCATTGCAGAAACTAGGTGAAGATCTGGTTTCTTTAAGCCCTGCAGCCCGTGCTAAGTTAGATTTAGATGATGAGTTAAAAGACGCTTTGGCTTTGGCTGATAAGCTGTCTAAAAAGCATGAAGCGCTGCGCCGTCATATCCAGTTTATCGGTCGTTTAATGCGTACCCGTGATCTGGAGCCTATTGAACGTGCTTTAGCTGTGCTTAGAAACACCAATCAGGCAGCGACCCGTAAGTTTCACTTAGTGGAAACCTGGCGCGATAAACTGATTGCCAATCCGGATGCATTAACTGAATTTGTTGCAGCTTTCCCGGATGTAGACGTACAGCAGTTACGTGCGCTTATTCGTAATGCGCAAAGAGAACAGGAAAAGAACCTGCCACCTAAGGCCTTCCGTGAACTGTTCCAGCTGATTAAACCAGCTATTTTAGAAGACTAAAAAATGGGGTCAGATTTGACCCCATTTTTATATCAGCCGTTTCACCACCAAATCGGCACCTATACGGCGCAGCTGGCTGAGCAGCTTTTGCACTACTTCCGGATAATCACGCACTGTCTCAATTTCTGAATAATGCACAATTTCATTGCTGTGAGCCGTGATCACCTGTTTTTCCTGCTCCAGTAAAGCCTTCAATTGCTGCAAATCGTCTTCGACATAAATGCCGTTTTCAAAATCGAGAGCAAAAGCCCGTGGGTTCAGGTTGTGACCGGTAAACAGGTGCTTAACGCCATCCACACTTAAGCCTTTGAGGTGATAGCTGTTGTCTTCGTGTTTCCACAGTTTGACATGCAGCAAACCTGAGTCGATAAACTTCTGATTTGCCCGCACAAACTTGCGTAAAATAGTTTCGTAGAAATAAGGCAAGCCACCAATTTTGCTAAAACGCTGCCCAGGCGGAATATAGAAGTCGTTGGCGGTTTTATCCCCCACCACAATAGTCACAGGCACACCACGTTTTAAACACTTACGCAGTGCACGGGCTAAAGCTATGGGTGGATTAAAGTAAGGGGTATAAATCAGTACATCCTGCTGTGCTACAGAAAGCAAAGCCAGCACTGTACTGTTCAGCTCGTTATTACGACGGCCTAAGCCTATCAGCAGTGAGGCGCGTAACGCAGAGTCGTTTTTATCTGCATACTGATAACGGGTGGCTTTGGCGTGTTTTAACCATAAACGTGACTGACGTTTGACGGCCTGGCTGACATAAGCTTCGTCATCCAGCAGTTCTGGTGTTTGTTCTTCATCGCCAAACAACTGCTGATGCGCCTGCACTATGGCATCTGTCATCACCTGATTTTGTAGTACCAAGTAGCGATCAGCACGGTAACGGTTTTGTTCGGCCAGATAGACGTTGTTCAGTGAAGCACCGCTGTAAAGCAGAGTTTGATCAAAGACAAAACCTTTTAAATGCAAAACGCCAAAGAGCTCACGCTTTTTAACAGGCACCCCAATGATTTGAATAGGATGTTCGTAGTCTTTGGCAATTTCACGATAAAAATCGTTGTTGGTCCGTGCGCCTTCCTGACCAATAAGGCCACGGCGGGCACGGTGAAAATCAACATAGACCGTCACCTGCAAATCAGGTTTTTGCTGTTTAGCAGCAAATAAAGCCCGCAGAATTTGTTCACCTGCTTCATCAGCCTGCAGATACAAAGCAGTGATCACAATACGATGCTGAGCGCGCTGGATCAAATCCAGCACTGTGCTTTTATATTCAGCGGCCGACCACAACACAGAAACGGTTTCTGCCACCAGATCTGTTTTTGGCAATTTAGCCAGACGACGTCTGTTTAACAAAGTTTGTAACATAACAGGCGAAATTCTCAGTCAGCGCTTAATTTTAATGAGTTGGATCTTGCCGTAAAACGGCACAAAGTCCTAGTGTTTTTCGTCTGAACTCAGTTTAAGCAGTGCCACCTACAGTCATAGCATCCAGTTTTAATGTCGGCTGGCCTACGCCTACAGGCAGGCTTTGACCTTGTTTACCACAAACCCCAACACCTGCATCCAGCGCTAAGTCGTTACCGACCATAGACACCTGCTGCATAGCTTCAGGGCCATTGCCAATCAGGGTTGCGCCTTTAATTGGCGTGGTAATTTTTCCGTCCTCAATCAGATAAGCTTCAGAGGCAGAAAACACAAACTTGCCTGAGGTGATATCCACCTGACCGCCGCCAAAATTCGGGGCATAAATACCTTTTTTCACGCTGCCAATAATTTCCTGTGGGTCGTATTCACCCGCTAGCATGTAGGTATTGGTCATACGGGGCATCGGCAAATGGGCAAAAGATTCACGACGGCCGTTGCCTGTTGGCGCCACATTCATCAGCATGGCGTTGTGCTTATCCTGAATATAGCCTTTCAGAATACCGTTTTCGATCAATACGTTGTATTGACTGGCTGTGCCTTCGTCGTCGATATTCAGCGAGCCACGGCGATGGGCTAAAGTGCCGTCATCAACAATAGTGCAGTGTTTAGACGCGACTTGCTCACCGACACGGCCAGCAAAAGTAGAGGAGCCTTTGCGGTTAAAGTCACCTTCCAGGCCATGACCTACAGCTTCGTGTAATAACACGCCAGGCCAGCCAGAGCCTAAGACCACAGGCATAGTGCCTGCAGGTGCGTCAACCGCAGTTAAGTTGACCTGAGCCATACGCACAGCTTCACGGGCATAACCCTGCCAGCGCGGTGAACCATTGACGTCTTCAAAGAAATACTGATAGTCGGTGCGGGCACCACCACCACTGCCACCCCGTTCACGACGGCCATTGTGCTGCAGCAGTACCGAACAGTTTAACCGCACCAGAGGACGAATATCTGTAGCAAAAGTGCCGTCTGATGCAGCCACCAACACTTCTTCATACACACCGGATAAGCTGACAGCCACTTGCTCGGCACGGCTGTCGAGGCTGCGGATATAAACTTCCATCTGCTTGAGCAGCTCAACTTTAGCGGTGTTATCTAAACTTTGCAGCGGCTCACAAGGCAAATAAATCTGCGGTTGGGACTGCTGTTTAAATACCTGTACTGAACCTTGTTTGCCAGCACCTGCTATACCACGAGCAGCTTCAGCTGCTTGTTTTAAGGCTGCTGCAGAAATGGAGTCAGCGTAGGCAAAACCGGTTTTTTCACCGCTGATAGCGCGAACACCCACACCACGTTCGATATTAAAAGAGCCGTCTTTGACTAAACCATCTTCCAGGCCCCAGGATTCATGCACGCTGGACTGAAAATACAGGTCGGCATAATCCAGCTTGTGCGCAAATAAAAAGCCAAGGCTTTGCTGTAAATCACTGGCGCTTAAGTCACTGGCGCTTAACAGGTTGTGTTCGACATTACTCATGCTTTAACTCACTTTGAAATCTGTTGTGGTGCCTTACCGGCATTTTCTCTGCCAACTGCTGGCAAAGATCTAAATCTGTTTCGACACTCAGCACCATTTCGCTGCTGCCATCGGCTTCTGCCAGAATGCGGCCCCATGGGTCGATTATTAAACTATGGCCATAGGTCTGGCGACCATTAATATGAGTGCCCACCTGGGCTGACGCTACGACAAAACTCTGAGTTTCTATAGCCCGGGCTCTTAACAAGGTATGCCAGTGCGCGTCGCCTGTCACTGTAGTAAAAGCCGAAGGAGCAGCCAACACATTCATGCCTTGCGCTGCAAGAGCCTGGCTTAAACCCGGAAAACGCATATCGTAACAAATCAGCATGCCAAGTTTTAGCTCATCAAGCTGCACCAGACTTACTTTCTTACCCGGCATAGTAGTGGCCGATTCCAGATACTGCTTGCTGCTATCGTTTACTAAGGCGTCAAATAAATGGATTTTCTGATAATCGCCAATTAATTCACCAGCAGGACTATACAACAGACTACTGGCAGCAAAACGTATCGGATCAGTAGTTTGGGTGGGTAAAGTACCCACCAGTAAATACAACTGATGTTTTTTCGCTAAGTCGGCATAAGCTGTTTGCAACGGGCCAGCCCCTAAAGCCTCGGCTAATTGCAGGTTTAACCCATCAGGACCGGCAAATACAGCCACGCCTTCAGGTAATACAGCAAGGTGTCGCTCAGCTTTGGGTAATTGCGCCAGTAACTGATCTACTTTAGCAAGATTAACCGCAGGCTCCGGGCCACTGGTCAGCTGCACAGCAGATAAACGCCAGAATTTAGCCATTGGCTTTTTCCTTGCGTGGTCTGCTGGCTGATGGTTTGACAGGATTTTTTTCTGCTTCTTGTTCCTGCTGTAAACGTAAGCGTTTTTCCTGCTCAGCTTTTAATAACTCAGAACGTGGCACTTCAATTTCTGTGGTATGACGCGCCACTTCCAGCACTTCGGGCTGATCAAAATTGCCTGTGACCACAAAGTTCACCTTGGAGACCACTTCAGCAGATTCGACAATTTCATCCAGCGCCAAAGCAGCTAAACCAGTGGCCGGATTAAACTGCAGCAAAGCCACCAGCACAGGTAAGCTGGAGGTGATTTTTGGCAAAAATGCCATCTGATAATCCAGCTGACGTGTGACTAAATCGGCATAACCCTGAATTTCAATTTTTCCTGCAGCCCCGTCCACCAGCGTATTGTTGGTATGGACCACGCCTTTATCCAGCTGCAAATCACCTCTCATTTCGGTGTAGAAAAAACCTTTAGAGAAAATATCCCTGAAATCCAGTTTCAGCTTACGTACCAGAGAACCCAGGCTGAACACGGACAATAAGCGCGCACCTTTGTCGCTGACTTCGGACAGAGAGCCTTCACCTAAGGTCCAGTTCAGCTTGCCGCCTAAAGTCGCGTAGTTAAACTGAGTGGGGCCACCAGCCCAGCTTAAGTTATCTATCTGTACTTCGGCCGGACTGCCCGCTATGGCAGAGCTTAAATGGTAATCTTTCATTAACTGGCCAAAGTCAGGGCTGCTTAATTTAGCAGATAAACTGGTGACACCCGCTTCCGCATCTTTTTGCCAGTGACCTTTAATACTTAACTGATGTTTTTTGTAGCGCGATTCAAAGCTGTGAATAGTTAAACGTTCACCGTCAGATTCGGTTTGCATACTCAGTTGGCCTAAATCAAAAGGCCCAAATACACAACTCTTACAGTCCAGCTTTAACGGCGGCAAATCGGCCAGCCATAGCATAGGTTCAGGTTTCACCACTTCAGCCAGAGCTTTGGCAATTTGTTGCTCTTTCGTCAGTTTGGCCATGGCTTCTTCCGCCACTAAAGCTTCAGCTTCAACCTGCTGAGGGTCAAAGGGGAATAATTTCAAAAACTCCAGATTGGCTTCAATGCCCTGTGCCATTAAGTCTCTTGGCAGTTTTAACTGACCTTTGGTTTGAGTGGCTGCTACATCTGCCAACCAATAATCAGCTTCTGGTTTTATCTGCAGCTGCACCTGATCAAACTGAATTTCCTCCGTCAGAGTCAGCGCATTTATACTGGCTTTGACCGAGGTTAAAGCGGGAAGCAAGCCAGTTTCAGCGGATTGCTGACTGACTTGTTGATGAACCAGCTCAAACCAGGGCATAAAATCAGTTTTGTCCAGTTGCGCACTGATGGTAAAACCATCGGCAAAACCGGCATTGTCTTTGGCGCCTAAACTTAAATGAGCCCGGCCTATCTGTCCCTGCGCATGCGCATAACTGGCATCAAAAAACACCATATCCTGATAACTCAGAGCTATCACTGAATTGTCCTGACTGCCACTGGAAGACCAGAAAACAGTACCTGCCTGACCGGACTTTTTCGCCAGAGGCATGGGCAACATTAATTCTGTGTCGGTTAGATCCAGCGCTAAGTCGGCCTGATAGGTATAGCCTTCTCCTGCCAGCAGCAAGTCGAGTTTAAACTGCCAGTTTAAAGGGCCGCTGGCAAAATGTTCCAGTTGCGGCGCTAAATTCAGCAACAGCTCCTGGCTGTTTTGTAAGCCCTGACTTAACAAAGAGACTTTGTAGCTGTCTTGTTGTTGTTCGCCACGAAAGCCAAACTGCAGTGGAATATTACTGATAAAAAGCTGTAAATCATCTGCGCTGAGTTTGTCATTATGAAACTCCAGACGGCCCGTCAGGTTTTCGCCGACTAAAACGGGGGCAGACAAAGATAAACCATTGCGTTCAAAGTCGATGGTCCCTTTTACATCCACAATGGGTTCTTCTAAACCTATGGTCAGGCGCATATCACCTTTCACCGGCCCTGTAACACCTAAGTAAGCAAGAGTTTCGCCGATTGAATCATGCATAGGCGAAGCCTGCATCAGGGTAGTCACCTGCTCTGCCAGCAGTTGTTGTTTAATATCAATAATTAAGTTGTCGGCGTTGTACAAATCCGGAATAGCCACTTGTACGCCTTGTTCAACAGGAGCATCCACCAGATAACCCGATTTGCTGCTGATCAGCATAGAGGCATTTTCAAACAGTAATTCTGCGGATAACTCGGTAATGCTTGGCCAGTTTTCATCAAATAAGAACTCAGCATTAGTTACGTCAGCCAAAGCCTGAAATACACCGTCTTTTTCTGCGTAAGGGTAAGCGGAAAACTCGCCGGACCATAACACTTTACCTGAACTGACATCACCGGATAACAAAGCAGGCTTAAGGTAGTTGATGACAGATTCAGGCATATAAAACTTAGGGAAGAACTGCTCCGCATTCTGCACAGGCACCCCATGCAGCTCTGCGATTAAATCCATATTAGGTTTGTCGTCCAGATTCACCACCAGCTCAGCTTCCAGGCTAAAAGCGTCCTGCCATAAACTCAGGTAAGGCACCAGAATTTGCCAGTTGCCGGCACGTTTACGCCAGGCCAGTTCTAATTCAGCGCCTTTGTAGTTCCAGTCCCGACTAAAAGCCTGGCCCCATTGCAAGGCGCCCTCTCTGGCTTTTAAGCCCAGCCAGCCAAAATGCGGCGAAGCCACAAAACTGCCGTGAAAACCTTTCACTCCCGGAACATCGGCGACTGGCGCAGAAGACAACTCATTAAACTGCCCTGACAGATACCACTGGTCGTTTTCTGTGAGTAAATCCACTCTGTCTATTTTGCCGTCCAGCTGGTAAGCCAACAGCGACTGCAATTGTTCAGAGCCATCAGAGAATAATTCCAGCAAAGGCCGCGCTATACCTAACTGCAGGTTTTGTAAGGACGCCTGATAACCCAGCTCATTCTGATTAAGCTGCAATTGCAAACCCGGCCAGCTTTGATGACTGTTACTCAACGTCATAGGGCTTGAGCTTAAACTCCAGCCTTTAGCCATAGGCAACCAGCGCAAATAGCCGTCAGATAAGGCCACTTTGTTCCAGACACCATCTTTTAGCCAGCCCACATTGTTGTCAGACAAAGCCACATCAATTTTTTGCAACTTACCGGCTTTAATATCCCCCCAGGCAGCAAAGTTGAGTTTAGCGCTGTTCAGCTTGCGGGTTTGCGGCAGTAACTGTTGGAACCAGGGCAATAAATCCAGCTGCTGACTGGCCAGATACAACTGGCCATTGGCTTTGGACGGCTCGCCTGTTAAGTCGATAATAAAAGACAAGGTATTGGCAGTGACATCAGCGACAGACAATTCGCCCCAGCCCTGATGTCGTTCACCCTCGTTTCGCCAGTTCAGCGCTTTAATATCCAGCCGGATATCTTCATCCTGCGTGTTGTTAAACACCAATTGACTGTCGAGTACAGAAAAATGCTGCAGCTGCTTAAAGAATAAATCCTGCAGCGCATCAAATAACGGCTGGTTATCCGAAGGAGTAGCTACACCAGTACCTAACCAACGCTGCGCATCCACTCTGTAGGTTAAACCTGTCAGTTCAAAATGAGCAGCACTGAGTTTCATAGTGCGTAATGATCGCCAGAAATCCAGCCGGATGCCGGTTTCCTTTATGGTTAATTGCGGCTGAAAATTGCTGTCCAGTACTTGCAGTTGCTGCAATACCAAAGCCGGACCAGTGCCCTGCCAGCCTGCTGACAAAGCGCCAATTCGTACTTCAGTACCATATTCAGCTTTGATCCAGTGTTCGATGTCGGTTTTATAACCTGGGGCATAAGGCAGGCCAAAACGTAAAGCCGAGACTAGTGTTGCCATCAACACCACGAAGATAGCAAAGAAGATCCAAATTTTGTGTAAGCAATAAAACCAGGCCTGTTTTACAGTCCGCACTACATCATCACCACATCAAATTGTTCCTGACCGTATTGAGGTTCGATCACCACACTGATTTGTTTACCAATAAAGACTTCGAGTTCAGCCATGCTGTGAAATTCATCATTAATTAAGGCATCTTTTACCGCAGGTGACGCATAAACCACAAATTTATCTGCCACATAAGCCCGGTTCACCCGTACTATTTCACGCAAAATTTCAAAACAAACAGTTTCCACTGTCTTTAAACTGCCGCGGCCAGCACAAACAGGGCATTCACCACAAAGCACATGTTCCAGGCTTTCACGAGTGCGTTTGCGGGTCATTTCAACCAAACCCAAAGCAGAAAAACCATGAATATTGGTTTTGGTTTTATCACGGCCTAATGCCAGTTCTAAACTATGCAATACGCGCTTTTGGTGCTCTTCGCTTTGCATATCGATAAAGTCGATAATAATAATGCCGCCCAGATTCCGTAGCCGCAACTGACGGGCTATCGCCTGAGTGGCTTCTGTGTTGGTATTAAAAATGGTTTCTTCTAAATTGCGATGACCAACAAAAGCACCTGTATTGACGTCTATAGTGGTCATGGCTTCGGTTTGGTCGATCATCAGATAACCACCACTTTTCAGCATAACGCGCCGCTCCAACGCACGCTGAATTTCATTTTCAACATCAAACAAATCAAAGACTGGCCGCTCGCCCGGATAATACTCCAGCCGTGCTGTCATTTCAGGCACAAATTCTTCGGTAAAGGCATGCAATTGCTGATAAGTCAGCTTGCTGTCGATGCGCACCCTTTCTAAATCAGAACCTACAAAGTCACGCAAAATACGATACGCCAGCGTGAGCTCTTCGTACAACATAGTTTCTTTACGGGCATTTTTTTTACGTTTTTGGATCTTAGCCCACAGCTTCTGTAAAAACTTACCATCGTGCAGCAGCTCGTCTTCACCCGCACCTTCGGCTGCTGTACGAACTATGTAACCACCGCTTTCTTCCAGACAAGTGCTGACAATATCTTTTAAGCGCTGACGCTCGCGATCACTTTCAATACGTTGTGATACACCAACATGAGCAGAACCCGGCATAAAGACCAGATGGCGGCTTGGCAAAGTGATATCTGTGGTTAAGCGCGCGCCTTTGGTACCCAGCGGGTCTTTCACCACCTGCACCAGCAAAAACTGACCTTCATGCACCAGCAGGCGAATATCTTTCACCGGTCCTGCTTTAAGTTCAGGATCCGCTATGTTTAAACCTGCTGTGACTATATCGGAGGCATGTAAAAAAGCGGCTTTATCTAAACCTATATCGACAAAAGCAGCCTGCATGCCAGGCAAGACACGGCTGATTTTACCCATATAAATGTTGCCGACCAACCCATGTTTGGCCTGGCGCTCAATATGCACTTCCTGCAATACACCGTTTTCAATCAAAGCCACCCGGGTTTCACTTGGAGTGACGTTGATCAGTAATTCTGCGCTCATTGCATGTCCTTCAGAGTCTGTAACAGCTGTGCGGTTTCATACAAAGGCAAACCTACCACAGCAAAATAACTGCCATCTATACGCTGTACAAACTGTCCTGCCAGCCCCTGAATACCATAACCACCGGCTTTATCAGCGGGCTCGCCGGTATTCCAGTACCAGAGTATTTCCTGTTCGGACAGTGGTTTAAACCAAACTTTAGTCGCGACAGTGGTACTGATCATACCCTGTGCTGTTGCTATAGCCACAGCTGTTTTTACCCAATGACTGCGGCCCGACAATAACCCCATCATGCGCTTAAAATCGGCCAAATCAACAGGTTTACCTAAAACGACTTCATCCACCTGCACTATGGTATCAGCACCCAGAGTCGGCAGCGGTAGCTGCTGGCTCTGATAGCCGGCTTGAGCTTTTTGTTCTGCTAAACGTAACACATACTGATCGGCAGTTTCGCCTTCAAGCAGGCTTTCATCAATTTCGCCTTTGACCAGCACAAAATCCTGCTGCAACTGAGTTAATAATTCACGGCGACGGGGAGAAGCGGACGCAAGGGCTATCATAGCGGTACTCAATGAATTTTAAACTGGCGGCGGATACGACGTAGTAACCAAAAGATCCATGGCCAGACCGCAGCGCCTGTAACTACAGGCCACAAATACGCCATGGTAAAAACAACACCTGTTAAGAAGTGACTCAACCAAAAGATAAAATAATGATAAAAGGCTAAAAACAGGGCTATCACTAAGCTTTGCTGCAATATAGAGAAATTACGGATTTTTAAATGATGCACTGAGCAGAAATAAATAATCACTGAATACGCCAGTGCATTGACACCAAGCACAGTGCCGACCAATACATCCAATAAAAAACCTGTGACAAAAGCTGTGCCTATACTGACGCGAAACGGCAAAGCCAAAGCCCAGTAAAACAACACCAGCAAAGGCCAGTCAGGCCGGAATAACTTCACAATGGCCGGCAGTGGCACTACAGCCAGCACCAGCGCAAACATCAAAGACAAATACACCAGAACTAAACGATGCGACTTTTCCATCAGAAATCTCCCGCTACAGCAGCAGCTTCTGCATCAGGCGGCGCTATTTGTTCATCAATTTCCGGTTTAGCTTTAGGCCAGACCAATAACACATAACGAATGCGATCCAACTGAGCATAAGGTTTGGCGTACACCTGTAAAAACGGCTGTTGTGCATTTCGACTAATACGCACCACTTCAGCGACAGGGTAACCTTCAGGGAAAACGCCATCCAGACCGGAGGTAATCAGTTTATCGCCCTGCTGAATATCAGCACTGTGTGGAATATGCATCAGCCGCACTTCGTCGGCCTGACCTAAACCTTCAGCCACTACATGATCACCGTTGCGTTCAACCCGCATTGAGATGGCATGAGTGGTATCGGAAATGAGTAAAGCCCGGCTGCTGGTAGGACCCACACTGACAATCTGACCCAATACCCCTAAGTCATCAATCAAAGGCTGTTGTGCCACAACACCGTCGTTACTGCCTTTGTTAATCACAATCTGATTACTAAACGGATGGCTGTACACAGCCAGCACTTCAGCCACCAGGCGCTTACTCTCAGCTACTGGTACTGAACCTAACAGGGAGCGTAATTTGTCGTTTTCCTGCTGTAAAAATTGCAGGCGCTGCATTTGGGTATTTTGCCGCAACAAGGTTTCACGCAGCTTCTGGTTTTGCTGCAGCAAACGCTGGTGAGACATAAATTGTTCGGAAGCATCAGACATCATGGCCTGGGGTAAATTGGCCAGATAATATAAGGGACTTACAGTTGCGGTTAGATAACTACGCAACTGTGTGGAGCTGTCGGTAAAACGATCCAGCGTCATCAGCCCAACGCTGCACAAGACTGCAAAAAACAGTCTTAGCGGCAGAGATGGGCCACGCTCAAAGATAGGTTTCATTCAGGACTGACTTGTTAGTCGTAACTAAACACATCACCGCCATGCATATCGATCATTTCTAAAGCTTTACCACCACCACGGGCTACGCAGGTCAGCGGGTCATCAGCCACAACTACAGGAATACCGGTTTCTTCCATTAGCAGGCGATCTAAGTCACGTAATAAAGCGCCACCACCTGTTAATACCATACCGCGTTCAGAAATATCTGAAGCCAGTTCTGGTGGAGACTGTTCCAGAGCAACCATAACAGCTGAAACTATACCAGCCAATGGCTCTTGTAACGCTTCTAAAATTTCGTTGCTGGTCATGGTAAAGCTGCGAGGTACACCTTCAGCCAGATTACGACCACGGACTTCAATTTCCAGAATTTCGTCGCTTGGATAAGCAGAACCAATTTCTGTTTTGATACGTTCCGCTGTGGCTTCACCAATCAGTATGCCGTAGTTACGACGGATGTAGTTGATGATGGCGTCGTCAAACTTGTCACCACCAATACGAACTGATGAGGAATACACCACACCGTTCAGGGAAATAATAGCTACTTCAGTAGTACCACCACCAATGTCGACCACCATAGAACCTGTAGCTTCAGACACAGGTAAACCTGCACCAATAGCGGCGGCCATAGGCTCGTCTATTAAATACACTTCACGGGCGCCAGCACCCTGAGCAGATTCACGGATAGCGCGGCGTTCAACCTGTGTGGAACCACAAGGCACACAGGACCAGTACACGTGGGCTTGGACGCAGGAAACTGTTGCTATGCGCTTGCTTGATAAAATGCTGCAGCATTTTTTCAGTCACATAGAAGTCGGCAATTACACCGTCTTTCATTGGACGAATGGCTTTAATATTGCCAGGAGTACGACCAAGCATACGCTTGGCAGCGTGGCCAACGGCCGCAACACTCTTAGGTCCGCCAGTTCTTTCCTGACGAATAGCAACTACTGAAGGCTCGTTCAGGACTATGCCCTGATCTTTTACATAGATGAGTGTATTGGCTGTCCCCAGGTCGATCGACAGATCATTTGAAAACAGACCACGCAGTTTATTGAACATGGAACAGACTAATCCTTTTAACTAAGAGGTGGTGACACAAGGTGCCGAAGATAATGTCGCTTATTTTAAGTAACAAAACGCCAAGAAAATAGCTTTATCTTTAGTTTTTACCAAATTAAACCAAAGCCATTGAAAAGCCAAATGTTTCGTTGTCAGACAAAGGGGAATCACATAAGTTTTGTTGTGACAGAAATATATATATCCGTTGGGGCGGGGCTTGCCCCGCCAGTCTCATAACACCGCGTGACAGACGGCAAGGTCGTAACAAGCATCTCCCCCAGCGGAGCAATCGAATCAGTTTGAACACCGACGCAATAATTAAACTTTAACTTTACTTATGAATACCATTAAACTGCTCCTCTTTTTATCTTTCATACAAGGATGTCAGTGGTTATGCTCAAACATGTTTTTGCTTTATCTGTGGTAGTGGCTCTGTCCGCTTGTGGAGGCGGTTCTGGTGATTCAACGCCTCCTACACCTCCAGTATCCAACTTACCGGATTTATTATTGACTGCAGAAAACTATCAGGAAGTAACCCCTGTAGCTTTTGCTTTTCAAGAGGCGCTGTTACAACTCAGCCATTACAGCTATGGCAGGATCCAAAATCTGAGTGAAACAGATCGCAATCAGGACATTATTTGTAGCAACGGGGGCATCCGGTCCGTTGACTGGACTGGCTCTATTTCCAGGCCAGGTCAGGCCACAGCAGGCACAGTGATCACTGAAACCTTCAGAGATTGTCTGGTTGCAGAGTTTAACGAAGTACTGAACGGTTCGGCAGTCATTAGCGTAAAAGCAGAATCAACGGCAGCCAATATTCAACTTCAACTGAATTTTAATGGTCTTGAAATAAGCTCTGCACCCGCCATAGTTGTGGTAGACCCTTTTGAGCTGAGTATCACCGAAAGTGCCGATCTTTATTCAATCAAACCCGCTCTTATCAATAACAAACTCAGATTTAACTTTAAAGGTGAAGGTATTTACAGCCTGAGTAATACAGTACTGAATCATCAACTCAATACAAAAACAGCCTTGTATACCTCATCTTTTCAAACAGACTTAACAATAGACGACTTTAAAAGTGGCTTAAAAATAGCGACCAGCAAAGGCTTTTCTGGTTATGTTGGCGAGTATCCACACGAAGGAGCCATTAGCGTTACCGACGTTAAAAATAACAAGTTAGAAGTGAAGGCAAATTACGTTGAGAATTCCTACCTGGCCAATGTCTCTTTTACTGGCGCGTCAAATCCGGGCAGTACCCACTGGAGTAGTCTGATTGAAGGAGCCTTATGGTCATGGCCAGGTTTAAGTTCGTACTATTTGTCTGAATTCAGAGCCGATAACTTTGCATTCAGCGGTTTTTATCACCCGGAAAAATTGTCCAACCTTAATGTCAATGACACTGTGACACTGCAATTCTCACGCGAATTGGCGCCATCCCAGAATTTGAATCTCTATTTGCTGGGTAATTGGTCGACCGCCGACATTCCTCTTGAGTACCAGATCAAGGGTTCTCAACTGATCCTGTTTATTCCTGAAGGTATGAAATATGATCAGGAATATCGTCTTAGCTATTTTACTATCACATCCGCCAAAGGCTATACCATAGATGTAGCAAACTGGGACATGTTTAAAGGCAATAACGCGGTAAAAGCCCTGATCACCGCAAGCACCAAAGTATTTACTAAAGACCAGTATCCACAACTTTCAGCCGCTAATTCACAATCTAAAACCGGCCTGAATCTGACTTACAGCTGGTCTGAAGTCACAAATACAGGTTTGATATTTAGTGCGCCCGACAATAAAGAAACCAGTTTTTATTACACGGGTTCTGTCCCAGTACAGAAGCCATTGATTAAACTCACAGTGACTGATAGCCAAGGTAACTCAGCGTCAGAGCTTTTGCAGTTATCACCTTACACACAGGGATTGAACACTTTGTATTTTACGAGTGACCAAGGTGACTATATAGGTCAGGGCCAAACGGTGTTGCATCAAACAGAGGGCAGTGTTGTGAACTATCTCAGTATGTTTGAGCAATGGAATACGATAAGAGCAAGCATTGAGTACAGTGAAAATGATCAGAACTATAACTGGAGTTTGAGTTTCTCTGCAGCCAACGGAGCTCCGCTGACAACTGGCCATTACACTGGCGCCAGTCGTCATCCATTTCAACCATTTAACACTCCAGGGTTAGATTTTACTGGCAATGGCAGAGGCTGCAATACCTCAAGAGGTGAGTTTACCATTCATGAGATTGCCTATAGCGGTGACGAAAACTCCCCCCAATTAGACGTATTAGCTATGGATCTGGTGCAGTATTGTGAAGGAGGGCCAACGAAGATCAAGGCTTCTATTCGGATTAATTCGAATGTACTGCTGACATTCTAAGGTACATTTTTAGAGCTTTATCGAAGAATACAGGCGCGGTTACCCCGCGCCCCTGTCAAATTGCGCTCCCATCCAACAACTTCCAGCATTTAATCAATTCAGTCGTTCCTGCCAGAAGATTTGACGTTTATTGCCAGCGCGCAGGCCAAAGACAAATTCCGCGTTTGGCTCGGATTCATCGTCAGGCAGCAACCATGGCAATCCTTCGTCCCCGTCAGCAATAGAACATTCCAGTAGCCACGAGCCTCTGTCACCGTCAGAATCCAAAAACATGGGGTTTACTGCAGGCAATTTACCTGCACTTAAGGTTTGAGCCGTAGCTGCACCACCCATACTATTTTCCAATGTCAAAGCAGCTCCACCCGTTGTCGAGTCAGCAGTGCAATCCACAGGATTAAATAGGGTGCAGTTATCATCAGTATTAAGAACAAACTTAGTGCCATCCCAGTATTGGGCTTCTACATCAATACGAAGCCGTTCATTTTCAGGTCCTACTGCAGGTTTTACAACCAGACGCCCATATCGCAACTCAGGAGCTGTAATAGTGCTAAAAGTAACAGGTAAACAACTGCCATTATCTGCAGTTTTGACACAAACCCCGTCACTGTCTCTGACAAAGCTTTCAGTCAAATCCAGCGTCAACCCCAAAGCCGGACTTAAAACAGGAGCGCTGTAAGGCAAAGTGCGGGCAAACCTGAGGTTTTCTGGTGTCGAAACATTCAGGTTACTCATAGCCAGTTCAAATTCACCACCAAAAGTATCTCCTCCTTCCGGCTCTATTTTGCCCCGACCTGTAATTTCAGCTGTGGCCACTGTACTTAACGTAGAATAAGCTGTTGCATCATTCATTTGTCCCACTGTAGTTGCTGTCATAGACTGAGCTTTAAAAAAACTCAGGCCATAGTTTGTAGTTGTTGCTCCCTGCACATTTTTTGCGGTTAACGTAGCTTGCGGGAAAACCTGATAACCCACAGCCTGCCCCAGATAAGCAAATTTTGTCTTTGATGGATCAGGGTCGTTTGCATTACAAGCGGCTTCCAGCACTGGAGTATTGACTGAAGCTGTAAAATAAGCCGGAATAAAACGGCCGACAGGAGCGCTGGTCGCCGGAAGTATAGTGTAACCAAAGTAGCTATTGGCCGCCGGAGTTGCAGTAAAGCTAAATACCCCAACCTCAGATACAGCCTGACTGGTAGTGACGACGCCACCGGCAGACTGAATATGGTTATACGATCCCACGCCTAAATTACCCGGGCTGGCACCTTCCGCAGTCAGAGGAGCCACCAGTGAATGAGTTAATGCAATATCATTCAGTCTGAAGTTTGGTGTGCTTAGTGGGTTAGCACAAAGATTTGTATTACCGGCATTATCTGAGGCTTTTGCTATAACAGACAAAGGAAAGTCTTCCCCTGCTTTTTTATAAGCCGCACAATTTGCGTAAGGAGAAGCGCAAAGGTTGTTATCGCTCTCCTGCACACATAACCCGGCAGGACGAGAGATAAATTGGTCGGAACCAGTCATCAGCAGCCCTAATTCCGCGCCAGTGCCTTCATAACTGGCATTCAGTTGCATCTGACCTGCATCTATATAATTCAAAGCAACTGTCGCCTGACCGTTTGCATTAAAGGCCAGATTTCGGACCTGAGCACTAATCTCAGTTTGAGCAATAGGTTGTGTGTTAATCAGCACAGATCTGCTTTCCGGACGGGCGGTAGCTCCAGGGTCAATATAATCAGACCACAACTTTACCGCTTTTGTCACATCGGCAAAACCAGGCACACATTGTTGACTGGCATTGTCTTTACGCACCGCACTAATCACCACATTTTGCGATTCATTGGCCACCATATCCGCAACATCAAAGACAAAACCACTGTCGGCAAAATTCAGCACACAATCGTCAGCCACACCATTTTGCCTGCACTGCAGCGCATTGCTGGCAGCCACACTTGGATTAGTCACACTTAAGGTGGTATTGCCGACACCGGTTTTTTGTAAAGATCTGGTAGTACTGCCCGTAAAGGTTACAGTACCACCGCCAACCCAATTGGCGCCATCAGTTGCCGCCAGAGTTAAAGTCACAGGGCCGGCGTAAAGCTGAGAGCAATCAGCGTTGGCACAGGCTCTGATGGTGGCTTCCGTTGGACTACAGGTCAGCCCCTGCGCACCATAGCTTATTTCGTAATGATGTAATGGAGCACCTATCACTACATCAGGTGCATTTTGCACAGTACAGACCTGAATAGTGGCAAGTTCATGATAGTTCACACTGCCCCCGGTTGCGGCGGTAAAGGACAAATAGAAGTTATCAGGTACCGTACTTTGATTCAGTGCGGTTGCGGCATTAAAAGATGAAATAACAGTGCTGTAATTGTTGCCAGAACCAGTGGTATCTCGTTCTACAGTAACCAGAGCTTCATTGTTATTGCGGGCGTCCACTGAAATCCTGTAACGATGCCCAGGCCCCGGAGTATTGGTATTCGCATTGTCTACATTAGGTGATAATGCAGCACCTGCCAGATAACGGTAATTGGGTGATGAACCTCGTATGGCTACGGATTGAGGACGACGGTTTGTGCCATTAAAGCCACCTATACGGCCTTCACTGGACGCAGAAAAGTTACCATAAGCATCGATACCTATACCTAGCCAACCTCCGGCAAAACCAGGATCGCCGTTATTACGCTGCGCATAACCTAAAGAGCCACCAAAACTACCGGGAGCAGGCACTGAGTTTGCATCTGATAAAGTGACAGCTATGCCATCAGCCCCTTCCACTGAACTGGGTCGCCATGCATAGAGATTGAACTCAACTTTGACCTGATTACCTCTGCCCGGAAACAACTTACGCAAGGTCATTGAAGTAGCCTGATTGGTAATGTTTCTGGTGAGGCGCAGTCGCTGAGGATTCGTTTCGACTGTTGGAGTTTCACTGCCTAAATAGGCTGAGGCATACCAGTTTTCCGTAGAATAAAAGTTCTCGGTAAAACACTGAGTACAAGCTTTACGTTCAGCCATAACAGCCGCTATCTGGCTGTTGGTTAAAGCTCTGGCATAGATACGCAGTTCATCTAAATCACCGGCAAAAAAACTATTGGCAGCGCCGTGGTCCTGCCCCAACTGCAAAGTACTGGAATTGGTTTGCAGGTTCGCATTGCGGGTACTGCTGGAGTTTTCCACCCCATTCAGATAAATACGCTGACTACCGGAAATGTAACGGATCAGTACATGAGTCCAGCTATTGTTTGCAAGTGCACTGGCAGACACCAGAGTACGGTTTGTCCCCCCACTTTCAGTCCAGCGCCATACAATTCGGCCATCAGACTGTTGCATAATTTCATAGTTACCGTCTTTTGATAAAATAGCCCTCAGATTACTACCCGATGGCCTGCTTGTCGGCCTGACCCAAACACCTATGGTTAAGTTAGTGCTGATATCCAGCAGGTTATTATCTGCAGTTTCAATATAACGATTTGAACCATTAAACTGAGCAAAAGCACAAGTACCAGGATCACCACTTAATGCCGGGCTTACAGATGAAGCCAAAACACCATTAAAAGTGCGGCCATGCAGGTTATTGCCAGAGAAATCCAGAACTTCATTAGCAGCGCCCGACCAGCCCCCCTGATTTAAATCCCAGCTTAATACAGTACTGGAGTTAGTACAGGCGTTTGTGGTGTTTCTTAAAACCGCTATTTCTGCCGGTGTCAGTTCACGGGCATGGAATCTGACTTCATCAATTTTACCTGTAATACCGTTGGCTCCACCCGGTATAGCACCAATAGCCATAGCTCCGGTGACTGTACGTGGTGTTTTTGCATCTGTCGCATTACCAATATTACTGCTGTCCCTGATTGCCATTTGGGTACCATTCACATAAAGACGCATGGTCCGGCTGTCTCTGTTGTAAGTGGCTGTAATATATTGCCAGGTACCGTCAAACACAGCAGCACCAGCTGTAGAAATATTGTGAACCGTATTACTTTGCATACGCAGTTCAAACACCAGATTACCCGCAGTATTCCGATACAGTTCAAAGCGGCCAGTATTGTTTAAAGTAGTATCACCATAAGCCAGTAAAGTCTGAAAACTACTGGCCGGCTGGCTGGCTGCATTAACATTCATCCAGAAGGAGACTGAAAAAGTATTTGCGTTGTTGATCACTGTCGTATTTGGAATTTCAACATTCTGCGATGTACTTCCAGAAGCCTGGCCTACAAACTCGCCATAACCACAAGTACCAGGGTTGCCTGAAATAGCAGGACTGGCATCAAACACAGTAGCTGAATTGCGGGCCCGGCCATGTAATGCCAAAGTACCTGAATCTTTTACTTCACCCGCTGTTCCGTTCCAGCTGGCTTCATTAAAGCGCCACCATAAATTATCTGTGCTTCCTGCTGCGTCGCACTCTACAGCGTTACCGCCTGAGGAACTGTCACAACTGGTGCCACCGGAAATGTTACCGTCGTTATCTATATGAGGTGCAGTTACATCGCCAGTGATCTGACCACTACTGCCGTTATCCACTGTATTTTCGGCTTCGACATCGCCCTGAATAGTGCCGTTATTTGCTACATTCTCTGCTGTAACATTACCTATAATCTGAGCGCCATAGCCAACTTCAACGTCTTCTTCAGCGTCAACATCGCCTTCTATACGACCATTACCGTTTTCAAGAACCACGTTTTCTGCAACCACAGAACCAATAACCACGCCTCCACTGCCTACTGTTAAGGTGTCTGAGACTGTAATATTGCCGTTAATCTGGGCGTTTGAAGGCTGCATAGTGACATCAGTTGCAGTGACTGGGCCTGTGACTGAACTGCCACTGGCCAGAGTAAACTGATCTGCTGCTGAAACAGCACCATTGATAGTGACAGGACTATTCGTACTGATATCATCGCCGCTGGTGACACTGCCATTGATCACCGCCTGACTACCGATAAAAATATCTTCATCTGCATTCAGATCACCAGTGACCTGAGTACCACTGGATCTGATATTGATTTCGTCTGCACTTATATTGCCCTGAATAGTATTGGCAGAACCAGTTTCTACATACCCGGCTATCAGGTTGCCATTAATAGTGTTGCTGCTGCCGGTGATAATCTCTTCAGCTTGCAAAGTACCAGTAATGGTATTAGCTGATGCAGTACGAATTTCGCTTTCAGCTGTCAGATTACCAACAAAAATGCTTTCACTGGAGGTGTTAATATCATCAGCGCTAACATTGCCATTGATAATATTGGCATAGCCAAAATTAGCATTGCGATTGATATTAAAATTTGCTTTGGCTCTGAAATCGCTGTTAGTGTCCAGGTCCCTGCCAATATTAATAGTCAGGGCTGAAGGCAGGCCATTTTGATTGATTTTTGCGTTTTCAAAGTTAGCATTGTTACCGATATTTAAAATAACATTGCCCGTCACATTAATAACGTCATTCCAGCCTAAATTTAAATTACCGTTACAAGTAACAACTTGGGCGTTATTAGTACAACCAGGAGGTGGGCTGGATGGTAAATTATAGGTTGCAGCTTTAGCCCAAAAGCTACAAACAACCAACACCAGCAGCAAAAACTTCTTCATACCACAACTCCGCTTTTGCCAGAGGGCAACTGCATTAATTCAATCAATAACTGTCTGTTAGTTATAGCACCCACTACTGCCATACTTCCATTTCTATAGTACGGGAGCTTTGGACAGAGGCCACATCACCGCAGGTTCCGGTGCTGGTCAGATAAAAATGCGTAGTAGAAGAGTCCAGACTACTGGTTGCAGCTGTGCAATTCACCTGAACCTGACATTGCCTTAAACCATCAACAGCCGAGAGTTCAAAATTCTGTGAAAACAACGGGTTGGCACAACTGGTTTGAATGGCGGCATCAAGCCCATATAAAATTTGCAAGCCGCGTTCCATACCAGATTGAGCCGCCAGAAAAGCTCTGGTGCCTAACACTTCGTACGACACACTTTCACTACTGCTGGTGAGCTGTTGTGTTAGAGATCCAATTAGCAATACCATTACAATGATAATAAAGACAGCCACTACTAAAGCACTGCCACGCTGCTTGCAGACAAAAGAGCTGCTCTGATTAAGGCACATTAGGAATATGAACCTCTTGATTAAAAAACAGGTCGTCATTAAAACCAGAGCCAAAGGATAAAAATAAGTGTACTACTGAATTCCTGCTCAGCACTGCCTGATCAAACACAAAATAGGGGATGCTGCCTGGATTATTTAAACCCTCAGCCATCAGCACACCGTTTGCCAAATCACTTCCAGGAGCCGGTTGTGAGGCTTGCAAAACATAATTACCATAACGAAACAATTGATTACCTTGCACACAATAAGAAACTGGGGAACGGAATACATACAACCTGTTACTAGGAGAACTAACAGGAAAACTTGTGGAAGGAAAAGTAAATTGAATTGGGTTGGTATTGGTTGCTCCGGTTAAACGCACTGTTCTACCTAATGCCGGATTATAAATATGAGCAGGTTCTGTAGGGTAAATGGTCAGGTAATCGTTTGCTTGTACATTCCACTCAGCAGCAGGTAAGTGACTGAAAATTTGAACCACAGCTGCAGTAGCAGGGGTGACAGGAATAGAAACATAACGTCCGGCATTGAGCAGAGGCATAAACTCAATGCAATTACCGCTGGTATCCACTCTGACACTGTTTGGGACCACATTCCTCAGCTCTCTGACCATACGCTCTACAGCAAAACGGCTTTGGCTTAATAGTTTGTCTCTGTCACTGCTTTCGGCGTACATTCGGGCGCCCAGTCCTAAATAGCTGGTCGTTGCGGTGGCGAGGATCCCCATAACCACAATCACCAGAATCATTTCCACCAGCGTAAAACCAGAGCTGCGATACCACATTACCAATTGCTCCTGTAGGCCGCAAACTGGATCACCTCACCTGAGGGAGTAGTTACAGAGACCAGAATACGTTTAGCTAAACGCTCAGCAGGATCGACCTCGTTCATTACACCATTAAAGTTTCCATCATAGGCCACATCAATAGCGACCTGATAATTGCTGTACAAACCTGTCAGAGGGTTTGCCAGAATATTGGTAATAGCATCACCGCTGGCAGAGAAATTATGAAAATCGTCCACATCATTAAATGAAATACGGGTTTCACCCGCCTCAGGACCAAAATTAATTGCATCAGTACAAGGCCAGGGAGTAACAGGTGTAGGTTCTGTTAGTGCATCACAGCGGTAAGAACCATCAGCACGATCAGATTGTTCATCAAAAGAACGCGCCATAATTTCATTCATAAAACTATGGCCTAACTCTGCCGCCCGTACCTGATGCCATGGATCTGTGCTGCGCTGATACAAAGGGCCTAAAACCCCTGTAATTACTGTTAAAGCGATCGCCAACACTACCATGCCAATCACTAGCTCTACCAAAGTAAAACCAGCTTGTTGTCTTGGTGAGGCAACATCTGAAGGTTTTAACATGGATGGATATAACCTTCTCGTTCAATACAAATGCGGTACGTCACCACATCAGTGATTTCAATACGCAAGCCGCTTGAGATCACTGCACCAGCATTAGTAACAGGCTGACCTAAAGAATTAAATCTAAACAGGAAAGGTAAGGTTTGACTAGTTCCACCCGCAGGTAACGCAGTATTAAACAAGCTTAAACCTAGGGAGCTATTGGCCGGACGCATAAACTGCAGACCAGAGTTTTGATTAGCCCCAGCTGTTAATTGAGTATTAGTTTCGGTGGGGTCACAGGGCAAAACATTCGGAAAACCCAGTTGGGTTTGAGTCAGAATAAGCTGATGGCAAAATGTAGCAGTATTAGTCTGCTGCATGGCCTGAATTTGCATACGGCGCAGAACAGAAATCATCTGGTCCTGCGCCGTAATTTCGTCGGTACCAGCATTACCAAAAAGCTTAGGTAATGCTGTAGCAGATACTATACCCAGCAGTACTATGACAATAATAAGTTCAACAAGAGTAAAGCCTGTTGATGTCTTTCGCACTGCTCACCTCAGACTTTAACTATTATTCACATTCATCTTCATTAACTAATTCTACTGTTGCTGCAGTTGTTGCAGTTGCAGCAGTGTAGCGAACGATACAGTTACCTGCAGTTAAGTCAGCCAGATTTGCAGCCATATCTACATTGCCAGCAGCTACCACTAAAGCTGGAGTCAAATTCAAAGCTGTAGCAGACTCGGTATCATGTAATACGAAATTATTTGGGAAGTCAGCTACTGCTTGTAAAGAAGTAACATCAGAATCAGGCGCACCGAAAGCTACATCAACCCCTGAAGCACAATTTGTATTTGCAGGAGCTGCTGGAGTCGCATCAATTTCAGCTTGAAGCGCAGCACGTACGTTATTAGCTTCAAAACAGGCTAAAGCCGCAGTATTCTGACCAGCAATTAACGCTTTGCCATTTACAAGACTTATGGCCGCTCTCAAACTGCCTTCAACACCTGCTAATACTGAAGCTTTTGCATCGCCCTGGAAATTCAAAAACCGTGGCGCTGCTGTTACAGCTAAAATACCTAAAATTACTATGACTATAATCAGTTCTACTAACGTAAAACCTTGTTGTTTATTTAATGTCTTCATACTTCACCTCGTTAAAAAAATTTCTTTATGGCTTATTACGAACAGCGTTCACTACGCCAGTCGCTGGATTGTACCAAAAATAGTTGAATGCAACAGTGGTTGGAACGTTGTTTGTTGCAGTTGCTGGTGGCGTCGGCACAGCGGCGTTGCCTGACGTCTGGAAATAGAAACAGATGTTAGCAGCAGTACCAGTTCCTTCCACAACAACAAATTTATTTTGCGCTAAAGTAGCAGCAGTAGCACCAGTGCCAACAATGGCTGCAGGTGGGTTTTGTAATAACAGGTTAAACACTTCCAGACAACGTGCTTCTGTCATGTTCGCCACCTGGGTGTTGTTTGCGGTGCCGCTCACTACTGCTGCAGTTGCTGCAGTAGTTACACCAGCTGTAGGATAACCACGGGTGAAACCACCTAAAACCTGAGCTGTACTGGCGTCCACGCCCACTCTGCGGTTATCGATAGTCACAAAGGTCAAGTTGGCCTGGTTAGTACCAGTACTGCCACTGGCTGAAGAACCACTTGGACGGCCAGCCACTTCCCATTGACCACGTACTAAACCTACAGATGTCGCAAAACCACCAGTGACGCCTTCCAGTGAGGCGTCTTCAGCGTCATCCACCACATCCAGGAAGCGAGGTAAAGCTGTGGCTGCCAATAAGCCTAAAATAATTATCACAATGATAATTTCGATAATAGTGAAACCACTCTGTCGTCTCATTTTGTTAACTCCACATCTTTTTTTGTTAGTTTATCGCTAATTGCGCTTATTTTACCCACTATTCCCAGCTTGTCTTCTGTTTTTTTCATTTTTACCGATTATTTACTAACCACCCTTATAGGCATTCAACATATCCCACATAGGTGTGAAGATACCTAAAGCTAAAATAAGCACCATTGCAGACACTACTGAAATCAAAATAGGTTCTATCTTTGCTGTAAGTCCTTTCAAGTCGTATGCCACTTCTCTCTCATAAAATGAGGCAACTTCCGTCAACATTTCGTCAACCTGGCCTGTTTCTTCGCCTACAGCTAACATTTGGAGTACTAAAGGTGTAAATAATTCACTTTGTACCGAAACACGCAGTAAACTTTCGCCCCTTTCGATGTTTTTTCGCATGTCACGGATTTTTTCCGCCATATAATCGTTGTCGACCGCCTCAGCCACCAGTGTTAAAGCTGAAGTTAAAGGCACACCTGCTCTGAGCATCATGGCAAAGCTGCGGCTGAAACGCCCTAAACTGGCGCGCACTAAAATAGTGCCCATCAGTGGCATTTTCAGTTTCCAGTAACTCCATTGGTAGCGGCCTTTGTCTGTTTGTAAATACAGCTTTAATGCCCATAAAAGCCCCACAACGACCCCTGCCATCCATTGCCAATAATTCACAAAGAGGTTGGAGCTGGCCAGCAGTACTTTAGTGGCCCAGGGCAACTCAGTATTAAATTTGGCAAACATACCTGCGAATTGAGGGATCACCATAATATTCATAATCACCATAGCTATGCTGATGGCAATAAGTACAAAAGTGGGGTAACGGGTTGCTTGTTTAATTTGCTTTTTGGTTTCCATTTCCTGCTCAAAATAGCCGGAAAGTTGCAAAAAGGATTCATCCAAACGACCCGTATTTTCACCTACATGCACTATGGAAACCACCAAACGGCTGAATATCTTTGGATGCTGTGCCATAGCGGCTGATAAAGTACGGCCTTTTTCCAGCTGGTCAGCTAAATCCAGCAGCACTGTGTTTAATGCTGTAGAACTGGTGCTTTCTGCTAAACCCACTATAGCTCTGATGATGGGAATACCGGCTTTCATCAGGGAGTACATCTGACGGGCGAAAATAATCAGCTCGGTCATACTGACCTGCTGCCAGGGCCAGACGATGGCGGCGCTGGCTTGTTTTTCTTCCTGCAACTTAATTTTAATAGGGGTTTGGCTTCGTTGCAGCAACATATCCGCTACCGCAGCTTCACTACCTGCTTCAATGCTACCGCTGACAGACTGGCCTTGCCTGTCTCTTGCTGTATAGCTGAAGGTTGCCATTAGTCAGCTTCCTGCTCTGCAGTGCCGACACCGTTACCTGTGCTGCTCTGGACCGGCTCTTCCAGTTCCAGGTATTCAGACACCTTAATCACTTCTTCGATACTGGTCAGGCCCTGCATGGCATAATCCAGCGCCATATCTCCCAAAGGCCGGAACCCTTCGTTATTACGGGCTGCTATGGCAAAACCTTCGGCATCACCACGGCGTAATGCATCAGCCAGTTCGCGGTTCATCACCAGTAATTCAAAGACACCAATACGGCCAGAGTAGCCTGTGTTATTGCAGTTCTGACAGCCTTCACTACGCCAGAACTGCTGAGTGAGCGCTATATGTTTATATTGTAACCAGCTGGTTTCAGACGGATCCGGGGTATAGGTTGTTTTGCAATGAGCGCATAAACGCCTGATCAGCCGCTGCGCCAGAATAGCCCGTAACGCGCTGGCCACTAAATACTCAGCTGCTCCCATATCTATTAAACGCAAGGTACTGCTGATGGCATCGTTGGTGTGTAAAGTGGATAACACTAAGTGACCCGTTAAAGCGCCACGTAAACCAATTTCTGCGGTTTCCTGATCCCGCATCTCACCCACCATGATGATATCCGGATCCTGACGTAAGCTGGTTCTTAACACGTTACTGAACGTCAGGCCAATTTTATGGTTCACCTGCACCTGATTAATGCGGGGTAAACGGTACTCCACCGGGTCTTCAACGGTAATAATTTTATTACCTTCTTTATTCAGCTCGCTCAGCATGCCGTACAAACTGGTGGTTTTACCTGAACCTGTAGGACCAGTCACCAGAATCATGCCATGGGGCGTTTTTAAAATCCGGCGTAAACGTTTTAACAGCGCATCCGGCATACCGGTTTGTTCCATGGTCAGCAAGCCTGCCGACTGGTCCAGTAAACGCATCACCACAGACTCGCCATATTGCACAGGCATAGTCGACATCCGCACATCTATAGTACGGCCTTTAATTTTGATCTGAAAACGGCCATCCTGCGGCAAACGTTTTTCCGATATATCCAGCTGGGCCATCAGCTTTAACCGCAACACCAAAGCCGGCACTATACTGACTTCTTTTAATACGCTTTCCTGTAACACACCGTCGACACGTTGACGTATACGCAGCAGCTTTTCATCAGGCTCTATATGAATATCCGAAGCCCGCACCTGTACTGCATCTTCAAAAATAGATTGCAGCAATTTAACAATGGTATTGTCTTTGTCAGTGGCGTCATTGAGCGCACCAAAATCCAGAATATCGGTTTCGGCGTACTCTTCTTTGAGCTGGGTGGCAAAACTTTCGATTTGTTTGGTACGACGGTACAAGCGGTCAAAAGCGCTGATCAGCTGGCTTTCCCGCACTATCGCAATAGAAATTTCTTTCGGCGCCAGCATTGGCGCTATTTGATCCAGCACTGACAAATCAGCCGGGTCACTCATGCCAAGCAATACAGAACTGCCTCTGTCTTCCAGCACTAAAGCCCGGAAACGGCGGGCATGCACTTCAGGTAATAAAGCCACAGCTTTAGGATCAATTTGCTGTTGGCTGATATCTAATAAATCGACTTTGAGCTGTTGAGACAAAAACTGCAGCAACTGATCTTCAGTTAAAAACTGCATATCAATCAGGCTGCTACCCAGCTTGCGGCCAGTTTTTTGCTGCTGAGCTAAGGCTTGCTGCAGTTGTTGTTCACTGATGATGTTTTCATGCACCAACAGGTCGCCAAGTCGCATTTTCAGTCTGGGTTTTAACATAAAATCACTCTAACGCCGCGATGCGCTTTTTTACATAGTCCAGGCTGGCCGCTGATAAGCCAAAGCCGTTTACTGCCACCTGACGATAGGCCAGCAGAGCCTGTTCCTGTTGTTGCATAGCATCATAACTTAATGCCATACCTAACCACCAACGAGCCTGTTCTGGTTGCTGCCGTGCCAATTGTTGGAATACCTGCACTGACTGCGCATGCTGATTAGTTTTTTGTAAAGCCGCAGCTTTTAGTGCATAAAAATCTGTGTAATTTAAGATATCAGGTTCGTACTCTAAATAACTCAGTGCTTTGGTCCAATTCTGTTGTTTAACAGCCAAAGCGGCCAATGCCATGGAGACTTTAGGATCCTGCACACCTGCAGCACTGGCCTGTTCCAGTATCTGTACTGCGCCTTCATCATTACGCTGAATTTGCGCCAAACGGGATAACTCTAAATAAGCCTGACTGGACGCAGGTTCCAATTGACGAATTTGTTGCCAGTGACTGACAGCCTGAGTCAGATTGCCGCTGGATTCGGCCTTTTTGGCTTTTTGCATCAATAAATCTTTTTGCTGCTGTGGGCTGAGTTGTACTTTTTCAATCGCCAGAGAACGAGGTTTGCTTACTTCTGGGGCACTGTGATTCCAGTTAGTTTCTGCCAGGCTTTCCTGCTCAGGCACAAACTCAGCCGCCTGATCAAATTCACTGACCTGAACTTCAGTACTTGCAAAGAGCTCAGATACAGGCTCCGCACTCTTTAGGCTTTCATCTGGCTGACGCATCTGTACCTGCACCACCCGCTCTGCTGCAACGGGCTGACTGGCAAAAGGTTTTAGCTTAGGTTCAACCTCGACCACAGGTTTGGCCGCCTTTGATTTTCCGAGTTCAGCAGCCAGCTCAGGAGATATACGGCTTGCCACCACATCCTGCAAACTAACCACTTGTTCTGTTGTGCCTGGTGTTGGGTTTGTTACCGCAGCCAGATGTTGCACTTCAGGAACCAGCTTTGCTACAGCAGCCAATGGATGCACCTGACCTTGTTGCACTTCGGATACAGTAGCTGCCTGATCTGTTTTGATAGAAAAACGCTCCATATACCAGGCCTGACCACACCAGCCTGCCAATAAAGCTAAAGGCACAGATGCCCACAACAGCCAGTGTGACTTAGGTTTTGGTTTAAAGCTGGCGAAGCCTCTGTGGTGTTGCTGCTCTTGTTGCTTGTCTAAATCACGCAACATTTTATTAATGACACTCATAACCACAACCCCCTGAAATGCCAGGCAGCAGCAGCTGCAATCATCAGGGATGACACTAAAACTCCCAGCCATATAGGGTTCAGGCTTGCGTTATGATCTCTGACATCTTCAGTATCTTTTGCGGCATAACGTAAATGCCGGGTATCCACCTGCAGCTTATTTTCACCAAAAGCCAGCATCAGACCTTTATGACTTAATACATTCACTAAACGTGGGATCCCTCTGCTGTATTTCCAGATAGCTTTTAACGCGCCGGGTGAAAACAATGGTTGTCGAACGCCGGCTATATCAACACGGGCGCTGATATAAGCCTGCACTTCGTAATAAGACATGCCACGCAAAAAATAGGAGAAACTGACGCGCTGACGTAACTGACGGAACTTGTAGCTGGCTAATCGTTTATCCAGCTCTGGCTGACCAAACAACACCACCTGCAATAATTTACGCTGTTCAGTTTCAAGGTTAGTTAACAATCGCAAGGCTTCCAGCGTATCGTCAGGCAAAGCCTGGGCTTCATCGATAATAAGCACTACTCTTTTGCCTTCAGCGGCAAGCGCCACCAGACAATGCTGTAACAACTGCACAAGCTGTTGATTGTCTATAGTGTCTGATTGTTTTAATCCCAATTCGGTGGCAAAGGCCCAGCGTAATTCAACAGGCGACAAATAAGGATCCGGAATATAAGCAATTACCCAGTCATCCGGCGCTTCGTTCATCAGCTTACGGCATAACATGGTTTTGCCAGTGCCCACTTCGCCAGTCACTTTGATAAAACCTTCGCCTACGTTCAAAGCTGTGGTCAGCACCTCCAAGGCTTCATGATGCTGGGGCAAATCAACATAAAACGCCGTGTTTGGAGTCAAACTAAAAGGGGTTTGCTGTAAACCAAAATGGCGTAAATACAACATAGTCAGTTCTTCGGATACCATTGATCAATCAAATCAGCAGACTGCTTTATCTGTTGCTTCATAGCACTGCTGGTCGATACTGTAGGTTTTATCAAAATAATCAGTTCTTTTTTCCGCTCTATCTTGCTGATATTAGTGAACAACTTGCCAAACAAAGGCACAGAGCCAAGCACCGGGACTTTGGATTCGCTGTCGCTGATGGTGGACTGCATCAAACCACCAATGACTACAATCTCACCGTTACGGGCTTTAATTATAGTATCGGACTCACGGATATTGGTTTGAGCAGAAGGCAAGCTGAAAGAGCTGTTTCCGCCCAGATTAATGGATTTACTCAGTTCTGTGGTTTCGGACACCGAAGGATGTACATGTAAAATTACATCGCCATCTATATTGATCTGCGGCGTTACGTCCAAAGCTATACCAGAGAAAAAGGGTTGCAGCTCAGGGATAGGCACATCTCGGGTGATTCCAGTACCTGTGCCTCCGGTATCAGTGACATTAGAACTGCTGCTAACCCCTGTGACATAGTATTCGTCAGAACCCACTTTAATTACAGCTTTTTGATTATTAATGGCAGTCACACGGGGGCTGGATAACACTTGTGCATTACCCTGAGTTTCAAGCAGATTGATCACTCCACTAAAATCGTCGCCTTCAAAACCTATACGGCCCAAGCCACCCACCTGAGCGGTAATATTATTACCCAGACTAAAGGTATTATTGCTGAAGTTGATATCTGTTGAACCAATGGTACTGGCGATCTGGCTCCAGTTGATCCCCTGCTGGTAATCATCATTTAAGGTCACTTCAATGATTTTCACTTCCAGTATCACCTGGCGCTGCAAGCTTTCTTCCGTCTGACCTAAATAAGCACGAACAGCCTCTATTTCTGAAGGTAAGCCCCGCACTGTGACTAAACCAGCCTGCGGACTAATGACTACAGCGCGATCAGGGCCTGCTCCCATCACGCCTGTAATGGCTTCTTTTAAATCTTTCCAGAAATCGGTCTGGCTGGAGCTTTGCACTGAACTGCCATTGCCTGAGCCGCCCTGGCTGTTCTGGTTGCCATTCTGGTTGTTGTTATTCTGGTTGTTGCTCTGATTACTGTTTTGGTTATTACCACCTGAATTACCGCCGCTGTTACCGCCCTGAGATGACGAAATGCCACCAGCAGTCACAGAAATAGAGGAACTGCCGGAACGCTGCATCAGCAAATAATTCACGGCAATAGTTTCAGTGCGTAAGCCACCGGGCATCACCTTATAAATTGAGCCAACCTGCTTAATATGGTAACCATACAACTGTTCTATCACAGCAAAAGCTTCGTTTAACGTGACTTGTTTTAAATCCAGCGTGATCTGGCCCGAAACAGCCGGATGAATAGCAACGCTGTAATCTGTATCTGCCACCAAGGAAGTAAAAAAGTCAGCTACATCCACATTCGCTGCGGCCACGTTAAAACGTTGCTGCATAGGCTGAGCTTGCTGCAAAGGACTGGTCAAAGCCAATAAATCCTGAGTCACGCTGTCAGGTACAACAGTTGCCGCAACCTGGGATTGTTTTTGCTGTTCAGCTAAAGCTATCTGCGCACCCTGTGGGATTTTAGTATCCTGCATACCCTGACAGCCAGCTAAACCCAGGCTGATGAAAGCTAATGTGAAATAGTTTTTCTTAAAATAATTCATTGAGTTTTCATCGCTTTAAACAAATTTAAAGTTAAACGTTCATTCGCCTGTTGTAGCACAACCTGCTGCCGGTTAATGCTCATCACTGTATAGCCTTCAATTTCATCGCCTTGTTTCACCGACTGACCGTTGATCAACGCCATATGTTGCCCTTGCACATTTTTGATCAAGCCCAGTTTAAACTTGGCTCCCTGATCGGCCATAACAGTAGTTGCTTCAGTTGCACTGACAACTACAGCCATCGCCATATCAGGTTTGGTTGGGTCTGAGGCTGCCTCAACAGCCGCACTCAGAACTAAACACAGGCTACAACTTAATATAACTTTCATTGTCACTCACAGTCAGTAATTGCAAAGTAAGCTCTGCATCAGGGTATTCGGTTACCTTGTAATCAATGCTTTGCCAGCCCAGAGACCAGGATAATTTATCCAGCCGCTCTAACACTGCAGTTAATGCAAAATAATCCCCCGTTAAGATAACAACAGTCGAGTGTTGATAAATAACAGCTTTGTTGTCAGAACCTTGATCGGCGAAGGTTAAAGGCACTGGTGGATTAGCAATGATCGATTTCAATTTTACATTGTTGCTACTTTTTAACACATCTTGCAGTACCAGCGCCATGCGCTCCGAACCTACAAAATAACTGGTTAGCTGAGAAATCTGTTGCTGCAACTCCTGTTCCTGGCGTTGCAGTTTCTCAACTTCCTGCTTATAACTGGCGTCTACATCTGTACCGGCTTGTTGCTGTAGAGCAATTAAAGTATTGCTGTGTTGCTGCGTTGTCATAGCGGCGCCTTTCATTTGCAGCTCAACTTTTCTCAGTTCTTCAAAAGCAGGCACTAAAAATTGCAGCAGAAAAAGCCACAAACATAGCAGTAAGGCTCCAATAAGAGTTGTGTACTTCTCCCGTTCTTTTAACGCTCTGAAACGATCGGACAGCTGTTGCCATGCACTCATGGTGTTACCTCCGCTTCGGCTGAGCCTGTTGCAGAAGACGTTACTTTAAAAGCCAAAGCTTCAGTGTTTTCAGCTTGTTTGATTTCAAAGTGAGAGAAGGTATGACCTTTGAAAAAGGCTGTACCACTGAGTTGAGTTAACCATTGTGGTAACAATTCAGGTGCTGTGACATAACCACTAAACTGACTGGAACTTGCATTTAAACTAAAACCATCTAACCACAAGCCCTGTGGATCTATGCTGGCAAGGTACTGAAATACAGGAGAATATTGCACTGAGGTTTTCAGCTGTTCACCTTGCACAAAGTTCAGCAACTTTTGCTTTTGTACAATGATTTGGGTCAGTTCAGTATGCTGCTTTACCAGAACAGCAGAGGGCTGACGATTGCCAACACTCTTTTGCAACTGAGCCAGCTGTTGTTCCTGTGTTTTTACTTGCTGCTGCAACACTGTTAATTCAGCTTTTTTTGAATCGGTTTGCAGATTAATGACCAAACCCGCAGCCAACAATACAACAGCGAGGCCTACAGTAGTGCCGACTACTAACTTTAAACTGATTTTTTCTTTAACAGGCTGCAACGCCTGAACATAAAGGTTAACCCGCAGCTTCAAGGTTCACCTCCTTTTGAGCGCATAAAGGTTCAACAGCACCGGCAAGAGCCAACCAATATGAACTAAACTGTTCAGCAGACATCTCTACTCCAGCCTCTTGCGCTGACAATGCAAATACCTGAGAAAAGCCATTTTGCACAAACAATTGCACCACTCCGGCCTGATTCGAATTGGCTAGTAACAACGCAATTTCCTTGACCGGAGCTTGTTTGAGCTGGCCCTCAAAGTAATCAATAGAGCGTTGAAGTTCCAGCAGTAAGTTATCAAAAACGCCCTGCTGTAACTCATCCAGACTGTATTGATCCAGGCGATTAAAGCCACGTAAACGACGGGAAAAACATAAATTCCCTTGCTGCAGAATTTGCACTGCTAAATCCTGACCCGGCTGATGCGACACCAGCATCAGCGCCTGATGTTTAGCTGGCAACAGGTTGCGGGCTAACCATTCTTCCGGCTGGATTCCTACTAATTGCAATTTGTTTTGCACAAATAAGGCCACTATATCGGCCAGCCAGCTTTTAGAGCTGACCACTACATTCACTTTGATACCCTGTAACTGGTTTTGCAACGGCAGATCCAGGTAGTCCAGCACCATATCGTCATCAGGCAGAGTGACTAAATCTTTGATAGTCCAAGGCAAGGCCAGAGAGATTTCCTCATCAGGCACAGCTGGCTTATCGATCTGCAGCACCATATAACGTTCAGGAGGGATCACTAAGGTACACTGACAATCAGGTGGTAATTTTGCCGCTACTGCTTTAAAAGCAGCAGACAATTGTGCCGCAGAACTGAACTGTTCCTGGAATACTTGTTCTACCTTTTGCTCTGTTGTGGATTGCTGAGTGACCACCACAACCTTTAAACTATTGGCAGACAGATGAACGCCAGCAAACGAATTGCCTGATTTTCTGGTAAATTTTAATTGCGCCAATAGCTTTGTTAACATAACGGCAAATACTACCTACTGTGCTTTCTTAATTTTATTAACTGTAAATTATCACAAAAACGATAAAAATGATAAAAATTTCGTTCCGCACCGACAAGATACAATGATTCTAACGTCTTATGTGCAGTGGAAAAAGCTGCACCACCCTGTTTTGCATGAGCATCAGACTGAACTTTGGCTGCGTTATGCCCCTGGCAATAATCCGGATATATCCGGAAACAAAATACTGAAGCTAAAATACCAGTTAGAACAGGCACTGCAACAAAAATATCAGGGCTTGCTGACCTTTGGTGGTGCATTTTCCAATCATTTGGTCGCAACTGCGGCTGCGGCTGCCGAAAATAAGCTGAAAAGCGTCGGTATAGTGCGCGGTGAAGAGGTTGATGTAGATAACCCCACTTTGGCTTTATGTCGCTCTTATGGCATGCAACTGATCCGGGTCAGCAGAGAGTTTTACCGGGGCCGCCATCAGCAGGACGTACAGCAGCAACTCAGTGATCAATACCCTGGTTATCTGCATATTCCGGAGGGGGGCACTTGTGAGGCAGCGGTTCAGGGCGTCAGTGAACTGGATATGTGCACTACCCCTGCTGGCCCTGCGTCTATGCTCATTTGTGCTGTTGGTAGCGGCGGTACAGTGGCAGGTTTAATCCGGGGCTCAAAAACCACGCCTGTATTAGGTATTGCAGTAGTGCAGGATCAGAGCCTGCCAGAAAAAATCAAAACCTTTTTACCATCAGATCGCAACTGGCCAGAGTGGCAGCTCATTAAGGCCTTACATCAACCCAGGTATGGTCGCTTTGATCAGCTGTTATGGCAGTTTTGCCTGTCTTTTGCAGAGCAGAATGTGCAGCTTGAACCTGTTTACACCGGCAAGGCTTTGTATGCTGTATTTGAGCTGATTAAAGCCGGGAAGATCCCAAAAGGCAGTCGCCTGAGCTTTTTTCATACAGGCGGATTACAAGGATTAAAGGGGCTTGCCTACAGAGGCCTTATTCCTGACACTGACTCAGGTCAATAAAAAGAGCTTGCAGAGCTTTTTAATCTGACAACTGGTTCTGGGCGATAAGACGCGCCAGTGGCTGACTGAAATAATAGCCCTGAGCACCTACAACCCCCAGCTTTTTCAGGCATTGCCATTCAGGGTCCTGCTCTACCCCTGTGGCTATCACTTTGATGTCTTTGCCTACACAAGAGGCCAATAAGCCCCGGATAAACAGCTGCTGCTCCAGTTGATGGTCAATGCCCCGCACCACGGCCGGATGGATTTTTAGCATTCGAATGGGCAGCTCATCGGTATAAGGAGTGGCATCCAGACTTAAGCCTACATGGTCGACTATCAATTCAAAACCCCACTGCTGCAGCTGCAGCAATTTGGGCTTCAGGTTTTTGTAGTGTTTAATTAAATGATGTTCATGAAATTCCAGCGCCATATCCGCGGCCACTATAGTTCCATTATTGACCTGCTGTTGCAGCCAATGCCACCAGGCTTCATCTAATAGAGATTGGCTATTTAAGTTCACACTGCAACGGCAATGTTCCAGCACTTCAGTTTCGCCCAGCTTAGCAACCTTCAGCAGTACATACTGATCTATAGTACTGACCAGACCACAGTTCGCCGCCATAGGTAAAAACAGCGCGGCAGCCAGTTTATCACCGTCACTGCTGGCCAGGCGCACCAAAACTTCATGTTGCAATACATCATTGTCCTGCCAGGAAAAGACCGGCTGGAAGCTCAGCAAAAATCTGTTTTCTTTTAACGCATTATGCAACTCAGTTCGCCACCAGACTGAGCCTTTGATTTTTGGTTTTTGTGGATCATTAAAACCATAAGCAGCATTAGGTCCCTGTAACTGCGCCGTTTTTAGCGCCATATCTGCCTCAGCCATAAGCTGATAAGAGCTCTGCCCCTGCTGATACAAAACAAAACCTATATGGATCAGATCAAAATCCTGGCACTCATTAAAAAAGCTCGCCTGACTCAATATCTGTGCCATACGATCACCCAATTGTTCTGCTTCTCTTCCGGCTAAACCTGGGATCAGCAACGCCAGGTCGTTATCAGCCAACCTCGCCATCACAGCATCTGGCCAGCCAGATGCCAGTTCAGCAATCAACTCAACACAGCCCCTTAAACGCTGTAATTTGATTAGAGTGGACAAATTAGGTTCAGGATGCGATAGCTGAACCAAAAACACAGCACCACTGCCAGCCTCACCACTTTCAGTTAAATAATGATTTAAACGGCTTTCAAAAAACACTCTGTTGCCTATCGCCAGCTCGTGATCCACCAGGCCTTGCACCCGCACTAATTGACGGATTTCACTATCGCGTTTTTGCCAGTTTTGTAGCTTTAACAACACCCGCTGTAATTGGGTAGCTGGGTTAGTTTCTCTGTGAAATGGTAAGTCTAAATGAGCTAGCAGTAACTGAGTTTGCTGCTCCAGTTGTTGTAATTCCTGCCTGAATTGTTGCTGATAAGGCCGGATCCACAACAGCCAGCCCAGCCAGATCATAAAAGGCAAATTTAATAACAGGTAATCCAGAACAGTCCAGCCTTTCACCAGTTCAGGCGACAGATGCAATACGGGGTTTGAACCATCTAAAGCCACAAAATCAGCAGCAGCCGAAGGTGGGCTGGACAAGAGTTTGAGCTGGTTTTGTTCACTGATCAGCCATGACTGTTGCTGTAACGGCTGCAACACAAGCCATTGTTGCCATTGCTGCTGGCGGTGCTGCTGCTGTAACTGACCAATACTATAAAAGCTGATATTGACCAGCAGTAACACCACTACACTGAGCAACTGCTGCCAATGGCGTTTCTTTTGGACTATCTGGCTTAACCACATTTCAACTCCTTTTGCCCTGTCGAACGAGTCTGATAAGTGTGCGTCAAGTTTGGTCACTATGCTGATTATTTTATTGGTTTTTTCTGCTCATATTGCAATCAGACAAGAATGTGACGACTTTGGTATAGTAAAGCCAGAATCATTAGAGAAAAAAACAGGACAGACAGATGGAATGGCAAGTTGCAGGCTTTAATCAGCTCGATTCGTACACGGTATACGCCATGCTGCAATTAAGGGTGGATGTGTTTGTGGTGGAACAAAACTGCCCTTATCCAGAGTTGGATAACAAAGATTTGCACCCACAAACCCGACATATTCTGCTAAAAAAAGGCGATAAAATTTTAGCCTATGCCCGGGTTCTGGCGCCAGGTGTCAGCTATGAAAACAGCCCGGCTTTAGGTCGTATCTGCGTATCACAAACAGCGCGCCGTCTGGCCTTGGGCCGGGGTTTAATGGATAAAGCTCTGGATGTGGCCAGTAGTTGCTGGCCTGATTTGGACATCCGCATTTCAGCTCAGTGTTATCTGCAACGTTTTTACGAGTCTTTTGGTTTTATATCTTGCAGCGAACCTTATCTGGAAGACGATATTCCACATCTGGAAATGGCACGTCCGGCACAGCCACTCAGTCCAGCAGAGCTGTAATGGCTCGACGGGGATGAAACAGCTATACAAGGGTATGAGTCAGCTTTCTGGCGCCTGACCGTATAACTGTTCTGCACGATTAAACAGCACCCAACTGGTCAGAATATATTTATCATCAGACACAGGAATACAACCTCTGTGGGTGTGGGTAAAGTAAGCCGGAGCTATGACCATACGCCCGGCTTTGGGTTGAATGGCTTTATTCTGATAATAAAATTCAGTCTGGCCGCCCTCCGCTACATCGTTTAAATAAAACATAAATAACAAAGTACGATGCAGTGGCTCATTGTGCGGTAACTGCGGATAGACCTCTGAGTGCCAGTAGCCATAATTCCCTTTACCCTGCTGATATTTTTGCATCTGAATAGGACCAAGCCGGTACAAAGTACGCATAAAGTTATCGGCCTGTGGAGCCCCTAATTGCGGGTAGTTATCGGCAGTAATGGTTACCATGCGGTTTTCAGCCGGATGAGGCACAGTCATGCTGACAGGGCCAATTAAGGCAAAATGGTACTTGCGAAAGTAATCTGCTACATAAGTGGTGGTGTAGCGGAGAATATCAGCCAGAGCCGGGTGATACTCAGGATACTGATTTAAATACAAGTCAGTGCTGAGCTTTTTGCTGGTATCGACCCCACCGCCTGTGCGACCCGCAGTGGTAAAAGGGCTTTGCTCAAATAAAGAGATCAGTTGCTGACAAAATTCGGCGGGTAATACATCATCGTATACTTCAATAAAATCATTCATAGTTTTTAGGTTATTGTTATGTTTAAAGAAATTATTCAGCCACGTTTCAATGAAACGGACGCATTAGGTCATATCAACAATACAGTGCTAACGGCGTGGTTTGAAGGGGCTCGTGATCCTATTTTCAAATTATTCACACCTGATCTTGATACCAAACAATGGAAGCTGATCCTCGCCAGCATCAGTGTACAGTTTAAAGCGGAATTGTTTTATGGCCTGCCGGTGGAATTACGCACTGGCATCAGCATGGTTGGCAACAGTTCCTTTGAAGTGCATCAGGAAGCCTGGCAAAACAATCAATGCTGCGCTGTGGGTAAAGCCGTGTTGGTGCAATACGATTTTGGCGCTAAACAAAAACTAATGCTCAGCATCGAACAAAAAGCAGCGTTGAATGAACACTTAGCCAGCTAATCTGGCTTTTGGTCGCGTGCTGCTGGTAATTTCAGCATTCTCTGACTAGGTTGTGTGCTCCTGTATTTCAGAGACACAACCACAATGAAAAAACTCTTACTCTGCAGCCTGATTGCTTTATCACCCCAACTGATGGCCTATGACCGCATTACCGGCGCTGACTTTGCCAGTCGCTCTGAAGTGATAGCGCCTCATGCTATGGCGGCCACCAGTCAGCCATTAGCCACCCAAATTGCGCTGGATATTATGAAACAAGGCGGCACAGCTGTAGATGCAGCTATAGCAGCTAACGCGGCTTTAGGTTTAATGGAACCTACAGGCAACGGCATAGGCGGCGACTTGTACGCTATTATCTGGGACGGTAAAACCAATAAAATTTATGGTTTAAATGCCTCAGGCCGTTCCCCTAAAGGCTTAAGCCATACACAACTTTCTAAAGAGTTGAAAAAACTCGGCCTGAAGGACTTACCTCCTTATGGCATGCTGCCCATCAGCGTACCTGGTGCTATAGACGGCTGGTTTGAAATGCACCAGAAGTTTGGCAAATTGCCTATGACCCAAATTCTGCAACCCGCCATTACCTATGCCGAACAAGGTTTCCCTGTCAGCGAACTGATTGCTTATTACTGGGATAGATCTGTACCCCGTTTAAAAGATCAGCCAGGTGATTTTGTTGGTACTTTTACCATTAATGGCAAAGCACCAGCCAAAGGGGAGATGTTTAAAAACCCTGACTTAGCGGCCACTTATAAAGCCATAGCCACAGGCGGCCGTGATGCCTTTTATAAAGGCGATATAGCCAAAAGTATCGATGGTTTTATGAAGGCGAACGGTGGTTACCTGCGTTATGAAGATTTCGCCAACCACAGCTCCGATTGGGTAGAACCTGTCTCAGTCAATTACCGTGGTTATGATGTCTGGGAATTACCCCCTAATGGTCAGGGCATAGCGGCACTACAGATGCTGCAAATTCTGAAAAATTTCGACTTAAAAGCTATGGGTTACAACAGCGTTGAAAGTATTCATACCTTAGTAGAAGCAAAAAAACTGGCCTTTGAAGACAGAGCCAAATTTTATGCGGACACTGACTTTAACAAGCTGCCCATCAAAGGCCTGATTTCTGAAGCTTATGGTAAAGAGCGCGCCAAACTGATCGGTGCTACCGCTGCAAAACGGGTGGACGCAGGTAATCCGGCCGCTTACGAAGGGGACACTATTTATATGACCACGGCCGATAAAGACGGCACTATGGTTTCGCTTATTCAAAGTAACTACAGGGGTATGGGTTCAGGAGTGGTTGCGCCTGGCACAGGTTTTGTGTTCCAGGACAGAGGCCAGATGTTTTCTATGGATAAAAAACACGCCAATGCCTATGAGCCGGGTAAACGCCCTTTCCAGACGATAATTCCTGCCTTTATCAGTAAAGACGGCAAACCACTGACCAGCTTTGGTGTGATGGGTGGCGCTATGCAGCCTCAGGGTCATGTGCAAATTGTGGTGAATATGATTGATTACGGCATGAACCTGCAGGAAGCAGGTGACGCAGCACGCTGGCAACATCTGGGCAGCACTGAACCTACAGACGCTCAGGCTACTTATTTAACCAATGGTGGTTATGTGCAGTTGGAAAAAGGTGTGCCTTATGAAACAGCCCGTGAACTGATGAAAAAAGGCCATGACGTGCGTTACGCTTTGGGTGAATTTGGCGGTTATCAGGCCATTATGAAAGACCCGAAAACCGGTGTTTATTACGGCGCTTCAGAGTCCCGTAAAGACGGTCAGGCTGCAGGCTATTAACTTTTAAATTGGGGCCGGCGGTATCATAAGACGGGCGGGTACAAGACCCGCCCCTAGGTTGCGCCTCGTTGCAACTCCAATTTTACTTCAACAGCTGCTGTAGTGTTTCTTCTCGCTGTTCAAGGCTCAACTGCTGTACTTTTGTGCCATCGGCTCGTATTTGTTTTAGCTGCTCACCCAGCAGAATATCGCGGCCTTGTTCGTGGTGTTTAATTACCAGTAACTTCTGCACAAAAATCGTATCCGGATGGGTGCTGTTCAGATAGTTAGCTGGCATAAAGTCCACCCATTCGCTGGCATAAGGCTCAAAACCAAACTGACTTAACCACTGACCATCCACCATTGCCTGAACCACATAAGCACCGCTGTCTTCTGTGGTTAAACGGAACTGGTCGAAGTCTTGGTGCTGCACTTGCTCTAACGACGATAACGCAATGGGAGCCCGAATACCGTAGCTGCCGAAGCCTAAATCACAGATCCATTCATCGCCATCGGCTTCAACCAACAACACCATATGAGTTTTAGGCCGGCGCACCGGGTAAAACATAGGCCGACAAGCCACAAACTTATAGCTAAACCCTAAAGCCTGCAGTGCCATGGCAAAGAGGCCATTAACCTCATAACAATACCCACCACGGCCTTGCCCTACTATTTTATCGACTATCTGTTCAGGCACTAAGGAAACTATTTTCCCGGCCTGCACATCGAGGTTTTCAAAGGCAACGTGAAAGAGCTGGGCGCGCATCAGTTGTTTTAACGTTTCGGCGTTTTGATCCAAAGGCCCCTGATAACCAATGCGGTTGAGGTAAGTCTCTAACTGAAAATTTTCTGCATACATAAAGCTGTGACCTGCCTGATTAATGGGGAGCTTGAGCGGTTTTATCCTGCACCAAAATCCAGGGAGAAATTACCACAGCCCAAAGCTCGGCCTGTTGCTCTACCCACAGCTGAGCTTGAGTGTCATTCACTCTGTCTACCAGACCAGAGTGCAACCAGTGCTGCACTGCGGCTTTATCATCCTGACTAAAAGCAAAAGCCACATCCACTAAATCCAGTTGTGCAGAAACCTGAACCACAGAGCCTGCGGCATAAAACTTCTGCAGCTCCAGCCAGTGGATCCGGGCGGTTTCACTGATGATTTTAGCTTTCAGTACATCGGGTTCTACTTCAAAATTTTCGTGCATCAATCAATCTCTCAGTTATTCAAGTTTATCGCTTTGCTATTCTAATTCGTCGCTTTGCTCGGACACCTGAGAAGCGCTGAGTTCATGTTTCTTCAGCAGTTTATGAAAGTCGGTTCTGTTGCGTCCAGCCAGCTCTGCAGCCCGGGTGACATTGCCTTCAGCCATTTTGAGCACCCGGATTAAATACTGGCGTTCAAACTGGTCACGGGCTTCGCTTAAAGTCGGCCAAAAGCTGCGGTTTTGCGATAACGCCTGCTCCACTAAAGCCACGCTCAGCACCGGGCTTTGAGTTAAAGCCACACATTGTTCTACCACATTCACCAGTTGACGCACATTACCAGGCCATTGAGCTGTCACCAGCGCCTGCATGGCATCTTCAGAAAAACGGTTCACCTGCACACCATGACGTTCTGCATTTTGTTGCAGCACATGACGGGCCAATAAGGGAATGTCTTCAGCCCGCTCTCTTAAGGTGGGTAACTGCAAATTCACCACATTTAAACGGTAATACAAATCTTCGCGGAAACTTTGCTCCTGCATCGCCTGCTTTAAATCACGGTGAGTGGCTGACAATACCCGCACATCTATAGCAATAGTTTTAGTGCTGCCCACAGGTCGGATTTGCCGCTCCTGCAAAGCCCGTAATAACTTCACCTGCAGCGGCATTGGCATATCGCCAATTTCATCGAGGAATAAAGTACCGCCGTCTGCTTCGCGGAATAAGCCCAAATGCTCAGAGACAGCGCCGGTAAAAGCACCTTTGCTGTGACCAAACAGCTCTGATTCCAGCAAATGCTCTGGTAAAGCGCCACAGTTAATAGCCACAAAGTGGCCTTTGGCACGAGGGCTGGCTTTATGAATGGCTTTGGCCAGCATTTCTTTCCCTGTACCGCTGGCGCCGGTGATTAATACACTGACGTCACGCTGTGCAACGCGGTACGCTTGATCCAGCACCTGCTCCATCACTTTGCTGCGGGTAATAATGTCAGTGCGCCATTCGTCTTTGCTGGGTACATGAGACTGATGCACAGCCTGAGCTAAAATGTCGCGTAAATCGTTGTTGTTGAGTGGCTTAGTTAAGAAACCAAAGACACCACGCTGAGTGGCGGCCACAGCTTCAGGAATTGAGCCATGTGCCGTCATCAATACCACAGGTAAACCAGCGTGGCGTTTGGCAATTTCATCAAATAAAGCCATGCCATCTAAACCCGGCATACGTAAGTCACTCAGCACCACATCTACTTTATTTTTGCCAAGCAATACCAAGGCAGTTTCAGCGCAGTCTGCACTGATCACCTGATAACCTTCGCCTTCAAGCCGTAACGTAAGTAAACGCAATAAGCTGGGATCATCATCCACCAGCAATAACCGGGCGCCATTGCTCATGATTTAGTTTCCTGTCTGGTTTAGTTTGGCTTCAATTTGAGTCAGTGCGTCAATTTTCTTTTGTAAGTCTTTGCTTTGCTTACGCAGCTTGTCTAACTGCTCTTGCTGCTGAGCGTTCAGGCGGGATAAAGCCGTGACTGCGGATTCACTTTCTAATAGTTTCTGGTTATAGGCTAAATCCCAGCGCAATAAATCAGCCAGGCCTTTAGGTAAAGTGGTCAGCTTGTCATTTAATTGAGTTTGAGCGGCAAAACGCACTGCATAAGGGCTATCCGGATGCAGTTTGATTAATAAAGTTTGTAAGGTAGTCACAGGGCTGGTTTTAAAACTTTTCAGTAATAAATCCCGTTCAGCTACAGGCATCAACAATAATTGAGCACGGAAATCACGCCAGGCCTGCAAGGTTAAATTATCATCGGCAATAGCCAGTTCAGCTTTCACAGCTTTGGGAGGCTCTACCTGCTGGGTTTGGGCAGGTTCGACTTTGGGTATGGTTTTATTGACCACAGGAGTAACAGGTTTAACACCCTGACAGGCTGTTAACACCAGACAAAGGCCAAGACTTAACCAAACTTTCATACCACATCCTCAACTAAAGGCAAACGCACCTGAATACACACGTCGGCGTAACTTACATCGATAATTTCTGCCAAACCACCTAATAAACGGGCGCAGTCGGCAACAATAGATAAACCCAAACCCGAACCTTGCACCGCATCAAAACGAGGGGCTTTACCCCGTTGGAATGGCTCAAACAATTTAGCCCGCAGCTCAGCCGGGATAGGAGTGCCGTTATTCGCCACATCTAACAACATAAATTTATCATGCTGACGTAAATTGACCCAGACATTACTGCCTTCAGCACCATAAGCCTGCGCATTGTTGATTAAATTGTCCAGAATACGTCTGAACAACATAGAATCGGTATAAAGGCGGGGTAACTGACAATCCAGTACTATTTTTTGCTCTCGCTGCTGCAAAGATAACGCATGGTCATTAAAACAGTTTTGCAGCAGGGTTTCGCTGTCGTGCCAGTCAAACTCTGGTTTGGCTTGTTGCAATAACTTGTTGTAATCCAGTAACTGCTCCGTCAGCACACTTAAACGATCGGCACTGCCATTCAGTAAACTAACCACTTCCATTTGTTGCGGATTTAAAGGCCCGACCAACTGTTCACTTAACAGCGCACAGCCCTCCCGAATACTGGACAAAGGCGTTTTTAATTCATGAGAAGCATGACGTAATAAAATCAGTCGTAAGGCTTCCAATTGCTGCAAACGAGAAGCCAGCCAACGCAGCTGCTCACCCAGTTCGGTCAGTTCACGAGGGCCATCTACTTTATCGTGTGGGAAATGATGGCTGGCCTGACCTATAGAACGGATCATAGTATCGAGCATCTTCACCGGAGCAGTAATACGGGCCGAAGCCCAAAGCACCATTAACAAAGTTAACACTACTAAAGCCACAGTTTGCCAGGCTAAATGGCCTTGAGCTTCTTCAGCATAAACTTGCTGCTGCTGTAATCGCTGTTCCAGCAATGCCCAGATCACTTGAGTCAGCTGCACCTGCTGCTGGCGGATTTTTTGTAAAATCGGGCTCAGCTCTTCATTGCTTTCATGCAGATAACTATTAAATAACAGTTCAAGCTGTTGCTGTTGCTGTGCACAGAGCTCAGGCTGGTTCAGGTTCAGGCAAACTGACCCCAGGTTCTGTTGATAGTTATTTAAATGAGTGGCAGCCAGTTGCGATAAGGCATCGGTTTTTAAAATGCTGAATTGCAAGACTGAACGTTCAATATCGTTCACCAGCTTTTGCATATTTTCAGCACGGCGCACATTAGTGACTGAACTCTCGGCTTCAGCTATGGCATAACGGCTCACATCAGATAAGGCACTATGACTTTGCCACAACAAAACCCCAAGTGGGATTAATGCCATAAAAAAGCTGAGTAAAACAAACTGCCGCAAGGAAGCAGGCTGAACAGGCATTCGCATCAGAACAAGGTTCCACGAAAAATCAGGTGCTTATCATAACGGATTTACACAGGGACGTAAAAAAATCGTCTGGAACGATTTTTAACAACGCAACGCGTTGGCCCCTTGGGGTGAGCGCCATGGATGGCAGCGAATAAAAAATCGTCAGGAACGATTGTTTCACC
>NZ_AFHI01000044.1 GCF_000217935.1 Rheinheimera sp. A13L
GCTTTCAGCTGACCTTCTAATTTGCTCGATTTTAAAATCTCTTTGGCAAATCAAGTTGCGAAAAGTCAGTAACAAAAAAGCCCCGATAGTTCGGGGCCTTTGGCAGTCAATTCTGTTTGAACACTTCAGTTATTAACGTGGGGTGGTTCTACCGCCACAAACATTCATTGGATGCTTCAATTTTTAACGTGAGGTGCACCTACCTTCACAGACTGCATAGAAAGCCTACCCGAATTGCTTACTACGGTCAAATAGCGCGGGATATCTTTTACATAACATGGACAACTGCTCGCATGTCAGTGTTTGTTGTCCGTTAAGGTGTGATTCGATATCTTCGGACAGGCCCAACTTATGCAGAAAGTCCTTAGTCTCTAAACTGCTCTGGTCCATCAACACCCTGAGCAGGGATTCGGTGGTTGAGAGTCTTGCTGCTGATTGATTAAATGCAGCAAAGTGAGCTGAGTGTTCTTCATACCTTTCCAGCAAGGGTGTCAGTAGGTCTATCTGGGGCCTGTTGGCATCATAATCTTCAAACAGCACGTCTATTTGTGCCAGTACTTCCAGATAATCCTCGTGGGTCGTAATCTCTTTTGTCATTGCTGTCTCCGTGCGGAGTTCTTGCGTTTAGAAAGAACAACCAAGACTGGTTGGCTTAATATCTCCCACTGTCTTTTTTATACAGTCATCAACCAATTAGTGCCAGTACCCGCTCTGTAAACTTGCCTTGCATCCAGACACTCAGCAGTTCTTCCTCGGGAGCGGTTTTGATAGTTGGAGCCTGGGGCATAAACTCTCCCTCAAACAACAACTCGTCCAGTTGCTTTGCAAATTCACTGCGCAGCTCTGCCGGTACCTTGCGATTTGAACCGTTGGATGGTTCACCCGCCACTACCTGGAGCATGTTCAATCTGCTCATTACTTGCTGTTCCGGTATTTCCTGCCCCAGCTGTTCTGCATATCTGACGAGCCCAGGCTCAGCTAGGCAATAGAGCCAGCCTGAATGGTTAGATTGATCAGGTTGCAGGCGAAGCACACGACCAAGCACCTGTCTAAAGAATAGCTCTGTTCTTGCCAGACTTAACAAACAACAAACGCGCAGTCGTGGGATATCTGTGCCCTCGGCTATCATTCCGACGCTGATAATCCAACTCGTAGAACTTGTTCTGAAATGTTCAATTTTTTGCTGTGCGGCTGAATCGTTATAAGTGACCACGACACAGCTTTGCTGAAATTCATTGTTCAGCAACTGAGTCAGCTGGTGAGCGTGTGCGATGTTTGCGGCAACCACTAATCCGGCAGCTGATGGCTGCTCCTTTTTCAGTTCCATAAGTTTTAGCAGTGCCTGTTTGAGCACAAAACGTTGCGTATCTATGTTCAGCAACATTTGCTGGAACCGAACTTCGCCAGAATTGAGCGCACAAGCTAATGACGGAAATTGTTCTGAGCCAGAATCACGTTTGACCGTGATTTTATTGTTATCAATCAGCACAATGTGCGGACTCCTACAAACCCTATCACCGATAGCCTGACGTAAGCCATATCGATAATCAAGTAGGATTTGCCCCTCTGGATCTGAATATTTTGCCATTGCGATACGCAATTGATCGGAGCGCCACGGAGTACCGGTCAGCGCCAAAGAAAAACGTGCATGCTCCTGAATACGGCGCAAGATAACCTGCCCCCAGGCGTTAAAACCTGTTTCATCACCTGCACAGTGATGAATTTCGTCAAAGACCACAAACACCCGAAACCGCTTCAGCAATAACCAAAACTTCTCCGGCAGATTCAGCATTGCCTGATAGGTCAGAGATGTTCCAACATCACCGAGCTTGCCCTCAAATCCACTCGCAAATTGCGACTCAAAGGTCTCCTTCAAGCCTTGAGCAATCGTTAACGATGGTGAAAAACAAAGAATAAAATCAATTTGTCCCTCTTGTAACAATCGTTTAGCCAAAGATGCTGCCATCAATGACTTGCCGGCACCTGGAGTGGCCAAGCAAAGAAAATGTCTGTGGCCGTCAGCATAGTGGTTCAATGCTGTTTCGATACATTCCTGCTGCCAGAAACGTAGTTTCATGGTTGTTCGCACTCAATAAGCAGGCGTCTGAGTACTTCAACTTCGCCCAATTTACTCAGGGACTTTTCCTTATACTCCATGTGCATCTTGCTGAGCTTTTGACGCAATTGGGGATAAGTCTGGATCTTTTGTTGGCACTGATCTGCAGCGCTGCTGCTGACCCAGAGCTCACGCTCGGCTCGGGCCAGCTCGTCCCGCAATTGTTCTTTCAGGGCAGGAACCGAAGGATTCTCGACAACTTTGTTCATGCCAACATCCAACTCACGTAATAAATTGGTTTGCTGAAAAACAAAGGAACTGTCCGGCATATTCTGCTTCACCAGATACCCTTTTTTTACAAAACGGTCTACCACCCGATAGAGCGACTGATAGACCGTTTTTGTACTTTGTGTTGGAAAGTGACGTTTAAATTCCTGATGCAAATCCGCAAAGGAAAATTCAGGAAAGCCTTTTGCAAGCAGCGATTTAACGACGAGCGTCGGAGATAACTGCTGATCCGACAATGTATGCATGAGAATGTCTGCCTTAACACCGCACTCCCTATGGGAGTACATAGATGAACATAGAAATACTGAGGATTCCTAAGTATACTCCCCTTGGTATTCCTTAGACAATCTAAGTATTCAGAGCTCACCGTATGAAACAGTGTCGCAACTTATCCCTTTTACCATCCGACTTAAGCAAGCCAGAAAAGCTGCAGGTATCAGTCAAACTAAGCTGGGCTTACGTATTGGTTTTGAAGCTGGCTCAGCGAGCAGCCGTATGAATCACTATGAAAAAGGCCGGCACTTGCCTGACTTGGAAACAATGAAAAGGATGGCGAAGGAGTTGAATGTCCCTTTGGCATATTTTTTCTGTGAAAGTGATGATGAGGCTGAGTTATTAAAGATATTCAGCCAGATGGATTCATTACGAAAAGCAGAATTACTTATCGATTTGAAGAAGAAAAACTTAACCGACCATTAAACATGTACCACCAGCGTCGCTGAAAATAACATGTAGCTGGAGCGTAACTCTGTGCCAGATATTGAAAGCTGTCTGGCTATTGTTGAACCACAACTTTTCA
>NZ_AFHI01000043.1 GCF_000217935.1 Rheinheimera sp. A13L
GCAAGGTGGCCTTTTGCTTTATTGTGGTTTCGCGGCGGACGCGAAGCGCCGTTAGGGGTTCAGCCGAAGCTTGCGCAGCAAGCTGCAGACAACGCCCAGAGGGCGGCCTCTCGTTGAAAACGAGAGGTGAGCGGCAAAGCCGCGAATAAATCCCCCCAACTACTTAGCCACCGCTAGGTGGTGACTTTTGCCATCAGTCGCAGCAAGAAATTGAGTGGCCGCCATACAAAACCAAGTAAAACAAACGAGGCAAAAGGCAAGACCTGATACAACCATTTCTCAGCTAAGCACTTGCGAGCAACCTAAATAAGGTGCTAGTTTTAGGAACTTCACTCTATAAGTGAATTAAAACCGATAATTAACCTATAGCGGAGCTGTTGTCCGTGTTTTGTCATGATCTGAAACTCTGCATAGCTTATGCGCAGCATCGCATCAAGAAAAACCATCATACTTGACTGCAACTCTTAGCGCTTAATAATGAGTCTGCCTATGGAAAGCATTAGAATAAAAGGCTTAAGATGTCTTTATGACACAGGTGATTTTGAATTAAAAAAACTAAATATTCTAGTGGGCATTAACTCTTCGGGGAAAAGTACTTTTCTACGCACTTTTCCGTTACTACGTCAAAGTGTCGAGAGAAAAACCAGAGGTCCAATCCTCTGGTCGGGACACTACATAGATTTCGGAACATTTGAAACATCAATATACAGCAACAAAAATGATACCACCCCTGACTTCCTAGACTTATTTGAAGAATCAAGTGGAGATAACAAAAATAAAATTGAATTCACATTTTCAATCAACTATGAATCGCAGTTCATCAAAAGAATAACGCCACTAACATTTACAATATCGATAACAAAACAAAAAAACAGCCAAAACTCATATACACACCAATTTTCATGCGAAGTAAATAAAAACAAAATATTCTTTGACTTTGATGAAAGCGGAACAATAACAAACATATACTCAGATATATTAACTTGGGATTTAAAGAAAAGTGACTTTAGATTCCAAGTTACAGACACAGATACATTACTACCACTACTTCGCCCTGAGACCTTATTTTCTAGTGAAACAAAAACAAAACAACTATTAGTAACGTTAAGAAATCAAGGTAAAAATATAATAAAAAACCTAGCTGGAAGTACCAGTGACAAAAAGTCAATTGAACTATTTAACAGATTGACGAGACATATATACTCTAATGAAGAAAAGCTGAATATCATAAAAATTGCAGACATGACTGTAAAATGGAAAAGAACAACTAGCTCATGGGATTTAGACAGTGATGGATTTGAGTTTCTATCAGGAATAATTGACTTATACAACATCATAGAATACAGCCCTAAATTCAATGACACTCTAACAGAAGAGTTTTTAGGGGTGCGGTATATAGCTCCATTAAGAACATCAACACAGCGATATTATAGGTATCAGGACATAAACATTGATGAACTTGATCATCAAGGCGAAAACATGGGAATGTTTATTTCCAACATATCAAAGGTATGGAAGGAGAAGTTAGACAATTGGACTATTTCTGAATTCGGGTTCACAGTGACGGATGAAAACGTAGCTGGCCACACGTCGATAAAAATAAAACATAGCAATACTTTAAATAGTGACAACATGTCCGATATGGGATTTGGGTATTCGCAGTTTTTGCCTATTATATTACAGCTATGGTCTATTAGCTCTGGTTACGAAAACTCAAAAAAACGTCGAAAGACGAAGAACTACATTCTAGCAATTGAGCAACCGGAGCTGCATTTACACCCAAAACTACAAGCAGAGCTAGCATCGGTATTTATAAAATCAATTAAGTTGGCGGATGAAAATTCTATTTCGGTAAAAATAATACTCGAAACTCACAGTGAAGCAATGATATCAAAAACTGCTCAACTTGTTATGCAAAAACAAATAAGTAACCTGGATGTTGGTATTCATTGCTTTGAGCAAGACATTGAGAGTAGAAAATCACAAATAAAAAAAGCGGAATTCACTGAAAAAGGCACGCTGAAAAATTGGCCGTTTGGCTTTTTTGAGTATATATAAAATGATAATAAAAATTAATGATTCTGTATTTACTGAAATTATTGAAAATAATTTTCTGCTAACATGGCAACGATTCATAAGTACGATTATAAGAACTGCTGAACAAGGCCATCATTTATTTATTATAAATCCAGAGATGCTTCACTACATTATCGAGTCCGATAAAATATCTGATTACTCCAAATATATTCTAAAAGAAATTACGAGAAGATCATTTTATACATTCGAGGAGCTAGATGGGCGGCAAACTTTTTCATTCACAGTAAATAAATCCGAAACAGAGTTTGAAATAGACATACTTACTACTCAGGCATTTGAAATTGATAAACTGCTTCAGCCATCTGAAATAATATTAGAAGACATTGAAGATAATGTAATTTATAACCAAATATTAATTTCTTACATTAAACATCAAGGAATCACAGCTCACTTTTATTACAGGCCACTTAACGGTGGTGGTGACGGGAGTTCACGGTTAGTAGCCACACATTATAGATACAATAAGAATATTCATGCAATATTTGACACAGATAAAAAACACCCAAACGACAACATAGGGAAGACAGCAAGAAAAATCATCGAAGAATTCTCTAAAATAGGACTAAACAACAATTATCATATTCTTGATTGCCATGAGGTTGAAAATCTTCATCCAATCCAGTCATTCAAGGAAAAGGCTGATCAACATCAGTCTAAAACCGTATTGTTCATTGAACATGCCATTTCTATCAATGAATCAACTTATAAGTTTTTTGATTTCAAGCAATCACACAAATTTTGTGACATTTTTAATAATGAAAGTGATTTCGCTAAATTTTGGCGGGATATCTACAACACGTGTAACATTGAAGGTGTAGACATAAACTCTTTCAAGAGCGATCCACAAAAACATAAGCACACAATAACCCCAAAACTTAGTACTGTAGTGGGTCTACTTAAAGATGACATGGCAAAAGGCGTTTGCAAGCATACAAAAATCGAGGAAATTTTCCCAAAACAGCTGCAAGAAACTTGGAAAGAAATCGGAAAAAAAATGCTAGCTTGGACATTTGCAGCACCACAGATTAATTTATAAATGATGGTGATTAGTGGTTTTCATTCTTAACAATTTACTGGTTTGGCATATAGTTTATTCGAAATAACGGCTCCACCAATAAAGCAAAAGACCACCGCTAGGTGGCCTTTTGCTTTATCAAACACAGAGACAAATATAAAACCCTACTTCCCATGCCCCAGTAACCAGCCATAAATATCCCAGCCTTCGTACACTTGGCGCCAGGCGTCGTGTTCGGCTTGTTCCAGCATACTAAAGCGCACATTGGTGTGGCCTAACTGGCG
>NZ_AFHI01000042.1 GCF_000217935.1 Rheinheimera sp. A13L
TGGATTTTTTTAACCGATGAGCAATTGGCACTGTTTTCACAAGAAACACAAGATGAGGTTGCGCGTCTTTGCGAGTACAGACGCTAACAAACAAATATTATCGCCAGCAAACAGCGCTGGCTGCGACGTCAACCCGCTGCGCGGCTTTCCGCGCTAAATTTGGGCGTTAGTGTAAGTATGAAAAAAATACTGATATTGGCGCTACTATGTATATTTTTTGGAAAGGCTTTTGCTGATTGCTCTTTTGAATCGCAAAAAGATAAATACAGACCAGAATTTGCAGCTAGTCTGGCTGAAAAGGCGTTTAAAGAGAATAATGTTTACTTCATCGCAGTAGCGGATGGAATTGGCCCTTCTCGCCCAGGCTTCGATATTCCATTTACTTCATGTATGTTTAAAAATACTAAATGGAAGATGCTTTGGGTTGGAGCTGATTCGCAGTACTGCGTTAACGATGAAGCACTTAGAGCGCGGGCCAAAAGCTATGCTCAACTCTTCAACAAGAGTATGGTGCAATTGGCAAGTGCGCAACTTCGTGAAATGTGCCCGGAGCTACGTACACACTAACAAGCAGCGGCAGAGCGACAGCCAGCGCTGGGCGTTAGGGTTACTTGGAGATTTTGTGGAAAATTTAAAGGCGAAGCTCATCGAATTAGAAGAGCATTTATTTAAGGCTGAGGCCAGAGCTTCATACGGCGAATTGGATGAACTAATTGCGGATGAGTTCACTGAAATTGGTGGTTCTGGAGTTCGATTTGGAAAAAAAGAAGCTCTTGAGCGTCTGCCATCAGAATTGCCTCCTAAGATCAGTGCATCTGAATATGAATTGAGACATTTAGCGCCAAATTGTGCCCAGTTACTTTATAAAGCTGTAATGGTAAAAGGTGGTGAGACAACCGCAATTTACTCATTACGATGTTCAATATGGTCTCTGATAAATGGGAGGTGGCAAATGATTTTCCATCAGGGCACCTTATGTAAAGCATTTGAGTAGTAATCCTAACAAGGCCATTAAATACGCTCCTACCGTTGCGCGGCTTATGGCGGCGTTAGCAGGTTAAGGTGCTTCGTGAAATATTTTGTTATTTTAGTATCTTGCATAATCATTTTCAGTCTTTGGCCTTCATGGAGTGATGGACCGTACGAGGTTTACTGGATTGATGGGGAACAGGGCCTTGGCTACAGCTTGGGAGATGGCGCATACATCCGGCGGATAGAAAACCCGAGAGAAATCCAAGTCAATGAAAAGTACATCTCTTTGTACGCATGCCCTGAGGATTCTTGCGGTTTTTATTACATTGATAAGAGCAAAGATCATCAATATGCTGACGCAGCAGAATTTGTTTTTGGGCCATATACAAAAAGTAAGTTTATGGAATTACAACAAACCATGTTACTTCCCATGTTAAACATCGATTGAATTCAATGCTAACAATGACATTTTATCACCAGCAAAAAGCGCTGGCTGCGACGTCAACCCGCTACGCGGCTTTCCGCGCTAAATTTGGGCGTTAAAGTGAAGACATTAGCTAAATTCATGCTCGCATCACCAGGTATTTTGATGGTTTTAGCGCTTCTGCTTGCGGCACTCATTTTCTGGCGAGTGAATGGTGAACATGAATTCTCTGCTGGTGACTTTGAGCGTGCAACGGGACAACAACTTCCGGTATCAGCACGGATTATTGCCAGTGAGTCATTGAACTGGGACCTGCAAGGTGACCATGATGCATGCGCACTTATTGACGTTTCTATGGAGGCTTTGTTTGCTGGTTATAAGGTTCTAGCCGCAGAATATGGTTCCGTTCAAGGTGGTGAAGGGCGTTACTGGGCGATTGCAGTAGGTAAACCAGTCGTTATGGTGCGCTATGCGTCGTGGTAGGCTTACGAGGGTCAGGTCTTGCCCCATGCCCCGTTGTTTTATGGTTTGGGGACATCATTAGTTGTGAATGAATTGGTGATGTTTTTCTATCATTTTTTGATTTTATGAACATTTTTGTTTGGTTCTGATTTGACGGGGCACAGGGCAAGACTTGACCCTAAAGGTTGTTTCTCGCCGCTGCTTGCGGCGTTATGTTGTTAATCACATTCAGGATGTAGCATGAAGTTATTGACGGTGTTTCTATTTTTGTTGGCAGTTTCGTTTAATTTATTTGCTAAGCCCAGCAGCGTCGGATGGAAAGAGCTGATTGAATATTCAGAGGTAATCGCTTTGGTTGAGCTGAAGAGTGTTCAGCGATTAGAACAAAGTACCGGTTATACAGAAGTTAATATCAGGCAGCTACTCAAAGGTAAGACTGATTCTGTAAAAATTGGAATTCACTGGAAACTAACTACCGATTCCATCCCTATCTCCGAGATTTTTAATGACTACATTGTTTTTCTTCGATTAAGAAATGACGGAAGCTATGAGCCGTCATTTATCGCGCAATCTGTATGGCGTCTTGAAAACGTGAATTATAAAGATAAGAATCGTAACTACGTTGATTTAGAACATATTTTAAGTACTATTCGATCTGTACCTCAAGAGATATATTCTCTAGTCGAAGTTCAGAGCTGCAATAGTTATAGCGGTCCTCAAGAAGTAAAACGAGTTCGGTTGGAAGATATTGTAAATTACTTCAAAGAAAAACGATATTTAAGCCTATGAACCGCGCTCGGTTACAATATAACAAGCAAATGTTAATCGCCCATAACGGACGGTGTCGACGCCAACGGGGTTAGGTCTTACCCCGCGCCTCTGGTACTTATAATTCACCGGCCAATGTAGCAATTGGGGTGAAGTCTTGCTCCTATAGGTTGGCATTTTAATAAGGATATATTATGAAGCGTATTTATATGTCAGCGGCTCTGGTGTTTTCAGCTTTAGTTGTCGTTGGCGAAAATTATGCAGAAAACGGATCTCCAGTGTTAACAGGCCCTTACCTTGGGCAAAAGCCACCCGGTTCAACGCCAGAAATTTTTGCACCTGGCATTGTTTCCACTGAAGGTTGGGAAGTTAGTGGGGTGTTTACGCCTGAGCTCAATGAGTTTTATTTCATTCGAGATAGCAAGGACAGCGAAAAGCAAGAAATGGTTGTTTTTATAAATACCAATAATCAGTGGCATGAATCAGTTTTTTCGCCAAGAGTGGGAACCCCCTTAATCGCGCCAGATGGTAAAACCATGCATTTGGGTAAGCGCTACAAGGAGCGTACCGAGACTGGCTGGTCTGAAGTGAAAAAACTGGGTGCTCCTTTCGATACATTGCCTATCATGCGCCTTACAGCGTCTTCAAAAGGAACCTATTTTTTTGACGAGTTCAAAAAGGATTTCACTGGATCAATTCGCTATTCACGGCTAGTGGATGGAAAATATGAAGAACCCAAGCTGCTGGGGAAAGATATCAATAGTGGAAAAAGTTTTCATCCCTTCATAGCCGCAGATGAATCTTATCTGATATTTGACAGTAAAAGAGAAGGAGGTTATGGCGACTCAGATCTTTATATCAGCTATCGACAGCAAGATGATACATGGGGGAAACCCATTAATTTAGGCGACAAAATTAATACCGAAGGCTGGGAAGCAATGGCCAGCGTAACATCGGATGGTAAATATCTTTTTTTCAATCGAAATATGGCTCCAGGCAACCATGAAAAAGTAGACATTTTCTGGGTAGACGCACAATTTATTGAAACTCTCAGACCCAAGCAGTAAAGCATATAACAAATAAGGATAGGCCGCGCGCTGTCGCGGCTTT
>NZ_AFHI01000041.1 GCF_000217935.1 Rheinheimera sp. A13L
GTCTTGCCCCGACGAAGTTAGCAAAACCAACGGGGTCAGGTCTTGAATGTTGCACAAGAACCAATCTTGTCAAACTGAATTGAAGTAAGCTGGTTTTGATTATTCACTAAAAATGTATTGGGCATGCTCAATATGTTTAATGCTCCTTAAAAATTTGAATATTTTGTGCAGGTAGCGGCTATTTCAATGGCCGCGACAGCCTTTGATCAAGACCGTGGTTTTATAGACAGCATCACAGTGTCTAAGGGTAGCTCTTCAATTTATAACGTGAGCTACGACTACGATAATAAAGGCACCACAGAACTCAGAACCAGCCATTATTATGACCAGAATCATGTACTGAGCCAGACCATCAGCGAAGACTTTAAGTATTCAACAGAAGGTCATTCACGACTGACTGACAGGGTGATGACGGTGAACAATGCTGCACTGGGTAACCATGTCAGCACTATCACTGAAAGTATGGGGTACGACGGTTTTGGCAATATCACCCGCAAAACGGGCACTGTAGACAATACCTACACCTATGATCAAACCAACCCTTATCAGCTGAACACTGTGACAGGTAACAGAAACTACAGCATGGTCTACGACGCACACGGCAATATCACTCATGATGGCCAGCGTACGTTTAAGTATTCCTCCAGCGATATGCCCCTGAAAATTGAACAGAACGGCACTATCACTGAATTTGCTTATGGCCCTGATAATCAAAGGTTTTACCGTAAAGACAGCCGCACTGAAAACGGTGTGGCTACGACCACAGAAACCTTTTACGCCGGCAAAGTATACGAGCAAAACCATAAAAAGACCGGTAGCCAAAGTACAGCCAGCATAGAGCACCGCTGGTATATAGGCCCTGTGGTGATCACCAACTTTGAAAGTGGCCCGGGTGAGCAATACGAAGTGCTGCATGGGGACGCTTTAGGTTCTACTGTGGCTGTGACAGATCACAACGGCAACTTAAAAGCGCATTACCTGTACGACGCCTGGGGCAAACAAAGCCAGATTATGACAGGTTTTGTGGGAGCAAACCCCATAGCGCCAGCGGCCAGCCGCCGTGCTTATACAGGCCATGAGAATGTAGAAGGCCTGGATATTATTCATATGAACGGCCGGATTTATGATGCGACTTTAGCCAGGTTTATGCAGGCCGATCCTTTTGTGCAGGCACCGACTAATACGCAGAGTTATAACCGCTATAGCTATGTGCTGAATAATCCGCTGAGTTATACCGATCCTAGTGGGTATTTCTTTAAGTCGGTATTTAAAAAGCTGAACAAGATGCTGGGTGACTTTGCTCCGATATTTTCTATCGCACTTACAATTTGGGCTCCTTGGGGGACAGGTTTATGGGCTAGTATCGGCACTGGCTTTGTTGCTGGAGGTATAGCCTCAGGTAGTCTTAAAGGAGCTCTTGTCGGCGCTTTAAGCGCAGGTATGTTCCATGGTGTGGGAACCCATTTTGAAGGTGTAGCGAATGCAACCGGAGGCAGTCTTTCTGCAGCAGCAGCGGCTGGAAAAGTGATTGCTCATGGCATGGCCGGAGGGATCAGCAGCGTACTCAGTGGTGGCAAATTTGGACACGGATTCATGAGTGCCGGCTTTACTCAAGCTTTTGCAGGAGCTATTGATGGGATCGGCGGTAAAATTAATGGCAAAGCCAGTTATGACTGGTCCAATACTGCAAACAGGATTAAGCGTATGGTTTCAGCTGCTGCAGTTGGTGGTACAGCATCTGTAATTAGTGGCGGAAAATTTGCCAACGGTGCAGTGACTGGTGCTTTCTCTCGTGGGTTTAATGATGAAGCACATATTCAGCAGGAGAAGGAATCGTATTGGGATAGTTTTACCGAAGATATGTGGCTTCCAGGTGATCCGTTACCTCAGGGGGTAGTTGATTTCGCCGCTGGGTGGGGTGATACATTGTCTTTTGGTGCAACGAGCTTAGTACGTGATTTTATGGGAACAAATAGTTCTGTTGATTTTAATTCTGGATTCTACAATGCTGGTGAAATGGCTGGTATTGTCAATTCAACGGTTCTAGGCGGTGCGATAGGATGGCAAACAGCAGGTGTTGCGGGTAAGGGGCTTGAGTTTTCACATTGGATACCTAATCGAATGGGTGGTGCTAGAAGCCTTTGGAATGGCAACTTCGTAAAAAAAGAATTCCATGCTTTATCAGACCCATACCGACATAGATTCATGCCAAGATCTTGGAAAGCATTTAATCCACTTCCTTCGCCAATTGTTCAGCAATGGAACAGAATTCCCTATGTTTGGAAAGGTTCTGCAGCAGGGCTGTCTTATGGCACTACATCAGCGGGGACAAACTAATGCTTAGGAATTTTTTTAACCTTTTTAGACGTGGGGATAATTCTTTTACCGAGCTAGAAATCAAAATCCTGAAGGCTGTAGAAGCTAAGCTTTCAGAAAATGTAGCTAGAATATTTTTAAATAGAATTGACTCAGTTAATTTGATTCAAAGAACAAATGACTTGCAAGAAGTTAATTGTTATGAAATGTATAAAGGGAAAGCACTTCTTAGAACAGAACATCAGATGTCGAACGTCTCTGGAGAATTCAAGATGGCATCTTTTTGTATATTGAATGCTAGTGAAGTTATTATCAGTGGCGATATTTGGTCTGTTGATGGAGTGTTTTTTTCAATAGAGTTCTCTGAACCTCCTTTGAATATAATCTGGAACGATAGTTATCAAATACTTGTAGATATTTTCTATAAAAAATAATTTTGCCTGATATAGTTGACCGAACCTACTGGTTAAGTCACATATCTTGTTGCCTATATAGTGAACAACAGTTTTTTGCTGCTAAGAACAACTGGGGTCAGGTCTTGAATCGTAAGAACAACTGGGGTCAGGTCTTGAATCGTGCATTTAAGAACAACTGGGGTCAGGTCTTGAATCGTGCATTGAATTTTGAATTGTCGTCAGGTTCAGGCCTTTGTCGTTGCATCGCAACCAAGGCTAATTAAAGCAGCCTTGCTGCTGTTAGAAAGTTTGACTATGTTCTGGTGAATATTTTCTGTTTTGGGGTTAAGGATGAGCCGCCCATTACGATTGGAGTTTGCCGGAGCTTTGTATCATGTGACCTCAAGAGGGAATGAGCGTAAGGCCATTTATCTGGAGGAGGCAGATTTCCAGCGTTTTCTGGAAACAGTAGCGCAGGTGTGTGAGCGATACAACTGGGTTATTCATGCCTATTGTCTGATGACCAACCATTATCATCTTTTGGTTGAAACGCCTGATGCAAATTTAAGTTTGGGCTGCGCCAGCTGAATGGAGCAGCCCACAGGGTCAGGTCTTGAATGTTGCATCGTGCATAGAGTTAGATGCGGTATGGTTGGGGCACAGAGCAAGACCTGACCCTGAGCACTGTGTTTGAAGTATCAGTAACAATACAACCCTTTAGCTTCAGCTATAAATTTGATTTTAATAAATTCGAGAGGCTAAAAAATGGTGGATAAAATTAGGTTGCCAGTGTCAGCGATCATCTTTTTATGGATGCAACCAATTTCAGTTTTTATTTTTATTTTTGTCTCGTCAGTGATTCCAGCTTACGCATCAGAGATGAATTATTTTTTTTCCATGTTCCCGATCTTTTTTATGATCGTAAATGCATTTTTCTGTCTATTGGCTTCATTTTGGCTTTGTAAAATTTACGTCGCCGCCTTAGCTGCTAGTAAATCAAATATTTTATGGAATTACTTTAAAGCACTGATTTTTAACGTTTTTGGGGGGTATTATTTTAAAGGAAAGATTCATCATCATGCATCAATGAATAATATGAAAGTTGAAGTTTATGTAAGGTTTGGAGTGGTCGAAGTCTTCTATGTTCTTTTTGTGATAATTTCTGTGATTGTTTCTCTAATGATGTCTAAAGGTGTAGGTGCAAACCAATAAGGCACAAATGGGGTCAGGTCTTGAATGTTGCGCTCAGTAAGTTGGATTGTTTCTGGATAGATCCGTGAATTGTTTATTATGCAAGAA
>NZ_AFHI01000040.1 GCF_000217935.1 Rheinheimera sp. A13L
TTTAGCGCGGCTTAATACGCTATACCGTGCTTATCTCTCAAGACCTTACCCCCTGGTTTTCTTATTCCTGCCCCTTTGCAGAGATTATCTCTCTTCTTCTGTGATTCCATATCGTTAGCATAGATATCACCTCTCGTTAGCCCCACAACAATTACCTCGCCTTCTTCTATTTTTACTTCAAGATACCAAGGGGCATAATCCCCCCCGATACGCAAGTTGAAAAAACCATCACTGTTGTGAATAGAAAACTCTTGCAGTAAATTACTAAAACACACCATCGACTTTTCATTGAACAAAAACTCATAGTAATCCAAACTAAAATACTTATCTTGAAATGCCATACCCCCAGAAATAGTCTTCTTGAAATCGGAAGTCAGATCCGACAAGAAAGACCAAATCAATACATAATCGTCTTCAGAGGTTAAATGCTCAGAATTTGAGAAAAAAACTGAGCGTTCAAAATTACAGTCATCTCCAGCAACTAAACTACCATCAAACAAAAGGCCCTGATGATTATCAGACGAGTCTAACAATCGGTAGTAGTCTGCAATGCATACACCGCCAACCAAACGAGTAGTCGATATCTTAATTAACTCATTACAGTCAGCATAAAAAACAACGTTAGTGTCTTTATTGTCAGACTGAATTTCATTCAATCGTTCTTGCACCCAATCACTAGTTTTGCAGGTTTTAGGAGTTAAACTATAAACCTCCCCAACAAACAGTCCCAGATAACAAACAGGAATATAGAGTACTAAAAAAACAAAAAATCGTGAAAAAATAAATTTCTTCAACTTTACCAAATCAAACATAATCACCACCAAGAATTCTTCTTGTTGTACACCCTCAGTACCTGACCCCGGTGTTTTCTTCCCCTTGGTTATTGCATCTAAAAGCCGAAGCAACAAGCAAGACCTGATGCCGTTGGTTTCTTTTCGACTTCACCGGTTCTTGTGCAATATTCAAGACCTGCCCCTGAGGTATCCCCACGAAATATCGATTGAAAACAAAAAGATGAGCTAAGAAGGAACATTCATGGTGCTTGGTGATCTGATCTATCGCCAAACAAATTAGAGGACCAAAACACCATGAATGTAAGCCGCATCTTAGCCAGTTTTATCCAGAACGTCACTCCTATTTCTCATAAAACCCGCAGAGAGTCTTTGCGGGTTGCGGTACAAAGTTGCATAGAAAAACAAACACTTACCGTCACCGGTATTGGGCGGGGTATCGCTGGAGCTACCAAGGAAAAACATCGGATAAAACGAGCTGACCGCTTACTATCTAACCCATGGATGCAAACTGAACGCCCCCTGGCTTATGCCGCACTGACCCGTTTGCTCATCAGTCACTTACCTCGCCCTGTTATCCATATCGACTGGTCTGATTTAGATGGCTGCCGTGGCAATTACCTGCTAAGAGCTTCACTGGCTTTTAAAGGTCGCGCTTTAGCGCTGTACGAGCAGGTGTATCCGTTGAATAAGAAGGAAAAACCAGAGGAGAATCAACGTTTTCTTGAACAGCTAAAAGATATGCTTCCTACGCACTGTCAGCCCATTATCGTCACCGATTCAGGCTTTAAAGTGCCTTGGTTCAAACTGATAGAGCAACAGGGCTGGGACTTTGTTGGGCGAATTCGCGGAAACTCAATGTGCAACACCACTGATTACGGCTGGCTGAGTTGTCAGGAGTTATTTAAAAAGGCCAGAAAAGAAACCAAGGCTTTTGCTGACGCGAAACTCACACTTCAGAGCGAACATCCGGCTCAGTTAATCCTGCATAAAAAGACGTTAAAAGGCCGGAGCAAACTAACGAAGCTTGGCGAGAAAAGTTGTGCCAGTTGCAGCCTGGATGAGTCCCGCAGCGCAAAAGAACCCTGGTTACTGGCCACTAACCTGAGTGTCGAGAATTCTAAATCTATACAACAAGTTATCTCTGCTTATCGATCACGCATGCAAATAGAAGAGAATTTCCGTGATAACAAATCAGCTCGTTATGGATTAAGCCTCGAGTGGCAAGGCTGCAAGTGTCCCAACCGGTTAGCAGTATTAGTTCTGATTGGTACACTGGCTCATACCTTACTGATATTTATAGGATTATCAGGAGTGAGTGCTGGGCTGCACCGGCAGTTTCAAGCAAACACAACCCGGCACAGGGCTGTGCTGAGCTATGCCTATTTAGCCCTGAGAATGATAGCTCGAAAGCTGGACCATATAAGGCGAAGGGACTGGCTAAACGGGATCCATGAATTCAGGCTAATCACCGCTTCCTATGGAGATTATTTACATGCTTAAATTCGTGGGGATCCCTCAGGACCTGACCCCGTTGGTTCTTGGAAGAACGGGATTTTTTAACCCTTCACAATAAATCAGGCAACAGCTTTTTAGAGATCGTATTGAACACCAGTCCAAGTACTGCATCCGACATCCGGCTAAGGAAGATGTACATAACCCGATTGAACCGCAAGCGCCCCAAACATCGACATATCCCGCTGAGCAGCTAACCAGCGAGGCAGGCAGGGCTTTTTGGTTGAAGTGGGCAACACAAACCGGTTTTTATGAGCATACCAACCGGTGTCAACAACTGCAGGCACCGACAGCCATTGCCCGCTCCGCCGATTTGCCCTGACCACCGCAACCGGAAAACCATGACCGGGCTGCTGGCGGTTTTGCCACTTAGCGATAGAAAAAAGACACCGTGGGATGGGTGTCGTAGCTACTAACTGCATCGGTGCAAGATGCCGCTCTTGAGGTACAAGAAGAGTATACATTGTTGATTTACTATTTCTTTTTGAGGAAATCGCAGCTTTTGATTGAAACATTACCAGCATATTGTAAGGATATGAATTTGATCCCTTCAGTAAGTACATATTCGCTTTGTATAGGTGATAACCTCTTTCCGTTGCTGTCGTAGCATAAAACATCTACATCAAGAGAACCGTCATCAGGGTAAATGCCTGACACCAATTTAACTCCATTCAGAATCGAGATCCTAGGCCTTTCTCTTAACCAGGCAAAATTTACTGGTTCAGCATCAGAAAATAGAAATCTTAGTTCAGCTCGCATAGAACCAAGAGGTATACCTGCCTTTTGTAAATCTCCACTCGTTGGTGGTGGCCTCGATATAGAAATATTTGATTCAATATCAGATTCAGTATGTGCATTATAGGTAACCTGAACAGAAAAAATATTTCTCAGACATACAAGATCCACTCCTTTGACGATCCATATTTTGAACGCATTTTGATTGCTCACATCGTATGAAAAAGGCGTTGTTAATTTACTCTTGACCATATCCAGCCCATGGCAATTTGATGATTCACTTAGCTCTGGATTAATAGACACGATCTTAGGGCTCCAAGGCCATGTAACTGCCTTGGAAACAAATATTGAATTATTTTCACCAGCCCCAATCAACCAGAAGCCCCGCTCCTCAGATGCGGATACTGATACTCCGAACATAACAAAACACACCATAAGCGGTATTCTTATCATTTCAGTTGTCCTTGCCAGAAGGCTCGTTCGTTAGCAGCCCAACTCTGGTAATGTGTAGCGTAACCTGGATCTAAGAAGTTAATCGCATTCCCTTCTGTCCATCTAAAAGCATTTATTTCGGTTTGAGCCCTCATCATGCCAGGGTTAATTAGGAAATCCCTACGATGCACTAGCTCATGACCAATGTTCAATCCAATAAGTCCTATGTTTGACTCATTTATAACTTGGTCAGCATACAAAATAACATTTGGATTATCAGGTTGATATTCAAAATATCCTGTCACTCCAGTATCAGGGTCAGGCGCATTCACCATTGCATTATATTTAAGTTCAATATCGTCAGTAAAACGATCACCAACCGAATCGAACTTTCCATCTCTGGACATTTTATTTAGACCTTTGATGACGTCAGACATCCGCTCGTCAGATGAAGTAAATGTCGGTCTTTTTGAAGGGTCTCCCTCAGCATTAAACCACCACTGTATAGCTGAAGTAGCGGCACCATTCGCAAATTTACCACCGGTCAAAGAGGATACAGTGCCGCCAACCAAACCAGCCACTGCAGTGCGGCCAATAGCATCATTAAATGATCCCGTCTGTGGATTCATCACAGATTTCAAATTAGTCCC
>NZ_AFHI01000039.1 GCF_000217935.1 Rheinheimera sp. A13L
CGAATAGCAGACATTAACGCGAGCAACTTGTTGAGAGAAGAGCGCCCAATGTGCGCGTTTTTGGTGGTGGCTGTTAGCATTTCAAAAACTCAGGTATCGCTGCAAACTTAAAAACCACTGATTTTTTAGATTACGTTTTCTAATATCAATTTCCTTTTCTGAACCTGAGCTTTGACGGTTCAGTTTATCCTTAATATCGTCTTTATACTGCTCAAATTTATACATCCAAACAGTGGAGTTTCTCGGAGTAATCATCCCTGAATGTTTACCACTTTCAATCTTTTTCACAGAATAAATACATAAATTTTCTAAAAGATATGCCACAACTTCATCTCTAGTGACAATGTTAGCAACAGTGCACTCAAAATTTTCACTATTTGCAGCTATTTCTTGAACATTTAAAAAAATTGATATGTCAGTAGCGCCATTGTGGAGCTTACGTTTTTCTTCCACATAGTCTTTACCGATAGACAAAAATGAATCAACTTTCCTTCGGATACTTTCGCAATTGCTTACATTATGTTTAACAAATATGAAAATTAGACCTGAAAATATCATAAATGCAAACTGGGGAAGGTTCTTATCTTTAATAATGTTTAAGAATTTTCTGACTGATTGCTCTTCAGAAAGAGAGTTATTATATATCTCTTTCACTATTGCAAGATATTCCTCAATTAGCTCAATATTACCTTTCATAACTGGTACAAGCTCTTCAGCCAGTGTGCAGCATTTAGCAATACTGTCATCACTAATAATAATTCCGAACCTTTCACATAAATGCTTTTTGTAGTAGTCAACATAACCACGAGGATTTTCGGCTGTTCTATATAATTCTGAAATTGCAAATGCAGGGTTCAACTCAAAACGATTATGTTTCGCAAACTCAATAAATTTATTAAATGTTTCGGAGTAGTCATTTTTGCATATATTGTTAAATATATTTGTATCCATTAAGAAGTACGCATCAATTTTCTTACCTTGAGGGGAACCAAAAAATGGAGAGCCAAAATAAATAGTAGAACAATTATCTGCTTCGATCTTATGCACTTTCTCTTCTTTGTTATTAAATTCAAATAAACTCATAAATCATCCTAAAAATAGCTAACAATTTGTATATTGTGCTGGCACGCTTCCTCTGGTTTTATCAGATGACAAAACAGCTAATAAATAAGCACATAATCACAGTAAATCACTTCTAGCTGTGACCAAAAACGTGCTTGCACATTATTACTTTTCTCTAGCCTATTGAGCTGCTAAAAGCGTGCCTGTTTTATGGAGAAAGCAAATAACACTGTGTATTCGTCCATATGTACAACCAATGTCCGTTTTTGGCACTCAGCCCTCTTTGGGTAGTGGTAAGGTGGTTGAAACTACGGGTCAGTTCCACTACAAGGAGTGGTAAGCGTCGACAGCAATTAATGGTGAATTAAATGCTACTTACCACTTTCCGAGCTGGCCCTGTTAAGTGTAGCGTTAAAAGTCTTCTGCAAATAAGACAAAGCCAACTCCAATAGCAGCAAGAATGACTGCTTCGCCGAGCAGCGCCCAACTGAACCCAGGGTTATCCATATACCGGAACATTAAGCCAATGATTGCAAGAATTCCCGTGGCCGCATAAAGATAGCAGATTGGACGATGAGCTTTTCTATCCGCATATTCAGAAATAACTAGCGCCATTATCGCAGGGAAAACTATTAACACCGCTATCCCGAAAAATACCCCTATGGTAGCCTCACCTGAACTTATAATGTGGAGTCCTGAAATGATAGCTATGCAAGAGAGCAAAGCATATACACCGCTAGCAAGGGGCAAGAATTGCTGAGCTCGCTGATCTCGTGCGGCATTGAGGAAGAACATGGCGATTGATAGAAGCAAGGCTAAGCTTATTAGCATAACTAGCCATGTGGCGGTCCAGAATTTATTTACTTGCCCTGACAATATAAACGTCACAATTCCAAGTAGATCTGCGACTAGCGCAATAACGCCGAGTAGAAGTTTCATTCTGTAGCTCCGTCCAAAATTCTCTAACCATTTGATAGAAAGTAAACTGAGTGCAAGTTGGAGATTTTTTATATTCATTCACAAACTAACTCATACAAACCTAATATGGAAGTACCTATTTTTCAACCAAATTTTCTTAATTATCTAAAAACATTTCCGACAAAAACCTGACTCTTTGTACGCTGGTTGTTCAGAAATCAACTCATGGTTGCATGCAGGATGTTTAATAAGTAGTTTCGAAGTTTTTATTGGCGAGTTTTAAGCAATACCGATCGGCATTAGTCCGCTTTTGGCACAAAGCCACTATTCGATACAGTGGTAATATTTAGTGAAATAGGTGGTGCTGTCAATTTGCAACGAGTGGTGCAATCGACTTGCAAATAGGTGGTGTATTAAATGAAATTAACCTTTTGATCACTTGGTAGAATTCAGTGATCTACATAAGAACTAAGGCCTAAAATATTGAGCGGACCGCTAAGTGATCTCAGCATAGGCGCTTGAGATTAAGCTTGTGCCGCAATACGTATACCGACGCCATGTAGAGAAATCGCCGCTTCTTTGCAAGAGAAGCGGGAAGTTGCAGAACATCGGTCGCTGCAAGATGTAATTCATCAGCTCGTACAAGTTATAACCCAGAAATCGCAATAAACTAGCTAACTTATTCAAACGCACAAGTTATTGGCTAGCAATGTCAATAGATGCAGTAACATGTTCATTCGCATAAGTTATGGTGCATCCACTAGCAAATGCTACATAATTTATTAGCACGCACAAATTGTCATATATTGACTGGTGATTTATACTTATTTTATTTGCTCGCACAAATTATAGAGGCTTACCTATGAAAGTGCCTGTTAAAAGTGTGACTGATATTGGTCAGGTCATTCGTATCACGCGGATTAGTCAGGATTTAGACCAGCTAACCGCATCTCAGCTATCCAATGCCGGACAGTCATTCCTGAGCCATCTGGAGAATGGTAAAGAAACCGCGCAAATCGGGAAAGTACTGCAGGTGCTTGAGTCGTTGGGGATTGGAGTTGAGCTTACTCTGCCGCCTGATGTCGAAGCATTACTGGTCAAGCATAATAAATCATCAAAACACGACAGTATCAGATACAGTCGTTATGCTTCATCAGATATCCGAACGGGGGACCCATCACAAATAAAGCGGAGTTTTTTTCTGTCAGAGGTTGATGGAAAATATAACCGCATCAATACACAAGACTTCTTGGAATTGTGGGGAAAAGTACCAAATTCTAAGCGAGTGCGCCGATCATGAGAGTGCTTAACGTTTATCTTGACCGCGTTTATGTAGGCAAACTTGTAGAAGAATCGTCCATTTGGGGTTTTGAGTACGATGCAGATTGGTTGGCCAAGGGCTTTAATATTATCCCTGGGCTTGACTTAGCGGCCGGCCGGCAATTGGATGGCGCCACAACGCGGCCGGTGCAGTGGTTCTTTGACAATCTGTTGCCAGAAGAGAAGGCCAGAACCCTGCTTGAAAAGTCAGCCCATGTTGAACCAGGCGACGCGTTTGCACTTCTTACTGCTATTGGCCATGAGTCTGCTGGCGCGTTCACACTATTACAACCGGGCGTTGAATTAAAACCTGGCGAGGTTTATCCGCTGACGTCTGCAGAAATGAATGACAGGATTTTAAACCTTCCCAAATTGCCTATGAATGACAGTGAGCGAAAGAAAATGTCATTGGCTGGCGCTCAACACAAAATGCTGGTGATTTTCAAAGATGGGCAGCTCTATGAGCCGGCCGGCCAGTTCCCATCGACTCATATTTTAAAACCGGAACATTCAGAGCCAGATGTCTACAGTTTCACTACTCGTAATGAGTGGTTCGTGATGTCTCTGGCCAACGCCTGCGACCTGTCCGTGCCTGACGTTCACCATATTTTTCTGCCAGCGCCAGTATATATCGTGGAGCGCTTTGACCGGTCAGGTGAATATCCGGATGTTCATCGTTTACATGTCATGGATGGATGTCAGCTTTTAGGGTTGTCATTTCGGGAAAAATACAGTGCGAGTACAGTCCAAAGCCTACTTAAACTTGCTCAGTCCTGTATCGCGCCTGGCCCAACCCGCCTGGCTATTTTCAAATGGGCTCTGTTCAACACTCTGGTCGGTAACGGTGACGCTCATTTGAAAAACCTCTCTTTCCGTTTAACTGACCGCGGCTATCAACTGATGCCCCATTATGACCTATTAAGTACCATCATTTACGCAACGCCTGGTAAGCATCCATGTGAGGATTTATCACAAAGAATGGGTGATGCGGTTCAGTTTGGAGACTTAAGGAAAGAGCATGTCTTTCAATTTGGGCTGGCGCTTGGCTTACCTGAGGCCCTTTCCTTAAGAGTTTTGGTGCAAATGATAAAAGACATTGTGCCGGCAGCAGACATGTTGATTGCACAAGTGGAGGCAGAACCTTCGCATCCAGGTAAAGCCGGTGAAATGCAAATGCTGAAAAAGATCCGGTATTTGTGTATTCAGGAAATGATTGGTCAGTTAAATAGGGCCTGATTTAAAATTCTGAAATCAGGTTGTAAACGTTACCTCGATTTACGGAATTGATCGCTGGTGGTTACCACCAGTTTAAACAATTATCCAGTTAATTGATCATCAGCTATGAGC
>NZ_AFHI01000038.1 GCF_000217935.1 Rheinheimera sp. A13L
GAAGGGTTTGCGCCATGGATGGCAGGCAAATAAAAAGCCACTAACGTGGCTTAAATGAGGTGTAACTTGCGTTACCAGGACTCGTTGAAACGAGTTTCTTTATTCTTGTTCTTTACTAGCGCAGGTAGTTTATAACAGATGTATTTTGGCAGGGCAACAGCTTTTTTCGTTGTGGGCAAATAGCTTTCAGTAAAAAATGGTGACTGATCGGACATCAGTGATAAACTAGTGATAAATCAAAAGATGGCAGATGATAGATGCAACTAAAAAATGATCGTTATTTAAGGGCCTTGATGAAACAACCAGTCGACCGCACTCCAATCTGGATGATGCGTCAGGCGGGTCGTTATCTTCCTGAATACAGAGCAACACGAGCTATTGCCGGCGATTTTATGTCGTTGTGCAAAAATCCCGAACTGGCTTGTGAAGTCACTTTGCAGCCGTTAAAACGTTATCCTTTAGATGCTGCCATCTTATTCAGTGATATTTTAACTATACCGGACGCCATGGGCATGGGGTTGTATTTTGGCGAAGGCGAAGGCCCACGCTTTACGAAACAACTGACCGACTTTATGGATGTGATGCAGTTACCTGTGCCTGATCCTGAGGTTGAATTACGTTATGTCATGGATGCTGTGCGTACTATTCGCCGCGAGTTGAATGGCGACGTGCCTCTGATTGGTTTTGCAGGCAGTCCATGGACTTTAGCCACTTATATGTTTGAAGGTGGCAGCAGCAAAACCTTCTCTAAAATCAAAAAGTTGATGTACACAGAACCAGAAGTGGTGCATATCCTGTTGGATAAGCTGACACAAAGTGTGATCTTGTATCTGAACGCGCAAATTGCAGCTGGCGCTCAGTCTGTGATGATTTTTGATACCTGGGGTGGTGTGTTAACTCCACATGATTACCGCGAGTTTTCATTAAGCTACATGCAGCAAATTGTTTCAGGTTTAACCCGTTTTGCGGATGGTCGTCCTGTGCCTGTCACGCTCTTTACCAAAAACGGTGGTTTATGGCTGGAAGAAATCGCAGCTACTGGTTGTGATGGTGTGGGTTTAGACTGGACCATTGATATTCGTCATGCTCGTGCCCGTATCGGCGATAAAGTGGCGTTGCAAGGCAACATGGACCCTTCCATCCTGTTAGGAACGCCGGAGCGCATCCGTCAGGAAGTTCAGGCCATTTTAGATGGTTATGGTATGGGGTCAGGCCATGTATTTAATCTGGGCCACGGTATTACGCCTGATGTGGATCCGGAAAAAGCCGGTGTCTTTATTGATGCAGTGCATTCATTCAGCCGCACTTATCATATGAATACCGAGATTGCCGAAGACGACGAGTAGAGTTTTTCTGTTTTGAGCAATAAAAACGCCAGCTTAATGCTGGCGTTGTTGTTTTAGCGGGCAGTTCAAAATAAGCGGTTTAACCCATTCATAGCTGCCACCCTGTAGGCTTCGGCCATTGTTGGGTAGTTAAAGGTGGTATGAACAAAATACTCTATGGTATTGCCGCCATTTTTTTGCATCATAATAGCCTGACCTATGTGTACAATTTCTGCTGCCCTTTCACCAAAGCAATGAATGCCCAGAATCTCTTTGGTGTCACGGTGAAATAACAACTTCAAACTTCCCACACTGGTATTGGCTATCTGAGCGCGGGCCAGATGTTTAAACTGAGCGCGACCTACTTCATAGGGAATACGGGCAGCAGTCAGTTCCTGCTCGTTTTTACCCACAGAACTCATCTCAGGTATGGTGTAAATACCTACCGGTATATCGTCAATCAGGTAGGTGCTGTAGTTGCCATGAATAATGGAATTCGCGGCAATGCGGCCCTGATCATAAGCCGCACTGGCAAGGCTTGGATAACCAATCACATCCCCTACGGCGTATACATTAGGGATTTCAGTCTGGTAGTTGTCATTCACTTTTAACTGACCACGGCTATCTGCTTTTAAGCCAATGGAGTTCAGATTAAGCTTGTCCGTGTTACCTGTACGGCCGTTGGCAAACAAGATGCAGTCGGCTTTCATTTTTTTGCCGGATTGCAGATGCAAAATAACGCCATCGTCACAGCCTTCAATCCGATCAAACTCTTCACCATGGCGAATAGTGACCCCTGAATTCCAGAAGTGGTAACTCAAAGCATCTGATATTTCAGCGTCCATAAAAGACAGCAGCCGATCTCTGGTATTGACCAAATCAACCCGTACACCCAGACCACGGAAAATCGACGCATATTCACAGCCAATCACACCAGCGCCAAAAATGATGATATGTCGAGGGTCGTCTTTTAATGACAAGATGGTATCGCTGTCAAAAATCCGGCTGTGGGTAAAATCCACATTCTGTGGCCGATAAGGCCGGGAACCAGTAGCCAGAATAATATGTTCAGCAGAAATAATCTGATCCGGTGAACCATTCTGTTCAATACGAATATGATGAGCATCGACAAAAGAGGCGTCACCTTGCAGTACTTTGACTCTGTTGCGGTCATAAAAACTGCTGCGTAACTGTACCTGCTTACGAATAACACCAGCGGCGTGTTTTAATATATGCGGGAAGGTCAGGTTAGAGGATTGATCATCCATCTGAAACAGCGGGTTTTCTTTGTATTCAATATAACGGCTGACTGAGTGACGTAGGGCTTTGGATGGAATAGTACCCCAGTGTGTGCAGCCGCCGCCGACTTGTTGATGGCGTTCAATTACAGCCACAGTTTTGCCGCTTTTGGCCAGATTCATGGCAGCACCTTCACCACCCGGGCCTGTGCCTATAATAATTGCATCAAAATCATATGTTTTGCTTTGAGTTGCTTTGACCACTGGTTTTTCCTTCGCTGACTGCACTTTTTATATTTAATCAGAAAACCTGAATTAAAGGCGATAAAAAAGGCAGCTTAAGCCACCTTTTTTATGTCCATGGAAGGACGGTACGTTGTAACTGTCGGGAACCTTGTTACGACGACTTCAAAACATCAGGCAAATTGTGCCGTTAACTGCTGCCAGCGCTTTTGTTGTAGCTGCAGATTCCGTCGTACTTCCTGCATTTGCTGCTTCACATCAAATTCATTGTACTGTTGCATCAGCTGTTGTTTTTTCTGCTGCAGCAGTACTTTCTTCACATCGTAGTAAGCGTGCATTTTTTCCATCAGCAATTCGTATTCATGCTCCAGGCGCTGCATGACCAGCTCTGCGTCGGGCAAATGTGATACTTTCGCCTGTGCACGTTTAAGTTGCATCTGTACTTTTGCTTTTTCAATACGATCAGGTGGGCAAACACGTAAATTACGGGTCAAACCCAACCAGGAGCAACTTTTTATCAACCATTTGGTTGGGTCAAACTGCCACCACTTAATGCCGTTACGATAATCGTATTCAAAAATATGGTGGAAGTTATGGTAACCCTCACCATAAGTTAAAAAGGCTAAAATGCCATTATCCCGGGCACTGTTTTGATCGGTGTAAGGCTGATTACCCCAGATATGAGCTAAAGAGTTAATAAAAAACGTAAAATGGTGGCTCAGTACTAAACGTAAAACCCCCACACTTAATAACATGCCGATATAGTTGTCTGTTAACCAGCCTAAAAACAGTGGTATACCAAAGTTAGTAGCAACGGTCAGTAACAGATAGTTTTTGTGTTGCCACATTACTATTTTATTGTTTTGTAAATCGCGGGCATTGCTGTAGTCAGCATAGGTATTGCTTTGGTATTCACGTAACATCCAGCCAATATGACTGAACCAAAAACCACGCTGAGCTGAGTAAGGGTCTTTGTCGTTTTGATCGACAAACTTATGGTGTACGCGGTGATCAGAAGACCAATGCAGTGCGCTGTTTTGTAAAGCAAAAGCGCCGCCTATGGCATAAACCCACTGCAGTATAGGGTGGGCGTCATAGGTTTTATGCGCCCAAAGCCTGTGGTAACCGGCGGTGATCGACATTCCGCAATAACCCAAGCATAAAATAGTGGCAATAATCTCTGTCCAGGTAAAGCCAACAGCTATGGCGTACCATGGCACCAGAATGGCAGCAGCGAGAAAAGTGGACGCAAACAAAATCACGTTGGTCCAGATAATAGGGGGTTTATTCATTTTGGGAACTTTAAGCTTACAACTGTAAGCTAATTTAGCCGTGCAAAGTTGCAGGGTCAAGCGTTAAAATGGGGAAGTAGCAAAAAGGAGTGAGCCGTGACCCGCGCACAACAAAAAGAAAAAACCAGACGCGCCATTATAGACGCAGCTTTTCAGCAGCTTAGCGCTGATAAGGGCTACTCAAGTTTAAGCTTGCGGGAAGTAGCCCGGGAAGCAGGTATTGCTCCCACTTCGTTTTATCGCCATTTTACCGATATGGATGAATTAGGTTTAACTCTGGTTGATGAAGCTGGTCTGATGCTTCGTCAGTTATTGCGCCAGGCCCGGCATCGTATTGAAAGCAATGGCAGTGTGATCCGAACCTCTATTGAAACCTTTATGGAGTTTGTCACAGGCCATAGCAATGTCTTTCGTTTGTTGTTGCGCGAACGTTCAGGCACATCTGCGGCTTTTCGTAGTGCGGTGGCCAGGGAGATTTATCATTTTGGTGCTGAGTTAGCCGATTATCTGCGTAAAGAAACAGACTGCCCGGCTGAGCGCGCGCAGATGCAGGCAGAAGCTATGGTGATCTTGGTGTTTCATGCCGGAGCTGATGCGCTGGATGCCACGGCAGAGCAGCGTAAACAAATCACCCAGCGCACTATTATGCAATTACGCTGGATGGCTCATGGTGCAGCCAGTTATGGCCGCAAAACCCAGTTATCGCAAAACTAGGGAGTAAGTTTGCGTAACCAGACACCAGATTCAATGTGGTGGGTGTAAGGGAACTGATCAAACAATGCAAAAGCTTTGATTTCGTGGGTTTTGCTCAACTGCTGTAAGTTCTGCTCCAAAGTCACAGGATTGCAGGAGATATAAATAATATCGTTAAATTGACTGACAAAAGCTTCAGTGGCTGGATCCAGACCAGCCCGTGGCGGGTCAACCAGTATGGTATCCAGTTGCAGCTCTGACAAATCCAAAGTCTTTAGCTGTTTACCTGTGGCCATAGCCGCACTGACGTCTTCAGCCGACATCTGCAGCACCTGCAAATTCGTCACCTGGTTCATTTCAATATTCAGCTGGGCTGATTTAATCGAACTGCGGGCGATCTCAGTGGCAACGACCTGACGGAAATAAGGTGTCAGGGCTAATGAAAAGTTGCCGTTACCACAATAGAGTTCCAGTAAATCACCTTTGAGCTGGCTGGAAATATCACAGGCCCATTCCAGCATCTGCTGATTTACTTTGGCATTCGGCTGGGTAAAGCTGTTCTCAATTTGCTGGTAACTTAAAGTCCGGTCTTTTACGGTCAGCTTTTCAATAATATGGTCGCGGTGCACCAACACTTTTTGTTTGCGCGAGCGGCCTATAAAATCCAGCGGCCATTGCTCTGCTAAGTCGGCTTTTAATAAGGCGGCTTGTTCAGCCCAATCGTCACTCAGCGGTTTCTTATAAATAAGAGAAACCAACAGCTCGCCACTTAAACCACTCAGATAATCAATCTGATACAACTTATTGCGCAGCGCCGGACGTTTTTTTAACTCTTCCAGCAGTACAGGCATAAAGTCGGCTATTTGTTTGCAGGCAACAGGGAAGTAATCAATACGCTGTTTTTGCTTGGTTTCAGAGTCAAACATAATGTGGAACAAATCGTCCCCTTCATGCCAGACCCTAAACTCAGCACGCTGACGGTAATGGCTTGGCTCGGAGCGGAATAACTCTAATGCTGGCAAGGTATAGGACGCAAAAAGCTGCTGTATGCCCGCTTGCTTTTCTGCCAGTTGAGTTTCATATAAATCCGGAAATACTTGCCCTAAAGCCATTGCCTGTCACCTGTTGTCGAAAAAGCGGCCTATTCTAAGGGCTTTTGCCTGAATGTCTATCAGCAAAAGCAAGCTGCAGATAAAAGTAGCAGAGCAACTGCCTTAGCGGGCGAATGTCTGGCAAAATAGCGCCTGAACTTTTACAAGATACTTTTCAGAAGACAGCGGCATGCGGATAGGTTTTATCGACAGTGGGGTAGGTGGTCTTTCTATAGTAGAGGCGGTACGTGCAGTGGTGCCTGCTGACTACTTCTATCTGATGGATAACAGATATCTGCCTTATGGCACTAAGTCTGAGTTATTTATCCGCCAGCGCTTAAAACAACTGACCGAACATCTGTTGACTCATCAGGTTGATCTGATTGTCATTGCCTGCAATACAGCTACTACTCAGGCGGTTGATTGGTTACGCCAGCAGTTTGATCTGCCTTTTGTTGGTGTAGTACCAGCGATAAAACCTGCTGCTTTATACTGTGCCGGTGAAAAGATGGCGTTGCTGGCGACTCCGGCTACGGTCAAAGGCCACTATATACAGAAGCTGGTCACTGATTATGCTGGTGAGAGTCAGGTGCAATTAGTCGGCAGCAGTGAACTGGTAATGTTGGCTGAGAAAAAAGTCTGGGCAAATGCTGATGTGAAAGCAGAAGTGGCCACAGTGATTAAAAACAGTGGCTTAACTGAGTTCGCACCTAAGGCTATTATTCTGGGCTGTACTCATTTCCCGTTTTTGGCTGAAGAGATCCGTTCTGCTTTTACTGAAGCTCCGAAACTTTTTGATACAGCTGATGCAATAGCCAGACGAGTGCAGCATTTAGTGGCAGGGCTCACATCTATATATAAAGAAAAGAGTCAGGATTGCTTTATTGCAACACAAGAGCTGACGGAACAGCAAAAACGAAGAGTCACACAGATGAGATTTGGCCAGCAGAACTGCTGGCCAGATTTATATCAGGACTAGTTTATTCGTCGTTATCGTCACCGTCCTGACGTTCTTTCGCTTCACGCACTTTTAAAGTACGTTCCTGGAACGCAAAGTCATTTAACTTCTGGATCATCTTGTTGGCATCTTTTGCTGCCACTTCAACAAAACCAAAACCACGGCGACGACCTGTCTGGCGATCTTTCATCAAACGCACGTTGACGACTACACCAAACTTCTGGAACAACTCACGCACAGCATCTTCATTTGCACGGTAAGGTAAGTTACCTACATATAAAGTGGCAGTTTCGCCGTCGTAGTTTGTTTTGGCTGCTGCAGGAGCACCAGTGCTGTCTAGTGAGGCACCTTTGACTTCTACCAGAATAGGCACCAACACACCACCCAGCACTATACCAATGACTACTGATACAGAAGCACTTAAAGCAAGATCAGGGATTAACAATAAAAGCAGATAAACGATGATGGCTAACGCCAGAGTAAAAGGTAAGGATCGTTGTAAATTAGCTAACATAAAGATTTCCTAAGTAATAAAGATGAAAGAGTCAGAGTAAATACATATAAATACTTAAAGCTCTTTCATATTAGCGACTAGTTCTTAAGCAGCCAACTATTAAATGCATGCTTACTGATATTGTTTTTGGAGCTATTTTGCCCATATTGACGGTTTAACCAGCAAACGATCACCAAAGCCTCAAAAAACTAAGATTTGGTGTTGCGCGCCGCC
>NZ_AFHI01000037.1 GCF_000217935.1 Rheinheimera sp. A13L
CTTGTGCCTCCCCCGTCATTTATGAATTTTTCAGTAAACCATTCAACCCAAGGCGCAATATTCAAGACCTGACACCATCCGTGATACTCAGTCGGGCTGAAATAACCAAGCCTTTTGCGTCCTTTTAAGCGATTTGTTACGGTTTATTTATTAGGCTCATAACCTTCTGTTTTCATGCATTCTCTTGCTTTCAATAACCCCATAAAAGCAGGTCCATCAGAGTCAACAGTCATTGTTCGACTGGCACGAATATAGTCACATTTTTTTATTGCCGCAGAAACAGCTGCATGGTCTATAAGCAAGCCATCAACTCTTTGCCAACCAATTGGTTTTTCATGAGTTGCAGTACAGCCGACACAAAACAATACCAAACTTGCAACCAAAGGGGTTTTTAAAAATCGCATATTTTCTCCGTAAGGATTTCTTTTGTTGATTAGTGATTTTGATACATGTAAAACCTGGCATGTAGCTCAGATTGAGCCAACATAACGCCGCCAACACAGGCCGAGAGTAGCGAGGTCCAGTGCAATGCGTTTTTTGCATTGCACGATTGTGCTTGGCCTTGTTAAGTGTTTTACGCAGCGCATATTTCTGCCTTTGTTTGCTTTGGTACATTAACCCAGATTGTGGTATTAGAAAGCTTTAGCGTTACTCCCAATCCGGAAGCTACAACACTGACAATTTGCTTAAACCAGTCGGAGTGACTCCATTTCCTCGGAGTAGGAGCTTTGAAACCTTTTACTTCATTGTCCCAGCAAACATCAGCCGCCTCTCGATAAATGTATTGATACATGGGCTTGCCGCCGCTTGCGAGCACGATAAACATTTCCCCGTTTTCGAGTATCTCAATTTTGGATATTTCTTCGATTTCCATAGTGACACTTAACAATTTAATAGAAGGGGTTCTGCCCGCAAGTCAAACATTTTTCTGCCTTCTTTCCTGAATTTTACTCATACCAAATTAACGCTGATGTATCTCTATTTCAACAGGTTTTTCTGAAATCACTAAGATCCTGGCCGACAAAATCTGTACAAGCTGTACGCTAGTTGTTCATCGTTTTACTCAAGATACACTGCTGTGTTTTTTAACAGTGGTACCGCTGTAATCCCAAGCCAATAAAAAACCCGACCAAAGCCGGGTTCTTTACATCAAACTAAACAACACAAAAGCATTACTTCTGCACTGTTTTCGCTTCTTCCACTGCTGCTAAACACAGTTGTGTGATTTTATGCCATTCTTTGTTTTGAATAGCATCGTCCGGCACTATCCAGCTGCCGCCTACGCAACGTACGTTGGGTAAGGCCAGGTATTCTTTGAAGTTTTTCTCGTTGATGCCGCCTGTTGGGCAAAAACGTATATCAGAGAATGGGCCGTGAATAGACTTTAAGGTTTTTACGCCGCCTGCTGCTTCTGCCGGGAAAAATTTAAAGTGGGTGTAGCCTACTGCTGTACCTTCCATTAATTCAGAAATACTGGCAATGCCCGGAATTAATGGGATCACGCTGTCTTTGCCTGCTTGCAGCAGCTCGCGGGTCGAACCCGGGCTGATGGCAAAACGGGCACCTGCCGCTATCACTTCTTCCAATTGTTTGGCTGTAGTGACAGTACCAGCGCCTACTATGGCGTCAGGCACTTCAGTCGCTAATAAACGTATTGCATCTAAAGCCACAGGAGTACGTAAGGTCACTTCCAGTACTTTAATGCCACCTGCCACTAAGGCTTTTGCCATAGGAACAGCGTCTGCTAAATCTTTGATCACAATGACGGGCACCACAGGGCCTTGTGCGAACAAAACGTCAGGTTGTAGTTGCCAATTTTCAAATGCCATAGTGTTAACTCGCCATATGTTGTTTTAAGTAGACTGCACAGCCGGTTAAACCTGGTTGCTCTGCAGTGACGACAAAAGTTGCAATACGGCGGTTAAAATCGGTAAACCGGCCTTTTGCTTCAAATCTGCTTCTGAATTCGCTTTGATTCATAAGCGGCAATAATTTGGGGGTAATACCACCAGCGACAAAAACGCCGCCAAAGGTACTTAATGTCAGGGCTAAATCCCCTGCCAAACCACCTAAGCTGGCAAAAAACTGCTCGATAACGGCTTTGCATAAAGCACAGCTGCCATCTAAAGCTTTACCTGCAATCTGAGCAGCGTTTAATGGCTCCACCACTTTGTTATTAAAAGCGGCGATCGCCAGATACAAATCTTCCAAACCAGGGCCTGATAACAAACGTTCAGGGCTGACATGGCCGTATTTGTTGGCTAAAAACTTCTGGATAAACCATTCCTGTTCGGTCTGAGCGGTAAAATCGACATGACCGCCCTCGCCCGGTAATGGCACATAACCTAAAGCCGTTGGAATTAAATGCGCTACACCTAAACCTGTGCCGGCACCTAACACTGCCATAGGTTTAAACTGATCGGCATGGCCTTCGCCAATTTGCACCAGTTCAGTAGATTTCAGCGCAGGTAAGCTCATGGCCACAGCAGTGAAGTCGTTCAGCACGATAAACTCGGCTAAATCTAAATCGGCTTTCATGCTGCTTACAGAAAACTGCCAGTGAAAGTTAGTCATTTTGACAAAATCACCTGTCACAGGACAGGCAATGGCCAAAGCCACATGACGGATAGCCGTCAGGCCTTGTTGCTCGCGGTAAAACTGCAAAGCGTCGGCCAGGGTGTCAAAATCAGCACAAGGATAAACGGCAACGTTATCCAGGTGCAGAGTTTCTAAATCAACACGGCTAAAACGTGCGTTAGTGCCACCAATATCAGCAACAATAGCAAACTGGATATCAGCCATGGTACTGATCCTCTGTGTTAAACAGACTGCAAGCCCCTTGTTCTGCACCAGTGATCACCATACGCATACCGCCAAACATCTCGCGGCCCATGCCCCAATGACTATCACTCATATCACGGGTTGCAGCTTCACGTTTAGCCAGCTCTTCATCAGAAACCATTACTTTCAGCACGCCGTTAATACCGTCCACAAGCATCATATCGCCGGTCTGGATCTTGGCTATTACGCCACCGTCTACAGCTTCCGGTGTGACGTGGATAGCAGCTGGCACCTTACCTGAAGCACCAGACATACGACCGTCTGTGACTAAAGCCACATGGAAACCCCGGTCTTGTAATACACCAAGCGGTGGCGTCAGTTTATGCAGTTCTGGCATACCGCAGGCACGAGGGCCCTGGAAACGTACGACTACGACACAATCTTTATTTAAATCACCGGCTTTAAAAGCGGCATCTAATTCATGCTGGCTGGAGAATACAACAGCAGGAGCCTGAACTATTTCAGTACCTTCACGCAGCGCTGAAGTTTTAATTACACCCCGGCCTACGTTGCCGGATAACACCTGCAAACCACCGTGATCTTTAAATGGTTTAGCGGCATCAGCCAAAACTGTTAAATCAGAAGACTCAGTCGGGCCATCAACCCATACTAATTTGCCGTCCTGCAGTACAGGAGTTTGGGTGTAACGGCGTAAACCCGGGCCAGCCACTGTATGTACATCTTCATGCAGCAAACCGTTGTCTAATAAAGTACGAATTAAATACGCCATACCACCAGCCTGCTGGAAGTGGTTAATATCAGCCTGGCCATTCGGATAAATTTTGGTGATCAGTGGTGTTGCATCCGACAGCTCGGCAAAGTCATCCCAGTTCACAATAAAACCAGCAGAACGGGCTACAGCTATTAAGTGCATAGTGTGGTTGGTCGACCCACCAGTGGCTAACAAGCCAACAATACCGTTCACTACAGCTTTGACATCAACAATTTGCGCTATTGGTAAGTAATCGGTGCCTAAGTCGGTTAAACGAGTCACCTGACGAGCTGCAGCTTTAGTTAATTCATCACGCAATGGCGTGCCAGGATTAACAAAAGAAGAACCAGGTAAATGCAGGCCCATCACTTCAACTACCAACTGGTTTGAGTTGGCCGTACCGTAAAAGGTGCAAGTACCGGCGCTGTGGTAAGAGGCAGATTCTGAATCTAATAACTCTTCATTGCCTACTTTGCCTTCAGCATACAGCTGACGAACACGGGCTTTTTCTTTATTTGGAATACCAGATGGCATTGGGCCTGCTGGCACAAACACAAAAGGCAGGTGACCAAAACTTAAAGCGGCCATCAGTAAACCCGGCACTATCTTGTCACAAATGCCCAGCATCATGCCGCCGTCAAACATATTGTGCGACAGGCCAACAGCTGCAGACATGGCAATAATGTCGCGGCTTAATAAACTAAGCTCCATGCCTGGCTGACCCTGAGTCACACCATCACACATAGCTGGCACGCCACCGGCAAACTGAGCCACACTGCCCACTTCAGCCACTGCGGCTTTGATAATGGCCGGGTAAGCTTCGTAAGGCTGGTGTGCAGAAAGCATATCGTTGTAAGAAGAAATAATACCGATGTTCGCTTTAGTTAAGCTGCGTAAATCAGTTTTTTCCTGAGTGGAACAAGCTGCAAAACCATGAGCCAGATTGCCACAGGCCAAAGCTCCGCGGTGCGGCCCCTTGGCACGGGCCTGTTCCATCCGCTGCAGATAAAGCGCACGGCTTTTTTCGCTGCGTGCCGCTATTCTGTCTGTGACCTGTTGTATAACCGGATTCATGTTAACCTCGTCTTGTCGATTAGTTAGCTGTAAACATTACATGCACAGGGACCTGCTGCTGTTGCAAAAACGCCCGTACAGGCATTTGCAAAGGGTCCTGACCTGCCATGGCCTGTTCCAGAACGGTTAGCTTCTTGGGGCCAACCAAATGTAAATAAATCACAGCGCTATTGAGTAAGCGTGTTTTGCTTAAACTCAAACGCTGGTAAGGCGCAGTAGCAGGTGTAACCGCTAAAGCCACTGGTGCATCGGCAGCTAAACCAGCCTGAATTTCTTTGCTGCATGGAAATAAAGAGGCGGTGTGACCGTCTTCACCCATGCCCAGGATCAATACATCAAATTCAGGTAAAGCTTCTATGCGCTGTGCCACTGTCGCCGCACCTTTATAGGCGTTGTCCGGTGATGCACTGTCAAATAAGCTGATAAAACATGCAGTTGCTGCTTTGCCTTGCAATAAGTTGGCTTTGACTAAGCCTTCATTGCTATCAGCATGAGTTTCAGGCAACCAGCGGTCATCCGCCAAAGTGATAGTCACACGTGACCAATCCAAATCAGTTTCTGACAGGGTTTTAAATAAAGGCAAAGGAGTTTTACCGCCAGACACTACTAAAGTGGCTGCACCTTTTTGGGCTATAGCCGCCGCTAAACGGCTGCTGATCTCGCTGGCAAACTGCTGATTTAACGCAGCGCTAGAATCAAAAGTATGAAGTTGCATTGTTATTCGTCCCAGTTTCTGTCTTCACGCGCCAATAACGAAATAGCGGATACAGGGCCCCAGGTACCAGCCTGATAAGGTTTTGGTGGCTCGTTCGTCACTTTCCATGCGTCCAGGATACCGTCGACCCATTTCCAGGCTTGTTCCACTTCATCACGGCGCACAAACAGATACTGATTGCCTAACATGGCTTCCAGTAATAAACGCTCATAGGCATCAGCAATACGCTGCGATTTAAAAGTTTCATCGAAACTTAAGTCCAGCTTGGTTTGTTGCAGCTGCATGGTTTCACCCAGACCAGGAATTTTGTTCATGATCTGAATTTCAACACCTTCGTCCGGCTGCAAACGAATAATCAGCTTATTGGCTGGCAACTGTTTGTAGGTTTCGAAGAAAATATTGTGTGGCTGCGGCTTAAAGCAAATGACTAATTCGCTCATTTTTTTCGGCATACGTTTGCCTGTTCTTAAATAGAACGGCACACCAGCCCAACGCCAGTTGTCGATATCCACTTTAATAGCCACAAAAGTTTCGGTTTTGCTGTTTGGACGCGCATCTTCTTCATCCAGATAACCTGGAACCGGAGTACCAGCCACATAACCGCCCGCGTATTGACCACGAACCGTTTTTTCCTGCACGTTCGACACATTAATAGGACGCAGCGCTTTTAAAACTTTTAACTTTTCATCACGAATACTGTCTGCATCCAGACGAGCCGGAGGCTCCATCGCTATCAGCGACAACACTTGTAATAAGTGGTTTTGTACCATGTCACGCATTTGACCTGCGTCATCGTAGTAACCCCAACGCCCTTCTACCCCAACTTCTTCGGCCACAGTAATTTGCACATGGTCAATGGCATTGTGGTCCCAGTTGGCGGCAAAGATAGAGTTGGCAAAACGCAGCGCTAACAGGTTCAGTACTGTTTCTTTACCTAAGTAATGGTCAATACGGTAGATTTGGCACTCGCCAAAGTATTTGGCCACTTCATCGTTGATCACTTTAGAGGAAGCTAAATCGTGACCAATAGGTTTTTCCAGTACCACACGGGCCGGCTCTGCCGACAAACCCGCAGCTGATAATCCTTTACAGATATTGCCGAATAAAGAAGGAGCAGTCGCAAAATAACTGACCGGAATACGTTTTTTCGGATCAGTCACAGACTTTAAGGCTTGATAATCGCCTTCTTTACTTAAGTCGACCTGCACATACTGCAGTTTGGCTTTTAAGCGAGCTAAGACGTCAGCTTCCAGCGGTTCTTTAATAAATTTCTGTAAGTTGATTTCAACCAGCTCTTTATAGCCATCTAAATCCATTTCATCACGGGCTACGCCTATGACTTTGCTGTCGGCATGCAACAGGCCGGATTTTTCCAATTGATATAAGGCTGGCAATAGTTTACGGCGCGCAAGGTCGCCCTTAGTACCAAAGAGAATCAGATCACAGGCTTTGTTGTGTGGTGCTGTTGTTGTCATGAATGACCCTTGATTAGATGTAATTTTACAACACTTAGCCGCATACTAGCCGAGCAAAAGCCAGATGTAAACCAGATAAGTTGTAATTAAATTACAGAGACGCTAAAGTTTTGACTATTCTCATATAATAAGGCAGCCTAGGCAATGAATCAGCTGCTTTGTCGTAACTTTATCACTATTTTGCAGTGGCACCAGGTTGTATAACAAAGCGAGTTACAACATTTTGCACTGTGTTGTTCAGTGTTTTTCAGTCAGGAAAATCCGATGAATGTGTTGGAAAAAATAATTAATAGCGTCAACAGCTTCAGTAAATCAGAGCGCAAAGTCGCCGACGTGATCCTGGCCAATCCGCAAACCACTATTCACAGTAGTATAGCGGCTCTCGCCAAAATGGCGGATGTCAGCGAACCTACAGTGAACAGGTTCTGCCGTCGTCTGGACACCAAAGGTTTCCCGGATTTCAAACTGCATTTGGCGCAAAGTCTGGCCAACGGTACACCTTATGTAAACCGTCATGTGGAAGAAGATGACGGCCCAGAGGCTTACACAGCGAAGATTTTCGAATCTACTATGGCTGCATTAGATGCTGCACGCCAAAACGTTGATATTCTTACCATTAATCGTGCCGTGGATGTACTCACTCAGGCCAAAAAGATCTCCTTTTTTGGCTTAGGCGCTTCAGCTTCTGTGGCCCATGATGCACAAAACAAGTTTTTCCGTTTTAACGTTCCTGTGGTTTGTTTTGACGATATTGTGATGCAGCGCATGAGTGCTATTAACAGCGCTGAAGGTGATGTAGTGGTTTGTATCAGCCATACAGGCCGTACGAAAAACTTATGTGATATCGCTGCTATTGCCCGTGAAAACGATGCAACAGTGATAGGTATCACAGCCTACGACAGCCCTTTAGCTAAAGAATGTACCCTGGTGTTGTCGCTGGATGTGCCTGAAGATACTGATATGTATATGCCGATGGCGTCCCGTGTAGCGCAGCTGGTATTGATAGATATTCTGGCGACTGGCTTTACCTTACGCCGTGGCACTAAATTTCGTGAAAACCTGAAAAAGGTCAAAGACAGTTTACGTGGCTCACGTTTTGATAAAAAAGACTTTCAAAACTAATGGCTGCATTGGTAGCAACATTTGTCACAAAGAGGGGTTTCCTGTAAGGAACCCCTCTTTTTTTAGCCGTAAACAGACTAAACAGGTCGGACAACCGACAAAAGCTGAAAGTTTTATTCAAACTGCGGCTATATTCTGTAATAAAATTACATTACACTAAAACAGACCCATCCATAGATAAGCTTTCAGGAGCTCTTGATGCCCAGAAGAACTAAAATAGTCGCCACCCTTGGACCAGCAACGAATTCACAAGCCGCTATAGAGAAATTGATCCTGGCCGGTGCCAGCGTATTTCGTTTCAACTTTTCCCATGGCAGTGCCGAAGATCATAAACAACGCGCTGAAATGGTGCGTGCTGCAGCAGCCAAAACCGGCGTTCACGTAGCCATTCTGGGTGATTTACAAGGCCCTAAGATCCGTGTCTCTACCTTTAAAAACAGTTCAGTGATTTTAGAAGAAGACCAACACTTTGTATTAGACGCAGATTTGCCAAAAGGCGAAGGCGACGAAACTCAGGTGGGTATCGACTATAAAGAACTGCCTGCTGACGTTCAGCCAGGTGATGTGCTGTTATTAGATGATGGCCGTATCCAGATGGTGGTTGAGCATGTGGTTGGCCAACGTATTCATACCAAAGTCTCTGTGGCTGGCAAACTCAGCAATAACAAAGGTATTAACCGTTTAGGCGGTGGCTTGTCAGCCCCTGCCCTGACTGAAAAAGACAAAACCGACATCTCCTTAGCCGCTTATATAGATGTAGATTATCTGGCCGTGTCTTTCCCACGTTGTGGTGATGATTTACGTATCGCCCGCGAATTAGCCCGTGCTGCTGGTTCTGAAGCTTTAATTGTTTCTAAAGTAGAGCGTGCTGAAGCTGTCGCTGATGACGAAACTCTGGACGATATTATCCGCGCATCAGATGCTGTCATGGTGGCCCGTGGTGATTTAGGTGTAGAAATTGGTGATGCCGAGTTAGTTGGTCAGCAAAAACGTATTATTGCCCGCTCACGTCAGTTAAACCGCGTGGTGATCACTGCGACTCAGATGATGGAGTCGATGATTGAAAGCCCAATGCCAACCCGTGCTGAAGTGATGGACGTTGCCAACGCAGTGCTTGATGGTACAGATGCGGTGATGTTGTCAGGTGAAACAGCGGCAGGTAAATACCCGACTGAAACCGTCAAAGCTATGGCCCGTGTCTGTGATGGCGCCGAGAAACACCCTCGAGTGCAAATTTCCAAGCACCGTATGGATGTGGCTTTTACAGAAATCAGTGAAACTATTGCTTTGTCCGCTATGTATGCTGCGAACCACTTAACGGGTATTAAAGCCATTATCTCGTTAACTGAGTCGGGTTATACCGCTAAACTGATGTCGCGTATTACCTCGTCTCAGCCCATTTATGCGTTATCACGTCACCAGAAGACCTTAAACAAAATGGCGCTGTACCGTGGTGTGTACCCGGTATTTTTTGACAGCACTCAGAATCTGGGTCAACAAAAAGTATCAGCCGCTGCTATTGAAGCTGTGCAGGAAATTGCTCACTTAAAAAGTGGCGATTTAGTGATTTTGACCTACGGCGATATGATGGAAACTGTAGGCGCGTCGAACACCTGTAAGATAGTGCAAATTAATTAAGTGATTGCTTGAATGTAAAAGGCGCCTACTTATCAAGTGAGTGGCGCCTTTTTTGTTTGTGGCTAATTTTAGTTTATCTTTTGCCTCAGCATTGGCGCTAAGGCCGTCAGCATTGAACCCACTACCACCAATAAAGCTCCTACCCAAGCCCAGCCATTCAGTGACTCACTGGGAAACTGCGGATAAAAATAAGCCAATAACTGGGCAAAACCTATAGTCAACAGTGGCGTAATAGCCAATACAGCACTGACGTTAGCGGCTTGCCAATGCTGTAGGGCTTCTGCAAAAGCACCATAAGCCACAATAGTATTCAGACAACAAAACAGCAGGATGCCCCATTGCCATGCTGACAAGTCCAGCACTGGTGCCAACTCAACAGCAGGCATAAAACACAAAGCACCGGCCATATAAATCAGCCACATAATTTGTTGGGAATTAAAGCTCATCAACAACTGTTTTTGCGCTAAGGCATAACAAGCCCAGGCTACAGCCGCTATTATCACCAGCAGCACACCTACAGCTTCAGAACCAAACTGGGTGAGCAATAAGGCCAACCTGTCGTTAAAAAACAGCAACAAGCCAAAGACCAGTAACCAGGCACCGATTTTTTGCCACAGCAATAGACGCTCTTTAAACAAATATACGGCGCCCAACATCATCAGAAATGGCGCCAGTTGGATTACCACTTGAGCCGTTTCTGCGGTCAGCAAAAACAAACCATTCAGATACAAAATGTAATTAAGCAATAAACCAGCAACGGCAATCAGGATCAACAACTGTTTTCGTTTAGTTAAACCACGCAGCGAAGGAATTTGTTTGCGCGCCAGCAACACCAGCCCTACCAGCACAGCAGCCACCAAAAAACGTATCCAAGTGATGGTAGATGCCGACATCGAATTTAATAACCATTTCAGCGCTATAGGCAACAATCCCCATAACACAGCTGTTAATAACGCCAGACTAAAACCCAGACCAACACGGCCAGACGACTGATGCATACCCTCTCCTTTTCCTAAGCCTTATTATCCTCCAGAAGCTTCCGTCTTGTCTCTGCAGTTCGGCCTGCAGCGGAGAAAATAAGCCAGAATGTGCAGTTCTTGCAGCAGATCAATACGCGGCCTTGTTTATACGTTAGGATAAGCTCATTTCCCCTTCGTACTTGAAGCTGCAGCTTTGTTACCTGCGTGCTCTCGCCCCAGTCACATAGGACACTATGCTCCTGGGGTCTCACGCACTTGTCGCCTCTCTGCAACTCCAATTACTTTGGGTATCGTCCAGACACAAGCTATAAGGATAACAAGATGAAACGAATTGGTGTCTTAACTTCCGGCGGTGATGCGCCTGGCATGAATGCCTGTTTACGCGCATTGGTACTGACAGCTCATGCCAATGAATTGGAGGTGATTGGCTTTCAGCGTGGTTTTAACGGTGTTATCGATCAGGAATATCAGACCTTATCGCCTTATCATGTCAGCGGTATTATTCAGGATGGTGGCACCCTCTTAAAAAGTGCCCGTTGCCCGGCCATGCTCACTGAAGAAGGCCTGAAGCAGGCCGCAGAAAACCTGCATGATCTTGAACTGGATGCCTTGCTGGTGATAGGCGGTGATGGCAGCTTTCGTGGCTGCCTTGAGCTTGCCCCCTATTACCAGGGCAAGCTGTTAGGTATTCCAGGCACTATAGACAATGATGTGGATGGATCAGATTTCAGTATTGGTTTTGCCACAGCTTTGGATACAGCTCTGGATGCCATAGATAAAATCCGCGATACAGCGGATGCCTTTGAACGGATTTTTTTAGTCGAAGTGATGGGACGCCACACTGGCTATTTAGCTGTAGCTGCTGGTATAGCCGCAGGTGCTGAGCAAATTATCTGCCCTGAACTTGCGTCTGAACTGGATTTGGACAAAATAGCCGAACATGTGGAACAAGCCCGCAAACACAGAGGCAATTGCAGCTATATCATAGTCATTGCCGAAACTATGTATCCGGGCGGCGCCTCGGCTTTAGCTGCAGATCTGGAACAACGAGGCATCGAATGCCGGGCTTCTATTTTGGGTCATATTCAGCGTGGTGGCCGTCCTGTCGGGGCCGACCGTATTCTGGCGACTAAATTAGGTGCCTTTGCGGTGGAACAGCTAGTACAAGGCGCGCATTTAATGATGGCAGGAGAAATCAACGGCAAAGCGGGTTTGTATCCTTTGGCATTAACTGGGGATAAGAAAAAACAAGTCGACAGTTATTTGTTACGCTGGCAACAGCAGGTTGCGCAGTACTGATTGAATGTTCGAAAAAAAACCTCCGCAAGGCTGTCTCTTGATCACATCTCATGCTCAAGAGACAGTA
>NZ_AFHI01000036.1 GCF_000217935.1 Rheinheimera sp. A13L
AAAAAAGTAGGTAGTGTTGAAACGAGGTTTATCTATAGCCCACAAGGCCAGTTATTAGCCGAAGGCACCACCAAACAGTACATTTATTTTAATGGCCAGGTGGTGGGTTATATTCTGAACAACCAATTGTATTATGTGCACAACGACCATTTAGGCAGGCCAGAAGTCATCACTAATGCCAGCAAAGCGATAGTGTGGCGGGCTAAGTTGGAGGCCTTTGACCGCTCTGTGTTAAGTACAAGTATTGGTGATTTCAACATAGGATTCCCTGGACAATATTGGGACTCTGAAAAAGCCAGCTGGTATAACTATTTCAGGGATTACGATGCGACTTTAGGGCGCTATTTGCAGAGTGACCCTATTGGTTTGGCAGGTGGGTTGAATACTTATGGCTATGTGGGGGGGAATCCTGTTAGTTATTTTGATCCTAAAGGGCTTGATGCATGTTCATGCTCAGTAAAAGCAACCAAAGACAGTCAAATTTTCCAGAAGCAAACAATTCAGCTTAATCAAACACAGATTAATAGGTTAAACCGTGAATTTAACCAGATGTCTGCAGTAAATGGCTATGGGCAAGCGGCTTTAATTGGACTCGGAGCTACAGTAGTTCCATTTTTACGAGTGCCTGAAGTTGTTGCGAAATGGTCAGGTCCAGTTGGATATGGTATCGGATTGTCGCATGGTGCAATGGGATTGTCTGGTGCTGGTGCAACACCTTATGCCGAAATGTTTGGAGGCAGTATGACGACCCAATTCTTTGACCATGGCAGTCACATTCAATCAGTTAAAGAGTATTTCGATAGCAAGGGTAAACCTCTTACCCGAGTATCAGATGAGTATTGCGAGTAAAGTATGAAGAAGATAAAGCCTTGGATGATAGTTCATGCTTGTTTAGCCGTAGTTTTTTTTGTATTGGCAACTTGGTTATTGTTGCTTAGATTAGAACATTTGTAACGCCACAAAGTTGTCGCTTAGTCTGTGTGAGATCAGGGGCTTGTTTTACACCTTGCCCCTGCTTTTCAATTTACACTTGCTTATGACGAACGTACAACTTGAGTCCAGAGTTTAGTGGACAGGAAACTGATTTATGAAAAGCAAACAAGTTATGTCTCTAATCATTGGTACTGTGGCATTGTTTTTAGCTACTGGATTCTGGGTTTTAGGTCTATATGGCACGGCCGGGAACCCAAGTTTGGCCCTTCATCTGGAGATTGCATCGGAAGAACCAACTGCACTTTCAAGATTGAGATACGAGGTGTATTTATACCTTGGCGCAGATCCTAATCGCAGGTTTATAGAGATGGACGGCATGACTTCATTAGATGTTGCTGTCGAAAAGAAGAACCTTTATGCAATAGTAAAACTATCTCCTTTAGTTGAAGATTCGACCTTTGCCTCTGCAGTGAGCCTTGCGTGCGAAAAGCGTGATGAAGTAGTCATACAGAGAATATTGCAATCAAGAGGAAGCGAGGCTATTCAATCATCTTGCTCAAATTTGGATAGACTTTAGCACCATAGGTGCTGACACGTTGTTGGCTGAGTCAAACGGGGCAGGACTTGTGCCATGCCCCTATTTTTTGATTTGGACTGGCCGATGACTTAAAGACTACCCAGAGCATGAAGGTGTAATTTCGTTATCAACACCCTCTTTTGCTGCAACAATAGGGCTCGTTACAGGAGCGTCTCATCATTTGCTCTTGGAGGATATAGTATGCTCGGAGACATGGGAGGCGTGCAAGCACACCATGATGATGTACTGCAGACAACTCTTTTTAGCGTAGAAGGGCGATATGGGATTGAGTATAAGTTATTCGGTCCGAATGGCGACCTAAAACGAAACGATACCTTTATGGCGCAAGGTTGCCTGGATTAATCATGAGAAAAATATCACTAGTTCTCGGCTGTATATTTTGGACTGTTTTTATCACACGATTTGCTTATGGCACTGTAGAGGTATTTAAAAACCCAAGTTTAGCGCTGTATATGATTGTAGTCTCCGATAAAACAGGATCTCCTTCCACTTCGACCATGCGGGATCTGAGGATGAGCTTTTACTTGTTATTAGTTGCAAATCCGAATGCCCCCCAATATTGGGGACGTTCTGCCTTTGAAGAGGCTGTGGCTGTCGCAAATTTTGCAGCAATAAAAAAATTAACTCCCTTAGTGAATGAAAAAGTTTACCTACTGGGAGTTCAGCTGGCCTGTCACAATATAGATACAGACTATGAAGTTTTGGAATATTTGTTCAAAGCGCGAGGAGAACAACTTTTAACGCCAATCAACTTTTGTAAAACGGCTAACTTAGATTAGTAATTTATTAGAGCACTTGAGGGGTTACGGCATTACAGGTGCAAGTACAATCAAATGGTAACAAAGAGCTTGAAAGATTGGGGGCAAGGTCTTGCACTTTGCTCTCTGGTTTTCGTTTTACACTAAAGCGCTTAACAGGTATTACCAACAGCGGTTTTAGACATGATGGTTTTGCCTTACAACGCCTGCGATAACGTCAAAAATGAAAAACCCTTTGTTGGCCTGCACAGGTGTTTTGTACTTTTTTCAACCCAAATGAGAGTTCTGGTGATGGTGGATTACTTTGACAATGGGAAAAACTTCCCTTTTATTTTTGGATTTCTATTTTTCTGCGTTATTTTCTTTTTTTACCTGAAAGAGAAAATAATTCAATGTACCAGAAAGAAGTATGATTGCACGAGAGCGCAATCCTTTGTGATCCTTTCACGCTCTGAAGGAAAATGCAGCCGGTTGCTTATCAATGTTTTTTGTTTTCAAGAATAGCGGTCATTTGTTCATTTATTTTTATGGTTGTTTTTGAAATTTTAGCATCTGTTTATTGGCATTTTAGAATATCCGACATCATTGCTAGCTGAACGAAACTTCATAACGGGTATAAAACTATCGGTTGGATTGGCATCGGTCGATGTGCTAATGCTGTAGCAAAGATCCAAGTTGCGGCGATAAAGGTAGGATCTCGATTTCACGCTGTGAAAACTGCACTGAAGTGACCACTAAAGCGGCGATCACTAAAGCGGACGAAAGGGCTCCGGTCCAACCTAACCAACGTATAAGTTGTGGTTGTTGTCTTTTGGTTCGTAGCCAGTGCATCCAAATTCCACCTGCGACTAAAAAGGTAAAACCCAGCCCAAATACAAAATACAGCAGTTTGACACCGAGCCCTGCAAAGTTACCAAAATGCAGCGGATCGGCCATATCAGCTATATAAGCCACAACTTTTAAATCAGCAGCGCGCTGAATATGGATCACTTGCGCTGTCACCGGGTCCAGGTAAATTCTGTTGGCTCTGTCCCTTACCAGCAGGCTAGTGTCCTGACCCGCCACTACTACTACATTTTTCTCCGACAGCGGATAATTTAATGCTCTGATATCCAGCTCTGGCCGGGCCTTTTGCGCAGCCTGCATCAGTTCAGTTAAAGACAAAGCTTGGTATTGTGCTGTGACCAGCTCCAGCTTTGGCGGTTTTGGATAATGTTCCACTTTAAACTTCAGTAAAAAGTGTTCGGTGAAGTACCAAAGGCCTGTTAAAAACATCAGCAGAATAAAACCCCAACACCAGACCCCTGTCCATTTATGCCAATCGGACCAAAAAGTACGGCTGGAGACTTTAGTCGCTGAAGGCAGCTGAAAGCCTTTACGCCACCACTGCCGGTAAACATAAAAGCTACTGACCAGGATAATCAGCAGTAAAAAACTTAAACTGGTGACCACAATTTTGCCTGTAGGCCCAAGCGACAGGTACATATGAATATTGCGTAAAAACCGCGACAAAGTGCCCCACTGGCCTTCGCCTGTTAAAGCTCCGGAAGCGGGATCAAAATAGGCAAATAAAAACTCAGTGGCTTTATTCAAACTGACGCTACCTGCCAGATACCACTGCTCTGGTACATTGAGGTTACTGATTTGATAATCCGGATAAGCTTTGGCTAAGTTTTGCTCCAATACCTGCCAGGGCACAGGGCCTTTTCGTTCTGACAAAGCCCGGTATTTTTGATCTGACAGATACTGAATTTCATGGCTGACCACAGCCAGAGTGCCGGTAAAGCACACCAGTAACAGCAGCAGGCCAAAAGCAAAACCAGCAAAAGAATGTAGCTTAAACCAGCTTTTAGCAGTCATAGCCAACTTAGAACTGATAACTGGCGGTAACAATTAAACGGCGTGGTTCACCCGGAAAATGCCCGGTGCGCTCAATAAAACCAGCAGTGGCATAAGTTTTATCAAACAGGTTTTTCACATTGGCCTGAAACAACCACTGCTGCCAGCGGGTTTGCCAGCTCATATCAAAAACGGTATAGGATTTCACATGCTGACCATCAATACTTAACTGGTCGCTGACATAATCCATACCTGCAGCTATAGCTGAGTTGATGCTATCCAGCTCGTACCGGCTCCATATACCCACCTGATGCTGCGGCGCATTGGCGAACTTGTCACCGACCGCATTGGTGATAGCACTGTTGCTTTCCACTATGCGGGTATCATTGTAGGCATAGTTGACATTCAATACCCAGGAGTCGGTTAAATCGCCCAGTAAATCCAGTTCCAGCCCTTTACTTTTTACTTCACCCAGAGCAATTAAATCATCACGACCATCACCGCCCACATCACCACGAGGATCAGTTTGCAGTATGTTATTTCTGATCATTTGATAAGTGGCCACATTCAGGCGTATTGCATCATTGAGTAAAGAGAAACGTGCACCAGCTTCGATAATGCTGGATTGCTCAGCCTCAAAAGGACCGCCCACTTCAGGCACCTGCGAAGTGCTGGCCTGAGGGCTAAAACCCGTGCCTTTCAGTGCATACAAACGCACCCAATCGGTCAGTTGATAAGTAGAACCAACTCGCCAGGAGCTGTCGCTGCCGTTAACTTTGGACAAGGCTCTGTTGTTTTTATCTTCAAAACTGTCCCAACGCACCCCCAGCAATAGATTCCAGCTAGAGGTTAAATCCAGCTGGTCCTGTAGATAAACCCCTTGGCGCACAGCTGTGGTATCTGTCGGATCAGATTTGATACTGCCGATATCATAGTCTGCCGCTGAGGTCAGGCCATACACAGGGTTAGTCAGACTTATACCCGGGACCTTACCTCCCTGCACTTCTATAGGCGCTACGTTACGGCCTAAAAAGTAGGAATCCTGGGTCATAGTGTCGGCACCCAGCAATAACTGATGGTTAAAACCTGCGGTGCTGAACTCCAGGATATTGTTCCATGTCACACTGTTTGCGGTATTTTCGCGTCGTTGATCCCTGAACTGACGGCGGCAATAATCTACGACGCCATCACCATCAGTGTCGTAGCTACAGGAAGGTTCATGGTAGTTTTGTAATTCAGTATTTTCATAATGACGCCAGGTCAGGTCTGTTCGCCAATTGCTGTTAAATTCATGATCAGCCCGTACTTGCCAGACATCAGCGTCCAGTGACTGAAAATCTGTTGCTTCGTTATGGTTCCAGGCTCTGTCGCCCAGGAAATTGCCCTGATCATCTGTAGGCACACCCCGTAAACGAGCGCCCTGATAATCCTGAGTGACAGTATTGTATTGCAGGGTCAGGCTGGTGCTGTCAGTCAGATCAATCAGATAACCTAAATCCAGAATGTCGTTTTTAACTTTGGTATTCCAGCGAAAAGGCTGCTCAGAGTCACGGTAATAGCCAAAACGATAAGCTTGCTGTTCTGTTAAAGGGCCACTCAACTCCAGCGAACCTTGCCAATAACTATCATTGCCTAACGCAAACTCCAGCTGATTTTTACTGCTTCGTTGTGGCTTTTTAGTCACATAGTTAATTAAGCCACCTGGTGCGCTGCTGCCATACAAAGCGCCGCTGCTGCCTTTGAGTATTTGCACTTCCTGCACATTAAACAACTGAGGCACAGCAAACCCATTAAAAGGATCGCCTCTTACACCGTCGTATAAAATTTCATCCTGACGGAAACCACGGAAAGTAACACCTGAATAACTAAAAGCGCTGACGCCGCTCATACTGCGGTATAAATCTGTCACCTGACGGGCGGCCTGATCGCGGATCAGGGCTTCGGGTAACACCTGAATACTCTGAGGTACCAGTTCTAAATCTGTATCTGTTCTGGTTCCAACACTGCTTTGTGAAGCACGGTATAAGGTCTGAGCCCGGCCTTTAACCTCTATCACTTCTAAGTTGTTGTCAGTTTCCTGTTGATCAGAATACTGTTTGTCCAGACTCTGGGCATAACCAGAAGATGCAAAAAGGGCAGCAATAACAGCAATAGCCAAAATAGAAGATGAAGGTAAGGACAACATAACAGTCTCTGAGCGGCAATAAAGGTGCACAGATTAAACAAGAATGATTCGCAATTCAAGTTAGATAATTTTATCTGTTGTTGTCGCTACACCTGCTGTTGCCCTTTTGCGTTTCATCAGCTCAGATCACATAAACTTAGCTGGCACAGACCAGGCCAGCCGCACAGGCACTGTTGATTCAGAGTCCAGTTCCAGGCAGGTCAAAGAGGCTTTTTTCAGCTCGATAAAGGTTTTGTCCAGCCCCAATAATTCATTGATCAGCAAGGCAAGTTCAGGTTCATGCCCTACAAGCAGCACAGCCTCATTGTCCTGTAACTGACTGAATAAATGTTCTTTTACTTCAGTTACAGCAACAGCTGGCAATAAACAGTGCCATTCTTCAACTGCGGTTTTGACCCCAGAATCTTTCCGTACTAAAGCAGCGGTTTGCACAGCTTTGGTATGTGGGCTACAAAAAATGCGGTCCGGTATTAAGCCCTGTTTGTGCATAAAATCAGCGACACGGCGAGCCTGTAATCTGCCTTTTTCATTCAGGCAACGATCGGCTTCATCCACCAGTGAGTTTCGTATATCAGCAGTCGCATGACGCATCAGATAGAGTACAGCTTTCATCAATTTCACCTTTAACAGCAGAAAATGATGGCAGCCTATAGCCAAGTCATGACAGTTGTATGACTTAAGTTCTATTTGGCCGCGTTCCCTGAACTGCGACAATTTGTCGCATGCTGTTTTGTAGTTAAAGTCTGTAGGATTTCAACTTTATAAAGTTCAGGTACTTAGCTATGTCAAAAGCTATCATTTTTCCTTTCTGTGTGCTCAGTTTCATCTCTGTTTCAGCCCAGGCTGAGTTACAGGACAAAACCGCCAAAGAACAACAAGTCGAAGTCATGGTGGTGACCAGTAGCAGGCAACAGCAGCAATTGAAGCTACTGGCAGAATCTGTGGCTGTGTTAAGTGAAGAAGATATTCGTAAAGTGAGTCCGGGCCATCCTGCAGATTTACTGAACAGAGTGGCTGGGGTCCATGTGAATGATTTAGGTGGGGAAGGCCATATGACAGCCATTCGTCAGCCTATCTCCACCAGCGGTGTTTATTTGTTTTTGGAAGATGGCCTGCCAACAAGGCCCACAGGATTTTTTAATCACAATGGCTTGTATGAAATTGATATTCCACAATCTGGCCGGGTTGAGGTCACTAAAGGTCCTGGCTCAGCTTTATACGGCAGTGATGCGATAGGCGGCATTTTTAATATTCTGACTAAAGCAACACCACTTAGCAGAGAAACAGAACTTAGTCTTGAAAGTGGCAGTGATGGCTGGAACAGGGGGTTAATTGCAGTTGGAGCACCAGTCACAGAACAAAGTGCTGCGCGTTGGGATTTAAACTGGACCAAAAGTAACGGCTTTCGTGAAAACGCTGGCTATGATCGGCTATCCAGCAGTCTGCGACTGGATCAGGACTGGAGTACAGCCACTAAAATTAAGTACCTGGCCAGCTTTGGCAAAATTGATCAAAGTGGAGTTTCAGCTTTAAATGAACAAGATTATCTGCAGCGCCCAGAGACCAACTATTACACTGGTGATATCGCTTTTCGTGACGTACAGGCATTGCGCTTATCTGCTGAAATCCGCCATCAATGGTCGGACTATTCCGAACTGATGATACTGCCATTTTACCGCGACAACAAATCCAGCCTGATGCCCAGCTGGATGTTGAGTTACGATCCAGTTACAAGTCAGACTGAGTTTTACTCCATGGGATTACTGGCACAATGGTCCAGTCAGTTGACTGATCAACTGCAATGGATCAGCGGTCTGGACTATGACTACAGCCCTGCGCGATACAGCGAATGGCAAATTACAGTGCAGCGCCAGAATGGCATTTACACTGCTTATGAAAAAACTGGCAGGCTGCATTATGACTTTGACGCCGATCAAAGCTCCGCCTCGCCCTATAGTCAACTGCAATGGCAAGCAACAGCGGCGTTGAGTTTGACGGCCGGCGTACGTTATGACTATTTCAAAGTAGATTACCGCGATTTGTTGCCAGCATCAGTGCCTGAAACTATAGGCCGCAGCAACTGGCTCAGACCTGATAACACAAATTTGAGCTATCAAGCCCTGAGTCCAAAATTGGGTACCTTGTACCAGATCAGCGCCCGGCAGCAGCTTTACTTTAACCACAGGCATGCCTTTCGGGTTCCTTCTGTGGGCCAGGTCTTCAGACCGGGATCCACGACAAACAGTACAGACTTAGAGCCGGTGAAAGCACGCAATTCAGAGCTGGGCTGGCGTTTACAGGGGCAAAACTACAGCCTGGATTTGGCCTATTATCAGTTGGATATCAAAGACGATGTCGTCAGCTATATCGACACCAACGAACGTAAAGTCACCAACGCTGGTCATACCCGGCACCAGGGTCTGGAAGCGGCTTTAGTCTGGGTTCTGACAGATGAATGGAAACTGGGCAGTGGTTTTACCGTCACGGATCAGAAGTACCTCGATTTCCAGTACCTGTATTCCTGTTTTCCACCTGCTTGTGCAGCGCCAGTAACCGAAACCCGTAATTTCAGTGGTTTTGATGTGGGCAAAGCACCAGAGCAACTGGCCAATGCCAATCTGAGTTATAACCCGGCTTATTTGCAGGGGCTGCAACTGGAGCTGGAATGGCAAAAAGTTGGGGCTTACTTCACTGATGAAACCAATACCAATAGTTACCAGGGACACCAACTCTGGCATCTGCGGGCAAATTATCAATACAACCAGGCTCTGCGCCTGTACGCCAGACTGATGAACCTGAGCGATAAACTTTACTCCACTTATACCAGTAATCAGGTGGGGTCCAGTGCAATTGAATACAGACCAGGTATGCCACGTAGCCTTTTTGTGGGCATCAACCTGAGTTTTTAAGGATCATTGAGGATAACGAATGCAAAACAGAAACCTGATACGCTGGCACAAAAGACTGATTTGGTTGGGTGGCCTGACCTTACTCAGTTTTGCGGTGTCGGGATTTTTACATCCGCTGATGAGCTGGACAGGGCCAACAGCGGCAAAAATGCAACCTCCAGCCATGCAGCTGAGCCCGCAGCAGTTGCAACAAGCACAGCAACAGCTGCAGCAGAAGCAAGGTGAATCTTTTGCCTTGGTCAAGCTGCTGCCTTATCAGAATGAGATCTGGCTGCAACTGAGCAGTGATAAATCAGAACCCCGGCAGTACCAAAGTTTGAGCGGCATTGATCTGTCTGCACAAGCGGATCAGCAGATGGCAGTCTGGCTTGCAAGCTGGTACACCGGGATTGCGGAAACAGAGCTGCAGTCCGTGCAGTTTCAAACCACTTTTGACCATAGCTACCCGGAGGTCAACCGGCTTTTACCTGTGTATAAAGTTCAGTTGGGGGATCTGACCGCCTACATTCATACAGAAAGCCAAAGCCTGGCGTCGCTGAGCAACAGCTACAAAGACAGTCTGCAACTGGTATTCCGTACTTTACATAGCTGGAACTGGTTGAAGGCAGTGCCTGAACTCAGGTTAGCCTTAATGAGCCTGTTACTGGTTTCTGTGCTGGTGTTATTGTTCACCGGCAGCTATTTGCTCTGGTCATTGCCATCAAAAATAAAACGCCGGGGCTTGCGGCTTTGGCACTACCGATTAGCCTGGATAGTCTTTATTCCTGTGGCCTGCTATGCCATCACAGGTTTTTATCACCTGCTGCATAACAGCCAAAAAGATCAGCTGATAGGTTTGGCGTTACCCGCCCCTGCCCTGCTGCCGGATTTCAGCACCGCCACTCAAAACTGGCCAGAACTGAATCAAAACACCAGTGTACGTCAACTCACTTTGGTGCAGGGCCCGGAGCAAGGCTGGTATTGGCGTATGGCCATCACCACTGCAGAACTTAGTACTAAGCGGGAGCAGCGTTTTCAGGGGCAAGCCACAGAGCAACAGGTTATTTACCTGCCGCTGCAACCAGAGAAAACCAAACAGAAACTGGATGACAGCAACTACGCAGAATTTCTGGCCAGTTTTTATTCACCAGACTGGCAAGCAGATACACTGCAGCAAGTCAGGTATTTTGGTATGAATTACGATTTCCGCAATAAGAGGTTACCTGTGTGGCAATTGCAAACTGCTCAGGGTGACTTGCTGTTTGTGGATACATCAACAGGGCAAAGGATAGAGCAATTACGCCAGAGCGATCAGTTGGAAAGAACCAGCTTTTCCTTGCTGCACAAGTGGAATCTGCTGATGCCGCTGACAGGCCGCTTTTATCGCGACCTTATAGTGGAATTGCTGATGCTGCTGATAGTGGGATTAGCTGCTGCTGGTTTTGTGATGCGATACAAAACAAGTCGCTAAGCAATGTGGCAATAAGGTGCGACCTTTTGCCACATTGCACAAAATGCCAGAGCAGACCAGAATGACTTTGACTTCCATCAGATGACAAGGTGTTCCCACTCCTATAATCTGGATTGTCAGTTTTTTGCAACGGCTGCCTGGCAGCCGCTTTTTTGAGACGCCATGAACAGCATTTTTTCCCGCGCCGAATTAAATACAGATCATCCACTAAAGCAACTGCAGCGTTTTCGTTGGGTACTTATCAGCTTAGAGCTGCTGTCCAGCCTGACCGCTTATCTGCTGCATTACCCTATCCATAGCTGGAGCCTGCTGTCTTTTGTATTAGCTGTGCATGTATTTACCAATATCAGCCTGAAACTCTGGCGTGGTGATAAAGACTCAGAGCAACGTTTTATCACCATCAGCATTTTTATTGATCTCTTTATGATCACCGCTTTATTGGCGATGACAGGAGGCGCAAGCAATGGTTTTGTCGCCATTTTATTGTTGCCTGTTGCTGTAACTGCCGTGTTGTTTTCTGCTGGCCCCAGTTATCTGATGGCTGCTTTAGCTATTGGCTGTTACAGCCTGCTGTTACAAATTCCGTTGGCGGGCGAGCATTCAGCGCACCAGCATGCAGCTCAAACAAGTGCAGAGCCTTTTAGCCAGCATATCAGCCAGATGTGGTGGGCTTTTAGCTTCAGTGCTTTTATTGTCAGCTGGTTTATCAGCGCACAAACGCAACGCATTCGTGCTACTTCAGCACAACTGAATAAGCTGCAACAAAAACAACTGCAGCATGAGCAAGTGCTCGCCGTGGCTACTTATGCCGCCAATGCGGCTCATGATTTAGCCACACCATTACAGAACTTGGTGCTACTCACTGACGAGCTGACAGAGCAACAACAAGACCCGGCCTTAGCAGCCGATCTGCGTCAGCAATTACAGCGTTGCCAGCAGATAGTGCAGCAACTTCGCAGCAATGCTCAGCAACTGCGAAAAGGTGAACTACAATCCCAGCCTTTGTATGACGCTATAGAGCACAGTATTCAGCTTTGGCTGGTCAGCAGACCTGAGATCAGCATGGAGCAACACTTCAGCAGCGATCAGTCCACTTTGAGCATAACCGACAGTATTAGCCTGGCTGCGGCGTTATTTAATATTCTGGACAATGCAGCCGATGCCAGCCTGCAAAACAAAAAACCAAAGTTAAGTTTGACTATGCAGCAACACAACAGTCAGTTGGAGCTACAAATCCGGGATTATGGCCCTGGTTTACCCGACTCTGTTCTGGCGCAGCTGGGCAAAAGACCACAACAAAGTGAACAAGGCTTAGGCTTGGGTCAGTTTCTGGCAAATGTGTCGATTGACAGTTTAGGCGGCAAAGTGGAGCGTGAAAATTGTGCTGACCTGGGCGTATTAACCCGTATTATTTTTAGCGGAAAACAGCCATGAAACTGGTGTTACTGGACGATGATGTGACCTTAACCCGCACATTAAGTCGCAGGCTGGAAAGCTTGGGTCATCAGGTGCAAAGCTACAACCAAGCGGTAAGCCCTGATGAACTGGTCGCAGAACAGGCCGATTGTTACTTGCTGGATTTACGTTTTGGTGCTGTTTCAGGCCTGGATTATGTATTGCCATTACGACAACAACTGCCGTTATGTCGCATCGTATTACTGACCGGTTACGCCAGCATAGCCACAGCAGTACAAGCGGTAAAAGCAGGAGCAGACGACTACCTGACCAAACCTGTGGATTTTGCCACTTTAACTCAGGCCTTAAGTGGACAAGCAAGCCAAACAGCGCCAAATGAAGCCGATGTTTTATCCACAGATCAGCTGGAATGGGAGCATATTCAACGGGTTCTGGAACAGCATCAGGGCAATATATCCCAGACCGCCAAAGCACTTGCAATGCACAGACGTACTTTGCAACGTAAACTACAAAAACACAGGCCCTGAATTCGCTTTACTTTTTTCTGTCAGCGGCTACAATACGCGCCGCTCTTTTGACTGTTCTTTATACAATAAGGTAATCGTTATGCATCCGATGTTAAACATCGCAATTCGTGCTGCCCGCAGCGCAGGTAATGTCATCGCTAAAGCTTGTGGTCAGATGGACTTAGTTCAGACGACTCAGAAAGGCACCAATGACTTTGTGACCAACATCGATAAAGAAGCAGAACAAGCCATAGTGCATGTTTTACGTAAGTCATTCCCGGATCACGATATTATCGGTGAAGAGAACGGCGAATATGGCAACAACAATAGCGATTACCAGTGGATCATCGACCCGCTTGATGGCACCACCAACTTTATCAAAGGCATTCCTCACTTTGCTGTATCCATAGCATTGCGTCACCAGGGCAGACTGGATCAGGCCGTGGTTTTTGACCCATTACGTGGTGAAGTATTCACAGCATCCCGTGGTGCAGGCGCTCAGTTAAACGGCCGTCGTATCCGTACCACCAATTTACCTGAATTAAGCGGCGCTATTCTGGCTACAGGTTTCCCGTTTAAACACAAACACCATTTAGATGCTTACACTGAAACTTTTAAAACTCTGATGACTCAGGCCGCAGACGTACGTCGCACTGGTTCAGCAGCGCTGGATTTATGTTATGTCGCAGCAGGCCGTTTTGATGGTTTCTGGGAAATTGGTTTAAAGCCATGGGATTTCGCGGCAGGCGAGCTGATTTTACGTGAAGCCGGTGGCTTAATCAGTGACTTCGCTGGTGGTAACAACTACCTGCGCAGCGGCAATATAGTTGCAGGCAGTCCAAAAGTATTAGGTGCCATGTTAAAAGGCATGCGCCCACATTTAACAGAATCTCTGTTGAAATAAATATCTCTGCAGGGGACGGGTTTATCCCGTCCCGCTTCGTTCATTACAGCTGCGGCTTAGTCAAAGGCAAACCTGCATTGACCCAGGCTGTATAACCCCCTGCCAGACTCCAGACATCCTGATACCCCATTTTCTGCAGCATATCGCCTGCTAAAGCCGAACGAAAACCACCACCACAATACAAAATCAGCGTTTGCTGTTTATCCTGCACTGCTTTTTCCACATCCCGCTCAATCACACCTTTACCCAAATGAATAGCAGCAGGCAAATGCCCGGCCAGCCACTCTAAATCTTCCCGCACATCCACCAGCACATAAGGGGTTGGAAACTGCTGCAAATCAGCAATAGTCAGCTCTTTAATCCTGCTTTTGGCATCCTCGACTACAGCCAGAAAACCCGGGGAATGTTGTTTGCTCATAAGTAAATCCTTTCTAATATTAGTGCCTTTATGTTACGCGCCTTGTCTGGCTTGTAAAAGAGGTCGCTAAATACAGATCCAAACCAACTGACAGGGCTCTGTACCAGCTTTAATCTGTAACTCCCCCACCTCATCAGTGCATAACAAGCTTTGCCCTGCATCCAACTGATAGCTCTGCTCTTTGAAACTTACATGAAGCTGACCAGAAGCCAGATATAACATTGATTCTTGCACCAGCGCCAAAGATAAGGCTTCAGTCACAGACAATACCTGCAAACTGGCTTTTACATCAGCGCGTCTGGTCATCAGATTAAAATCCCGCACTGGCCCATTGATCAAGGTGCATTCAATGGTCGTTTCACCGGCAAAAGCGAAAGGCAGTAAAACCTGATCCAACACTACGGGCTGATCTTCAGCACCATGAAAACAAAAGCCATTACCTTGCAGCAGCATAATAATGCGGTCGGTTTGTTCAAAACGAGAAAATGGACCATCGCTGGCTACTTCGGCGATAGATACACGCCAGCGCATACCTATATTGTCATCGGAACGGGCAAGCTGATGGGTAATGCCGCCGCCATTTTTCCAAACCTGAGTTTGCCATTGGTTTGGGGAAATAAGTTGTAGTGCCATAGAAAGAACTTAAAAGCTATTCAAAGTGGCTTATCTTAGGCGTACTGCAGCTATGACAAAAGAGCCTGGCCATAAATAAAAAACGCCCCTTTGCAGCGAGGCGTAAATGTAGGGGCGACCTTTATGGTCGCCCGCAAAGCAGTATCATAAATTCCAGACACCAACGCCTGTTATACCCATCTAACGGGCGGGTATAAACCCCG
>NZ_AFHI01000035.1 GCF_000217935.1 Rheinheimera sp. A13L
CTGAGAGGCTAATGGGTGACCCCGTTGGTTTGTCGGTATAGCGTCACCTACTCCAGATAATTTTATAGATTCAAATAACTTACGTTACCTTGCATGCAACTGAATAATGAACGCCGTAGTGCCTGCTGTAGAACGGATAACATTCTGTTTATTGCGGTCAGTTTCAGCGCGGCAAAAAGAAACAAGTCGCCTGGCTGACCAAAATCTCAGCCGTAAACCTCGCTTTTAATCAACGATACCGCTCCATAATCTCATCTACACTGCCGTCCTGCTGCTTACGTTGCAGGCTGCTATTAAGCTGAAGAATAATGGCTTCCGGCATTTGCTTATTGCAGGCCAGCCAGAGCTCAAACACTTTGTCACTGGTTGCCACAGGATATAAACGCAGGCCTTTACGCGAAGCGATAAAAGGGCCACCAATAGAACCTGCCAGCCAGAGGTCAATACGGCCTAATTCAAGCCTCGACAGATTGACAGGGATCTCAGCTACAGGATCAATATTCAGGCCCTGACTGGCACCAAAGTCAGTATAAGCGTCGGCCGACTGGCCTCCGACCCTGAGCTTTTTTACCTCTGAAAAATGACTGAATTTCGGGTGTTCAGGATCCAGCGAAAACAACTGCACATGCTCTTTGATCAAAGGGCCTACCCAGCTGTAAAGAGCTTCACGTTCAGCAGTACGAACCGCAGAAAAGAAACAGGTATCCGGCTGGGTTTGAGTAAAACGCTGCGCTCGCCCCCAGGGCACCACTTCAAAACGTGCACCATAACCCAAATCATCTGACACTTGCTGCATAAGCTCAGTATTGATGCCGATAATTTTTGTCTGATAGGTGTAATTAAAAGGTGGGTACTCTTCGGTATATAAACGCAGATGAATGGAAGGTGGAGACTCTGCAGAAATGCTTGCCAACCAGAGTATGCCCATAATAAAAAAGACTGCACGCCGCACACAACCACCAAGGAAAACAGCGAATGTCCAATCAGTGTAGGTGAGGCACTACAATTTTCAAGCAGATGCTTTTTGCGGTGAATTTTGGTTTAGCCGTTTTATACTTTAAGCGTAACAGCATATGCTGGCGCTGCAGCTAATTGACAGGGTTACTGGCATCGCTGACCAGATTGCTGGTGGTTTAACTCGGTTTGGACAAAAAGAGTACACTGATTATGATGCATCCTTGTTATTTAATTTACAGGGCACGGGCAATACTTGGCTCCGAAGTTCCAGTTTTTGTGCAACATTCAAGACCTGACTCTGTTTGTTATTTTTTATGGAAGCGCATGAAAAAAAATCTGACCACAGAAAAAACAGCCCAGCTCGCAAAAAATATAACCCAAAAATAAAAAATAAACGGATTTGAATCTTTCGAGTAAAGAGTGCCGTTAAGATAAACGTACTCTTTTTTAAAAATCCATATACTTATAGATAAGCTAGAAATAAAAACAAATAACGTTCCTATTATATCTTTCATAACAGCTCACAATTAGTTAGTTAACTAGCTTTCTTTAAATTTTTTTGTGAGAAAAAGTTCATTTTCCTGTTGAATATCCTGCGGTCTCTTGTGCGAAATCAGCACCCGATGAAGGCCGGTTCCTGCCCTGAGGCCCAACCATGCCGAAAAACACATAATTCAAAGGCACAATAGCCCCATAAAATCAGGGCAGCCTCACCGCCTCAGTTAATGTGACATACCGCATTTACCTCTATACTCGAAGCAAAACCTGACACCGTTAGTTTGGTTTATTCGAGAGGAATACTTGACTGTCTTTTACCCCATCAAAATAGCTTATAAAAAAAGAATCGGATAAGGGTATATATACTACCTGATACACATATCCTTCCCTTATTTTGAAATCACTATCACCGATTAGAGAAAAACACTCTCCAACATATTTATACAAAGAGATATTGTATGAATGTTTATCACGCATTCTGTATGAAGTTAAGAACTTCGCATTTAAGGAGTATTCCTCAATGTGTTGACCTATATGTTCTATCGATTCACTTCCGCAAAATGCGTTCCCATGTTTCTTTTTTCCACTAAAATCATCAATTGAAATAACATCGGGCACATTAGCTCCCTTTTCAGAATCATGAGAAAAAATTAGATTCCCGTCAACATAATCTATTGGGATCAAGTAATGCCCATCAAACAATCTATCCACTCTTACGGCATTTATGTTTTTCACCATGGATACTCGGCCGTCTAAATATGCAACTTCAATTTCATTATTTATGATGCAATTGACTCGACCACCTAGAATCACAGAGCAAGCTCCAGCATGATGCTGCATATCTTTAACCTTCAGGCATTTGAGTGCTTTTGTACATTTGTAGACCTCCAGAGGCAACATAAGTCCACCATAATTGAAGTCTGTAGACAGATAAAAATGAAAAAAATTATCTCGATACTCGATTTTGGATATCCATTTATCACCAAGTTCAGGGAATTCCCCCCATGTTTCAGAGCTTCCTCTTTCATTGGATAAAACCAATAATGAAATAGTCAGAAATATAAAAGATATTGTACTTTTCATGAATATTTGCCCAACTTGTAATACTTAACTGCTGGAATATTAGGTCGTCGTCAAGCTATCCTCATAGGCACGGATGTTCTTTGGAGGCATTGGTTGCTAACTAATGCATATTGAATTAATCAAATATTCCTTCCAATACCAATCCCATTCATAGAATAACGCGGTTGAAACCTTTGCCTACGCCCCTTCTGGGCCGAAAAAATACATGCTCCAAAAGCAACATAGCCCAAGAAAGTCAGAGCAGCCTCACCGCCTCGATTAATGAGCATCTATGTTCACGCCAGTACCTGACTCATAGGTTCTGGGTTCTTTGTTTTTTATTTTTCATTTCAAAGAAACAATGGAACATACTGCGGATCACACAAAAACCACCAGCGAGAATACCCAAAAACAACAATACATTGCCGACGACAGGTACCCCCATTCGAATCAGAATAAAGCCTGCCATTGCGCAGCACCAAAAGATAAATGCCCACCAATTCCAGGATATATATTTACGAATCACCTTTCACACGTCCTATCTTAAGTTCCGCAAACCACCCGACATAGTCCTTGCCCTCAGCCTCAAAACAGCTTTTTCACTGACGAAATCTACTTTTATAGACTTCCGGTGCTTCAACGCACTTCTAATCCGTTTAATTAAAACACATTATCCAAATTCATTGCCTACCGTCACTTATTTATCCGCTTTTTCTCCTGTAAAAGTAAGGCTTTTTTGCGCCCTTGCTTCCATGCTACCGGCTCAATCATATGCGGTAAAAAAACAGGGGTTGTTGTATGGGTTTTATCAGCAAAACATTATGCGCTTTGATGTCCGGTATCTTGTTATGCAGCAGTTTGCTGCTGTCTGGTTGTAAAGGTGGCGAGGCTGAACAGGGAAATCCGGGGCAAATAGGCACCAACTTTCCTGTGGGTGCTGAAGTACCGGACAACCGCTATGTGGATCATTATCAAATTCTGGTGTTTGGCAACAGCCATGTGCGTTCACACAATCTGACTGAGCTTATCCGGCAGTTTATTTTGGCCGGGCGGCCAGGGGCTGCGGTGGATATGACTGTGGCTAGCGGTGGTTCTTATCTGGATGAGCGTTTATACAACAAAGTGGATTTGGCTTTTATGCAATCCCGCAACTGGACTCATGTCATCTTACAGGGCCAGAAATACTCCACTACAGGCTTAAACAGCTATCCAATAGATGACAGCCTGATGTGGCTCAGAGCAGTAAAAGCACAAAACGCTACCCCTGTGTTATTTCCTGAACATGGTCAAGACGGTAACAGAACTGAAGGTAGCCGCGTGCACCAGTTGCATCAGACTATAGTGGCCGTTGAACCAGGCTGTATTGCACCTGTTGGCCTGGCCTGGGACAAAGTATGGCAGCAGGAACCCCGGATGGTATTACATGAAGCGGATGGCAATCATGCGGCTTTGGCTGGTACTTTTCTGACGGCTTTAGTGTTTTATCAAAGCATCACAGGTAACAATGCCGAATTGCTGGCGTATTTTCCTCAGATCCCTGTGTCTGCTGAGCAGCAACAGTTTTTACGCCAGATGGCAGCAGCTACTTTGCAGCAAAATCCTGCCTGCCCTTTCTAAAGGGCATCAATTAATATTAATTCATTAAAGCAACATAAAAACCCACAAATATGAATGACAGCCCACGACAAGGAAGACATAAAATATTGATATAAAATGAAATTTATAAAAACACCTTGCTGATACAAATAAACTGTTGGTTATTTATCCAAAATTGTTTAAAGTGCGCGCTCATTTGTGCTGTCTATACAGCGTCAGCTATGGCTTCTGCATTATTTTGCTATGCTTAAGCTACTGTCGTATTCCTGTCACAAGGCAGCCCTAGTCTTATTTTTGTTTTTGCCAGAAGGAAACAAAACCATAGTGCGCACTACAGAACTCGTTGATGGCTTTCGTCAGTCCGCCCCTTATGTGAATTCACACCGTGGCAAAACCTTTGTCGTGATGATGGGCGGTGAAGCCATAGATCAGCCAGGCTTTCGCAGCATTATTAATGACATAGCTTTGCTTAATACCCTCGGCATTAAAATAGTGCTGGTGTATGGTGCAAGGCCACAAATTAATAAAGCTCTGGAAAAAGCCGGTTTAAATTGTGACTATCACAATCGCATCCGGGTCACAGACGATGATGCTTTTTTGGTGATCAAACAAGTAGCAGGTGCTTTGCAGCTGGATATTACCGCACGTTTGTCGATGAGCTTAAGCAATACGCCTATGCACAATGCACAAATTAACGTGGTCAGCGGCAACTTTGTGATAGCACAGCCTTTGGGTGTAGAAGACGGCATCGACTATTTACATAGCGGCCGTGTGCGCCGTATTGATGTGCAAGGTATCCGCCGTCAACTGGACAATAACGGTATTGTGGTGATGGGGCCTGTTGCTGCTTCAGTCACAGGCGAAAGCTTTAACCTGACAGCCGAAGAAATTGCCACTCAGGTGGCGATTAAGCTTAAAGCAGAAAAGATTATCGGCTTTAACGAAGCCGGCGGTATTGTGGCCGACGATGGCGATATTACCGCAGAACTGATGCCCAATTATGCCGAACATTTAATGTGGCAAATGGAGCAAAAAGAAGACGCCTGCACAGCCACTGTGGCTTTTTTACATGCAGCTATCACTGCTTGCCGTTCTGGTGTGCCACGTTGTCACTTAGTCAGTTACGGCGAAAATGGCGCTATGCTGCAGGAATTATTCTCCCGTGATGGTATTGGTACTCAAATTGTCACCGAAGCGGCAGAACGTTTACGTGCTGCCAGCATCACTGACATTGGCGGTATTCTGGATTTGATCCGGCCGCTGGAGCAACAAGGTTTGTTAGTGCGCCGCTCGCGCGAACAGCTGGAAATGGAAATTGATCAGTTTGTGGTGATTGAACGTGATGGTTTAATTATTGGTTGTGCTGCGCTGTATCCATTCCCGGAAGAAAATGTAGGTGAATTTGCCTGCTTAGCTGTGCATGAACAATACCGTGACGCAGACCGTGGCAGCGCTTTGCTGAAAAATATTATTCAACTGGCGCGCCAGCGTAAGTACTATCGCCTGTTTGCACTGACGACCCGCAGTATTCACTGGTTTCAGGAACATGGTTTTGAACTGGTGACAGTGCAGGACTTGCCAGAGAAAAAACAACAGTTGTATAACTACCAACGCCGTTCAAAAATACTGGCGTTGGATTTATAAGCAAACAACCACAGCTTTGGTGCAAATCAAAGTTGTGGTTTTGCTTCTGGTCTATCCCCAACTGGATTCAGCATGCATAACCAAGCGCCTCGCAAATGTTGAAACTATTTCCGTATATCCCCTCTGAAGTTGAAGCTTCAGTTTTATAGCCTAAGCAACAGTCCCAGCTTAGGTCAGACTGGCTGATGGCTGAAATCCCGATCACTTGCGGGTACAACGCCGCATCTATTATTTTGATATATCCAGCAGATTATTTGTTTGCATCACAATTTATATGTGCTAAAACAAGCAACAAGGATATTTAGTAAATATTGCAAGGATGCGATTTGTCAGTTTCTATTGGTCATAATTTTTTTAAAAATATACGCTCTGCTGCTTTCACTCTGGCCGCAATTATTCTAACCGTAGGTCAATGGGCTGATTTTCGTGACGTAGTTACTTCAGCATATGAAGGCTTCGTGACACATTTCACTGACCAGGTTGAACTAAAACAACTTTCCCATGTAAGAGTGGGTGCAAACCTACCCTATTTAGAAAGTATCTTCGGTCCGGCGAAACTGATTAAAGTGAATCAGACCCATTCAAAATCTCAGTACAGGTATTACAACAACGATAAATTCCTGCTGACCCTTGCTGTGGAAAACCAGCGAGTCACTGCTTATCAAATTGTCAGTTTACTCGACGGTTTCCAACCTGTTATCAGTTTTTCTAAGGCCTCATTAAATCTTACGCCACTTCATACAATGCAAAAGTTTGACGGAGTCTTTACTACAGATACTGTCAACCTCAGATACTACCTTGAACAAGCAACGTTAGGCCGCGAAGGAATGTTTTTCGCATTGCAACTTGGTTTTGTTGAATATGGTTCAGCGACACAGGCTTACCCACAACTGGATCAGATCAATGAAAAAATGATGCAAGGTTCTGACGATGAACAATTGCTTGGCACTATCGAAAGTCTTCGGAAAATGCTGATCCCCAATGTCTATTCTGTTGGCGAGTTATCCTTGGAACAGGCCGCAGACATGTTATTGACACGCTATGAGTTTCACGCCTATTTTGCACAAGGATCGTCTTTATAATGCATATTCGAAGCGCTTTGTTAGTTCTGTTGATTGGCCTGTTCGGCTCTTTTCAAACTTTGGCTGAACAGTGGTGGGAAAATCCACCTGAAGATAATGAACAATTCATCTACGGTCTGGGCCAGGGCAATACGTTGGCTGAAGCCCAACAACAAGCTCTGGCTGATATAGCAGGCAAACTCAGCACCAAAATATCATCTTCACTGGACCGTATAACTCAGGACACAGGAGTGGCTTACAGTGATTCAGTTCGCAGGCAAATCCGCAGTGAAATCAGAGACACTGAACTCAGTCAATTTCAATTAGTGAATAGCAAAGTTACCAAACCGCAGACTATAGCCTTAATACAGTTGAGCAGGCCGAAGCTGGCCACTCTGTGGCGTAACCAGATTATTGAAACAGCAGGCAAGTTAGATCCCATGTTATCGGCACACACTATCGCCGATTTTCAGCAATGGCTCGCGTTAAAAAAAGCATTACCTCTTGCCGAACAAAACAGAAACCTTAGCGTGAAGCTGTTTGCACTCAATGGCCTGGCACCAGGGCCAGATCTTCATCATCTGCTCAAAAAACGTCTGGCACAGCAACCTATGCGTGTTGCCATCAAGGGGTCACTACCTAAGCTCAACAGAGCCTTATTACAACAATTTAATCAAATCGGCTTTGTAAGCTGTAGTTCAAATTGTCACTTAACTATTAACTATCACCACAGTATTGAGCACGATCTGATGTTTGGTGAATATGTAAGCAGCTTAAACCTTGTTTATGAAGTGCTTGAGAAAAAAAGTTTGATAGCCACAGCAGAAAAAAATGTCCAGGTCACCTCTATCGCAAGTCACAAGTCTGCAGACGAAGGGAGTGTGAGCGCTGTTGTAAGCGATCTGGAACGTCGTGGCCTTTTTCAGGTAGTAGGGCTGGAAATCTAAAAGTAGCCTGAGTGAAAGAAACATCAGGATCTTGCGCTTTTAGCTCCTTTTGCCTGCAGCGTAGCTTTCACTGCAGCAATCAGGACAAAAACCAATAAAACAACGGAGATGTAACTATGATCAAACCAAACATATTATTAGCTTTGCCTCTGGCCATCGGAGTATTAACAGGATGTGCTTCGAATGGCCAGGACGGGCCAAATTTGGCAGATACACAAGCGGTGAATATTCCCAAAGCTGTTATGGCGCCATCCGCCGACGATCTGAAAGCAGAACACCGAATTATTATGCTGCCGTTTGAATATGCAGAAACGCATCATGCTTCTGTAGCTTACACAAGCTACAACGAGCTTGAGCAAGCCATGATGAGCTCAGGAAATAGCATGATCGAACGCGACATTGCGCTCAAAATGCGTGACGAACTGCTGGTTGCAGAGAAAACCGGCAAATACCGCACCTCAGGGCTTCAGGCTGCTGATATTGCAGTCATGGCAAAAGTAGTGAAAGGTGGATATAGCAGTTCCTTTTCTGAACGTGATTCATGGACAGATAAAAAAGGAAAAACACATGTAACCCCTGCAAGCTGCGAATTCCGGGCGGATGTCACTTTACATATCAGGGTATATCGCCTGCCAGAAATGTCTCAAATGGGCACTTTTGAATTTGATGGCCGTAGCAGCAGCGACACCGAAACCAATAACAGCAAATGCCCCATTACTGAAGGACAGGTAAATTCACTCCTGAAGAATGCCAGCAGTGTGGCAGTGCGTGAACATCAATATAAGTTGTTGAATACATTAGTCCCACCATTCTTTGTGTTAGAGCGCAGACAAAAACCTGGTCAAAGAGATGAAGCCTTATTCCGCACCACTCTCAGTAATACCAAAGGTGCCAAAGCAGGTGCTAAAGTCAACTTTTTCAGACGGGAACTGAAACAAAATCCGTTGACGAATGAACAAACTGTTGAAGAGATACTGATCACTGAAGGCACAATTACCAAAGAGATTGATAGTAACGGTTCTTATGTTCTGGTGGAAAAAGAAGCAGTGATAAATAAACTACAGCTAGGTGATGTGGTAAAAATTGAGCATGATCGCTGTCCTGACGGTTTCTATTGGTTCTTAGGTAGCTGCCATAAAAGTCTGAATGTGTTTTAAGGAACAAAACCATGAAATTTAAACTATCAATCCTTGTCTTATCAGCAGTATTTTCCGGTTGTGCATCCACTACAGAGAAAATCAGTTACCACGACTGCGTATTCCCTGATGCACCAACAAAATCTGCCCCAACCTGGATTTGTGATCAGCCAGCAGAGGGTTTGTATATGCAAGCTGTTGGCTATTCAGCAAAGCTGGCTTCTGGTCCGGGGATGATGAAAGACATTGCTGCTGCAGAGGCACGTAATCAATTGTCAGCAACCTTCAGTTCAGATGTTGCATCTAAACTGACCCGCGCAACCTCGGAAAAAATAGCTGGTACTCAATCTGTTTCAACAGACACCATTGTCAGAATCCAAAAGAATGTATCTGCAATGGAAATAGTCAATTCAAAAATATTCCGCACACAAATTAGCCCTCTGGGCAATATGTATGTATTGCTGGGAATAGACGCTAAAACCTATCAGCAAAACATTGACAAACTGTTGGATCAATCTGTGGACGCCGAAAACCCTGAATTGTACCGCAAGTTTTTATTGCAGGAGGCAGAAGCAAGCCTGAATAAAGCGGCGGAGGCTCTGTAATGAAACAAAGCTATTGCCTGGTTCTGGCAACGTTTGTCGTAATGGGCTGCTGCACTAATGCAATGGCCCAATCTGACTATGAAACATGGAAAGCTCAACATCTGCAAAGCTATAAAAGCTTTAGCGAAGCCTACCTGAACCGGTACAAAGAGTATAAAAAGCGTTTAGCACCGAAGTGGGGTGATGATCCAGAGTTGCCAAGCCAGGATAGTATTGTCCACTACTCCGAAGATTTAAACCAAAAGACAGTTCTGGATTTTGAGAAACAAGAAATCAGGGTAGAAATACTGGAGGTAAACCAGAGCCCAAACGAGAAGGATGTAAAACAACACATAGTGCAATTTGCCTCACAGTCTGTATCGGCTGTTGCAGCTAAAGACCCGTTGTTATCTGATGTTAAACTAACCGACAGCAGAACTCTGGCAGAGTCTATGGTGCCCGACCAGTCCTTTGCAGCAACAATAGAAAATACGGTGGTTGACGTCAAAGAAACCACTGTTAAAGTCGCAACAAAAAATGAAGAGTCGGTGACTGAAAAGCGTGTGAAGCAATTCACATTAAAATTAAGTAACAAAAACTTGCTACAACACAGGGCTGCCATCTATAAAAAGTTTGTAGGAGAAACCTCGGCTGAATACAAACTGGATAGTTCGCTGTTACTTGCCATTATGCAAGTTGAATCAAGTTTTAATCCAATGGCCCAGTCCGCTGTACCTGCTTTTGGATTAATGCAAATAGTTCCGGAAAGCGCTGGAAAAGATGTGAATACCAGAGTATTTAAGATTAAAAAAGCGCCGACACCGGAACAATTATTTGAACCAGGTTTAAATATAAAATTTGGTAGCGCTTATCTGAGCATTCTGGATAAAAACTACTTATCAGGCATAACTGATCCCATCAGTCGACATTATTGCATTATTGCGGCATACAACACTGGTGCTGGAAATGTAGCCAGTGTATTTCATCCAAAACGGAAAAAAGCCTTAGGAGAAGCAGTCAAAGTAATCAACTCGTTGACCCCACAACAAGTGTATGAAAAGTTGATTTCAGACTTACCTTACGACGAAACACGTAAATACCTTCGCAAAGTAACAGAAGCTATTCCGGGTTACACTGCTGAAGAGTGAGCTTTAGCAGGGTTAAAGCGATATTGACCTTGGATCTATAAAACTTTTTTCTGCACCTGCTCCACTACAGTCAGGGCCAAAGCTCTGGCTGTAGTCCATTTCCCACCTGATACTGTTAATAACTGCTGTTGCCAGTTCAGCGCGTATTCGCGACTGGCGGTGCTGGCGCTGTCACTACCGCCTAACAAAGGCCGCACTCCGGCAAATTTACTTTGAACATCAGCTTCACACAATTGAGTGTCAAAATAGTGGTTATACAGCTTCAATAAATACGCCTGCTCTGCGTCACTGCACTCTATAGGTTCTGCCAGACTTTGCCGCACTTCTGTGGTGCCTAATAAAGTTTGCCCCTGATAAGGTAATACAAAGACAATACGGGTCTCGCCCGGTACTTCCAGCATATGACCATAACGGCTGACGGCTGGCAGCAGTAAATGACTGCCCCGCACCAGATCTAAAACTTGTTGTACGGGCAGTTCAGACTGCTCCAGCAACTGATTACTCCATGGGCCTGCCACATTCACCACTAAATCAAACACTTGCCAATCAGAGCTATTAGCGGCGAAAACCCCTGCTGTTGCTGTAATCTGACTGACAGGGCAATGCTGATGAATGTGCACTCCGGCTTTGATCGCTTGGTCAGCCACCCACAACCCCAGTTTTCTGTCGTCCATCTGACCATCAAAAAATAAATAAGCCCCGGTTAAGCCCTGGGTTTTGATATCAGGTGAACAGCGTTTGGTTTGTTCTGCAGTCAGCCAGCGATGACGGCCTATGCCTTTTTTGCCACTAAGCAGATCGTAAAGCCACAAACCAATTTTGATTTGCCAACGCGGTCTTTGACCGTTTTGATAAATGGGATACAAAAGCGGTAATCTTTTGGTTAAATGTGGTGCTTTTTTCAGCCACCAGCGCCTTTCCTGCAAAGCTTCATGCACCAGCCGGAATTCGCCCTGTTCCAGATAACGCAAACCACCATGTAATAATTTAGAGGAAGACTTGCTGGTCGCCTGCATCAGCTCGTCGCGTTCAAACAACTCCACCTGATGACCAGCCAACGCCAATTGCCAGGCGGATGACAAACCATTAATACCACCACCTATCACAGCTATTTTCATATGCTAATCCATTAAGTCTTTGATCTATCAAAGCAGATCCAGACTACTTTGTCGAACTAAGTTGCCGTACTACTTAACAGGCTCTGGCTGGCTGAAAAGCAGCAGAGATTGGCCTGAATTCTGGCAGACAACATCAGGCAAAAGCTGCTGAAATAAAGCCGATAACACAGGAAATGATGATGCTGCAACTCAGACCCAATTGCGAATGTTGTGATACCAATTTAGCGCCAGCAGACGAAGCTTATATCTGCTCTTTTGAGTGCACTTTTTGTCCGGTTTGCACCAACAAGATGGCAGGGATTTGTCCAAACTGCGGTGGGGAATTGGTCAGACGGCCGGTGCGGCCTGCCAATAAATTACAGGCCAACCCTGCTTCTGCTGTGCGGACTTTTAAAGCTGGCTGCGTAACAAAAACTACAAACTAATCCATCAGCATCATGGCTTTTTGTATTTGCTGATCGCTTAAGCCTTGCTCTTGCATCGAGCTGAGTAATTGACTTTTTGCATCTGCAACAGCCCGCACTAAGTTGCCGATTTCTGCTTGCAGCTGCTTCATTTTTTGTTCTTTTTCTTCGGCTGGCATGGAGTTGTTATTCATCAGTTTTTGCAACTCCTCCCGCTTTTCCTCCAGCTCTTCCTGCTGGTTACGAATAGCTTTCAGCGAGTTTTTCACATCATCAGGCAACTCACTTTCGTCTATATCTTCGTCGCGGCCTGCGTTATTGGACTTTTGCAAACCCAGAGGCGAAATATCCACATGAATACCCACCTCTGCTTTTATTCCGGTCTTGTTATCTGACGCAGCAATGCCAGTTGCATCAGAATTGGCCAAAGTGGAGCGCAGTTCTGAGCTACTGATGCCCCTGTTCAAAACCTGGGTTAAAACATCCATCTTTATCATCAGCTTTTGCACCTGAAACAGAAAATTATTACTGTTATCGGCACAACCTCATTAAACTTGAATCCACTTTAGCGGGTTTGGCCATCCCCTATCACTATGTATTTTTCAGTGGTCAGAGATTCCAGCCCCATAGGGCCATAGGCGTGCAGTTTGGAAGTGGAAATACCAATTTCTGCCCCTAAGCCCAGCTCGCCGCCGTCACTGAAACGCGACGACGCATTGACCATCACGACGGCGCTGTTAATTTGCTTTAAAAACCGCTGTGCTGTGCTGATATCCTGAGTGCAAATAACTTCCGTATGGCCTGAGCTATGGCGCTGTATATGGGCCACAGCTTCGTCATAACTGGCCACTGTTTTTACCGACATCGCCAAACGTAAGTACTCAGTATCAAACTGAGAGTCATCCGCTTTGGTCGCTCCAGTGAAATAGGGCAAAGACAAATCACAGGCAAACACCTCTACCAGCTGTTCTTCAAAAGCAGCAGACACTAAAGCTAAAAACTCTGGCGCTATCGCCTGATGCACCAACAAGGTCTCCAGCGAATTACAAACCCCTGGCCGCTGAGTTTTGCCGTTTAATAACAACGCCATAGCTTTATCCAAATCGGCGGCTTTATCCACATACAAATGACAGATGCCTTTGTAATGCTGAATGACCGGAATTTTGCTGTGGTCGCTGACAAAATGAATTAAGCCTTCGCCGCCACGGGGTATCACTAAATCGACACTGTCTTTTTGTTGCAGCAATTCCAGCAATAATGCCCGGTCCGGGTCTGGGATCACACTGATAGCAGCCGGATCAATACCCTGCTGCGCCATGGCTTTATGTAAGGAAGCAGCTATAGCTAAACTCGACTGCAGAGCTTCACGGCCACCACGTAAAATTACGGCATTACCCGACTTTAAACATAAAGCGCCGGCGTCTGCCGTGACATTAGGCCTGGCTTCATAAATCATCGCTATTACGCCAAGTGGAATACGCATTTTACCGACCTGAATTCCATTAGGCCGTGGCGCCATCTGGCGGATTTGGCCTACAGGATCTGGTAAAGCCGCTATATAACGCACTGCATTGGCTAAGGTTTTAATTCGCTCTTCAGTCAGCAATAAGCGGTCCAGCATAGCCTCTGCTAACTGCTTTTCCCGCCCTGCCGCCATATCTTTGGCATTGCCCGCCAGAATCAAGGCTGTGTCGGCTTCTAACTGATCCGCCATCGCCAGCAATAACTGGTTTTTATCGGCTTCAGATAACTGCGCCAGCTGCAACGCCGCGATTTTGGCCTGCTGGCAAATAGCTTTAATATTTACGTCGCTCATGCTCAGCCCTCCACTAAAGCTAAATCGTCGCGGTGTACCACCACTTCACTTGGGCAATAACCCAAAATACTTTCAATTTGTTGGCTATGTACACCACGGATTTTTCCAAGCTCGGCCACACTATATTGGCTGATACCTTTCGCCAACTGTTTGCCAGCCTCGTCACACAACCAAATGGCATCACCTTTGTCAAAGTCGCCACTGATACTGCTGATGCCTTTTGGCAACAAAGATGCGCCTTTATGCAGCAACGCCTGCACAGCTCCACTGTCGAGCTGTAACTCACCCCGTGTTTTTAAGCTGTGTAACAGCCAGTGTTTTTTTGCACTTAAGCGTTCCTGCTGTTTATGAAACAGCGTGCCACAAGCTTTACCTGCCAAAAGTGCCGCAAAACTATCAGCTTTCTGGCCATTAATAATTAAGGTATCAATGCCTTGCGAGGTCGCTTTGCTGGCAGCCTGCAACTTGGTCGTCATGCCGCCAGTGCCAATCAAATGATGACTGCCACCGGCCATAGCATAAATTTCCGGCGTGATCAGATGCACTTCAGGGATCAACCTGGCACTGCTGTCAGAACGTGGATTGGCTGTATATAAACCATCGACATCGGAGCAAATAATCAAAGCATCGGCATCCACAACAGTAGCCACCAAAGCCGCCAGATTGTCGTTATCCCCCACTTTAAGCTCAGCAGTCGCTACAGTATCGTTTTCATTCACTATGGGAAGCACGCCGTGATCCAATAAGGTACGCAGGGTATTGTGGATATTTAAGTAACGGTTGCGATGCTGCAAATCATCATGCGTCAGCAGAATTTGCGCACAATCCACATCCAGTAAATTGCGCCAGCTCTGCATCATGCGGGTTTGGCCTACTGCGGCCATAGCTTGTTTGACATTAATGGGTAAGGGGTGATGGGCAAAGGGAATAGCAGCGCGGCCTGCAGCCACACTACCTGAGGATACCAATACCACTTCAACCCCTTGTTGCCTGCATTCACTGATAAAGCCAGCAATAGCCAACAAATAACGGGTGGAGCAACCTTTTGCTTCCGGTGCAATCAGGGCACTGCCCACTTTGAGCACCAGACGTCGCCACTTTAACCCAGCCATAAAACCCATTTATCTCCAGTTATTTTTTAACCACCCGAGCATACTGGTTTAGACGTATATATGTCTATACCCGTCTTACTTGAAGCTGTAGCTTTGTTGAATGCAGGATTTGATTTAGTTCAGCGCTAATTCAGTTGAACTGAGGTACAATTGCATCACAAAAATTCAGGAGATTTCGCATGAAAGCCAAACACTTAGGTTTAGTTGCCTTATGCAGCACTTTAGTTTTATCAGGTTGTGCCAGCATGAACATAGCGCCGGAAAACCAAAACACCGCCAAAGGCGCAGCCATTGGTGCAGGTGTAGGTGCTGTGCTGGGTAAAGCCACAGGCAACCATAAAAATAAAAGACTGGCGATAGGTGCTGCTATTGGTGCTTTAGCTGGTGCTGCAGTGGGCCGTTACATGGACCATCAGGAAATGGCTTTGCGTGATCAATTATCAGGTACTGGTGTAAAAGTGCATCGTGACGGCGATATTTTACGTTTAGAAATTCCATCACAAATTACTTTTGCAGTGAATCAATCTGCCATTCAACCACAGCTCTATCCGGTATTAAATGATGTAGCTAAAGTGCTGGGCGAATACGACAAAACTCTGTTAGTGATCAGCGGCCATACTGACGACACAGGCGCTTATGACTACAATATGCAGCTGTCGAAAAAACGTGCTGAAAGCGTAAAAGATTATTTAGTAGCGCAGCGCCTGAACCCGATTCGTATTGAAACTCAGGGCTTAGGTCCAAGCTACCCTGCAGTACCAAACAATTCTGAAAGCAACAGATCGATGAACCGCCGTGTTGAGATACATATCGAAGCTATAACCCAGTGATATAAAAAAGCTGGTCTGGACTTGTAATTTGCAGCGGGCTGGGGTAAACCCAG
>NZ_AFHI01000034.1 GCF_000217935.1 Rheinheimera sp. A13L
TGAAAGCACGCAGCCAACAAAGCTGAGGCTTCAAGTACGACGGGGATTTTAGCCTAAGTAATTGGAGTTGCAGCGCGGCGGCAAGAGATTGAGACCCCAGGAGCATAGTTTACCTATGTGACTGGGGTGAAAGCACGCAGCCAACAAAGCTGCGGCTTCAAGTACGACGGCTAAACTATTCGTCGCGTTTTTCGCGGCCGAGTAGATCCATCGCCGCTAAACGGGCATCTTTGCCCTGATACAACACCTGGTAAATTTGCTCTGTAATTGGCATTTCTACACCAACACGTTGCGCCAGATTAAAAACTTCTTTGGCATTACGATAGCCTTCCACCACCTGGCCTATGGCCGTCATGGCTTCTTCTACGCCTTTGCCTTCACCCAATAACAAGCCAAAACGTCTGTTGCGGGATTGGTTGTCTGTACAGGTTAAAACTAAATCACCTAAACCGGCCATGCCCATAAAGGTTTCTTTTTTTGCCCCTAAGGCACAACCTAAACGGCACATCTCTGTTAAACCACGGGTAATTAAGGCTGTACGGGCATTAGCACCAAAACCAATACCATCGGCCATACCAGCACCAATAGCGATGACGTTTTTCACAGCGCCACCCAGCTGCACCCCAATAAAATCAGGATTGGTGTACACCCTGAAGGTTTTAGTGCAATGCAATAAGTCAGAGAGTGCGGAAATGAATTCTGGGTCGGTTGAAGACAACGAAATGGCTGTAGGTAAACCTTTGGCCAGTTCTTTAGCAAAAGTGGGGCCTGAGAGTACGGCTAAGGACACCTGTTCACCCAAAATTTCTTTGGCAACATCCTGCAGTAACCGGCCTGTTTCAGGCTCCAGACCTTTAGTAGCCCAGGCCACACGGGCATTGTGCTGCAAAAAAGGTTTGATTTGTCTTAAGGTGTCGGCAAAAGCATGGCTTGGCACAGACAATAAAATATCCCGGCATGAAGCTACCGCATAAGCCAGATCATCTGTGACAGCTAAAGAATCTGGCAAACGAATATCAGGTAAATACCGCTGATTCATTCGTTGTTCTGCCATCACACGGATATCATCCGCATTGCGACCCCACAACAAAGTTGGATTGCCATTGCGGGCCAGTGAAATAGCAAGGGCGGTCCCGTAAGAGCCCGCCCCTAACACAGCAATTGCAGCGTTCATCTTAAGACTGTAGTTCTACGCCTTGCTGGGCCTGAGCTTCAGCCTGACGTTTTTGTACATATTGAGCAAATAAGGCATCAAAATTCACAGGTGCCAGATTCAGTTGCGGGAAAGTACCGCGGTTTACCAGATTAGACACAGCTTCACGGGCATAAGGGAACAGAATGTTCGGGCAGAATGAAGCTAACATATGAGCCATTTGTGCATCTTCCAGTACAGGCACACTGAAAATACCAGCCTGTTGCACTTCACATAAAAACGCCACTTCTTCTTCAATGCGAGCTGTAACAGTCAGAGATAACACCACTTCAAAGGTATTGTCGTCTAACTTCTCGCTGCGGGTATCTAAATCTAACTGAATAGCTGGTTGCCACTCTTTACGAAATATTGCCGGAGCGTTAGGTGACTCATAAGAAATGTCTTTGACGTAAATACGCTGGATGGCAAATTGTTCAGCAACTTGTTGTTCGGCCATGATAAATCCTAGTTTTAATTATGTTTAATGATCGAGTTTAGTAATCGACAGAAAGCCAGCCGCAGTTATGCAGCGAGCATCGAATTCAAAGTACCGGCATTTTCCAGTGCAAAAAGATCGTCACAACCACCTACATGAGTATCGCCGATAAAAATTTGCGGTACTGTGGTGCGGCCATTGGCACGCTCAATCATGGCTGGACGCAATTCTGGCTGTTCGTCGATTTTAATCTCGTCAAACTGCACGCCCTTTTGGCCTAATAATGCCTTAGCGCGAACACAATAAGGACAATAGGCCTTAGTGTAAATAGTGACTTGTGCCATCTTTGCTCCGACTTACTTCTTAACAACAGGCAGGTTTGCACCTGTCCAGGTACCCATACCGCCCTGCAAAACAAAAACTTTGGTGAAGCCCTGTTTTGACAATGTAGCAGCTGCGCCTTGTGCAGACATACCTGCCTGACAGACTACTATGATGGGTGCGTCTTTTTTGTTTTCAAGGCCGCCGATCGCTTGAGTGTTAATTTGTTCGGTTGTCAGATGACGGGCGCCAGTAATATGGCCCTTTTTGAAGTCGGCTTCAGCGCGGATATCAATCACTGTTGCATCTTCTCTGTTCACCATCAAGGTCAGTTGAGTCGGAGTCACTTGTTTGACTGAAGAAGTTAAAGATTTAATCCAGCTGACCAGCAAGGCTAAAAATAACGCCACCCAAGCGGCGGTCAGGTACGGATGATTACTTAAAAAATCAATATATTGCTGCATAAACACCATTCTGTTTCATTTCAGGAGCAAAACTTTGCGGCCGAGTATACCTAGTTTGATAAAAGAATGCAGCATTGAAGCCCTATCCGTACTATTTCGTCACTGTTTTCACGGGAAAAACAAGGTAAGATAGGCCATCAAAACGATGATCAAGCAACAAGATACGGAGCCATGAGTATGCAGCCGAAAAAGCCGTTAGTCTTACTGATATTGGATGGATGGGGATACAGAGAAGAACGTGAATCCAACGCCATTTTACAAGCCAATACTCCGGTTATGGACAAATTATGGGCAGAGTATCCTCATTCGCTGATTTCAGGCTCTGGTCTGGATGTCGGTTTGCCAGATGGTCAGATGGGCAATTCTGAAGTAGGTCATGTCAATTTAGGCTCAGGCCGTGTGGTCTATCAGGATTTTACCCGTATCACTAAAGCTATTGCTGATGGCGACTTTTTTACTAACCCTGTGCTGGTAGAAGCCACTCAGAGTGCAGTACGCCAGGGTAAAGCTGTGCATCTGATGGGTTTGTTATCGCCAGGTGGTGTGCATAGCCATGAAGATCACATTATTGCGATGATTGACTTAGCCAAACAACAAGGTGCGACTGAAATTTACCTGCACGCCTTTTTAGATGGCCGCGATACGCCACCACGCAGCGCAGAAGCTTCGTTGCAACGGGTGGAAGATCACTTTAAAGCCATAGGTGTGGGCCAGGTTGCTTCTGTGATTGGCCGTTATTTTGCGATGGACCGTGATAAACGCTGGGACCGCGTGCAAGCTGCTTATGATTTATTAACGCAGGGCAAAGCTGAATTTACTGCAACTACAGCAGTGGACGCATTAAAAGCTGCCTACAGCCGTGATGAAAATGACGAGTTTGTCAAAGCGACCGCCATTAAAAATCCTGCTGGTAACGTGATTAAAATGCAAGATGGCGACAGTCTGATTTTTATGAACTTCCGTGCCGACCGTGCCCGTCAGTTCAGCCGTGCTTTTATTGATGCCGACTTCACAGGTTTTGCCCGTGAGTACCAGCCACAACTGGCAAGCTTTGTCATGCTGACTGAATACGCTGCTGATATTAAAGCCCCTTGTGCTTATCCCCCTGAAAGTCTGGATAACGTTTTGGGTGAATGGCTGGCGAAACATCAGAAAACTCAGTTACGTATTTCCGAAACTGAAAAATATGCCCACGTGACCTTCTTTTTCAGTGGCGGCCGTGAAGATGTATTTGACGGTGAACAACGTATTCTGGTGCCTTCCCCTAATGTCGCCACCTATGATTTGCAGCCGGAAATGAATTCCACCGAACTGACCAACAAGCTGGTCGGCGCTATTCACAGCGGCGAGTATGATGTGATCATTTGTAACTATCCAAATGGCGATATGGTCGGCCACACTGGTATTTTATCTGCTGCTATTAAAGCGGTAGAAGCAGTGGATCACTGCATTGGCCGTGTGGTGGAAGCATTACAGCAAGTGGGCGGCGAATGTTTAATTACAGCCGACCATGGCAATGCCGAACAAATGCAGGATCTGGAATCTGGTCAGGCTCATACAGCCCATACCAGCGGTCCTGTGCCACTGATTTATGTAGGTCGCAATGCGGCAGTGACTCCGGGCGGTATTTTAAGTGATATAGCCCCTACCATGCTGCATTTAATGGGTATGCCAATTCCTGCCGAGATGACAGGCAAAATTCTGATGAAGTTAAATTAATGCCAGTAAGACTCGTTAACTACAGAGTAAGAATGCAGCAGAGCTTAGCTCTGCTGCTCTGTTTAGCCTCGGCCCCCTTATTGGCTCAGGATCAAAAAGAGGTGCAGCAGGAACTGTCGCAACTCAAAGGCCAAATTCAGCAAACTGAAAAAGAGCTGAAGCAGCAACAAAAGGCCTTTACCAAAGCCCAGGATTTGCTGAAAACTGCGGATCAATCCTTAGCCAGGCTGGCGCGGCAACTACGTCAGAGCACTACGGAGCTGGCTGAACTGCACAAGCAGCAACAGCAGTTGCAACTGCAGCAGCAACAACTGCAACAAAGTTTCGAGTTGCAAAAGTCATTGCTTGCACAGCAGCTCAAAGGGGCTTTTGTCACAGGCGAGCACGACTACACCAAGATGCTGCTGAACCAGCAAGACAGCACTAAGCTGGAGCGGATATTAACTTATTATCAGTATCTGAATCAGGCGCGGATGCAGCAGCTACAACAAATAGAGCAAACAGCTGAAGAACTGAAACAAGTTGAGCTGGATTTGCAAGCAAAGGCGCAGCAACAGCAGCAACTGCAAGCCCAACTGGAGCAGCAAAAGCAGGAGCTGACTGAAGCAAAAAGTAGTCAGCTGGCTTCAGTGAAAAAGATGAAAAGCTTTTTAACGGATCAAGAGCAACAGCTGAACTACCTGAAACAAAACGAACAAAGCCTGCAAAACACCTTGGGCAAACTGAAGGCTGCTGCCATAGCGGCGAAAAAACGCATCAACTTGCCAAAAACCAAAGGCAAACTGCCATGGCCAGTGCAAGGCGATATTTTGCAGGGTTATGGTGAAAAACGCCTGGCAGGCGTTAGCTCCAGGGGCATTTTAATAGCAGCTGCCGAAGGTTCAAAAGTCAAAGCTGTGGCAGACGGGCAAGTGATTTATGCAGACTGGCTGAAAGGTTATGGCTGGGTGATAGTGCTGGATCATGGCAACGGAGTTATGAGTTTGTATGGTCATAATCAAACCTTATTAAAAAAGCCAGGCGAGTCTGTTAATGCCAGTGACGCTGTGGCTTTAGTGGGCGCCAGTGGTGGTCAGACGCAGGCTGGATTGTATTTTGAGATCCGGCAAAAAGGCTCAGCCATTAACCCTATTACCTGGTTACAGAAACGCGCAGGATCTTAGTCATGAAGTATTGGATCAGCTTAGCTTTTGCGCTTTGCAGCTTACCTTCTATCGCCGCTAAAGTGGCTATAGTAATTGACGACATTGGTTACCATAAGCTTGACTACAAGCTGCTGGAATTACCTTATGATTTAACCTTTGCCGTTATTCCTCATACCACGCACAGTAATGCGGTAGCCAAAGCAGCCTATCAGCAGCGCCGTGATGTGATTTTGCATATGCCGATGGAGTCTGCACGCCGGGCTGACTTAAGTAAAAATGCACTCAAAGTGACCATGAGCCGTTCGCAGATAGAGCGCAAACTTCAGGCTGCTTTTGCCGATATACCTTATGCTATTGGCATCAATAATCATATGGGCGGCTATTTCACCGAACAAGCCAATGTGATGGACTGGACTTTGGCTTATGTGGCCAAACGTCAGCTGTTTTTCCTCGACAGCAAAACCACAGCTCGCAGTCAGGCTGGTGTTTATGCCAAAAAACACCAAATCCCACTGTTAACCCGTCATGTTTTTCTGGATAACGACCGCTCTTACCAAGCTTTGGATAAACAATTTAACCTGATGATCAAGCTGGCGAAACAGCAGCAACACGCCATAGCTATAGGTCATCCTTATCCTGAAACTTATGCCTATCTGAAAAAACACTTACCCGATTTAGCAGCCCAGGGTATAGAAGTGGTAAAACTATCCAGCTTGTTACCCTCCGACTATGCAATTATCACTGCGGCCCAAACTGCAGATGTGCCTTTGTCCCTGCCAGAACAGGATCCGGTTCAGCCATTGCGTGTTGCAAAAACAGAGAAAAAATCTATGAATACGACAACTGCGGCAGTATTTACCCCAGCCATTGAAGATCCTGCAGCTATTATCACCATGTACCAGCTGCAATGGAATATACCTGCCCTGCTGAACCCTATGACTCTGCCCCGGATTAAACCTACTCAGCCGCTGATGCAAAAACCCTGGGAATTACCGGAGCCAGTCAAAAAACCAGCCCGGTCTCTGCCGTTTTATCAGTTAGGCGGTAGTTTGTAATTTGCCTTCAGAAACGCAAAAGCCCTGACAAGTCAGGGCTTTTTACTATGAAAAAAACGCTTTAAGCAGCCATTGCAGCCTGTAGTTTTTTCATCGCATTTTTTTCCAGCTGACGTACACGTTCAGCAGACACCTGATAACGGTCCGCTAACTCCTGTAAGGTCAGTTTCTGATCATCTAACCAACGGGCACGGATAATGTCCTGGCTGCGGTCATCCAATGTGCTTACTGCGGCTTGCAGTCGATCCACTGCTGCATTGTCCCATTGGTCTTCTTCAATACGGTTGGCTAAATCAGACTCTTTGTCCTGTAAATAAAATACCGGAGCAGTGTAATTGCTTTCGTCTTCATCATCAGATGCATCAAAAGGCATATCGTAGTTGCTCATGCGGGATTCCATTTCCATCACTTCGTGTACAGGAACACCTAAAGAGTCTGCGACATTTTGCACTTCTTCTTTACTGAACCAGCCTAAATGCTTTTTGGCTTTACGCAGATTAAAGAACAACTTACGTTGTGCCTTTGTCGTTGCCACTTTGACAATACGCCAGTTTTTCAGAACAAATTCATGAATTTCTGCTTTGATCCAGTGCACAGCAAAAGACACTAAACGTACACCAACGGAAGGGTCAAAACGTTTCACTGCTTTCATCAGGCCTATATTGCCTTCCTGGATCAGGTCGCTGATAGGCAAACCGTAACCTGAATAGCTGCGGGCAATATGCACTACAAAACGCAGGTGAGACATAATCAGCACACGGGCCGATTCTAAATCACCGTCTTGCTGTAATTTTTCAGCTAAAGAACGTTCTTCTTCTGCTGTGAGCATAGGGATGGTACTTACCGCATGAGTGTAAGCTTCAAGGCTGCCACTTCCAGCCACTGTCAGAGTCATCATTTGTGAAGCCTGAGTCATGTAATTTCCCCTTACTTGCTTGATTGGGTCAAATCTTAGCACTCTTTAACCGAGAGTGCTAAAATAAATTTTCATCTTTTAAGATCCGAATTGTATAAGCCCTGTTTTTTAATAATATCAATTCATATATAAAGCCTGTTTTTTCTTATATGATAAATTTAGAACTTGCGATCAGTGTGAATGATAAAAACAAAAAATAACTGAAGGCCACATCTATGTACTGTTATGTCGCGCGCCAGCCTATTTTCGACCGCCAAAAAGCAGTGACAGGCTACGAACTGTTATTTCGGGATGGTGTAGATAACTGTTTTCCAAATATTGGCGCTGATGAAGCGACCTCCAAATTAATCACCCAACACCACTTATTATTAGGGGTGGAAAAAATCACCGGCGGTAAACAAGCTTTTATTAACTTTTCTGCAGACACCTTAATTCATCATTTTCCGACGTCCATTGACCCCAACAGTATGGTGATAGAAATACTGGAAACAGTGCCGATCAGCGACGAGTTGCTGACTGCCTGTAAAGAGCTGCATAAAATGGGCTATCGCCTTGCATTAGACGATCATGACTTTGATACCAAGTGGGATGTATTTTTACCTTATGTCAGTATTATTAAGGTGGATGTACAGATGTTTAATATGCTGCAGATCAGTAAGTACCTGCGACGTATTGCTAAATACCCTGTGACCTTACTGGCGGAGAAAGTAGAAACAGCAGATGAATATGAGCAGCTCAAAACACTGGGCTTTGATTTATATCAGGGCTATTTTTTTGCCCGGCCAGAAATGCTGAAACATAAACAACTAGGCAGCAATAAACTGAACCTGCTGGCTCTGATCAGCGAGTCCAGCAAGGAACGGCTGGATTTTGATGGCCTTGCCGCTATTGTTGAACGTGATTTAGATATGTCCTATAAATTGCTGCGTTTTATTAACAGTGCTAACTTTGCCCGCAGCCAAAGCATTGGCTCGTTAAAACACGCCATGGTGTATATGGGTGAAGCTGAACTGAAGAAGTTTATTTCCCTGCTGGCCTTAGCGAATCTGGCCGAAGGCCAATCCGACGAATTATTAGTGATGTCGCTGATCCGGGCGCGTTTTTGTGATCGCCTGGCCAACATCAGGGGAGATAAAGAAAACCCGCCTGCTGCATTTTTAACAGGTTTATTTTCTCTGGTGGATGCCTTGCTGGAACAACCGCTGGAAGATTTGTTAGCTCAATTACCTTTGCTGCCGGAAATTAAAGCCGCTTTGTTGGAAAACAAAGGAGTACTTGCCGATTATCTGACGGTTGAACGCACCTTTGAACAGGGCTTATGGCAACAGCAGACAGAGCTGTCGTCCCGTATGGTGCCGCAGAACGTTGACTTGAATCTGGTGTACTTTGAGGCGGTGGAATGGGGTCAACGCTTACTGAAGGTACAGCACTGATAGCTTGCAGAGTGTTTCACCCGACGGCCAGAATAGCTTATGGCCGTCAGGTTTTATCTGCTTTAAAGACCAGTGGCTTCTATTTGACTGATATTACGCCGTACGGCCAGCAAAGAGCCAAAAAAACCTAAACTGATGGCAACCAGCAGTAAATACCCCAGTTCAGCCAGACTCATCGGCTCTAGAGTAAAACTACTTTCATACAACTGAGTCACACCGGCAATAGCGTGTTTTAACCACCAAAGCAGCACTTCTTCAATTAAAAAGGTCAGAATACCGCCAAAAAAACCCAACCAAATGCCTGTGTATAAGAAAGGACGCTGAATATAACTGTTGGTTGCCCCCACCAGTTTCATCACTTCAATTTCATCTTTTTTATTCAGGATCATCAGTCGGATGGTATTTCCCACCACCAGCAGCACAGCCACCATCAGCAATAAAGCCACAGCCATAGCCACCTGGCGCACTAAACTGACAATAGCGTCCAGCCGTTCTAACCAGCCGATATCCAGTTTTGCCAGCTCCACATAACGTTCTTGCTTTAAGGTCTCAAGCAAGGCTGAAGCTGCGACACTTGAGGTATTTTTTGGACTCACCAGCATCACATGAGGTAAAGGATTATCTTCGATATAACTAAAGGCATCGCCAAAACCAGACTCAGCGGTAAATTCAGCCAAAGCCTGGCTTTTATCAATAAACTGTACATCTGCAACTTCTGGATTGGCCTGCAATAATGCAATCAGCTCCGCAATTTGGGTTTCATTGGTGTCGGCTTTTAAAAACAAACTGATTTGAGCCGCCTGATCAATACTGCTGCTGACCTGCTGCAGATTTTTCACCATCAAATGCAAAGTGACAGGTAAAGTTAAACTCACCCCCAATACGGCCACTGTTAATAATGAAGAAGCCGGAGTTAACCAGATTTCGCCTAAGCTGGTTAATGCCTGACGAATATGATGCACCCAAAACATCACAAATCTGTTCCACAGACTTTGTTTTACTGCAGTGGCACCTGTGGCACGACCCTGAAATAAAATACTCATTCATCGGCTCCGTAGGACGTTAAGCCATCGTTGATCATGCGGCCATTTTTCAGCGTCAGGGTGCGGTAACGCATCCGGGCTAATAAACTTAAATCATGGCTGGCAATCAGCACTGACACACCCACCTGATTAAAAGCTTCAAACACATTCATAATGTCTTTGGATAAATCAGGATCCAGGTTACCTGTGGGTTCATCTGCTAATAATAAAGGCGGACGATTCACTACAGCACGGGCTATACCAACTCGTTGCTGTTCACCACCAGATAAGGTGTGAGGCAGACAACGCACTTTATCCAGCAGCCCTACTTTATCTAAAGCCGCGTGCACCCGCTTGGTCATGTCTTTGCCGCTAAAGCCTTCAATCACTAAAGGCAAAGCCACATTATCAAACACACTGTGGTTCATCAGCAGTTTGTGGTTCTGAAAAATCATGCCTATATCCCGGCGAACATAAGGCACCTGACCTCTGTTGACCCGGCTTAAATCCACACCATTAATAAAAACTTTGCCTGTGGTTGGGCGTTCAATAAGGCTGATCAGTTTTAATAAGGTACTTTTACCAGCGCCGGAGTGCCCGGTTAAAAAGGCCATTTCACCTTTTTCCAGATGAAAACTCACCCTGTCGAGCGCGACAAAACCACCGCTATAACTTTTTGTGACTTGTTCAAAACGCAACATAATCAGAGATCCCTGGCAAACAATGCCTTAATAAAATCTTTACTGTCGAACACCCGCAAGTCATCTATGCCTTCACCGACACCAATATAACGAATAGGTAATTTAAACTGATCGGCGATGGCAAAAATAACTCCACCTTTGGCTGTACCATCGAGCTTAGTTAAGCTGATGCCACTAATATCTACAGCTTCTTTAAATAACCGCGCCTGACTCAAAGCGTTCTGGCCAGTGCCTGCGTCCAGCGTCAGCATCACTTCATGCGGTGCATTCACATCAATTTTTTTCATTACCCGGACAATTTTTTTCAGCTCTTCCATCAAATGCGCTTTATTTTGTAAGCGACCCGCAGTATCAGCAATTAATACATCGACACCACGGGCTTTAGCTGCCTGATAAGCATCAAAAATCACAGATGCGCTATCAGCACCGCTATGCTGGGCTATCACAGGAATCGCATTACGCTCACCCCAGACTTGTAATTGCTCCACAGCTGCTGCTCTGAAGGTATCACCAGCAGCTAACATCACCGACTTGCCTTGTTGCTTAAACTGCTGCGCCATTTTGCCAATAGTGGTGGTTTTACCTACGCCATTGACACCCACCATCAGAATAACAAAAGGACCATCAGCGCCTTTAAGTTGCAATGGCTGCTCCACTTCATCTAACAGCAGCGCCATTTCCTGTTGTAGTTTGTCATACAAGGCATCAGCGTCTTTTAACTGTTTACGATTGGCGTGCTGCACCAGCTGTTTAATCAGTTTCTGGCTGGTATCCACACCTACGTCGGCCATTAACAGCTGAGTTTCCAGCTCTTCATATAAATCATCGTCAATTTTTTTACCTGTAAACAGGCTGGCTAAGCCATTGCCTAAATTTTGGCTGGTCTTAGTTAAGCCTTGTTTTAAGCGGGCAAAAAAGCCAGGACGTTCAGCAGGTTGGGGCTGTAATTCAGTCACAGCAGCTATGGCGACTGAGGCTAAAGCATCGGCCTGAACCACTTCAGCTTTTACTTCCACCACATCAGCAGCTTCAACAGGCGCAATGATTTCTGTAATTTCCGTCGTTTCAGTGACCTGAACAACTTCAGTGTCAGCCTGTGGTTCTGTTGGCTGGATCTGCTGCTCTGCTGCATTTTCAACAGGCGCAGCCTCTGTTTTTTTACCAAAACCAAGCCAGGAGAAGAGTTTATTTTGCTTTGTCATAAAGGTCGCTGCCAGAAGATCCGAAAACTAAGGTAAAATTGGCCCATATAGTACCATCTTTAAGATGCAGGACAAAAATACTCAATGAAAACAGCAAAGGGCCGCAGCGCAGCGGCAACACATCAGGGGCCGGGTTTTGTCAGGCTGATCAGTGGCCGCTGGAAAGGGCGGCGTTTACCTGTGTTAGATGCTGCAGGGTTAAGACCCACTTCAGACAGAGTGAAAGAAACCTTGTTCAACTGGCTCATGCAGGATGTAGCAGGAAGTACTGTGTTGGATTGTTTTGCCGGCAGCGGCAGTTTGGGTTTAGAAGCTTTATCACGGCATGCCGATTTTGTTGTCTTGCTGGAAAAAGAAGCCAAAGCGGCCAGCTTGCTAAAGCAACATCTGACCAGTCTGGGCAGCACAGAAGCCGAGGTACTACAAACAGATACCTTGCTCTGGTTACAAAAACCAGCACAGCGCCAATTTGATTTGGTTTTTATCGACCCACCTTTTCGCCAGAATATGGCAGTACCCTGCTGTCAGTCTTTAGTCGAACAAGGTTGGCTTAAGCCTGGCGCTTTGATTTATCTGGAAACAGAAAAAGAACTGGCGCTGGATCAACTGCCGGCAGACTGGGTATTACTAAAAGAAAAAGTGGCAGGGCAACTGGCTTACCGCCTCTGGCAAACCTGACAGGGAACAGTTTGAGCAGGATGAATCGGTGTTTCATCTGGCAATAGGTAGTGGCAAAATTCTATCACTTCTGTGACAGGGTGCTATGGGCGAGAAGCAGTTGTTCAGAACTGTGGATCTCGATAAAACCAATGTCTGAGTTGCCTTAAAATCAGACATTCACCAGAATATCTCGATACTTTGACGTGGGAGCATTTCAATATTGCACGCTACATAGGGTTGACCTGTAAACGTCGGAGGTCACTCAACTCGTCACAACTAGCGTAATAAACTTAGTTGCCACGTTTTATTCGGCTGATCGCCTCGTTAATTAACACTAATTTGCGCAGCCTGAGTCTGGTCAGCTCCATTGCCATTTGCTGAGATTACATCGCATCCATTCTTAAAAAGAGACTGATACTTTGCTAATACAAATCGAAAGCAGCAGAGCGGTCTTTCGCTGCAAACAGTTCTTTTTTTATCTGCACTCTCTGTCCAGATCCAGAATTTGAAATTGATCAGCGATCATCCTTAACAAATAAGTTTCCCGCACGATAGATAACCCCATGTATTCCGGTTTTGTTTGCAGTATCCGTTCATTGTGGCGTATGGCTTTATAGATATTAAGCCAGCACACCTGCATGCCATTTTGTATTTCGTAGTGCTCGAAATTGGGTTGCCCCAGCTCTGACGAAATCTCACAAACGTAGCAGTAAGACAACATTCTGAGAACATCTAAATTGTCTTTATACCAAGGGCGAAACTCTTCAAAAAGTCCAAAAGGCGTCACGATCTTTACATTTTTTGCGCCAGTTTCTTCAATAAGCTCCCGCACTAGTGCAGACTCCAGATCTTCACCTGCCTCTACGCCTCCGCCGGGTAAACTGTAGTCATCGTACCTTTTGGTATATAACACCAGAATGTCCGAGCCTCTTAGCACAATGGCACGTGTAGCCACTCGCTCACCTAGCCGATGTTCAGGGGTTGGCGTAATGTGTTTCAATGAATGCAGTAAACGCATGGTTGTCTCCACTGAAAATCCAAAGTTTTCTCATCATAGTGATGTTGAAAGGGCCAGTTGGCTGGCCCTTGAGGTGTTAACGCAGGATCAATAATGAACACTTGGCATGACTTAGCATTGCCGTTGTGGTACTGCCGACAATAAATTGCCGGATACGGGAATGGCCGTATGCGCCCATCACCATCAAATCAATATCATGTTGTTGCTGATACTGATGCAGCACAGTTTCTGGTTCACCCGCGACAATAGCTATTGTTGTGCTAAAGCCAGCCTTACGCAAAATACTGGCCGCTTGTTCCATCTGGATTCTGGTTGCATCTACATCAGCGCCTGCCATCACTAAATGCACAGGTAACCCTTTGACTAAAGGGCTTCCGGCCAGCATTTCTAAGCCTTTAAGAGCTGTCGCGCTACCATCATAAGCCAGCATCACTTGCTGAGGCTCTTTGTACTTCTGTTGGGTCAGGAGCACAGGTTTGTGAACGCTCCGGATCAGAGGCTCGACCTGCAAACCAAGGCGACCATGTGCATCAGCACTACCTGCGCCACGTTTTCCCATCACCAGTAAACGGGTTTCTTCTTCCAGCTCTATCGCTGTTTCTACAAAGTCGCCATGACGTAAGCGCTCCTCAACCTGCTCAAACCCTGCCGCTGCTGCTCGGGCACGAGCTGCATCCAGCATAATTCGGCCTCGCTCTAACGCCAGTTTACCGCGCTCCGCATCCAGTTGAGCCAGCTTTTCCATCAAGGCTTCTTGTGCACCAAGCCCGATACTGCCGCTTAAATCACTGGAGTCCTGCTGTTGGGTTTTGCTTAGCACATGCAGCACAGACATGGTGACATTGAGGCGCTTAGCAGCCCAGGTTGCATAGTCACATACGGCTTCTGCGTAGGGTGATGAGTCAATACAGGCTATTACTTTTTTAGTCATGTTATATTTTCCCCGTTAGTGTCCCATCAGCCGGTCAATAGCGTCAGGCTCATTATGTATCGCAAATTTATCGACAAGAGTGGCGCTGGCTTCATTTAAACCAAGCAACTCAACGTCTGTACCTTCGCGACGGAACTTAATCACTACTTTGTCCAATGAGCTGATAGCGGTAATGTCCCAGAAGTGTGCACGACTCAAATCAATTTGCACAGATTCAATGGCTTCTTTGAAATCAAAGGAGTCAACAAATTGCTCAGCTGAACTGAAAAACACCTGGCCTACAACTTTGTAGGTTCTGTGCTGTTCATCACTACTCAGTTCTGAACCTACGTAAAGGATTTGCCCGACTTTGTTGGCGAAGAAAATCGCGCTCAAAATCACACCAACCAACACGCCCCATGCGAGGTTGTGAGTTGCCACTACAACAATGACGGTTGCAACCATCACTATGCTTGAGCTGATTGGATTCTTCTTCAAATCCTTCACCGAACTCCAACTAAATGTACCAATGGATACCATGATCATCACAGCGACCAGAGCGGCCATAGGGATCATGCCAACCCAGGCGTCCAGAAACACCACCATTACTAACAAGATAACGCCAGCGAGCAATGCAGAGAGACGAGTGCGGCCACCTGATTTGACGTTGATAATTGACTGACCAATCATGGCACATCCAGCCATACCACCAATTAAGCCTGAACCTATATTGGCGATACCCTGGCCCACACATTCTTTGTTTTTGTTACTTTTGGTGTCTGTCAGATCATCAACAATAGTTGCGGTCATCAGAGACTCAAGAATACCAACAACAGCCAATGCCATAGAGGTAGGAAAGATAATCATCAGGGTTTCAAAGTTCAGTGGCACTTCAGGCCATAAGAAAATAGGCAGGCTATCCGGCAATTCACCCATATCAGATACGGTACGGACATCTAAGCCGAAATAAAGCGCGACCAGCGTCACAACCACAATGCAGACCAACGGAGAGGGCACAGCTTTTGTCAGATAAGGGAATAAATAGATAATGCCTAGACCTAAAGCGGTTAACCCATAAACAGTGACAGAACCGTATTCACCGGAGAGTTCAGGTAACTGAGCGAGAAAAATCAGGATGGCCAGCGCATTTACAAAACCTGTGACTACAGATCTGGAGACAAATCGCATGACATCACCTAACTTCAGGAAGCCAAACACAATTTGAATGACACCCGTCAGCAGTGTGGCAGCCAGCAAATACTGGAGGCCGTGTTCTTTAACCAGAACAATCATCAACAGCGCCATTGCGCCTGTAGCGGCTGAGATCATGCCAGGACGAGCACCGGTAAAAGAGATAAGAACACAGATAGCGAAGGAGGCATATAAACCCACTTTAGGGTCAACGCCTGCAATAATAGAGAAAGCGATAGCCTCAGGAATAAGGGCTAAGGCAACAACGATGGCAGCTAAGAAATCTCCTTTGATATTGGAGAACCAATGCTGCTTAATAGTTTTAAGCATAAAACATCCATTAAGTTTTAGAAATCCGATATGAACCAGCTAAACACCACAGGTATTGCATTTAAAGTTTGCCCGCATGGTTCAAACCTAACTTTATTGTGCAAATCTGTTTTGTGTTGTTCGCTAATTACACCGGCTAATCCTCTTGGCTTGCTTTTTGCTTTTGTTCAAAATTCGGGCGGCATTCTAGCGTTTTAGGCAGCTAAAGGCCAGTGAAAGTTTAAAAGTGACCTGTTTACAGAGGCTTAGCGTAATCAATTAAAGTACCTGCTGTAAATTTGCGCATTTACTGAAAACTGAAGTAGGCTAAATGTAAGCCATTGAAAATGTGGTTATGTTGTTTGTCTAACCACGCAACGGAGATAACGTTTTATGAAGGTGCACCATTCTATCCCTACACATTTTGAGTGGATCTCTAATCCTTGGCTGCTGTTATCTGCGAGTGGCGAATACATCACTTCAAACCAAGCTATGTCTGCACTAGGAGATAGCACAGTATCCGCTGTAATTGCTGAGCTTCAGCTTGTGTTGAGCAACTCCAGCTTGAAAAAAGCCGGACACAAAACCACCACACTCTCCGTTGCCGGTTGTCGTTTCAAAGTAGATATTCTTAAGCAGGACGAAGATCAGCAGTTCTTTTGTTTGTTTCAGCACTGGGTTCAAACGGATGATAAACCTGATTTGTATTCGTCCGTTTTCGAACAATCTGGTGAGGCCATTATGATCACAGATGCTGATGACGACATTATCGACGTGAACAGGGCTTTTGAATTTAAAACCGGTTTTAAGCTGGCAAATATCAGATACAAAAAACCTGCGTTTCTGCGCTCTGGTTTGAATGAAGAACAAACACTGGAAAATGCCTGGTGTGATGTCAAAGCAAAAGGGCACTGGAGTGGAGAAATTAAAAACCGCAAAGCCAACGGCGAGTACTACATTAGCTGGCTTTCGCTCTCTGCTGTTAAAGATGACAGCGGCAAAGTCACTCACCATATCTCGATATTCTCCGACATAACCCTGCATATCCAGGAACATAAAAAATTTAAGCAGCTTGCCTACCATGATTTTTTGACTGGCTTACCAAACAGAGCCTTACTGGAAGACCGTTTTGGACAGTTTGTATTGCACAGCAAGAGGCTGGGGCAAGCCAACAAATGTGCGTTAATTTTTATTGATATCAATAGCTTTAAGTTAATTAACGATACCTATGGACACCAAAAAGGCGATGACTGCCTGGTCGCTATAGCGGACGTGCTTAAAAACAGTATCAGAGCTGATGACACGGCAAGCCGATTCAGTGGAGATGAATTTGTGCTGCTGCTGACAGAAATAGATGGGGAGTCTGATTTACAACGCGTGATTGAACAAGTGAACCAAGGGGTATCTGTGATACACCAGCACATAGGGCTGGAAACACCGATCACCGCCAGCCTTGGCACAGCCATTTTTCCGCAAGATGCGTTGGAATTGGATGCTTTAATTCAAAAAGCTGATACCAATATGTACGAGCAGAAAAAGCTATCAAGTGGCTGAGGTTATTTAGACATACTTAGTTTGTCCGGGAAGAGTCGTTTCGGAACCCACCATGTGTATATGGTCATACCAAACTTGCAGACAAGGGTCTGAGGTGAGAACTGTGCCCTGCGCTTCATAATCTCAGGCATACAGCACTCAGCTATCATCTTACTGATTTGAACATTATTATCATTATCCGATCCCCTCTTACTTCGTTTACACAGAGCCAATGGCACTCTTTATCTGCCCTGATGTATTTGCAATGAGGGTGCTGGCAGAACAGAGCTGGCTTAAACCAGCTCTAACATCACTTCAGATTTACTGACTTCAAATTGTTTAGGCTCGTCGATATTCAACGCTATCACTACAGCATTGTCCACGACCATAGCGTAGCGTTTTGAACGCGCACCACCAAAATCGCCAGTGTCCGCATCTAACCCAATAGCTTTAGCGAACTTGTCAGCGCCGTCTGCTAAAAATACGATATCAGTGGGGTTATGGGCTTTGCCCCAGGCATCCATAACATAAGCATCATTGACCGAAGTACAGATAATACGATCCACACGCTTATCAAAAACTGCTGCGCCAGTTCTATAAAACCTGGTAAATGGGCTACACTGCAGGTGGGCGTGAAAGCGCCAGGCACCGCAAATAAAACCACTTTTTCGCCTTTACAGATCATTCAGCCGTAGTCAGGTTCACAGGACCACTGTCGGTTAAACGCGTAAAGGTCACATCGGGTAAGGTATCGCCAACTTTGATCATTTATTTGTCCTTAAATTATTGCGCTATTGTTTTTACAACCTTGCAGAATAAGAAACAGGAAAACCATCAGATCAGTGGAAACGCCAACGAAAATTAACATCAACTTTTAATCAGATGGCTGTCCTGTATCACCGCTAACAGCTTTGGTTTAAACGAGTCTTTAGCCTCAATTCACTCTTAATTCATTTTGTCTTTTCAATATATATTCGTCGGGGCGCTTCAGTACTTGCCTCAATGTACTCTCAAAGCACATAGCAAGTGCCACCACAAAGAGGTAAATAGTCAAAGAATTCTGTCAGCTTTTAAAAAAAAAGCTTCTCACAAGTACCAATTTCAGGTATTGTTTTTTACTTCGTTCAAACTTTTAATTAGCATTTGAGTGATTAAATTTTTCTTTCAGATCAATTAAATCACAAACGAGGCGCTTCTTCTAATCCTAAATAACATTAGTATGAGAGTTAATTACATGAAATTATTGTCAACAACACTTATTGCAATATCGCTCCTTTCCATTCATTTAAAAGCTGATGTAATTCTATATGCCGAAGATACACTGACAAAAACTTGTGATGCATCCGAAGTTTATGTAGGTCCAAATAAAGCTGAATATCACGGTGGTACATGTTTGGGCATCGCATACACAGATAATCCCCAGCTTGGCTACAATATAAACAATTACACAGGCGCTGTTTATACTCTTAGGTCGGAGAGTTGCCCTACAATTAACCCTAATATGGTCTACGTTGGCCCTTGGAAAGCTCATGAGCATGGAGGATATTGCGTAAAAGGAACAGCTGAGCCAACTCTAAACAGACATTCATGTGGTGCATCAGTAGTGAGTACTGGTAAAAATACTGAAACACAAACTGGACGTACAGTTTATGTAGGGCCACGTAAGGCACATGAACATGGCGGCCACTGTTATACACTGACAGAAAACTAATCACTTAATAGACAGCTATTACCCACCTATTCGTGCGGGTGGCTAATAGCTGTATACGTGAAAGTAGGTGAATAGAGTAAGAAAAGCAATTGCTGTTAAGCAGGATTAAAAATACCAAAAGAATCAAGATTTGGTCTGTTCTCCACGTTGATAACAATCGGGGTACACCAGTTTTATTGATTTGTATCCATCGATACAGCTACTCCTTTGTTATCAGCAGATGCTACCTTTCTTACTGATCCTTTGAGCCTCAAACCTTTATGCTAAGTACAGATGAAGCTAATTAGTTCAAGCTTTAACGTCAGCACATTTCACTCAAAAGGTTGCCGTTGGATTAACCTCCAAACGCCTGATGTCGATAATGGCCTTCCGGAGTAGACACTCTGTTATTCATTTTGTAATGGCAGATACTTTGGATAAGCCAGCCAGGCGCAGACAGCTGCAACTATCACAATCAAAACCACCCCCGAAAAAAACTGTCCACCAGCAATTCCTTTATCAATAAAAATGCCAAATATCCAGGGTGCGGCCGCAGTAGCGAACATCATGATTGCCGTTGCTAAAGAACGAATAGCACCAATATTCGTGACCCCATAAATCTCAGCCCATAATGCTCCAAATACCGGATGCGCTATGCCTATAGCCAGCCCGAGCATGGCCATGAAAACTGGCGCTAACCAGATACCGTTGCAACTGGCCAACAGAAGCAATGCCACAAACAGTGGCAACATGATGAAACGAATCAGTTGCCTTGCGCTGTATCTGTCCACTAATACGCCAGCCCACATAGCGCTGAACCAATGCATCACGCCATACAACACAAAACACCCTGCCAACAGAGAAGTGGACCAACTTTTTTCACTCAACAGATAATGCTGCTGAATAAACAACCCAGTCACAATAAATGGCCCGGACAGCAGAGCAGGTAAAATAAGCCAAAACCGTTGATCCGCCAGCACATGCCGCCTGCTGAGTGCGACGTGGTTTAAGCTTTGTTGTTTTATTGGCAATGAGCGCTGTAACGCTGATTTGCGAAAAAGCACAACCATAAGTGGGCCATAAATAAGCGGAATACTGAGTGCCAGTAAAAACCAGCTGTATTGCCAGCCGAAAGCAGCAATCAAAGCGACGGCCAACAAGGGTAATACTACTTCCCCTACAGGTACTCCACTTGCTGAAATACTAAGAGCTTTACCTCGATCTGTACTGAAATATCTGGCCATTGTTGTTTGCGCGGTATGCGGCATCAAGCCCTGACCACACAAGCGCAGCAAAAAGAGCGCAACAGCGAATACATATAAAGTAGTGGCCTGAGATAACAGCAGACAAGCTGTCATCAGCCCACCAGCAACCAGTGTTGTGAATACTTTGAGCGGTAGCCGGTCAATATGCGATCCAAGGGCCATAATCAGCAGGCCGCTGCATAATGTGGCAACTGCATAGAACAAACCGTAATCAGCAGCAGATATAGCAAAGGTTTGCTGAATACTGACTCCAAACCAACTGATAAAAAACGACTGCCCAAGGTTTCCCCAAAACACAGTAAGAAATCCAAAACCAAGCAACGGCCATTGTTGCGAAATAAATCGCCAGTAACTACCCATGTAAAGTGATTAGCCTCCTATTCTAGATTTAGTAAAACCTGAGCTTTTTAGGGCTTAAGTTCCGCTGATTGAGTACTCTGTGACGAAAAACTGAGCTAGCTCCCTGCCAGGCTCAAACATTTGTCAGGAGGTATATGGAGTATTCCGGGTTCAACCAAAAAAGCCTGAAGCTACTCATTATTGGTAAATAATTATTTACCTCTGACCGAAACTATCTTCCAACCATCAGCCCGATATTTGTCTACCACATCATTTCGAATACTCTTGTGATCTGCCATTTTGGAGGTCGCTACACTGGTGCGACCTACTACTTTGCCGAAATCGGGTCTGCAACTCCACAACGCGAGATTGTGTTCCGGGTGTGGCGGCACAAAAGTTTTAATGCCTCCATGCTTAAGAGCCATGTAAGAAAGATGAATATCTTCGCCATTTTCCCAGTTCAATGGTTCTTCATACCACATAAACTTCAGGTGTTCTTTACGCATAAACCAGGCATGACCCACTAAATCAACCTCGGTGACCTGGTCAGAGTGCATGCCATTCCATCCGGCTTTTAGTTTACTGGAGTAACCACCCGCTTTAGGAAGCAAAACTCCAGACCCCCCTAATATGCCGTCAAACCCTTGATCTATAGTGTTAACACAATTTTCAAACCAATATGATTGGGGCAGAACGTCATCATCAAAAAAGGCGATGAAATTTGTTCTGGCCATAGCAGCAACAGCAAATCTCCCCCAAAAAGAGAAATTACTGTTCGAACAAATCACGCGATCTGCCAGATCAGACACATCAACTAACTCATCTTCACTTCGGTTAGACCAAACCCATATTTCGACAGGTTTGATACTTTGCTGCCTGACCGCTTCAATTTGCTCTTGCAAGTAATTCTGACGCTTATACGCTGTTAATATCACAGTGATACCGTCAGTTGTATGCGATGTCATCTTGCCCGCATCTTTTGCAAAAGTAATGCTGTCTGAATTTCTCTGTTTTATTTGTTTAAGCCGACTACCAATTCTGACCCTGATCAACCCGACAACCCTGGTATTCCACCACCATTTAGCCCCGTTCAGGAATCCTCTGGATTCTCTTTTTGTCATATTTTCCTCGTAAGCCTGTGTATCATTTCGCTTTAAGAATACGGATATATTTTCTGAATACGGATAACTTGCTGTCTTTTTTATACCGGCCTTTTTCCTGATGACGAATTAAATACAAGTTTTCAATTTCAACAGGGGTGCCGTGAGTGCCCATTAACCACCGGAATGCCCTGTCTTCATATGTTTTCACCCATCTGCTTTTGGGCTGCTGATAAACAGCTAAAGAGTCACAGTATCCAGATTTTCGCGCAACATCACCGTGCACAATTTGAATAGGCCCAGTGGCTTTTTTATATTTACGATAAACAAATTGGTTTGAGGCGATAGATTGTTCTGCTGTACACAAATTCCTCAAAAGGTCATCTTCTTTAGTTAATAAGCAGGTTGCTTTTAGCTTTTTCGGGAAAACAATCACATCCTTTCGGTTTTGAAGCTGTTGAGCTAAAGAATCAAAACACCCACGCTGAAACAACAGGTCGCAATCAGTGAACCAGATCCAGTCTGCTGTCGTTGTTTTTGCCGCCAAATTGCGGCCAATGGCACGTCTTAGCAAACTGGGGGTGGGCAGGTTTTGAAAGTTAAGCTGGACGTTATTATGCTGAAATTTATCGTAGCTTTTTAACAAAGTCAGAGTTTCAATATCTTCGTCTGAATAAAATACAGTGAAAATTATTTTGCAGGTAGCTGGTGGGTAGTTAGTCACAGAATCCAGTTGATGGCGCAAGAAATTAGCGTATTGCCAACAATGACTGACAACTTCAATCGTAAGTCGGCCACTTTTAGCTGCCAGTTTGTTAGGATCAGGTGGGTGAGGCAAAAACCAGCGGCCTGGAATAATACCTGAGGCTGCAAAGCGTAAGATAAACTCATAACAAGGGTAGATATATTTTTCTTTTACAGTATGTTTCATAGTATTAAGTATCTCCAATTGATGAATAAAAAATGCTGCGGTACTTGAGATTGACCTCCTGCTTACAATTTATTTTTAGATCAGTCGGCATTCTTCCAGTCGCCATCCATATAGCTTTCGCCTAAGCCTATACTGCCCTCTGCAAACACGCGTTCAGGCACATTAAAGGCGTTTAACTGTAAATCCCAAGGCTGTTTACCACCAGGCTCAATACCTGCAAGGTTTAATAATTCAATAAAATATTGATGTAATGTCGATTCCGGCAATAGAAATGCAGGACGCGAGTGTGCCAATGCAGTCTGCATGGACGCTCCTCCAACGAAATTTTTATAACGGATTTTTCAAAGCAAAACGCCACAAGCGCTGTTGCTTTTTACAAGCTAAAAAACTGAAGTAAAACAGAGGGGGAAAAACTACACTGGCCCAAACCTTCTTTTATCCGGCTGACCCACCGGCATATTAAAAACATTAATAGTCAAGGCGATGCTAGCACACACTGATTAAAAGCGAACTAAAATTTTTTGTGTCGCTGCGATAGCCTGCTTTTCGTTGAAAGTAGACGTGATGAGTAAACCTATGACATATAACACATTTTACTTATGCAGTCAGGTGAAGAAAACAGTAGTTCAGTGTCATGCTGTTGTTTTTTCGCCATCTGTTGACCACAGTCACTTTAAACATCCTGCCTTGAAATTTATTCATTCTTCTTCCAGCCCATAGCCGATGATGCAACATAACTGTGGCAGTCCAATTTAATCCAAACATCAAGTGAACTAAGGTTTCAGGCGTTTAACGCACAAAAGTTCACTTTTTTATGAGGATAATTTGACATGACAGAACTGGATAGAGAAGTAAGTCGACGTCGAACTTTTGCCATTATTTCGCACCCAGATGCCGGGAAGACCACCATCACTGAAAAGGTGATCCTATTTGGCAAACTGATAAAAAAAGCCGGTACAGTCAAAGGTAAGAAATCCGGCGTTTATGCAACGTCAGACTGGATGGAAATGGAAAAAGAACGTGGTATCTGCGTAACGACTTCAGTGATGCAGTTCCCTTATGCTGATTGCCTGGTTAATTTACTTGATACACCAGGTCACGCTGATTTTTCAGAAGACACTTACCGTACTTTAACAGCTGTAGACTCATGCCTTATGGTGATTGATGGGGCTAAAGGTGTGGAAGAACGCACCATTAAGTTAATGGAAGTTACCCGCTTACGTGACACTCCTATTGTGACCTTTATGAATAAGATGGACAGAGATATTCGCGATCCGGTTGATTTGTTGGATGAAGTAGAACGAGTATTAAATATTGCCTGCGCTCCTATCACCTGGCCTATTGGCTCAGGTAAAGAGTTTAAAGGTGTCTATCATCTGCTTAACGACGAGGTCATCCTGTACCAGTCAATGTCTGGGTCTTGTAGTGATCAACTGAATTTGAACACAGCGTTATAGTCTAAAAATCTGTGATATCTTAAAACGCAAAATGAATAATCCCCGCACTGTTAACTTTTTTTCAATGCACTGTTGTATCGAAATTTTCGAAAGGTATAGCTAATTTCACTTCCTTAAACGTCCACTTTCGTTGAGAAGCAGCGATTCAACAATAGCCAATTTCTACATCAGCTTTTGGCACACTGCTGACACTGTCAGATCATCTATAAGCCGGTACATCTAACCCTTAGTACTTAGCGTGCGGATTTAGAAGTGATAAAAAAGGCGCCATCAGGCGCCTTCTTTTTATAAAAAATTCGATTAGCTTGCGCTACGGGCCTTGATGGCGTCCAGTATTGGAGAAGCTGCAAAACCATTGCTTGCTGCCCACTCTAAATCACCTGATGCTGCAACCTGGCTGCCTGGTAACTGCTTGATGATGAATTCAGCAGTGTCAGCTGCATTGTGTTTGATGGCATGACGAACTAAAGGCAAACCGTCACAAACAATACCGTCATACACGTTTTTTAAACGCATACGGTTATCAGATAGCGTTTTGCGCAGGTTATTTTTGTTGTTATCGGCCACATAAGCACAGATAGACTGAACCATCTGGTCGTTAGCAGAGGCTGTTGGTGCAACAAATTGAACAGCAGCGATGGCGATTAAAGCAACAAATTTAAATTTCATAATAAGCTCCGGTGTTGGCTAACACTGATCTGACGATCAGGCTGATTGGTCTGTATAAACAGGCTGAAACTTCATCAACAGCATCTTTGCTGTTATTTATCAGCGAACACGAAAGGAGGAGCTTTGATACCAGAAAACTGGTGTAGATGCGTCCTACGTAATCATCAGATTACGGCAGCCCAGCCATCATAGGTTTCCCCTTAGATCTGCAGCTTTGCGTGTACTCCCTTTCGGGAGACTTGCCTTTCGAGCGCGCGCATTTTAAGCAGTGGTTGATTTTTATGCAAGAAGAATTTTAAAGCTTTTGAATAAAGTTAAAGTATTGACTCTAAAAGAATTTCCCATCCAGATAGCAAGACTTTTAGCCGTCTGGATTTTGAGTTTCAGGAACAAGCTCCATACCCAGGTTGCTTAATCCTTGTTCACGCACCCAGGCTTTCAGCATTTGCACCTGCTCGCGCTGGAAACCATCATTTAATGGCGTGACCAACTCAATCAATTCTGACAGACAATCCATTTCATATTCCATCAGCTCGTGATCCCGCACCCACTTTTTCAGTTCAGCTTCAGTGGTGATATCAATCTCTTCAGCCTGATATTCAATTAAACGGGCTACTGAGGCCTGTGAAATTTTAGCCACGTTGACAAACTCAGTTGGATCCTGTGACAAAATACCGTTCAGCATAGAGTCCAGTGCTGTCGCTGTATCAATAGCAGGGTAAACACCAAACATATCAAACTGGCTTTGATCCGGTGTTGCCAGCTCTAACTCGTTGCATAAGCGCTCAAAGTTAATTTTAACCTTCTTTACAAAAAGCCATTCCCACACCAGATTCAGAATGTCGCGACACAACTTGGCATCACCAAAACCCGTCACTTCACTAAACAGCTGATAATTGGGCAGCATACGCTCCAGCAAGGTTGCAGCTATGGCGGCTTGCTGATAAAACCCCAGTTCACGCATATTCTGGAAGTTGTTTGCTTTTTGTTTCATGTTTAATCCATTTTGGTCTGGCGGTTCTGGCTGCGCATCATACACAACAGACTGCGCTCAGAAAACTCTGTTATTTTTGTCCAGTGTACTATCAGCATGACACTAATGCGAATATGATCAGAATCTTAGTCAGTCTTTCTTTACTCTGAACACAGGTGACTTTATGTTGATGACCATGACGACTCCCGCTTTGTTATTTCCGGCCATTTCTTTGTTATTACTGGCATACACCAACAGGTTTTTAGTGCTGGCTCAGCTTATTCGTCAACTCAATACCCGTGAAGGCGGGCAAGTAAGGGATATGGCGAAACGTCAGATAGAAAACTTACGGCAACGTATGTTTTTAATACGTTCGATGCAGCGCTGGGGCGTGATTAGTTTTGTACTTTGTACTCTGTCGATGTTTTTTCTGTTTATGCAGTGGGGATTGGCAGGCCAGATTGCTTTTGGTGCCAGCCTCACCAGTTTGATGTTAAGTTTACTGGTGTCTTTGTATGAAATTCAGATTTCCTGCAACGCGATAAAAATAGAACTGGAAAGTATGGAGCAAGAGCAGGCTTAACTAACCTGAACTCGGGGTAATGAGTGTCGAATACTCTATTTTTGTGGTGTGAAGTCCAAAAGACAAAGATGCGCAGCCAAGAGAGTAAATTTCTCACGAACTGAATGTGCAGATTTTTGCGCATATCAAGGCGCTTTGTCGTATGCCATAGCCAGCTATGGTTAGACAAAGCAACGCAGAGAGGCCAGAAAAGATGCTCGTTCAGTGGCGCTGCTTATCCCGAATTCAGGTTAGCTAGCTCTTAATTTTGCCAGTTGTTGCTCTAAAGCATTGCAATCGGCTTTTGTATCCTGTTGCTGAATAGACAAAATAATCTCACCCACAGGCAGGCCAAATTTATACAAGGTGGACTGGTTCATTAGTTGTTGCGGCGTCACCAGATACAACCAGTCTTCCACTTTTACTTCAATCACCCCGTCTCCATCCGGGATTTGCAACACATATTCCCAGTACAAGGTATTGCCAGCTTGTTGGCCTGTCGCCTGACCTGTGACATCGGCAGCTGAACCTGTGACTTTTCCATCTTGATCTACTGCTAATTGCCAAATCCGCTGTTCTACCCTGCCATCGCTGAAGTGAAACAATTCAAATAAGGTGCCTTCATTGCCTTGCCACTGGCCGCAAAGCTCTGCCGAAAAGCGCACACTTTGTTTGCCTTGCCAGTTTTTTACCACGCCGTAAGCTTCGAGTGAACCGCTGAAGTAATCAGGTAAATTAAACACCGGAGTTTGTTGTTGATAATCCTGAACCTGATGACTGCATCCCCACAATAACAGGGGGGCGAACAAGGCAATAACACGCATCACTGACACTCCTTCATTTGAATGAACAGTTATACGCAGCAATAATCACTCTGGCTCAGTCCTGGGCTAAAGCAAAACAACAATAAAAAGTGGCTCCCTGGCCTTCCACAGATTCAAAACCAATATAACCATTCATGCCATGCACAAGCTCTTTTGAAATGGCTAAACCAAGGCCTGTCCCGCCGGTTTGTCTGGTATCAGAAGCATCGGCCTGTGAAAAACGCTGAAAAATACGGTCGCGGAATTTCTCCGGCACACCTGGCCCCTGATCAATGACGGCAATACGCACCATTTGCTCATTCAGGCTTAACTCCACTACTACTGTGGCTGCTGCAGGCGAAAATTTAATGGCATTACTTAAAAAGTTTGATAACACCTGAATAAAACGTTTGGCATCTACTCTGATGCAAACCTCTGTCAATATCGCTTTGATACTCAGCTGAATATGCCGATCCTGAGCCATCATTTTATTTGCATCCAGCGCCTGCTGAATGAGTGGCAATACCAGTTCTGTTTTCAAATCAAACTGCATTTTTCCTGCTGCTATTTTTTCAATATCCAGCAAGTCGTTAATTAACAAGGTTAAACGCTGGCAGTTTTTATAGGCAATGCTGATCAGGCTACTTACTTTTTCCGGCATATCGCCCATCACCCCTGCATGCAGCAAACCTAAAGCTCCGGTAATAGAAGTTAAAGGCGTACGCAGTTCATGACTGACAGTAGAAACAAATTCGTTTTTCAGCCGCTCAATACGTTTGCGGTCAGTGATGTCACGCACAGTACAGATGTAAATCAGTCGCCCTTGTCTGCGGATCACAGATAAGGCCATTTCCATCGCAAAAATACTGCCATCAGCACGTAATCCATCCAGCTCGCGGTTGCAGCCTAACAAAGGTTTTACTCCAGGGGTGGGTAAATATGCCTGCTGGGATTCCTGATTTTGCCTCAGTACAGTGGGTAACAGGTTAGTGGCATAGTGGCCTAAAAAGTCTTCAGCCTTGCAGCGGAATAAATCCTGAGCTGCAGGGTTCATACTGGCAATACGACCATTTTCGTCAATGGTGATAATGCCATCCACCACGTTATTTAAAATGGTTTGAGTATGCTGGGCGTATTCTTTACTGATTTGTTCTGCGTCTTTGCGCTGCGCCACCGACAAAGTTTGCGCCATCACGGCAGCAATAGCGCTGACAAAAGCTTCCTCGTCAGAATGCCATTGCCGTTGTGGGCCTATATGCTCAAGACATAAGACCCCAACCACTTTACCGGCAATAATAATACCGGCATCGAGCATAGAACTAATGCCTAAAGGTTTCAGATAAAGTTCAGCAAACTCACTAGTGGCAGGGTCGTTCATTGCATCATTGGCACAAATCCAGCCACGTGAAGCAACAGCAGAAAAATACCTAGGGTAATCCGCCCGCCTTAACAGCAACTGGCCTAATTGCTGTTCACCTTCATTTTGGTGCAAGGCCAGACAAAACATCTCGTCCCCTTGCTCCGACAACATCCAGACACTGACTCTGCTACAGAGGATAGCCGAAGAGGTTGAACGCACCAGATGCTTAGCAAAAGCCAGGCTGTCTCCGCTGGCAACAGCTTCATCCACGACCAGTTGAGCCAAAGTACTACGTTGACGCAGGGTACGATCCTGACTGTCTTTTTCTTCAGACTCCGATTTTTTCCTGCTGCTGATATCCAGACAAATCAACACAAAGCCCGTCAGCTGGCCTTGCTCGCTGAACACAGCATCACATTCCAGGCTCAACCAGCAGTCCTGGCCTGATGCGCTGTAACACAAGAGTTCCTCAGAAAAGCCTGAGTTTCCGCTAATGGCCTGATGAATACGTTGCAGTACCAAAGCATCGGCTTTTTGATTGGCTAACACTTGGGTAATGGCTTTGTTCTGTAAATAATTGGCTTTGTAGCCAGACAAACGTTCATAAGCCGGGTTTACCCATTCAATCAACCCCTGGGCATTAGCTACTATCACGCCATTGCTGGTGCGGCTGACCACCAGAGACAAACGATCCAAAGAGGCAGTGCCCTGTTCGACTTTATGTTCAAGCTGTGAAAAAGCGTCGCTGAGTTTGGTCGCCATCAGATCAAAAGACTGGATCAGGCCATTAAGTTCAAAAACCGGTGTCTGGTAAAGCTCAAAATCTGTTCTGTCGCCACTGGCCAGCAAGTCAGCCCGCCGATGCAAAGCTTCAATAGGTTGCACCAGCTTACGACTTAACACAAAAATCAGCAGCGCCCCCACTATTACAGCCAACAGTATTAACCATAAGGCTTGTAAAGAATTTTCATCGACAAAACTCATCAGTGGCTGCTGCGGCAAAACCACAGCTATGCGCAACTTTAAACCTTGTGGATCACTGAATTCGGTGAAGTTCAGTAAATAATGCTGATCATCCAGTTCCAGTTGCTGCTGCCCTGTGCTGTGCTTTTGCCTGCTCAGTACTGCGGCAGCCTGCTGAAGTAAAGGGTGCTCGCTTTGGCTGGCCATCACTTGTGTGATCATTGTTCCACGTTCGGTCACCAGTGGCGCCTGAATTGAAGAGGCTATCAGGTATCCTTGCAGATCCGTGATAAAAATCATGCCGTTTCCTTCCACAGGCTGAGCTTGCAGATAGAGTTCCAGATGACTCAGGCTGATATCAGCGGCAATGACAGCCTGTAACTGACCACTTTGATCATAAGTAGGCGCAGCCAGCCCTACACCCAAGCCATCGTAGGACTGATATTTGTAGATCGGATACCAGCTTGGTTTACCTTGTTGCACAGCATACTGAAACCAGCTGCGTGTTCTGACATCGTAGGGAATGCCTTGCTCTAATGCGGCACCAGGCAAACCCACTTCCTGCAAGGTATAACGCACCCGGACTAAGTCTTGCTGATTCATTGAACTGATAAGAGTAAGCTGGCCATCACCAACATCTCTGTTCACACCAAGATACCGACCATTGGCGAAACCCGCTGAGACATAAGTTAAATAAGGTGCACTGCGAATTTGTACTGTCATAAAACGAGCCAGATCCTGCTCTGACTGCAGATCCAGAATACCGCTGTCTATGGATTGCAGAGTCGAGTCCAGCACGGTTTTTGGTACGGCCAGCAAATACTGCAAATGAGAGTTCACGCGAAGGCTGATTTGGTCCGCCAGTTTCTGGCCATAGTGCAAGGCAGCTTGTTGCCCGTTGAAATAAGAAATCAGACTGACCAAACCCGCAGTCAGTATAAATAGCAATAAAACAGGCACTGTAAAAAAGAGCCGCAGGGACATTCCGTTGTGTGAAGGGCGCTTTGACCACATAAAGACAAAAAACTCCGGCTTTGACTTTGTCGACAGTTCCAGTATAGCGGCAATAATAGGGATTACGGCACCTTAAATCAGGTACTTAGCTAATTTAATGGATCAAACCTAACTCTAAAGCCAGGAGCACAGCACGAGTTCTGTCACGCACCCCTAATTTAGCCAAAATGCTGGAGATCTGATTCTTAATAGTGCCTTCAGATTTGTACAGCGCACTGGCTATTTCTTTATTGGCATAACCTGATGCCATCAGTTGCAGAATTTGCAGTTCTTTCTCGGATAATTCTTCAATAGCAGCGGGGCGGGGGAAATTACTGACTGGGCTTAACCCTGACAATAAACGTTCTGTAATGGTACTTTGAAAACAAGTGCCACCTTGTTGCAGAGTTTGAATGGCCGACACTAAGCTTTCCAATGACACGTCTTTCAGTAAATAGCCTTTGGCGCCAAGCTGGATACTTTTTAACACCAGATCATGTTCTTCAAAGGTGGTCAAAATCAACACTGGTGTGGTCAGTTGCTGCTGTTTCAGCAGCTCCAGTGTGGCTATGCCATCCACTTTAGGCATAGACAAGTCCAGTAAAATGACATCAGGCTGATGCAATTGCACCAGCTCCACCACCACAGAGCCATCCGCTGCTTCAGCGACCACTTCCACCTGACCGGACAGCTGCAACAGGCTTTTGATGCCCTGACGGATCAGCATTTGATCGTCCACTAACAGCACACGCAAAGTCATTGCTGAACTCCTGAAGGTAAAGTGACTTGTAAACAAAAGTGGTTGTCTTTCACTTGCCAGACCAAAGTTCCGGCGCAGGAGGCCACCCTTTCCTGCATACCTGTTAAGCCATTGCCTGCCTTCCAGTCAGGCGAAACTTTGCCGTTGTCATAAATAGTTAGTTGCAAAAAGCCATGTTGTGGTTTCACAGCTAAATAAAATTCAGTGGCCTGACTATGTCTTAGAGTATTAGTTAAAGCTTCCTGCACTATCAAGAGCAACTGCTGCGCTACTTTTACATCGGCAAGTTCAACATCTTGTGGGCAATCCCACTGCACTTTCACCCCAGGCACTGCTCTTAGAAGTTTCTCCAGCGCCTGATAAATAGAAAATTGCTGTTGTTCACGCAAAGCACTGACGGCTTCACGCACATCCGACAGCAATAACTTGGCGATCTGATGGCATTGATCCACTTTGGTTTTGGCTTCGCCTTGCGTTAAGTGCCCAGCTACCTGCAAATTAATGGTTAAAGCAGTTAAATGATGGCCCAACACATCATGTAAATCACGGGCTATACGGGTACGCTCCTGCTGCTGGGACGCCATCATCAACAGATCCTGGGTCGCCAGTAATTGCTGATGGGTTTGCTGCAATTCTTGTCTGGCCTGCTGCTCAGAGCGAGCCTGGTTTTTCATCAACAAAGCAAAAAAGTGAAAGCTACTAAAGAGCAAAGCCGTGATCCACATAGCGCGTTGTTCTATATAGGAATCCACGCCATACCAAAGCCCCAACACAGCAACAGTAATAAACACAGCAGTTCGCATCGGCAGCAGATAAGGTAAGACCGACACCCAGATAATGCTCAGGATTGCCAGATAGTCAAAGGGCAAGATCCAGTTCAAGGCTAAAGCGAACAGTAGTTGCAGGATATAGCAGATCAGTTCAAAGCGGGGTAAAACACCAGAACGCTCATCACTGCGGGTCACGCAATAAAAACAAGCGCCATTCAGCAGAAACAAAGTCACTATCCATGGCCATAAAGACCAGAGCCGATCATGGGGCCAGCTCAGGTATAAAGTCAGTGCAAAAACTAAAAACCAGGTGAGCATCCCGGCCAACACATCCCATGCGATTGAAAACTTTAGTTTCATAACCACTTCACTGACCTTTAACTTCTGGCTTTGCAGTATGCCCGATTTTGCTTTCAGCTCAATAGGCCAAAAGTCACAGTGAAAACTCCTGACTTATGGCACCTGTAAAAACACAGCTGAAGTTTTAATCTGAGTGCATCTGTTAAAGGAGATGATTATGTTAATGTTCCATAGCCTGTTATTAAAACTGCATATTGCCTTAGGTGTTATTGCACTGCTGTTGTTCTGGTTGCCTATGCTGAGCCGCAAAGGCAGCCAGTTGCACCGTAAATCAGGCCGTTATTATGGCCATATTATGAAAGTGGTCGCTTTTAGTGGTTTAGTGATGACCTGTCTGGTCTGGTTTGATCCTATAGGAATTAAAGGTGCAGGTTTCATAGTCGATGGCCAGATCCAGCAGCGCAAATTAAACTTTTTTATGATGCTTAACCTGTTTCTGTTTTTACTTAGTCTGCTGACCTGGGTCACCATACGTCATGCAACAGGCACCTTGTTATGCAAACAAAACCGCGATCCTTTAAAACACTGGAGCTATCAGGGGCCTGTCTGGTTATTGGTCATAGTAGCTATTTATGGTGGCTGGCAAGGTTTTAAATTTGGTATGCCGCTGGTGATGGTGTTTGCCGGTATTTCACTTGTAACCAGTTTTGGCATACTGACTTACCTGCATACAAAAACTGTGACAAACAACCGCTGGTTAATAGAACATGCCTCCGCCATGATTGGCTCTGGTATTGCAGCCTACACCGCATTTTTTGCCTTTGGCGGCCGGGCCTTATTTGAAGAGTTATTAACAGGCCACTGGATTATGGTGCCATGGCTGATCCCCAGCCTGATAGGTATCCCGGCTACTATCTGGTTTAAACGCCGCTTATCGCAACCAATAAGAAAACAGGCATAATCATCAGTTCAACCAATGGGAAATCAATTAAAAGATTTCCCTTTTAATTTAATCACTTAAAAACATTCCAAAAATATTCCTGCTTTTTTGTCAAATCAGGCAAACTATTTTCAGACCTGATACGACTTATCATCAATACCACTTCATCACAGATCAAAAGTGTTTAAACGCAGCGACGAGAGCTTAATAGAAAAAGCCATAGGCGGCGATGCCAAAGCCTGGCAGCAATTGGTGTCGAGATATCAGGCGCCCCTGTATTATTTTGGCCTGCGTTTACTGGGTTCGCCCGATGACGCCCGCGATTTATTGCAGGATGTATTGATGGTGCTTTGCCGTAACCTGGCACAGTACCGGGGTGACAGCTCCTTTAAAAGCTGGTTGTTTGGCATCGCCAACTACCGAGCTATGGATATGCTCAGGAAGCGTAAAGCAACCACAGAGTTTACCGACGACCATGATTTTTATGATGATGAAGCACCAGGTTTTGAACAACAACTTTATGGCCAGCACACGCAGCGGATGGTGCAACAGCAGTTGCGAACTTTACCGCCAGAGCAACGACTGGTAGTGGAATTGCGGTTTTATCAGCAGTTTACTTTTGATGAAATTGCCGATCAGCTGGCGCTGTCGAGCAATACCATCAAATCCAGATTTTATGCGGCCTTAGATAAACTGCGTACGCAGTTGGAGTTAGCAGATGTCGAACAGTCAGCAAATTTTTGAAGCCTGGCTGGCCGGAAAATTGACGGCCAGCGAATGCGAACAGCAACTGGACCAGAACAGTGAATGGTACAGCCGTTTCCAGACAGCGCAGATGATTCAGCGTCAGGCCAAAGCGCCTTTTTTCGCCCCTGTGCCAGACATCGACAGCATGTCGATGTTTGCCCAGCAATGGCAGAGACCAACACAAAGTCATAGCTGGTGGCCAAAATTGAGCGTGGCTTTTTCCGCCCTGGCTTTAGTGATCAGCCTGTCACCACTGGAGATGCAAATGCAGGACAGTGGCCTGACATTAAGCTGGCGCGGCGAGCAACAGATACAGCAAGAGCAACTGGACACTTTACTCGCCAGCTACCGCAAAGAACAGCTGGATTATATCCAGACCCAGTTACAAAACACCCAACAGCAACAAGCGTCACAGCTGATTCTGCTGAAGGATTATTTAACCGAACAACAAACCAAAGAAAGACGCACCGACATGCTGGAATTGGTGGAATACCTGAATCAGCAGCGTCAGTCCGATTGGCATTACTGGCAGGAAAACTATCAGCCAAGTCAGGCCAGACTGGATGCCAGCGCAGTCTATAACCCAATTCAACAACCTGGTGGAGTAACAAAACCATGAAGCTATTCAGCAAAGTCTCCTTGTTGGCAGGCCTTATTATCGCAAGTACAGGCTTAACAGCAGCCGAAGTGAATGGCCGCCTTGGGCAAAACCTGAAAATTATGCAGGACATACTGCAAACCTCTCTCGGCGGTCAGGAGCACTCGAGCATAGGCCGGATCCAACACAGCTATCTGATGGGCCATGGTGTTGCTTTTCGTGTGGACAGCCACAACGGCTGGTTACGCCACTTTATGGTACCGCCAGTACCTCATGCGCCTCCGGTGGCACCTTCAGCCCCTGGCACCACTGTTGTGGTTTCAACCCATGTGCCAAACCCTGTCAATATAGCGGGAAATGGCAACAGCTTTAGTTTTAGCTTTGATGAAGAAGCTATTGAAGAAATGGCTGAAGCCGCTGAAGCCATGGCTGAACAGCAGCAGGATCAAAGTGAAAAGCTGCGTGACTTGCGGGAAGAACGCCGTGATATAGAACGGGATTTACGTGACTATGAGCGGGAACAACGTGACATCGAGTTTTCATCCAAAGTCAGTACACTGAATGCCGATCAGCAAAAAGAGCTGAAAGAGATTAAGCAAAAGTCAGAGCAACTGAAAAGCAAGCTGGCGCAGTTGCAAAAAAACCTGACCGAGCAGGAACAGCAATACAATAAAAAACGCGCAGAACAACAAAAACTGGCGGCGCAGCGCCAGACTGAACTTGTGGCTAAAGTAGGCCAGGTGTTCAGCGCCACTTTATGTGACTATGGCGCCAGTTTACGGGATTTAAAAGAACAAGAGTTTGTGTCTTTTCAACTGAGCCTTTCAGGCAGAAACAATGCCAAAGATCATTACTGGGTGGTAAAAAAAGCCGATATTAATCAGTGTGTCACAGGCAAAATTGATGCTCCGGCTTTATTGAAAAAAGCCAGTTATTATCAGTATTAACAGTTCTTCCCTTCAGACAACACAGAGGCTAGCTTCTGTGTTGTCTTGACAGCAGTTCAACTTCTGACGTACAAAGCCGCAATTTCATGCCGAACTAAAGCGGAACAGTTTTTATGTCCTATCAGTGGCCAAGCTTAACAAACTGGCTGGAACAACTGGCCAGCCCCTTTTATCAACAAGGTTATGTGGTGCTGGAACAAGCCATTCCGGCTGATTTATGCTGGGCGCTCTATCAGGATGTGCAGCAACAGCAGCTCACAGCCGCAGGCGTTGGACGCCAGGGTCAGCACCAGTTGGACAAGCAGATCCGGCGTGATCAGACCGCTTGGTTAAATCCAGACAACCCGGTGCAACTGCAGTATTTGCAGTTGATGGCAAAGCTGCAACAGGATATGAACCAACGCTGTTTTTTAGGCTTAATAGATTTTGAAGCGCATTACGCCCGTTACCAGCAAGGCGACTTTTATCAGAAGCATCTGGATGCTTTTGTGGGTCGTTCTAACAGAGTGCTCTCCACCGTCTGTTATCTGAATACGGCAGAACAAGACGGCGAGCTGGTGTTGTATAACGAACAGGGTCAGTTGTTAACCAAAGTACAGCCGAAAGCTGGCACTCTGGTGGTGTTTGAAAGCTGCCGCTTCCCGCATGAAGTATTACCCGCATCGGAAACCCGCTACAGTATTGCTGGCTGGTTTCGGCATAACAGCAGTATTCAGGGCCGGATCGATCCAGCACGTTAAGCATCAATAGTCTCTGTCTAGAGCAAGTCCAGACCAATACCGGCAAAGAGCAATAAACCACTGTAGTGGTTATTTAAAAAGGCCTGGAAACAACCTGCCCTGCCCTGAGTTTTCGCCTGCCAGTGTTGATGGATAAAACTTAGCAATACCAAAACCAAAGCGGCATAAAAAAACAGGCCAAGGCCATTTTGTTGACCCACCCAGGCCATCAGCACTAAAAACATCAGCTGTAAGCCAGCAATAACAGGATGGCAATAACGACCAAATAATAAGGCTGTGGATTTAACCCCTATTTTTTGATCGTCTTTCATATCAACCATGGCGTAAAAGGTGTCGTAAGCCACTGTCCAGAGCAAATTCGCCAGATACAAAGCCCAAACCCATAAAGGAACAGAGCCTGTTGTGGCCATAGCGGCCATAGGAATACCCCAACTATAAGCGGCACCTAATACAAACTGGGGCAGATAGGTAAAACGTTTCATAAAGGGATAAAGAATAGCCAGAGCTACGGCCACTACAGCCAATAACACAGTGGCGGCATCCAAAAACAGTAACAGGCTGGCGCTGCACAGCAACAGCACCACAAAAAGCTGTAAAGCTTCGTTGTTACTGACTAATCCGGCAGCCAGGGGGCGTGCTTTGGTGCGTTCCACATGACCATCAAAATTGCGGTCGGCGTAATCATTAATAACACAACCGGCAGAGCGCATCAGCACAACACCGGCGCTGAATACGGCTAATAAAGTTAAATCAGGCAAACCGGACGACAGCAGCCACAAGGCCCACCAGGTAGGCCAAAGCAGTAAATAAATACCAATAGGCCTGTCCAGACGCATTAACTGGCGGTAATAAGGCCACTGCTGCCATTGCAACTGCCATCTCATAGCTCAAGCACCCCGGGTAAAAAGATTTCCTGCACCAATAATGGTTGCTGTTGCACTGAAAAGACAGAGCGTCTGGCCCACAGTTCGTTTTGCTCACCTACGACAGGCAATACCAATCCGCTTTCAAGTAATGCCACTTCAATCACACCACGTTCTAAACTGACATGCTGAAAAATATACTCCCCTAAAGGCTGTGCCCCCAAACGAGCTAAAGGCTCCATCTGCTCCAGAGTGGATTCAGGTAACCAGCTTTGTGCATAGACACAAGGTTTACCATCACACCAGAGGATCACATCGCGTTTTAAACCCACAGCTTGTTGCCATTGCTGCTGTAAATAATCTGGCAGCCTTTGCCAGTGCTCTGCCACCAATTCCAGCCTGAAAGTCTGGCAATGACTTTTCAGCAATGCTGTTAGTGAACCCTGACATAACAACCAGGGTTCAAGAGCATCAGGAAATTGCAGTTGTTGGGCGTTTTGCCACTCTGCATTAAGTTGGAAAAGACTATCTGTGCTGTGCATATACCCTTCGTACTTGAAGCTGCAGCTTTGTTACCTGCGTGCTCTTGCCCCAGTCACATAGGACTACTATGCTCCTGGGGTCTCAAGCACTTGTCGCCTCGCTGCAACTCCAATTACTTTGGGTATAAAAACAAACTGCAGCTAAGGTGCCGCGCATCATAACAATTTTGCCATCGTATTGGTATGTAATGCCTTTGGACCCGAAATTGATTACCATAAGCTTATTATTTTATTGATCTTCTCTTTCTTATGACTCATTACCACACCTTAATTGTCGGAGCAGGTTACGCTGGCTACAGCCTTGCCAAAGAACTGCGTAAACTAGACCCAGAACGCAGTATCTGCCTGATCAGCAGCGACAGCGCTGATTATTACTCCAAGCCTTTGTTATCCAATGGCTTTAGCAAACAAAAAAGTGCCAGCGACCTGGTACAGAAAACTGCTGCCCAAATGGCAGCGGAGCTACATATTGAGGTGTCGCCTTATTGTAGTGCAGAGCAAATTAATCCGGAACTACATCAGGTACTGACCAACAAAGGATTGATCCAGTATCAGCAACTGGTGCTGGCAACAGGAGCCAGCCCGCTGAGACTCTCACTGCCGGCTGCAACTGATGGCCTGGTCTGGTCTGTGAATGACTTAGCGGACTACCAGAATTTTCTGCAACAAAGCCAGAACAAACAAAAAATTACTGTGCTTGGAGCGGGCTTAGTTGGCATTGAATATGCTAATGATTTAGCTGCAGCAGGTTTTCAGGTATCGGTGATAGCGCTGGAGCAGCAACCTTTAGCCCAACTTCTGCCGCCTGCCCTGGGTGAGCTTTTACAGCAGCAGTTAACAGCATTAGGGGTTGAATTTTATTGGGGATCGTCGATAAAAGATGCTCAACTTGCCCAACAGCAATTAAGCCTTCAGCTTACTGATGGCCGCAACCTGACCACAGAATTGATTTTATCTGCTGTGGGTTTAAAGCCAAAGCTGCAGCTTGCGATGCACGCAGGTATAAACTGCGGCAAAGGCATAAAAGTGGATCAGACTCTGGCAACTTCAGCCGCTGATATCTATGCTTTGGGCGACTGTGCAGAAATCTGTGGCTATAACCTGATGTATATTCAGCCTATTAGTTTATCTGCCAGAGCTTTAGCCCTGACTCTGACAGGCAGGATCACGCCAGTGCAATTTCCTGTAATGCCAGTGATCGTCAAGTCGCCAGCTTTAGCTGTTGTAAGCTGGCCAGCTGCAAAAGAACAACAAGGCGAATGGGTATACGAAGGCCAAGGCATGGATTGGATGGCGAGATTTCAGAGCCCATCAGGTCAGTTACTAGGTTTCGCTCTGACCGGAAAAATGGTGGCGCAACGTTTGCGGCTGGCAAAAGAAATACCAGCTTTGATAGCTTAACGTCGGACCTTCGGGTAAGATCCTTTTTTGAATGTTTGATAAAAATGAAAGAGTAAACCGGATGAAAAAAGCGCTGACTTGTTTTGTTTTTTTATTGTTAAGTCAAAGTCTCTGGGCTCAGAGTGCGGCCAATGCACCTATGAAAGTCAATTATGCTTATTTTGGTTTTGATCCGGATATAGTGACTAACTACATCACTCCTACGACCGAAGAACTGGGTTATGTTCGGGTCACTATGGAGTTGATGATTATGGATAAAAAGTATCTGGACGTGATAGAGCATCACGAACCACTGATCCTGGATAAAATTGTGTTCGCTTTTGGTCGTGAAAATGGCGACACCATCCGCTCATTAACAGGGCGCGAAGAAATTCGCTTAAAAATCCTGAATCAACTGCGTGACGCCCTGAAAAAAGAGACAGGTCAGGATGTTTTAAAAGACGTTTTGTTTACTAAATATCTGTACCACTAAGCAGTAAAACCTGAATCACCGTACATTCAGCGCTGTACGGTGAGAGCCTTGTTTGCCGCTACCAGTAACACAGCACAAAACATGCCTGTCAGTAAGCCCGCTAAATGTGCCCAGTTTGCCATCGAAATCCACAGCAGATCAAAAAAGCCAATCACCAGCCAAATCAACATAAAACCTATTAAGCCAGTGCTGATCTGCAAACCCCAGTTCGGTTTTAACCAACCACAGATCCAATAAAAACCAAATAAGCCATAGACCAGGCCTGACATGCCACCAAAGTGAGCACCAACCATCACAAACTGTGCAAGGTTGGAAAACAACAACACCAACAAAGTCAGGCTAATAGCGACCACACGGCCTGACTTCAGCTCCAGTGGCCCCAACAGATACCAGACCCAGATCAGGTTAAACACCAGATGAGAGCCGGAAAAATGCAACCAGCCCGGCGTAAACCAACGCCAGCCTTGTTCCAGACTAAGCCCCAGTTCAGGTTTTAATTGCAATGCAGCTAAAGCGGACCAGGGGTCCACTTGCTGCCAGCCATACACCAGCAAGGCTGACAACCAGACCAAATGGCAAAACCAGCCACCATTAGCCCATAACTGTTGCCAATAACCGGATAAACCAGCTGAGCCTGTCCCTGAGGCCACTACTTCTGCCCTGTCCCATGCCGCAGCCTGATAACGGTCGGCATAAGGGTTTAACAAAAAGCGCTCTAACTCAGCAACCACCAGTTCGGCATGTTCAGGTGCACACCAAAGCTCAGCCTGCTCTGCAGAATGCACCACCACACTGACATCCAGTTGCTGACTTTTACAATAATCAGCCAGACTCAGAGCTGCAGCGGAAGAGGCAAAGTCTCCAATCTTAATCATGGGAATCCGTAACAAAAGGCAGTTGCTGACGCCAGGCTTCAAAACCGCCATCCATACTGAATACAGTTTCAAAACCTTGTTGTGCTAAGTACTGAGCAGCGCCCTGACTGGAATTGCCGTGATAACAAACCACCACCACAGGAGTTTCAAACTCAGTTTGTTGGATAAACTGATTCAGACTGCCGTTGGTTAAATGGAAAGAATCAGCAATATGGCCAGAGGCATAACTTTGCTCATCACGAATATCGACTACAACTGCTTTATGCTGTTCTATTTGCTCCAGCGCTGTGGCTACTGAAATACGACTGAATTCACTCATGGGTCACTCCGTTACTGCTCAAACTTCAGATTGATGCCGCTATAGTAGCCCAGCTGACACGCCTTGAGTACCATAGCTTATGCCGGATCCGCCGAACTGCAGACAATTGACGAAGAAATAACCAGCCCAAAGCAGCTAAATACCGCATTAAAACACCAAGTTAACAATTACAGCTTTAGCTCAAGCCCAAGCTTAGGTAAAATAGCGCGCCTTGTTGGTTTGGAAACAGAATACCCATGTCAGATAGTCCCTTGTATTTAATTTATGATCCTGCTTTTGATGATATGGACGCTGAAGGCTGCCCGGGATTTGGTTTTATACTGGTGTTTGACGAGCAGGATCTGGACAACTACCAATCCGGTGAAAACCCGCCCTTTCCGGCTGTCTCTATGTTATTTACCGATCATGCCGATGGCAGTATCAGTGGCGACTTATTGGGTTGGGCACAACTGGATGCGGAAATCTTCCAGCAGTTTCCTTTGGGTCAATTCTTTCAGTTGATGGAACAAGCCGCTCAGGTGGCGATTAACGCTTACCGTCAGGTGGGTCAGGTGCCGGATAAACTGATAGCTCAGTTGTTACCGGACGATGATTTAATTCAGTTTGATGTGCAGTTTGCCACCCTTGAACTGAATGATGCCGAAGCTGAATCGCAACTGGCACAACAAATGATGTCAGGCCGGCCTTATCTGGATTCTTAACCGATCCTTTTCTCTGTCAGCTCCGTAGTCAGCTAAAACGGAGCTTGTATGACCCACCATAAATTACATCTGCCCCAGAAAATCTGCGCTTGCTGTGGTTTAGCCTTCAGTTGGCGGAAAAAATGGCAAAAAAACTGGCCTGAAGTGAAATATTGCTCTGAGCGCTGTCGTCGGAAAAAGTGACCTTCGGCCTATTGTGACCACCTGCCCGACTCCTGTTAAATAAGGGTTAACCTTTATGACAGGAATTTTTTATGAAAGCCTTGTATTTCATTGCCGTTTTAAGCAGCTTCCCCTTATTTGCCAGCGATGTCAGTTCTTATGATCTATTGCTGGAGCGGGATAAATTCAGCCAGCTACAACAGCAACTGGGTCAGGCCCCTCAATTGGCGAACAAAGAATTGCTGGTTTTGCAGCTGGAAACTATGTTGGGGTTACGGCAATCTGAACAAGCAGAACAACTGGCTAATCAGGCATTAAAGCACTATCCAAAAGATGCGGAACTGCTGCGTCTGGCGGCGTTAAATCAGTTTAATCTGGCACAGGACAGCAGTATTTTTTCCGCGGCTTCTTACGCCAAAGAAGGTTTAGCTTTGCTGAAAGAAGCCATGGCGGCAGCACCGCAAGATCTTAAAATACAACACATCTTGATTGGCTTTTATCTGCAAGCCCCTTCGATAGCGGGTGGTGATACCAAAGAAGCAAAAAAGCTGGCCAAAGCCATGGCAGAAAAACATCAGCCAGAAGGCACATTGGCGACCATAGAGGTATTGATGGATGACGATAAACTGCCAGAAGCCCTGAAACTCACCGAACAACAGCTGCAACAGTATCCGGAGCATCCGGCTTTATTAGCAGCCTATGGCAATTTACTCAGCATAAACAAGGAACCAGCCAAAGCTTTTGTTCAATACCAAAAAGCTGCAGCGGCCGCGACGGATTTAGCGGAGCAACAAAGTTACCTCTATCATCTGGGCCGATTAGCTGCAACAGAACAACAAAACCCACACACTGGCCAACAGGCGTTAGAGGGGTATTTAGCGTTTTATCAGGACAGTGACCATGCGAAAACGGGCTGGGCTCAGCTACGTTTGGCGCAAATTTATCTGGTGCAAAAGCAGCAAGATAAAGCCCGGCAACTGCTGCCGCATATTAAGAATCAGTCACAAAATGATAAAAGGTTGAAAAATGAATTAAAAAATCTGGAAAAACAGCTGAAAAAGAGCTGATCCCTGATCTGCCAGAGCGGGATCTGCGGATCCCGTTTTGCTTTTTACGCACAGGCCTCTTACTATATGCACTTTATTCCATCACTCAATACGCCGGAACCGCAGCATGGCAAAAGCAATTAATATGGCCGAGGTAGAAAAAGCATTAAGCGGCTTTACTATTCCTCCTCAGCCCACTGTTTTACTTAGTATCAAAGCAGAAATTGAAAGTGATGATCCCAATATCAAACGTATTGCTGAACTGATCAATCAGGATCTGGGCATAGCTGGCTTCACCCTTAAAGTGGTGAACTCGGTGTATTTTGGTTTACGCCGAAAAATCAGCTCAGTAGAACATGCCTGTAAGTTTTTAGGCTTAAACCGGGTGATTAAATTAGTCAGTTCAGTGGTACTGCGTTTTACCTTAAGTGAAGGCCGGACGGACAGATTTACTGAAAGCCTGTGGCAAAGCGCGGCTAATGTAGCCAACGCAGCCACTTTGTTAGCTCAACAACTGCGTTATGGCACAGATTGCGCTGACGATGCCTACAGCTTAGGTTTATTCCATAATGCCGGCATGCTGCTGATCAGCAGCCAGTTTAAAGATTATGCCAAAGTGCTGAAACAAGCTCATTTGGCAGGTTACAGCATGTCAGACGCTGAAGATCAGAATTTTCAGACCACGCACGAATTGCTGGGTTATATGATTGCTCAGTCCTGGGGTTTAGCACCTGAGCTGACCAATGTGATTGCGTACCATCATAGCCATGCCTTGATCCTGGCCTCTGATGATCTTTACGAAAAACGTTTATTTGCACTGCTGAAACTGGCTGAGCATATGACAGATGAAAGCAAAGTATTGTTGGATCTGGATATGGACCCTGAATGGGATCAGTATAAAGCCACCATTCTGGACATTCTGGAACTGGATGAACTGACGCTGCACGACTTAGGCGACTACCTGCAACAACAAGGTGTGCCCAATAGGTATCACGCCTAAGACAGGGAGCTTAGGCTCCCTTTGTTTTTATCATGCCTTTGTTAATTAACCAGAGTTATATTCAAGATGCGTATTGTATTAGCCCCAATGGAGGGCGTGGTGGATCATTTAATGCGGGATATGTTAACCCGTATTGGTGGTTTTGATTTATGCATCACTGAATTTGTCCGGGTGGTGGACCAACTGTTGCCAAGCCGGGTTTTTACCCGTATTTGTCCTGAGTTAAAACAAGGTGGGGTTACTCCTGCCGGTGTGCCGGTTCGGGTGCAGCTATTAGGCCAGGAACCGCATTGGCTTGCCGAAAACGCAGTGCGTGCAGTGCAATTGGGCTCGCCTGGCGTGGATTTAAACTTTGGTTGTCCGGCTAAAGCGGTCAATAAAAGCCGTGGTGGTGCTGTACTTTTAAAAGAAACCGAAACCCTGTACCAAATTATTAAAGCAGTACGTGACGCTGTGCCATCCCAGTTTCCGGTCACAGCAAAAATACGCTTAGGTTTTGACGATACCAGTTTAACTCTGGACAACGCCCGCGCTATTTATGAAGCAGGCGCAAGCGAGCTGACTGTACATGCCCGCACCAAAAGTGATGGTTACAGACCGCCAGCTTACTGGCCATGGATCAAACAAATCCGCCAGACTATTCCTCTTAACGTGGTGGCCAACGGCGAAATCTGGACACCAGAAGATGCTGCTTTATGCTTAGAACAATCCGGCAGCGCGGATTTAATGTTAGGTCGTGGCGCTTTAGCCAGCCCTGGTTTAGCCCGTGATATCAAGCAGCATTTTGCCAGTGGCGTTTATCAAAAAATGCCATGGTCCCAAGTGCTGGAGCTGCTGCTGCAGTACTCAGACTATGAAATAGCAGGCGACAAAGGACTGTATTATTCCAACCGTATTAAACAATGGTTTAGTTACCTGAAACTACAGTACGTTGAAGCTGAAGTCTTATTCCAGCAACTACGTTTACAGCAAAAAGCACCGGATTTAGTGGCGACTTTGCGTGGGGCTTTACATCAGATTTCAGATATCTCCGAACATTGACCTGCAGAGATTCGACTCAAACAGCGCGGTCAACTACAACGCAGACACGCCGTAAATACATCCATGTAGGCTCCTCTTAGGCTATCCGGGGTTTTGCAGAGCAAAACCCTTTCAGTCGGCAGCAAGTCAGATGACTGACTTGCTGAAACCCCGACTTCACCCAACTGGGCAGGGTCTGCTAACGAAGTTGTCCGGCCGTTTCCCGACTCCCTTTGTATATTCACTTTGTGCCAGAAGCGGACATTATTTGTGCATGCGGACGAATACATAGTGCTATTTGCTTTCATCATAAAACAGGCACGCTTTGAGCAAATCAACAGGTATATTTATTTGTTGCTGAAGAAGGAAAATCAAGCTAATTTAGACGCTTAGCTTGGACCAACCTAAAAATAACAGGCTAGAGAAAAGTAATAATCTGCTAGCACGCTTTGGGTCACAGCTAGAAGTAGTTGATTGTAATGACAAACTTTTTATCAGTAAGTTAATGCTGGTTTGTCATCTGGTAAAACCTGATAAAGCGTGCCAGCACAATATATAAATGTCATGTGTTTAAAAAGGATCTGGTATTTACATGAACGTGTATCAAATTATTGAACTTTTATTTGCAACGATTCAAGGTTCTATTGAAGAGCAAAGTTTAATTAATCAGCTTGCTGAAGCAAGTGGTAAATCAATAGCAAGTATTAAGTCTGCGATCAATGGGTGTAGAAACAAGAAAAATAAAACCGATTTTAGCCTGTGTATTCGAAAAAAACTTAAATTAGGTGGCCCAGGTTTGCCAAAATAACTGTTTGCACTCACTGTGTTCGCAGGGACACAAACACATGGGCATTAAAATTGGGCGCTAGGCGAGACTAAGCAGGGAAAATAGATGAATGGATGACAAGATTAACGATTTAAAAAATCTCTTTTTGCAAAGCATTTCGTTGGGGCACAACGTAAACGATGAAATTCTTAGCAACATCGATGCGTTACTGTATTTGTTTAATCGTTCTGATATTAATATTCTTCGGCAAAAGTCAGCAAAATTGTCTTATGAGCTACATGAGCTTGGCGTGGCAAGCGTCCCTTATTTCATTCTGCTCTTATTTAATAAACTTGAGGCGGTGAGTTTCAAGCCGAGATTAAAGCGAAATAGCCCAGATTCTAACTTCGATGAAGATCTGTTCATGGATTTCTTTAAGCAGTGTTTTGAATCTTGTAGTGAAACAGGAATTCGCATATTAACATTCAATCTTCCTTCTAATTATGAAATTGACGAAATAAGCATTTATTGTAGTACAAGGTCACTGCTTGATAAATTCATTAGCGAACCAATCAATACCAATGAGTTAAAAGCTGACCTCCCTCCGAGAGCAATCTGCTTAGGTGTGTCTAAAGTTTTATCTCATAAATTTAATTGCCAGCATGAGTTCTACATTCAATTTAGTTCTATTTTAGCTCGCATGAATCGGGATGGTCTCTATCAAGAAGCGAGAGATTGGGCAGAAGAGGCAGTTATCTGCTCTTACGAATATCAAGAGTTGTATTATGGTCATTATGTAAAGTTTTCTCTTTACACAAGTCAAATGAATGTAATTGACTCGCTGTTGAATTGTTGCCTCTTGCTTACCGCATTGTGTGAAGAGGAACGTGTCTGCGATGAATTAATGAATAAGCTTTATGTTGAGATATTTCTAGCGTTACGAACGTTCAACTTTTTCGAATATGCAAAAGATGTCTATAAAAATTACATAGTAAATATCAAGCTGCAAGAGTATGAATTACAAAAGTGTGATCTTGCTATGCTTTATCTCCGTTTAATGGAAAATGATGAAACGGTCGTAGCTGGTGCTGAAAGATACATAAGGATAAACAAAGAAAATATAATTAAATTCGGAAAGTCTTCTCTATTACCGTGGTTCGCATTTATTTGCAATGTTAAAGAGGTTTTCCATGATTCATCAATTGGTTCGGAGATCATAAATGAATTTGAACATGAAATTATTCAGCAACTTCCTGCCGTTGAAGTTAAATCTATTAAGGATAAAATACTAAGAGGTCAGTTAGGTGGTAAAGACTCACTAATTTTTGGACTTAAAAATCTATCTAGGACCAGAAATAGAGCTGACTTAATTCATGAAGTAAACCAGCTAGTGGTAACAGCAAGCAGAGTAATTGAATCATCAATTGAAAGTTCAGATATTGAAGGTGTACTTCTAGGACATCAATTGAAGTCAGATGGAAGTGTCTATCTTAAAGAATCATTAATGGTTCCGGATAATGGGGTTATTCAGCAAATATTTAATTTGGATAGTCAGAATTCTGCACGATTTGATAATTACATTAGATATGTTAAAAACTCGCTATTTGATGCAAGCTCAAAGCAGTTTCTATGGATCGGTTTTAATCATGAAAAGCTGTATTGCGTTATTCTGGAGGGTGGCGATTTTGTTCATTGTGGATATATTGAGTCTACTAGTAAAAATGAAATATCTCATTGGCTTAAAAGTCGCCTTTCAACTTTAGCTTTCGAGGATACTCCTAATACAGGGAGTTATTTCATTACCAGAGAAGATTTTTGGCTAGAAGAGAGTAATTCTATTATCGAATCTTTGCCTTGCATCGATATACCACTTTCTTCAAAAGAGGTTGTACTTTTTTCTGATGTCCAATTCTCCTCGTTTCCGCATAATATGATTAAATCCCATGGTAAAATCATGACTTTGGAACGAGGCATTTCTTCACCATTATCTTTTGACAATTACCTTTCATATAAAAAATCAAAGTTCAACTCAAAGAGTGTTTATGCTTGGGCTCCTATTTCTGAAGGAGATATGGCGATTTCGATTGCATTTTCTAAGCTGAAAGAGGAAATGGTTGCTACAAATATAGTTTACGATGAAGGATTAATACCTAATCCTAGTCAAGACATAAATATATTCATTTCACACGGTGGGCGTAACGGCAGCTCTGGATTTAGAGGCCTTTATCCAACAAGTGGAAAGGCATATGATACTGATAAAGTTTTTGGGATTGGTAAAGTTGCAATATTGTTTGTATGTCATGCCGGTAGTATAGTTGAAAATGTTTATTCAAACAGTACGCATACTTTAGTGAAGAAATTGCTCAGAAATGGATATGAAGCTGTAATATCACCAAGCTGGAGTCTAAATGTATCGATACCGGGTGTTTGGACGAAAGAATTTTTGAAATCAATGAATTCAGGTTTGAATATATCTCAGGCTGTTCATAATGCAAACTTGATTGTAAACGATTGCTATCTAAGCCCAAGTGCATCAGCTGCTATGCACCTATTTGGAAATGATGAAATCACATGTGCCTAACAATATACTGTTGCGAATTATTTTTCCACTTCGATATAAAGTAACCGCAAAGTGCCGTGTTAATGTATCCAATTCGCTCTTAGCTGCCAATCAGAAAAACACATACCAACTACTGGCACCAACCCCCCATTGGGGCGCGAGCCGGACAAAATTGGGTGGCCAAGGTTTTAAGGCTGGGACTGTTTGAGTGAGGAGTCGTTAGCGACGAGCGAGTTACCCAGCCGCCTTGGACGCACGATTTTGGGCCGGGCTTTCGCTGCGACCTGGGGCCGCCTTTTCTTTGGTTACTTTCTTTTGGCGGCGCAAAAGAAAGTAACCCCACCCGGAGGGTACAAACTCAAATTCAGAGCATATACATAACAAATATTACTTCGGGCAAGGAAAATAAACTCTTCAGGAATGAATAGTAGTGACGGCTATTAATCCTGCCGACTGCTCTGGTGACAACTCTTCAGATTGAATCTCTGCACTCAACACCAAAGCCGAAGTCGGCTGAATACAACAAGCCAGTACTTCATCCCCGCCACAACTCATGCTGGGTTCCAGCACCTGCTGGTATTCCCCTTTAACCACCCGCACTTTACAAAGGCCACAAGAACCGCCTTTACAGTCGTAATTCAGCGGCACTCGGGCGGCAAGAATAGCATCCAACACTGATTTATGGCCCTGACTGTCAGCAAATACACCATTGATTTCAATAGGGAAACTTTGCTCGCTTGCTGAAGCACTAAACAACTCAGCATAACAATACAAAGCGCCTAAAATGCCTAAATCATAAATCAGCTGCTCTGTCATTTTGGCGCTGGCACAAAAATAATACTGCGCCTGTGGGCCTGCCAGTTTATATAAATAACCTGCATCAATCCGGCCTTTAAAGCCTTGCCAATCGGCTGGTGGTTGAGTTAAAGCTATACGAAGTTGTAAACGGGGTAAACGCCGTAGCAAAGGGTAAAACACTATATCTTCCAGCCGACGCGCCTGATACACCAGAAACACCTGACGTTTTTGCCGGATAGCGGCATACGCCATCGCCAGCATAGGGGTAATACCTACGCCACCGGCCACCAGAACCAATGGCTGGCGTGAGCGGTTTAATAAAAAGTGGCCACGTGGGTAAGAGCTTTCAACCAGATCCCCCACTTTTAAATGCTGAAACAATGCCTGGCTCAAGCGGCCATCGGTTTCAGCTTTAATTACCAGTTGGTAGTAACGCTGCTGACTGCAATCCTGCGCCAATGAATAAGCCCGACTGACTGGTTTGCCCTGTAAATCTTTGCCATACAGCAAGATATGCTGACCGGCTTTGGCTTTGGGTAATAACAAGCCGTCCGGATGCTGTAGCCATAACTTCAGATACTGGCCCTGACGTTTTACCCGCACCAGTTGTAGTTGCAAACGCTGGTTTTGCAATTTTGGCAAAGCAATATGCTGCCAATAACCACGGCCAAACAGGAATAATGTCAAAAACAGCAGAGCAAAAGTCAGGGCAATCATTGGCGCAATAGCGAACCCAGATAAGAATGATTATCAAATGATAACAGATCGCATTTACACTGCCAAGCGGGAATTAATAGCGGAAAAAAATTAGAGGAAGGGTCAGAGCAAAGCTCTGACCCTGTAAAATTACCAGTTGAGGATCACTTTACCGGACTGGCCTGAGCACATAATCTCAAAACCTTCCTTGTAGTTTTCCATTGGCATTTCGTGGGTGACTATTGGGCTTAAATCCAGACCGGATTGAATTAAGCTGGCCATTTTGTACCAGGTTTCAAACATTTCGCGGCCATAAATGCCCTTGATCACCAGGCCTTTAAAAATCACTTTGTTCCAGTCCACCGCCATATCTGAAGGTGGAATACCCAACATAGCAATTTTGCCACCGTGGTTGATGGTGTCTAACATGCTACGAAAGGCTGAAGGCACACCGGACATTTCCAGACCTACGTCAAAACCTTCGGTCATGCCAAGCTCTTTCATCACGTCTTTTAAATCTTCTTTGCTGACATCTACAGCACGGGTAGCGCCCATTTTACGCGCCAGCTCCAGGCGGTATGGGTTCACATCAGTGATCACCACATGACGGGCACCGACATGACGGGCGACGGCCACTGCCATAATGCCGATAGGACCAGCACCAGTGATTAATACGTCTTCGCCCACTAAGTCAAAAGACAAAGCAGTGTGCACGGCATTACCAAATGGGTCGAAGATAGCGGCTATATTATCCGGAATATTGTCCGGAATTTTAAAGACGTTAAAAGCCGGAATAGACAGGTATTCGGCAAAAGAGCCTTCACGGTTTACGCCCACACCTATGGTATTACGGCATAAATGCACCCGACCGGCGCGGCAGTTACGGCAGAAACCACAAACTAAATGGCCTTCCCCTGATACACGGTCGCCTTTGGCAAAACCACGCACTTCAGAGCCCATATCCACCACTTCGCCGACATATTCGTGACCAACCACCATGCCATGAGGAATAGTGTTTTGTGCCCATTCATCCCATTTGTAGATATGCACGTCTGTGCCACAAATAGCGGTTTTTTTGATTTTGATCAGAACATCATTTGGGCCTACTTTTGGCATGTCCACTTCAGTTTGCCAAATGCCCGGTTCTGCTTTTAATTTTGCTAATGCTTTCATCATGGCGTCCTCAGGCAATTACGCCCATTTCTTTACCAATACGAATAAAGGCACTGATGGCTTTATCCAGATGTTCTTTGTTATGTGCAGCAGAGATCTGAGTGCGAATACGCGCCTGATCTTTGGGTACTACAGGGAAGGAGAAACCCACTACATAAATACCTTCAGCGAGCATACGGCGCGCCATTTCGGCAGCTACTTTGGCATCACCTAACATCACAGGAATAATAGCGTGATCTTTACCTGCCAGTGTAAAACCAGCGGCCGCCATTTTTTCGCGGAAATAACTGACGTTGTCCCACAATTTAGCGCGCAGCGCATCACCGCTGGTCAGTAACTCCAAGACTTTGATGGACGCTGTGACAATAGAAGGCGCTAAAGAGTTAGAGAATAAATAAGGGCGTGAACGCTGGCGTAACCATTCAATCACTTCTTTTTTGCCTGAAGTGTAACCACCAGAAGCGCCACCTAAAGCTTTGCCTAAAGTGCCGGTAATAATATCAACACGCTCCAGCACGTCGCAGTATTCGTGAGTACCACGGCCATTTTTACCAACAAAACCTACAGCGTGGCTATCGTCCACCATTACCAGCGCATTGTATTTATCGGCTAAATCACAAATGGATTTTAAGTCGGCAATGACGCCATCCATTGAGAACACGCCGTCAGTGGCAATGAGTTTAAAACGGGCACCATCGGCGTCAGCTTGTTTCAACTGAGCTTCTAATTCCGCCATATCGTTATTGGCGTAGCGGTAACGTTTGGCTTTACATAAACGTACGCCATCGATAATAGAGGCATGGTTTAACGAATCTGAAATGACAGCATCTTCAGCACCTAAAATGGTTTCAAACAAACCACCGTTGGCATCAAAACAAGAGGAATACAAAATAGTGTCTTCAGTGCCTAAAAAGCCGCTGATTTTTTGTTCCAGTTCTTTGTGAATATCCTGAGTACCACAGATAAAACGCACAGAGGCCACACCAAAACCATGGGAGTCCAGACCTTGCTGCGCGGCTTTAATCAAATCAGTATTGTTGGCTAAACCTAAGTAGTTGTTGGCACAGAAATTTAGCACTTGTTCATGACCAACGGTCACGGCGGCTTGTTGCTGCGAGCTGATCACTCGTTCGGCTTTGTACAGGCCTTGCACTTTTACGTCTTCTATTTGTTGTTGTAAGTGTGCAAGAAAAGGAGTCGTTCGCATAACTTTCTCCAGAAAGGCTGAGGGCTTGGTAAAATCCGCCGTATTGTAATCACTAAGCGAAAGGGATGCAGCGCTTTTCTGTCAGAAAAGGCTGCAGATCGGATTAGTTGCGTAGCAAATAGTTGCCAGCGGACCGTTAAATCGTCTGATCACCAGACAAAGCCTGATAATGCTGCTGCAGTTTTTCGATACGAGGCAAAGCCTGAGCTGTGGCATAAGGCTTAAATAACAGCAGCACTTTTAATACCCCAAGATAAGCCTGCTCTTTACTCATCACAGTCTGCGGCTCCTGGGTTTTTAAGTAACTGATCCAGAAGGTCACTACCAGTTTGATGGTATGAGCGAAATTGGCGATATCAGCATCATCTATGGCGATTACGTCAGCTTTTTTTAATGAGCTGAGGATCGACACTACTTTGGCCAGAACGCCTTTTTGCACTGTTAAATAATCCTGCTGCAAGGCCTGATCGCGTGACAGAATATCCGGCAGGTTGGCGTAAAAAAAGTGAAAACGCCACATCAGTTCAAACACCACATCCAGATACTGAGCCAGATAATCTAAAGCTTCTGAGGCTTGAGTTGGAGGTTGCAACCTGTTATCCAGTAACTTGGCGTATTCACGGAAAATATTCCGCACTATGTCTTCTTTATTACGAAAGTGGTAATACAGATTGCCAGGGCTGATACCCAAATGCGCCGCTATATGATTGGTGGTGATGCAACGTTCACCCTGCTGATTAAATAACTCGATGCTTGCCTGCAGTATCTTGTCTTTGGTTCTTAGCTTCTTATCCATCCGCGTATTTCTTTTTATTTATTTTTTATTAATTTGCTATAGTAACGCCAATTCGATTAAAAACTCTAGTCGTGTATTTAAGCAGCACAGGGATGACCATAAAACAATGAAAACCAAAGCGATTTATCCCGGCACTTTTGACCCTTTAACTAATGGCCACAGTGACTTAGTACAAAGGGCTGCACTTTTGTTTGATCAGGTGATAGTGGCTGTCGCTTCTAACCCCAGCAAGCAACCGCTGTTTACGCTCGCAGAACGGGTTCAACTGGCACAACAATGTTTTGCCGATCTGCCGAATGTAGCAGTGGTCGGTTTCTCAGGTTTGCTGGCCGATTTTGCTAAACAGAATCAGGCTCAGGTGCTATTGCGTGGTGTTCGCGCTGTGGCCGACTTTGAATATGAGTTTCAGCTGGCCAGCATGAACCGTCAGCTCAACCCGGATTTAGACAGTTTATTTATGACACCTTCAGAGAAAAACACTTTTATCTCTTCCACTTTAGTGAAAGAAGTAGCCCGCCATGGTGGCGATGTCAGCCGTTTTGTCGCCTCTCATGTTGAACAGGCATTAAAGCAAAAGTTTACAGCGGTTTAATTTGATACACGGATTCTGGTCGTAATGAAAAAACTTAAGTTCAGCACTTTTACTCTGGCTTTTTTGGCTTTGTCAGCACAAGCCACTCCCTGGATGGATACGCAGGACAACTACCTGCGCCAGTCACTGCAAACCTTGTCTCATGCAGGTTTAATCAGTGGCCCTGTCAATACTTATCCTTTGATGTGGAAGAATATTGCCAAAGATTTGGCACAAGCTCCGAACCGCCGCTACAGCGAAGAAGTAACTTTTGCACTTGCTCATGTGCGTAAAGCTTTGAATGTCAACGAAAGTGACAAAACAGCCGGTATTAAACTTAAAGCCAATTCAGAGCAAATGGGTATTCAGAGTTTTGGTGAAACTTATCAGGATCAAGCTAGCATCACAGTGTTCAGCGAGTTTCAGAATGATCTGTTTGCCGGCCGCTCAGAAGTGCATTACCGCAAGCGCCATGATGGCAGCACCGAACAGGATTTAACCTACGACAATAGTTATTTGGCGGCCTTACTGGGCAACTGGGTATTGTCGGTCGATCAGGTCAGTACCTGGTGGGGACCAGGCCAACAAAGCGCCTTGTTGCAAAGCAATAACGCCAGGCCATTACCTTCAGTGCGTTTAAGTCGCCATGGGTGGGATGAAATAGATTTGCCAGTGCTGAACTGGTTGGGCCCCTGGAGTTTCACTACTTTTATCGGCTTGGGTGAACACCAAAGCCCAGTTAGCCAAACCCGTTACTGGGGCGGTCGCTTTAACTTCAGGCCTACAGCTACTGTGGAGTTGGGAATATCCCGCGTCAGTCAATGGGGTGGCCGGGGTAAAAATAATGGCGTTGGTGATTGGTGGGATATGCTTATCAATAAAGATGAAGAGACCCCAAATTCCGATCAAAGAGCAGCCATAGATTTAAGTTACCACTTTAATCTGCTGAATCAGCCGCTGACGGCTTATATTGAACTGGCCGATGATGATAACGCAGAAGGTTTACCGGATAACCCTTTGCTGCTGGCTGGTATTCGCAGTTACTGGGGCAATAGCTCAGGCATTCATACGGTAAATATGGAGTATTCAGATACTTATATTGATTGTCCGGATACAGTAGTGAAAGGGAATTGTGCTTATCAGGGCGAGTTGTACCCTCAGGGTTACACCAGATACGGCCGTGTGATTGGCAGTGGTTATGGCAAAGACGCTCGCGTATTAAGTGCTGGTTATCATTACCAGACTTATGATGGAATCAGTTGGTCAGGCCATCTGTATCTGGCCAATTATTATGACGATGCGGGCAACAGCGAACAAAGCTGGCAAGCCAAAGCTGAACACAGACGGCCATTTTTTAATGGTTTACTGAGTCTGCAGTTACGGTATCTGGATCAATCGCCATTATTACCGGAAGCTGCTGACGAAGTAGCAGCAGCCACCACCTGGGAATACAGGTTCTAACTAAAAATGGGGTCGTATGACCCCATTTTATTATTACAACTTAATGATTATGTTGCGTTTATACAGCAGCAGTGACAGATACCAGAAGCCAATCACATGCAGCAGCGCAAATACAAAAGAAGCCAGCCTGGCTGGGAGCACTAAAGCTAATTGCTCAAAACCCCACTGATACAAAGAGACTGAACCAGCCTCCGTAGGAATAAAAATCAGCTGCCCTATCAATACTGCCCAGAGCCAGGACAAAATATAAATAAAGAGTGGATTAGTGCCGTAGACTTTTAAAGGTTCAGCCATGCGAGCCCAGCCTTTGATATCAATACACCAGACCAAAGCCGCTAACAGCAACAAAATTAAACCATTGCTCAGCGCCAGATAACTGCCGGACCATAAGGCTTTATTGATGGGCCAAAGCAAATGCCAAAGCAAAGCCAGAACCACCAGAACCAGACCGGACAGCAATAACAGACGCAAAGCTTGGTGCTGCTGTTTGCCCTGTAAAAACGAGGCTGAACCAAAACCAATCAAGACGGCCACCACACAAGGCAGAGTGCTTAAGAAGCCTTCAGGATCAAAAGCCACACCAAAACCCTGATACAAATGAGCAGCGCCAAAAATGGCTAAATCCCATTGCCGCACCAGATTGTGCTCCAGGCTATAAGGCAATTCACCACCACCCAGCACCAGCGCTAACCAATACAACAACACCAAAGCCACAGCCACAAAAGGTAAGTAACTGCGTTTTACCGTCAGTATCAACAGGGCAGCCAGCCAGTAGGCTAAACCTATGCGCTGCAATACACCGGGCAAACGTAATTCGGCCAGATCCACAGTAAAAGGTACGTAGTTTAGCAACACGCCAATACCAATTAACTTTAAGGCCCTGCTGCTGACCCGCCACAGGCTTTGTCTGGATAAGACTGCAGTTTTCAGCGAATAAAACATGGCAGCCCCCACCACAAATAAAAAGGTGGGGAAGACGATATCGGCAAAGGTAAAACCATCCCAGGGAGCATGCAAAAGCGGCGTATAGACATGCTGCCAGGATCCCGGAGTATTGACCAGGATCATCAGGGCAATGGCTAAACCTCTTAACGCATCCAGCGCATAAAAACGTGGTGAAGACATAAAGGCGCCTTTAATAAAATATATATCAAATAGCCAAAGTAATTGATGTTGCAGCTAGGCGACAAGTGAGCGAGACCCCAGGAGCATAGTTGTCCTATGTGCAGTTGGATTGAAGCGAGAACTCGCCGGTCAGTCCAACAATCATGTACAACAAACTACTGGGGCGAGAACACGCAGACAACAACGCTGCAGCTTCAAGTAGGAAGGCTATTTCCAGCTGGTTAACTTATGGCCTTTCAACGCATAAAACAGGATAAAGGCATAACAAGGCAACATCACCAGATAAGCGCCCTGCTGCCCTAAAGCTGTGCCGCTGGCAAGACCCCAAAACAATGGGCCAAAAGCGCCGCCAGCAATACCCATAATCAGTAAAGCCGAACCAATACTGGTTAAAGTGCCAAGACCTGACAAAGCCAGAGGCCAGACCGCAGGCCAGACAATGGCATTGGCTAAGCCCAGAATGGCGATAAATAACAAGGCGTCTGGCAAGGCTGTGCCGCCAAAAGGCACCAGCAGCGCATTCGCAATAAGGTAAGAGTTGGTATCGCCGAAGACTATAGCCAGAGTTAAAACTAAACCTAAGACGGCGGAAACTGCCAAAGCTTTTTGCTGGGATAACACCCGGGGAATAAGAAGAATACCCAGGATGTAACCCACTACCATACAAGCCATAGTATAAGAGGTCATCACAGTGTAGCGTTCAACACCAAGCGACAAGGCAAACAAACCTATGGTGTCGCCCGCTATCACTTCAACGGCCACATAAACAAATAACGACAATACACCCAGCACTAAGGCAGGTTTAGCCAAAACAGCTTTTAACTGCTCAACACCAGTACCTGTGCCTGACTCTTTTTCAAGTTCAGGCAAAGGCGAATATTTTACAGCTAAACCCAATAAGCCTAAAAAGGCAGCCAATCCTAAATAAGGAAACACCAGGCTGGCGGCCATAGCGTCAATTTGCTCCGGGGTCAAAGCTGTATCTACAGGAGCGGTAAAGCCGCTGACAATCAAAGCCGTAAACACCAAAGGAGCTGCCACACCAGCAGTTTTGTTCAGAATACCCATAATACTGATACGCACAGCTGCAGTTTCTTCAGGACCAATTTTGACAACGTAGGGATTCACTGCGGTTTGTAATAAGGTTTGACCTGCACCTATCACCAACTGAGCCAGCAAAAACAAAGCAAAAGTTTGAGTTTGTGCGGCTGGAATATACAAAAGGCCTGCCAGCATCATGACAGCCATACCCAATGCCATACCGTTTTTATAACCTACTTTGCGGATCAGCCAGGCTGATGGCAAAGCGGTAAAAGTAACGGCAATATAAAAGGAAAACAGCACCAGGGATGCCTGCAATGGGGTTAGTTGCAGCATTTGTTTTAAATAGGGCATCAAAGAGCCATTCAGCCAGGTGGCAAAACCCAGCACAAAAAACAGCATGGCCACTATGACCATAGGCAAAACGCCACTACGCGCCTTGGGGGTATCAACTGTCATTTCCATAATTCCTTCCTGTTGCTTTAATAGTTATTATGTTGAATTTATTGGATAAATTTATTAGTTACCTGGTTTCGATAAAAGCCTGGCCTTCAAGCCAGCATTGCTGTACCTGACCTTCATCACTCAGCAGAACCAGATCAGCTAAGGCCCCTGCTTTGATTTGTCCACGCTCGAGGCTGATGCCTAAAAACTCGGCTGGGTATAAAGACGCCATACGCACAGCTTCACCTTGTTCCAGGCCAAGTTCCTTGACTGCATAAGACACAGCACTGGCCATATCCAGCACTGAACCTGCTAAATTGCCGTTTAAATTGGTTAATTTATTGCCGTCACGTATAACTTTGCCGTCAAAAAAATCAAATTCGGTTTGACTGGTGCCCACAGGCGACATCGCGTCTGTCACTATCAGTAGTTTGCCTTTAGGCTTAGCCGCTAAGGCCACTTTTACTGCCAGCGGATGCACATGAAAGCCATCTAAAATAACACCACACCAGCTGTGTGGATCGGCAAGAGCCGCCCCTACTACACCAGGTTCACGCGAGGTTAAAGGCGACATTGCATTGTATAAATGAGTAAAACCCGTAGCTCCGGCCGCAAGAGCGGCTTGCACCGTGGCTGCATCTGCGTTGCTGTGACCTAAACAAACAATGACATCAGCTTTCACTAACTCTTTAATTTGTTCAGGACTGATGTTCTCAGGTGCCACAGTCACCAGCTTAATACCCAGGTCAGTGCGGCGGTAAATTGCCAGCTCAGCTGCTGATAAAGGCCGGATATGAGGTTCTGGGTGTACTCCCTTTTTAGGCACAGATAAATGCGGGCCCTCAAAATGCACACCTAAAACACCAGGCTCTTTAGTGGCGATAGCCAGAGCTATCACATCAGCAGCTTGTTGCATCACGGCCACTGAATCTGTGATCACTGTAGGCAATAGTGTTGTGCTGCCAAACTGAGCATGGGCTTTAACCATAATGCGCAGCGCATTGATGCTGGTATCCGTATTAAATAAAGCACCACCGCCGCCATTGACCTGCACATCGATAAAACCCGGCACCAGAGTCCCCTGCAGTACGGCACCATCAGCTGGCTGAATCGAATGAATACGGCCAGCTTCGATAGTTAAAGTGACATTTTGTTGCCAGTTCTGACCGTCAAACAGCCGGGCTACTGAAATCTGCTGCATGAACACCTCATCAGACCGTTTTAGTGACTTTGTTCAGGCCAGGAGGTGCATCCGGATTGACACCACGGCTGCGAGCCACAGCTTCAACATCCAGATAAAAACGCTGTAACAAGGCCAGCGGTAGTACCCGTGGATTGGACACTAAGTCGGCATGGTGCAAATGCACAATACGGGCGCCACGGCTACGCACTTCGGCAATTTGAGCCTGATGAGCTGCATTGGCTTCATCTGCTATGCTGACATCAACGATAGCAAACTGATCTTTGACTAAAGTCACAGGACCATGCAGGAACTCAGCGCTGGAAAAGGCTTCAGCATGAATGCCACAGACTTCTTTGAGTTTCAGCGCAATCTCGCGGCTGATGGCATAACCAGGGCCACGGCCTAACACCACCAGATGTTTCACTCCGTCCAGAGACTCTGCAGTTAACTGAGCAGGTAATTCGATAGCGCGCTCCAGTAATTCAGGCAAGCTCATCACTGCATCCTGCAACTGGTTATTGCCAGACCAGGCGGCAACCAGCTGTAATAAAGCACTTAAAGTGGCTAAATAACTTTTTGTCGCTGCAACCGCTTTTTCAGCACCCACATTCAGAGGAATCACCTGATCGGCTTGCTCAGCTAAAGGGGAGCTTTCATCATTCACCAATGCAATGACTAAAGCGCCAGCAGCTTTGGCCATAGCCACCTGAGCCAGAATATCCGGGCTGCGGCCTGATTGTGAAATCACCAGTACCAGAGCACCTGTTAAATCCAGCTGTTTGTTGTATACGCTGGCAATAGAAGGGGCCGCTGCTGCAACAGGTAAACCTATTTCAATTTCAATCAGATACTTGGCAAAGACACCGGCATGATCAGATGAACCACGGCCAACCATATAGACATAACGTGGCTGCTTTTGTTTGATCAACCTGACTATGTCGGCAATACGACTGGCATTGGCAGCTAATTGTTCACGGATCCGGCTTGGTGCTTCCGCAGCTTCCTGCGCCATAATAGTTCGGGTCATCATTGGGTTACTCACTGCTTAAAGTTAAGATTTATTAAGAAATACGTTGAGCTTTTTGCTGGCGCTGCTTAGCAAACCAGACGGCACCAAATTCTGGCGTAGCCAAAGCTGGTGTCACTTTTTGCTGCACTTCTGTCGCCAGATAAGGTTGTAACTTATGCGCCAAACCACCAATTAAGGATAAACGGGGTGGATTGATACCCAATAAACGTTGGGCTATAGCGCTGATATGAGCCGCTGCCTGCTGCACTATCTGCTGCGCCAAAACATCACCCTGATCAGCGGCACTAAATACCAGAGGGGCATATTTGGCATAAGTAGTTGGAGTGGCATGCATAAAGAAATCGACCAGAGCCAGGGTCTGACTGAGTTTTAATTCACTGCATAACAAATCAGTCAGCAACGTTTGTGGGCCTAATAAGTCTTTGGCTAACAGCACATGATGTACCATTTGCAAACCTATCCAGGCACCACTGCCATTGTCACCATAAGGAAAACCATGGCCGCCCACTTCAATCAGCTGGCCTTTGACATCAGCCAGACCACAAGAGCCTGTGCCTGCAATAATCACAGCACCATCACCGCCCTGATGAGCGCCAATACAGGCCACATGCAAATCGCTGGTTAAATGCAATTGTGCAAAAGGATGCTGCCATTCTGAGAAAATACGATAATATTCAGGCATATTGACGCCAGCCAGACCGGCACCAACAATAAGTTTGGACATATCTTTAAAAGCCATACCGGCACAAGTCAAAGCTTGTTGGGTAGCGGCTAAAATAGAGTCGGTTGCGACTTTCATGCCACGTAACGGATTGGCCGGGCCGGATAAGCCCTCGCCTATTACCTGATTGTCTTCTGTGACTATGATGACCCGGCATTTGCTGCCTCCACCATCTACACCTAAATAAAACGGGCCATCATAGCCTACTGCTGTAGTCATCCTACCAACCTCGTTGCATTGTCCGCTGGTCAGCTTTAATCCGATCCGATTAAGCTTTCACCTGTTGCTGTCCATTATTTCATCAAAAACCGAATTGACAGCGTTGTCATTTTTTCAATTCAGCATATAATAATTTTGACAAATAACAAGACCCTTGTTTAAAAATCGAGCTTAATTTTTCGAAATAAGCAAAAATAGAAATATATTTACATTTAAAATCAATCAATTAGAAGAGGTCCATCTTGTCATTGTTCTGTCACTTTGCGCGTCGGAAAGACAGCAGATGCCAGAGTCATTTACATAAAATCCATCAGGGAATAGCCCGCGGTGATAGTGTACCGCTGTTTAGGGGAGCGTGCGATGAAGTATTTTTTACTACTATGGCTTTGTATTGGTTACTTTTTTAGCGGACAAGTTCAGGCTTTTACTCAGGTTGAACTGGCAGAATTTGCCAAAAACACCGAATTAAAGTTTGCTGTCAAAAGCAATTTTACGTCAGCTACTGAGCAAAAAAGTCAGGTCGAACTGATTCTGGCTAACAAGTCATCCCAGACTTTGAGTGCAGGAGCTGGCAATTGGACTTTGTATTTTCATGCGATCCGAAAACAGGAAGGTGTAGAACAACATGGTTTGATACTGCAGCATGTACAAGGCGACTTACATAGCCTGAGCCCAGGTAAAAACTTTAAAGGTTTAAAACCGGGCGAACAGTTACGCCTTACTTTTTATCCATCTTCTTTTATGGTCAGTTACAGCGACTGGATGCCACGGGCTTTTATTACCGCTAAAGGCTTAAAACCAGAAATCTTTGCCAATACAGATACCGAAGATTTCAGCCGTTTTGTTGAACCTTATACCAGACCTGAGCAGTTGCAGCGTTTTAATAACCCGTCGCCGGATTTATACCCTGTAGCCACCAGCCAAAGCCGTTTTGTGTTGAATCAACAGCAACTGTCGGCTTTTAGAAAACCAGAACAATTATCCATAGTGCCCAGCCCACAACAAATCAGCTATCAGCGCGGCCAAACAAAACTTAGTGCTGACTGGGTGATTTATCACAGTGGCCGTTTAACTTCTGAAGCGACTTATTTACAGCAACAGTTAAAGCAAGTCTCTGGTTTGTCGCTAACCTTGACCACTCAAGCGCCAGCCAAAAATCAGCCTCATATTGCCTTGACCGTTCAGGCGGTGAAAGACAAAGCTGAAGGTTATCAGTTGGTGATCGACGATAAACAAATTAGCTTAAGTGGCAATGACAATGCCGGAGCTTTTTATGCAGTGCAAAGTTTGCTGGCATTGCTGCCGGTAGAGGGTGAACGAGCTGTTTTACCAAATCTGACTATCACTGACTGGCCACGTTTTGGCTGGCGTGGTTTGCATTACGATATGGCGCGTAATTTCCATGGTAAAGAAGTGACATTACGCATGATCGATCAGCTGGCGCGTTATAAGCTGAATAAGCTGCACCTGCATTTAACTGAAGATGAAGGCTGGCGCATCGAGATCCCGGGTTTGCCTGAACTGACTCAGATAGGTGCAAATCGCTGTTTTGATTTGTCCGAGCGCAACTGCCTGCTGACTCAGTTGGGCACAGGTCCTTTTACATCAGGCAACGGCAATGGCTATTACAGCACAGCAGACTTTATTGAGATCTTAAAATACGCAGCAGAGCGCCATATCGAAATCATCCCGGAAATTGATATGCCAGGCCATGCCAGAGCTGCGGTAAAAGCCATGCAGGCTCGTTATCTGACACTGAAAGAGCAAGGTAAAGAAGCTGAAGCGACCCAGTATTTGTTGTCCGATCCGCTGGACCAGTCGAAATACATGACGGTGCAGTACTACAACGACAACTCTATCAATGTCTGCCTGCCTTCCACTTACGCTTTTGTAGATAAAGTCATTTATGAATTGCAGCAAATGTACCGTCAGGCCGGTTTAAAACTCAGCACCTTTCATATGGGTGGAGATGAAACTGGTGCAGGTTCATGGACTGCTTCTCCTGCCTGTGCCCAGCTGATAGCAACACCAGAGAATGGAGTAGCCGGTGTTGCCGATTTAAAACCTTATTTTGTGGCTAAGGTAGCGCAGCTGGCAGCCAACAGACAGCTAACCTTAGGTGGCTGGGAAGATGGTTTAATGTATGACGCTAAAAACCCCTTTAACCGTCAGCAATTTGCCAACGAAAATGTGTATGCCAATGTTTGGGATAATATCTGGGAATGGGGTGTAGGTGATCGTGCCCACCGTTTAGCCAATGCCGGTTACCAGGTGGTATTGTCACACGGTACCCATTTGTATTTTGACCACCCTTATGAAGCGCATCCGGAAGAGCGCGGTTACTATTGGGCCTCCCGCTTTACTGATGTGGCCAAGGTCTTTGGTTATATGCCAGATCACTTATACGCCAATGCTGATAAAACCCGTGAAGGTCAGGTCATTGAAAATTTGGAAGTTTTGTTAGGTCAGGAACTGCCAGCCTTAGAAAAACCAGAAAATATTCTTGGTATTCAGGGCCAGATCTGGACTGAAACGATCAGGACAGCAGAACAATTAGAACAAATGTTGTACCCACGCTTATTGGCATTGGCTGAACGGGCCTGGCACAAAGCAAAGTGGGAAGCCCAAAAGCCTGACACAAAAGCCAGACAACAAGACTGGCAACGTTTCGGCTGGACCTTAACCCAGAAAGAATTACCCCGTTTAGCAGAAGCTGGCGTGGCTTTGTATCTGCCACCACCAGGTGCAGTGCTGCAGGATGGCTTATTGCTGGCCAACAGCGCCTGGCCTGGTTTAGTTATTGAATACAGCGAAGATCAGGGCCAAAGCTGGTTGCCTTACACTGAAGCTGTGAAGGTGAGCAGCGACTTACTGTTGCGGACTAAAGCGAAAAATGGTGCCACCAGCAGAGTAACGAAACTGGATTAACTACCTGAAAAAAAAGGTCAGTTCACATTGTTAACTGTTAACAATGTGAACTGACCCCAGTTTTAGTTTTTTAACACCTGCTCCATCATCCAGCTGGTTTTTAGCGCCGTTTTTCCAGTGGAAGGATGACCAGTGCCATGCAGCATGTCCTGCACCATAGCCTGAATGTGGTAAAACTGAATGTTTTCCGGATGCGGTATATCCAGACTTAACTGCTGCTCTGTGCTAAATAACTGTACTGGCTCATGTTCAAACACCGAAAACTCAATCCGGCCTTTGCTGCCATAAATAACAACTTTATCGTTGCGCTCAGAGGCGGCAAAGTTCCAAAAGCCTGTGCCTAAACAACCCGACTGAAATTGCCAAATGGCAGATACAGCATCTTCTGCAGCATAAAGCTTTTGCTGATTGGTGCTGATACCTCGCACATCCGACACATCACCCAGCAGATACAGCAATAAATCCAGGCCATGACTGGCCAAATCAATAAAATAACCACCACCAGCTTTTGCCGGATCGGTACGCCAATTGTACTGCCCTGCTAAATCTGCTGTATTAGGAGTGCGGCTGAAGCTCCATTGCACCTGACGGGGTGTGCCAATCAGGCCATGCTCCAGCCATTCTTTGATCTTTAGAAAACGAGGTAAAGAACGACGGTAATAAGCCACATACAAAGGCAATTGTTTTTGTTCAAAAACCTGAGTCATTTCAATACATTCTGCAGTATTTAAAGCCATAGGTTTTTCAACACAACAGATTTTCCCGGCCTCAGCCACCAGCAAAGCATAGTCTTTGTGACTATCAGGTGGAGTGGCAATATACACAGCATTCACTTCAGGGTCGTTGATGAGCTTTAGCGCATCATCATACCAGTGTGGCACCTGATGACGTTTGGCATAGTCTTCCGCCTTGGCCGCGTCACGACGCATCACAGCGACCAGACTGGAGTGCCCTGCTTTATTAAAAGCCGGACCACTTTTTAATTCAGTGACATTGCCACAACCAATAATTCCCCAACGGATTTGTTTCATCTTTACTTGTCCTTCCACTGCATTTAACGCACTTTAAAGAAGCCATCGACCTGTTTCCAGTGCTACATGCTCCGGCACAAAGCTAAAAAACACCAGGTCACAACCCAGATGGTGATCTGCACAGACTGCATACAAAAAAAAGAGGATACTGCAGGCAGTATCCTCAAAGATCCCTTGGATAAGGATTGGCAAATAAAACACAACCTCCATGTCTGCTGGTGAACCCTGTTGACCAACTACCAATCAACATGACTCTGACGAGGGAGAAAACAACAATCAGACCCCAGCAAGCTTCTGATTGCCCCGTTCCTTACAACTCACTGCCGCCAGACAAAGGCCACAGAAAAGTAACCCTTCACAAATATGACAACGCTGTCATAATTATACTATGTACTTTTTTTCATCAAATCAAGCGTTTTTCACACAAAAACAACATGAATAAGTAAAAAGCTGAAATGTGGATAAACAGAAAATATTCAGCAGATAAACTGACGACAATGAAAGGGGGAGTTCAGGTAAACAACAAGCAGCACTTGCTGTGCTGCTTGTTCAATAGGACGGGATCAGGCTGTTTTAGCTGCGGCTTTGTTGGCACGTTCACCTAAACGCTGCACTTGCTGTAATGACATTAAATGCGCATAAATTGCAGGCATCAGACCACGCTTGTTTAAATCAAGTAACTGCTCATCAGACAATGAATTTAATTTCTTCTCGTCGACAATATAGATCCCCGATATTTCACGTGGCTTGCCTTCAAGCGTGATAGTTAAAGTCTGAGGAACTAACAATTCCATATCTGCCAAAACTTTGTTAAAAGCTCTGGTGTTTTGGGACTGCATAAAAAATTCGCGCATAGAATCAACACGGGATTTAAGGAAATCGGACTCAGTGCCATCTTCGTTAAACAAAGCATGGCCTGTTTCAGTATTAACCATTGGGTTGGATTCAACCAAAGCAACAAGTAACTGCCCTTCTTTGCTTGGGTCGTCAGCCAGAATTAACGGGTGATTCCACAACACTTTTGGTACATAAAAACCTTGCCATTGGCCTTCTGCAACCATCAGGTTTTCGCCTGTTTTCAATCCCAGCATAGCCACAACATCGAAACGCTCAGACGCAGAATCTTTAATAAAAACAATCGGCATTTCCGCGCCAATACGGACGAATTCCTGAACTACTACAGGCACAATATGCTGATCTTGTGCAAAGGCAAAAGCATTGGCAATGTTGATTTTTGTTTGGGCGTGTTTTTCTTTTTGTAGCGGAGCAATTTGCAGTGACATGAATGAAACCTCTTAAAACATTCAGAAATTCGGGCTTGATAGTAAGCCAATGATACATTTGCAGCAACTAAACGCCACAAAACTTGAGCCTCAAATTACCCTAGAAAGTCGACGGACACCAGAGGCATAAGATACAGAATGCGGCAAAAGTTGCATTCTGTATGCCTGCAAGCATGGATCATTGCGGTAACCCGCAGATTTGGTATACAAATTGTTATCAACCCGGCGCTGTTCACCTACTTTTACGCATACAGAGGCCCCGGATCTGCTGTAACGACATCAAGTGAGCGTAGATAGCAGGTAATAAACCTCTTTGCCGTAAAATATAGAAATGCTCATTGGATAATTCAGTTAATTTCTTTTCATTGATGACATAAATGCCGTTAATCTCTGTTGGTTTACCCTCAATATTTACAGTTAAAGCTTGTGAAACCAACAGGTCCATATCAGCAAGCAACTTGTTGAAACTTTTAGTCGCCTCTGTTTGCCTGAAAAACTCGCCCATTGATTCAGTCACAGCTTTTAAATAATCAGAATCCGAGCCGTCTTCGTTAAAAAGAGCCTGACCTTCAAATTCATTGACCATAGGGCTCGACTCTACCAGTGCGACCAACAATTGTTCTGATTGTTGAGGATCCGGTGTCAGAGCTAAAGGATAGTGACGCAAAGCCATGGGCGCATAATGACCTTGCCATTCCCCATCCTTAATCATCAGGTTTTCTCCTGCTTTAAATGCAAGTAAAACCACACTTTCAAATTGACCCGTCTCACTGTTTTTGACGAACACTACAGGTAATTCAGCACCAACAGAGACAAACTCCTGGAAGGTAACGGGGACAATCTGCTGCTTTTCAGCATGAGCAAAAGCCTTGTATCTTCTGATTTTCAGATGGGCATGTTTCTCACGGAATAACAGGGAAATTTGTACAGACATAGATTCAATCCTTTTCACAGCTTTGTATATGCCACCTAAGGTAAGTTAACTTTTCAGGCTAAAGCTAAGACAAAAAAATAACTTAACAAACACCAGAACAAACATAAGCTCCAGTGTGGTCAAGCTGTACAGTGATGTAAGTTTCAAAGTCGTTGTAATCCAAACTTATGTATTTTCTCCAGCAGTGCACGGTGCGAAATAAGTTTCTGCTTCAAAACCTCAGCTTCCAGAGTAACTCTCTCTTGCACAGCTGCCGCCATTTTTATGTACTCAGGGGCTAACTTCGGAGCTGGAGTGTTAAACTTCATCCCATAAAGAACATACAGGTAGTTTTCAAAATCAAAAATTTCAAACTTAGTAAAGAAGTCTTCCCTTGCAGGAGGGTGGTGACGCCACAGTGCGATTTTTTGCAGTAAAGTATCGGGTATAGTTGCGGGGTCGCGATTATCTAACCAAAAAGATGAATCTGATCTGTCAGAGATACAATAATGCAGCTTAATAAAATCAAAGGTTTGCTCCCAGGCATGTAGTAACCTTTGATTAAACCTCTGTTCAAGTAATTCAAGAGCAGCACGATTCTCAGGAAAACGCTTGCTCAGTAAATCTGCAGAAAAGTCTGTCATTAAAATTGAGGTAGCTTCCAAAGGCTCAACAAAGCCCTGAGAAAGTCCGATAGCAACACAATTTTTATGCCAGAACTTCTCCCTGCGCCCGATCCTCATATTAATTTTCCGCCATGGGTAGTTTTCCAGGCCACCACCAATATAACGATTCAGCTTCAGGCAAGCTTGTTCTTCATCCATGTGCGATGACGAATATACAAGCCCGACTCCACGGCGGTTTGTTAAAGCTATATCCCAAATCCAGCCCGCCTGATGCGCTGTTGCAAGCGTATAAGGCGGCACAATACTATGTTCCATCGTCGGAATCTGGACAGCTAAAGCCACATCAGTTAACAAATGATCCGAACGGTCAATAAATTTGACCTGCATTTTTTCACCAAGTAAGACCGAATTAAAGCCGCTACAGTCAATCACAAAATCGCAAGGCTGTAAGCCTAATTGCGGGCTGTGCAAGGCGGTAATGTAGCCATCAACATCTCTGTCTATATCAGTGATGTCGCCATACAGATGATTAATCCCAAAGTGTTTTACAGCATGCTCATGAAGAAAGTCAGCGAACTTTCGTGCATCAAGGTGATATGCATAAGAGGTCAGGCCGCCAAATTCTGGTGACGTAATAGCTTTAGGGGCTAAACCAGCTTCTACCACTTGATATTGTGCGGCCACCAGATCGGCAAAAGCGGTTTGTTTGTGTTGGTTCAACCAAAATGGTGCCAGATCTATACCGTAAGGCACTGGTACGTCAAACAAATGGTGATAGTGGTTTTCTCCATGAATGTTTTTGTCCAGCCAATTGACGAACTTTATTGATTGCTTGAAGGTGACATTGCAGCGCTGAATAAAATCTGACTCACTGATGCCAAATTTACGCAGGGATTGTCTGATCGCAGGCACTGTTCCCTCACCCACACCAATAGTAGGAATAGTGGGAGATTCGATCAATGTGATCTTCATCTCCGGTCTGCTTTTCATTGCCTGACCAAGATGATTTGCCACCAACCAGCCTGCTGTACCACCGCCTACTATTATTATGCGATTGATCATTCAGGATCCTTATAAGAAAAAGGCTTGCAGTTTGTACTGCAAGCCTTCAAACAGCAGGTTATTGCTTAGAAACGATAATTCACACCAACCTTATAACGGGCTTCCCCTTCAAAGAACCAAGCAGGGTAACCGTCTTTCAGCTCAGGCTTCACTTCTGCAGAGCTAGGAGCCACACCTAACTGCACACTGTCTTCTTTTGTCAGGTTGACCGCTTCAAAACTCATAGTCAGATTTTCAGTGATTTCATAGTTCGCACTCAAATCTAAACTACCATAGTCCTGGTGCTCTCTGTTGCCATAGAAGCCAGGCAATTCGCGCATCATAAAGGCTGAACGCCAGTTATAAGCTAAACGGATACTGTACTGTGCCGCTTCATAGTAACCCACTAAGTTGATAGTATTTTTAGATGAATCAGTGAACATAGCGATTTCATCCGGATAATTCTCAGCTGGTGAATCAGCGTCAACATAAGTGTAGTTTGCAATGTAACCCAGTCCATTGTCGAAGCCATCCTGTAACTGGAACTCGATCCCTTTAATCTCACCACCGTCGCCGTTAAAAATAGTGGAAACAGTCCAGTTATCAAGGTTAGAGTTTGGATCAACCACACCAATTTGTTGATTTAACAGTTGTCCTGAAGTTACAAAACTGCTTACATCTTTAAAGAATACCGTCGTGCTTGCCATGCCTGACTTGCCAAAGTAGTACTCAATACCAATGTCGCCCTGAGTTGCTTTAAAAGGATTCAAAGCAATATTCCCTTTAGTCACCACCTCATTACCTGGAGTGCCGTCGTTGTAGCCAGCAAAGTTTGAGCGCGAGAACATATCAGTATAGTTGGGTCTGGCAATAACCTCAGCCAAAGAGCCCCGCAGAATAATGTCAGGTGTCACATTGTAGGCAATGTTAAAGCTTGGCAAAACTTCGCTGTAATCTGCTTTATCTGTACTTAAGTTGTCAGCGTAAACACCGTTCACGAAATTGAAGTAATTCGAGCTGGCATCAGTTGAAACATAGCGAACACCGAAGTTACCGCGAATGTCTTCTGTTGAAAAATCAGCCATCAGGTACAAAGACAGGTTTTCTTCATTGATAGTGCCATAGCCTGACTTGTAAGCTACAGAAGTGTTATCAAAGCTCTGAATGGCCGCTCTGGCATCACTTAACATTGTAGATAATATAGGTTTAGGCAATGTAAAACCGCCTGCTGAAGACACTGAACCATTGTAGTAGCGGCTTGCCGGACCTTCAGGTACTGTACTTGCCATGTTCGCAGTGTATGTTTCAGCTTTCACATCGTGATCAGTCCAGCGTACACCTGTGCTGACTTTTGTAACAACACCAAAATTGACAGGAATATCCAGATCCAACTGAGCATATGTTTCTTCATCACTGTCAGGTTGCTGCTTTAACGACCAGCCTTCAGGTCGTAATACGGTCCCTGCAGCAAAATCGCCCGAACTAAAGTCTTTTTTGGCAATATTAATATCAATAATTTCACCACGAGCGTCATAAGTACCAGCATAGTTCGCTGGTGAGCCTAACCAGAAACCATAGTTCGCAGTTAAATCAGTGCCACCTTCAGCACTAGTATTGCCAACCCGGCCTGAGATAATAAAGTCATCTGCATCGTAGGAAAAATTAAGATCAACAGTGTCAGAAGACATACTGGCTGCCCTAGCCCAGCTTTGAGCCCAGCCTGAGTTTTCGTCCGACGCATCGCGACGGTAGAAGACACAAGTGCCAGACGCATTTTTTTGTTCACAAGCAGCTTCTTTGTCATCCGGAAACATTAAGAATAATGAGGTATTGGCGTTATTTGCTTCCAACTCAAGGCTGATAATGTTCAGACCCATTTCAAAATCGTCTGTTGGCCGGAATTGCAGTGTTGCATTGATCGCAGTACGTTCACGATCTTGCTCAAAAGTTGTAGGAACAATGTCACCCCATCCAACCAAAGATTCAATACCGTTTCGCTGATAAGCAGTTTCTGAATAAGATACAGCGCCAAGCACACCGAAAGTCTCATCCAGATTTTTCCAGCTGTACAAACCTGAAGCCTGTGGATCTGTCTCGCCGGACACAGAACCGTAATCGCCTTTGATACTGGCAAAAGCAGTACCACTATCCATATCCAGTGGTTTACGGGTATTAACTATAACGGTACCGCCGACACCACCTTCAACAATATCAGCCTGAGACGATTTATACACTTCTACATCACCGATCAATTCTGGCGGCAACAAAGAATAATTGAAGCTACGGTCTATCGATTGCTGGTCATACCAACCTGTTGATGCAACAGTTTGACCGTTTAGCAAGGTGCTGGTTAACTGGCTTGAAGCACCACGGATAGATACCTGCTGACCTTGACCAAACTGGCGGCTGACCGCAACACCTGAAATACGCCCAAGAGTTTCACCCACGTCACTGTCAGGGAACTTACCAATATCTTCGGAAGTTACCACGTCAACTACAGCATCGCTGAATCGTTTTGCGTTTAAGCTGGCTTCCTGCGAAGCACGGATCCCTTTAACCTGGATCACTTCAACCTTTTGTTCTTTTTTTGCGCTTTCTTCTGCAGCCTGATCAGCCATAGTTGGAAATGCTAATACAGCAGTTCCTACCATTAAACCTAATTTGACCGCTACGGCGCACTTATTCATTTTATTGTGCAGCATAAGCTTCTCTCCCATTCCTGATTTTTTTTGTGCGATGATTTTATTGTCCTGAAACAACAGATTTTCATGATTCCACCATGACAACGCTGTCATTGAAATTTAACATACACAAAAAAAATCAGCTTTGCAAACTCCTTTAGATGAAAATTTAAACGAATTTCAAAAGTCAGAAATGTCTCGTTAGAACTGTTTTTTATAACGAGCTGTTCAGACCAGCCGCAGACATTGAGGAAAACAAGAATATATCTAGCTGATTAATATCAATAAAATTTAAATTTGTTTTTTGAAATTAAAAAAAGAGCATTTTTTAAGCAAAAAAGCTTGAATAAATGTTTGCCGTTTAAGCAAAAAAGAGTTATCCCTTAACTCAATCTTTGTTACAAAATGACCAGCGCTGTCATAAAGTTAGCTGGATCGGTAAAAAAATTAGCTTATTTATTTTCAGCATAAGGCCATTTGGTGTTGTGCTTTTTGGGATCCAGCAATGAAAGTGACCATTCATGACGTAGCCGCTAAAGCCGGCGTGTCAATCAAGACAGTGTCGCGGGTGATGAACAATGAGCCGTCGGTAAAACAAGCGACGATTGATAAAGTGAATCAGGCGATGCAAGAGCTGCATTATCAGCCAAGCGCTGCTGCCCGTAATCTTGCCAGTACTAAGTCGTACAGCATAGGCTACATCTACGACAACCCAAATGCCTATTATGTCATTGATATGCAGAGAGGCTTGTTGGATGCGTGTCGCCGCCACGGTTATGAATTACTGATCCATCCAACCAACGCAAAATCACCTGGCATAGTACAGGAAGTGATTGATTTAGTGCAGCATTCCCGGCTGGCAGGTTTAGTATTAACGCCGCCATTTTCCGAAATGCCGGAAATAGCTGAAGCGCTAAGCAGCATTAATGTTGATTTTGTCCGTATTATTTCCGGCTCTACCCCATCCCCTAAGCAAACCAACTGCGTATTGGTCGACGATTTCACCGCGGCATTCAAAATCACCAATCACCTGTTGGAGTTGGGTCATAGCCAGATTGCGTTTTTATGTGGAGATGACGAACACAGTTCAAGTGGTGAACGTCTGGCAGGCTTTAAGGCGGCATTAACCAAAAGAGGCATCAATGCCAATCCAAAGTTTATTGTGCCTGGCAGCTATTCGTTTGAATCCGGTGTGAAAGGCGCTACTCAGTTGCTGGCTTTACCCAACAAGCCAACTGCTATTTTTGCCTGTAATGATGAAATTGCAGCTGGTGCTTTATTTAGTGCGCGTTTGCAGCATATTGAAATTCCGCAGCAGCTTTCTATAGTTGGCTTTGAAAACAGCCCGTTTTCGCGTCAAACCTGGCCACCACTGACCACAGCGCACCAGCCAAACAGCACCATAGCGCAAAGTGCAGCAGAATTATTGTTTAAACACACCAGACCAGGCAGCCATAGCCAGACCGAAGATCAGCCTGTGTTTATCCCCGAGCTTTTAGTGCGGGAATCTACAGCTCAGGTTAGTAGCTAATAAAAGGGAGCAGAACACATCATCAATCTGTTCTGCTCCCAATTCTGTTTAAGGCGCAACCAGTTGCAGCAATATGCCTGTGAGGTAACCACCATAAGTACCCAGCGCATAACCAAATACCGCCAGCAATACGCCAACAGGGGCCAAAGCCGGGTGGAAAGCAGCTGCAACTATAGGAGCTGAAGCAGCGCCACCTACGTTTGCCTGGCTGCCGACAGCCAGATAAAACAGCGGAGCTTTGATCAGTCGGGCGACAAAAATCAGTAAACCGGCATGGAAACTCATCCAGATAATACCAACCACAAACATCACCGGATAATCCAGAATAGCAGTCACATCCATATGCATACCGATAGTGGCCACCAGAATATATAAAAAGACAGAGCCTAACTTTGATGCACCCACCGACTCCAGGTTACGGGCTTTAGTGGTAGATAACAGCAAACCAAAAGTAGTGGCCAGCAACACCAGCCAGAAAAACACGCTGTCTAAACTGTACATTTCAAGCGCTGGAGCATTAGCGCCAATCCATGGTGCTATCCAGTCTGCCAGCAGATGCGACAAACCTGTAACACCAAAAGCAACTGCCATCAGTTTCATTAAGTCAGGCAAACTTGGATTACGGGAGTTTTCGGCCTGATATTTTTCAATTTTCAGTTTTAAAGCTTCAATACCGGAAGTATCTGCACCATTGGCTTTATCAAAACGCGCTGAATTGCTGGCCATCCATAACAATACTGCCATCCAGATATTTGCCACTATCACGTCTACAGTGATCATCACTGAGAAGATAGGCCCACCCACTTCAAATACTTCTTTCATGGCGGCCTGATTAGCGCCACCACCAATCCAACTGCCAGCAACTGTTGTCATACCACGCCAAATCGCATTTTCCCCTTCTCCGCCTACGGCTTCAGGAGCAAAACTTCCGACAAGAGCTAAAGCCAGAGGACCACCAATGATAATGCCGGCTGTGCCTGTTAAAAACATAATCAAAGCTTTAGGCCCTAAACCTAAAATAGCTTTGAAATCAATACTTAAAGTTAACAACACTAAACTGGCTGGCAATAAATAACGCGACGCCACTTTGTATAAGTCAGATTTATCGCCGTCTATCACTCCAAAGCTGTTAAACAGCGAAGGGATGAAATAACACAACAATAATGCAGGCACATATTTGTAAAAACTCTGACAATATTTATTACTGCTTTGGCTGGTATGAAATACCAAACCCAGGATCACTGCCAGCAATCCCAGTACCACAGCATCATTGGTAATTAATGCGGTTGATTGTTCCATGATTTTTCCTCGGTTATCCCCGTCCTAATTGAAGCTGCTGCAGTGTTGCCTGCACCCTCTCGCCCCAATCACATAGTGGCCTATGCTCATGGGATCTCGCTGGCTTGTCGCCTCGCCGCAATTCCAATTATTTTGGGTATAGCGCTGGTGGTGTTTAGTAAATGGCTATTATTTTTAGCTTTAACGCTTTTTATTTGTGATAACAGATAAAAACATCAGTTATCCATGCCATTCCACCAACAGAACTTTATAGTTATTTTTTACGTGACGACTAAATCTATCACAGCAGGCGGGACGGTCAAAACAAAGTTGCTTGCTATGCCATAGTTCAGCAAAAAATAACGACTAAATCCCTTCCCAAACAAAAATGCCCGGCTATAGCACTAAAGTACCGTTGTGGTAAAAAATCAAAACTCTTAACCTGCCAGACAGAACAGTTTTAGCAGCGGAGTTGGCAATGAATGTACTGATCACAGGTGGTACTGGTGGTATTGGGTTTGCGGTAGCTGAACATTTTGGTGCTTTGGGCCATCATGTGATCCTGGCTGATATCAACGCAAGCCAACTGGAAATCCGTCAGCACGAGTTAACAGCCACAGGCTATAACGCAAGCAGCATACTGCTGAATTTAACCGAACAAGCGTCCATTGAAGCCTGCGCCCAGGCCTATCAAATCGATATTCTGATTAATAATGCCGGAGTACAGCATGTAGCGCGGCTGGAAGACTTTCCTGAAGAAAAATGGCAGCAATTACTACAGGTGATGCTGACAGGCCCGGCTATGCTGACCAAAGCTGTGTTACCCCGCATGCAGCAGCAAGGTTTTGGCCGGGTGATTAATATAGGCTCTATCCATGCGCTGGTGGCATCGCCTTTTAAATCCGCTTATGTGGCAGCCAAACATGGTTTATTGGGTTTTAGTAAAGTAGTGGCTTTAGAAAATGCTAACTTCGATTTCACTATAAATACCATTTGCCCTGCTTATGTACGCACCCCTTTGGTTGATCAGCAAATAGCGGCTCAAAGCAAAGAACATAACCTGACCGAACAACAAGTGATAGACCAGATCATGCTTGCACCTATGCCACAAAAAGCTTTTATTGGCGTGGACGAAATTGCCAGCACAGCAGCTTTTTTATGCGAACCTGCGGCCCGACATATTACCGCTCAAACTCTGGTACTGGATGGCGGCTGGACAGCGCGATAAATGCCAGCGTGCAAATACTGGACAGCGGATCCAACATCAGGGCAGAATAAAACCATGCTGTGGCCGTTGAAGTGATTATGACCTTACCTGCCAGCACCATTGGTTTGGGCACCATTGCTGCTTTGTCTTTACTGTATTTACTGGTGCTCTTAGGGGTAGGTGCTGTAGGCCGCAGGCTGCAGCGTCGTCATCCAATTTCGCCCTGGATTTTCAGCTTTGCTTTATCCATTTATTGCACTTCATGGGCTTTTTATGGTGTTACAGCTCAGGCTGCGGTGAATGGCTGGTGGATCCCCCCCACTTACATTGGCTCACTGATTTTATTCTGGTTTGCTTTTGGCTTAATAGGGCGTATTGCCATTGCCTGTCGTCGCTACCGTATTACCTCAGTCGCCGACTTTATTGCCACCCGTTATGGTCATTCCCGCTTATTGGCGATACTCACTACAGTCATAGTGCTGATCGCTATTATTCCTTATATTTCACTGCAGTTGCAGGCCATCAGCACCAGCATTCAGGCGCTGGTGGTGATGCAGGACAACAGACCCTGGTATCAGGACACAGGGCTTTATGTCACGCTCTGGTTAGCAGTTTTCGCCTTATTATTTTCCGGACGCAGCGCCAAAGCGCATCAGCCCAATCCGGGGTTAATGGCGGCTATAGCTTTTGAATCTCTGGTGAAATTACTGGCACTAATCGCTATAGGTATTTTTGTCTGTTGGGGCATGTTTGATGGCATCACTGATATTTTTAACAAAGCGGCTGAACATGAAGCAGTGCAAGAGTTGCAGCAACAAGGCCAGCCTTCTTATGTGTATTGGGTGCATGTGTTATTGGGTTTTGTCGCCACTTTATGCTTACCCCGCCAGTTCCATGTCAGTTTTGTCGAAAACCAGCAGTTAAGTCACCTGCATCAGGCCCGCTGGATATTCCCTGGTTACTTGTTGCTGATGAGCTTCTTTACCCTGCCCTTAGCTTTAGCCGGCATTATGATGTTGGGGCCACAAGCCAATGTGGATTTAGTAGTGCTGCAACTGCCACTGGCGGCCAACCGCACTGATATTGCTTTGCTGGCCTATTTAGGCGGATTCTCGGCCGCCACCAGTATGGTAATAGTCGCTACTGTGGTGCTGGGTATAATGGTCACCAACGACCTGTTAACTCCGCTGATTTACCGCAAACAACACAACGAAAGCCCGGGCCAGCAAAAAATCAAAGTCGTCACCTTAAGGCGCTGGTCCATGCTGGCCGTGCTGTTCCTGGGCTATTTGTATTATCGCTGGATAGGCACTGGTACTGGTTTAGCTCAGCTGGGTTTAATGGCTTTTGCCTTAATAGCTCAACTGGCACCACCGCTGATTTTAGGCTTATTCAGTCAACGCATTAACCGTCAGGGCACAGTAGCGGCGCTGTGCAGCGGCCTTGCCATCTGGGCTTATATTTTATTACTGCCTGAAGTCGCCAGAGCGGGTTTTATCAGCGGCGACTGGCTGACTGAAGGGCCTTTAGGCCTGAGCTGGCTTGCTCCTACTCAACTATTTGGTGGGCATCTCGATTCGGTCAGTTTAGGGGTAGTGCTGAGCTTAACAGTGAATACGTTGATGTTACTGCTGGTTAGTCACTTCAGCCAAACCCGCTTAGGCGAATGGCTGGAAAGTTACCGTTTTCTACGTCGCCCAAGTCAGCCAAGTGCAAGCAGCCAAAACCCAGTTCTGAGCGTGCAGGATGGTTATTTATTAGTGCGGCGTTTTGCCGGAGAAAAAGAAGCAAAAAAACTGCTGCAACGCTACAGCAAAACGACGGTAGAGCCCGAGCAATGGGCCAATCCGCAGTTTATGCAGGCGGTAGAACGCAGTCTGGCTGCTGTAGTAGGTGGCGCTTCTATGCGACTGTTACTGCAAGCTTCAGGTAAACACGCTCAGTTGCCTATTGAATCTGTCGCACGTTTTGTTGACGAAGCCAGTCAGGTATTTCAGTTTAATCAGGCTTTATTACACGCCACCATCGACAATATCAGCATGGGCATCAGTGTGGTGGACGCCGATATGCGGGTTATAGCCTGGAATCAGCGTTACCTCGAGCTGTTTGACTACCCTCAAGGTTTAGTTGAAGTAGGCAGGCCAGTGGAAGAATTAATCCGTTACAACTTGCAGCGTGGTTTGGCAGGTCAGCCTTTATCCCAAGTGGAACTCAGCCAGGAGATACAAAAACGGCTGAATTATTTACGTCAGGGCAGCAGCTATAAATTTCAGCGCCAGCAACAGGATGGCCGTATTTTCGAAATGCTGGGCAACCCTTTGCCAGGTGGTGGTTTTGTCACTACATACAGCGACGTTAGCTCCTTTATTGAAGTGCAGCGTGAACTGGAACAAAGCAATGATACGCTGGAACAACGCGTTAAAAGCCGCACCGCAGAGCTTGAAGAACTGAACCGCCAACTTGAGCAAACCAAGCAACAACTGGAAGCCAATACAGCCGCCAAAACCCGTTTTTTTGCCGCCGCCAGTCATGATTTGATGCAACCTTTTAATGCCGCCGCCTTGTTTTGTGGCCTGATCCGCCAGCAAAGCCAGCAGGATGAAGTGAAACAACTGGCACAAAATTTAAGCCATTCGCTGAATTCTGCTGAAGAATTACTGGCAGCTATTCTGGAGCTGACCAAGCTGGATGCCGGGGTGGTCAAAGCTCAGCCTGAAACTTTTGCCTTAGCTGAACTCTTAGATCAAAGCGCCCGGGAAGCCGCTGTATTGGCGCATAACAAAGGCTTAAGCTTCAGTTATATTCCAACCCGCCTTGGCACCTTAAGCGATGCCAAACTATTAAAACGGGTGATCCAGAATTTATTAGCTAATGCCTTGCGTTACACTCACAGCGGCAAAATTCTGTTGGGGGTAAAACGACAGGGAGATCAGTTGCAAATTTGTGTCTGCGATACCGGCATAGGGATCAGCGCCTCAGATCAACAAAAAATCTTTGATGAATTCCAGCAAGGCAGTCAGGCCGATCAAAAAGGTTTAGGTATTGGCCTGGCAATCAGTCAGCGTATTTGCAGCTTGTTAGGCCATGAAGTTGGCTTTCGTTCTGCTGTTGGCAAAGGCAGCTGTTTTTATATCAAAGTTCCGCTTTGCAGGGTCAGTCAACGTGTCTTGCCACAGCTTAAATCCAGCCAGCCCAGTGGTTTTGCCGGGCAACGTATTCTGCTGATGGATAACGAAGCCGTATTGCTGCAAGCCGTGTCACAATTGCTGCAAAGCTGGCACTGCGAAGTGCAGGCCGTTAATTCACCCAATGAAGCACTGGCCGCTGTGCAACAAGGCTTTAAACCCGATCTGATGTTATTTGATTATCATCTGGATCATGGTGCGACCGGAGTTGAGGTAGCCATACAGCTGGCGGAACATTTTGGCATCAGCGCTCCTGTTGTCATTAACTCAGCCGACCAAAGCGGTGATATTCGTCAGCACGCACTGAATGCTGGTTTTCATTTTATGCTTAAGCCACTGAAAGAAGTGTCGTTAAAGCGGCTGTTACAGCGTTTGCTGAATTAAAACTTTATGCAGCAAACTGCTGCTGTAAAAACTGGATCACTACTTTTAAACCTGCCTTCATATGATGGCGGTTAGGGTACACCAGATGCAGCGGCAGAGGCTCTGGCATATAGTCCTGCATCAGTTCCACCAGACTGCCGTTTTGCAGCTCCTTTTCCACCTGATAACGGGTCACAAACAACAAGCCCATATCGGCTAAAGCCGCATGTTTCAGCGCTCTGTTGCTGTTACACAAGACACGGCCTGTGGTCAGCACTTCAATTCGTTGATCCTGGTAACGAAAAAACCAGGTGCGATCGGCCACGGATGAACCAGAACTCAAACATTGGTGATGGCATAAATCAGCAGGGCTTTGTGGTGTACCAAAGGCTTGCAAATAACCAGGGGAAGCCGCCAGTGTGATAGGTAAACCCGGTAAAGAACGGGCTATTAAACTTGAATTCGCCAATTGGCCAAATCTGATGCCTAAGTCCATTTTCTCGGCAATCAAATCAATCACTTTGTCGTTTAAATCCAGCTCAATGCTGAGCTTAGGGTACTGTTTCAACAACTCTGGCAACAAAGGGGCAATCCGCAAAGTACCAAAAGTGACAGGCACACTAATACGAATTAAACCTGAGGGTTCATCCCGCAGTTCAGATAAATGATGTTCAGCCTGATCGGCCTGAACGACCACCCGCTGACAATACTCAAAAAAGGCTTCGCCTTCTGAGGTTAAACTCAGCTGACGGGTGGAACGTTGCAATAAACGCACGTTTAAATGTTGCTCTAAGCGACTGATGGCTTTACTGACAGCACCTTTGGACATATCCAGCGCCACAGCAGCCTGAGTAAAACTGCGACTTTCCACTACTTTGGCAAATGTAGCCATATCACTTAAACGCTGTAACAACGACATCCCTGCACCTTTTTCTTATGCTGTTTTGTGCTTGATTTTAACCGGATTTTTTCACTCTGACTGTTTCTTTTAGGAAACTGTCTGTCTTTGTTCGCCCCGCTAATCAAAGCCATAGCTAATGCTTACACTGCCCAGCATTCAGACAGCAGAATTCAGATTAAAAAGGGGGAAATCTTATGTTCAGCCAGAGTTTAGTACAGGTGTTTAAAGGCTTAGCTGAGTTTCATGGTTATGTACCAGTAGCCCCTGTACAGCAGACTGAATCGAACCAGGCCCTAACAACCTGCCCGGTAAAACCAGCTGCTGTACCACCGAATTCATGCATTAGTGTCACCAATTCCTAGCTAAAAGGCGTTGCCGCCTCTTTTGCCCACCCAAGAAGTGGGCTTTTTTTTATGTACAGGAGGTACGGTACACCGAAAATGCAGGAGCATATTTTTGGTGATGTACAGGAGGTACGGTACACCGAAAATGCAGGAGCATATTTTTGGTGATGTACAGGAGGTACGGTACACCGAAAATGCAGGAGCATATTTTTGGTGATGTACAGGAGGTACGGTACACCGAAAATGCAGGAGCATATTTTCGGTGACTCACAATAGTGCTGAGACTATTGTCGAACCACTGTTAAAAAATAAAAACTGCACCATACTTTGTACCTGTTATTTTTCAACGACAGGGAGAATATCATGCTTTATCAGGTCAAAACCGGAGATACTTTAAGCACCATTGCCGCCCGTTATTATGGTGACAGCAGTAAAGCAAGCTGGATCGCCAGCCAGAATCATTTAGCGAATGCCAATCAGATTTATCCGGGTCAACAACTGGAATTACCAGACTTGACTTCAACAGAATTGGCTTCAACAGAAGCAACTTTAGTCAGTCCGGCTTTGCTGTCAGCTTTGTGCCCTGCTTTAAACGCCAGCGATCTGAATCTTTTCTGCAAGGCGTTGGAGCTGGATTTGCCTAAAGCTCAGATCACTCCGCCTCTGTGTGTCGCCCATTTTATGGCACAAACTGCCCACGAAAGTGCAGGTTATGCTCAGCTCAGAGAGAACCTGAACTACAGCGCTTCAGCCTTGAGCTCTTTGTTTGCCAAATATTTTGTTGGCGTTGATGTAAATGAGTACGCCAGGCAACCAGAAAAAATCGCCAACCGTATTTATGCCAATCGAATGGGTAATGGTGCTGAACAAAGCGGCGATGGCTGGGCATACAGAGGCCGGGGCATTATTCAACTGACAGGCAAAGCGAACTACCAGGCTTTTAGCAAGGACTGGGGCACAGATGTGGTTAATCAACCTGATTTGGTTGCCTTAGATCCTGTGCTGGCCGTTGCATCGGGCTGTTGGTATTGGCAAAAGCGCAATATTAATGCCGCTGCGCAAGCAGACGATTTAATGAAAGTAACCAAGCTGATTAACGGCGGCACCAATGGCATTGAGGACAGAGCGCATTTGCTCGGTATAGCCAAACAACAGATGGGACTAAATTAACCACTGCCTGTCCATTAGGTTGAAATACCCGCCCAGCTCTCTGCAATTAATAGAGAAACTGAGCGGGCGACCATAAAGGTCGCCCCTTGTATTTCAATACCACTCAAGGAATAACGGGGATAAGTTAAAACTCATCCGGTAGTTTGAGCTTTTCAAACAAAATACCGGCCAAAGTACGGTTGTTCACATTCAGTTTGCGTAATATTGCCGACACATGCTGTTTGATGGTGGTTTCCTGCACCTGCATTTCAAAGGCAATTTGTTTGTTCAGTAAACCGTCGGCAATCATTTTCAGCACACGGAATTGCTGAGGTGTCAGTTGTTCCAGCCGGCGGGCAAAATCCTGATCAATCAGATCTCTGGCTTTTTCCACATCGTTCACCAGCTCAGCTGGCACCCAGGTTTCCCCTGCTACCACTTGAGCCACTGCTTCAGATAACAAATCCAAAGGCGCAGATTTTGGAATATAAGCCGAAGCCCCCAACTGCAATGCTTGTTTAATCACGGCAGGATCTTCAATGGCAGACACCATTAAAATGGCAATATCAGGGTATTCAGTGCGAAGTGAAGTTAAACCGGCAAAACCTTCAGCATCCGGCAATTTTAAATCCAGGAAGATCAGTTCGGTATCGGGGTGTTGCAGCAATAAAGCCCATAACTGCGCCATACTGTTGGCCTGCAGCAGCACAGCATCAGTGCCAAGAATTTGTTGGGAAGCCTGTGCCAGAGCGACACGGAATAACGGGTGGTCATCAGCAATAATTGCAATCATAACAGCGCAGTATCAACTCTTTAAAACCTCTTTTAAACATACTGAACCAGGGCTTTCGCCCCGGCAAGTAATTTTTAGCCTTCGTACTTGAAGCCGCAGCTTTGTTGACTGTGTGTTCTCGCCCCAGTCACATAGGTGAACTATGCTCCTGGGGTCTCAATCACTTGTCGCCTCGCTGCAACTCCAATTACTTTGGCTAATCTTTTACACCTTTAGCTGCTTAGAAACGATAACCTAAAGTTAAGCTGTAGGTTCTTGGGTCGCCGTAATAGGCCGTAATGGTTTGCTCACCGGCCAACAGCGGGAAGTTGTAACCGGCAATACGGGTTTCTTTATCACCTATATTACGCACCTGAGCCGATAGATCCCAGTGACCATCATTGGAGTACCAGGTAGCCCCAGCGTTAAAGATGGTGTAACCACCAAAATCCAGCACCGAGGGCACTTCAAAAATTTGAGTGTCAGCACGGTACGAACCCATAACGTTATAAACAATTTCACCTATACCTGCACTTTGAGTGTATTTCAGACCTAAAGTACCAGTCCATTCCGGAGTATTGGCAAAAGACCAGACATCCGACACGTCCACATCAGTTTGTAATACTGAATCAAAAAATACCACTTCATTAAACTTGGCATCTGTGTAGCCGAGAATACCGGTAAATTCTAAGTTACTGGTCAATACAGAAATCATTTCGACTTCAAAACCACGTATATCAGCACTGGCGGCATTCAATACCTGAGAAGCTACAGTATTATTCACCGCACGCTGCACTGTGACCTGCATATCGTCATAGCTGGAACTAAAAGCCGCAGCGTTTAAACGTATAGTGCGATTATTCCATTCACTTTTAAAACCAACTTCGACAGTGTCGACTATTTCTTCCTGATAAGGATCGCCGGCATTCGGGTTAATAGACTGGTTGCCACGCATATCAAAGCCACCAGATTTAAAACCGTCCGTATAAGAGCCATACCACATGAAGTTGTCGGAGCTTTGATATTCAAAACCTAAACGGGGAGAGAAATGACTGAAACTTTCGCTGCCTTCGAAATCGGATTGCACAGCTATTGGAGTGCCATCAGCGCGAGGCAATTTATACCCCAGATAGACAAAACGATACACATCAGCATCTTTGTCATCTTCGGTGTAACGGCCACCTAAGGTAAAAGACAGTTTGTCAGTGAATTGGTAACTGCCTTGAGCATAAGCTGCCACACTGTCAGTTTCTACACAGCCACCGTTTTCAATAGTCACGCCCAACCCTTGCACCAGCACAGTGCCAAAGGCACCACAAGCATCACCTTTAAAGTAATACAGGCCTGATGCCATCGTCAGTTTGTCGCCGTTAAACAACAACTGCAGTTCTTGCGAAGTTTGTTCGTCTTCATAAAAGGCGGGTACATCTAACGAGGGTAATGCGGTGGCATCGAAGTCGATATTCGTGTCTGTCACCCCTTCACGTTTGGCTGTAATGGATTTTAAGGTCCAGCTATCGTTTATATCCCAGGCAATAGTCAGTGACTGACCTTCAGTCACCACAGAGTTATCTGCAGGCATGCTGGTATTGGAATCAAAAACACTTTCTGGTGGCGTATCGCCAGTCACTAAACTTGGTGTTAAGCGATGGCCCCCTTTGGAATTGGAATCATCTTCAGTGCGGTCGGCTGCAAAACTGAAACGTAAATTATCCGTCGCCTGATACTGCAAACTCACGCGGCCAGACAAGATCTCTTTATTGTAGTTTTCAGCGCCGGTGTTGAGATAAGTACCAAAACCATCTCTGTTTAGTGTGGCTAAGGCAGCTCCAAAAAACAGCTTGTCAGTTAATGCTGTCTGGCCAGCAATTTTGAAATCTTTTTGTCCGTAGTTACCTACAGTCCCCCGTAAACTCAGCTCTGTATCACCACTTAAAGGTTTAGTGATGTATTTAACCGCGCCGCCTATTGTATTACGTCCATACAAAGTACCCTGCGGGCCACGCAATACTTCAATACGTTCTACATCGTAGACGTCCAAAGCTGCACCTTGAGGGCGAGCCATATAGACGTCGTCAATATAAATACCGACCCCGGATTCAAAACCCCACAGTGGATCCTGCTGACCTATACCACGGATGTAAGCGGTTAAAGTACTGTTGGTACCACGGGACACCTGTAAAGTGGTGTTCGGCGAATAAGCCTGCACCGCAGTAATATTTTCAATGCCACGCTGAGCCAAAGCTTCTGCACCTATAGAGGTTACAGCCACCGGAACCTGCTGCAGGTTTTCCGCAGTTTTACGTGCCGTTACCTGGATGACTTCCAGCGTTGCTTCTTCTTGTTCTGCCGTGTCGTCGGTGGCCTGTTCTGCCAAAGCCGGATTAAATAAAGCTGAGCCTACCAGCAGCGCTAATAAGGTCGGTTGGAATATAGTCTTCGTCTTCTTATTGTTATGGGCCATGTGCCTTCTCCTGCTAACTTGTCCAGTACCACTCTAGGCTGTCCTGCTGAAATGTTAAGCTGTACCTTAGTACTATACCCGCCACAAACTACACTCAAGCCAATGAAAACAAAAGGATTAACCAAAAAAGCATCTGAGAGACTGTACCTTAGTACTATGGTTTGCAGCTTTACTTTCCACCAGACTGAAAAAAAAACACAAGGTTGTTTCTATGCTGAGTTTATTTGGTTTACTGGCGGGACTGGTGTTATTGATAGTACTGACAATGCGCGGCGTGAATCTGTTTATTCTGGCACCGCTGTGCGCTTTGTTTGTCGCTTTATTTAATGGCATCCCATTTTGGCTGGCCGACAACCCGGCCAATTTTGTGCAGGGCTATATGTCAGGTTTTGCTGGTTTTGTCTCCAGCTGGTTTTTAATGTTTTTATTGGGTGCACTTTTTGGCAAGCTGATGGAACACACAGGAGCTGCTGACGCAGTGGCACTTGCTATTGTAAAACGTATAGGCAAACAACGGGCTGTGCTGGCTGTGGTATTGGCCTGTGCTGTTTTGACTTATGGTGGTGTCAGTATTTTTGTGGTGGCTTTTTCCGCTTACCCCATGGCGGTGAGTTTATTTAAAGACGCCAACCTGCCACGGCGCTTTATTCCAGCTACTTTAGGTTTAGGTTCTGTCACTTTTACTATGACATCAGCAGGCTCACCGGAAATTCAAAACTGGATCCCTATTCAATACCTGGGCACCAGCCCTTATGCTGGCTGGGAAGTCAGCATCATAGTGGCTATTTTTATGGCTATTATTGGCTACTGCTGGCTGATGAAGATGATCCAAAGCGCTATGGCCAAAGGTGAAAAATTTGAAGGTCGCGAAGCAGATCCTGTAGTCGGTGACAAAGCTTTACCTCATCCAATGATGGGCATTTTACCTTTGCTGGTGGTGTTGATATTGTCTTATCTGCTGCACGATTCCATGCAACAAGCTGCCTTGATCGTGGCGCTGACAGGCGGTGTCACCACTTTGTATTTGTTAAATCGTAAGTTCTTAACCTCTTTGGGGCAAACTTTGGATCAAGGCGCAACGGGGGCTTTAATTGCAATAGGCAATACAGCCGCAGTAGTGGGTTTTGGTTCTGTCGCTAAGTTAACACCGGCTTTTGCCGCTGTGGTAGACACCATGACGCATTTACCAGGTTCTGAACTGATAGGCGCAGCAGTAGCAGTCAGTATTATTGCCGGTTTAACAGGTTCAGCTTCTGGTGGTCAGGCCATCGCCTTGCCGGAAATAGCCCCAGTGTATTTAGAGCGAGGCGTGGATGCCGAACAGCTGCACCGTGTGGTTGCTATCTCATCCGGCGCTTTAGACTCACTGCCGCACAATGGTTATGTGGTCACTACCATTCGTGCTATCTGTGGTGAAAGCCACCAGAATGCCTACTGGCCTGTGGCTGCTGTGACAGTAGTGGTGCCCACACTTGGTGTGATCATGGCTATTTTCCTGTTCCAATGGTTCTGATCAAAGGCATTTAGAAGGATAACCCAATGAAATTATGGCTTGGATTTATGTTGCTGTGCAGCAGCCTTTTCGCTGCAGCAGAGCTGCCTTTGGTACAAAAACAGCAGTTGGAACTAGAGCGCTTCACCACCCAAAGTGGCGTGGTGTTAAAACAAGTAAAAGCTGGCTGGGAAGCCTATGGCCAACTGAATGCTGATAAATCCAATGTCATTTTAATTACTCATTTCTTTTCCGGCACTTCCCATGCCGCAGGCAAATACCGCGCTACAGACGCAGCACCTGGCTACTGGGATAGTATTATTGGCCCCGGCAAAGCCATAGATACCAATAAATTTTATGTAGTAAGTGTTGATAGTCTGGCCAACCTGAATGCTTTTTCACCCGACGTGATCACCACAGGCCCTACCAGCATCAACCCCGACATAGGTAAGGCTTATGGCTTAACGTTTCCAGTCGTTACCATTCGTGATTTTGTCGAAGTGCAAAAAGCCTTACTGGATAAACTCGGTATTAAAAAACTCTATGCGGTGATTGGCCCTTCGATGGGTTCTTTTCAGGCTATTGAATGGGCCGTCAGTTATCCGGATAAAGTAGAGCGTTTACTGCCCGTGATAGGCACAGCTTATATCGACAGTTTCAGTGCGATACGGCTGGAGCGCTGGGCTCAGCCCATTAAACAGGACCCAAAGTGGCATAAAGGTGCCTATCCCTTAACAGAGCAACCTCAAGGCTTAACCCGGGCTTTGGCATATGTGATTCAGGATGCGTTACACCCGGATTTATTTAACCAAAGCTACCCTGCCCCCACTTTGGATAAAGCCATTCATCAGGACATTCAAAACGAATTACCAGCCTGGGATCAGTTAATGAAAGCGGCTAAGCAGCGTTCAGCCCAAATGGACGCCAATTCGTTGTTGTATTTGGTCAGGGCTTCACAATTATGGCGAGCTGGTATGGGCGACAACTGGCAACAAAAGCTACAAAGCGTAAAGGCCAAAACTCTTTGGTTGCCTGCTACTGGAGATTTATTGCTGACTCCGGCTATGGCAAAACAGAGCAAAGACCAGATGCCTGATGCATTGTATGAAGAAATTTCAGGTCAGGCCGGGCATTTAGACGGGCTATTAAATATTCAGAGTAAAGCAGAACAAATCCGGGCGTTTTTAGCTCAGTAAATTCTTCCATCACTCTTTCTATCCACCCTGTTGAGGTTTGCCTTCCTCTGGTTCAGCTAAAGCTTTGGCTTTAGCTGTTTTTTTATGCAGCACTACTGCGATAACTACACAGGGGTTCTTTTAATTCTGGCGGATGAATGAGTTTATCCAAAGGGCTAACTGTGCCCGCGTAATGCTGACCAATCACATGAGTATAAATTTGAGTGGTTGCCACATCGTTATGCCCAAGCAATTCCTGCACTGTGCGTATGTCATAACCCGATTGCAATAAATGAGTGGCAAATGAATGACGAAACGTGTGGCAATTCACTTTTTTACGAATACCGCTGGCAACGACAGCTGGCTGCAGCGTCTTTCTGATCACACTATCATGCAAATGATGCCTGCAAAGCACTCCTGTCAGCGGGTGAGCACAAAGACAAGTTGAAGGAAACAAATACATCCAACCTGCTTGTCGATATGCAGAAGGGTATTTCCGCCCCAACGCAAAGGGTAAAGATGGGCCAATACCACGCAGATTGTCTTGCTGTTGCAAAGCCAGAGCTTGTTCTATACGTTGCTTCAGTGTGGGCACCAAACTGCGACTAAGCAAAGTTTGCCTGTCTTTTCTTCCCTTGCCGTCTCTGACAGTAATAGATAAATGCTCCAGATCAACATCTTGTACACGCAGGCGTAAACACTCAGAAACCCTTAACCCGCTACCGTACAATAAAGACACTACAAGTAAAGGTAACCCCTTCAGGTGTTGCAATACTGCGGCAACTTCTGCAACAGATAACACGACAGGCAAGCTGCGTTGTTTCACAGCATGCTTAAACCCAAGCTCGCCCAACTCCAGTTTTAAAAACTTGTGGTACAAAAAGACTAACGCATTCAACGCTACTTTTTGAGTGTTCACAGCAACATGCCGCTGATTCGCCAGCCAGCTTAAAAAATTTTTGACCTCTTCAGCCCCCATCTCTTGTGGATGTTTTTTCTGGTGAAACAGAATAAAACTTTTTATCCAATACAAGTAGGAATGCTCTGTACGAATGCTATATCCCCTTAACCGAATGTCTTCAGATACAGCTTGTAAAAAAGCACTTTTAGCCATTTTAAGCTCACCATAAAACATGTATATAAACACAGTATTATTTGTTTTTTTATAAAATCAAGCACGCTTTCTCTGAAATAGCAGGCACAGTTATTTGTTGCTGAACAGGGAAAAACAATCTAATTTAGAGGCTTAGGATGGCAAAGCAAATAAATAACAGGTGGCCAAAAAGGAAATAACGTGCCAGCACGATTTTTCCTTGACCTGGATAAACCTTTTAAAAATAAACTTTGTGGATCAAATAATTAATCGCGGCATGCTAGCTGGTAGAACCAGGCAAAGCGTGCCAGCACAACATACAAATGTTAGCCATTAAGGAAGTATCGTGATGTCACCATGGTTTAGCTTCATAATTTCCTGTCTCGCTCTGTCTGTATCAGGCGTGACAGCGTGGCTGACTTTCTTCCGTAAGGGACGGCTTTTGATGACTCAGCCTACAGTCATATTCTTTGGTCCCGACGGCTCAAAATTCGACAGCAAGAAAAATAAGATTTATCTGCGAACCTTGCTCTATAGCACAGCCAAGCGTGGGCAGGTACTGGAAAGCCTTCATGTAGCGTTGCACCGCAATGAGTCAAAGCAAAACTTTAATATCTGGGTTTACGGTGAGAAAGGAAATTTAAAAAGAGGTAGTGGTCTATTTGTACCGCAGGAAGGCGTTATTTTTGATCATCACTTTTTACTACCCGAAGACGGAGCTAATTTCAATTTCAATTCTGGCGCATACAAACTGACAGTCATTGCTAAGTTGGTCGGGCAATCAACCAAGCACGAATTAGCATCGATTGACCTTTCAATAAGTGAAGCACAAGCGTTGGAACTGGTAAAACCGAGTGCGGGAATATATTTCGATTGGGGCCCTGACCAACAGAGCTACCATTCTCATATAGAAACGAAGCCCGAAGTTGATCCTGATTTTGAGCAGCTTCTGGCAGTCATGGCTAACAAAAAAATGCAGCCGACGCAAAAAGCGCGCGGCTGATTTTGGCGTTAGGCAATTTACGAATTTTGGGGACGTTGAATGAAAAGGTTTCTTCTTTTTGCCAGCATGGCTATTGCTTTGTCCGGGTGCGGTCTATCAACACCAAAGGATGAACAAGTTTGCATTGATCTTCTTAAAGAGGTTGTGTCTAGCCCTGAGGGGCTTGTCATTAATCGTGTCGAGCGCACTGAGGGAAATGCTAGCTTGAATGATATAAGAGAGCTGTACAGCAAGTGGTTTGATGGTGATATTCCGCCAGCAACTCTAAGGCTTCTCGATTTGTATGAGCGCAATAACGTTGATATTTCACAAACATTTGTTAGCCTTGATGCGACATACGATGGCAGAGTCGGTAAAGTACGGGAAAATGTCTTGTGCCGGTACTTGAGTTATGATGATAAAAAAGAGCTTATTTCGTTCACTTTTCAAGGTCAGGACATTGAGCAGCATAAATTCTTAAATCTATTCTTAATGCGGAATAGGCCATCCGGACTAGACTCTAACTACAGAGTTCGTTAGGAGTTCTGTCATGCCATTTGGTATACGAATTAAGCGGCCTAACAATCGCAGGCACGGCGACGGCTTTTTCGTTGCGGCTTCGCCTTCACTACAAAGCCGCGCGTGCTGCGGGCGTTAGCCCAATTCCGGGCATAAGTTAAATCAATGGAGTGAATATGAAACATCTGATTATGGTTTTAGGCATAGTCCTTATAGGCTTTGCTCTGCCAGCCCAGGCAGGCGACGCCAAAAAGATTCTGATCATCGCCTCAAATCTGGAAGATATGGGCGATGCTGATAAGCATGACGCCAGAAATAATCTTTGGGAATACGCACCTCCGTACCATGTCTTTGTTTCTCATGGCTATGCAGTTGATTTTGCTTCTCCAGCCGGAGGAGCTGTGCCGTTTATGATGGACCCTCTCGGTATCAGCAGTTACACAATAAAGTATGAAGGTTTTTTGGACAGGGCTAATAGCTCACTGAATCCGGATCAGGTTAACCCTGAGAATTATGTTGCCGTCTTTATAGGTGGGGGCTACGGGACGCTGTTCGACGTGGCTTCGAATCAAAAGCTACTTGATATAATGGCGAAAATTTATGAAAGCGGTGGAGTGATCGGGAGCAGTGGGCACGGAGCGGGCGCTTTTGCGAATGTAAAACTAAAAAATGGCAAGTTTCTGGTTCAGGGAAAGCGAGTTGCGGGCTTTCCAAATTCGACAGAAGTGGAGAAGGCCTGGGCGAAGCAGGGTACATTGCTGCCATTCCTTGTTGAAGACCAGCTTCGTAAAAATGGGGCTTTAGCAATCAATAAAGGCAATATTGCTGATAAACATGAGGTCATCATTGATGCCCGCATAGTTTCAACAATGTTCTTGCCACCTGCTACATTGGTAGCGAAAGAAATGCTTATCTTGCTTGAGCAAGGCGAAAAGCTTAACAAATCAATACAGTCGGCCGCTAACGCGTCGGCTGGTTGAAGCGTCAGAACTCAAAGGAAAATCTGTGCAAAACATTAAAATTGGCCTGATAGGTGAGCGTGATGATACTGTTCCTGCGCATCAGGGTATCCCTCTTTCACTGCATGGAGCAGCAAAAGCATTAGGTGTTTCTATTGCTTTTGAATGGCTTCCAACCGACCAGATCATCAGTGTTGACTCACTTACCGGATTCGATGGCCTCTGGTGTGTGCCTGCTACGCCTTATCTAAGTATGGACGGCGCACTTCGTGCGATTCAATACGCCAGAGAAAAACAGCTTCCTTTCCTTGGTACATGTGGCGGGTTTCAGCACGCGATCATCGAGTATGCCCGCAATGTCCTTGGCTGGGCCAACGCCGATCATGCTGAATCATCTCCGGACACAGCACTCCCGGTCATTTCACCACTTGCCTGCTCACTGGTTGAAACCAGCGAAAAAGTAACTATTTTTCAGGGCAGTAGCCTTGCAGAAATTTACGGCACCCTTGAAATAGTTGAAGGGTATCGTTGCCGATATGGACTGAATCCAGAATTCAGCCAAGCGCTTCTGAGAGGTCCATTGCGTGGAGCTGCCGATGACTCGACTGGCGAGATACGTGCTGTAGAACTCAGCGGGCATCCCTTTTTCTTTGCCACTCTTTTCCAGCCGGAACGAGCTGCACTGAAGGGTGCAGTATCACCTTTGGTTAGAGCCTTTGTTCAGGCAGGTATCGCATGAGTTCTGACAAGCGCTATCAAAAGCGGTGCTTTCCCCTTAATGAAAGTCTTGGTGTTCAAACCGAACATAGATAGAAAATAGAAATTTAATCAAATGATTAACTCTCAGGCTTTGTATGCTCTTTTTATCTGGTTGCAGCTAAAATCTGGTGTTTTAGCTGCTTGTTCTAAACCGATTAAGCCTTGCCGCTTGCGTGCCATTCCTGTATAAATTTCACTTACAAACAACTGATCTGGTTCAGGTGATCAACGTATGTTTGTACTGCCCCCTTTACAGCTGCGGGCCTTTGCTCCACCCCCTCCACTATTAACCCACTGAGGTGAACCATGACTCTGGTTAGAAAACTTGTTTTTGCTTTCGCTGCTATTGTGGCTTTGGTCACTTTATCCACCTTAATTACGTTAAATCAGCTGACTAAAATGCAGCAAGCTGTTGAACTGAATAACCATACCTTTGAAGTGATCCGCACTACCAACAGATTGTCCGAAGCTTTAGTGAATATACAAACAGGCCAGCGTGGTTTTATTATTACCGCTGATGAAAGCTCATTGCAGCCTTATCAGCTTGGAAAGGCCGAAGCCGAAAAAGATTTAAAAGAGTTATTGCAAAAAACTGCGGATAACCCGGAGCAACAGCAAAGTTTAAAAACTATTCAGAGCCTGTATAACGACTGGCTGACAAAAGCTATTGACCCCAGCATCAGCCAGATGAGAGCTGCAGGCACAGACGCAACAGCTCGTCAGGCGGTACGCGAGTTTATACGTACTGGTATTGGCAGAGAATTTATGGATCAACTTCGTCAGCAAATGGAAACTTTGCAGCAACGTGAACGTGATTTGCTGGAGAGCCGCAGTAAGGATGCAGCTGAAGCCAAAAGTTTTGTTTTCGCTACATCAATTATTGGCGGTCTGGTTATTTTGCTGTTCAGCGTTCTGATCGCCTTGTACTTAAAAAATACCTTACAAAACCGCCTGCAAGTGGCCAAAAATTTAGTTTCTTCAGTGGCAAGCGGCAAGTTGAATAACCAGATTGACAGCAGTGGTGGTGATGAAGTGGCTGAATTACTGCTGGCTTTGGGCAAAATGCAAACTCAGTTGCATCAGCTGATGAGCCAAATCAAATCTGCAGCGGCAGAGTTAAGCGGTGCCAGTTCCACTGTTGCCAGCACTACTGAACAACTGTCCGCTTCAGCAGAAGAACAATCACGGGCTTCTTCCTCTATTGCAGCTGCAGTGGAAGAATTAAGTGTCAGTATCGATTCTGTTTCTGCCAACGCCAGCGAAGCTCAAACTATTGCTGGTCAATCAGGCCAGCAGGCGCAACAAAGCAGCAAAGTAATTAATGACACAGTAGCCAGTATGGAACGTATTGCCCAGGTAGTGCGCTCAGCCTCAGGCCGTATTGAAGAACTGGGTAAACAGTCCGAGCAAATTTCTTCTATTGTCAATGTAATCAAAGGCATAGCTGATCAAACCAACTTATTGGCACTGAATGCCGCTATTGAAGCAGCACGGGCTGGTGAACAAGGCCGTGGTTTTGCGGTGGTCGCAGATGAAGTACGTTTACTGGCGCAGCGCACCACTCAATCGACCACTGAAATTTCCGGCATGATTGACGTCATACTGAATGGCACTGTTGATGCTGTCGGCCAGATGAGTACTGGGGTGGAACAGGTGAATATAGGGGTTGAACTGGCGGGCCAGGCAGGTCAGGCTATTGATATTATCCAGCGCAGCTTCCAGCAAGTCGTCACAGTCATAGAGTCAATTTCACAGTCATTACACGAGCAAAACTCAGCCAGTAACGAAGTGGCAGGTCATATTGAACGTATTGCCACTATGTCAGCGCAAAACAGTGAAGCGACCCGTCACAACAGCGAAGTGGCACATGAACTTCGCACTTTATCCACCGGGCTGAATAACGCTGTGGCTCGTTTTACTTTATAAAGCGGAACTGTCAGGCTCAGAGTGAATGGCTCTGGGCCTGAAACAACACCAGATGATCCAGCTCCAGCCTGATGCCAATGCGGCTTTGCAATCGATGATCGTGGTGGCTCGGCGCTAAACAATACACCTGCTCTGCCCCTTCTAACTCCAGACTATATAAAATATGCGAACCACGAAACGACTTACCCACCACTTTGGCGGTAAAACCACTTTCATCGTCATGCACTATATCGTCCGGCCTGACCAACAGATCCACAGTTGCACCCGATGTAAATTCCGATTCTGTTTGGGTAAAGACACCTAAAGCAGTGCACACTCTGTTATCTGCCAGCACTTCGCCTTTTAATAAAGCGCCGTGACCAACAAAGTCAGCGACAAATCTATTGGCTGGCTGATGGTACAGCTCGTAGGCACTGCCCCACTGCTGCAGTTTGCCATGCTGCATCACGCCTATCTGATCGGCCATCGCAAAAGCTTCAAACTGATCATGAGTCACCATTAAAGCGCTGATGCCACGCTGTTTGATAATGCCACGAATATCCTGTGCCAAAGCTTCACGTAAGTCGGCATCTAAACCAGAAAAAGGCTCATCCAGCAGCAGGACTTCAGGCTCTGGCGCTAATGCACGGGCTAAAGCCACCCGCTGCTGCTGACCACCAGAGAGCTGATGCACATAACGTTCACCTAAAGTGGGCAAACCTACTAAAGCCAACAGATCAGCCACTATCTGTTGCTGCTGTGCTTTTGGCTTTTTCTTTACACCAAAAGCTATATTTTGCGCCACTGTCAGATGTGGAAAGAGCGCAAAGTCCTGAAATACCATACCAATACGGCGCTGTTCAGGATTAATCAACTGATCAGGCTTTGACAGAGCCACACCGGCCAACAGAACAGAGCCCGTTTGTACAGGTTCAAAACCTGCAATAGCTCGTAATAAACTGGTTTTACCGCAGCCTGACGGCCCTAACAAACAGCCTATCTGGCCTTGTTGCAAGGTTAAGCTGACATCTTTGACCACAGTGGCTGGGCCATAAGCTATTGAAACCTGTTCTAATACCAGCATTTACTTTGCACCTCTGTTAGACCTATCCAAAGCACGGGACAGCAGGATCACCGGAATTAAACCTATCAGTACTATGGCAAGGGCAGGCAAAGCCGCGTCGGCCAGCCGTTCGTCTGAAGCCAGCTCGTAAGTACGTACCGACAAGGTATTAAAGTTAAAAGGCCGCAGCAATAAAGTGGCGGGTAACTCTTTTAAAACATCAACAAACACCAGCAATAAAGCACCCAATACCGAAGCTCTGAGTAGCGGTAAATGCACACGTTTTAACACTCCAACCGGGCTTTCGCCTAAACTGCGGGCGGCGTTGTCCATCGAAGGCGTAATTTGCATCAGGCCGGCCTCCACACTATGCAAAGCTACAGCAATAAAACGCACCGTATACGCCAGCACCAGCGCGACCAAAGTGCCGGACAACAATAAACCAGTGCGAATGCCAAATTGCTGCTCTGCCCATAAATCTATCGAGTTATCCAAAGCTGCCAGCGGTAACATCACACCTATAGCTATCACTGTGCCAGGCAAGGCGTAGCCCATAGAAGCGATACGCACAGGCAAAGCTAATGACCAGTGGCCGGATAATCGTTTGGCATAAGCAAAACACAAAGCCAGACTGGCAGTGACTAAAGCTGTTAAAGCCGCAAGAGAGAAGCTATTGATTAAAAGCTGAATAAAACCGGGAGACAATAGCTGATCCAGCCTGTCACTGGCCCAGCCCAGCAGCTGCAACCCAGGTAACACAAAACCCAACAGCACAGGCAATAAACACAGCAATAACAAAGCTAATCCTGCTACACCTGTCAGCGGCTGCCGAGTGGGTTCCTGCTGCTTTTGGCCTTGCTGATAAAACTTCAGTTTGCGTCTGGACCATTGCTCCAGATAAAGCAGCAACAACACAAAACTACACAAGAGCGCCGACAATTGCGCCGCGCCTAGCTGATTGCCCATACCAAACCAGGTGCGGAAAATACCAGTGGTAAAGGTAGTGACGCCAAAATATTGCACTGTGCCATAGTCGGCCAAAGCTTCCATCATCGCCAGCGCTGCTCCGGTTAATATGGCTGGGCGAGCGACAGGCAAAGCCACTTTCCAGAAATGCTGACGTGGTGTTAAACCTAAAGTGCGGCTGGCTTCAAGTAATGAGCCCGATTGCTGACGAAAGGCAGTACGGGCCAGCATATAAACATAAGGATAAAGCACCAGCGACAGCATCAGAATAGCGCCGGGCAAAGAACGGATTTCAGGGAAATAATAATCGCCGTACGACCAGCCAAACCATAGCCGCAGCTGGCTTTGCACAGGCCCGGCAAAGTCCAGCAAACCGGTATAACTGTACGCCATGATATAAGCCGGAATAGCCATAGGCAGCAGCAATAACCACTGCACCACAGAGCGACCGACGAACTGATAACGCGCTACAGTCCAGGCCGTTAAAGTGCCGATGCCAGCGCTTAGCACACCCACACCCAAAGCCAATAGCAAAGAGTTAGTGACATAATCGGCCAGCACAGTATCAAGCAAATGTGCCCAAAGCTCTGGCTGAGGAGTGAACAAAGAGCCAAGCACCACCAGCACGGGCACAGCCAATAGCAAGGCAAACACTGTTACAGTCCGGCTGAATAACGGGCTCGTCAAACGAAATATGTCCTTCTCAAAAAAACGCGACTCTAAGAAAACGTAGGGGCGACCTTAATGGTCGCCCTTCTATAGCTTTAACACTGGGTACTCAGGCTAAATTTATTTCCAGCCCGCTTTGTCCATTACAGTTATTGCTTTGGCGTTCAATTCACCTAAGGTCGACAATTGTAACTGGTCTGCCTTAAATTGCCCAAAAGATTCAAGTCGTTGGCTCCATTTTACCCCCTGAACTACAGGGTACTCGTGGTTCACTTCAGCGTACCAGCTCTGAGCTTCAGGTTTTATCATATATTCCAACAGCTTCACTGCTTCAGTTTTGTTTGGTGCATATTTAGCCACACCAGCGCCCGAGATATTGATATGAGCACCACGGTCCTGCTGATTTGGCCAGAATACCTTTACAGCTTCAGCAGCGGCTTTATCATTAGCGTCATCAAACATGCCACCTAAGTAATAAGTGTTGGCAATGGCAATGTCACAAACACCAGCAGCTGCTGCTTTGATCTGATCGCGGTCACCGCCTTTAGGTGGCTGAGCGAAGTTTTTGACAAAACCATTGGCCCAGGCCTGAGTTTTTTCTTCACCCAACTGAGCTATTAAAGCGGCTACCATCGACTGGTTATAAATATTGTCAGAAGAGCGGATGCAAATTTTTCCTTTCCATTTTGGATCGGCCAAATCTTCGATAGTGCTTAGCTGTTCTGGTTTGACTTTGCCCGGCACGTACATCACAGGGCGAGCGCGCATAGTTAAACCAAACCACTGCTGCTCCGTATGGCGTAAGCTGGCCGGAATAGCGTCGGTCAGTACTTTAGAATCCACTGCCTGTAATAAACCCTGAGTTTCAGCTCGGTATAAACGACCTACGTCCGTACTGATCAACAAATCGGCCGGGCTGTTACGACCTTCACTTTGCATACGGCTGATCAGTTCATCCGGCTTGCCAGTGATCAGGTTTACTTTAATGCCAGTTTCCTGACTGAATTTATCCAGCATTGGCTTAATCAGTTCTTCCTGACGGCCAGAATACACATTCACTTCTGCTGCCTGAGCCAAAGCAGCTGCAGACAAAGCCACTGCAACTAAAGATTTTTGCCACAATTTCATCGGATACTCCGTTGAGGTTCACTGAAAGTTGCCGCAGTATAGCCACAAACAAGAACCATTCTCAAATAACAAAAGCAATTTTGCTGCAAATTGTCGCTTAAAAGGGTTAAAGCGTGGCCGCAGAATTTGGCATCTATAGGGCAAGCTACAAAGAGCAGACGTTGAGCAGATACAGCTTGTAACAATAGTTAGTAAAGATTGAGCTGCGATTTGTTGCTGTGTCAGGAAAACTACTCTAATTTAGACGCTTAAGCTGGCAAGCCCAGACAGACTGCTTTATTTGTTATTCATCCGGAGCTGGTATGGCACCTGAAATACAGGCTAAATTTGCCACCTATCCTGTGCAGGCTCAAAGACAGCTTGAGTATGTTCGCGGTCTGATTTTTACTGTGGCAGCAGAAAATGCCTTGGGTACAGTAGAAGAAAACCTGAAATGGGGAGAAGCCAGCTATCTGGTCAAAGGTGGCAGCCCAATCCGGATAGACTGGAAACCCAAAACCCCGGCTGTGATACAGATCTATTTTCATTGCCAAACCAGCCTGGTTGAAACCTTCAAAGAGATATACAGGGATGAATTTAGCTATGAAGGAAAAAGAGCACTGGTGCTGCCGTTAGATGCGGCGATAAAAAAAGGGCCATTAAGCCATTGTCTGCAGCTGGCATTAAAATACCATAGCCTGAAACACCTTCCGCTACTTGGGGCCTGATAAGTTAAAAGGATATAACAATCAGCATTGCAACAAGCTATCCGTGCTGAATTCACAACAAATTGAACGCATTTGATGGCTGCGTTAGCTATTAAGGACAAAACAAATTGAGTACATGGAAAAACAAAACTGAACTGGCAAACCCAATCGGATTTTGGTTATGTATAGGCCCTGCTATAGGCTCCGGATTAGGAGTCGCTGTGGGACATCTCGCCTTAGGTATAGCTGCTGGCATACTGACGGGCGCGGTTATTGGTTATTTGCAGAAGCACAAGCAATATAAAGCTAAAACTGATAAATGAACCCGGTCAGAAATGAATACGCCCACTCATTTGATCTGGCTGCATAGTGTTACTGCGCTTCACTACAAAGGATCTCAGAAATGAAAAAATATATGGTAATCGAGAAGTTTAAACCCGGTTGTATCGAAGCTAATTATCAAAGATATAACACACAGGGTCGTATGTTCCCTGAGGGCCTGCATTACCTGAATTCCTGGGTCAATAAGGAGCTGAATGTCTGCTACCAACTGATGGAATCCAATGACAGTGAGCTTTTTTATCAGTGGTTTAAGAAATGGGACGACTTTGTTGATTTTGAATTAGTGCCGCTTGATTAATTCAGATCCCGGAAGGAATTCAACCCAACCTGCTGCAAGCAGGGTTATGAGAACCAGCCAGATATTGGAGCATGTTGTTGAAAGACATTGGTAGTTATATTTTGTTTTTGTCCGCTATTGTTGTTGGTGTTTCTTTGGCTTCTCAGGCCGGTGTGAATGCTCAATTCAGAACCGCTTTAGACTCGCCTGTACAAGCTGCATTTCTGTCATTCCTGATCGGCACCTTAGTGCTGGGTGCCATTATTCTGATCCAAAACGATAAATGGTTTTCTCCGGCAGAAGCACTCAACATTCCATGGTGGGCCTGGCTAGGTGGCTTTTTTGGTGCCTTTAATATTGTCATGTCCATTTATCTTGCACCAAAAGTGGGGGCTGTAGCGCTGGCAATCTCAGTTGTCTGTGGCCAGGTTATAGCCTCAATCTTTTACGACCAACAGGGTTTGCTTGGCTATCCTAAAATTGAAATCTCAACCAACCGCATTATAGGTGCGGTGTTTTTAATTATTGGGGTCATTATGGTGTCGAAAAAATAGCTTGTTGCACATAGCTCCAACGCGGCTCTGTGTGCCAGCTGAATAGGATTTTCATTTTTAGCAAGCTTGCCACCGCTAAAGTGATAGAATAGTATCACTTTAGTATTTGCCGGGAGTAGCTCAAATGAAAGTTGAACTCGTTACATCACTTAAACGCCAGGCGACTAAAATTCTCGCTGATCTGCATACATCAAAAGAGCCGGTATTAATCACTGAACATGGCAAGCCATCAGCCTATCTTGTTGACGTGGACGACTATGAATTTATGCAAAAACGTCTTTCGATCCTCGAAGGTATAGCACGGGGAGAGCGAGCTTTAGCAGAGGGTAAAGTAGTAAGTCATTACGCTGCGAAGGACAAAATGTCAAAATGGCTGAAGTGATTTGGACTGAACCTGCCTTATCTGATCTGAATGATATTGCTGACTATATTGCTGTTGAAAACCCTGCTGCAGCGAAACACTTGGTTCAATCCGTTTTTGCTAAAGTCGAACGTCTGGAAATATTCCCTGATTCTGGTCGAATTCCGGCAGGGCTTGAACATCATAACTATCGTGAAGTCGTAGCTAATCCTTGCCGCATTTTTTATAAACACCTTGGTGAAAAAGTCTTTGTTTTGTATGTTATGCGTGAAGAGCGGGATTTACGGAAGTTTATGTTGAGTAGCAAAAACGACTAACAACAGAATCGCGGACTCTATAAATACCACTCAGCTTGCAGTCGTTTTGGCAACAATTAGTCAGGCCTTAGCTTCAGCACCAGCCGATATAAATCCTGAGCTTGCTGATTGGGTAGTGCTGCCAGTGTGACTGTGCCATTGGCCGTACTGAATTTAACCTGCACCAGTTGTTGCCGGCGAAAAAACAAGGATTGCACCAGCTGTACTTTTTGTACTTGCTGCAGCGGCAGTACCTGCCAGAACTGGCCAAGGCCACCATGCCACAAGTACAACACCTGATCCTGCACACAGAATCCGTGCCAACGGCGGTAGGCCCACAGATCAGTCAGCAGCCACAATACGGCAGCCACCAGCACCAGAGCGCCCGTACTGAAAGCGACAACTCCGGTTTGCCACAGAACAACACAAAGCAGACTAAGTAATACAGCAATAATGCCCCTGAGCAACAACAAGCGCTGGAAATAAGCTGGCTTATAACGCTGCAAGGGGAGCCGCCGGATCTCAGACAGCGCTAACAGCTGTTGTGCCTTTAATTGCTGATTAATGTCCTCGCCGGTTTGTCCTAACAATACAAACTTACTTCTCTGTACCTCAGAATTAGTGAAGCCATGGAAAATAAGTGAAAAATGCCCCAGAATCCGCGCCAGCCATGGCTGATTAACAGTCATCATCTGCACCCGTTTTGCATGGATGCGCTGGGATTTTTTTAATACAACGCCTTGGGTCAGTTGCAGTTGTCTTTCATCACGTAAAAAACGCTGTGGATAGAGCCAAATCAAGGTCATTAGCAGCAACACCAATGCAACCAAGAGCAGTACGCTCAGGCTTGCCGCTAGTTGCAGCACAAAACTTTGCTGCAGCCCCGACTCTTGCAACACTTCACGACCTTGTGCAAACAAGTGCTCAAATAGCTCTCCATCCAGTTGTGATTGCATCGCGCCTAAAACAGCCACTAACGGCAACCATAGATGTTTGTTATACAAAGTCGCGAGCCAAACCCGCACAAATGGTGTCGAAGGCAACGCCTGCTCAACCTGCACACCGCCTTGCAACAAAGCCAGTTGCTCTGACGTCACACCAGTCAGATAAAACTCTTGTTGTTGGCTGCCTGCACTATCCAGACTGACAGTAAATAACCGCAACGGCCGGAAGTAGAAGGGTTGTTGAACTTGTAGCTCCTGAATGCGCGATTTTGCCAATAGCAGATGGTCTTTTTGCAACACGCCGCGCCGTAACTCTACGCCTTGGGTTGACACCCGAAACAGGGTGTAGCGCCAGTTCAACAAAGCACTGCCCAGAACCAACAGAGCCAGGCCTGTTATCCAATAGGGCGCATAAGCCTGAAAGTTGCTACTGAAGGACAAATAAGCGCCACCAATGATCACACCAATCCATTGCACCACGGCTTTTACCAGCAGCGGCAACAGTGCCCAAACAGAGCTGCGCTGCCAATCTTCAGATAGTACCTGCTGTGCTGGTATCTCAGTGTTCGGCATCAATATCTCCACGCGGGATCAACAGACTAAGCTGCTCACTTAGCGCCTGTGCCACGGCATATTCAATATCAGCCAGCGCTGCTTCCGCTTCCATACCACCGGCGGTATAGACTTTCAGAGTGGCCAGCCCAAAACGTTTTTGCAGTGGCCCCTGGCTGATAGTGACATGTTGCACTCTATGCAAAGGGATCAGCACAGCTCTGCGCCAGAGCACGCCGGATTGCAGCAGAAAGTCCTGAGTACGGAGTAAAAATCTGCTGTGCCTGATTTCAAGGGGTAACCAAAACCAACTGGTCAGAAAAAGCAGTCCGGTCAGGCCCCAACAAAGTGGAAACAGCCAAAATGCCCATTCTGAGCCCCACCACCACTGCATCATAAGTAATACGGCCACCACAATCAGCAAAGTCAGCAGCCAGCTGCAACGTCTTTTGGTTAAGACCTGTGCAGATAACAACAACCACTGATCTGGTAAAGGGCCGGACAAGCACTGGTCGTGCAAAAATCCGGCATCAAGCAGCTGATTGGTCATGGCAAAGCCTCCTTATTCTCAATAACGCCAGCATAACGCAAAGGCGTCAAGCAAGGCTAATCCGGTTCTGACTAAATTTAAGTTTACATATGGAAAAACACATATAAACTAACGCATATGGTTTTCCATATATACGGATTTCAATCATGCTACTTGAGCCTGTCACCTTTTTTAAAGCTCTTTCGGACGAAACCCGGCTACGTTGTTTGCTGCTTATTCAGCATGAACAGGAGCTTTGTGTTTGTGAACTGGTGGCCGCTTTAGCCGATAACCAGCCCAAAATATCCCGCCATTTAGCCCAGTTGCGCCGCGATGGCATTCTGCTCGACCGCAAACAAGGCTTGTGGGTCTATTACCGTTTAAATCCTGAACTGCCAGACTGGGCTCTGTTGTGTCTGCAACAGACAGCGGCCGCAAATTCTGGTTGGCTGGCATTAAACCAGCAGCAACTTTGTCAGATGGGTGACAGGCCAGAGCGGCAAAAAGGCTGTTGTTAAATCAAACTACAGCATCAACACGGAGCGACACGAATGGGATTATTTGAACGCTATTTATCGGTCTGGGTGGGGCTTGGTATTCTGTTGGGTGTGGCTTTGGGTTCATTGATACCAGAGCTGTTTAATGCAGTCGCCGCTTTAGAATATGCCAATGTGAATCTGGTGATTGCTGTGTTTATCTGGATAATGATTTATCCCATGATGGTGCAAATTGATTTTTCAGCCATTAAACAAGTGGGCCGCGAACCTAAAGGTTTAGTGCTGACTTTGGTGGTGAACTGGCTGATTAAACCTTTTACCATGGCCTTACTTGGCTGGTTGTTTTTCCGTGTTTTATTTGCCGACTGGGTGGATGCGCAAACAGCCACTGAATATATAGCAGGCATGATTTTACTCGGCGTTGCGCCCTGCACTGCCATGGTATTTGTCTGGAGCCAACTGACCAAAGGTGACGCCAACTACACCCTCGTGCAAGTGTCGGTGAACGATCTGATCATGGTGTTTGCTTTTGCTCCTATTACAGCACTGCTGCTGGGCGTGTCGGATATCAGCGTACCCTGGCCCACTTTAGTGTTATCTGTACTTTTGTATGTGGTGTTGCCTTTAGTGGCTGGTGTGTTGACCCGAAAAAAACTGCAGCAAAACCCCAACCCGGATGCCTTGCCGCAGTTTCTGGCCCGGATTAAACCCTGGTCTGTATTGGGTTTACTGGCCACAGTAGTACTGCTGTTTGGTTTGCAGGCCCCCACTATTTTGAGCCAGCCTGTCGCCATAGTGTTAATTGCTATTCCGCTGTTACTGCAAACCTACGGTATTTTTGCTTTGAGTTATTACAGTGCCTGCCGGCTGAAATTGCCTCACAACATAGCAGCCCCAGCCAGCATGATAGGCGCTTCTAACTTTTTTGAACTGGCGGTTGCTGTGGCTATTTCCTTATTTGGCCTGCACTCAGGTGCTGCTTTAGCCACAGTGGTTGGTGTGCTGGTGGAAGTGCCGGTGATGTTATCTCTGGTGTGGTATGCCAATAAAACCCGCCGTTATTTTCCAAATGCAGACTTATCAAAGGACACTCAAGCATGACACACCCATTTGATTTATTACCACTGCCCCAAGGCGGCGGACTTATTTTTACGCCTTGCCCTGGTACTAAAGGGGTGGATTTAGCCAGCTCAGTGCAGCAGCTAAAAGCAGCTGGTACCCAGGTGCTATTAACCCTGATGCCCACAGCTGAAATGCAGCTGAATAATGCAGACCAACTACCAGAGCTCTGTGCAACAGCCGGCATTCAGTGGTTTCAGTTGCCTATTGCAGATGATCATGCGCCTGAGCAAGACTTTCAGCAGAACTGGCCAGCAGCCTCTGCCGTGGTACTGCCGCTGCTACACGCAGGTGGCACAGTGGCTATTCATTGCAAAGGTGGATCGGGCCGCACAGGTTTAGTTGCAGCTCAGCTGTTATTGGAACTGGGTTATAGCAAAGCCAAAACCCAAGCTTTAGTGCAGGCTTTGCGGCCTTACGCACTGACCTTAGCCCCCCATCAGGCGTATTTTCAAAGCCTTGCCGAACAATCGGCCTAAACGAATTCTTAGCGGAGACAAACAAAATGCAAAAAATAAAAGTAGGTATTAATGGTTTTGGCCGTATTGGCCGTTTGGCAATACGCGCCGCCTTTGACTGGCCTGAATTTGAATTTGTGCAAATCAACGACCCGGCGGGTGACGCTGCAACTTTTGCCCATTTACTGAACTTCGACTCAGTGCATGGCCGCTGGTTAAATCAGGCTGAAGCCGAAGGCAATACAGTTATGATCAAAGGCCAGCGTATTGCAGTCACGCACAATAAAGCTATTGCAGACACTAATTGGTCGGGTTGCGATATAGTCATTGAATGCTCGGGAAAAATGAAAAGCTCAGCCCAGCTGCAGGGCTATTTAGATCAGGGCGTAAAACGTGTAGTGGTCAGCGCGCCTGTAAAAGAAGCCGGTGTATTAAACGTGGTGATGGGAGTAAATCATCAGTTGTTTGATGCCGCAGTGCATAAGATAGTGACTGCTGCCAGTTGCACCACTAACTGTCTGGCTCCTGTGGTGAAAGTGATCCACGAAAAGCTGGGCATTAAACACGGCTCTATCACCACTATTCACGACTTAACTAATACTCAGTCTATTCTGGATACACCGCATAAGGACTTACGCCGCGCCCGCGCTTGTGGCAGCAGCTTAATTCCAACCACTACAGGTTCAGCTACTGCTATTACCGAAATATTCCCCGAACTCAAAGGCCGCTTAAATGGTCATGCAGTACGGGTACCTTTGGCTAATGCCTCACTTACCGACTGCGTATTTGAAGTAGAACGCGCCACCACGGCAGAAGAAGTAAACGCCTTATTAAAAGCGGCTTCCGAGCAAGAACTGAAAGATATTCTGGGCTACGAAGAGCGGCCTTTGGTGTCAGTCGATTATAAAACAGACCCGCGTTCCAGCATTATCGATGCCTTATCCACTATGGTGATTAACGGCACTCAGGTAAAAATTTATGCCTGGTACGATAACGAATGGGGCTACGCTAACCGCACAGTGGAGTTGGCTAAACTGGTTGGTTTAGCCGATCAGGTTTGATACAACAAACAACCGCAGACTAGTTTTTACTCAAACTAGTTGAGGTTGCAGCTAGGCGACAAGTAAGAGAGTCCCCATGAACATAGTTGTCCTATGTGATTGGGCGAAAGCACGCAGGCAACAACGCTGCGGCACCAAATAGGAAGAGTAAAATGACAGCAGCAATCAAGCAGTACTTCGTCGTTACAGGCAACTACTGGGCTTTTACCCTGACAGACGGCGCTTTGCGTATGCTGGTGCTGCTGCATTTTTATAAACTTGGCTACAGCCCTCTGGAAATCGCTTCGTTATTTGTGTTTTACGAGTTGTTTGGCGTGATCACTAACTTGTTTGGTGGCTGGTTGGGCGCTCGTATTGGTTTGAATAAAACCATGAATATAGGGCTGTTTTTACAAATAGCAGCGCTGTCGATGTTATTGGTTCCAACGGAGTGGCTACTAGTGCCCTGGGTGATGGCCGCTCAGGCAATGTCTGGTGTCGCCAAAGATTTAAACAAAATGAGTGCCAAAAGCTCGATTAAATTGTTGGTGCCGCAGGACTCCCAAAGCAAGCTGTATCAATGGGTAGCTGTACTGACAGGTTCGAAAAATGCACTCAAAGGTGTTGGCTTTTTTATTGGCGGTTTTTTATTAACTCAACTGGGTTTTCAAGCCGCTGTGGCCGTCATGGCTGGGGCTTTAGCTTTGGTTTGGTTGCTCAGTTTAGTGCTGCTGAAAAAAGACTTAGGCAAAAGTAGTTACAAACCCAAATTTAAAGACATGCTGTCGAAAAGTGGCCCTATTAATTTGTTATCCGCCGCCCGTTTATTTTTATTTGGCGCGCGCGATTTATGGTTTGTTATAGCGCTGCCGCTGTTTTTAGCCCAGCAACTGGCGTGGAGCCAACAGGCCATAGGCACTTTTTTGGCATTGTGGATTATTGGTTATGGCGTGGTGCAAAGCCTGGCTCCATTCATTACAGGTAAAAAAGCAGGCAAAGTACCGGGCCGTTGGGCTGCTGTGGGCTGGGCTTTAGCGCTTTGTCTGATCCCGGCTGTGCTGGCGAAACTATTACCTTTACCCTTCCCAACGGAAACCTTGTTAGTCTCTGTACTGCTGTTATTTGGCGCTGTGTTTGCCATTAATTCGTCCTTGCACAGCTATCTGATTGTCAGCTATGCCAAAACCGACGGTGTATCGCTGGACGTAGGTTTTTATTATATGGCCAACGCCATGGGCCGCTTAATTGGCACTCTGTTGTCGGGTTATTTGTATCAAACCCAAGGACTGGAAGCCTGCCTGTATTGGTCCAGCGGTTTTATTCTGGCCACTGTGCTGTTGTCCTGCTTTTTGCCTAAGGCTAAAGCTGAACAGAAAAACAATGATGCCATTTAGCCAAAACTGGCCCGCACATCCGCTATGGTGATAAAAAGCTTATGTTCAGCATCCTCAAAGGAGCGAAAGCCATACTTTTGATAAAAACCTTTGGCTCCGTCTTTTGCATCCACAATAATGATAGGGAAACCTACTGAATCACTGGCTTGCAGTAGTTTTTTAAGTGCGTCAATCAATAACCACTCACCTATTTTCTGGCCTTTGTATCTTTCATCCACAGCAAGCCGTGCTATCAGGCCACCTGATGTTGAAGAGTGGTGCTTTTTCTGCAATGCCGCCGGAAGACTCTGCATATCTACCGGAGTCATGCTCAGGGTATAAAAACCGACAATGTGTTGGGAATTGGTTTTATCTTCAAGCACAAAAGTACGGGTATTGTCTTTTTTACTTTGCTGGCTTGCCATGACTTTTAAGTAATTGTTTAACGCATCGATGCCACAATTAAACCTATTTCTGTCGTGTTTCGATTTATCCAGCAACAGGCTTTGCATTATTGAACTTTGCCTTCATAACGGGCAAATGCAGCCGCCAGATGAGTATGAACACTAGCCGGGTTATCAAGCGCTTCCATCAACAGTAAGGCGTCTCGTTCGGAAAGCTTCAGCTTTTGCTCACGCTCAATAATTTGTTTGGCTTTCTCAACTGCTGCGCTCAGCACAAAAGAATTTATGCTCGATACTCCTGTGATAGCCGCAGCTTTAGCTAGCAAGTTTTGGGTTTCACTATCAACTCTTGCTGTAATACGAGGTGGTGTAGTCGCCATTATTTAATCTCCCGTGCCAAAGTGGCACTTTGATAAATTATCTGCCTCTCCTGATAAAAGATCAAGCCGCGTGTCAAAGTGGCACCTTGTATGACAGAACATACATATAGCGGAAACATTGTGCTCTTTTTACGTCGATCAATGACCGGGCTAAGAGGCTGTCATCGCACTAATGATCACCTGTTGCAGATCCTGCAGCGGTAACGGGTCTTTATCTTTGAAATTAATACAACCCTTGCCACATTTGATGCCTGGGTGTTTTTGCTGAAACTGCAGTAAATGTTCAGCCGAGCAGGTGTATAAAGAGACATAAGCTTTCTGATTAGCCACGGCCACCCAGCCTTGTTGCCACTGGTAAGTGGGCATGCTATACAACAAGCTTTCCTGTGCGTCCGGATAGAGCCGCTTAATTTCAGTGATCAACTCCATCAGCCTCAGCCTGCGCTGCTCAGGTAAAGCGGCCAGATAATCCGCCAGGTCCATAGTCATACTCCTTTTTTGCATCTATGGGTTAAAGCTTAGCTTACAAACTACAAGCTATTGCTTGCTCTGGCAATCGTTGCCAAAGCAGGAAAACTACTTTAGTGTTGGATCTGAAACACAGATTTTGCTTCGGCTCACCCAAGGATGGCAGATGAAAAAGATCACTATTTACCGAACCCTTATTTTAGCCCTGTTAATTTTCACTGTGATTGGCTTAAAACTTAAAGTGACTGAACCCGTCATTTTATTGCTTACCCTATCGCCTTTTCTGACAGCACTTTTGTTGTCTTTGTCATCCGGCTTTTCAACACAACCAGCGCGAATAGTGGCATTTACCTTACCTTCGCTACTGTTCTTCTTTTTTGCTTTTTATCCCTGGTTGGTCGGAAGAGAAGAAACTGTAACCTCATCTTCCACCTCAGTTTTAGATTTTATCCATTTCCCCATCACAGCTTGTGTTATCGGCTTTGCATCTCTTGCTTTATTTGAGATATTTACAGCCATAGTAAGCGAAGAGGCAGACCATCAATGACAACAAACACCCATTTGTCCACCATAAGCCAAATTGCCATTACTGTCAGTGATGTTGAAAAAGCTCTGGCTTTTTATCGGGATAGCCTGGGGCTGGAGTTTTTGTTTTCCGCTGGCCCGCAATTGGCTTTTCTGAATGCGGGCGGGGTTCGCTTGATGCTGAGCACAGCACAAGGAGCCGGAGCCGTCGGTGCCAATTCAATTTTGTATTTTAAAGTGTCTGATATTGAAACTGTGTATACCAGCATTCTTAGTCGTGGTGCCAAAGCCGAACGCGCACCTGCACTGGCGGCACACATGCCGGATCATCAGCTGTGGACTGGTTTTGTCCGCGACCCGGATGGCAATTTAGTGGGTTTAATGGAAGAAAAACGCGAACAGTTTTTTTCTAAGGAATAGTATGTCACTGCTACACAACTTCTGTTTGCTTGCATCTTACAATCAACGGATGAATGCCACTTTGTATCAGCTGGCATCAGCACTTAGCGCCGACGAGTGGTTACAGCACAGAGGTGCATTTTTTGGATCTGTCGCCGGTACTCTGAATCATCTGCTGGTAGCCGATTTAATCTGGCTGAACAGATATCAGCAGCTTGCCAACCCGCCCAGGGTATTGCAACAGCTCAGCAATTTCCCTGTCCCTGCTGCCCTTGATCAGATGTTGTATCCAAATTTTAATCAGCTGCATAAGAGCCGCCAACAACTGGATAGCCTGCTTTTAACCTTGTGCGCCGAACTGAATGAGCAACATCTGCAGCAGGTGTTGCCTTACACCAATATGAAAGGCGAGCTGATGCAAAAGCGGTTTGCGTCTTTGCTGCAGCATTTGTTTAATCACCAAACTCACCACCGCGGCCAACTGACAACCTTATTTTCTCAGATGGGTCTGGATGTCGGAGTCACGGATCTGTTGATGCTGATTGATAACGAACCCCTTGATGCTGTCTAAAACCCCAAAAGGGATCTGATGTTTTTTATCACTGCTTTTGCTGTGCTGATGCTGCTCTTCAGCCTGATCATGTTGTTCAGGCCCCATGCTTTTGCCCAAGGTATTATCAGCTTCAGTGAGCAGCCTTATTTTCATCCTTTTGAAGTGAGTAGCAGACTGATTGCCGGTGGCATTTTTGTAGCTTATGCCGCAGATAGCCAATTTCCCTTATTGTTCAAAGCCATAGGTTTGGTGTTGTTAGTGGTAGGCCTTGGTTTAGCTTTGACTCCGCCCAGGCTACATAAAAAGTTTGCTGTGCAGTCCGCTCAGATCTGCAAAAACTACTTCCACTGGATTGGCATGTTTTCTGTGGTTTTATCTTTGGCTTTGATCTATGCCGCTACGGCGCAGTGGCACTGATTCAACTCTGGTTATTGCTCAGTGGTCAGAACTCATCTACCTTAAATGCTAAACAAGCCTTTGCAGATCATCTATATGCTTACACTACTCCGAAACTTGCTCGCCATCCTTGTAGGTGTAGTGGCAGGTGCAGCGGTCAATATGCTCTTGGTCAGCATCAGTCCTATGCTTATTCCACCTCCTGCTGGAGTTGATGTGAATAACGCTGAAAGCCTGAGCCTTGGCATACATCTGTTTGAACCCCAGCATTTTATTATGCCTTTTCTGGCGCATGCCCTGGGTACTTTGGTTGGCGCTTTAGTGGCTTATCTGATTGCGGCCAGTCACAAAAACCGTTTTGCCTATGTGATTGGCGTATTTTTTCTCTGTGGTGGTATAGCCGCCAGTTATATGATCCCAGCTCCTGTCTGGTTTATCAGTCTGGACCTGCTGCTGGCTTATCTGCCCATGGCCTGGCTTGGTATCTTGCTTGGTAATAAGTTGCAGCCAAAACCCTCTATCGGAAGCTAAAGCGACAGTCTTAAAAATTTTAGTGAGTTGTTTTAAAGGAAAGCACCCATGAATCAGGATGGAAAATTAAACTACGTCGAATTCCCAGCCAAAGACTTAGCCGCCACCAAAGCATTTTTTAGCGCGGCTTTTGACTGGAGTTTTACCGACTATGGCCCGGATTATATTGCCTTTTCAGACCAAGGGTTAGACGGCGGATTTTTCCGTTCAGAACAAAGCTCCACTACTGCAACAGGCGCCGCTTTACTGGTGTTTTACAGTGCAAATATCAATGCCACTTTAGCCAAAGTGCAACAACACGGCGGCACTATCATTAAAGCCATTTTTGACTTCCCGGGCGGCTGCCGTTTTCATTTTACCGAACCCAGCGGCAATGAGTTTGCGGTCTGGTCTGAAGGTCAGGTGTAAAGTTCAGGACTAAGTCGGATTGAGCTTAGTCTTGAACCACTTTAATAAACACCGGATTGCTGTAAAACCATAAATCGAACCAGGGGTTTTCGCCTTTGGCATCAGGCTCTGGTTCCAGTTCGTTTTTATTATTAGTGCCACGCAAGCGCAGATATTGGCTGGTGCTTGCTTTCCCCAGTGGCAGCTCAAACTGGTTATAGCCGTTTTTGTTAGTCCAGTCGGCTGGATAAAAACGTTTGGCTATTTTGGTATCTGGTGCTTCGTCGCTATTTCGCTCTGAGGCCGGGCCTTTGATAAAACCCTGAATCACATCCACTCGTTCAACTTCTGGGTTAAAACCGCCGCCGTTGTTGCTGTTGGGGTCGCGAAAACGCACCCGCAGCACAAGCTCATCGTCAGGTTTTACAGTTAGCGTCTGGCCCGCTGTGGCGGTTTTAGTGGAGTTTTTTACTGCCACTTCAACAAAGAGCGCATCTATTAAATCGCCAGTAGTGACAAAAACCTGGCCTGCTTTCAGCGCCGCAAAAATACTGTCGTAGTTTTTATCGGCGTAGACATAAGTTTTGGCGTATTGGCCTGGCCAGAAATCAGCCCAGCCGTCTGTGTAATGACCATGACTGTCGGACACTCCTGTTACCCACCAGTGCCTGCCTTCGCTTAATAAACTATCCCAAACCCCACCTAAACGGGCGGTCATCTGGTCATAACCACCCATAGTTGGGTAATGCGGGTATTCGCCACGAAAGGCGTTTGGGTCTGTGCTGCCATCCGGATTTAAAGTCGCAGCCTGATGGCCTTCGGCGCCCGTCATACCGATGACTACATCAGGTGCTGTATCTTGCCAGTCGCGTAATTGTGCTGGGGCCACTTTATTGTACTGCCGAAAACCAGTGGCTAAACGCGCCGGATGATTCACCAAAAGCAAAGGCTTATCCGGTAATTCATTCATGGCTTTTAAGGCTTGCAGCATAAAAGCATCTTCAGCTTTTTCCGGCCCTGGCGGTACGCCCTGACGGCCGTTGTAACGGCTTTCTATCTGGTACAGCTGCTCTGCTTCTGTCGGGCTGTGCGGCATAATAAAACTGGCATGGCGACCACCAGGGCTATTGCCCGGCACATCAAACTCCATACCGTAAAATTGCAAAATCTGCGGCAAGGCTTTACGTGAAGCCACAAGTTCAGGATAAGCCTGCTCCAACGCCAGCTTGGCGCGATTTGGCCCGCCGTGATCGGTAACGACCATCCAGCTTAAACCATAATGTGCGGCCATTTGTGCATTCAATGCTGTTGAATATTTGGCATCTCCCCCAATGATGGGCGTGGGCGGAAACACAGAGTTATCCCATTTCACGCTGTAATGGGTATGCACATGATGATCGCCGGCCAGCCAGCTTTTACTTTGTTCTGGCTTTTGCTCCAGCTGAACCTGTTGGCACGACGCTATGAGCGCAATCACAGCAGCGGCCAGGCCAATCTGCTTTTTATTCACTACAAAAGTTTTCACTCACTACACCTTACTGCTGGGAAAATCGGGTTAAAGCAAAACCCTGATTCAATAGAATCAGGGCTTTTTTCGTACAACAAACCTGAAACTATCAGGAGAACCGTAGGGGCTGGGCTTGCCCCGCCTCTCTCGAATTTAAGCCAAAGTAATTGGTGCTGCAGCGAGGCGACAAGTGCTTGAGACCCCAGGAGCATAGTTAACCTATGTGACTGGGGCGAGAGCGCGCGGTCAACAAAGCTGCAGCTTCAAGTACGAGGCTATAGTCAGAACTGCACTGTCACCCCTGCCATATAAGTCCGTCCACTAAAGGTGGTGTTGTAGGCTCTGTCGTTGGAATCGCTATACAACTCATCACGCACATTGGTCAGGTTCATGGCTTCAATGTTTAGTTTTACATGCTCGCTTAAGCGGTAAAACGCAGAGAAGTCCACGTGAGTTGTGGCATGGTAACCCCGTTCGTCATCGTCGATAGAACCACTTTCCACACCTGTGATGTAATCGCTGCGATAAGCGGCTGCTACACGGCCACCCCACTGTTCTGTTTCATAATAGAGCGTGAAGTTGTAGCTCTGCTTCGATAAACCAGCAAAAGGTTTGACTTGATCTTCACCTGAGTTTTCGACGTTGCGATACAAGGTATTGCCATCTGCCCAGGTGTAATTAGCGATCACGCCCAGGTTATTAAATGGCGCTGGCAGGAAATCCAGGTCGCGTTGCATCGCCAGTTCAAAACCTTTGATGCTGGAAGAATCAGAGTTTTGTGGCGACGATACGTTAAAAATATCATCCACAGTTTTACCTACAGGCAATAACTGCGCTGGCAGACCTAATTCGCTGTACACGATTTGCTGAGTTTCAGTGACGATAAAGTTATCAATGTCTTTGTAAAACAACGCCACTGAAGCCAGACCTATATCTTCAAAGTACCATTCCACTGCTGTATCAAAGTTATTGGATTCAAAAGGTTTCAGTTGTGGGTTACCCACTGAAATCTGACCTATATCGTTTTCGCCTAAAGAGGTTTGGCTGACATTGGCCGAAAAGGCCAAAGCACCTAACGAAGGACGGGTCATGTTTTTGCTCAGACCGGTACGCCAGATCACATCTTCAGCAAATTCGTAGGTAACATTCAGGCTAGGCAAATAGTCGGAGTAATCACGCACCATTGTGGTTGGAATACCTTTGGACAAGCCCTCTGAGCTCAGCTCCGTAGTGAAATAACGCACACCTATGTTGGCTCGCAGCGGCATACCTGCCACATCATATTCTGTGTCGTACACCAGATAAGCGGCCTGGGTTTCTTCCGCTATATCATAGGCTGAGCTTTCTATTGTATGTTCATCGGTTAAGGCAAAGTTCGTCAGGCCATAAAAAGCCTGCAAAGCCGCCATATCACCTTGTAACCAGCTTTGATCCGGATGACCGTTAAATACCTGCACCTGCTCTGCCGTCAGTGTTTTTACGCCCTGATTTTGTGGTGTGGCTGCATTGGTTGGGAAATTCTGCGCTACCCGCTCAAAGCCTGAGTTGGTGAATTTCTTATGATTCGCACCAAATTTCAGGCTCGAGCTGTCGGTTAAGTGGTATTCAAAATCCAGTTTGGCATTGTCAAAGTCGGAGTAAATAAAGTTCGACTGAAAGTACAAGTCTTTGACTGTGTAACCATCCAGAGCGGCCACATCAAAGTCAGGTGAATAACTCTGTCCATAAAAAGCGTCTTGCGTGAAATCAGTAATAATATTCACTTTTTTACTGGCTTCGATATTCAGTTTATTGACTCTCGGTTGCTCGTAATCTGACGAACTGTGGCCAAGCATAGCGCTCATTGTTAAGTCGTCAGTTAAAGTCCAGTCAGCCGTTAAACTCAGTTGATTAAATACCGACTCGTTGCGATCCTGACGGTTTTCATTACGCCAGGTTGCATTTTTATAATCGGCATAAATCACTTCTTTTTCGCCGTTCTTCTCACGCCAGACTAAGTCGTTGACTACAGAGTTATCTTTCACCGCCATGTGATGTTCAGACAACTGGTTCTCCAGTTTACCGTGCATTAAATCCAGCACCAGACTGAAATCCTGACTAGGTTTGTATTGTAAAGCAGCAGTAATACCTAAACGATTTTGATCGTTTTCCCAAACCGAATAACGGTGACCACGCGGGAACCATAATTCGCCTGAATCCAGCTCGGCCTGGAGTTCAGTGTTGCTGGCATCGGCAGCTTTTTTGCCACCCTCACGGCGCCAGCGCGTGGTATTAGTACCATATTCATTGGTGGCTCTGTCGCTATACGCTACAGACACCAGCGCACCGAAATTTGACCAGGTTTGTGACAATAAAGCCGCGATACGAGGGTCTGTGCTGTCGGTGTTGCTGTTGGTGCCAAGCTGAGCAGAAACAGCTGCCTGAGCGCCGTCGTAATCAAAAGGTTTGGCGGTACGTAAATTGACAGTACCGGCTATGCCACCTTCTTCCTGATCGGCAGAAAAGGATTTTTTTACATCAATTTGGTTAAACAACTCAGAGGCAAAAATATTAAAGTCAAAAGCCCGGGTACGGGACACACCACCACGCGCATCCATAGGCGAAGACGAAGTACCTAAAGCTTCCATACCGTTGACCTGAACACGGGTGAAATCTGGGCCTAAACCACGCAAAGAAATCTGCCGCCCTTCACCACCTTCACGGGTAATAGTGACACCAGGCACACGTTGCAGTGAGTCAGCCAGGTTCAGATCAGGGAAATCCGCAATATCTTCCGCCACTATCGAATCCTGCGCGATCATCGCTTCACGCTTCAGATCTTTTGCTTTGATAATGGAGCTGCGAAAACCTTTGACTTCAATAACTTCTGTTTCTGCCGCAGCAGCTTCAGCAGCAGATTGGGCCAACACTACAGGGCTGTAAAAAGTCGGAAGTGCAGCCAGAACGGCCAAAGCCAGATGACTCTTGCGAAGATTCGTCTTCATAATTAATCCATTATTCCTGGTTAGTTAAGCTGATTAAGTAAATCTGCCAGGCGCAAATGCGCAGCAGTCCCCCTAAAGAGCAACGACCAGTGATTTATGGACAGAGAATTTTATGAAGGTTTTTTTACAGTGTTAGGGGGTGGTCTTGCTTTAAGCCGTATTTAGGGATGACCAATTAAGACCCTGTGAAACGGGACGTGTTAAAGGACTTGATGTGTTAACCATCTGACTTAATGACTGTGTTGATAAAATCGCGACCAAATTCTGACAAACTTAGCTCTTCCCTTCTGTGGCTATACTGGCGGTCTTTCACCAGATTGTTCTTTAATTTTTGCACATCATTAATTAGTGTTACGGTGATCTTATAAAGATCATTTTGTGAGCTAGGCGCATTGTAGTGAGAATTACCAACGAATTTGTTTAGTTCATTGGCATCATAAGCTTTAGCGTTCCACTTCAGGAGCCCTAATCGAATCAAGTTTGATATGCTGCGAGAGTTTTCTGCGAAATTAAGAGTTTTGATGAAATGACCGCTACCGTTGATATCAGATAATAGCCTCGCATCATCTGAAGTAAGTTCATTTATTACCGTTGCAAACCCGGGGTGTACGGTATCGGCAATATCTTTATTTGATGCTGAAGCAAGTAAGTTTGCGAACAACTTCTGTAGCTGGGGCTCTTCCACTGAATAAGCAACATTTTTGAGCACCGAGCATCCAAGTCTGAAGCTTGGCTCAACCCTTTTATCTTCAGGTATACGCTCAACATTTTCTCGATATTTCTCTCTAAAAACCTCGAGGTGAGAACTAATAAAATCAGCAGGTAAACCAACGATATTATCTATTAATCTTAAGACCGCGTCGGTTGTACTAGATAAGCGCTTAATCGGTTTACGGATATCATTAACAATTTCGCCCTTAAGATGAACACCGTTAGAGTCGATTTTTATTTCACTATCAGTCGTCATCACTTGACTCCATTAGCGCTATTTAAGTGCTCACCTACTGAAAGGCAAATGAACATAACTATGGTTAGATTTCGCGCGTGCCAAACAATACGCTTAACTCTGGCTATATCTATAATTAAAAATCAATCATTTAAACAAAGTAATCAATGTTCAAACCAAACGCAAATAAAGAGAAAGGGAACTTAAAAAGTGAGGCAAATCTGCCCCACTGTCTTATTGGATCTCAAATAATTCCACATCAAAAATCAGCACAGAACCTGGCGGAATTTTGCCAGCGCTGCGGTTGCCATAACCCAAGCCTGATGGGATAAAAAAGCGGAATTTATCGCCCACTTTCATCAGTTGCAAACCTTCGGTCCAGCCCGGAATAACTCGGTTTAACGGGAAAGATATAGTTTCGTCGCGCTCAACTGAAGAGTCGAACACTGTGCCATCGGTAAGCGTGCCGTGGTAATGCACTCGTACTGTGCTGCTGGCGCTTGGATGGATTTCGCCGCTGCCACTTTGTAAAACCTCATACTGCAGGCCTGAAGCTGTGGTTTTTACGCCCTCTTTTTTAGAGTTTTCAGCTAAAAATGCACTGCCTTTTTCATGGTTCAGCAGAGCGGCCTTTTTAGAACTGGCGCTGTTGTAGAAGTAATAAGCGACACAAGCGAGAACTAAAACAATTAAAGCAATTTTCATGGTGAGTCCGGTTAATTAAGCTAGGTAGCAGCCATCTTATTGTTAATGTTGGTTTTGGTCAAAGATGAGGTGAAGTTCTATTGTTGATTGCGGGTTGCGGGTTGTTGATTGTGGATTGTTGCACTGCCGCTTCGCGTCGAGTGCAACCTACAGCCCGGCGAGAGCAAACTACAACACCTTGATAGAAACAGGTCTTGCGGCAAAAGTCTTCCATTTTTCTTTGTTTCTTTTTGTTTTTCTTTGTTTCTGGCCGCCGCTCTTGAGCCCACTGCTGGCTTTGCCTACAATGGCGCACGTTTTATTTATTACAGGCCAGAGCCATGACAGACACTACCACTCAAGACACAGCAGCACGCCCGGATTTACCGGATCGCCTTTGCACCAACCCACGCAGCCCGCATTATGTAGCGGCAATTTTTGAACATGATGTGGGTATTCGTTTGAACGGCAAACAGCGTTTTGATGTGGAAGAATATTGCATCAGCGAAGGTTGGGTGAAAGTGGCAGCAGCCAAAGCGCTTGACCGTCGTGGCCAGCCGTTACTGATGACTTTAAAAGGTAAAGTAGAAGCTTTTTATACCGAGCCTGCTTAAAACCGCAGTTTTGTTGACTGTACAGCTCGCTCAGACTTTCGTTTGGACGCGAGACGGGCAGGGGCAAGCCCTGCCCCTACAAGCCCTGCAGTGATTTAACCAAGAATATCGGCCAGATGCTGCCGCGAACTGTTTATCTGTGTTGCTATTAAAGCAGTGGTCTGAGGTTTAATCGCTAATTCATTGGCCACCTGATTAAAACCTGATACCAGATCCATCAGTTCCCTGATTAGTTGTTCTGCAACTGACCAACGCGCGAAGCCTGCTGCTTCAGCCAGTTTTTGCAGGGCTTTGAGGGGGGGGTGCTTGCCGAAACCACAAAAAGAAGTGGCATGCTCACCAAAAGGATTTGGACTAAAAGTGACATCATAAAAGGGTGCTGGTTGCCATTCCCCGTTGTCTTTTTGCATAAAGGCCCAGTTTTTACTGTGATCATCCTGATTGCAGAGCAGTAAATTAAACATAGCCCTTTTAAATTGCAGTTGCCCTGCGGCAGGCGATTTACATAAAATACGGCTCGCTTTAATCAGGTCTTCGTAATCTAAACTTGGTACCCGAAAATCAGCATCCAGCAGACCACAGGCACTATGCAGATGACGCCTCCCGCTGCTTCCATCCGGGTTATTGATGTAATCAAAACGCTTCAATGCAAGCCATTTAGTCGCACCAGACCCTTTAGGCGCATTTAATAACTTCCACTCTGGGGGCATTAACCCTGCCCGCTCTGCCAGGGTTAAATAAGCGGCTTCACATAAGCCCTCTTCATGGCCCAAGGCTAAATTGGCAGAGGTAAATTTGACTAACCATGCATCATCATTGGCTATAGGTATGGTCCGGCATACCCTATAGTTGTCGCCCTGGAAATAAAGTTGTGCTTTGGGTCTTGCACCACCGGCACTGCCTGCAGCAATTAACTCGCTTAATACGTCTTCGGTTTGCCCATCAAAAATCGCCTGAGCATTCAGCCCCAAGCTGTCGAGACTAATGTCTGCCGCTGATTCTTCAATATACTCAGAAACAGGGCTGAAGGATAAAGCGCCAAGAGCGGAATCACCGACAAAGGCCAACCTGTCCATGGCTGTGATAGTTGCCGGTAAGATGCCGTGACGACGAAAAACACGATCCTGCAGTAACAATCCCCAGCCATCAGGCAAGGCATCGGCAAATACTCCATGTAAGCCGCCATGTGGCGTTTTTGGCGCTTGTTGCACTGCAGAATTAAAGTGGATGACAAAAGGCGACAAGTTTTCAAACTGGCTCAGATAATCCTGATCATACTGAAAAAACACGCCGTGGCGGTTTTGAGCAAGCACACCAACCGACACTTTTTGGCCTGACTCCAGCGTACGGGATACATTCAGTTTTTGCACGGGTTTAACGGCCATCTCGCAATACCTCCTCAATAGATAACGGAGCTGTAAGGCTTTGGGCTTGTTGTTGGGTTAGTCCATAAAGGCGCTTTAAGTCATCCAGTGTTTGCCAGAGCAGAAGCAACTGGCGAAATGAAATTTGCCCTGTCAGCTCAAATTTTTTGATGGTGGCAGCAGGCACAGTACTGCGCTCTGCCAAATCCAGCCGGGAGAGTTTGGCTTGTTGCCTTAGTTTGCGCAAATGTTCAGAAAAAGCCTTTTGCACATCATTTTCAGCAAGCAACAGATACTTCATGGCAACCTCACAATGGACACTATAATGTCCATTGTAGTTCAATTAGTAACTTTATGGACACAATAATATCCATTTAATAGGAAACACCAGGCCCCACTGGAGCTCAAAACTCCGCAGTCACCCCAAACATATAAGTGCGGCCGCTGTAGGTGCTGTTGTAGGCTCTGTTGCTGGAGTCGCTGTATAACTCATCACGAACATTGGTCAGGTTGATGGCTTCGAGGTTCAGTTTGATATGCTGGTTTAGCCGATAATAGGCTGAAAAATCGAGGTGGGTGGTGGCGTGATAACCACGTTCGTCATCGTCAATCGATCCACTTTCCACTCCTGTGATGTACTTGTCTCTGTAGGCTGTAGCTATACGGGCTCCCCAACCTTGGGTTTCGTAATACAGCGTCAGGTTATAGCTTTGTTTCGATAGGCCCGGAAAAGCTTTTCGCTGATCTTCGCCTGAGTTCTCTACGTTTGGATACAAAGTGGTGCCATCAGCCCAGGTGTAGTTGGCTAGTACACCCAGTTGATCAAAAGGTGCAGGCAGAAAATCCAGATCACGTTGTAGTGCCAGTTCAAAACCCCGAATGCTGGATGAGTCTGAGTTTTGCGGCGACGATATATTAAAGATATCGTTGACTGTTTTTCCCGCTGGCAATAAAGAAGCAGGCAGCCCAAGTTCGCTGTATAACCTTTGCTGGGTTTTAGTCACAATAAAGTGATCAATGTTTTTGTAAAACACCGCTACAGATGCCAAACCCGCCTGTTCAAAATACCACTCCAGCGCCATATCGAAGTTGTCGGATCCATAAGGTTGCAGCTCTGGGTTGCCTGTTGAAATTTGGCCTATATCGTTTTCGCCGAGCGAGGTTTGGCTGACATTGACTGAAAACGCCATAGCGCTTAACGCCGGGCGAGTCATGTTTTTACTCAGGCCTGTGCGCCAAATCAGATCCTCAGCGAACTCATAGGCTAAATCCAGGCTGGGTAAATAACCTGAATACCGCCGCTTGATGCCGGTGGGCTGCATTTCAGCATAACCTTCTGAGCTCATGTGAGTGTCGAAAAAACGCAAGCCAAGGCTGGAGCGTAAAGGCGAACCGGCCAGCTGATAGTCGCTTTGGTACAGCAGGTAAACGGCATTGGTTTGTTCTTTTAAATCATAAACCGAGCTGTTGATGGTATCAGCCTCTGTTAACACAAAATCGCTCAGGCCATAAAAGCTCTGCACTGCAGCTATATTGCCTTGCAGCCAGCTTTGGCCCGGATGGCCGCTATAAAGCTGCACCCGCTCTGGTGTCAGGTTTAAAATGCCCTGATTCGCTGGTGTAGCACTGTTCAGTGGGAAACCACTGGCTTCTTGCTCAAAACCTGAATTGCTGAACTTTTTATGATGCACACCAAAAAGCAGCGCTTTGCTGTCGCTTAAGCGGTAATCAAAATTCAGCTTGGCATTGTCGAAGCTGGAATAGATAAAGTTCGACTGGAAAAACAGATCTCTTACTCTGTAGCCTTCGATAGCCGTTACGTCAAAATCCGGCGAATAACTACGGCCATAAAAAGCGTCCTGAGTGAAGTCTGTGATGATGTTAGCTTTATGTTTTGCTTCGATATTCAGCTTCAAAAGGCGGGGTTGACGGTAGTCGGATGAACTATTCCCCAGCATAGCTTTGATGCTTAGATCAGCAGTTGCTGCCCAGTCTGCGGCTAAACTGATTTGATCAAACACCGACTCGTTATAATCTTCGCGGTTTTCATTACGCCAACTGGCATTTTGGTAGCTGGCATACACCACCTCTTTGTCTCCTGTCGCACTTTCACGCCAGATCAGAGAGTTCACCAGGTTGTTATCTTTCACCGCCATATGATGTTCGGACAATTGATTTTCCAGTGTGCCGTGCATCCAATCCAGCACCAGACTGAAATCCTGATTGGGTTTGTATTGCAAAGCGCCTGTGACACCTAAGCGGTTTTGCTCATTTTCCCAAACCGAAAAACGCTGGCCACGTGGAAACCACAGTTCGCCTGAATCCAGTAAGTTTTGCAGTTCAGTAGTGCTGTTGTCTGTTGCTTGTTTGCCACTTTCGCGCCGCCAGCGCGTGGTGTTGCTGCCATATTCGTTGGTGGATCGAATGCTGTGCGTGACAGAAACCAAAGCGCCAAAATCTGACCAGAGGTGCGAAAACAAGGCAGAAAAACGAGGATCTGTACTTTGGGTGTTGCTGTTGCTGCCCAACTGAGCAGAAATACTGGTTTTTGCGCCGTCATAGTCAAAAGGCTTGGCGGTGTGTAAGTCAACAGTGCCCGCTATACCGCCCTCTTCCTGATCCGCAGAAAAAGACTTTTTCACATCAATCTGGTTAAACAGCTCAGAGGCAAAAATATTAAAGTCAAAAGCCCGGGTTCTGGACACTGCACCACGCGCATCCATAGGTGAAGAGGACGTGCCCAAAGCTTCCATACCATTCACTTGCACTCGGGTAAAATCAGCACTTAAACCCCGTAACGAAATTTGCCGGCCTTCGCCCCACTCTCTGTTGATGGTAATACCTGGGATCCGCAGTAATGAATTGGCTAAGTTCAATGCGGGAAAGTGGGTAATGTCTTCTCCCACCAGCGAATCCTGTTGAACCATGGCCTGGCGTTTTAGAGTTTTAGCCGAGGGTAACAGCGTTGTAGCACGATCCTGTTGTTGTCCTATGGAGCTGGAGCGTACCGCTATCACTTCTAAAGGCGCTGCAGGGGCCTGGGTTGTAGTGACAACAATTGGCGCTGCTACTTCAGGTTTAACTGCCACAGCTTTGGTTTTAATGAACCAGCCTTTGGCTCGGGGAATGGCTTCTAAAGGGTGCTGCGCTAATAGCTGATTTAATAGCTCTGTGGCTGAAAACTCACCCACCACAGCAGGAGCGGACAGCCCTTCCAGCAAAGCCGGATCGTACACTAACGGCTGATTCACCTTGCGGGCAAATTGCAGCAAAGCAGCGGATAAAGGTTGGGCAGGCAGATTGTAGAACTGGTGCTGCTCAGGCTTCTGCTGCGCCGCAGCAGCCCATGCCATAGGGCTTTGGTAACAGCACAACAGCAAGAAAAACGCCAAACAGAGTTCAGGTCGTAACCACACAACCCGCCCCCATTCTTACTGAAGTAGAGAGGGCGTTCGGCTGAGCCGGATGCCACTGCTGTTTTGTTCTAGCTTTAAATCATAAGCTTCGCTAAGTGCCTGCAGAGTTTGTTGGGTATTAGCCAGTTCAAAACGGCCAGCTACCCGTAAATCTGCTACTTCAGCACTGGCGCTGACAGGCACCAAAGCAGAACGATTGAGCCGGTGCAGCAAATACGCCAAGGTTTCGTTTTCAATTTCAATCCAGCCAGAGCGCCAGTCGACTAACTGCTGCAAATCCACTTTTTGCACCGCTGATAATTGATGCTGCTGAATACGAATTCGCTCGCCGCTTTTTAGCAGCACGCTTGGGCCAGCCGCAGTGGCTTGTACCTGTACAGCACCTTCGTACACTGTGATATCAATCAGATCCGGGTCGCGGTCAATATTAAATTCGGTGCCTACGGCCACCACGCTGGCTTGATCCAGCCGCACTTCAAAAGGCCGTTGTTTGTCTTTGGCCACAGCAAAATAAGCTGCGCCCTGACCTTGCAGCACCTGGCGTTTATCTGCAGTAAAAAATACCGTCAGCTGACTATCTGGCGCTATATCCACTACAGAACCATCATCCAGAGCTTGTTGCATGCTATTGGCCTGAGCTGTTTTTAGCTCGTAAGGGGCTGCAGGTGCAAAGAAGCTGCTATCGCCAAAATAGAACAGCATCACCAGCACTGAACTGAACGCCATAGCAACAGCAGCCATCTGCACTTTTGGCCATTGAGGCAAAAGGCGTTTTAATGGCGAAAGCTGATAGGCCGCCAAAGCTTTAGTTAAAGCCGGGTCCTGCCAGGTTTCGACCATAGATTGCAGTAGCACTGGGTGTCTGGCATCGGCGTCCAGCCAATTACTGAACCGCCTTTTACTCAGGCTGTCCAGCTCACCACTGGCGAGTTTTTCCACCCAACTGGCGGCTTGCAGATACAAGTCCTGCTCTGCCTGTTCTTTTGCATTCAACTTTTCTTGTTCACTCAAAATAGGACTCACACAACACGCTGCTGATCGATCAGACGCTGAATATCTGCCAGCGCCCTGCTGACATGTTTAGATACTGCATCCTCACTGATCTGCAGTAAAGCCGCAATATCGCTGCGGCTTTTGCCTTCCATCCGGTACAGCACAAATACCTGTCGCCTTAATGTGGGCATAGCGGCTAAAGCCTGACTAAACAGATCCACAGTTTGCTGCATACTGGCCAGTTCTTCCGGGTTGGCGCTTTGGCATACCACTTCATCCGGCTCTTCTGCAGCGGCTGGTTTTAATCGCATCAGCATATGGCGGGCCACGGTAAAAGCATAAGCCAGAGGATTTAAAATAGGCCGTTGTTTTGCCTGCTCCAACACACGGGCAATAGACTCCTGAAAAATATCAGCGGCATCTGCACTACTGGCATTACGCTCCAGATAACGTGCCAGAGGAGCTGCATTTTTTAACGCCTGATGCACATCCTGCTCCGGCTTTTCAGCTGTAGACATAAAGCCCCCATGTTTTCACTCAGGGGGCAAACCATAACTGATAGATATGACAGTAGGTTGACAAGGATACCAGAGCAGGAAAAGAGCTTAGGTACAGATACAGTTGTGTTAAATCAATCCAAACAGCAAAAGAGCCAGTGGCCCCTTTGCTATTTAGACTAAAACTGCAGCTTAATTAGTGTTTTGCTGTAGGTATCACGCCCACTCTTTCTATGTTGGCATCTAGTAAGTCCATAGCAAACTCCAGCCTCACCAACATATCTTTATGCTCATGGCCTGTGGCTGCATACTGCCATTGTTCCAAAGCTGTGACACTGACTTTGTCAAAAGTCGCTTCAGGCACAGAACGTACAATACGCACATTGCTGACTTTACCTTCAGCTGATACATCAAACTTAGCATCCACATAACCTTCTATTTGTTGTTCGGCGGCCTGAACCGGATAGTTAGGTTCAACCCGCATTACAGGAGCCGGCTCATTTTTCGCAGTTGTAGCACTGGCCGCAGCCTGAGCGGGTTGTTGTAACCAAAGGCCTGCCACTAAAACGGCCGCTACTGCTGCTATCAAAGTAGTTTTGCTAAATCCCCGTTGATTTTGTAATTGCTGTATACGTTGTTTCATTTGTTTTATATCTCCATAGTGAGTGGTAAGCCCCTGCCAGCTGACTGGCGTTGGCTCTGAGTTGCTTAGTAAAGCTTTACCGTAAGCAATTTTGTCGGCTTTGCATGCATTGGCTAACACCAGCGCATCACAAGCTAATTCCTGATCATGCCTATAGGCGCGATACGCCAGCCAGCACAAAGGGTTAAACCAGAACAGCATCAACAAAACCAGCGCCAGCAGGTTGCAAAACAAATCGCCACGACGCCAGTGTGTCAGTTCATGCTGAATAATCAGTTGTTGTTGAGTGGGCGAAAAACGCTGAAAAAAGTCGGTTGGTAACAGAATTTCTGCTTTAAACAGCCCGCTGATGTAAGGTCCCTGCGCTTTGTGACTTAACAAACAAGGCAAATCAGACACCAGCTCTGCCGAATCGAGATCAACAGATTTGGCAGCGGCTTTTTCTTTATGAAGCTGCAACTGGCTGCGCAGCACAGTCATTGAAAACAGCAGAACTCCACATAGCCACAACCACAGCCACAAAGAGCCAGTACTAAACTGCTGCTCTGCCTGCTGTAAACCCACCTGATACACCTGCATGACTGTCGAAGTGGAGTTGCTGCCTAACTGCAACGGCAGGACAAAACACAGCAGCAATAAAGGCACCAGACACCACAAGGCGTATGAGGTGCGGGCTCCAAGCCGCCTTAACAAATAAGGCCGAAGCACCAGCAATGTTAGTAGCATCAACGACAGCGGTAACAGTAATTCCAGCAGCAGGCTAATCATTTTTATTCTCCTGCTCCCAACGGGCAATCAACTGTTTCAGCTCAGCTATATCCTGTTCTGCCAGTTTGTCATGCTGTGCAAAACCTGCGACCAAAGGCGCAATACGGCCTGAAAAAACCCGCTGAATAAAGCTTTGGCTTTCTTTTAACTGATAATCGCTTTGTTGCAATACAGGGCTGTATAAATAAGCTCTGCCGTCTTTTTCAAAAGACACAGCGCCTTTAGTCACCAGGCGGTTCAGCAGAGTTTTGACTGTTTTTTCATGCCACTGGCTGGCATCGGCCAAAGCTTCCACCACCTGATTAGCTGTGGCAGGCGATTGTTGCCACAACACTTTTAAAACTTCCAGCTCGGCCTGACTGATATCTTTCATTGCAGATCACCCATTGATTACAAGTGTAATACATAAACTATTACACCTGTAATCGATAAGCGCAAGTACAAAGTTAAAATAATGTGCGGGAAAATGAAGGAGAAGGAGAGCCAGGCTCCCCCTCACTCTGTACAAGAGAGACTTAAGGCTGTTGGTCCGACTTTTTATCCTCTGTTGGATAATGATGTAACTCTTCCGGCAGTATATAGCCGTTAAAACTCAAGAGTTGTACAAAGGTTTGCCAAAACTCACGGCTTAACATAAATACCTCCACTGTGTTGCTATGGCCCTTTAAGTATAGACGCTTAGCCGCAGCAGGCCGCTTTCACCTTGGGTTTTGTGCCACAACTGCTGTCAGCGCAAGTTGCCGAAGCTGTTTCCGCTGTTGTCGCACAACAGGAAGAAGTAACAGCTGGCACCACAAAGCCAGTGCTGCATACTCCTGTTTCCGGCAACTTCAGCTCAACCCTTTGTGCCGCCTCCATATCACCAGCCAGAGCCGCCACTATAGAACGCACTTGCTCATAACCCGTTAGCAATAAGAAGGTTGGAGCTCTGCCATAACTTTTGATGCCTGCACTGTAAAAGTTCGTTTCAGGATGGCTCAGTTCCAGATAGCCATGGGGCCGCACAGTGCCACAACTATGCTCGTTTGGATCAATCATAGGAGCCAGCGCTACCGGGCTTTGAGTGGCAGGATCCAGCCCTAAGCGTAGCTCAGACAAGATAGACAAATCCGGCCTGAACCCTGTATTCACGACTAACTGATCAATAGCTGGTAACGTCTGCTGAGCCGACGATAACAACAAGCCTTCGGCAGAATCAGCAATACGGCGCAAACGGAATTCAGGGTGCAAGCTAATCAAACCCTGCTTTAACCATTGGCCCACTAATAGTCCCAATGCGCCTCGCTCTTTTAGCTGGTCGTTGGCACCACCCCCTAAGATTTTATCCACATTAGCGCCGCGGATAGCCCAGTGAATTTGTGTATCCGGATACTGACGTTTTAAAGCCACCAATTCCTGCAAACTGTTAAAGGCTGAATGACCAGCACCTAAGACTAATACCCGTTGATTGGCATAACGAGTCTGGTCTTTTTGCTGGTTTACAATGCCATAAAAAATCTGCGCCTGATGTTTAAGCTCGCCCATAGCAGCTAAACCATGACTGCCTGCCGGGTTAGGGCTCTGGTAAGTGCCAGTGCAGTCAATGACAGCAGACGCCAGTAACTCCTGCTGGCCATCCGGTGTATCCACTAAAACCACAAAGGGCTGAGCTGTTCTGTCTCTATTTTTCATCAGATCGGTATCTAACCGGCTTATACTCAACACTTTATGCGACAAACGTAAAGAAGGCGCAATTTGAGGCAAAGCGGCCAGAGGATCAAGGTACTTTTCTACCAGTTCAGCACCTGTTGGAAAACCATCCTGATCTGGTTTTTGCCAGCCTTGTTGTATCAGGTAGCCAACACTGGCAGGCTCGGTATTAAAACGCCAGGGCGAAAACATTTTGACATGATCCCATTGCCTGATATTGGCAGCCACTTGATCAGCAGCCTCCAGCACTAAAAAGGATAAGCCACGTTGTGCCAGCTGAGCGGCGGCAGCTAAGCCGACAGGACCTGCGCCTAAGACCACTGCAGGATAAAGCGAAATTAAGTCTTGAGTTTTCATTGCTGTTCTCCGTTTTGATTGGTTGGGATCAGGTATTCAACAATGGCCACATCCAGCCACTGACCTTTGAGCTGTGCATGTTTTTCATAAATACCCACCTCGCGAAAACCGGCTTTTTTACATAAAGCCCGGCTGGCCGAATTAAAGGTGAAAATACGGGATAACACTTTCCAGAAACCTTGTTGCTGTGCTTGATGCAGTAAGGCCTGTAGCAGTGGCAAGCCATAGCCTTTGCCCTGCACTGTGGGGTCAAGGTAGATAGAAAATTCGGCAATACCCCGGTAACAGTCGCGACTGCGGTAGGAGCTCAGAGCTGCAAAGCCAGTGATTCTCCCTTGCTGTTCCAGCACCAGTACAGGGTACTGATCAAGCTGTTCCAGCCAGCTTTGCAGCTCAGCTTCGGTACGCAGTCGGGTTTCAAAGGTTGCATTGCCTGAGCCAATGCCCTGATTGTAAATCTGGCAAATCGCCGGAAGATCTGCCTCTTGTAGTAAACGGATCAGCATACTCAACTCCTTTAGCATCTACTTGCTGAAACCAACTATTGTCAGTAACAACTAATTAGTTAAAATTTTTAGTCTGAACAGGGCCTGACAGCGCAGCTATTCGTGTTTCTTTGCTTCACTTGCGCACTTAAAGCGCGGATCACTTCAATACTGGCTTGTCGCATTTCCGGACTTAAATGTGCAATCAGTTGCTGCTCCTGCGCTATCAGTTCAGCACGGATTTGCTGATACAAAGCCACACCTGTATCAGTCGCAGTTAAGGCCACAGCACGTCTGTCGTCGGTATCGGCAATACGGGTGACATAACCTTTTTTCACCAGGCTATCCACTACCCTACTGCTGGTACTTTTATCCAGCAGCATCAGTTCGGCCAATTGCTGCAAGCGTAAAGAGCCATGCTCAGCCAAAAACTCCAGCGCATAACACTGAGTGACGGACACATCATGACAACAAATCAGATCCCGGTCGCGAAACTGGTATAAACGCACCAATTGATTCACAGCTTCGTATAAAGCCGTTGCATCTTGTTGCAGTTGCAGATCCTGTTGTGACATCAATCAAAAACTCATTTGTTGTTAGTTGCAACTAATATAAAAGCCAATTGGCGAAAGATCAAGCTAAATTTGTTGTCAGTTGCAACAATGTCAGTTGATCTGTAGTTTTATGGTGTTCATCAGGGTTTTATTTATAACGCCACTGGCCTATGCTAGCGTCAACTTATTGCTTTGATTGACCAAACGCGAGTGTGTATGAAATTTAGTTTTTCAGCCCTGATTATGATGGTGGCGGCAGGTGTCGCTCAGGCCTCGACTGAATCTTTAACAGCCCAGCATTTATGGCAGGTCGCCAGACCCGGCGCTTTAACTTTATCTCCCAATGGCCAACAACTGGCGCTGACAGTCACACGTTACGACTTAGCGACAGATAAAGGTGATGCCGATATTCATATTCTGGATCTCCGTACCCAGCAACTGACCGCCTTGACTCAACACCCGGATTCAGACAGTGCGCCAGCCTGGAGCCCGGACGGTCGTCAGCTGGTGTTTTTATCCAAACGTGGCAATGAACATAATCAACTGTTTTTATTACCTTTAACTGGCGGTGAAGCCAAAGCTTTAACCAAATTACCTGTCGCAGTGCAGCAGCCAAAATGGTTTCCGGACGGCCAGCGTATTTTGTTTCTGGCCAATGTGCCTAAAGGTTTTAATGGCGATTTTGCGGCTTTAGCTGAACAACTAAAACAACGGAAAGACAATAAAGTAACAGCCAAAGTGACGGAAAACAGAGTCTACCGGCACTGGGATCGCTGGTTAACCGACGACAGTTATCCGCATTTATTCAGTATCAATATTCACACAGGCGAAATTGCCGATTTAACCCCTGGCTGGGATCGCTGGTTTAGCTTAAATGGCGACGCAGAGTTTGATATTTCGATGGATGGCCGTCAGATTGCCGTCAGCGCAGTCACCAGTGCGCCGCCTTATGATCAGATTAATCACGATATTTTGATTGTTAAAACCGACGGCTCAGGTGAGTTTGTTAATATCACAGCAGATAACCCGGCCAGTGATAACAACCCTAAATTCAGCCCGGACGGTAAAAGCCTGGTGTATGGCGCCCGGCGCAGCACCTTTTTTACCGCAGACAATAACCAGCTAATCCGTTTTGATTTCAAACCTCAACAAAAAACCAATTTAACCAAAGACTGGGATATTTCGGCGGATGATTGGGAGTTTGGTCCAAACGGTACTTTGTATTTCCGCGCTGCGGACAAAGCAAAATCTGCGCTGTATAGCATGCCGCTGGCTGGTGGTCAGGTGCAACAACTGTTGCGTCAGGCTGATATCAGTCAGCTGCAAGTGGGTCAACAGCAGCAGCTGTACATGGTGCAACACAGCATGAACCAGATGCCGGAAGTCTATAGTCTGGACAATAAAGGCCGTACTTTAAAACAGCTCAGCCGGCTAAATCAGGAACTGCAACAGAAGATCAGCTGGGGTAAAACCGAAGATATCAGCTTTGCCGGAGCCGATGGCAAAATGGTGCAGGCTTACATTACCTATCCGCCTAACTTTGACCCCACTAAAAAATGGCCATTGCTGAATGTATTACATGGCGGCCCACACAGTTACTCAGGCGACAGCTTTAGTTACCGCTGGAACTCACAGGTATTTGCCGCTGCTGGTTATGTAGTGATCCAGCCCAACTTCCACGGTTCAACCAGTTTTGGTCAGGCGTTTGCCGAATCTATTCATGGCGAACACCCAACTAAACCTTTTATGGACAGTGAAGCCGCTGTGGATTATATGATTTCGCGTGGTTTTATCGACGCCACCCGTTTAGCTGCAGCAGGCGGCAGTTATGGTGGTTATCTGGTTAGCTGGATTGCAGGTCATACCGAACGTTATAAGGCGCTGATTAACCATGCTGGTGTGTATAACCTGATGGGCCAGTTTGCTTCAGATGGTACATCACACCGGGTGCACGCTTATGGTGGCGCGCCCTGGAGTGGACTGGACACTATGTTGCAGTGGAGCCCGGCTATGTTTGCCGATAAGTTTGTCACCCCTATGCTGATTATGCACGGTGAGCAAGACTACCGTGTCCCTGTGACTCAGGGGCTGGAGATTTATGGCGTCTACAAAGGCAAAGGTCTGGATGCACGTTTGGTGTACTTCCCGAATGAAAACCACTGGATTTTAAAACCGAATAACTCCATTTTCTGGTTTAACGAATTCACCAACTGGTTGCAACGTTATGTACCGGCGGGTCCAACAGATTGAGTTCTGCTGCTTTAACCTCGCTTTATCAGCAGCAGGTCCAACAGGGCCTGTTGTTATATGACGAGCCACAATATCAGGCGGTATTGGCGCTACAGCAGATTGCAGATCAACTGTGTTCCAGCATCCCAACTTTGGGCTTGTATCTGCACGGCCCTGTCGGACGTGGCAAAACCATGCTGATGGATTTGTTTTATCAGCAGTTGCCTTTGGATGGCAAAATCCGGCTGCATTTTCATCATTTTATGGCGAGGGTGCATCAGGAATTAAAACAGCATCAGGGCGAAGCCGATCCTTTATTGCAAATAGCCCGGGACTGGGCACTCAAGTACAAAGTGCTGTGTTTTGACGAGTTTTTTGTCAATGACATAGGGGATGCCATGTTACTGGGCACCTTATGGCGTTATTTGTTTCAATGTGGCGTGGTGCTGGTCACCACATCAAATGCCGCCCCTGAAGAGCTGTATAAAAACGGCCTGCAACGGCAGCGCTTTTTGCCCACTATTGATTTGCTGCGTCAGCATTGCTGGGTTTTGGCATTGGATAACGGCATAGATTACCGCCGCTTAAAACAAAGCCCGATGCGGTATTATCAGCAAGCTGGTACTGAAGCAGAGCTAAAACAGCAGGCAGAGCAGCTGTTTGGTAAAGTACAGCCCCTGCCCGATTTTGAACTCTTGGGTCGGAGTTTTCCGGCCTTGTGGAGTAACGGACAAATCATAGCTTTTGATTTTATGGCGCTCTGCTCCGGGCCACGCAGTCAGCTGGATTATATGCAGCTGGCAAGCCGCTATAAAGCTATAGCAGTGCTTGATGTACCGCAATTCAGCGCTGTGTCGGACACTGCCATTTTGCATGGTGTGGAAGACAGCTATCAGCGTGAGCATCAGGATATTTATATCAGTAAGCTGGATAACGAAGCCCGGCGTTTTATTGCGTTAGTGGATGAATGTTATGACAGAGGCTGTTTATTGCTACTGACCTCTGCTGTGGCTATTTCAGACTTGTATCAGGCGAAACAGCTGGAGTTTGCTTTTGCCCGTTGTGAGTCACGTTTATATGAAATGCAACAGTGGCAAGCTGCTGCGGCTGGTCAAAGCCAAACCGCAGAAGCTGCGTTGTCCTGATTTATAAATAATCTACTTACAGATAACGTATCCAGGCCTGTTGGCTGCGTTTTTTATACAAAGAGAACTGCTTGGTTGGGTAATACAAAGCTGCGGCTAACAAAACGCTAGTCAGCCAGATCCAGCCCATATGCTCCATCCCAAACCTGTCTCCCTGATTCGCGCCAAACAGCGTTAATAAACCCCAGTGCAGCGCCAGCAATACATACAAATGCAGTATGTAGAAAAACATAGGAGCAGAACCAAAGTTCACCAGAATTTGGCTCCACCGACCTTGTCGTTTCTCCAGCGCACAGAGCAGTAAAAACATCAGACCTAAAGTCACCAGCAGGAAATTTAACGAAGGTGGATACTTAGTCAGATTTAATAGCGACATCAGGGTTGTGACCAAATCCGGATAGAGCTGCCAATCCAAAGTTTCACCATAGATGTTAAAACCACGCAGCAGCATAAAAAGCACTAAACAGCTGGCTCCTATCTGCAGCAATAAAGTGCCACGACGTTCTGCAGACATTGTTTTACTGTATAAAGGCCCCGCCAGATAACCCAGAAGAATCACACCAATCCAGGGTAATACCGGATAACTTGCCCTAATTTTAATAGCGCCTTCACTCACCAGATAATTACGATCATGCAAAATAGTCCAGAGCGTATAGCCCCATTCATCCGGCTGGAAGTTGATAGGCGTCAGCAGGTTGTGCCCAAAAACGATGCCAAAACCCAGCAGAGCCAGTACAGCTTTTGGCCACTGACTGACCAGCGCCAGCACCACCATACTCAGGCCAATGACCCAAATCACCTGCAACCAAATAGTGTCATAGTTTCCCATCCAGGCAAGGGGCAACACTATCCATTCCAGTGCTATCAGGAAGAGCCCCCTTTTTAGCAAAAAACTGCGAGGGGAACGCGCAGGGCCATGAGCTGGATTGGCATACAACCAGGCTGACAAACCAGTTAAAAACACAAAAACCGGCGCACATAAATGTGCAGCAAAACGGCTGAAAAATAAGCCAGCAGAGGTAATGTCGAGATCCATAGGATCCGACACCTGCAGGTGATAAAAAAACCGCTCCCGCACATGGTCCAGCAACATAATCAGCATCACCAGACCCCGCATCATATCGATGCTTTGAATACGACTACGGACAAAGGCTTGATCAGAAGGCATAGGTCAGGCTCACTCTGTAGCTACGTGGTTCACCAGGCACTGTCCACAGTGCTGAATAAGAGTTATGGATATAGAACTTATCAAACAGGTTGTCGACATTTAGCTGAGCTTTCCAGTTCTGGTCCAGATCAGCGGCCCATGACAGGCCAAATAAAGTATGAGACGGCAGCATATAGCTATTGTCGACTGAATCACCTAATCGTTTCGCCACATGATTGACCCTAAGCCCTAAGCGGCTTTCAACAGAGCCCAAAGCCAGAACCTGAGTCAGCATCAGGCTGGCATTGTGTTTAGGAATATTGACCAGACGGCTGCCCGCAGGCACATTCACACCCCATTCCAGGTTAATCATATCCTTGGCGGTTTGGGTATCTAAAAAGGCATAAGACAATTGGGCAGATAACTGATCTGTCAGCTGGCCTTGTAAGTCCAGTTCAATACCACGGCTGCTGGCTTCACCTAAAGTGGCAGAGAAACCGACATTCACCGGATCTGAAGTCAGAATATTAGATTTTTTTGCATCAAATAAAGCGACTGTGCCCGTGATACCTGCAGCTACAAATTTGGCTCCCACTTCAAAGGAGTCGCTTTGTTCTGGGTCAAAGGAATTGCCCGCATAGTCGGTGCCACTTAACGGCAGGAAACCTTCAGAGTAGCTGCTGTAAAAACTTAATTGCGGGTTTACTTCATAAACTAAACCAATACGAGGGCTAAGCTGAGAGCCTTTTTTATCTGATCGGGTGGCTTTTAACAGCTCCTGAATGTCCTGCTGATAACTGTCAAAGCGTATGCCCAGCAGCAACTTCCAGCTCTGACTTAAATCCATCTGATCTTGCAGATACAGACCCCAGGCTTGTTGCGATTCCTGGTTTTCATACAAAGGCGCAGGTTCTGTGGCTGTGCCGCCGTAAACAGGGTTAAAAATATCTATAGCATGAGTGCCTTTGGGCCCACGAAAACGTGATAACAAGGTATATAAATCATAATCGTAGGCATCAGCGCCCAGCAGTAGATGATGCACAATACCAGCTGTAGTCAGGTGGCCACTCAACTCAAAACGTACAGACCTATCTTCAGCCTGATAATCACGGTAACGACGCTGGCGGGTTAGTGTTTTACCATCATCAAATAAGGACTGACGCGCTGCGGCTAACTCCGCATCAGAAGAAAAGCCATTGAGCGATGAGTCGCGATAGCCTAAACCTGCTAAAAAGGACCAGTCATCGCTCAGGCTGGTTTCATAAGACAACTGATGGCCTGTCGCTTCGATTTTTGTAGGACCATCGTCGGGTTCCCCTAAGTAACGGGAGCGTGGCACAGTATGAAAATCGCTGTTCAGTACTACTAAACCCCGATCAAATAATTGCTCCTGTTTCAGGAGTTCAAACTCATACAACAAAGCGGATTGGTCGTCCAGATCAATACGCACTGAAGGGGTAAAGACTTGTTTTTTACTGGTTACATGATCGCGGAAACTACCGTAGTCCTGCATTGCGCCGTTAATCCGCACTGCCACATTGTCGCTGACACCATTGGTGTAATCAGCTTCTACTCTGTGCTGATCAAAACGGCCAGTAGAGAGTTGCAGATAACCCTCCTGCTCCTTTTGCGGTTTACGGGTGACCACATTGATGGTGCCACCAGGTTCTGAGCGACCATAAAGTGCTGAACCTGGCCCTTTTAAAATTTCAACATATTCCACATTGGATAAGTCGCGGTGGCCACTAAAACCGCGACCGCCGTTAAAGCCATTAATTAAATAACCGGACGGCATATTTTCATTGCCCGGAAAACCTCGCAGTGAAAAGCTGTCCCATAAACCTCCCCCATTGTTCTGGCGGGAAATACTGGCTGAAAAATCCAGAGCATCCTGAAAACGCGTTAAGGCGTTGTCTTTTAACAAGGCTTTATCGATCATCGTGATGGACTGGGGTAAAGACTGAGCCGGGATATCGCCACGGTAAGCCTGGCGATACAGCACTTCGATACGTTCGATATCCTCTGTCGATTCCGCTGCAACTACAGGGACAGAGGCAATAAAGCCAAGAGATAACATAAGAACACAAGGTTTAAAGTTTGGCATTGGCATGATGTTTTGAGTCCGGTAGCAACAATGAAGCGAGCTGAATCGATAAAGAAAGCGCCAAAATGATACAATATAACATCTCCATTCACCAACAGATTTATCTGATCTCTTTGTTGTTCTGGCGATAAAGCCGCTTGAATAAGGCCGTCTCAGCCCTGATACTGCCTTAATAAAGGCTTTTCTCAATAGATGTGGTACCAGATGGAACAATGGTTACAGCAGTTGCTGACTGACTATCAGGCTTATGCCCTGCTGATTTTATTTCTGCTGACTTTTGCTGAGTCTGTGGCTGTATTGGGTTTGTTAGTGCCTGGTACAGCGCTGATGTTTAGCTTTGGTGTACTGATTGGCGCTGAGCAAATGGAGTTCTGGACCGCCTGCCTTATTGCAGCAGTAGCGGGTTTAGTTGGAGATTCATTATCTTATCTGGCAGGACGCCAATTCAGACCTCAGCTGGAGGGCTGGAACTGGTTATCCCGCCAGCAAAAAGAGCTGAATAAAATAAGCGGCGCTTTAGAAAACAATGTGTGGCTGGCGATAGTTGCAGGGCGTTTTATTGGTCCAAGCCGGCCTTTATTGCCTTTATTAGCAGGCATGTTAAAACTGCCGCCTTCGCGTTATTTCCCGGCTGCCACTCTGGCTTGTATCTTATGGCCTGTGGTTTATTTCCTGCCCGGTATTCTGGCTGGTGTGGCCTGGCAGCTCAAAGGCACCAACCTGACCTTGTTTTACAGCCTGTTAGCAGCTTCAGTACTATTGGCTGTAGTGAGCAGTTATTTACTGAAAAAGTACTTACAACACAAAGAACAGGACCAACCCAAACGCCACTGGTTCTGGGGCTCTTTAGTCAGTATTTTTCTGACCGCTTTTTTGTTTTTTGAATTAAGCCAGCACCCGGCTACTCCGTTGTATTTAAAAGAGTTATCTGGGCTGATGTTTTGATTCTATGTGAATGATGCAATGCCACTACGTGGCGATTGCATCCTACATTTGACGCCTTAGTCCCTGCCTAATTTCGACAACAAATGCCGTCTTACTGTCGGCCATTCTGCTGCTATGATGGAATAGACCACAGTGTCACGCACTGAGCCGTCTTTTAAAATCATATGCTGGCGTAAGATACCATCCATTTTTGCGCCTAAACGTTCTATAGCTTTGCGTGAGGTCTGATTAAAAAAGTGGGTGCGAAACTCAACAGCTATAGCGCCATGCCGTTCAAATAAGTTTTGTAATAACAGCAATTTAGCTTCGGTATTAATAGGAGTGCGCCGCACAGACTCTGCATACCAGGTGTAACCAATCAGAGCTCTTTTATTGGCCGCGTCGACCATATAATAACGACTGGTACCAACAATCTGACCGGTAGTTTTACAACGCACCACATAAGGTGCATCACCTTTCACTTTACCTGCCAAAGCGGCTTGCACATAAGCCGGCATTTCTTCGACTGTCGGCACCATGGCATACCAGAGCTTCCAGCTTTCGCCATCAGCAACGGCCTGCTGCAAATCTGTTACATGCCGTTCGGCCAGAGGTTCCAGTTTTACAAACTCACCTTCTAGTACTTCGTTATGCAACCATGTCATGCTGTTAATCCTGTCATTTTTAGTTTTCTCCCTTTTAAATGGTCCTGTCTTCAGCCTTGCCAATACAACCGCAACTTTTGCACTAAAAACTCTGACAAGGCTTTGAGTACGGGGGATGAAGATAAACGCTGTACTGCCAGCAAGTACAGAGGCGCCTGTTCGGTTTGATAATCAGGCAATAATTTCACCAAAGCGCCTGAGCGTAAGTCGGACAGAATATCTAAACGGGATTTATAAGCAATACCTAAGCCCGCCGCAGCCCAGCGCCGCACTACATCACCATCGTCTGCCACCAAAGCGCCACGTACCTGAACCTGCTGCAATTGTCCATCCAGCCAGAATTGCCATTTGCTATGCACGGCATCACCCAGCACCAGCTGTAACACCTGATGAGAACCTAAGTCTTCTGGTCGCTCTGGGGCACCAACACGGCGAATATACTCAGGGGAAGCACAAAGTACCCTGTGATTGTCCGGTACCAGAGGCATAGCAACCAACTGCGAATCTTTAGGTTCACCGTAACGTAAAACCAGATCCACAGGCTGACGACCTAAATCTGCCAGCCTGTCACTGACACGAATTTTCAACTGAAGTTTAGGATGTTGCTGTTGAAATTCAGCCAGCCATAACACCAGATTATTACGACCAAAATCCGATGGCACAGACAAGGTCAATTCACCGGATAATTGCTCTTTGCCCAGTTGCAATAACTGCTGCCCCTGCCCCAACAACTGGATCGCCTGACGTGCATACTCCAGATAAACCACTCCCGCTGAAGTTAACCTTAAACTGCGGGTGGAACGTAAAATAAGCACAGTATTAAGCTGCTGCTCCAGCCGTTTTAACGCCACACTGGCCAGTGCAGGGGAAAGGCCCAGTTCACGCGCAGCAGCGGAGATAGAACCTAAGTCAGCTGTCAGCACAAAAAGTTGTAAATCGTCGGTTCTGAGCATCATTATTAAATATTTTTTGAAACTTAATCCAAATTTAGCATGTTTTTCCAGATAGTTAGTCCTTTTAAACTGGAGGCATTAATCCAATGGAGCCTCCAGATGAAAGCCATAGTTTATAACCAGAATTTACCAGCGACAGACCCTTTGTCTTTATACGACACAGAGCTGCCTACCCCAACACCGGGTGAAAACGATTTGCTGATCGCAGTAAAGGCGGTTTCTGTAAATCCGGTTGATACCAAAATCCGCCGTAATGTCGATACAGAGGGCCAGCCAAGAGTCCTGGGCTGGGATGCTGCCGGAGTTGTGGTCTCAGTGGGCAGCGCAGTAACAGGCTTTCAGGCAGGTGATAAAGTCTGGTACGCAGGTGCTATTGATAAACCAGGCTCAAACAGCGAGTTTCAGTTGGTTGACCAACGTATCGTCAGCCACAAACCAAAGAGTTTAAGTTTTAGCGAAGCCGCAGCTTTGCCTTTAACGGCCATTACTGCATGGGAGCTGTTATTCGACCGGCTGGAACTGCATGACCAGAACACCAAAAACAAATCACTGTTGGTGATTGGTGCTGCAGGGGGTGTTGGGTCAGTGCTGTTGCAACTGGCACGGCAAAAAACTCAGTTAAAGGTTATTGGCACAGCTTCCAGAGCGCAAAGCGCAGACTGGGTGAAATCATTAGGTGCGGATCTAGTGCTGGATCACCGTAAGCCGATGGCAGCGCAGCTCAAAGAGCTGGGCCTTGAAGTGGATTATGTCATCAGTCTGACTCACACCGATCGTCACTTTAACGACATTCTGGAGCTAATCAAACCTCAGGGTAAACTGGCTTTGATTGACGATCCGGAACCTATAGATGTGCGGCAACTGAAACGAAAAAGTGTATCTCTGCACTGGGAACTGATGTTTACCCGCTCTTTGTATCAAACCGAAGATATGAATGCACAACAGCAGTTATTGCAGCAGGTTGCAGATATGGTCGATGCAGGCCAGTTAAAAACCACCTTAAGCGCAGATTTTGGCAACATTAATGCCGAAAACCTGCGCAGGGCCCATCAATTGATCGAAAGCCAAAAAACTATAGGCAAACTGGTATTAAGCGGTTTTTCAACGACTTAACAGAGCTTAAGGCTGCGCATGTTGTGTAGCCTTTTCAATCCGCTCTTTGGTATCAGGATGCGAACTTAAATACTCCAGCCAGGGCGACAGCTGTTCTTTTGGCTGGCCTTTGGTCAGAGCCAGCATAGCTTCAACAAAAGCATGAGGCGACTTGTTGAGCTTTATTAAAGCTTTAGTGGAGAAGTAATCGGCCTGACGTTCCATGTCTCTTGAAAAAGCAGACTGAACCAGTGAAGTACCAGTACCCAACACAGCTTCGGTCACCCCTTCCAGATCACTGAATAACACTGACATCACTATAGTACTGGCGGTCGCCTGAGCGGCCAGCGTCATACCATGTCGATGCTCAACATGCCCCACTTCATGCAGCAAGACAGCCAGGATAGCGTCTGGTTTTGTTTCCAGCCGCCTGACCAGTTCATCGGTAATAGTCAGGTAACCACCAGGTAAAGCAAAAGCATTGGCTCCCAAGGTTTTACTGGATCGAAAATGCAATTGATACTGATAGCCGCTGCTTAACTGCAGTTGCTCCACAGCCTGTTGCCACTGGCTGCGGATTGACTGCTGCAATTGCGGGCTGAGTTCAGAGTCAGATAACAAAGTACGGTCAAACACCTGCATACTTTGTTTACCAATACTTTCTTCAACAGCAACAGGGATAAATGGCACCATTGCCGTGGCAGCTTTGGGCAAACCTACTGCAGTTAACCACCAGATCAATATAGGAACTGCTATCACTGACAACACAATAAGTGACTTATTGGTTTCCAGCTTGAGGGTCACATTCTGACGCCCCCCTTTAGGCCAACGCCAGCTGGAGTCATCCGGTGAGAATACGGCACCAGTGTTAAACAGCAACTCGGCAGGCAAGCCTGGCAGAACTTCAGCCATTTGATACTGGTCTTCTGCGACTTCCATCAAAAGTGAGTTGTCTTGCTCAGCATACAACTGAACCAGTCCCTGTTCGGTTAAATGCAACAGGGCCGCGCAGTGTTCAGTACTGGCGGCTTGTTGAAGCTTTCCTTTGACAATGATCATCTGCTGTTAAGTCAGGGATAAATCAACGTCAAACAGATCGGCAGCCTGTTCAGCAAAAACAGACGAATTCTGTTGCAACGGATCCGTCAGAGTATCCATAGCCGGATAAACTGTGACTTCTGTGGCAGCCGCAAGTAAAGCGGTCATACGTACTTTTGTCCATGGATAAGCCAAACCTAAAGTAAACAACACCAACAACATATTGGTTGTAGTCACCCAGACTAAATCAACGGCCTCCAAATTCGAATGCAGTTCCGCTGTTTGTGGTAAAAGGGTTGAGTTCAGCAAATGATTACGGATCATCGCGGTGTACACCGCACCTGCCAGCATAAAGATGCCAAAAAAAGCCACGTACAACAGGAACAGAGCCATACTGAAACCCGCTTCAGGCTCTGGCATAGCAAAACCAGCCACTGCAGCAGCAATACCACAAACAACACCTAAACCAACAGCTACAGCAAAAGAGGTTAATGCGGCTTTGTAGTAAGCAGAAGTGCGGGTGCTTACCTCTAATTGCTTGCCGCCAAAACTGATATGACTGAAGATAAACTGATCCAACTTCTTCAATGCCCAAGGCATAGCAAGATACAAAGTGAAAACGCTTAAAATTGGCAATAACAGGTAATAAATACAGGCAGAACCATAAGTGCCGTGAAAACCAAAACGTACGTTGCGGTAGCTGGTCATACGCAAACTAAATTTCATGCCTTGCACCAGGATCCAGGGCAAAGCAATTAAAAAAGCCAAAGCAGCCATCAAACCGAAGAAAGGACTGAAAGTACTTAAGACAGAAATCAATGCAAAAACAATAACAGCAATAATGCGACCTTTCAGAATTTGAATAGGGGTCGCTAAATAACGGAAACTATGACCATCAACTTTGGTATGGCCATAAAAATATTGGGTAGTTCGTACTTTCGCCCAGGCACTGTAGATCCCAAGCGTGACTATAGTCAGCAGGATATTCACTATCCAGATGCCAAAAAACTCAGCTCCCCGACCAGAAAATTGTACCGTTGAACGACGTGCAGGAGCCGCTGCGGATGCAGCATCTTGGATATCCATATGAAATTGTCCTTTAAATAAAAATTGCCGCTAGTTAAACCAAAATAGTAATTATTGTCAATATACTGTAACTGCGAAGAACTCATTTTGATTAAGCCAACCTATTGTTGTGCTGAGAGAAGTCCGGCACAGTGCGCTGGTAATTTTTCCCTGTCAGGCTGGAGGTCACAATAAAATCCGCTGTTGCTTTATTACAGGCCACTGGAATATTCCAGACCACGGCTAAACGGATCAGCGCCTTAACATCAGGATCATGAGGCTGAGACGACAGCGGATCCCAAAAGAACACCAGCCAGTCGATTTTCTGTTCAGCAATTAGCGCACCAATTTGCTGGTCGCCACCCAAAGGACCACTGGCGAGGCACATGACGTCTTTGTTTAAGGCTTCATTCAATAAACGACCTGTAGTGCCTGTTGCCACCAGTTGTTTATCCTGAAAAAAATCAGCATGTGCTTTGACCCACTCCAGCAATTCAGCCTTTTTTCCATCATGCGCAACCAAGGCAATAGTCTTCATCCGTTCCCCCTTTTAGTTTACAGAATTCTTCATGGCAGGCCTGCACCAATCAGGTTTCTGGTCTGCCTAGAGGATATATGAAGACTCTGACTCTGGCTACGCATCGCAACAGATGAATCAGGCCGCTCGCCAGACCTTAAGAAAAAAATTATCTGATTTCGGTATTAATTTGATCGAAACACTTGCGGTATATGCAAGCTGGATTAGACTCTTAGGGAATTTACAAAAACAGGTACAAACACACTTATTCAGACGCTCGCATTGTTAAACTTCTGATTGATATATAAAAGTCTGAGTACCCCCCACTTCTGGTGGTTGTGCTCGGTTTCTGTCAGAACAGGACGTCTGATGATGATTAACTCACATGGAGAGTACGATGGTCACACGCAGAACAATTCTTAAAGCAAGTCTGGCCCTGGGAGCCGCAGCGGTATTTTCAGGTGCAATAGGAGGTTTAAGCGCCTTCGCACAAAACACTCTGCGTGTAAGACGCAGCCTGCATAATATGGCACTGAACGATCCGGATCTGTCGGCCTATCGCGATTTTGTAGGCATAATGCAGGCCAAAAATCAAAAAGACCCGGTAAGCTGGTTGCAGTATTCACTGATGCATGGAGCTTACAACGGTAATTACCGTTACTGTCCACACGGTGACTGGTATTTTTTACCCTGGCATCGCGAGTTTGTCATGATGTATGAGAATGCGGTTATAGCCCTTACAGGCAAAAAAGACTTTGCTATGCCCTATTGGGACTGGAGTATCGATCGGGTGATGCCAAAGGCTTTTACAGACCAAAGTTATGGGGGCAAACCCAACCCGCTTTATGTATCAGGACGCACGCTCAATACACCAAACTGGCCTTTGCCTGATGCCTGGGTAGCCCCTGATGTTCTGGCGAGAAAAGTCTACGCTGAAACAAATTTTCAATTGTTTGGTACCAGCAAAAACCCCAATCAACACAATTTGGACATGAGCTGGGTGGTCAAAGGCGGTGGCACCCAGGGTTTTCTGGAAGGTACCCCTCATAATCTGATCCACAATTCGATAGGTGCTTTTATGCCAACGGCGGGTTCGCCACGGGATCCAATATTTATGATGCACCACAGCAATATCGATAGGATCTGGGCGGTGTGGAATGCATTGGGTCGTAGCAATACTGCAGATATGACGCCATCGGATCGCAATTTGTGGCTGAATATGAACTTCAAGAATAATTACCTATCCCCGACAGGCCAGCTATATAGCGCTTATCCACGGGATCTGCAGGACACCAAAGCTCTTGGCTACACTTATCCCGGCCTGCCTACGCCGGACAATCTGCTGTCCGACCCGGTGCGTGATGCCCGCCTGTTATCCTTACTGGCAGCGGGCAGCACCAGCGACACCCTGGAAGTGTTGCGTGTTTTACCTGCAGCCAACAAAGATGCCGCGACATTAAAAGCTCCACTGGTGAAGAGCGTCCGGTTCTCTGCTTCCTTGAAAAATCAGGTGATGGCACAAGCAACTGAGTCAGCAACCCAGTCGGATGCAGCGGAAGTGTTCGCCATCATTCGTGATATGGCAGTAGGGCCAGATGTTTCTTCAGTGCGGGTTTTTGTTAATGCTCCGGCATTGTCAGCCACCACCCCACTGGACAGCGCACATTTTGCGGGAGAAATAGGTTTCCTGGCACATCCAGAGGCTGAGGGCGAGCATGCAGGTCATCAGAAAACGCCACCATCTGCCCTGATTGAACTGACAGACACTGTACGTGACTTAGCGAAGCGTGGCTTGTTAACCACAGACAACATCTCTGTACAGTTAGTGCCAGTGTTACGCGAAGGAGCAAAAGATGGCGCCGGAGCGACGATAATCCCGGCCTCCATAGAGATTGTAGTGGTCTGAGCACACTTCAGACGAGCTGAAAATAGCGCGCCCTTGAGCCATGCAATTGCAGGGCTTAAGGGCGTAGTTATCTTTAACCACAAGGCCACTGCAGGTATATACTTACCCCAGACTATCCGTTGTTTGTCCTTTGGAGTAAATCCATGATGACCCGCCTTTTGTTCAGCGCTCTGGTTGCTGTAGCAGGTTGTAACTCTTGTTCCGCCTCAGATCAGAAGGTCGCAGCACTGCAAAATATCCGCTTGCCGGTCACTTTATGCCTCGGGCTTGACCCTGCCACAGAGGCCGGAGTTTCAAAGGGCAATATCCGGCTGCAGATCCAAATACGTAATCAGCAGGCTTCAAACCGCTACAGTTCTGCGTTTCAGCTTTTCTTAGTGCGGGAAGGTGGCGACCGTCTGTTGCTGCACAGCTTTGGTCTGCAGCCAGACAGACAGGAACAGGGTTCTGTATTGCCTCAACAGGTCCAGTTGACACTGCAGGGCCAGCAGCTGATTCCGGATAGCCAGGGTCAGGTCTGTTTTGAACTCACTCAGGGATCAGTGTCGGAATCAGCAGAGCATCTTGTGCCAAAGGATGTTGCAATTCGCTGGAACCCAATTCAGATAAGTTCAGGGAGTTAACGAGCTAGCTGTTAAATATCAGATAAAAAAAGCCCGGCAAAGCCGGGCAAACAACCAAGGTCCACGTAAAAACTCGGTACTTTGGGTTAATCTATCAACCGACGATTTTTTTCATCGCGGTCATATAGCCCCTTAACTTTTTGCCAACCAGCTCTACAGGGTGCTGGCGTATTGCTTCGTTCACAGCAATCAGGCGAATATTGTCGACACCATTGGCAGCAGAGCTTAAGCCCTTGCCTACATAGTCAGTGCTTAAGGTGTTAACGAAGTCACGTAACAGCGGCACTGCGGCGTTACTGAACAGGTAGTTACCGTATTCAGCAGTGTCTGAAATTACCACGTTCATTTCGTACAAACGTTTACGCGCTATGGTGTTGGCGATCAACGGTGTTTCGTGCAATGACTCGTAGTAAGCCGATTCTTCGACAATACCTGCAGCAACCATGGTTTCAAAAGCCAGCTCTACACCGGCTTTGACCATAGCGACAAACAAAATGCCGCGGTCGAAGTAATCCTGTTCAGGAATTTGTTCGCTGGATACAGGTGCATTTTCAAAACCAGATTGACGGGTTTCTTCGCGCCAGCCAAACAGCTGCTTATCATCATTGGCCCAGTCGGCCATCATGGTGCGGGAAAATTCGCCGCTGATGATATCGTCCATATGTTTTTCAAACAGTGGACGTAAAGTTACTTTTAATTCTTCAGCTAAATCATAAGCTTTGATTTTGGCCGGGTTCGACAGACGGTCCATCATATGAGTGATGCCACCGTGCTTTAAAGCTTCAGTCACAGTCTCCCAGCCAAACTGTATTAACTTGGCTGCGTAACCTGGTTCCACACCTTCGGCGACTAACTTGTCGTACGCCAGAATAGAACCGGTTTGTAACATGCCACATAAAATGGTTTGTTCGCCCATTAAGTCCGACTTCACTTCAGCCACAAAAGACGATTCCAGTACACCAGCACGGTCGCCACCTGTTGCAGAAGCATAAGCCTTGGCAATTTCTAAACCTAAACCTTTAGGGTCGTTTTCAGGGTGCACAGCAATCAGTGTTGGCACACCAAAACCCCTTTTGTACTCTTCACGAACTTCAGTACCAGGACACTTAGGCGCCACCATCACTACTGTGATGTCTTTACGAATTTGTGTGCCCTCTTCAACAATGTTGAAACCGTGCGAATAAGCTAAAGTTGAGCCTTGTTTCATCAGTGGCATAACAGCTTTAACCACTGACGTATGCTGCTTATCCGGCGTCAGATTTAATACTAAATCTGCAGTTGGAATTAACTCTTCGTAAGTACCTACTTTAAAACCATTGTCAGAAGCGTTCTGGAACGACTTACGTTTGGCGGCAATAGCTTCGGCACGTAAGGCATAAGAGATATCAATGCCCGAGTCACGCATATTCAGGCCCTGGTTTAAGCCCTGAGCACCACAACCTACGATCACCACTTTCCAGCCTTTTAATAAATCAGAGCCTTTAGCAAACTCTTCTTTGGCCATAAAACGGCATTTACCTAACTGTTTTAACTGTTGACGCAAATTTAATGTATTGAAGTAGTTACTCATAACAAATCCTGACGAATTCTTTTAGCAGGCCATCTGTTGGGCTCAGCGTAACAGGGCAGAGAGGTCATGCACTGTTTTGATGCTACCGAGAATAAAACAGTGCAATGATTGCGTGAAGTGATATATTCACAATACAGTATTTCACTTTATGCAACACCAACCCTTTACTACAGAGACTGACATGGATATTCGCAACGCCCAGCTTTTTTTGCATCTGGCCAGCAGCCTGAATTTTGCCCGTACCAGCGAGCAAATGTATGTCAGCCCTTCCACCTTAAGCCGGGTGATCCAGCGCATGGAAGAAGAACTAAGCGTGGAACTATTCCAGCGGGATAACCGCTCTGTACGACTGACGCTGGCAGGGCAAAAAGTGCAGACTTTTGTGAAAAATTATTTAGAGCAATGGCATCAGCTACAAATTGCTCTGAGTGAAACCAGTGCGTCGCTAAGCGGCGAAATCCGGCTCTTTTGCACTGTCACCGCCAGCTTCAGTCACTTGCCCGCTATATTGGATAAATTCCGTCTGGTGTGCCCTTTGGCAGAAATTAAGCTTATTACAGGAGATGCTTCTGCAGCTTTGGAGAAAGTAAAACAAGATGAAGCCGATATAGCTTTGGCTGTCTATCCGGAGCATTTTCCGCTCAATATGGCGTTTCGCAGTATTGCCAAAGTACCACTGCAATTGATAGCACCGGTGATCCCCTGCAAAACCAATGATCTGCTCAATCAAAGTCCAATACCCTGGGAGCAGGTGCCTTTTATTTTGCCTGAGCATGGTCCTGTGCGTAGTCGTTTTGAGTTGTGGCGTAAACCCCGTATTACCGAACCCAAAGTGGTGGCCAAAGTAGAAGGTCATGAGGCTATGGTCAGTATGGTGGCTTTAGGCACTGGCGTGGCTTTGGTACCCGCTATAGTGGCGCAGCAAAGCCCGGCACGGGACAGAGTGCGTTATTTAACGCAAGGCGATGAGTTCGCCCCTTTTGATTTAGGTTTGTGTATTCTATCGAAGCGACTGCATGAGCCGCTATTGAGGGCGTTCTGGCAGGTTGCATCAGAGCTTATTTAGCGCTGATGCTTATTTGATCACTCGAAGATGAGACACTTTTTTTCCTTTGTTTGGATCGGTTGGTTCGTCATCTGACGCATTCTGTCCGGCACTGTCCATGGCGTCGTCATCTGCTACAGAGTCCAGTTGATGCATATCTTCATCGCCATCTTCTTCCGCATCAAACATAGTGCCTGCGCCGTTTTCACGGGCATAAATAGCTAAAACAGCCTTGATGGGTACAGTCAGTGCAAAAGGTTTACCGCCAAAACGGGCGTTAAAGGTAATCACATCATTACCCATCAACATATTGCCTACTGCCGAAGGCAATATGTTCAGCACAATCTGACCGTTCTGAATATGCTGGGTCGGCACTTTACAGCCCTGAATACTGGCATTCACCACCAGGTAAGGCGTTAAATTGTTATCCACTATCCATTCGTAAAAAGCCCGGATTAAATAAGGCTTATTCGGGGTCATATCCATCAGTAACCACGCCCCCGACGGATCTCACGTTCGGCTTCAGTTAAAGATTGCTGAAAGCCATCGCGTTCAAAAATACGGGTCATATAAGTTTGCAATAACTTGCTGCCGGTTCCGGTCAGTTCAATATCCAGCAATGGCAAACGCCACAGCAAAGCCGCCAGATAACAATCAATCAGGCTGTATTCTTCACTCATAAAGTACGGATGTTCCTGGAACAAAGGTGCCATCGCCAGCAAACCTTCGCGCAGATCACGGCGCGCTATAGCAGCATCCGGAGCATTTTTCAGAATTTTGTCCGCTAAACCATACCAGTCTTTTTCGATGCGATGCATCATTAAACGGGCATTAGCACGGGCCACAGGATAGACAGGCATTAAGGGTGGATGTGGGAAACGCTCGTCCAGGTATTCGTTAATAATATCGGCTTTAAATAAAGCTAAATCTCTGTCCATCAAAGTGGGCAAAGAACCATAAGGATTAACCTCGTAGACATCTTCAGGCAGGCTATCTGTACTGACCTGAATAATATCAACTGTGACGCCTTTCTCCGCCAGCACCATTCTGACCTGATGACAGTACATGTCATTGGCTGTTGAAAACAAGGTCATTACAGCACGTCTGTTGGCAGAAATCGCCATAGGATCCTCCGGTTATAAGCAAAAATACAAAGGGGCCTCGCGGCCCCTTTAAAGGCTAACACTTGTGTCCTTAGTGGACGTCTCTCCAGTATTCTTTCTTCAGCAGGAAAGCGAAGATAAAGAAAATACCTAAGAAGATCAGAACTTTAATACCTAAGCTGCGCGATTCCAGTTTGGAAGGCTCACCTACGTATTCCAGATAGTTCACCAGATCAGCCATGGCACTGTCGTACTCTTCAGTGCTTAACTCACCAGAACCATCTGTCTTAATACCTACATAAACTTCTGTTGATACACCGTCAACTAAACGTGTTTCAGTGGCTTTGTAAGGAATACCCTGCAACTCCTGCAACACATGAGGCATACCGACCATAGGGAAGACTTCGTTGTTCACACCAAATGGACGCGTTGGATCAGCGTAAAAAGAACGCATATAAGTGTACAACCAGTCTGGTCCACGCACACGGGCAACGTTGGTTAAATCTGGTGGTGCAGCACCAAACCAGTTTGCCAGATCCGCTTTAGGTGCAGCATTTTTAATATGGTCACCGACTTTATTGGCCGTGAAACCTAAAGTTTCCATACCAATATCTTCCGGAATACCTAAATCACGAAAGGTACGTGAATAACGCTGGTATTCCATTTGGTGACAACCCAGACAATAGTTCTGGAAGATGCGGGCACCACGTTGCAGCGACTCTTTATCTGTCAAATCTATAGGTGCTTTATCCAGAGGCACTGTTGGACCTGCCGCCATAGCGGCGCTGGATGCAACCAGCGCTAATACAGTAAATAACTTTTTAATCATCAGGATAACCTCACTGGCAACGGCTTGGTTTTCTCATTTTTGCTGTAGAACCATAACAGGCCAAAGTAAGCAAAATAAGTGAAAGAGAAAATCTGCGCTAACAAGGTATAGAACGGCGTCGCCGGTAATACGCCTAATACACCTAAGGCGACAAAGCTGATACAGAAATTCACCAGGTTCGCTTTGTGCAAAGTGCTGCGGTAACGGACAGAACGTACCGGGCAACGATCCAACCAAGGCAACAGAGCCAGGAACAGAATAGCCAGAAACATAAAGATCGCACCAAACAGCTGATCAGGCACAGCACGTAAAATGGCGTAGAAAGGCGTGAAGTACCAGACTGGCGCTATATGGTCAGGCGTTTTCATTGGGTTTGCCGGTTCAAAGTTTGGCGGCTCTAAGAAGTAACCACCACCTTCAGGTGCAAAGAAGATCACAAAACAGAAAATAAACAGGAAACCCACCACACCCACTATGTCTTTCACCGTGTAGTACGGGTGGAAAGGAATAGCATCAACGATAATTTTTTTACCGCCTTTGGTGAAGTACTGATGGAAAGTAAATTTGTCTGAGACGTTGTTTTCGATTTTTTCGCCGTTATTTTCACGTTTTACATCAATACCATCAGGGTTGTTTGAACCCACTTCATGCAGGGCTATGATGTGCAGGAATACCAGAACAACCAGCACCAATGGTAAAGCAATCACGTGTAAGGCAAAGAAACGGTTTAAAGTTGCACCGGAAATAACGTAGTCACCACGGATCCACAGGGTTAAATCATCACCAATCACCGGAATAACACCGAAGATCGAGATAATAACCTGAGCCCCCCAGAACGACATCTGACCCCAGGGTAATAAATAACCCATAAAGGCTTCAGCCATTAAGACTAAGAAAATCAGCATACCGAAGATCCACAGCAGTTCCCGTGGTTTCTGGTATGAGCCGTACATCATGCCACGCAGCATGTGCAGGTAAACAACAACAAAGAAGGCAGAAGCACCGGTAGAGTGCATATAACGCAGCAGCCAGCCGTACTCAACATCACGCATGATGTATTCAACAGAAGCGAAAGCGCCTTCGGCACTTGGCACGAAGTTCATCGTTAACCAGATACCGGTCAGGATTTGGTTCACCAGTACTAACATGGCTAAAGAACCAAAGAAGTACCAGAAGTTAAAGTTTTTTGGCGCCGGGTACTGCATCACATGGAGATTCATTTTCTCCATAAATGGCATACGGTACTCAATCCAGCTCATCAGGTTTTTAAACATTAAGCTGTCCCCTCATCTTCACCAATGATAATGGTGGTGTCATCGACAAACATATAAGGTGGGATCATCAGGTTTGTTGGTGCCGGAACACCGGAGAATACCCGTCCAGCCATATCATAAGTAGAACCGTGACATGGACAGAAGAAACCTGAAGGCATACCTTCAACCTGAGCTTCAAAGTCTTTCATAATGTAAGTTGGAGAACAGCCCAGGTGGGTACAGATCCCCACAGCCACAAAAATCTCTGGCTTTTTCGAACGGTGAGTATTTTTTGCGTAATCAGGCTGTTGTGGTTCTTCAGATGCAGGATCACGAAGCTTATCATCAAATTTGGTCAAAGTTTCCAGCATGGCTGGAGTCCGTTTGACTATCCATACCGGCTTGCCCCGCCACTCAACCCGAATTAACTGCCCGTCTTCGAGTTTGCTAATGTCAGCGGTGACTGCAGCACCAGCTTGTTTAGCTTTTTCACTCGGATTCCAGGAAGCAATAAAGGGAACAGCAGCTCCAATCGCACCAACCCCACCAACTACAGAAGTTGCTATGGTCAGAAAGCGACGGCGACCATGATCTACAGGCGCATTGCTCATCCACTCATCTCCACGTTAAACGCTTAAATACTGATATTTTAAGCGGCTGAATTACAGCGATTATTATAAGTTGAAAAATACGGCGGATCATAATGAAAAGCCCTGCTTTACACAAGGATTTAGCCGAATTCTCTTTGTTATGGCATAAGTTTTTCGATAAAACACCGAACCAGAATAGTCAGTAAAACTTTGCATCACCATGTTTTAACCGGAAAAAGACCTTTGTGTTGTGATCAGACGCAAAAGTAGCGGCTTTAAAATGGACTGAATTTCAAATTAACGGACAAAAAATGAAAAGAGAAAAATCGAAGTAAGACCACTATAGTCCGATGAATGTTTTGTGCAAAACATAAATCGTCGCAACAATCATCCGGCCTTTATCACGCAGACTGTTGCGGCATACCGTCCATCCATGGACATAAAAAAACCCGGTACAAGACCGGGTTCTTTGCAACAAAAAACGAATTAACGTTTTGAGTACTGTGGACGCTTACGAGCTTTATGCAGACCCACTTTCTTACGTTCAACTTTACGGGCGTCACGAGTGACGAAACCAGCTTTACGTAATGCAGGGCGCAGAGACTCGTCGAACTCCATCAGAGCGCGGGTGATACCGTGGCGGATTGCGCCAGCCTGACCAGAAATACCACCACCTTTTACAGTGACGTATAAGTCAAACTTGCCTACCATTTCCACTAACTCTAATGGTTGCATTACAACCATACGAGCAGTTTCACGACCGAAGTATTCAGTGATAGAGCGTTGGTTGATAACGATGTTACCTGAACCTGCTTTGATGAATACACGAGCTGTAGAGGTCTTACGACGACCAGTACCGTAATATTGATTAGTTGCCATGTTCTGCTCCGATTAGATATCTAAAACTTGCGGTTGCTGAGCAGCATGTTGATGCTCGGCGCCTGCATATACTTTTAACTTACGGAACATAGCGCGGCCCAGAGGACCTTTAGGCAACATACCTTTTACGGCTGCTTCCAATACCATCTCCGGCTTCTTCACAAGCAGTTTTTCAAAGTTAATTTCTTTGATACCACCTGGGAAACCACTGTGAGAGTAGTACATTTTGTTTTTTGCTTTGTTACCAGTGACAGTCACTTTATCAGCATTTACAACGATGATGTAATCACCGGTATCAACGTGTGGAGTGAACTCTGGTTTGTGCTTTCCGCGTAAACGAAGAGCGATCTCAGTTGCGATACGACCAAGTGTCTTACCTGTTGCATCAACAACGAACCAGTCACGTTGAACGCTTTCTGGCTTAGCAGTAAAAGTTTTCATCTAAAAACTACCCAAAAAAAATAACACTGTTACACCTAACACAATCTTCATTGTGTCGCTTATCGCACCCCTTCGAGTACATAAACTGCCAGGCTACGGCAATTTCAGGCTGTAACGTGGGCCGGGCGCGGATTATATAGTAACCAATGACAAAAAACAGCCATTTCTGCAAAAATTTAAGGTAAATGTTCGCTGGCCAGATAATCGTGCGACTGCATTTCCTGTAAACGGCTTAAACAACGTTTAAATTCAAAGGACAAAATGCCCTCTGTATAGAGTTGTTCCATAGGCACAGCAGCCGAAATAATCAGTTTAACGTGACGTTCGTAGAACTCGTCGACCAGCGCAATAAAGCGTCTGGCGACATCATCACGGGTTTGCCCCATCTGAGTGACGTTCGACAGCAATACGGTGTGATAACACTTACTCAGCTCCATATAGTCATACTGACTACGGGCTGTCTCGCATAACTCGGTAAAATCAAACCAGATAATGCCATCCGCTTCTTTGCGACTGGTGAGTATCCGGCCTGCTATTTCTATTTGTGCTTTATCCTGACGCGGATCCACCGACAAGGCCAGAAAGTATTCAGCCAGATTGCAGTCAGCTTTTTCATCCAGCGGCGAATGATAAATCTCAGCCTGAGTTAAAGTACGAAGACGGTAGTCTATACCACTGTCTACATTCACTATTTCCGTATGTTGTTTAATCAAAGCTATAGCAGGTAAAAAACGCGCGCGTTGCAAACCATTGCGGTACAAACCGTCAGGCTCAATATTGGACGTCGCCACCAGCGTAATGCCACGGGCAAAGAGCTCCTGCATCAGGGTGCCTAAAATCATAGCGTCAGTGATGTCGGAGACAAAAAACTCGTCAAAACACAAAATATCGGTTTCGGCTTTAAACCTGTCGGCCACTATTTTTAGCGGATCAGACACGCCAGGCAGGGATTTCAGCTCCTGATGCACCTTGTGCATAAAACGGTGAAAGTGGATACGCAACTTACGTGTAGTGGGCAGGCATTCATAAAAAGTGTCCACCAGATAAGTTTTACCCCGGCCTACCCCGCCCCAGAAATACAGGCCTTGCAGGGGTTCAGCTTCTGGTTTTTTGCCCAGCAGCTTATCCAGAAAACCTTGTTTCAAAGGCTTCTTTTGCACAAATTGCTGATACAGACGTTCCAGGTGCTGCACTGCATTTTGCTGAGCGGCATCAAACAGAAAATCATCACGTTGGAGGTCTTGTTGATATTTTTGCAGTGGTGTAGTCATGCCAGATATTGAAAAATAAGCCAATTAACCTTAAATAATGGTCGTAATAGTAACATGCCTTACCACTCTGGATAAGAAGATAGGTTAAACTATTGTTGAACTAACTAATTTTTCAGGAGTTGTTATGACTGTTACTTTTGCCTTGGCCTGGTTAGTAGCTGGCTTAGTGGTTGGCATAGTGGCAACCCGCTTGTACTGTTTGCGTCAATTTAATCAAAGCAAACTGCAGGTGGAGCTAAACGAAACCAAGCAGCAGCTGCAGCAATACCGTAGCGATGTCACCGAACACGTGGAAACCACTCATCAATTGATGAGTCAGCTTCACGAAAACTATGAAAAAATTGCCCGCCATATGGCTCAGACCAAGATGCAGTTGATCGAAAGACCAACTTTTGACAACCGTAGCGAGCTGAATTATTTCGCAGCAGACACTACGGCACAAATACGCCAGTCGATCCATAAACTGGATGAGCGTCGCAAAGTGAAGGATGAACCATCCTATCAGCCATTGGATTATTCCAATACAGCCAGTGGCTTAATGAAAAATAAAACTGAGCGAAACTCATCGGACAACTGAACTTTTCGACTGGTAAAGCATTCTTAGAGACGTCATTTGTACAGTGGCGTCGTCCGTGTAAAGGAGCATTACCTATATGAAGTCGCAGTTATCTTTAGTTACTGTCAGTATTTTAACCGCCTTTCTGCTGGCGCAACCCGCGCCAGCTCAGGCCAAGCTGCCGTTTTTTGGCGCTGGCGATCAGGAAATGCCAAGTCTGGCCCCTATGCTGGAGAATGTGACTCCTGCTGTAGTCAATATCTCAGTGGCCGGCAGCCGTGAAGTTCGTCAACGTTTACCTGGTGGTTTAGAGCAATTCCTTGGTCGTCGTGGCGAGTTACGTCAGGAACAACCTTTCCGTGGTTTGGGTTCAGGTGTCATCATCGACGCAAAAAAAGGTTATGTGGTAACCAACCATCACGTGATTAATGAAGCCTCTGAAATTCAGGTCACCTTAAAAGATGGTCGCAGCTACAAAGCGAAAAAAATTGGCGAAGATCCGGAAAGTGATATAGCCCTGCTGCAAATTGAAGCTGAAGATCTGACTCAGGTTGAACTGGCAGATTCAGATATTTTAAGAGTGGGGGATTTTACCATAGCTATAGGCAACCCCTTTGGCTTAGGTCAAACCGTCACTTCAGGTATTGTCAGTGCTTTGGGTCGTGGTGGTTTAGGCATTGAAGGCTATGAAGACTTTATTCAAACCGATGCAGCCATCAACAGCGGCAACTCAGGCGGCGCTTTAGTCAACCTCAAAGGCCAACTGATCGGCATCAACACAGCCATCATAGGCCCTAATGGCGGCAATATAGGCATAGGTTTTGCTATTCCTGCGAATATGATGAAAAACCTGGTCGCCCAGTTTGTCGAATACGGTGAAGTGCGTCGTGGTGCTTTGGGTGTACGTGGCGGTGATTTAAACGCTGAAATTGCCAAGGCTATGAAAACCAAAACCAGTAAAGGTGGTTGGGTACAAGAAGTGATACCAGGCTCAGCGGCCGACAAAGCCGGCCTGAAAAGTGGTGATATCATTACCCATCTGAACGGCAAAAAAGTTGAGTCTTTTACTGAAGTTCGCGCCAAAATTGCCACGCTGGGTGTAGGCAAAGAAATAGCTTTGGGTATTTTACGGGATGATAAAGCGTTGACGGTGAAAGTGACGCTGGAAGCTGCAGAAGCCGCCACAGCTGAAGCGAAAGTGCTGCATCCTATGCTTGAAGGCGCCAGTTTAACAGATGGCAAAACACCGGATGGTGAAAATGGCATCGTCATTGATGAAGTGGCTGCACGCTCTCCGGCTGCTGCATTGGGCCTGGAAAAAGGCGACGTGATTATTGGCGTGAGTCGCAGCAGAGTGAACAACACCAAAGAGCTGCGTGAATTGTTAGGCAAAAGCTCCGGCATCATTGCACTGCAGGTTCAACGCGGTAATCGTATCCTGTATGTATTAATACGTTAACTTTTTGCAGTAGCAAGCCTGTGGCTTGCTACTGCAACTCCCTATTTAGTGTTATGCTTGCAAAATCTTTTGTTTCATAACTTCTCCCAGTGCCCAAACTTCTGATTAGTCTATTAAAAAGCGTTGCTTATGGTCTTGCACTTGCCATGCTGTGGTTGGTTTTTTTCAACCAGAATCAAGGATTAAACCTGAATTTCTGGCAGAAAAATGAATCAGTGCCAGCGCCTGTGTCCTATTCCAGAGCTGTGCGCGCCGCGGCACCGGCTGTTGTCAATGTCTACACCAAAAGCACAACTCAGGACCCGCGTTCTTACCAAAGCAGAACTATAGAGCGTCAGGAATTGGGTTCTGGTGTCATTATGAATGCTCAGGGCTATGTGCTGACTAATTATCATGTGGTATACGGAGCAGACCAGATTTCAGTGGCTTTGCAGGATGGCCGGGTCTTTGATGCAATACTGATTGGTCAGGATCAACTGACTGACTTAGCTGTGTTGTATGTCGAAGCCGACAACTTACCTGTGATCCCACAGGATGATAGCTTAGAGCCTCAGGTTGGAGATGTGGTACTGGCTATAGGTAACCCTTTTAATCTGGGTCAGGCCATCACTCAGGGTGTAATAAGCGCCACAGGGCGCGGTGGTTTGAGCCCGGCAAACGGTTATGCCGACTTTATGCAGATGGATGCTGCCATCAATGCGGGTAACTCAGGTGGTGCTTTGATTAACAGCAACGGCGTATTGGTGGGTATCAATACTGCGGCTTTTCAGCGCCAGCGTAATCAGGACATTCAGGGTATATTTTTTGCGGTGCCCTATCACCTGGCCAGTAATGTACTGCAGAAACTGATCCAGCATGGTCGGGTGATCCGTGGTTATTTAGGCGTCAGTGGTGACCCAGTGGTGAATCCTGCCGGCGATCCGATGATATCCACAGCCCAAACCTTATTTGGTGTAAAAATCACAGCCATAGAACCTTTAAGTCCGGCTGCTATAGCGGGTTTACAGGTCGGAGATATATTGCAGAAAATCAACGGTGAAACCCTGACCAGTGTGCATCATGCTTTGGATTTGATTGCAGAGACAGCACCTGATACCTCGTTACAAATGTCGATTGAACGTAATGGCAAGGCTTTGACTGTGCCTGTGGTAATCAGAGAACTTAATTAACCTGAACTTGGCATAAGCAGCGCCACTGAATAGGCATCTTTTCGGGCCTCTCTGCGTTGCGCTGTCTAACCATAGCTCGCTATGGCGTACGACAGAGCGCCTTGATATGCACAAAAATCTGCACATTCCGTCAGTCAATAGATTCTTTTTTTCAGACGAATTGTCTTATCTTATTGATTTAATTTATTACATCTAGACAGATCGACACTCATTATCCCGAGTTCAGGTTAACTAACCATTCAAGCTGACATAAAAAAGCCAGTGACAAAGCACTGGCTTTTTTGTTTAAAGCGGCAGATCAAACCGGAGCATTAATCCGCTGAATATTAGCACCTAAGCCTTTGAGTTTATTCTCAATTTGCTCATAACCACGGTCAATGTGATAGATACGATCCACCACAGTCTCACCTTCAGCCACTAAGCCCGCAATCACTAAGCTGGCAGAAGCTCTCAGATCTGTTGCCATCACCTGAGCACCTGTCAGCTTGTCGCTGTGCTTAATCAGTGCTGTATTGCCTTCCAGCTGTATATCAGCACCCATACGTTGCAATTCTGGTACATGCATAAAACGATTTTCGAAAATCGTTTCTGTCACCATACCCACACCTTCTGCCACTACATTCAACACAGTAAACTGGGCTTGCATATCAGTAGGGAAACCAGGGTGAGGCACAGTTTTCACGTTGACTGATTTTAACGCCCGGCCTGCCATATTCAGACGGATCCAATCCGAGCCTGTTGTCACTTCAGCACCTGCTTCACGCAGTTTCTCAAGTACAACTTCCAGTTCAGCAGGAGAAGCATTCAAACAAGTGACATCACCACCAGTAACAGCAGCAGCCACTAAAAAAGTACCGGTTTCAATACGATCAGGTAACACAGTATGACAAGCACCCTGCAGCTTTTCTTTACCTGTAATACGGATAGTATCAGTGCCAGCGCCTTGAATATCAGCGCCCAAAGCTATCAGGTAACGGGCTAAATCTACGACTTCAGGTTCACGGGCAGCATTTTCTATAATGGTTAAACCATCAGCCAGCACTGCAGCCATCATCAGGTTTTCAGTGCCGGTCACGCTGACCAGTTCCATAAAGATATGAGCACCATGCAAACGGCTTGCTTTGGCTTTGATATAACCGGCTTCTACCGTGATTTCAGCGCCCATTTTGCGCAGGCCGTCTATATGCAAATTCACCGGACGGGCGCCTATAGCGCAACCGCCAGGTAAAGACACTTCAGCATGGCCAAAACGAGCCAATAAAGGGCCTAAAGCCAGAATAGAAGCACGCATGGTTTTGACCAGCTCGTAGGGCGCCATCTGACTGTGAATAGCTGTTGCGTCCACTGTCACCTGATGACCGTCACGGCTCACTTCAGCACCAAAAATACGCAACAATTTGAAGGTGGTATCAATGTCTTTTAGTACAGGAACATTGCTCAGCACAGACGGCTGCTCTGCCAGAATAGTGGCGAATAAAATAGGAAGTGCGGCATTTTTAGCGCCGGAAATAACAACGTCACCTTTTAAGGTGGCGCCGCCTGAAACCAGAAATTGTTGCATCTTTAGCTACTATACAGGTGGGTTAAGTAATTTTTCACGACGCCATTGAGTCGGCGTGAAAGTTTTAATCGAGACTGCGTGGATACTACCATCAGCAATAGCTGCCATCAAAGGGGCATAAATCATTTGCTGTTGTTTCACCCGGCTGATGCCATCAAAACAATCCCCTATTGCAGTCACAGCATAATGATTGCCTTCAGCTTTCACGTAAACTTCAGCCAGTTTCAGCTCTTCTGTTAACAGAAGCTCAATCTCATTACACTGCATTGCCTTTATCCTCTTCTACTAATGGCAACAAAGCCAAAACATCTGACAACTTAGCCAGAGAGATTAACTGCTCTGGCACATGACGCATTTGGATAGTTAATCCCAGTTTAGCAGCTTGTGCTACCTGATGGAGTAACCAGGCAAGCCCGGCCGTGTCAACCAATGCAAGCTCGCTAAAATCAAAAACTACGGTGCCACTTAATTTTTTTAATAGCTTAAATGGCCACTGCGTAGGTACTGTATCCCGGTCCAAAGCTCCGGAAAATAGCAGTGTCTGTTGTTGTTGACTAATTTTTAGCATTGTTACCCTGCATAGGAGCTGTGATAGGAGCTTTTGATTTCTCCACTAACAATGCGGTCACGCTGGCTAAGCCCTGTTGACGGATCATGTTGCCCAGCTCTGCTCTTTTGCTGTCTAACAAAGAGATGCCTTCAGCCACCATATCAAATACCTGCCAGTTTTCAGAATCTTTAGCCCGACGCAGTTTAAACTCGATATTGATGTCTGGTTTGCCAGGATCTATCACACGGGTTTTGATAGTGATGATATTTTGGTTACCCACAGCACGAGCCGGCTCAAAAATCACTTTCTGATTTTTATACTGAGTTAAAGCTCCTGCGTAAGTGGCTACCATGTAATCTTTAAAGGCCACCACAAAAGCATCACGATCTTCTTCTTTGGTTTGTTTGATGTAGTTCCCAATAACACGGAAAGCCGCATAACGACTGTCGATGTAAGGCACTAATTCTTCGTTGACTATCACCCGTAAATGCTCAACATCTTTTTCGATCACAGGCTGATCCTTGGCAATACGGCGAAAAGCCTGATCGGCCACAGCTTCGATCATCTTGTACGGGTCAGTATAAGTTTTGACTTCCACGGCTGATGCTTGGGCAATGAGGCCCAATGAAATCAATGCAGTAGCTGCAATTTTTACCAGCAAGTTTTTCATGCTTAGTTACTTCCTCTGTTAAATAAGAACTGGCCGATTAACTCTTCCAGCACAATAGCGGACTTGGTGTCTTCAACATAATCGCCACTTTTCAGGATGGAGACAGTTTCATCAACAAAACCAGGTTGTAATCCAAGATACTGCTCACCCAATAAACCAGAGGTCAAAATAGCGACCGAACTGGTTTCAGGAAAATTGTTGTATTGACTGTCAATTTCCATAGCCACTACAGGAGAATACTCTTCGGTATCAAGATTGATGGAACGCACACGGCCAACCACCACTCCACCCACTTTAATGGGGGACCGAACTTTTAAACCGCCAATGTTCTCAAACTTGGCATACAACATATAGGTCTGGCCAGTGCCTGCCATACCGCTATTCGCTACTTTCAGAGATAACAACATAAAAGCTGCTATAGCCAGCGCAACAAACAAACCCACCAACACTTCGATTTTGCGAGATGTCATTTTTTATCCACCAAACATTACTGCTGTTAATATAAAGTCAAAACCTAAGACCGCCAGAGAAGATGTCACCACAGTTTGTGTGGTGGCCTGACTAATGCCTTCAGAGGTTGGCACCGCATCAAAGCCTTTATGTAAGGCTATCCAGGTCACAATCAAAGCAAACACAGCACTTTTAATCACGCCGTTCATAATATCCTGCTGGAAATCAACGTTAGCTTGCATAGCCGACCAATAACCGCCGCTATCCACACCTAACCAGTCTACCCCCACCAAATGGCCACCTAAGATGCCAACAGCAGTAAATATCATTGCCAGCAGTGGCATGCTGATCACACCAGCCCAAAACCGGGGCGCGATAATACGGCGCAAGGGATCAACAGCCATCATTTCCATACCGGATAACTGCTCAGTCGCTTTCATCAGGCCTATTTCAGCTGTTAAAGCACTACCTGCCCGACCAGCAAACAATAAGGCTGTCACTACAGGACCCAGTTCACGCAACAAACTTAACGCAACCAAAGGGCCTAGCATTTGTTCAGCGCCAAACTTCGACAGCACTGTGTAACCCTGAAGTGCCAGCACCATACCGATAAACAAACCGGATACCAGAATGATCAGCAAAGACAACACACCAACCACATACAACTGCTTCAACAATAAAGGAAAGCTTTTACGTGGTGTTGGCCAGGCGATTAAAGCACCAAACAACATGATCGTTGCCCGGCCCATGCCTTGAATTTTAGCAATGCTCTTTTGTCCGAGTTGCTGTAACTTATCCACTATCACTTAGCTAACTCCATTAATTCCGTACTGTAACTGGCCGCTTTAAAGTGGAAAGGCACAGGACCATCAGACTCTCCCTGTAAAAATTGCTGAACTAACGCAGAGGGGTGAGCTCGCAGCTCCTCCGGTGTGCCTTGCCCTATGACTTTTTGCTCAGCAACCACATAGACATAGTCAGCAATACTCATCACTTCATTGACGTCATGGGAGACCACAACCGAAGTTAAACCCAGCGCATTGTTCAAAGAGCGGATCAGACGCACTATCACACCCATAGAAATAGGGTCCTGACCAGCAAAAGGCTCATCGTACAGAATAAGTTGCGGATCTAAAGCTATAGCACGGGCTAACGCAGCACGACGCGCCATACCGCCAGAGAGTTCTGCCGGCATTAAATCCCGCGCACCACGTAAACCAACAGCTTCCAGTTTCATCAACACCATCAAACGGATAATTTCTTCCGGCAGACGGGTATGCTCACGAATTGGAAAAGCGACGTTGTCGTAGACCGACATATCACTGAACATAGCGCCGCTTTGAAACAGCATGCTCATTTTCTGCCGGGCCTTGTACAAATCTTTACGATTAAGCTGAGGTATATCCTGACCATTGACCAGAATTTTTCCCTGTTCAGGCTTTAACTGACCACCGATCAGGCGCAGCAGAGTGGTTTTACCAATACCACTGGGCCCCATAATGGCGGTCACTTTGCCACGCTGAAACTGCATGCTCATGTCATCATAGATCACACGGTCACCACGTTTGAACGTCAGGTGCTGAATGTCTACCAGAATATCTGACACGTTGATCCTCATTTAAAGACAATAGCGTTTATCGCTAAAATTAAAGGCGCGCAATATACCTATGCACAACAGCGACTTCAAGCCAAGCGGACTAGTAAAGGCCTGCTATTGTATAGGTTTTTCGCAACGACAACCTTATAAAAAATAGTAACAACTGATTGCAAAAACAGAATAATCAATTTGTTTTACGTAATCTTTTGCATTTGAGCCCAATAAACACGAAAATATCAGCCTTTACATGGCCGCAAAGTGTGCCGCGCTGAAAATGAATCGCAGCTTAATATGTGAGCTATCTCTATGATCTGACTGATTCTCTTACTGGATCCTTTCCAAAGAACTACAGATCCAAAAAAGCGGGCAACAACTAATTGAAGGGGATTTTTGCATGACTCTGGACTTTCGCCCTCAGGCCCTGCAGGTGTTGCAGATTGAAGCTGCCGCTGTAACCCAGCTGGCCACCTATATAGACGAAAGTTTTAATCTGGCCTGTCAGATGATGTTTGACTGCAAAGGCCGGGTCATAGTGATTGGTATGGGTAAATCCGGCCATATCGCCAATAAAATTGCTGCCACTTTAGCCTCTACCGGCACCCCCTCTTTTTTTGTTCATCCGGCCGAAGCCAGTCATGGCGATTTAGGCATGATCACCACAGAGGATGTAGTGCTGGCCATTTCCAACTCGGGTGAAACTGCTGAAGTGCTGGCGATAGTGCCGGTATTAAAACGCCGTGGCATTAAAATGGTGGCTATGACAGGCCGTCCTGAATCTACTTTAGCTGCTTTATCCGACGTGCATTTATGTGTTCGGGTTGAACAGGAAGCCTGCCCCTTAGGCCTGGCCCCAACAGCCAGCACTACAGCGACCTTGGCGATGGGTGATGCCATAGCCGTTGCCCTTTTGGATGTACGGGGTTTTTCTGCGGATGATTTTGCTTTATCCCATCCGGGTGGCAGCCTGGGTCGTCGCTTATTATTACGCTTAGAAGATGTGATGCATTTTGGTGATGCCTTGCCACTAGTGCATCAACAGGTCAGCTTAAAAGAGGCGCTGCTGGAAATCTCCCGTAAAGGTTTAGGCATGACGTCTGTGGTGGATGATTCAGGTAAGCTGGCAGGCTTATTTACCGATGGCGATTTACGCCGGGTGCTGGATCAGCAAGTGGATTTACACAAAGCCAGCATTGCCAGCCTGATGACCAAAAACTGTATCACGGCCAAACCTGCTATGCTGGCAGCAGAAGCCCTGAAAATCATGGAACAACGCAAAATTAATGGTCTTATTGTAGTGAACGAACAACATGAACCTGTAGGTGCGTTAAATATGCACGACTTGCTGAAAGCCGGAGTGCTCTGATGTCTGTTTTATTTGCCCAAATGTATCAGGCCATCAGCCCGGAACTGGAACAAAAGGCTCAGCAAATCCGTCTGCTGATTTGTGATGTGGATGGCGTGTTTTCTGATGGCCGTATTTATTTAGGCAATCAGGGCGAAGAACTGAAAGCCTTCCATACCCGGGATGGTTACGGCATTAAAGCCTTACGCCACGCCGGTATTGAAGTGGCAGTGATCACGGGCCGTCGCTCAGAGATAGTGCAGCAGCGTATGACGTCACTCACTGTGCCTTACATTTATCAGGGTCAGGAAAATAAACTCGCTGCTTTTGCTGAACTCCAGCAAAAACTGGCACTCGAAGCCTCACAAATTGCCTTTATCGGAGATGATTTGGCCGACTGGGCCGTGATGCAACATTGTGGTTTAAGTGTTGCTGTGCAAGACGCTCACCCTTATCTTGCTTTGCATGCTGATTACCGCTGTCAATTACCTGGTGGTTTTGGTGCAGTGCGTGAACTCTGTGATTTGCTGTTGACCAGTCAGGGCAAATTTGCTGAATTTTCAGGAAGCAGTACATGATCCGTCAATTTCTGTGGTTAGTGCTTATTGTGGCCGCTGCCGCTGGTTTTTACAGCTGGCAATTACTGGACCAGGAGCAAAGTAGCACTCCGGGCAATCAGGACCATCAGCCAGACTATGTGGCTGTCGACCTGACCCGGATGATTTATGATAAAGAAGGCCACTTGTCTGATTTGATCCGGGCTCAGCGTATGGAGCACTTCGAACGTTTTGGCTTTTTACAGTTTGATTTCCCTATCTACACTATTTACCAGGAAAAAGTGCCATTATGGCAAGTGACAAGCGAGCAGGCTGTGCTTTATCCTGATGACAAACTCATTCTTGAACACAGAGTGGAGTTGCGCAATATGTCCGCAGACCCACTTTTTACCCGAATAGAAACCAATGCAGTTGAGCTTCTGTTTAACACCAACAGCCTGCAATCGAATGAGCAGGTACGAATTTTTGGACTGGGCTTTCAAATCACAGGTAAAGGTATGCTGGCCGATTTGAACGAACAGAATATTGAGCTGAAACAGCACACAAAAACGGTTTATTACAATGAAAAGTAACATTATTTTACTCAGCCTATGTTTCGCCTTCAGTGGCTTTTGCCTGGCAGGTCCTGATGACTTCAAAAAAGAGATTCAGGTAGGTTCCGACCGTCAGTTTGGTTCTATTAAAGACAAAGTCATGACCTTTGTTGATAACGTCAAAGTAGAACAAGGCAGCCTGCTGATTGAAGCAGACAAACTCGAAGTGCTGGCCACTGCAGGTAAAGGCAAAGAGGTGTTTATTGCCTCAGGCCAGCCTGCGACTTACTCGCAGTTACTGGATGGTGAAAAGCCGATTAAAGCCAGTGCCAATGAAATTCGCTACGATGTGGCCAACGGCACGCTGGTGCTGACAGGCAATGCTGAACTGAGTCAGAATGGCAGCATGGTGCAAGGCGCGATCATTAAATACAACCTTGAAAAACAAGAACTGGAAGCTGAATCTGACGGTAAAAAAACCGAAAGAGTGACCACTGTGTTCAGCCCGGAAGGAAAAGAATAATGAAGTTAGTCGCGTCCCATCTGGCCAAAAGCTATAAAGGTCGTCAGGTGGTCAAAGACGTCAGTCTGGAAGTGAATGCGGGTCAAATTGTTGGCTTGTTAGGTCCAAATGGTGCAGGCAAAACCACCACTTTTTATATGATTGTTGGTCTGGTCCCATCAGACAAAGGCAAAATCACGCTGGATGACAAAGAAATCACCTTTGATCCTATCCATGCCCGTGCCCGTGCTGGTATTGGCTACCTGCCGCAGGAAAGCTCAATTTTCCGTAAACTGACAGTGTACGACAATCTTTTAGCCATTTTGCAGCACCGCAAAGACTTAACCGAAGAGCAGCGCGAAGAAAAAGCCGACGCCCTGCTGGACGAGTTCCATATAGGCCATATCCGTAACAGCCTGGGCATGAGTTTGTCCGGTGGTGAACGTCGCAGAGTGGAAATAGCCAGAGCATTGGCTGCGGATCCGGCATTTATCCTGTTAGATGAACCTTTTGCTGGCGTTGATCCCATTTCAGTGTTAGATATTAAAAAAATTATTCAGCATCTGTGCCAACGGGGCATTGGCGTGTTGATCACAGACCACAATGTACGTGAAACGCTTGATGTCTGTGAAATTGCCTATATTGTAAGTCATGGAGAACTGATTGCTGCAGGTACACCGGCTGAGGTTTTAGCAAACCAACAAGTCCGCGATGTCTACCTTGGTGAGCAATTCAGGTTATAGTTTAAAACAACATCCGAATAGGGTTGTTTGGAGAAAATAAGAAGTACATGAAACCGTCTCTGCAACTTCGTCTTGGTCAGCAGCTCACAATGACTCCTCAATTGCAGCAAGCAATCAAATTGCTGCAACTGTCCACCATTGAACTGCAACAGGAAATTCAGGAAGCTCTGGATGCCAATCCATTGCTGGAAGCTGAAGATGACTATGCTGTATTTCAGGAACCTTCTTCCAAAGATTTAAATCACGGCGCTGAGTTTGACGCTCCAGACTACGACAGCAGCCATGATGAACATTATGAGCCTGAGGTAAAGGACAGCAGCGAAGCGATGTCCGAGCAAAACATCAAAGAAGATCTGCCGCTGGACAGCCATTGGGATGATTTAGTCAGCGCAGCCCCTGTGGCAGGTGCCAATAATTACAACGGTGATGAAGACACTGTATTTCAGGGTGAAACCAGCGAAACCCTGCAGGACTATTTACGCTGGCAAATGCAACTGACGCCTTTTTCAGACACAGACCGTACCATTGCTGAGATCATCATCGAAGCCATAGATGAAAACGGCTTATTGACCATAGACACAGACGAAATTCTTGAGTCTTTGGGCATGCCCGATGTGGAAGCCGACGAAGTTGAAGCTGTGATTAAACGTATCCAGTTATTTGACCCTATAGGTGTTGGTGCCCGCACTATTCAGGAATGTTTATTGGTACAACTGCGCCAGTTTGACCCAAAAACACCTTATCTGGCAGAAACACGTCATATTATTAAAGAATATACTGACTTTTTAGCGAACAGAGATTTCCGTTCTCTGATGCGTGTGACTAAACTCAAAGAAGACGACTTAAAAGAAGTGATGCGCCTGATCCACAGTCTGAACCCACGACCTGGGGCAGATGTGATTCGACAAGAACAGTCGTATGTGATCCCTGATGTCTCGGTAGCGAAAATTAAAGGACGCTGGATGGTTGAGTTAAATCCTGATGCGATGCCAAAGATCAGAATTAACGAGCAATATGCTGCCATGTCACGTAACGCCCGTAACGCCTCCGATGGTCAGTTTATCCGTTCCCATTTGCAGGAAGCCAAATGGTTTTTAAAAAGTCTGGAAAGCCGCAACGAAACTTTACTTAAAGTTGCCAACTGCATAGTGCAGCAGCAGCAGGCGTTTTTTGAGCACGGCGAAGAAGCCATGAAACCCATGGTATTAAACGATGTAGCTGAAATGGTGGGAATGCATGAATCAACAATTTCCCGTGTTACCACACAAAAATATATGCACACTCCCAGAGGAATATTTGAACTTAAGTTCTTTTTCTCCAGTCATGTAAGTACAGAGAGTGGCGGTGAATGTTCATCCACCGCAATCCGCGCCTTTATAAAAAAATTGGTGGCGGCGGAAAATCCTGCCAAACCTTTAAGTGATAGCAGGATGGCAGAAATACTGTCAGAACAAGGAATTAATGTCGCACGGCGAACCATTGCCAAGTACCGTGAAGCCTTGTTTATTCCGCCGTCTAATCAGCGCAAGAGCTTGCTTTAACAGCTCTACAAAGAAGGAAGAGTCTATGCAAATCAACTTAACTGGTCGTCATGTAGAAATCACTGAAGCACTGAAAGAGTACGTCGATAGCAAATTTTCCAAACTTGAACGTCATTTTGATCATATTAATAATGTACATGTAGTGCTGAACGTGGAAAAATTAAAACAGATTGCAGAGGCTAAGATGCACCTCAACGGAGGTGAAGTATTCGCTGTATCGGAAGACGAAAATATGTACGCTGCGATAGACCAGCTTATCGATAAACTGGATCGCCAAGTTATTAAACATAAAGAGAAAATTTCTCGTCATTGATTCTGAAACTATGAACCTGAGCTCAATGTTATCGGAGGACTGCACCAAGAGTGCGGTCCTTTTTAATAGTAAAAAACGCATTCTGGAATACATAGCTGAACTGGCACATCAGCGGTTACCGGAAATTCCTGAGTACAACATACTCGAAGCCCTGATGAGCCGTGAAAAGCTTGGCTCTACAGGTATTGGTGGTGGTATTGCTATTCCTCATGGCAAATTAAAAAGTGTCACCACACCTATGCTGGTGTTTGTTGTCAGCAAAGATCCGATACAGTTTGATGCTATTGATAACCAGGCCGTGGATATTTTTTGTGCCATCCTGATCCCTGAAAACCAGTGTCAAACCCATTTATCCACCTTATCAGGTATAGCCCGGATGCTTAGCCAAAAAGATTTCACCAAAAAAATCCGTCATAGTGCAAACAGCCACGACTTGTATCAGTTGCTGATGACGGGCTCTGAACAGGTGATAGCAAAATGAAGTTACTGGTCGTCAGCGGTCGATCGGGTTCGGGCAAATCTGTTGCCCTGCGCGTGATGGAAGACCTGGGTTATTATTGTGTGGATAACATCCCGGTTAATTTATTGCCCACTTTGGCTAATGCCGTTATGGGACAATATGAGCGAGTCGCGGTCAGTATAGATGTGCGGAATTTACCGCAGGACCCCGAAGAGCTCACAGATATCCTGTCTTATCTGCCGCACAAAGTTGACCTGACCATTCTTTACCTCGACGCCGACCATACCAGTTTAATTAAACGCTTCAGCGAAACCCGCCGCTTGCATCCTTTGTCACATCAGGCCATGTCACTGGATGAAGCGATACAACGCGAACAGCAGCTGCTGGACCCCATCTCAAGCCGTGCTGATTTATATCTGGATACCACAGAGCTGAACGTACATCAGCTGGCAGAACAGCTTAGGGAGCGGATCCTGGGGCAAAAAACTGGCCGGCTGGTTATTTTGTTTGAATCTTTTGGTTTTAAATACGGTATTCCTAAAGACGCCGATTATGTATTTGATGCGCGCTTTTTACCGAACCCACATTGGGAACCTGAACTGAAAATTCTGACGGGGCTGGATCAACCTGTACAGGACTACCTGTCTTCACAAGCTGTGGTAGCTCAGTATATCTGGCAAATTAATCAGTTTATTGGCACCTGGCTGCCGCATTTAGAACGTAACAACCGCAGCTACCTGACCATAGCTATTGGCTGCACCGGTGGCCAACACCGTTCAGTTTATATCGCTGAATCTTTGGCTGAAAGTTACCGCTTACAACGCGAGGATGTGCAAATTCGTCATCGCGAACTGGTAAGACATCATGGCCGATAAATTTCAAAAAACAGTCACTATCGTGAATCAGCTGGGTTTACATGCCAGGGCTGCCACTAAGCTGGTGCAATTATGCCGTCAGTTTGATGCCAAAATAGAGTTACAACAGGAAGGCCAGACCGCAGATGCCAGCAGTGTGCTTGCACTGTTAATGCTGGCGAGCAGTAAAGGTAAAACTCTGGAAGTCTGCACCCAAGGTGCAGAGGCTCAGCAAGCTTTAACCGCTGTAGTGGCTTTAATCGAAAACGGCTTCGACGAAGAAAACTAACACCAGAGTAAATACAGTACTCAGAGATCGGCGTTTTGTTTTCCTGAGGTGTGTGCAGAGGTCTTCAGTTTTAAATGCAGCGCCGCCTTCACCAACATATGAGCGGTAATAGGTGCTGTAATAAATAAGAACAAGGCAATCAGTAACTGCTGTAAATTTAACTCCCCTTTGACGAAGTTAAAATAGACGATAGAAGCCAGCACTAAAGCCCCCAAGCCCAGCGTTGTAGCTTTGGTTGGGCCATGCAAACGGGTATAAAAATCCGGTAATTTCACCAGAGCAACAGAGCCTAACAACACAAATAAAGATCCTGCCACAGCCAGCAGGGCCACCAGCCATTCAAGCCAACTCATATTTCGCTCCTTAGTCTTAGTGTTTTATTCAGCACTTTACTCAATGATATCGCCACGCAGTAAAAACTTACATACAGCCACAGTACTGACAAAACCCAGCATCGCAATCAGCAAAGCCACTTCAAAATTTAAGCTGGTCCGCAGATAAATGCCGTACAGCAACAACAAAGCTATGCTGTTGATATACATAGTATCGAGAGCCAATAAGCGGTCTATTACCGAAGGCCCACGAATAGCCGCATACAAATTCATTAATAAGGCGAGTCCCACCACACAAAAACAGCCTTGCAAAATCAGATCAAGCATTAAAATATCTCCTTTAATGGAGCTTCGTAGCGCTCTTTGATCTGCTGAATTAACTCAGCTTCATCGGCTAAATCCAGCACATGCACCAGCAAATAACGTGGCTCATCAATACCTGCATTCAAAGGTAAAACCTCGGCGCTCACAGTACCAGGCGTTAAAGAGACAGTACTGGCCAAAAAAGTAATAGACAGATTGTCTGTTAAATCCAGCGGTACCTTAATAAAGGCTGGCCGCAAGCGTTTATTCGGCCCCACCACAAGCCGCACAACCTGCATATTAGCCACTACAATATCCCATAACACCATCAGGCCATAACGTATGGCGGTGCCAGGACTTTTCATGCCAGGCTGAACCAGACGGAACTTATGAATAAGCTGTGGAATTAACCAGGCCAATACCACACCAAAAAACAAATGGAAAAACTCCACGCTGTTATTCAGTAAAAGCCAGACCAAAAATAAAAACAGACTACGAATGGGGGTTGGCCACCACTTCTTTAGCGATTTCATCAGAAGGCTCCCGGAGTGAGATGAGCAATAGCCTGCAACTGAGCCGCTGCAGCCTGACACCATTCGGTTAAAGGCCCTGCAAACAGACTTAACAAAGGACTGGCCAACACCAACAGTACCAGTGCAGTACCGCGACGCCCACCCGCCATGCGGGCTTCTGTATCAGTTCCGGCGACTTGCCAGAATAAAATGCTGCCCGCTCTGCTTAATGCAATCAGCAACAACAAACTGCTGCCTAATAAGGCCGACCAGTACCACAACATAGCATTGCCTTGTGGCACTGCTTGCAACAGCAATAACTTACCAATGAAGCCAGAAAATGGCGGCATGCCTACTATGCTCAGTGCAACCACAATAAAGGCTGAACCAAGCAACACTGGTTGGGCGACTTTCCGGCCATTCACTAAACGGTCTCCGGCTTTTCCACGCTGATGAGCAATCAAATCGGCCAGTAAAAATAAGGCTGCTGTAGCCAGAGTTGAATGCACCAGATAATACAGCAGGGCTTGCACGGACTCAGGTGTACCTAATGACAGAATAGCGACCAAAGAGCCAACAGACACCACCACCAGATAACTGGCCATTTTACGTAAATCTTCACTGGCTAAAACGCCCAGTACACCCATCACAATAGTCAGAAGACCAGCCCACCAGAGCACAGGGAAGACCCAACTTGCGACAAAACCAGCGTCCTGCAGCACCATAGCAAAGACCCGCAGCAGGCTGTAAATACCAACCTTGGTCATAATGGCAAACAATGCAGCCACAGCTGGCGTGACCGAAGAATAAGCGCTACCTAACCAGAAATGCAGAGGCATCACTGCGGCTTTTAAGCCAAACACCACCAACAGCAGCGCCACAGCAGCCTGCAATAACTGCAGTTGAGTGTCTGACAAAGTTGCGACTTTAGCGCCCAAATCCAGCATATTCAGTGTGCCTGAAGCACCATAAATCAATGCCAGTGCAAACAAAAATAAGGCCGACCCCACCAGATTCAGAACAACATAATGCACTGCAGCTTTGGTTTTTGCTTTGCCACCACCATGGATCAATAAGGAGTAGGACGCAATCAGCAGCACTTCAAAAAATACAAAGAGGTTAAATAAATCTGCAGTTAAAAAGGCGCCGTTAATACCCATCAGTTGGAAATGCAGCAAAGAATGAAAGAAAAATCCCCCCTCATCTTCACCACTGCTGGCATATAAACTGGATGCAACTGCCAGTACAGCTGTCAGACACAACATCAGGCTACTGACCTGATCCAATAATAAACTGATACCAAAAGGTGCAGCCCAGTTCCCCAGTTGATAGAGTTGGGCCGGGTTATTGGTGCTTTGTATCAGCAGCACAATACTGCATAACAACAACACAATAGAGCCGCCGACACTCAAATAACGGCGCAATAACAAGCTGCGGTCAAAAGGGGGCAACAAGGTCAGCAAAGCCACCAGCAAAGGCCAAATGATCGGCAAAATAATCAGATGGTTCATGACGAAGCTCCCTGCCGGGTGTTTTTCGCTACGGGTAATTTACCATCCACATGATCATTACCTAAATCAGCACGAGCGCGGATGGACAACACCACCAGAAAAGCTGTCATCGCAAAACCAATCACAATAGCAGTCAGCACCAGAGCCTGAGGCAGCGGATCGGCATATTCTTCAGTGGCATTGAGCACAGCACCAGCCCCTATTTTTAATCCGCCACTGGAAAAAATGAATAAATTCACTGCATAAGACAACATGGTCAACCCCAGCATCACAGCAAAGGTTCTGGCCCGTAAAATCAGAAACACAGCGCAGCAGGTAAGCACACCTATAATAATAGCGACCAATAATTCCATTAGCTTTGTCCCCTGTTTACAGGCCTGTGTTCAGTGGTCATTTTACCTAAGTTGGCTAAAATCATCAGAGTCGCCCCTACTACTGTCAGATAAACCCCTAAATCAAAGGCAATTGCACTTGCCAGTTCTATTTCGCCAAAAAGTGGCAGTTGGAAATAATCAAACCAGGAGGTTAAAAAGGGCCGTCCAAAAGCCCAACTGGCGACACCAGTCAAAGTGGATATCAGCACGCCAGCCGCAACCAGACGATGATAGTCCAGCGTTAAACGTTCACGTACCCAATCCACCCCTTGTGCCACGTACTGCAAAATAATGGCGATAGCCGTGATTAAGCCCGCCACAAATCCGCCACCTGGTAAGTTGTGACCACGGAAGAAAATATAAACCGACACTAACAAGGCTAAAGGCAACAAAGCTTGCGATACGACTGCCAACAACATAGGGTGTTTATCCAAAGCCCATTGCCGCCCTTCCGCATCTGAGCTCGACCTGAATAAAGGTAAACGGGTCAAGAGTTTAAATATACCCAAAGCGGCAATACCCAAAACTGTAATTTCGCCTAAGGTATCAAAACCACGGAAGTCGACCAGAATCACGTTGACGACGTTGTAGCCGCCACCGCCAATTTTAGAATTGGCGAGGAAAAAGTCCGAAATACGTTGTTGCGGTTCCAGCATCAAGGCATAACTTAAACTGCCAATCACCACACCACAGATGGACGCTATTGCTCCATCGCGGATCAACCGGCCAGCATTGGATGCCCTGCTGATTTTGTGAGGCAGGAAAAATAACGCCAACATCAACAGCACTATAGTCACTACTTCCACCGCCAACTGAGTTAAAGCCAGATCCGGTGCTGAAAACCGCACAAAAATGAGCGTTACCACTAAACCTACAATAGAAATCATCACTAAAGATAACAAGCGCTGACGCTGACACAATACAGTAGCTATGGCCGCTATAGCGGCAACAAAACTGGCAGCAAACATCAGCGTATCAGGCTTTTGCATAGCATTGTGTTGCGTAAATTGTCCCATTTGCTGCAAAGGCCAAATCAACAGCATCGCCACTATCACAAACATCCAGACTAAATAACGTTGCAGCGTCGCCGACTCAAACCGATGATGCCATTTTTTCGCAAAGCCTAATAAAGCATTAATTTTTACTTCAAAAAACTGCAGCGGGTTCAGCTCTGGCAACTCAGCCTGAAAACGAAACAGATGTTTGCGGTTGAAATACAACAAAATACCCAGGGTCAAAGCCAATACACTCATCATTAAGGGTAAATTAATGCCATGCCAAATCGACAGACTGTAGACAGGCAAAGGGCCAGCTAACACTGCTGTAGAGGCAATAGCTAATAGATCCCCTACGACATAGGCAGGCGCCAGTCCCACCAGAATACAAAGAGCAACCAGCACTTCAACCGGTACTCTCATATAACGGGGCGGTTCGTGAGGGGTACGGGGCAACCCCTTGGGTTGACCGTTAAAAAACACATCGTGAATAAAACGGGCTGAATAAGCCACAGACAAAGTTGCAGCTACAGTAGCAAGCACAGGGATCAGCCAGGACAAAGCTCCTAGTACTTCCTGATGCAGAGTTTCGGCAAAAAACATTTCTTTGGACAAAAAGCCGTTCAGTAAAGGCACACCGGCCATAGATGCAGAAGCCACCATGGCAAGCGTCGCTGTCACAGGCATAAATTGCCAGAGGCCATTGAGTTTTCGCATATCACGCGAACCTGACTCATGGTCAATAATACCAGCGGCCATAAACAAAGAGGCTTTAAAAATAGCGTGATTGATAATATGGAAAATAGCTGCGACCGCAGCCAGATCAGTGCCTAAGCCAAACAACAACGTGATTAAACCTAAGTGACTGATGGTGGAATACGCCAGCAAGCCTTTTAAGTCATGCTGAAACAACGCCAGATAAGCACCCACCAACAATGTGGTCATGCCGGTGATAGTGACCATCAAAAACCATAAGTCACTGCCAGCCAATAAAGGATACATCCGGGCCAATAAAAAAATGCCCGCTTTCACCATAGTGGCCGAGTGCAGGTAAGCGCTGACAGGGGTTGGTGCCGACATCGCGTTTGGCAGCCAGAAATGAAACGGAAACTGTGCTGATTTGGTGAAAGCACCCAGCAAGACCAGAATTAAAATCACAGGATACAACGAATGCTGCTGCAACACTGCGGCCTGAGACAGCACCACATCCAGCTCAAAACTACCCAATACATTGCCAATTAATAAGATACCGGCAAGCAAGGCTAAACCACCAAAACCTGTGATCATCAGCGCCATACGGGCCCCCAGGCGTGCGTCCGCTCTGTGCCACCAGAAACTGATTAACAAAAAGGAACTGATACTGGTCAGCTCCCAGAACACCCATAACTGCAGCAGGTTATTCGACAACACTATGCCCAGCATGGCTGTCATAAACAGCATTAAGAAGCCATAAAACCGCGCCATCGAATCTTTTTCAGACAAGTAATAACGGGCGTATAAAATGATCAGTAAACCAATGCCAAGGATCAAAAACAGAAATAAAAGTGACAGGCCATCCAGCCGGAAGCTTACAGACAAGCCCAAAGCTTCGACCCAGGACAACTTATAGAATAAGGTTTCACCAGCAAACACAGCTGGCGCCAGCTGTAATACTAAAGTTAAAGCAGCCAGGGGTAATAAAGCGGTAGCAAGAGCACTGTAACTACGTGACCATCGCGCCGTCACTACTGGCACTAAAGAGCCGATCAAAGGAAATAAGACTATCAACAGAAGCTCAATCATGTACTTACATCCTCTTAGCGGGCTGAGTTGTGTTCACTTGTAGTAGCAAAGAAAACACCCTGAGCAATTTGGCAAGCAACAAAGATTCCTTGCGCCTGACAGAGGGTTAAATGCCCTGAAAATTTTACATGCCGTACTTTATACCTGTCCGCATACAAGCTGTCCAGACGTTCTGGTCTCTGACAAGCTGAAGTGGATAAAAACAAAGATCAGAGGCATTATATCGCTGATCCATAACAATTTAATGCTTGCTCTGCACTAATAAAAATGTGATCTGATCAGGAAGTGTTGCCACACTGGTTAAGTTTATTCCAGAGGGGCGCCTGACCAGAAAATTAATGTATCAAACCAAAGCTATGGCAGAAGCTTTCATACTAACGACTCAGGAGCAGAGTGTTGTTCATCGGATCTGGGTTTTGTTATTTACCATAGTTCAAATCTATGTAAAAGTGATGACAAGCACACAAAAATTATCAGTTAGTTCAGTTTGTTATACCAAGAGCCTGTTGTTTCTCTCAAGAGAGGCGAGTGACACAATAAGATGAAAACAATAAGTCACAAGCCAGCATAGGCCTGATCATTAAATCTGACTATAAACTGACAGTTGTAAACGAAATACAATCTGGTGGGTGTAAAATATAAAAAATTCGAAAAAAAAACAAAATTAACGGCGACATCAGTTGTCACGCTGGAAAAAACTAAGTAAAACATCAGTGCTTGTGAAACTTTATTCACTAAAATAAAAATATCAGCTTAAATTAATTAAAATAATTACTGCAGGAACTCATTATGGCAATACTTAACGTTGCAGAAGTCGCCGCCTTTTTAGGTATCCAGGAGATCCGTGTTGAACGTCTGGCACGCGAAAATCTGTTAGTCGCCAACGGCAAGGATGATGAAGGTAAACCTCTGTTTGATGAAGAAGATGTAAAACGTTACAAAATTCTGGCCGAGCGTTTAGGCGGACTGTAAAACCTAGCCCTGAACAAGCCGCAGTAAATGCTGGTAACAGTCTGCTGCGGCTTGTTTGTGTCTGGGGTCCTGGTTGTCCAGCTCTTCTTGCCAGTACCACAACCAACAAAAGCCTGAATACACTATTTTCGCCAGTGCCACTTTTTCCAATAACTGCACACTGCAAGCCGAACCTCTGACCGCTCTGTAACTGTCCAGTAATAGCTGTTGTTCTGCCTCAGATAAGTCGAACTGCACTGTCAAAGCCACTAAATCAAAGACTACATCCGCCAACTGGCAGTATTCAAAATCAATCAGCCATAGTTTCTGTTGCCAGAGCAACAAATTTTGCCCATGCAAGTCCATATGGCATAAACCTATGTCTGCCTGAAAATACTGTAAATCGCGGGCCGCGGTGATCAATGGCAACCAGATATTTTGCGCTTCGGCCGTCCAATAGGGTTCCAGCTGAGTTTTTAATTGCTGTAAATACAGCCAGGGATCCAGCACCGCAGTTTGTACTGGTAACTGATGTAAAGTAGCCAGTTTTTGGGCTAAAGCCGAAATATTCTGCCGGATATAAGCCACTGAAGGGCTTTGAGCTTCAGGCAAAAACTCGGTGATCAACATACGCTGATGGTTATTCAGGCACAAAGGTGCCGGCGCTAAACCAGCGGCAGCGGCAGCATGCTGACAACGTAACTCCTGCTGCCGGCAAACGCCCAATACCGAAGGACCATAATGTCGCAGCACATAATGGCCTCTGTTGGTTTGCACCTGATAAGAGCTGGTTCTTTTGCCTTGCGTCAGCTGCTTTAGCAACAGCGGCTCGTGATCAGCAAAAAACTCCAGTTGCTGGCATAAATGCCAGATCAGGCGGGGTTCATCTGCTGTTGTTGCTGGTAGCTGTTGCGCCATACAAAAAATCCGATCAAAGCGATAATGGTATAGAGTACAAAAAGTGCAGTCGTAAAATACAGATGTTTTTGTATATACACATAAATACAGATGGCATCGATCACCACCCAGTACAACCAGTTAGACACCACTTTACGCGCCACCAGATAGGTCGTCATGACGCTAAAGGCCGTAGTTTGTGCATCTATGTACGCAAAATCTGCATCAGTGTACTGGTCCATCAAATAACCCAACAGCAAACCACAGAGCGCTGTACCGCCAATTAAATTCAGATGGGTGCCTGCTGACCATTCAGTCATACCCGACTGTCCGGCGGGCAGCTGTACCTGTTGTTGCCGCCAGCTGTACCAGCCGTAAAGCGCCATACCAGCGTAATACACCTGCAGTAAGGCATCAGATAACAAGGCCGAATGCCACATAATATGGGTGTACAACAAAGTGCTGAGCAAAGCGGCTGGCCAACACCATAAGCTCTGTTTCATCGCCAGCAGCACATAAGCCAGCGCCAGCAAGGTAGCAGCAAGCTCGAGCTGAGTCAGCGTTTTCCAGCCGCTAAAAACCTGCAGCCATGCGTCTAACATGGCCGTAAATCACCGTGCAAAAATTTCACCACAAACACCACTTTGCCATAGGTCTCAAAAGACCAACGAATACCTTGTTGTAACAACGCCATCACTTCGTCGTAATCGCCAAACACCTGAGTGCTTAATGTATTGGTGATCACCAGTACATTTGGATTGCTGTTCAGTAATTCGATAAAACCTTTAATAGGTTCTATATAGTCACTGGTTAGTGGGTACTTACTGATTTCAATAGATAATTTCATGATTCACCCTTTAAAACTGATAGCTGGCGGTGACACCTATACGGCGTGGTTCACCCAATTGTTCATAGACCTTTTCTGTGCCATTACCCCAACCGTCCCGTGGATCGTTGTCAAAGTAAAAACCCCGCACTCCGTATTCTTCATCCAAGGCATTGCGGCTCCATACAGCCAGCTGCACCTGATCCCACTGGTACTGCAAACGTAGATTCACTAAATGCATTTGCTCTGAACGCGCGTCATGACTGTCGGAATAATAAAAAGCAGCTTTGCTTTGCAAACCCAGATTTAAACTCAAATCAGTCGTCAGTAACCACTCACTGTTGACACTATATTGGTAGTTCGGAGCATGGGCCTGATCGCGACCAGTTTTATCTACACCCTCTTCAGTGATAAAACCACGGATTTCACTTTCAAGCCAGGCGGCATTGGCGAATAAAGTCCAGCTTTCTGTCAGTTGAACACGGCTTTCCAGCTCAAGTCCATGATTGCGGCCTGAAGCTGCATTATCAATAAAACCGACAAAAGACTGATCTCGTGTTACCCAACTGTTCACCTGCATATCATCACGCCACATGGCAAATACCGCCACTCGACTGACAATAGTCTGATCAGCAGAGCTGCCCTTGACGCCAAATTCAGCATTCCATAAGGTTTCAGGCGAAAAATTAGCTTTGCTGTTTAAGTAATCTGACATTTCTTCAGAGCCACTGCCCAAAGCTTTGCCTAATGCTTCACCATTCACACCACCTGCTTTGTAACCCCGTGAGCCCAACAGATACAAACTGGTTGAATCCGTCAGCGCTAAGCTTAAACTTAGTTTTCCGCCCCACATCAGTTCATCGTTTTGCTGGGTGATGCCATTGCTGTCACTGTACTCATCATCATAACGTTCAGCACGGGCACCTGAAGTTAAACTCCAACCATCGCCTAAATCTGTAGACCACTGCCCAAATGCCGCCATATTCTGGCGTTCAAAATCACTGAAAAACTGCGCTGCCTGCCATAAATCCCAGTTCCAGAATTGACGCTCCAGCTCAGTTTTCTGACCACTGGCATACCAGCCGAGTACCCAATCTCTTTGATCTTTGCCTAAAAAGCGTTGCTCCAGACTCCACTGGTCGCGCTCCCGCAAATAACGGTCTTCAGTGGCATAGCCATCAGGATGAATACCTTCATAACTCCAGTCTTCATCAAAACCATAGTCAGTGTCCGCTGTCAGGCCACTTAATTGGGTATAGACATTAGCCCAACTTAAGCCCTGATAATCGGCTTTGATGGCTAAAGCCCGGCTTTGTTGTAAGTCCTGGCCAGGCTTATCCGATAAAGTGGTGCGGTTAAGGTCTAATGAAAAAGCATCATAGCCATTGTGGATATCGCGGTAGTGAGCAATAAAATCCAGCGTCAGATCTTTGGTGGCCAGATAACGCAGCGCAGCGCGGGCCGAGGTTTCGTCAATATGGTTGGTATCGTCACGGTTTAAAAAGATGTTTTCGATAAAACCATCTGAGCTTTGATGATCCACAGCCAGCCGATAAGCCCACTGCTGGTTTATCGCAGTGCTGTAGGCGCCAGCTAATTGATAACTATCGTAATTTGCCAGGGTAGCGCTTAACTGACCTTCGCTATTGAAGCTGGGGGCATTGGAGGTTAAATTCAGCATACCGGCCATCGCATTGGCACCAAAACGGGTTGCTTCCGGGCCACGGAAAATTTCAACTTGCTGCACATCAGCTAAAGAACTGACACCTAAAGCTGAATAATCAATGCCGTCAATCAATACACCTACTGAAGGGTTGATGCTGTCGACAAACTCACTGCGCTCGCCTATACCCCGAATTTGTAAAAAACGGCCACGGGAAGCACCAGCTGAAAAGTTCACATTGGCGGCTTGCTGCAACAAATCATCTAAATGCTGGGCATTCTGACGGCTGATATCCTGCTGACTCAATACCAGAATACTGCCTGGCAGCTTTTGCAGTTGCTCCTGACGGAAATCGCCCTGCACCAGAATACGTTCGACAGCCTGTTCATTTTGAGGATTTTCTTCGGCGATCACAGCTGCGGATAAGCAGGCCATAACAGCCAGGGATAAAGGGGAAATTCTACGCATATGTGATACTACTCCGTTTAATCAATAGACGTAGGATCACGAAAGCAAAAGGAATACAGAAGTACCATCCCTCCGCCGGTATGATCCGGATCAGGTTCGAAGGGTTCGCGTTTGACGGCGTCTCAGCTAAAAGCACCCCTTGGTTCGCGGCGGAGTGTAACGGCTTTTTTTCAGACAGGCAATTGCCAGATCTGTAACTTTATACAGATCTGGCTTACGAATTAAACCAAAGCAGGTAAATACCAGCTGGCAATGGAGAAATAAATCACCACACCGGCCACATCAGCAATAGAAGTGATCAAAGGTCCACTGGCAGTTGCAGGGTCCATACCAAAACGGCTGAGTAAAAAAGGTAAAGACAAGCCAACTAAACTGCCCACCAGCACCACAATCAGCATAGTGGCAGCCACCACCAGCGCTATGTCCAGCCCGCCACGCCAGTAGCCCAGCGCGTAGACAGCAATAGCCATAGTAATACCTAATAAACCAGCCACCAGTACTTCTTTACCCAGCATCTTGCCCCAGTGCCTTAATTTAATATCACCAGTGGCTAAAGCCCGCACCATCAAAGTACCGGCCTGAGCACCTGCATTACCACTGCTGGCTATTAATAACGGCAGGAAAAACAGCAAAGCGATGTGTTCAGAAATAATCTGCTCAAAAGCAGCTAAACCAGCACCGGAGAAAATATTGCCAAACACCAGCACCACCAGCCAGACCACACGTTTACGGTATAACAAACTGATTTTGGCGTCTTTTACACTGCCTTCCAGCTTACCTATAGTGGCAGTTTTGTGAAAATCCTCAGTGGCTTCGGCTGCTGCTACGTCCATTGCGTCATCGTGAGTGACAATACCTACCAACTGGCCTTGCGCATTCACCACCGGAATAGCTATTAAGTCATACTTAGCAACGAGCGTGGCTACTTCTTCCTGCGCCGTATCCACTTTGACATGAATAGGATCATGTTTCATCACGTCATCAACCAGAGCATAAGTAGGCGCCAGAATTAATTCACGTAACGACAAAGCCCCTATTAAAGTGCGGTCCTGATCCACCACATAAGACAGGTAAATGGTTTCTTTATCCGGCGCTTCATTGCGAAGCACTTCAATGGCTTGAGCCGCAGTTAAGTCTGGTGACAACATGGCGTAATCTGAGCTCATAATGGCACCAGCCGTGCCTTCAGAATACGCCGATAAACTTAATACATCATCACGCTCAGCCTGAGCTAAGGCGGGTAACAAGGCTTGTTTTTGCGCATCAGACAGCTGGTTAAATAAGTCGGCTCTTTCATCCGACGACATCTGCCGGATCACGGGCATAAAATCCTGTCGGCTGACATTATGGGCCAGCTCAACTTGCTGATCTTCAGGTAAATAGCTGAATACATCGGCTTGTGTGCTTAACGGAAAACAGCTTAACAGTTGCCACAAATGCTCTGTGGAAAACTCAGCCAAAGCACCGGCTAAATCAGCGGCATGAGTATCAGCCAAACGAATGTGCAATACAGATAAATCGCCACTTTCAAGAGCGGCACGTAATGTATGGATCAGAACTAAAGGTTCCATGTTTTCACCTCGAACTACGGGCCGTAGTCGCAAGGTCAGGACAAACCAGCGGTCTACAGCAAAACTACAGTGTTAAGTTATGTGTCAGGCCAGGCCTGTGACTGGGAAGGTCCATAAAAACGGAACTCTCCTTTATACTTAGTTACGCGGGAAGGAATATCAGCTTAACTCATTGCTGATACAGTAAAAAACGAGCATCATTTTACTCCTGTAACCACTTAACCTCAACTTATTAGCGATCATAAGTGCGCGATTAAATTCTGCCCACAGCTGATCACCTAAAGGACTGTGCATGTTTGCTGAAAATCAGGCGCTCTGGTGGCAACCCCAAACCTTGCTGAATGAACAAAGCTGTAAAATTTTACTTGGGCCTTTACAGATATTTTTGCAGCGCAAGGCCGGAGAATGGCGTCTTGCGACAGAGCTGCTGACACAAGCAGAACATCAGCATGTGGAATCACAACTACTTGCTCAGTGGCCTCAACATCGCCAGGCAAGCCGCTTTGTATTTGAAAATGAGCCACTGCAATTTTGTTTGAAACCCCTGCTGGCAGACCGGCCTGTGGTGGTAAAAACTCACCAGCCTGTTTATGTTCCGCCTGGTGAACAAGTCACTTTTTATATCAGCAGTCCTGTCAGTATTCGTATTGAATTGCAACAACCCACTTTGTTATTGAAGGAAGTACAAACACTACGTTTGTCAGATACCTGGTTTGGTCCTAATACTCAGGTTGGTGAGTTATGTTATGCCGACAAAACTCAGGCCAGACAAAGTAAAGAAGAGCTGCCAAAACGAGTGCACAGAGCCGTAACCCCAGTCACAGTCAAAAATAATTCAAGCCAGATGATGAGTATTGAAAAACTCAGCTTACCTGTACCTTATTTATCCTTATACGGCCTTGTGGATGGCAGCTTGTGGACAGATCAGGTGATATTGGACCATCAGGACGATGCGGAGATGAGTCGACTACACATCAGTAAACAAATGCCAGCAGGTGCAGATGGTGCTGAACGTTTAGCCAAACCTCGTTTGTATATGGAAAAACATGGCCTGTTCCGGGCTTTCAGTGACTTATTTAGCCATTCGGCGAGCAGGAGCGGCTCATGATAGAACAATTGATGAATTATCTGGGGTCTGAAAAGTTTTTTTCTCTGATCCAGGCCGCAGTGCTGATTATTGTTGGCTTTTTTGTCGCAGGAATAGCAGCCAGAGCTACTTATAAACTTTGCCTGAAGCGATTCAGTCAACACCATGCCACTTTAAACCGTCGTTTGGTGTATTGGTTGGTATTAGCTTTGTTTATTGCCAGCGCTTTAAAGCAGTTGGGGTTTAACTTAGGGGTATTGTTGGGTGCCGCTGGTGTTTTATCTGTTGCTATAGGTTTTGCGTCCCAAACTTCAGTGTCAAACCTGATCAGTGGTTTATTTTTAATTGGTGAGCGACCTTTTCAGATTGGCGATACCATTCAGGTGGGCAACACCACAGGCGAAATTTTATCGATCGACCTGCTTTCTATTAAATTGCGTACTTTCGATAACCTTTTTGTCCGTATTCCAAACGAAAGCCTGATTAAAACTGAAGTAACGAACTTAACCCGCTTCCCTATTCGTCGGATCGACTTAAAAATTGGCGTGGCGTACAAAGAAGACATCAGTCAGGTACGGCAAGTGCTGTTTCAGGTCGCAGAGCAAAACCCATTAAGCCTGGATGAGCCAGTTCCTGTATTTCAGTTTTTAAGTTTTGCCGAATCCTCACTGGATTTACAGTTTTCTGTCTGGACCAGAAAAGAAAATTACCGGGAGCTTCGTACTTCTTTACTGGGAGAAATCAAAATAGCTTTTGAGCAGCAAGGAATAGAACTTCCCTTTCCACAACGGGATCTTAACCTGAGTAAAGACACTGTAGAGCTGTTGCAGCAAAACAGATATGACAAAACCTAAGGATAAACTGGCAAAGCGCTGAAACTATCCTAGAGTTAATCTGGCTTACCCACTAATTTGGTAAGTGTAGTTAAATCAAGGACTCATATGAAAAATATAAATAAAATTTGTGTTGCATTATTTTGCTTGGGAACAGCTTCTGCCACGGTAGCTGCAGAAGAAGTCGTCTATTCAACAGAAGGCTATTGTGTACTGGCCAATGAAGGTGTTGATAGCAGAATGTTAGACGCTTACGCCAAAAAGCTTGGAGATGCTCCCTCTAAAAAAGTCTGCAATGCATTTAAAGAAGTAGTAGCTGAAACACGACCAAAAGCCTGGGATTATCCTATGGGAAAACCTTATCCAGGTAGTGCCATCCGTTTGTCTGAAAAACAGATTGAAGCTATTAAAGCTGCTTCAAAATAAGCCTGTTTTCCTTGTTCAGACTGAGAACAACACTGTTCTCAGTCTTTTCTGCTCGCTCTTGCTGTAAATTGTGTCATGATAAAACTCAATCAACAGAAATGGATGTTGTAGTGTTGTCGATGCTGATGATGTATAGCCGTAATTTACTCCCGCCAAAAACAGCAACTTTTGCTCTTTTTTCGCTGCTGTTCAGCAGTCATGCTCTGGCATCTGACTTGTGTACCGAAGTCACTCCAACCACAGATTTTAGTGCCTATAAAGGGCAAACCATTGGGCAAGTGCTTTTTGTCCGTAACGACGTCTTTGATTTGGAACAACCAAACACCTACTGGTTTCACCGCTTCGCCAATCGCACTCATATAATCACGACCGAAACGACCCTGCAGGAAGATGTATTGTTTAAAGCCGGCGATCAGCTCGATGCCGAAAGTCTTGCCGAAACCGAGCGCTTATTAAGAACCAGGGGTTATTTACGTAAAGTCGAAGTTCGGGTAAGCCATCAGTGTCCGGATCAACAAGTAATAGTGACAGTCCATACCTGGGACAACTGGTCGCTTTTGCCAAAAATATCCCTGAGCCGCGAAGGTGGAGAAAGTCGTTCTACCTTTGGTTTAGCCGAAGACAACCTGTTTGGTACTGGTAATCAGGTCAATCTGGATTACGAGCACGACAGTGAACGCACCAGTTACCTGCTCAATTTCCGCTCACCAAATATGTTTGGCAGCCACTGGGGCTTAAATACCCGTTACGCCGAAAAGTCAGATGGTGAATCTTATTTAATCGCCATCGAAAAGCCCTTTTATCGCTTGCATGCGCCCTGGTCTTTTGCTTTAACTCTGGATCAGGACAGTCAGGATATTAACGAATATCTGTTGGGTGAAGAAGCCAACGAGTATCAAAAACAGAAAAACTACTTTGAAATTCAGGGTGGCCTGAAACTGCTGTCCGATGAGAACTGGGTACAGCGTTTTTTTGTCGGTGCCACCCATAACGAAGTGCAATTTAAAGAAACAGCGGACACCTTGTTTGGTACACCAGAAAAACGCGATTTATCGCAGTTTTGGCTGGCGTGGCAGTATCTGCAAGCCAACTACCGCCAGATGTTTAACATTTACCAGTTTAACAGAGTAGAGGACATTAACCTGGGCTGGCAGGCTGATGTAAAACTGGCTTATCTGGCGCCTATGCTCGGTGCAGATGACCATGGCTGGCAAGTGACAGCATCAGCCTACAAAGCCACTGAATTGACAGTAGATAACTATCTGCTGACTTCAGCATCTGCCAGTCAGCTGGAACAGGCAGAACTCAGCCAAACCTTACTGAAGAGTCATTTAATGTGGGTTCACAAGCTGGATCCACAACATAGTCTGGTAGGTCAGCTCACCTATCAATACGGCAATGACTTATTCCGCGATGAGCGTTTAAGTTTGGGTGGTGACACAGGACTGCGGGCTTTCCCCCTGTATTATCAAACAGGTGAACGCTTAGCCCTTGCGACTATGGAATACCGTTATTACAGCAGTTTATCCATTGCACAGATTTTTGACGTAGGCTACGCCACTTTTGCTGATGTGGGCCGCACCTGGGGTGATAATCCGGATTTACCAGGCAGCTCAGGCGATCAAACCTTATATGGTATAGGTGCAGGTATACGACTACTGTCCAGTCACAGCAGCCGTGGCACCATGATCCATATAGACCTCACCAAAGCTTATGGCGGTGATGACGATTTATCCGGAGTCGAATGGCGGATATTGGCTAAACGCAGTTTCTAGTGCTCATTTTGGCATTGTGGGCAATAGACTGTGCTGCGCTGACCTAAACGTATTTCTTTCAGTTCAGTCTGGCAACTGAAACACTCTTCACCACCCCGGCCATACACCAACAATTGCTGGGCAAAATAGCCCGGCTTACCATCGGTCTGGCTAAAGTCTTTCAGCGTTGTGCCACCTTGAGTAATAGCCTTCGCCAGTATCTGTTTCACCACTTGCACCAGCAGTTCTGCTTTTTCTTCCGTTAGTTGATTTGCAGGCATTTTTGGGTGAATACCAGCCTGAAATAAAGCTTCATTAGCATAAATATTCCCCACCCCCACTACCACATGATTGTCCATCAGCACCAGCTTAATCGCACTGCTGCGCTTTTGGCAGGCAGACAGCAACATAGCACCGTGGAAATCACCCAGCAGAGGCTCAGGGCCTAAGTTCGCCATCAGCGTATGCATTGTGTCTTTCGCTTGCCACAGCACAGCACCGAAGCGTCTGGTGTCGTTTAATCTCAGCACTAAGCCATTACTTAAATAAATATCGACATGGTCATGTTTCCCAGCCGGAGTATGTTGCGGTACTACTTTCAGATGACCTGACATGCCAAGGTGAATAATCAATTCACCTTCAGGCAAATGGATTAACAGGTATTTAGCTCTTCTTGTCACATCAAGCACTGGTTGTTGGTGAATTTCCAGCACTTCATCCGGTATTAACCAGCGCAGCTGGCGCTGTCGCACTACAACCTTCTCAATACGCTGCTGCTGCAAATGGGGGCTAATGCCTAAACGGGAAACTTCTACTTCTGGTAATTCTGGCATAACACCCTCAACGTAAAACGGCTGGAAATAATAAGTCGGCCTGGCCTGGTGGCAAGCGATACCACAGATCCATATCAACAGCTTTCAGCCAATGATTATCACCTGCCTGATACAACTGCCAGTGCTGCTGCGCCGGTTTACCGGTCAGCCAGACAGATACTTCGGTGATCAGCACAGGGTTGACTGGGTTTAGCGGCGATTTCTCCGGCAACACCGCTTGTTGCCACTGCTGCAATAAAGCCGTTAATTCTTCGTCTGTCAGCACCGCAGGTTGCACACGCCAGTTTGGCCCTGCCCGCTCAATTTGATGAGCTGGAAAATGCAAAGCCAACAGCGTCTGGTTTGCAGAAACAAGTTGCGGCTGTGGTTCGTTGCTTCCTTGCTTAAAGTACTCAGGCAGACCAATAAACAGTGCGATTAAAATCACCACTGTATAAATCATGACGTTATTCCAGCCTTTTTGACTTAAACGGATCATAAAGATAAAAACCAATACAGAAGAAAAACAGCAGTGTAAACCAGAGTCAGGAGGAACAACCAGAAGAAAGCGAAGAAGATATAAAAATGCAGAATACGATTACGGAAAGACAAAAAGGTCTGGAACGATTTTCACTCACATCGTCCATGATGTTCGCCTTCGGCAGCTTGCGCTGTGCAAAATAGCTGTCCTGCTATTTTGTGAACATTGGAGCGAAGCGACGATGGCCCGACAGGGTGAGCGCCATGGATGGCGGCGAATAAAAACCCGACTTGCGTCGGGTTTTTTAAGTTCAATTACTTGATTTTCGCTTCTTTGAAAATCACGTGCTTACGCACTTTAGGATCGAACTTTTTGATTTCCATTTTTTCTGGCATGGTGCGTTTGTTCTTCGTAGTTGTATAGAAGAAGCCAGTACCAGCAGAAGAAACTAAACGAATTTTATCGCGCATAATTTACTTCCTTAAACCTTCTGACCTTTAGCACGCAGATCGGCTAAAACAGTATCGATGCCATTTTTGTCGATAATACGCATACCACGAGTGGAGATACGTAAAGTCACAAAACGGTTTTCGCTTTCAACCCAGAAACGGTGAGTTTGCAGGTTAGGCAGGAAACGGCGCTTAGTTGCGTTGTTGGCGTGTGAACGACGGTTACCTACCATCGGACCCTTACCAGTGATTTGGCACACTCTAGACATGTCAATGTTTCTCCAAAATTACTTCAGCTCGAGCTTCGTTCATCCTTCTGGCCAAGAAGAATGCCCCGGATTTCTGAAAGGGCGCAATTTATACACGAAAGCCTGATCAAATTCAAGCAAATCTGTACGGTTCAGGCGATCGTTTGCACATCCAAACTTCAGACCTTTATAGCCAGCCGCGTTCCGCAAAGGAAATAACCTCTGCATCACCCACTACAAAATGATCCAGCAACTTAATGTCGACCAGAGACATGGCTTGAGTCAGGCGTTCCGTTATAACCCGATCGGCACGGCTCGGCTCTGCAACTCCGGATGGATGATTGTGAGCCAAAATAACGGCGGCGGCATTATGCGCTAAAGCACTCTGAACTACAATACGCGGATACACAGGAGACGCATCAATAGTGCCGAAAAATAACGGTTCGGCGCAAATAAGCCGATGTTGGCTATCCAAATACAACAACATAAAAACTTCACGTTTTTGCGAGGCTAGACTTTGTTGCAGATAACGCTTCACCATAGCGGGTTCGGTAAAGACAGTATCACGCTGCATACTTTGCACAAGATAACGCTTACTTAGCTCCATAACCGCTTGTAATTGCACATATTTTGCCTGTCCTAAACCATGACCTTTGCAAAAATCCGCCTGACTGGCTGCTAATAAAGGTCGAAGCCCGCCAAACTGATGCAATAAAGTGCGGGACAATTCCACAGCATCCATACCGGCCACACCAGTACGTAAAAAAATAGCCAGCAATTCGCCGTCAGATAAATGCTCTGCGCCATGCGCCAGTAGTTTTTCTCTTGGCCTTTCGCCTTCAGGCCAGCTTTTTATACTCATCTTCGCCTCCTTGAGTTTTTGTTTTCCTTCATCTTTCCGTGTTATCTTAACGCCAACTTAACCACTTTTTGCTGCGACAGACATGGCACTATTACTGGCAGGAAAACGCATTTTATTAGGCATTAGCGGCGGTATTGCCGCTTACAAAAGTGCCGACTTAATTCGCCGTCTGAAAGAACGTGGCGCTGAAGTACGGGTGATTCAAACCGACGCAGCGCGCGAATTTATTACGCCTTTAACGTTGCAGGCGTTGTCTGGCCATCCGGTGGCCAACAGCTTGCTCGACCCTGCTGCTGAAGCCGCTATGGGCCATATTGAGCTCGCCAAATGGGCTGATTTATTACTTATAGCCCCAGCTTCGGCTGATTTAATTGCCCGCTTAGCCCATGGTCTGGCCAACGACTTGTTGAGCACTTGTGTGCTGGCAACTGACGCTCCTGTGGCAGTTGCTCCTGCAATGAATCAGCAGATGTATAAAAATATAGCCACCAAACACAATATAGACATATTAAAGACACGTAATTTTTACATTTGGGGCCCTGCCGCAGGCGAACAAGCCTGCGGTGATGTAGGTATGGGCCGGATGTTAGAACCTTTGCAGTTAGTGGATTTAGTGCTTGAGCATTTTGCGCCACAAGTTCAGCCTTTAGCTGGCTTGTCGCTGGTGATTACAGCTGGCCCTACCCGCGAGCCTATAGACCCAGTGCGTTATATCTCTAATCACAGCTCGGGCAAAATGGGTTTTGCCTTGGCTGACGCCGCAGCGCGCTTAGGCGCGCAAGTCACATTAATTGCAGGACCAGTGCAGCTAAAGACTCCTGATCAGGTAAAGCGTATTGATGTGGTCACGGCCGAAGAGATGTATCAGGCCGCATTAGAGCAGGCGATCAGCGCAAGCATCTTTATTGGCTGCGCTGCGGTAGCAGATTATAAAGTGGCGCAGGTCGCGACACAGAAACTGAAAAAAACCAGCGACGATAGCACCAGCCTGACCTTAGTGAAAAATCCGGATATTATTGCCGCAGTGGCAGCTTTAAAGTCACAGCGCCCTTTTACTGTGGGTTTTGCTGCTGAAACTCAGGATCTGGCCAATTATGCCCGCCAGAAACTGGCGAAGAAAAAACTGGATCTGATTTGCGCCAACGACGTATCCCTTTCAGGCCAGGGTTTTAACAGCGAACACAATGCTCTCACTGTATTTTGGGCCGACGGCGAACAGCAGCTTGGCTTACAAGCCAAAACAGAGCTGGCACACCAACTTCTTTTATTGATTAACGAGCGTTATCTGCATGAAAAAAGCCATTGATTTAAAAATTCTCGACCCACGTATCGGCACAGAGTTCCCTTTACCGGCTTATGCCACGCCGGGCAGCGCTGGTTTAGATTTACGGGCTTGTCTGGATGTAGAACTACAACTGGCTCCGGGCCAAACCAAGCTGATCCCTACCGGCTTAGCAATTCATATTGGTGATGCGAATTTATGCGCCACTATACTGCCACGCTCTGGTTTAGGTCATAAACACGGCATAGTGCTGGGTAACTTAGTGGGTTTAATCGACTCGGATTATCAGGGCCAGCTGATGGTGTCTATGTGGAACCGTTCACAGGAACACTTCACTATTAACCCGGGCGATCGTATCGCGCAGTTGGTCTTTATGCCGGTGGTACAGGCAGAATTTAACATAGTTTCAGATTTTGACGCTTCAGATCGGGGCGAAGGTGGATTTGGTCACTCTGGCCGAGCTTAACCTGAACCAGGGATAAGCTGCGCCTCTGAACGAGCATCTTTTCGCGCCTCTCTGCGTTGCTTTGTCTAGCCATAGGTTACTATGGCGTACGACAAAGCGCCTTGAGATCCACAAAAATCTGCGCATTCAGTAAGGAAAGAGTTTTTGTCTTAAATGCATTTCCCTATCTAATTGATTTAGGAAGTAAAAATAAATAAATTTCGACACTCATTATCCCAAGTTCAGGTTAATTAGTGACAAGGATATCCATGGCAACCACTAAACGCCCCAACCGCAAAGAAGATATTTTGCAGGCTCTGGCCGCTATGCTGCAAAGCCATGCGGGTCAGCGGATCACCACAGCAGCTTTGGCTGCTCATGTTGGTGTATCCGAAGCGGCTTTGTACCGGCATTTCCCCAGCAAAGCGCGGATGTTTGAAGGATTAATCGACTTTATCGAAGACACTTTGTTGTCTCGTATTAATGCGATAGTGCAGGAACACAAACAAACTGAGCAGCGTATCGAGCTGATCATGCAATTGCTGCTGATCTTCGCCGAACGCAACCCTGGTATTTGCCGCATTCTGACCGGCGACGCCTTACAAGGTGAACAGGAACGTTTGCAGGAACGCATCAGCGCTTTGTATGAAAAGCTGGAAACTCAGCTGAAACAATGTTTACGCGAACGTAAGTTACGTGAAGGCAAAAGTTTTGCTGTGGATGAAGGTGATTTAGCCAACCTGTTGCTGGGCATTTGTGAAGGCAAAATGCAGCAATTTGTCCGCTCAGGTTTTGCCCGCTTACCTACAGCTCAATGGCCAAACCAATGGGCTTTGCTGCAAAAAACTTTGTTTGGTTAAAACTCACAGAACTCCACTCTTAGCTCAGTCTGAACCACTGAGCTTATAGTTAAAACGGCACCCTCAAACTAAGACCAAACTGACGACCGGATCGGGCCGGAATAGTATTGATACTTTGGCCTACAAATTCGGCCTGATAAATCTGCTGATCCCAGAGGTTATAGACTGTGGTTTGTAACTGAGCGTCGTAAAAATCAGGCAAAGGCAGACGCCAGGACAAGTTCATCAACCAATACGCATCTGCTGTTGGATTAAGCAGTTGTCTGTTGCTATTTCGAACCAGAACATCTTCCGCCTCGCCAGTGTATTGTAAAGCCGCATGCAAAGACCCCCACAGATCCGACAGCTGATAGGTTATTGCAGATTTCATCAGCCAGTGTGGCACAGTGGTAAAGTCTTTTATCTCATTCACCTCATTTTGTTGCCATGTGATGGCAAGGTCCGCCGTTAAACGGTCCATCACTTGCCCTGACCATTCCAGTTCTACGCCATGCAGTTGCATCTCCCCCTGATTGACAAAATCAATCACCCGGTCAGCAGCCCTTTGCCTGCTGATCAACTCATCCGCCTTGCTCTGAAACAGCGTCAAACTAAAGCGCTCAGCATCAGCCTGATAAAACAACTGCAGATCGGTCGTATTCACCCGTTCTGCTAACAAATCTGGATTGCCACGCAAACCACCTGTCACCTCACCTGCCGGGTTTCTTAAAATTAAATTGAAGTTAGTTTCTACCCCATAAGGATCACGATAAGCATTGGCATGTAAAAGCTTCACTGCCCAATCCTGGTTCGCTTGCCAAACCAGCGCCATGCGGGGCACCCATTCATTGCTTCCCAACTGACTGTTGTTGTATTGCAAACCAGCAGACCATTTCCAGTCGCTGTGGAAACTCCAGTCTGCCTGCACAAAAGCAGTATCTCTGCGATTTTTGGTCAAAGGCACAGGCCCATTGGTTAATCCAGCTTCAGTGCCAAAACGTTGCCACCACAAAGAGCCTCCCAACTGCCAGCTCCATACCTTTGAAGGTTGCCAGTGCTGATTCAACTCCAGATAACGTTCTGTTGAGTAGGCATCATAGTTGTAATGGCTGAAATCCATACGGGCAACGCTGACTGCAGAATCCAGCCATAACTTCTCAGATTGCTGCCACTGATGACTTAAAGCAGCATGATGCCTTTGGCTGTCGACCTTGCGATCCTCTGGTAACACAGTGCCGGACCAACTGGTGCTGGCACCAAAAAAATCCTGAGTGCCGGATAAACTCATCAGATCCAGCTGCCAATCCTTATAAGTCAGGCTGCTGAACAAACCGAGATTACGCTGCCCGTAATCTATGCTGTTTTCCACTCCTGCATTATCAAAAGAACGGAAATCCCAACCATCCGACCTGCTGACTTTAGCGGCAAATAACAGCTTCAGTTCCTCTCCGCCACTGAGTAGTAAAGAACCTGATTGGTAGCCCTGTTCGCCCATGCTTAGTTGAATGGATTTACCACCTGCTTCAGTCGTCACCAGATTAATAACACCACTGTAGGCATTAGAGCCATAAAGCACCGAGCCTGGGCCACGGATCACTTCAATCCGGCTTATGGCCTGAACCGGAAACGCATTGTAAATCGCAAAATTAATACCGCCTGAGTAACTTTCCCTAAGCGGCTTACCATTGAGTAAAATCAGCACATGGTTATCGGCGTGAGTTAACAAATCTCCGCGCACAGAAGACACATTATTAGGAAAGAAGTGAGAGCCAGTCATATAAAAACTGCTGACCTGCTCCAGTAATTGATATAAAGAATCTGCCCCTGAATTGCGAATTTGATCAGCGCTGACAATAGTCATCACAGCAGCGGCTGATTTTAAATTTTCTTCATAACGGCTGGCGGTCACCACAGGAATGTCCATCAGCTCTGTCAAACTCATCTCAAACAAATCCTGTATTTCCTCCGCAGCCAGAGGAAAAACAGCAGTCAGTATAAAAAAAGCCGGAATTACAGAGCGCAAATGCGACATAACTGCCTTGTCTGACTAGAATAGGATCTTAACAGGAGTTTAGGAATCAGTATCTTAGATGGCAAGTAAGCGGAAAAATTATTTATATCCGGCTTTTATTAGTCTGACGCTGACAGGCCTGTGGTCGGTATTCGCTTTCGGCTGGATGGCGCCGGCCTCAGCCGCTATGGATGCAGCGCCTATGGACGAGCAAAGATTTTCTGCGATGCAGGCCGCTTATATTTACAATATTGCCAAGTTTTTTGAATGGCCGGCCCAACAGGGGCAAGGTACTTTTGATATTTGTTTGCTTGGGCCAAAAAATGAGGTACTGGTAACCCAGTTACAAAAAGGTACCGAAAAACGTCAGCTCCAGCAATTACCCGTCAGAATACTGCAGATCGACAGTACAGATAGCAGTACAGAGGCCAGCCAATGCAAAGTACTGTATTTTACTCAGTCACCGGAACATTCAGGCTTCACAGATTTACCCCAACTGCATCATCAACAAGTATTACGCATTTCCGCCCCCTACGTCAGTTCAAGCCCATATTCTCAGGTTGATATGGTGCTGGAAGGCAACAGAATAGTGCTTTATGTCAAAGCTCAGGCTTTGACGGAATCTGGCCTGCAAGCCAAAGCGGCCTTTTTATCCATAGCGAAGCAGAGGTAAATCATGATGATCCAGCTCTCTTTCCGCTACCGGGTATTTTTTTCTATTTTGCTGCTCACCCTGCTGAGCCTGAGCATAGTGCTGGTGCCCTTATTCTGGACCAGCAGCGATCAGTACAAAGCTCAGTTGCAATCTTATACCAGCGCTCAGGCTCGTATTCTGGCTTCAATGAGTTCAGCAGCCATAGTCTTTGATCAGCCCGAAAGTGCCAGCGCTATGCTGGACTCTTTAAAAGAGTCGCCGGATATAGTTTCTGCCAGCTTGCTGAAATACGATGAATTTAGCGATAGCCATCAGCTTTTTGCCAGTTATGGTAAAGAGCCTGTCTCCCCTTCTTCAGAGCAGTTAAAAGAACAACACATTTTTGATGCCGACTATCTGCATAGTGTTACCCCTGTGATGGTGGACAACAACTTGCTGGGGTATTTACGCCTGACCGTGAGCCTTACCCCACTGAAACAACAATTAGCTCAGTTAAAATGGGGTTTAGTCTTAACACTGCTGCTCACCCTTGGCCTCGCCAGTTGGCTGGCACTGATAGCCAGCAGAAGTGCTTTGAGGCCCTTAGATCATTTGAAAAGGGTCACCAGCTCTATAGCAGATACCAAAGATTACAGCAGACGCGCCAGCAACTCCTCTGATCCTGATATTCAGGGCTTGATCCAGTCATTTAATGCCATGCTGGGTGTGATTGAGCAAATTAACAGCGATCAACAGGACAAAGAGCAGGAAATTCTGGAACTGAATAAAACTCTGGAACAAAAAGTACAAAGCCGCACTGCTGAACTTCAGCATAGTGTGCAGGAGCTGGATCAGACCTTGCAGCATTTAAAAACCACTCAGACCAAGCTGGTTGAGCGGGAGAAAATGGCTTCTTTAGGCAGTCTGGTGGCTGGTGTAGCCCATGAAATTAATACCCCGGTGGGAGTTGCTGTAACAGCTGTCACTCACCTGAGTTTTTTAACCTCCGAGTTAAGCCATGCGGTTGAAAGTGGCTCTATCAGCAAATCTATGTTCAGCAAAATGACAGCTGAATTGAATGAAACTTCAGCCATTGTGTTAAAAAATCTGGAACGGGCTGCAGAGCAAATCCGTAGTTTTAAAATGGTGGCTATTGATCAGTCCAGCGAAGAAGCTCGCGAGTTTAACTTGCTGGAATATATACAAAATATAGTCCTGTCTTTAAGGCCAAAACTGAAATATACCCAACATCAAATCAAACTGGAAATAGACCCAACAATCCAGCTTTATAGTTTTCCCGGAGTGTATTCGCAGATTTTTACTAACCTGATTATGAATTCACTGATCCACGGTTTTAAAGATATAGAAGCAGGCGAAGTGGTGATCCAGGCACAGCAACAAGAAGGTTTTTTGCAGCTGAATTATTACGACAATGGCAAAGGTATAGCCAAAGAAATTAAAACAAAAATATGGGATCCCTTTGTCACCACCAACAGACAGGCGGGAGGCAGTGGTTTAGGCACTTATATTTTGTATAACCTGATCACTCAGGGCCTGAATGGCCGTATTGATTTAGTAGACGATGTGCAACAAGGAGTGCATTTTGCGATGTTAATTCCGCTGGTGAACGAACCCGCTCACCAGCAGAATGATCTTTAACTGAATTTTTGCCAGATAGCGGCTGCCCATACGAGTGCAACAAATACTAAAGCTGAAGTCACAGCAGCAGAGCCCATATCTTTAGCCCGGCCTGATAATTCGTGCCGCTCTAAACTGACACGGTCGGTTAAGGCTTCAATGGCTGAGTTCAGTAACTCAACAATAATCACCAGTAACCAGACGCCCATCAGAAGCGCAAAATGACCAAAATCAGCAGCCAGATACCAGGCAAATGGTATAGCAGCCAAAGTTAAACCCGCTTCCTGACGAAAGGCAGCCTCGTTCACCCAGGCTGCGGCAAAGCCTTTACGGCTACAATCTGCAGCTTTAATAATACGCCCAAAACCTGTGCCATTTGGCTTGTTCATAGCTTGTCCTTAAAACTGCATCACACTCGGGCTAACAGCTTAGCTCACACCATACTGGGCACGGTACGCAGACACAGCTTCTAAATACTGGGCCAGCTCTGGTTTGCCTTGCAGGTAGTTGATTAAGTCGTTTAAACAAATGATAGAGATCACTTGAGTGCCAAAGTCGCGTTCGACTTCCTGAATAGCTGAAAGTTCGCCCTGACCTTTTTCCTGACGATCCAGCGCAATCAGCACACCACTTAAACTGGCACCTTGCGCCTGGATCAGCTGCATTGACTCACGAATAGCAGTACCTGCTGTGATCACATCATCAACCAGCATCACTTTGCCCTGTAAAGGTGAGCCCACTAAGTTGCCACCTTCACCATGGGTTTTGGCTTCTTTGCGGTTAAAGCAATAAGGCACATCTTTACCGTACTGATCAAACAAAGCCACAGCAGTAGTAGTAGCTATAGGAATACCTTTGTAGGCAGGGCCAAACAACAGGTCAAACTCTACACCGGCGTCTTCTAAAGCCGCGGCATAAAAACGACCTAAACGGGCTAAATCACCACCCGTATTAAATAAACCTGCGTTAAAAAAGTACGGGCTGGTACGGCCGGATTTCAGCGTAAAACTGCCAAACTTCAGTACCTGACGCGACAATGCAAATTCAATAAAGTCTTTTTGAAACTGTTTCATCTGAACCTCTTACGCCAGCACTCGTTTTTGTTCGTCGATAATTTCACGGATAGCGTGTTTGCCTAATTCCATCATCTGCTGCATTTCTTCAAAGCTAAATGGAGCTTCTTCAGCCGTACCCTGAATTTCGATGATTTTGCCGGTTTCAGTCATCACGATGTTCATATCAGTTTCAGCGTTTGAATCTTCGGCGTAGTCTAAATCGGCCACAGCTGTGCCTTTATAAACACCAACAGAAACCGCAGCGACCATAAAATTCAACGGGTTAGTTTTAATCAAACCTTTAGCGCGCATAAAATTCAACGCATCGACTAAAGCCACACAAGCACCGGTAATAGAGGCAGTGCGGGTACCACCATCGGCCTGGATCACGTCACAGTCGATCGTAATAGTGTTTTCACCCAACAGCTTTAAATCCACAGCAGTACGTAAAGCGCGGCCAATCAAACGCTGAATTTCCATAGTACGGCCACCCTGCTTACCACGAGCCGCTTCACGGTCGTTACGGGTATGAGTTGCACGTGGCAACATGCCATATTCAGCTGTGATCCAGCCTTTGCCCTGGCCTTTCATAAAACGTGGCACACCTTCAATCACGCTGGCAGTACAAATAACTTTGGTGTTACCAAACTCAACCAATACTGAACCTTCAGCATGAGCCGTAAATTGACGGGTGAAAGTAATAGGACGAATTTGACTCGCTGTTCTGCCGCTAGGACGCATGGTGAAGCCTCAACCTGATATTAAAAGTGCTTCATTATAGGGATTTCACCCTTGCAGTGCCATCTATACGCTAAGTAATTGCGCTAAGGCGGTTTTGCCTCAGGCCAGACATCATTCGCCAACAAAGTTGCAGCTTCAATTAAGACGGGTATACTCGGCATTATTTTGTTTTTCAGGACACCAATATGATCCACAGTATGACCGCTTATGCCCGCCACGAAATTCGTGCCAGCTGGGGCAATGCCGTTTGGGAAATCCGCTCCGTTAACCAACGTTATCTGGAAAGCTATTTCCGCCTGCCAGAACAGTTTCGTTGCTTAGAAGGTTTATTACGCGACAAACTGCGGCAGAAACTGCACCGCGGCAAACTGGAAATCAACCTGAAATACAGCGCATCAAACACTGCTGGTGAGTTAAAAATTAACGAAGCTTTAGCTAAACAACTGATGCAAAGCGCCAGTGTATTAGCCGAGCAAAGCGGAAAAGCCCAACTGAACGTGGTTGATATTCTGCGCTGGCCTGGTGTGATGGAAACTCAGGAAGAAGACATCGACAGCCTACAAGCCGAACTGATGGCAGCTTTTGACGCCGCCTTAGTCGACTTTGTAGCAGGCCGTGGCCGTGAAGGTGTAGCCATAGAGCAAATGATCCGCGACCGTCTGGATCAAATTGGTACTCATGTCAGCACCTTACGCACCCATTTACCGCAAGCCCTGCAATGGCAACGCGACAAAATGTTAAACCGCCTGCAGGAAGTAAAAGCAGAACTGGACCAAAACCGCCTCGAACAGGAAATGGCCTTTTTAGCGCAGAAATCTGACGTGGCAGAAGAGCTGGACCGTTTAGACGCTCATATCAAAGAAACCCGCCACAGCCTGAAACAAGGCGGAGCCATAGGCCGCCGCCTCGATTTTATGATGCAGGAATTCAACCGCGAAGCGAACACTTTATCCTCTAAAGCCATTTCCACAGAAATCACCAATACAGCGGTGGAACTTAAAGTTTTAATTGAGCAGATGCGGGAACAAATTCAGAATATTGAATAAAATCCACAGACATCCATTTAAATTTATTAATTAATAAAATTCAACGACTTATATAAAAACAAAGTCCATAACAATCCACCACCATCCACCAAAAGCCAACCAAAACTGGTGAGTAAGGTGGTGGGTATGTTAGACTAACTCAGACAGCTAGCGGCGAGTAAAATTACTTTTACATAACTTACTGATCTGAGAGGAAAATATGGGCAGCCTCACCGCAAAGAAAGTTGAATCCCTAATAAAGGGCGAACCTGGTAAGTACGCAGATGGTGAGGGACTGTACCTAGCAGTTCCCAAGTCAGGAAAGTCATTTTGGTTTCTTCGCTATACAGCTAACGGTAAACGTCGGGAGATGACTTTAGGCCAGTGTGCCAATATGTCATTGTCAGAAGCACGCGCCGAAGCCGTGATGCAGAAAAAGCATTTAGTAGTTGAAAAGGTAGATCCACTTTTTCTAAAACAACGCGCCAAACAGCACAAACTGCAAACCGTAGACGATCTATTTGCTGACTGGCATAAAGGCAATATTAAACGGCTTAAGCACCACAACATCCCTGAACGGGTATACCGCAAAGACATAGCTCCGCATATTGGCTCGGCCCCACCTAACAAGGTAATGGCTCGTGATATTCAGTACATTATAGAAAGCATCACTGAATCAGGCCGCCCTACTATCGCCAATGACGCACTGCTGTATTTAAAACAGTTATTTAACCACGGCATAAAGCTGGATGTGGTGGGCGCAAACCCTGCCAGTGCTTTTAATGTCAGTGATGCTGGTGGCGTAGAGCAAAGTAAAGATCGGGCACTCACCTTTGAAGAGCTGACACGCGTATTTGAAGTTTTTCGGGAAAATAGAGATAGTTTTGCCAGAGAGAACTACCTAGCTTGCGCCCTCTTAGTCACGTTAGGCGTGCGCAAGGGCGAGTTAACAGAAGCTAGTTGGCAAGAGATCAACTTAGAGACAGGAATTTGGGAATTACCGAAAGAGCGCAGTAAATCAGGTGTAGGGCTCACTATCCCTCTACCTGATTTATGCATCACTTGGTTTAAAGAGTTGGAAATACGCGCAGCTGGCTCGCCTTATGTATTCCCCAATAGACGCAGTAGTAAAAACCCGCATATGGGGCCAGACACCCTTAACCGAGCGATTACTAAGCTGTTTGGCCATGAAGCGGGTAAAAAGATACAGCCACCTAACAAAATGGGCGATATTCAGCACTTCTCAGTACATGACTTACGCCGCACTTGCCGCACCATGCTGGCGCAAATAGGCGTACCAGGCCATGTAGCCGAGCGCTGTTTAAACCATAAGCTTAAAGGTGTAGAAGGGATTTATAACAAGCATGATTATTTTGAAGAGCGGAAAGAAGCGCTGGATAAATTGGCGGAACATTTAAGCGTTCTCATTCAAAATTAGGAAACTCAATACAAATAAATCACCATCACAAGCAAGAAAACTGAGTGATGGTGATGTAATGCCACTTATTTAATTTTCATCCTCGTCAGAGCCCTGGTACTCATCGTGGTTAGGATTTAACTGGTTGGCATGGTTGTCCAGGCTATCCCAGTAAGCGTCGTTATTCGGATTCATGCTGTCACTACGATCATCGTTTGGTGTTCTGCTCATACTGATTTTCCTCGGGTTAAAATTCAATTGTTCTCACAAGCGCCATGCAAGTACTTATTGTTCAGGCGCAATAATTCTGCCTGTTAACAAACCGCAGCCACATTTTCTAATACCCTTACGACTTGCTGTAATTCTTCAGGCGTCGCACATCGGGTACCAAATTTTGCTCTCTCCTTTGACAGTCGCTCAAACTCGTCTTGGTTTTCAAGCAAATGCTCTGCTAACTCTAACGGCGTCTTATTACCGGCATCACGCAGCCAGGCCATTTTAGGAGCGTTCGAAATTAGCTGCCGTACAGCATGCAGGTTACCCATCCAGGCAGCGGTATGAAGTGGTGTTCTCCCATCGACAGTGACCAAATCTAAACGACATGGCAGGTTTAATAGGTAGTTCACACAATCAACGCTGTTTGATTTAGATGCTGAATGCAGAGCTGTCATACCTTTTATGTCTTGTAAATCCGGATTGGCACCCGCCTCAAGCATGATTTTGACTAATTCAGCATCACCGGCCTGAGCCGCCAGCATTAAAGGTGTTTGCCCTTTAATATCAACGATATTTAGTTGTTTAGGATGCTCTTTTGCAAGTTGACCAATAAAGTTTCGCCACTTTTTGAGCAACAAATTAAACCTGTCCACTTCGCCCCGTAACTCAAAGGGTGCCATTTTCTTAATAATTGGTAACCGCTCAACAAAGCTACTTCTCTTTTTAAACAGCAACATTAAGACAGAGTTACCATCCACATCAGGCAGGTTTGAATTAAGTAGTTGCCGGTTGGATTTAATCCATTGTGTAAATTCATTTTCTGAACCAGCATGAAGTAATTTTAGTAATTCTTCAAAAGCCCGATCAAATTGCTTGCTGGAACCTCTAACAATGGCCTGCACACCTGGATAAGGTTTATATAGCGTGTCCCAGAAATACTCTGATACCCAGCGCGCCGTTTCTTCTATGGACGGCATCTGCTCGCACTCATTCATCATTCCACCAGCAAGCATTTCGCGATAGAACTTTTCATGGTTGTTATGAATTAGCTTTTGATTGGCGACCGATAATGCGAAAGAATCTCTGGCAATCTCGCCACGCAGCGGGCCATAGTTGCGATCATTTGCGGCCTCTAAGGCTTCCCTAAAGCATTTCGATGCATCTTCAAATTGGTTACAAGCCAGCAGATGCTTCGCTTTGTATTGTAAAATGGGAGCTTTCCAGAGTTCATATCCTTGACTTTCTTCAGCCTCAGCAAGCAGAACAGCCACTTTCACCAAAGTGTCTTTTGGTCTTTGCTTACGCTCGCCATTTAGATAACTATCAAGTTCAAAAAGAATAGCTTGAACGGTTTCAGCAGGCGAAGCAGCCAACTCACGCAAACGATTTACAGCAAGGTTTCTCGCATCGGTGGAAAGCCGGGGATGCGCAGCTACCTGACTTATCACCCAGTAGCTTTGTTCATGCTGCAGTGCTCTCCAGGGAGAGGCGACTTGCATTCTGGATAGCAGCTGCTCAGATCTTGCTATTTCGGAACAAAACGATTCAGCTCTCTCAACATTTCGCTGGATAATTTTAGTGACCGAAGCCGGATTAAGTCCGATATGATCTTCCAGTTCCTCGCCAGGTTGCATCTCATAAAAACGACGCGTCAGCAGTTGTGCTAGCTCTTGGTTAGCCGTTGTATAGCGCGACGGGAGAATTGACAGGAAAATACCAAACTTATCCCACTCCGGCAGCTGTTCTTCAAACCAATGGTTTTCTGCTACTTCACCTTGATCACAGTAATTGCGCCAGGCGGCAATAGTGGTGTTATAAACAAACTTATATATAGCGAATAGTTGCAACACTTTGTTTTGCTGCTCATTAACACACAGGCGATCAACATCAGGGCAAAGAAACTTCAACAACCGGCAATAACCATCCTGTACTGTGCGGGCAAAAAGTAATCGCTGGCGAATGGTTTTCATTGAAGGCGCAGCATATCGTTGCGCAATGCAAGCAACAAAAGTATCTTGCTCATCCTCACCAGCACTGCCAACTAAAATGTTTTCCAACCGCTCGGCTTGAGTCATTGGAATTTCCATACGCAACTGCTCAGCCGTAAGCATTTTACCTTCGACAAATTGTAATGCGGCCGCGAACTGCTCGGTAGGTGTTTGAGAGTTGTCTAGTTGAAATGCACCTGCGAAATTGAGCGGTGCATTATCTGCGAAATACTTTTCAATAGACTCTGGGCTGATGGGCGTGGTCGCTCGCCAGTTATAAAGAGAGCGTCTCAGCCCTTCATGCAGGCCATCAGTAAAATCGCTGCGCTGGTCAGAGAAGACTTCTAACGGCATTCCGAGCAAGTCAAGTAACCAGTCGACCACTTGCGCAACTGGCATATATAAAGTGGCATTCCCGTTTTGTTCAATAGTCTCGGGAATATACCAAAATCGACCGCCTGGCATTCCCGTATCTAACGGTTGAGGTAGGTTCCAGAACGAGATCCGACGAGCCAAACTAGGTACGAGAAAATAGCCCAACATATCCCAGACAATTTGCCGCTGGTCTGCTGCAAAGGTCCATGTATTGAGTTCAATGTGCTTGTAGGCATTAGCGAACTCTTCAAGGTTGTGCATCGCATCGAGTTGCATTTGCGGATCCAAGCCAAAGGCATCAAAAATAGCCTCTAGCGTTTCTGTCACCACCACTTGGTGCATATCCAAGCTTAATTGCCCTTTGGCAAACTTATCTTTCTTGTTTGTTGGGTAGCCTTGAATACCCGCGCTTTGACGGATCTCAAGCAAAATAGACTCAATTAGTGGCAAACTGCTCATCGTTAGTTCCTTTAGCTGACCGATTGCTGGTCATTCTGGCAATTCAATTCCTTGTTCTCACTGAAACCTGATGTACCCCCCTATAAACCAAATGAGCAATTGCTTTATGTAATTGTTTTAGAATTGCTTTCAACTAATTTTGGTTGAAGTGTTTTCTTGAACCACAATCTCAAATTCTTCCTTTTTACTAGACCTATCCAAGTCTATATAAACTGAATGTTCGACTATCTCAGGATCGAGAAGCGGATTTTTTAAAACACTTAAACTGAAGGTATCTGCTGATATTTGAGAGATTCTGTACAAATAGTATTTATCAGCATACCTTTTAGCTGCATGCTTTTCGTTGCCCCGTAACTCGATAACAGACAGCTTATCTTTCCGCCCCTTTACCTCAATAAATCTTTCAACCAAATTCAGGTCTCTATTTTTATTCAACGCAAATTGCTCTCGCGCTTCCTCAGTCGCAAAGCTCAAGATATCGCAACCTAAGGCAAGGTCTCCGGTATATCGCCCAACCCAGAGAGGAAAACGCGGTGTTTCAAAGCTTTCTTCAATTTCTAAGACTTTCATTTCGCAAAGATCGCCACTCAAGGGCGTATAACTTATAGATTCACAGCCACCAGTTCTACTGACTTTTTTAACGCTGAGTTTGCGGCTGTTTGGTGCAGACTTTGGTTGCACCGGGATTGGAATGATCGCTAACTTCCCATCTTTCTTGAGTTCACCTTCTGGCTCAGAGTTGGGCTCGCCCCCAATGTCGACAGCTATCGGGTTTATTGGCGTGGGCACTACTGACGGCTTTTCTGGTACCTCACCCTCGACTATCTTTGGTGCCTGTATCACTGGAACATTGACTAAAATAGCTTCGTGGATTAAATAAACACTTTCTTTACTGGCTAAAGCCGCTAGCTGCTCAGCAGAAATATTCTCACCCATCATTTTACTTAGAAGCTGCAGACGTTCTTTTGAGCTGCAACGAAATAGACGAGCAAAATCACCACCATTAGCTAAGCGATATATCGATGCTAAAGCCTCACCAATAACATCCGCCAATAAATCTGATTGATGATCTATGACCTCGTTGGGTGTTTTTATGTAAAGTACATCAGCATCAATAGACCATGCCCAATCTTTCAGTTCGAATGAACATTCAACATCTTGGTATCTAATTTCTAGATATAATTTGGCGCAGAGCTCGAGTCTGAGTTTATCAAGCTCCTTTCTGTATTGTATCTGGCTGGATTGGTTCTCACGTAATGCTTTGAAAAATGGCTTAGCCTGCTGGAAGTGAATATCGAGATCGCTTCCAGTTGCAGCAGGAACAAAGCTCACTATTTTTTGCTGAATTTCATTTCTATCAATTGCATTCACACCCAATAGACGTTTTACCTTATCACTGCCAGAGCGATGAGGTATTTCAGCAATAGCCAAGCGGTTCAATAACTCCTCAGGCAATCCCTCATTATCAACATAGCGCAGCTCGTGAGTAGTAAAATAGCCATGCTGCCCTAGCTTTTTACCCCAGATCTTTCCATTCTCGAAAAACTGAGCTTTATTACTTCTACCTTCTCCGTATGCAGAATCCAAAGCGCCCAAGAGCCATCGATACAAGGTTTTAGCTGCGGGTAACTGTTGCTTGAAATTTGGTAGTTCCAGAAGCTTTGCATAAATCCCATCAAGGCTTAGCTCAGCAACGTTTGTTATTACACCGGCATTACGCCATGCACCAATAACTGCACTACGATCGATGCCAAACTCTGCCATTGCTCTATCTTGAGGCATTGCTGGCCTTGGAAAGATTGAATCACTTAAAGCGTCAGCAAGGATCGCTTGATTGGGACTGATAGCTTCATTGTCGGTGCTAATCACCCAGTTAGTATTTTGAATCAACCAGTATATGTAACTGGGCAATGCTTCCCCATATTGGCGTATTTTATGGGCTCCGCTCCGGTAACAAGTTAAGGTTGCATTTGACGCTTTATTGTTACGCCATAAGCTGCTGCGCTGATCTTTTGATAGCCATGCGAGTAACGATTCGTACTTATCAGCAACGAGAATATTCTCAAGACCATCGATAGAAACACATTCACTCAGCTTCAAATTGGATGAAAAAAGCTCTTGTTTCGATGTAAAAATGTAATCGTCAAACTTCAGAGGGTATGTCAGCTTGCCAGCTAAAAATTGGAGATAACGGCTATCCGCATTAGTATGATTAACCTCTCTTGGCCACTTGGCAACTCCTAGCCATTCGAGAAAACGACTCCATTGTGCTAGCTTTTCATGTTGAATGCCAAAAGCCTCTGGGTTTGCTACAAACTGATCTTTTTTTGGCGCATATAACTGTTGAACAATTGTACCTTCGAGTCCATAACCTTCGCCCATGTATAGTTTTTCAGCATCGACCAAAAGACCATTTTGATTAGGTAGCTTTAGGCTGGTTTTCTGTGGGAAAGCAGGCTTATTTTCTTCATCTCCCTCTGCTCGGTATAGCCGATAAATGGCATCCAGCAGTTGCTGTTCAGTCTTAGCGGCTTGCTCTGGTTCAAGCTCTTTACGATCATTCGCTTGCCGTCTTAAATCCTGAATAAGGCTCCCAAATGCATACTCTTGCAACCCAAATTGCTTTAATTCCTGCCGAAAGCTCCTGACGTCTTTCAAATTCAACGCAGCCATCAGCACATGTTGCATCTCCACATCTAGAAACCACAGCTTGGTCCATCCCGGCAATAATTCAGGTACTCCACCTTTTGGCGAAATGTAAACATCAGCAGTTCCGGAAATTCTTTCTCCGTCACTACTAAGTAAAAGAGATGAAGGGTAATTTTTACTGTTAACAGGAAGCTTCTTTAACCCAATTATTAACTTAACCCTCTGCGCTAAATCTATGCCCACAAGGCTATCAAGCGCTTCATATAGCGCTTCATGCGAAAGTTCTGATATACCTAATTCTCTAAACCAATAAAGCTCAGCATCATCGTTTGGCACGATATTTTTAAAGCCCGAAATTGGTAACCAATCTGAGTTTGCGCCCTTCAGTGAAAAAACATCTGCAACTTTGGACACATTGCCTGCTATCGTTGGCACTATAGTTCTTGTTTTACATGCTTCGTTGAGTAATTTGGGGAAGCCAATTTTTTTGAGGCTTTCTGGGTATTCCCCCAACGGCATTGCTACGCGAAAACCGGCATTGGCTCCAACCGGATATTTTGCAGCTCTTCTTTCAGCTACTTCCGCAAGAAAACTAGCCAGCTGAGTAAACACATAGTCGTTGCTTTTCAGTTTGCTGATTTGGTTACGGCTTTGGTCCAGTTCAAAGGTTGCATGGCAAACAACAGACAAAGGTAAATTGATTTCTGTAGGGAAATAAGTAAACAGCGGTGACGGTTTTAACTCACTTCTAGACTTAACTTCTGGCACCGCGATGACTATCTCATAAAGCACTGCAGCCGTTGAATCTTCAAGATATAACTTGTCCACATTCCCTTGAGTTCGAAAAAGCTGCCAAATACCTATTGGTTCGCCATCTTGCATAACCAGTGAGGCATCATCGTCCCCCTCTTTCGACCAGACAGACAACTTATTTTCCGGCAGTAAAAACCGGACCTCGTCAAGATAAGGCACAAACAACAGCATCTCAGGGCGTAGAGATTCTATTTGTTGCATTGCTTTACTAAATGACTCAGCTTTTTCGAAGGGGATACCGATTACAGTGGTATAGCCAAGGCTTTTCCAGTATTGGCAACGCTCGAAAAGAAAACTAGTAGTCTGGCTAACAGAGCCTGACATAGCAGTTGGAATAGGAAAACCCGGAAACGGAAGCTTCGGCAGGATAATATCGTTATTGTTTTTGTCCCGCTCTCTTTGGACTAAATCAGCAAGCTCGGAAGACTCATCCATGAGCTCTTGCAGTTTATTCGCGCTAACCTCATCACTGTAATAGATTGCTAGCTCACCGCTTAAAATAATCGGGTTGCGCGTCCAGTTCAGAATCGAGCGAAAGCCAAGCCCTTTACAGCCAATAAACTGCCGCTGGTTTAGTCGTTTAGGACTTAAATGAGCATTCTGAAGAGACTTCACGCCACCAACCGAAAAAGCTTTGCCGTTATTTGCTATTAACAAACCGACTTCAGTTAGCTCAATAATCACTTTACCGCTGACATTTTCGGCTTTAGCCTGATCAGCAGCATTTTGCAGTAGTTCTAATATCTCGCGCCCTTCATAATCGCGGCTGGTTGCAAGTTCTCCACGATAATTGCTGATCAAATTTGACGGTTTTGCCAAATATGATTTCTTAGTTTTTTGCTCTTCTGCCTTTAAGACCTCAAACCACTGTTCGCTGGTAGTTGGGATAATCGAATCGTCCATGTACACACTTTTTCCTGCTGGTTTTTTAAGGGCATAATGGCGGCAAATGCCGCCATTACAGAGCTTAATTATGCAAACTAAAAGGAAAGGTTTAAGCGCAGCTTAAACATCATCCTCTTCAACCAGAGCCTCTTCAACACTCTTAAACTCTTCCAGTGCAGCAGTCAACAATTCAACAATTTCAATGGCGATAACGGCTGGTGGTTGCAGGTTGTCACTGTCTTCTAACGACTCATCTTTTAACCAGGAAATATCCAGATTGGTTTTATCTCTGGCGATAATTTCATTGTAACTAAACTCGCGCCAGCGACTATCGGGGCTTGGGCCACCATCCTCTTCGCGCGGGCTATCTTGCCAGTTTGATACGCGCTTTTTCTTATCTTCCGCGCAAAATAACGCTACAAATTCATCAAAATCAGAACGGGTTAATTTGTTCTCTTTCAACGTTTTGTGCACGTTAGTGCGGCAGTCATACACCCAGACGCTCTTGGTCCATGGCTCTTTTGAAGCAGGCATAGCGTCAAAAAACAGTACATTCGCTTTTACACCCTGGGCATAAAAAATGCCGGTTGGTAAACGTAAAATGGTGTGTAAATTAAACTGGTTTAGCAGTACTTTACGAATGGTTTCGCCAGCCCCACCTTCGAACAACACGTTATCTGGCAGCACAACTGCCGCTTTGCCGGTGCCTACGCGCAGCATATTGCCGATGTGCTGCACAAAGTTAAGTTGCTTGTTTGAGGTATCAGCCCAGAAATCGGAACGCTCGTAAGTGAGCTTTTCTTTTTCTAACTTGCCTGATTTCTCGCTGATTATCGTGATAGAGCTTTTCCTGCCAAATGGTGGGTTAGCCAACACCATATCAACTTTATTATCGCCAACCTCTTTCGCCAGTGCGTCAGAAGTTGAAATAGGGCACTCATCAGTACCAATACCATGCAGGTACAAGTTCATGGCACAAAGGCGGGCAACCGAGTCAGAGATATCGTTGCCACGAAACGCCTCTTCTTTTAAAAAACGTGCTTCTTTTTTAGATAACGGGCGCGCTGTGTTTTTGACAATGTAGTCATGTGCAACGGTTAAAAAACCGCCGGTTCCGCAGGCAGGGTCAGCAATAATCTGCATGGGCTGTGGCTGCATCACATCAACAATAGCTTCAATGATTGGGCGAGGGGTAAAATACTGGCCAGCGCCCTTTTTCTCACTTTCAGCGCCCTTTTGCAGCAATCCTTCGTAAATGGCACCTTTGACATCAATACTGAGAGTTGACCATGATTCTTTATTGATCATGTCAATCAATCGTTCAAGCTTGGCTGGATCCTGGATTTTATTTTGAGCCTTGCGGAAAATGGTACCAAGCGTGCCTTTCTGGCCACCTAACATTTCAAGTGTTTTGCGATATTCGGTTTCAAGCTCTGCGCCATCAAGCTTAATAAGCAGCTTCCAGCGCTCGGTTGCTAAGTTCTCTGCTTCTTGACCACCAGCAGCACGCTCTGCTGCCATTTTGAGGAAAATCAGGTAAGTTAGCTGTTCTACATAATCGCCATAGCCGACGCCTTCATCACGCAGCACGTGAGCATAGTTCCAAACGCGGTTTACAATTTCTGTTGTACTGACGTTATTCATTGTGGTTCTCGATCAAGCATAGATTTAACCCATGGAAGGGCAGCAAATTCATTCAAGTAAAGTCTCGCTGCAGTATTAAATTTTGTCTGGGTGCATGAGGGACGTATAAGCTTCATTAGCTCTTTTTTATTAGATTTAATCTGCTGAGAATGCGCGGCAACACCTTGCTGCAATAGATCATTTGTGTTTGCTACTAGCTGATTTATCTTTTGTCTAATAGCCATCCTTGCTTTCTTTGTTGGGCCGTGATTAAGATGAAATCTTTCAATAGATTCAATAGCTTTTTTATAATTATCAGATGTTTGATCACTACAATTAGGCGTAGCAAGTCCATTTATGTTGAAAGCTAACAGTTCACAATCATCAGGATCCGTAGGGTCTAATAATTTAGGGCGCTCCTGATTATTATCTTGCGGCGTCTTATTCCAATCTGGTGGCGTAAACACAGGGAAGTGGTCTTGCTTACCTCCGGCCGTATCAACTTCGACACGGCGCGAGTTGCAGTAAGTACAAGCGAAACGGAAGTTGCGCCAATCAAATGCCAACCACCAATAGCCGGGATGATCACTGCACTCAGCTACTCTACCTTTCGGTCTAAAGTGATCTATTGGGTTGTCAGATCTCAACTCATTGGTTTCGCAATACCAACATTTTCCATTAGACTGCTTTGCCAACACCTCACTTAGGCTCCCCCAAACGTCACTTTTGCTCGCAATAGCAGTTTTCAGGGCAGTACCAGCGGCATTTAATAGCTCCGTGGCAAGCCTTTGAGCATCCCAACCTTCCTGAACTCCTTTTGCACTCGTAGCAACCTCGGCTTCAGCAACCTTTCGATTAACGAATGCCCAAGCGCTAGCTACTTTATCGTCCCAATCATCAGGGAGTTCGAGTTCAACCTCATCAATATCGATGTAACGCATTACTCACCAGCCTCTTCAGCATCCAATTCAGCAAGTATTTCATCCGTCATAACACTCAGCTCTTGCCGATCGCCATCGCTTAAAAAAGTCTGCGTGAATAGTTTATCACTATGCTTCCTGCCCCACGCTTTTACAAAGGCTGAGAAATACGGGTCCGAATACGCCTCTAAAAAGCCAGCTTTATCTAGTTCGGTTTGGAGTTCTTTATACCGAGTTTCTTCGGCGGGAGACCGTTCAATTTTAGCAAGCAAAATGGCGTGCTCATCTAAGCTTTCGAGCGTTTGCGGGTCTAGATCAGAGCGAAGCCCAAACATATCGCTCATCAAAATACCGGAAAAGCCCATACCTTTGGGCTCGTACAGTGGTGGTGTGGCAAATACCTTTAAGTCATTCTCATCTCGCTTCATGATCTGGATCTGCCCCTTTTTCAGAGTAGAAATAACGATGGGATCATGCGTAGCTAAAACAATATGGCTATTATCAACCCCCTCTTTGTTACCTTTTTCCGTGTTGAGATTAAAACCCGCCACTTCTTGCAGGAAGTTGATGTACTCCATGCTCCAAGCAGGATTTAAATGGGTATCAGGCTCGTCAAGTAAGAACAACGACTCATCATCTCTGGTGAATCGTAATAAACCGAGGACAGTTAATAGTTGTTGCTCACCCTCGCTAAGCTCTCTGAACGTTAATGAGTCGTCAGAACCATTTTTATTCTTAATTTTTACCCTGATACGAACTTCAAAAATCAAATTTGAAAAGTAGATACTTTCTAACAACTTGAAGAAGTCTTTGTCCGAGGTATCTTTGCCAACCTGCTTTAAAGCAGACAGATCCTTCAGATATAAAAAGAGTGCATCAACATTTTCTGGACTCTTTTTCATTGGATGCGGGACTTTAATTGTCTTTCGCATTGGAGCTAGAGAGGCTGAAAACAGCCTATCCAGGAATGGCATAACCACTCCATTCGCGTTCCAGAACCTTGAGTCCCCCTCTTTACTCGTCCAATCAGGCTTATTCAAGACAAATAAGACTGACTCGATCCCCTCAATAAAGAGTTTTTCTTTCAGGAATTTGGTTACCTTCTCATCTGAGCTTAAAAAGAAAGCTAACAATACAAAGTTACTATGTACTTTCTGTGCATAGAACAATGGCCTCAAAGGTAAAGTTTTTTCATCCAAACCATATTTATTGGGATAAAGCAACTGGTCTCTGAAGATTCTTTGATGATCATAAAAGTGAGTTGCAAGCCGATCACTTGGTCCAGAGTAATAACCAAAGACATTCGATGGCAAAAAGCGTCTTTGCTCATCATCGAAAAATTCTCCGGCTTTATCTGTTACGAGTTTTCCCTCTTTTGATACAACTTTAATGTTGTACTGCTCTTTTTTGATTTCAGTAGCGAGCGCCTCCACTGTAATTCTGTTACCACGACAAAGGTATTCTAGACGGTATGAGAATGTGGGAGATTTGTGTAGATCGAGTTCACGAAATATAATTACCAGAGCCTCAATGACATTAGACTTACCTGCCCCGTTCCATCCGATGACAACGGTGACCAGCTCATCTTCATCAAAGTCTATTTCAATGTTCTTTAAGTTTTTAAACTCACTGATCCACAGCTTATCTAGCTTCATTCAGTTTACTTCCTTGTATTCGAACTTATCGCCTTGTTTCTTTTTATCTAAAAAATACGGAGTTACTTCGATCCCTGCGCGGGAAGATACTTCCTTTAACTCTTGATAAAATACTTCAATACTTTCAGGCGAAACATCACTTTGAAAACCAGCAAGCTCAAATATTTCTTCAACCTTTAACGCTTTTTTAGATTCTTTAATTACTTCAAAAATAGGCCTCTTGTTCATGATCTTTGCCTTTTTTTTCATTTTCCGCTGAGTAACTTTTTCGTTCGTAAATGACTTTAGTTTTTCATCTAGAATTCTTTCCAATAGCTCTTCAGCCGTTTCTTCCGTCTGTTCATTACAGACCAATCTACCAGTGAATGCTTTGCTTAAAATCGCAGCTTTTAATCGTGCACTAAGCTTAATCTTGTGGTCTAACTCCTCTTCGGTCTTAAATGCTGCAGCAAGTTTTTCTGTGACTAAAGACGATATTTCTCTAGCTTCCTCCAAAGGAGGCAATGGAATAGGTAGGCTGGAAATTTTTGAAATGCTTAAGGTATAAAGACCGGATGTAGAGCTTGCGACCGCTTTGATTTGATCTCGACCGTACAGCGACATTAACCAAAAAACGATAAATTCGCTGAGTGTTTTTTCAATCAATCTGACCTTAATTAAATGATTCTGGTGAACACATGGACTAACAGAATTATCCCAAATTGCAATACGACCGATTTGTTCAGGGCTGCCATTCCCTTCAACTATAAGCAAATCTTTATCTTGAAGAAGTACTCTATCTAGTTCCGTCTCAGAAACGCTAATTTCATGGATTTCGTCTAAGCGAAGTTCATTTGCGTAGACATTAGCAACCCTTAAGTACGGGATCTTTCGTTGATTAGTATTTTTTTTAATGCTCTTGGTAAGACCACCGCTAACGAAACCAATAGATTCAAAATAACACCACTGCCAACCTTCAGGTAATTCGAAGGGGGGATTACTATCAAAAGAGCTATTCGGCTCTTTATACTTATCTTTCCAATTGCCGCCTTTTGGCAAACTACCTTTTCTAGCATAGATTTTTAGCTGTTCCTGCTCCCAGTTTTTACGCCGCTCAGTGAGAATTCGCTCCAGTAATTTATCCGCAGGCTCAAGCTTTTCAGCATTTTGTACACGCCATTTTTCGGTAAGTTTACCCGTTACGGCATCTTTTAATACCGACTGTCGATATTGCTGTAACTTTGCTTTTGTTTGTTTTAAGCCCTCCACGCCAGCGTCGATATGGGAAAATAACTCTTCTATTTTATCGACTATGACTGTTTGTGCGTTAAGAGGGGGCAGTGGTAGGGGAATCTGCCCAATAGACCCCGAAGACAGATGCTTAACAGTTACTGAAGATGTTTCAGCATGTATCGCATTAAGATATGGTTGGATAACGTAGAATAGAAATTTTTTATTATAAAGTTCCGTGTTTACATCAATCTTACATACTCGCTGATTTAAGAGCGCATCCTCGCCTTGCCAAATTGCGGCATTAAAATCGCCATCCATTCCAACTAATAAATCACCCTTCTTTACGATATATTGCTCGTCAAATTCACCCGAGTAATATGTATTTGTCCTGTCTTTTCCAACATCTCGAATTCGGATTAAAGCTTTACCTTTGCCTGAGTCACTGGAAAACAATGCAGACTTAAATGCGTACCCATTGAGAATATTAGCAATATGGTCAAGCTCAACCCTCTCCCACGAGGGGTGTTTACCTAATACTTCTTTTGAGGATTCCTGCACGATCTCTGCAGGGCTTCTAGCAAGTGCCATCAATTTATACCTAAGCTATAAGATAGCCATTTAATTCGTCAACTACGTTATTCAGCTTTTCACCGAATAACTGCTTAGCCTTGAGCACGCCACCTTTCTGGTTAAATGGGGCATAGTCAAAGTCATCGATCATCATTTCTGCATTTTGCGCAATTTGCTGCTTAATTAAGTTAAGCCACTCCAGCTGCGCTGGTGTAAATTCAGTGCCCGAATACTGTTGCTGCTGCACCCAGGCATTAAACCTGCGCTCTACTAACTCGGGAAATGGCTCTAACACATCTTTTAGCCCTGTCGCGTAGGAAACTAAGCTGACGATATTGGTTAAAAGCGTTGCCGGTGGCAGACCTTTTACCTTCGCCGTTTCCAACTGCTGATACGCCTTCCACACTTCGATAGGGGCGATATTGTACGGTGGTGCCTGAATATTTTCAGCTAATGCTTCGATTTGTTCGTAACTTAAATGCCGCTGTTGGTAGGGTTTGCTGTAAATTAGCTCAATTGCGCTTAGTTCTGCTTTGTTATCGGCAATAAACTGCTTAAAACTTTTGATAATGTGCTGAGCCTTTTCGGCATCAAAGCCGGCACTCTGCAACTCGTCAGCAGTATCGTCGATAATTTGGTCGGTTTGCCGTCTTACTTTTTCAATGGTTTCCCGTACATCCGGGTTATGAAACGGTTTCACAGCAGCTTCGGCAATGGGTTTGTAGACTTCATCGCGTTGCTCTTGTGTAGGTGCATCGGTACCAAACTGAATTTTTGCCTGCTGCTCTAGGTACTCTTCATTAGTCGCCCTGATAAGCTCGCCTGCCACTAACGCCAGGGGTTTACCTATTGGCTCACTTAACATAGCACGCTGTTTTGCATCCATGGTAAGGTCTAAACGCACCAGCCTGTTACCCAGGGTTTGGAGCGTTTCAGCCGAGCGATCGCCCCTGGCTATTTGCTCCATCAGCTTTTCAGTTGAGACGGATGGCTTCTTTTCCATCGATTTACTTTCGGTTTTATCACTCTCGGTCACACCAACAGCATCCACGAGGACAAACCGGGTTTTAGCTTTGGCGTCTGGCGTTACCTGGTGTAGCGAATCGATATCGATAACGCGGGTACCACGGCCTTTCATCTGCTCGTAGTAGGCCTGGCTGCGCACATCGCGCATAAAAATCAGACACTCTAGCGGTTTAATGTCAGTACCGGTCGCAATCATATCTACCGTAACGGCTATACGCAGCCTTGGGCTGGTGCGAAACTCGGCGATAGTGTCTTCTGCAGCTTTTTTACCCACGCGATAGGTGATTTTTTTACAGAAGCTGTTTCCCTCGTTAAATACCTCGCGTACTTTATCGACGATACGATCAGCATGATCATCATCTTTAGCGAAGATTAGTGTTTTGGGTACCCAGCTGCGATCGGCAAAACACTCCGGCAAGCAGCGTTCCTTAAATGCCGTTAATACAGTTCGGATTTGATTCGGCGCTATTACGCTGCGGTCTAGTTGGGTTTTGCTGTAAGCCTGATCCTGGTCCAGCACTTCCTGACGCTGCTTTTTAGTCAAGCGGTCACGAACCTGAACGGCGGTGCCCGCTTCGATTACATCACCTTGCTCTGTTTTTTTGGTTTTAATTCGATAGATGTCATAACCCACATTTACTTTATCGATAACAGCTTTTTCGTGAGTGTATTCAGCCACCAGATTCTGATTAAAAAAGCCAATGGTCTTTTTGGTTGGTGTGGCAGTAAGGCCAATGATAAAAGCATCGAAGTACTCGATGACCTGCCGCCATAAGTTGTAAATTGAGCGGTGGCACTCGTCGATTATGACTAAATCAAAAGCTTCAATTGGGATTTCAGAGTTATAGCTGACTGCTCTTGGTGCTGTAGAGAGTGTTTCTTCTTCGATCTCATACCCCGAGCGTTCATCAGCATCATCATCCAGCTCTACACCACTTAACTGGGAATACAAGCGCTGAATAGTCGATATAGTCACTTTAGTTGTGTCGGCCACGCCGGTGGTACCAAGAATATTCACGTTGTAATGCGATGTGAATTTTCGGCCATCAACAGGGGTATCGTACTGTTCAAATTCCTTTTTGGCCTGACGGCCTAAATTACCCCGGTCGACTAAAAACAACACTCGCTTTGCTTTAGCGTAGTGAGCAAGGCGGAAGATCTGGGTAACGGCGGTAAAGGTTTTACCTGAACCAGTGGCCATTTGTAGTAAAGCACGAGGTTCATTTCGCTTTAACGATTTTTCTATACCGGAAATGGCTTCAATCTGGCAGTCGCGCAGGCCATTCGTTTCAAGCACAGGTAGGTCGAGGAATCGGTCGCGAAGCGTCTTTTCTTCCTCCAGCCATTTCTTTAAGGTTTCGGGTTTATGAAAATGAAATACATTGCGGCTGCGCGCTTTCGGGTCGCGATAATCGCAAAAACGAATTTCTGTGCTGGTTGCTTCGTATGTAAAAGGGAGAGCGTCCATCCAACGCTGAGTAAACGCAGATTTAGAGATGCTGTAACGACCACTTTGCTCAGCAACACCGCCCAGCGAAACGCCATCTTTCTTAGCTTCGATCACGCCACAAGCTTTGCCTGCTACAAATAACATGTAGTCAACTGGACCGGTTGTAGTATCCATTTCCCGGATAGCTACGCCGTACACCCCCTCTTTACCGGCGATAAGATTCATACGCTTTTTGTCTTGGACAACCCAGCCAGCATCAGCCAGCTTCCTATCTATAATGACACGCGCCTGATCTTCAGGTCTTAATTGGCCATCCATACCTGCCCTTAAATTAAAGAATCATATTTAAGCTAATCAGCAACCGCTCAGTCCGCCTATCTATAGAGAGACTTACTTTATACGCGTTAAAACAGCTGTTTGCGAAAACTTACAATGCCCAACGCTGCATGTGATTGATGTTAAATTTACTATACCTTCAAGTTCCCAATTTTTAAAATATTTTCCTTGAAAAGCAACCTCTCTGCCGTCAACAATACCCTCACTAAATCAAATTATTGAGATAGGTCACCAGGATATTCAATGCAAGGGAATGAGCAGTCGGTACAGTTTGCATATGCCAAAACCGATGAAAATGAGTTAGTACACATCCGAAAAGCTTCGCGGGCTGAGCGATACATTTGCCCGAGTTGCCATGAATCAATGATACCGGTGCTAGGTGAAAATAATGCCAAGCATTTTCGTCACCATAAAGCTGTTTGCTCTTATGAGAGTTACCTGCACCAGACAGCAAAAATAGCGATCTATCATCGCCTTCTAAATGAAAATGTCGTGCCGCTTAAACTTCTTCGGGAGGCTGAGTGTCGTTCTGCTAAAGCAGAGTTACTAGCCGGCCAGTTTCAGCCTTGTAAGATGCTTATCCCCGCAATTTATAACTTAAAGGCGCTTTTTGATCAGGTTGCGCTTGAGCAATACGACGCAGAAACTGGGTTTAAACCGGATGTCTTGCTAACTGATGCCAACTCGAGCGCAAAGTGCTATATCGAAATTCACGTCACTAACCCATGCTCTAAAGACAAAATAGACACTGGCGTGCCAATACTGGAATTTCATGTGAAATCAGAGTCGGATATTACGGCACTGATCAGCAGTGACTTTAGCGCTGAAGATACCATATTGACGTATTACAACTTCAAACTTACAAGCCGTGTCACTGACCACTGTCTGGAGCAATGTCACCACGCAAAAGTTGTAATAGATGAGTGGAAGTTAAGCCCTAATGGGAGACTACAAAAACAAACTTTCAGATATCAGGACATTGATCATACTGCAACAAGCCCTAGCATCGCATGGCCGAAAAATTTGGCCCCGCAAGAACAACTTACAAGATTACGAAACTTGATACACAGAGCTGACGCCCTGAACGTTCATGCCAACTGCGTTAATTGCATTCATGCATCTAACTGGGAGAATGGATTCCTTCACTGCAGTAAAAAGCACATAAAAGCACCTTACACAGAAGCAAAGTTGTGCGCGCAATATAGGTCAGTGAAATGACAAGGAAGAGTAAGACCGTTACACAAGAGCAGCGTCTTATTATCGAGCATAACGGCTCACATGCATTAGTTAAAGCAGTACCTGGCAGTGGCAAAACCACTACTTTAGTAAAGCATGTGCAGCGCTTACTGCAAAACGGAGCAATGCCGGAACAGATACTGGTGCTGATGTACAACAAAGCGGCTCAGGTAAGTTTTACCGAAAAATTGAACATCACATTAAAAAACCAGTATCGATCACCCGATGTTCGCACCTTTCATAGCCTTGCTCTTGAGATTGTTCAACAAGCGGTGCGAAGAGGTGAATTGGGCCACAAAAAACTGCTAACGACTGATATGCCCGAGTACAGAAGTATCATTAGAGAGGCATATCGGTATGGTTATGCTGCTGAAGACAGCTTTATTGAGCAGAACGAAATAGAAGAGTTAGAACTGTTTATTGATCGCTGCCATGCAGACGGTGCTTTGCCTGAAGAAGTAGCTTCCGATCCCGTATTTGCGAGATATCCGAATGGACACATTAAGGCTTACCAGCGGTTTTATGAATTGTTGCAGGAATACCGTTTTCGAACCTTCGATAGCATGCTCGCTGAAGCAAAACAGGTCATTACAAAGCAACCACAACTTTTCATTCAGCTTAGTAATATAATCGTAGACGAATATCAGGACGTTAATTTGGTCCAACATGAACTGATTCGATTGTTAGCAGGTGATAAAGCCAGTGTAATGGCTGTCGGGGATATCAATCAGAGTATTTATAAATGGCGTGGGAGCCGGCCTGACTTTATCGACGGCATTTTTGAACAGCAGTTTAAGCCTATAAAGGTGTTTCATTTATCCTGCACCTTTCGCTTCGGTCATCAATTATCACTTATTGCCAATTCTCTTATCAGTAAAAATACGCATAAAACTGCAAAGTTGTGTATCAGTCAGCCAACACAAACACCCCACACTGATGTATCCATTCACCCAGGGTTTTGTCTGTCGAGAGTTTCATCTCTGTTAACGCCAGGCGCTAATTCAACAGCCATACTTGCCAGAACCAATGCTCACTTGGCAGAAACGGAACTAGCGTTGCGCTTATGCCAGATCCCTTATGCTTACCCCGATGAAAAAGCTGATGGCAGTAACAGCGCAGAAAAAACCACTCTATTCAGGCGCAAGGAAATTTGCGTGCTAGTTGCTGCATTTTTACTTTGTATTGATGGTGACCTTAAGCGGCTAAGCCGACATCCAGGCAAAAAGGCGATTCTTGCCGGCTTCCTATGGGATGCTGGCATCAGTTGGACAACAGGCCAAATGAAAGATGTGCAAACAAAGCTACTTAACCAGAGTGCTGACATTTGGCAGCTGCTAACCTCTGCTTTGCAAAATGGCCGTAAGCATCGCTTACGATTAAATGACTTACTTTCTTTAAAAGACTCAGCACGCGAAACAGATTTGGCAGCTGAAGTGTATCAAAAAATCGCGATGGCCGGCCTTACCGAAAATATTGGCTTTGAATCATCTATACGGCGAGAATCAAACGATCAGCGCAGGGGTATGTTTAGAATCAAAGAGTTTTTGCAATCAAGCAGAATAACCGCTGGAGAACTTTTATCTGCCGTGCTGAATCCGCAGACAGCAAACAGTGGCTTTAGCCATGTTACATTGGCAACCTTCCATGCTGCCAAAGGGCTGGAGTATGAAACCGTTATTATTACCGGATTAAACGATGCAGAATTTCCATCAAGTTCACCGCAGGAAGTAACCTCACACTCTGAAGCAGAAGAGATTACCAGTGAAGACTCAGAGGAAGAAGAGCGACGGCTTTTTTATGTCGGCATCACCCGAGCTAAGCAAAGATTGTATTTACTGGTACCGCACGATGAGCGATTAGCACAATGGATTGATAAAGGCTGGAATACCACTCCGAAGCAAAACCCTATTGCCTCGCGATTTGTTTATGAACTTGGCTTAACGGATTGTAAAAGAGTTAGCCAGGCTATCTATACCGAGACTGCTGATGAGATCAACAGCTTTACTAATAAGTTGTCTAGGCAGTATTTAGATGAGCTTCGCAGGCTTAGATGATATTTCTCGTCACTTTATTTAGCTAAGTTGGCGCTGCTCAATCTTCTCTTGGATCCAGTCTTGTATCTCGCTTTCCACCCAAGCTACCATCCTTACGCCAAGCTTTACTGGCTTTGGAAAACGTCCTTCTGCAATAAACTTATAAACGGTAGAGCGTGCCAGGCCGGTGCAATCCATCACAGACTTTAATTTAATCAGTTTCATGGTTAGGTCCTCTTATTTATCCAGACCATGAGCGCGTTGTGTATTTTTTAACTTTAAGCGGCCACCAAGCACCTACAGCTAACGAATCGAAAAAAATTCAGACCTATATCACCTCAATGCATAAGCAACTAAATGTTAATTAAGGAGATATACCTATGGCACCAAAACCCTCTACTGCTGACGTTGTAAAATGGTCAGTCGCCGCCTTAGAAGTACTAGATAAAGCTGCAACCCTGATCGCCAAAAAATATGCCCGCAAAAACGCTTTTACCAATCCAGAAGCAACGAAGGATTATTTGAAGTACCGCATGGCTCATCATGAGCGAGAGGTATTTGGCGTAATGCTGCTAGACAACCAACACCGATTAATACACTTCTGTGAGTTGTTCTACGGCACTATCGACGCAGCACCGATTTACCCACGTGAAGTGGTAAAGCTGGTGCTGGAGCATAATGCTGGTGCTGTGATCTTCGCTCACAACCATCCATCTGGCGTAGCAGAGCCATCCGAGGCAGATAAACGGATCACCAAACGACTAACCGACGCACTGGCACTAATTGATGTAAAAGTGCTGGACCATATCGTTGTTGGAGAAACAGCTGTGTCTTTTGCTGAACGTGGGCTGCTTTAGGCTCAAACTCTAGGTTAGCGAATATGTACAAAACGGCATAAAAACCAAGTTCCCAAATTGTCCTTTTGGGAACTTGCAAAGCCTTATAAATCAGCACTTTTACTTTTGAAAGGTGCTGAAGTTCTCAAAAACGCGTTTTAATCGAAAAGAGGAAGTTGACTATGGCTGAGGTACAAGCGGTCAAAAGCCTGGATACGGTGAAACTGATTAGTCACTTACTGGACAGGCACTACGGCCAACAAATGGCGGATATTTGGAATGTAGGGTTAAACCTGGCTCTGCGGATCACAGATTTACTGTCAATCCGTTTTTCAGACATTCAGGCTGAGCGGCTGCTTTTAAAGGAGGGTAAAACAGGCAAACTTGCCAATATCAAACTAAACCAGAAAACTATTGAGATTATCCATCGGATTAGAACGGAGCATCCCACTCATTTCTATCTATTTCAGTCATACAGAAATCAACGTGCTGGCAATGTTCCACCTGCACCACTTTCACGCCGCTATGTCAGCCGGGCTTTTGCCCTGATAGGTGAAGATGTAGGGATCGACCTTGGCACACACTCAATGCGCAAAACTCGCGGTTACCACTTGTATAAAAGTACCAAGGACATTGCTAGAGTGATGAAAATGCTACGACATAGCTCTGAAGGTGTGACTTTGCGCTATATCGGTATTACCCAGGAGGATATTGATAAAGACTTTGTTGAACTGGAAATCTGATTCAAGCATAAGGCTACCGCGGATGCGGTAGCCTTATGCTGTTATCTTATTTTTTTCTTATTTCCTCACTGAACTCACTAAGATTTGCATACGTTCAGCTAATAACTGAGATTCACACCTCTGGCTTTCTGAAATAACTGGTAAAGAAATACCATCGTATCCGACAGGTGTTGCAGGACCGTATTCATCCCATGCATCGCCTGTATCGGAGTTTATTAAACTATAGTTGTCAGTCGTTATATCTATTTGCTGGCTGAGGCCGAACAGATACCAAGCCCATAGTTCAACTTCGTCCATCAGGCCCTCAGCTAATCGCACTAAATTCTGATGTGTTGGATTTTGAAGCACAGCCAAACGATTCCAATCATCCAAAAACTCATCGGTAATACCATCACACATATTGTCTTCGAATAGCTCTAGCAGATAGGAAGCATCAAGCTGCCAGCACAAGTTGGGCGCGCGCTGATCATGGATCACGTCTGTGACAAAAGGACTTGCTAGTTGGGCGCATGATTCCGCACTAAATAAAGTGCGTCTACGCTCATCTGCAGCTAATTGTCGTTCGTAAGTATTAGCCCACTCCTCTGCTACAGCAGATAATTTTACGCCGGCTTGACGTTGCTCGTACCAATAGGAACTGCCATCAGAATAGTGTTCATCCCCTGAATGTTGCTCTTGCTCGTGGCAATGCCAAACATACCTCAGCAGCGAGATCTCAGCATCATGGCTAGTAAGTATATTTTCGTAACAAGCTTTGACCTCTGAAGGCAGGAGTTTGGCTTGCCCAGCTGCGATACCCAAATGTTGAGCAATTCTGATAAGACTGATTTTTGGCTCCAGCTCATCGACATCAAAATGTTGTATAACACTTTGCTTAAGTTGGCTGGCTAAAGATGCAGGGATGTTTAAATCGGCCAATCTCGCATCAAACCGAGCAAAGGCAGCTGCTTGATCTGCAATCGCAGAGTTAAGCTTTTCTTTACCGATGACTTTATCTGCTTTGAATGATGCGTATGTCTTATAACCCAAATACGCGGCCATTAACTCCAATATCTGAGAGCGGGTTGGCGTAACAGTGTGGTGCTGTTTAAGTTGTTGCAGAACTGCATGGGAAATAGCGGATAAGTTATACATAATTAACTCCGGAGGCTGAGTGCCGTGAGCAATTAACCATGACCGCATGCGTTTAAGGCCAGGTCGCTCAACCTGGAATTAAATTAATAGGCTTTGTTTACACATAACATAGATACGCTTAAGCGATTGCTGCCTGTTTTCACTCGCATGTAAGTGAGGCGGGCGCCTTTTTAGAAGGCTAACCCGCAATTTAGAAGCTTGCAAGGTAAATTTTCCAGCCGGTAATACCGTCTAAATTTTAATTCTACATTGCCTGTAAAAAATCGTTTTAGCCTATCGATGTGCCAAAGGATCTTTGTCCTATACCAAACATCTTGGTCTCCGCTTTTGCAAAGTAGCTCACTCGATAGAATAAACTCTGTATTTGAGATTGGTATTCAGGCAAGTTGCGATTGAGCCTGTATTCCGCATTTACAGGAAAGTGCACCAATCTGGATGCAGATTCAACGTGTCGATTTATTGCGATTGCCCAAGCTGTCTTAATACGAGCCGACAAGTTACCTTCAGAGTTTTTAAACAAACCCAGAGTTCGATATCTATCATGGTTCAGAATAATTAACACATGATAGTGCGGTCGTCCTTCGACACCCCATTCTCTGGTCCAGCAGTAACGCAAACGGTGAGGATGCACACGCTTACCTTCCTTTAATTTTTGCTGATCAGCAGCCTCAAGCAGTCGCTTCAAAGCATTAAAGAAACGGGTAATCACTTCAGAGTCAGTAACATCAAATTCAGGTGGGAGCCTGAGATCGAATCTAACTGCATATGCTCGTGGCGTATCAGCCAATGCGTTTACGATTGTTCTACTGATCGCTGCAAGATTGTTTTCAATCAGTGGACCACGACTTAAGTTAACTGAAAGCCCGTTATAGGTTGGTTCATACCAATAACCATTGCCAGGACAACCTGGGGTTTGAAAAGTTGATACGTACATGTGTGCTACTCCTGTGTTGTTTGTTCAACACATGAGCAAGCTATGTATTAATTTACGTATCCCATTAAAAGATCGAAATACTCACCGGGTTAATACTCTTATAAATATTAACCATATACCGACATTCAGCAGCCACTCCTGCTAACGTTTAGCTTTAAAGGATTACTAACTAGAGGTGAGCTGGAATTAGTGAAGTTTTGAATTAATTGCACATTATGATGACTTAAATAGAGAAATATTAGAGCGATATAAAACACCACTGTACACCATACAATCGCCAATTTTTTTATCATTCGGGACATATACCTCTAAAACGCAATAAACGGTTAGCCAAATATTGTTAGAGTTCTGTTCTTCACTCTCTGAAGTATCAGATACTTCGGTGGCGCTTGGATTCGAGATCATTAGAAAGCTGGGCACATGGCCAATAAGTTGAGCGTCGGTTACTCCGCATCTAAGTGCCCAAGTTATCCATCGCTTTGAAAGAGTAGTTATAACTTCTGCCAGCTCGTTATTAAGTGCTAACAGAGTATATCGCTTCAATAACTCAAAATCGGTATTCCTTGAAGCTATAGAATGATAATTGTCTAAGTTATAAAAATCTTTTATATCTTGCTGTTCACTCACTAGATGTGTAACCAACGCCTCATGCACCCATTTTCTTAAGTCTGCTTTCACTGCGCTAGGAAGTCGTGCTGTATCACTTGTTTTTCTGAGATCACTGCAAACATAAGCAAATTTCGGAACCAAAGAACAAATTGTCGATACGCAAAGATGGTGGACAGCAGCTGCGAGTTTCTTGTGGCTAAAGATTTTTGATAACTCGTAATATTGCTCTACTGACAGAGGTATATCACCTGAAGGAAGCTTGTGTTTCTTGGACGCACGAGCAGAATTATAAAATCTATGTAGTGAGCTGATAAACCTAAATGGTGTAAAGTTGCCGCTAAA